>NZ_QGTU01000003.1:0-571441 GCF_003182295.1 Pantoea sp. AG702 | reverse complement strand
TCGTGAGGCTTTGATATTTTTTACGTCCGGAGACGCTGATATCAATCCTGCGAGTGCCCACACAGATTGTCTGATAAATTGTTAAAGAGCAGTGCGAGCAGCGGGTTAACCGTCTGTCGCGAGGTGGCGTATATTACGCTTTCCTCCTTCAGAGTCAACCTCTTTTTCAGAAGTTTTTCTCCGGCGGAAACTCCTGGGAGCCTCCTGCTGAACACCGCGTTACGTAAGCCGTTGTGCCGTGTCAGTGGAGGCGCATTATAGGCAAATATTTTAGGCTGACAAGCGCTAATTCAAATAAATCTTTCGAGTGATTACTTTCCAGGCAATACGCTTTAAAAAAAGCCAAAACCACAGATTCCGCGTACAAAAAACGGGCGTAACGCCCGTTTTTAATAAATATGCCTTTACTGGTGGGCAGTAATGACGTCGTCTTTTACGTCCATCTCTATCACTTTGCCCGGGACCAGCTCACCAGAAAGAATCTGCTGTGCCAGTGGGTTTTCTATCTGCTGCTGGATAGCGCGTTTCAGTGGACGCGCACCGTAAACCGGGTCATAACCGTTTTCGCCCAACAGTTTGATCGCCGCATCAGAGATATGCAGCTGATAGCCTCGGTCTTCCAGACGTTTGTACAGCCGCTGCAGTTGAATCTGTGCAATAGACGCAATGTGTTTTTCACCCAGCGGATGGAACACCACTACCTCGTCAATACGGTTCACGAACTCTGGACGGAAATGTTGACCCACTACGCCCATCACCAGATTTTTCATCTCGGGATAATTCAGATTGCCGAAACGTTCCTGAATTAAATCTGAGCCCAGGTTAGAGGTCATGATCACGACCGTATTGCGGAAATCAACGGTGCGCCCTTGTCCGTCCGTCAACCGGCCATCATCCAGAACCTGCAGCAAAATATTGAAGACATCGGGATGCGCCTTCTCGATTTCATCCAACAGGATCACAGAATAAGGACGACGGCGAACCGCTTCAGTCAGATAGCCGCCCTCTTCATAGCCGACATAACCCGGAGGTGCGCCCACCAGCCGCGACACAGAATGTTTTTCCATAAATTCTGACATGTCGATACGAACCATCGCATCGTCACTGTCGAACAGGAAGTTAGCCAGTGATTTACACAGTTCCGTTTTACCCACACCTGTTGGGCCCAGGAACAGGAACGACCCGACAGGACGATTAGGATCGGCCAGACCTGCGCGGCTACGGCGAATGGCATTGGAAACCGCTTCAACCGCTTCATCCTGTCCGATGACTCGTGAATGCAGTTCCTGCTCCATGCGCAGAAGTTTGTCGCGCTCCCCTTCCATCATCCGGGCGACCGGAATACCGGTCCAGCGCGCCAGAACATCGGCAATCTCAACGTCCGTTACGCGGTTACGCAGCAGCTTCATCGTCTTGCCTTCAGACTGTGTAGCGGAAGCCAGCTGTTTCTCCAGCGCCGGGATCTTGCCGTACTGCAGTTCAGACATCTGTGCCAGATCGCCTGAGCGACGTGCCTGCTCAAGGGTAAGGCGCGCCTGCTCCAGCTCCGCTTTGATATTCTGCGTGCCGGTCAACGAGGCCTTTTCCGCTTTCCACTCTTCTTCCAGCTCGGCATATTCACGCTCTTTCTGGTTTAGCTCGGCTTCCAGCATATCCAGACGTTTGACGCTGGCATCATCAGATTCTTTCTTTAACGCCTGCTGTTCCAGCTTCAGCTGAATAATACGGCGCTCCAGACGATCCAGCGCTTCCGGCTTGGAGTCAATCTGCATACGGATACTGGATGCCGCCTCATCAATCAGGTCAATCGCCTTATCTGGCAACTGGCGATCGGCTATGTAGCGATGAGAAAGCGTTGCTGCCGCGACGATAGCCGGGTCAGTGATCTGCACATGATGGTGCAACTCATAACGCTCTTTCAAACCCCGCAAAATCGCGATGGTATCTTCAACGCTGGGCTCTGCCACAAACACTTTCTGGAAACGGCGCTCCAGCGCTGCGTCTTTCTCGATATACTGGCGATATTCGTCCAGCGTGGTAGCGCCGACACAGTGTAACTCGCCGCGCGCCAGCGCAGGTTTTAGCATATTGCCGGCGTCCATTGCACCATCTGCTTTACCCGCGCCCACCATGGTATGCAGCTCATCAATAAACAGAATGACGTTGCCTTCCTGCTTAGACAGGTCGCTGAGCACGCCTTTCAGACGCTCTTCGAATTCACCACGGTATTTAGCCCCTGCCACCAGCGCGCCCATATCCAGTGCCAGCACACGGCGGCCTTTCAGCCCTTCCGGCACTTCACCATTGATAATGCGCTGCGCCAGCCCTTCGACGATGGCGGTTTTACCTACGCCGGGCTCACCAATCAACACGGGGTTGTTTTTAGTACGACGTTGCAGTACCTGGATGGTACGGCGAATCTCTTCATCACGCCCAATCACCGGATCGAGCTTGCCTTTCTCGGCGCGCTCGGTGAGATCGATCGTATATTTCTTTAAAGCCTGACGCTGATCTTCAGCACCCTGATCGTTCACGTTGTCGCCTCCACGAAGTTGTTCAATCGCTTTGGTGAGCTTTTCGTTGGTGACGCCTGCGGATTTCAATATGTCCGCCAGCGAGCCACGTGAATCCAGGGCTGCCAAAACAAATAATTCTGATGAGATAAAGTTGTCGTTGCGCTTCTGTGCCAGCTTATCGCACAGGTTAAGCACTCGGATCAGGTCGGATGATGGCTGCACATCTCCGCCGCTGCCTTCTACCTGCGGCAAACGGTCAATAGCCTGATCAATTTGCGTACGTAACGATGCTACGTCAGTACCGGCTGAGGACAACAGGGGCGCAACGGAACTCCCTTCCTGCTTGAGCAACGCGCTCATCAGGTGCAAGGGTTCAATAAACTGGTTATCCTGTCCTAAAGCCAAAGACTGCGCGTCGGACAGAGCGAGTTGAAATTTATTAGTAAGACGATCCAGACGCATAATTCCTCCCATTACAGGTCAAATGCTACTGGAGATTAAAATGAGGTCATTCCTCAAATATTCAAGGTTAATGACCTGAAAAAGGACTAAAAAACGCTCTGTCTGGATCGTCTTACGGGCTAAGACTATAACAGCCAAATTAAAGTTGCCATACGGCCGGTGATGCCATCCCGACGATAGGAGAAAAAATCGTCCTGCTCGCTAAAGGTACAACGTGAATCCGCACTCACTGATTTCACGCCTGCAGCATGGAGCCGCTGACGGGCCAGTAGCAAGATATCCGCGTAGAATTTTTCCCCCGCCGGACGAAAAGCGGCAGCTGCCTCAGGATCGTGATTCATAAACGCGCGACGCACTTCTGCACCGACTTCGAACGCATCAGGACCAATGGCCGGCCCGAGCCAGGCGTGAATATTGCCGGGCGCAGCCTGAAACTGTGCCAGGGTATTTTCCAGTACGCCGCCACACAGCCCGCGCCATCCTGCATGAGCCGCAGCAACTTCACGGCCGTCATCCGAACAAAACAGCACAGGCAGGCAGTCAGCCGTCATGATTGCACATACCACGCCCGTTTCCCGCGTAATACAAGCATCTGCCTGTCGCGGCGCGGTTCCCCCTGCGCTCAGGCAGGCAACGTCGGTTGAATGAACCTGCTCCAGCCACTGCGGCATCGCGGGCAACGCCGCAAGCGCTATCAGCCGCTCACGGTTGGCTGCCACATGATGCAGCTTGTCACCGACATGGCTGCCGAGATTAAGCGAACGCCAGTTCCCCTCGCTCACGCCGCCCTGCCGTAATGTTGAGACGGCACGCACCCGATCGGGTGCCGGCCATTGTGGAATAATCAGGCTCATAGCCAGTCCAGCTGATCCTTGAACATCTCTGTATCCGCTTTCAGCGCATCAATCAGATCAATCATGTCCTGAGGTATCGCGGCGTGGAATTCCATCTCAATCCCAGAGATAGGATGGTAAAGCCGGAGCATCGTCGCATGCAGCGCCTGGCGATCAAACCCGCGCAGCGTGGTAATAAAGTCTTCCGATGCGCCTTTTGGCGGACGCGGACGGCCACCGTAAAGCGGGTCGCCCACCAGAGGATGATTAATGTGCGACATATGCACACGGATCTGGTGCGTACGGCCGGTTTCCAGGCGCAGACGCAACCGCGTATGAGCACGGAAATGCTCCATGATGCGATAGTGAGTGACAGCCGGTTTCCCCATGGGATGCACGGACATATGCGTACGTTTAGTCGAGTGACGGCTAATCGGTTCATCGACCGTGCCGCCAGCAGTCATCGTACCGATGGCGACCGCTTCATATTCACGTGTAATTTCACGGCGCTGAAGGGCGTCGACAAGGTGCGTTTGCGCCGGGACGGTTTTCGCCACGACCATCAGCCCGGTTGTATCTTTGTCCAGGCGATGAACGATGCCCGCGCGCGGCACATCGGCAATGGCGGGATAGTGATGCAGCAGCGCATTGAGTACGGTGCCATCAGGATTGCCCGCGCCCGGATGCACCACAAAGTCACGTGGTTTATTGATGACAATGATATCTTCATCTTCGTAGACGATATCCAGCGGGATATTTTGGGGTTCCCAGCGCTGCTCTTCTTCGATCTCAGCATCGATGGTCACGCGCTCGCCGCCGAGCACTTTTTCTTTCGGCTTATCAGTCACAGTGCCGTTGACACTGACGCGCTGGTTAAGGATCCACTCTTTTATGCGGGAACGTGAATAATCAGGGAACAATTCCGCCAAAGTTTGATCTAAACGTTGTCCGAGTTGTGATTCGGATACCGTTGCGGTGAGTTGAACTTGTTGTGCCATATACAGCTTCTTCGTTAACGTTGGGTTTTACGGCGATGCCGTTTAATATAATGTGCTATCGTACCTGGTCATTACCGGGAGCTATACGGACAGCTTCCGCCATAACATTTTGAGGATAATCACTTCGTCATGACGCGTATGAAATATCTGGTGGCTGCAGCCACACTGAGCCTGGCACTTGTTGGTTGTTCCGGCTCAAATGACGCGGTACCGGACAACCCGCCTTCTGAAATCTATGCTACAGCGCAACAAAAGCTGCAGGACGGTAACTTTAAAGCGGCGATTAAGCAACTGGAAGCGCTGGATAATCGTTACCCATTCGGTCCCTATTCGCAGCAGGTTCAGTTGGATTTGATCTACGCGTACTATAAAAATGCCGATCTGCCGATGGCGCAGGCTGCCATCAGCCGCTTTATGCGTTTAAATCCTACGCATCCTAATATCGATTACGTCATCTATATGAAAGGGCTGACGGATATGGCGCTGGATGATTCGGCATTGCAGGGCTTTTTCGGCATCGACCGTTCCGATCGCGATCCTACCCATGCTCGTGATGCATTCCGCGACTTTGCACAGCTGCTGCGCAGCTATCCAAACAGCCAATATGCAGCCGATGCCTATAAACGTCAGGTCTATCTGAAAGACCGTTTGTCAAAATATGAGCTTTCAGTGGCGCAATTCTATACCAAGCGTGGGGCCTATGTCGCGGTTGTTAACCGTGTTGAAGGCATGATGCGCGATTATCCGGACACGCAGGCGACGCACGATGCGTTACCGCTGATGGAAAACGCCTATCGCCAGTTGCAACTGAACGCCGAGGCGGATAAAGTCGCAAAAATTATCGCAGCAAACAACGACTGAGACGTTCGCGCGTTGAGCCACAAAAAAAGCAGCCCTGGAGGCTGCTTTTTTATGCGCATAAAACAGGCAAAATGTTGATTTACCTGTTGAGCTAACTTATCAAGAATGCCTTGATAAGGTGTTAGCTTCAAGGCTTTTCGGCCACATTCTCGCCCTTTCTCACAATTTGCTGTAGTTGACAAAAAGTGACATTTTTTTGTGATCAAAATCACACATCTACAGAGATATCGCGCTATGCTGGATCTATTCAGACGGCAATCACAGAGAGGTAAGCATAATGATCGTGAATATTACCAGTAAGCAAATGGAAATTACTCCAGCCATCCGTGAACACGTCGAAGACCGTCTCGCCAAGCTAGAAAAGTGGCAAACCGACCTGATTAACCCGCATATCGTTCTGTCGAAAGAATCCAAAGAGTTTGTGGCAGACGCCACGATTAATACGCCAAACGGTACACTGGTCGCCAGTGCCAAACATGACGATATGTACACTGCTATCAACGATCTGATAGGAAAACTCGAGCGCCAACTTAATAAAGTGCAGCACAAATCTGAAGCGCGCCGCGCGGCCACCAGCGTTAAAGACTTTACCCCCGCCGCCGAAGAGTAAGTTTTGTCCTCACCTTCCTGACGCGCCTACGGGCGCGTTTTTTGTTGACAGCTTTTCATCTGTGCGGTTACTCTCAGAACAGCTTATTTTTGGAACCTGTCATGAAAACACTGTCGTTTTTCTTCGCTTTCTTTTTTACCTTCCCCTGACTGGGAGGCCATTCGTCGTGTAAAAAGAAAGCGAAGACGAACAACAAAGCCTCCCAACCGGGAGGCTTTTTTATTGGATAGCTTACAGGTGAGCCTTATGACCCCGGACAATCCGCTTCTGGCACTGCGTGATAAAATCAGCGCCGTTGATGAAAAACTACTAACGTTACTCGCTGAACGGCGTTTGCTGGCTGTGGAGGTTGCAAAGGCGAAGCTGGCAACGCACCGCCCTGTCCGCGACGTCGAACGTGAACGCGCACTGATTGAGCACCTCATCGTACTGGGTAAAAAACATCAGTTGGATGCGCACTACATTACCCGCCTGTTTCAGTTAGTGATTGAAGATTCGGTTCTGACTCAGCAGGCCTTGCTGCAAAAAAACCTCAACCATACGCATGCTCATGCGGCCCGCATCGCCTTCTTAGGCCCGAAAGGCTCTTACTCTCATCTGGCTGCCCGTCAGTATGCCGCGCGTCATTTCAGTAACATGATTGAATGCGGTTGCCTGAAATTTCATGACATTATCAAGCAGGTGGAGAATAACGCGGCGGATTACGCCGTCTTACCGATCGAGAATACCAGCTCCGGTTCAATCAACGATGTGTACGACCTGCTGCAACAGACCAACCTCTCTATCGTAGGGGAACTGACGCTTCCGATTGAGCACTGCATGTTGGTCAGTAGCCAGAGCGACCTGGAACAGATTGAAACGGTCTACAGCCATCCGCAGCCTTTTCAGCAGACCAGCCACTTCATTAACCGCTTCCCGCACTGGAAGATTGTCTACACCGAAAGCACCGCCGCTGCCATGGAAAAAGTGGCCGCGCTCAACTCACCTAAGGTCGCGGCGATCGGTAGCGAAGCCGGTGGCGAGCTGTATCAGTTACAGGTGCTGGAGCGTAATCTGGCCAACCAACAGCAGAATCACACACGCTTTATTGTCCTGGCCCGTAAGCCCATCGAAGTATCCGATCAGATTTCGGCGAAAACGACGCTGATCATGGCAACCGGCCAGCAGGCGGGTGCACTGGTTGACGCACTGTTGGTCTTGCGCCAGCACAACCTGATTATGAGCAAACTGGAATCCCGGCCTATCAACGGTAACCCGTGGGAAGAGATGTTTTATCTGGATGTGCAGGGCAATCTGCAGTCTGAAAAGATGCAGCAGGCATTAGAAGAGCTGAGGGCAATGACGCGTTCGTTAAAAGTACTTGGCTGTTACCCCAGCGAAAATATCATTCCCGTTGAACCCGACAAGTAATCAGTAAAAAGGCATCCAACTGGATGCCTTTTTAGCTTATGGCCGGCTGTCGTTCGCCGAGCGCAGCAGGCTTCGGCTCTCAACCAAAAAGCGTTTGGCGTGATCGCCAAACCACTCTTCTACCCGGTTGAAGCTGGCAATAAAGGCGTTTTTGTCACCTTGTTCCAGCAGGGCAATGGCTTCACCAAAGCGCTGATAATAACGTTTGATAAGGTTCAGGTTATTTTCAGACGACATAATGATATCCGCATACAGCTGCGGATCCTGTGCAAACAGGCGCCCCACCATTGCCAGCTCAAGCCGGTAAATGGGCGAGGACAAAGCCAGGAGCTGATCAAGATTGACATTCTCTTCAGCCAGGTGAAGGCCATAAGCAAAAGTCGCGAAATGGCGCAGCGCCTGGATAAATGCCATGTTCTGGTCGTGTTCTTCTGCCCCAATGCGATGCAGGCGCGCTCCCCAGACCTGTATCTGCTCCAGAAACCACTGATAGGCTTCCGGCTGCCGCCCATCGCACCAGACCACAACCTGCTTGGCAAGACTGCCGCTGTCCGGCCCGAACATAGGATGCAGACCGAGTACCGGTCCCTGATGCGCCGCCAGCATCGCCTGTAGGGGGCGATTCTTGACGGACGCCAGATCCACCAGGATACAGTCATCCGGCAGCGCAGGGAGTTGTTGAATCACCTGCTCGGTCAGATGGATAGGCACGCTGATGATCACCATACCGGCATCGCTGAACAGCGTTTCCGCCCGATCCCAGTCATCTTTATCCAGCGTTTTTACCTGGTAGCCCGACAGCGTCAGCATTTTATTAAACAGGCGTCCCATCTGGCCATTACCGCCGACGATCACCACCGGACGTAACTCGGGACGCAGGGTTTTAAACCCTTTATCATTTTCGCTGGTATAGGATTCTCGCATGACGCGGCGCAATACGTCTTCAATCAGATCGCCAGGCACGCCCAGCGCTTCTGCCTCTTTGCGACGGGACGCCAGCATAGAAGCTTCCCGCTCCGGAACATAGATTGGCAAACCATGGCGGCTTTTAACTTCGCCGACTTCCGCTACCAGTTCCAGACGTTTTGCCAGTAGATCCAGCAGTGCTTTATCTACCGTATCAATTTGTTCGCGTAATGCCGTTAATTCAGCCACCATTGCCCACTACACCTCGTGTGAAAGACGCGCCGACAGAACCTCGTTTAGCTCATCATGCATTTCGCGCAGTAACGCCTCGGTGACGTTCCAGTTGATGCAGGCATCGGTAACAGAGACGCCGTACTTCATCTCACTGCGCGGCTGCTCGGAAGACTGATTGCCTTCACTAATGTGGCTTTCCAGCATCAGGCCAATAATCGAACGGTTGCCTTTCTTGATCTGATCGATGGCCGATTGCGCGACGCCAGGCTGACGGCGGTAGTCTTTATCAGAGTTACCGTGGCTGCAATCTATCATTAAGGCCGGGCGGAGTCCCGCTTTAAGCATGGCCGTTTCACATTGTGCCACGTCTTCCGGACTGTAGTTTGGTGCTTTGCCGCCGCGTAAAATAACGTGTCCGTCAGGATTTCCCTGTGTTTGCAACAGGCAAACCTGGCCTGACTGATTGATACCCACAAACCGATGAGGCATTGCCGCCGCGCGCATGGCATTTATCGCCGTACCCAGGCTGCCGTCGGTACCGTTTTTAAAGCCCACCGGCATTGACAGGCCTGAAGCCATTTCACGGTGGGTTTGTGATTCCGTCGTGCGTGCGCCAATCGCCGACCAGCTAAACAGATCGCCCAAATATTGCGGGCTGTTTGGATCCAGCGCTTCCGTCGCTAACGGCAAGCCCATATCGACAAGATTCACCAGCAACTCACGGGCAATGTGCAAACCCGCTTCCATATCAAATGAGTTATCCATGTAAGGATCGTTAATTAACCCCTTCCAGCCAACGGTCGTGCGGGGTTTCTCAAAGTAGACGCGCATAACAAGGTACAGGCGATCTTTCACCTGCTCAGAGAGGCTTTGCAGACGACGCGCATAATCCAGAGCCGCTTCTGTATCGTGAATTGAGCATGGGCCACAAACCACCAACAGGCGGGAATCACGGCCTGCAATGATATCCGCAATTGTCTGGCGCGAGGCGGCGATTTGCGCCTGCTGCGCATTGCTCAACGGGAATTTCGTTTTAAGCTCTTCGGGAGTAATCAACACCTGCTCATTGGCGATATGAACATTGTTTAACGCGTCTTTTTGCATCGTCCTGTCCTTTACACTCATTTATGCGGTCACGGGATCCTCATGGAGGAGAGATGAAACTGTATCATAATGAGTACACTCGACAATCCCTTATGTACACTTTATTTACCATCAAAAATAAAAAACCTGAAAAAATCAACAAAATACATTTAATATCAATGAATTAAAAAAATAAAAACACAATCAGTCAGGCTGTCATTGTGTAAATATAAATATACACAACATCTGTTCCACCACCGAAATCCCCCTGTTAATATTGATACGTTAACTGACAAGGACGAAAACATGATCCAGACCACCGCAGCCATTCGCCTGCGTCCTTTTGATCTAAGCGATATTGAGGCCTTCACCGTAGCCGTTAATGACTCTTTGGATACGTTATTGCCCTGGATGAGTTGGGCGCATCCGGATTATCAGCCGGATGAAGCCGAAAGCTGGATTCGCTTTACACACTTACAACGCGTACTTAAAGAAGCGGAAGAATTTGCCATCGTGGATGCCCAGAACCGCCTGTTAGGTGGTGCAGGCTTTCGCTTTGCTAAAAAACCGGGAGAGTTTTGCGCTTTGGGGTACTGGGTTCGCAGTGACGCGCAATGTCAGGGTGTTGCCACGCAAGCGGTAAAGCTGTTACTGGAATTTGGCTTTGCGCGCCCGGATGTACAGACAATAGAACTGCTGGCGGTGGAGAATAACTTCGCCAGCAGACGTGTAGCGGAAAAGAGTGGCGGGCGCTTTATCGATTACCGTTATGGTTTAATTGTTTTAGACAGCGGGCCGGTCAACGCGGCGATCTATCATTTCCAGCGCCCCTCATGAAAAGGCATGAGATCGTACTCAGCGGTCGTAGGCCTCAACATAAGCGACAAGCCAGCTGTTAACGTCCATGGTTTTCCCGGTATTACGCAGAATGATAATGCCGGATTCGATCCGTACCAGTTCGAATGCGCGCATCTCTCTGTGGAAATGACAATAGCCTTTGATAAACATCCCATCGCAGGACTCCACATCCACGCGCCGGTAAGCCACCTTACCCTCGTAGTCAAAATAGCTGAAGCCGATCTCTTTTAGACTCAGCCAGGGCATATCAACCTCGACCAGGGGCACATGCGCCGTCACCGCCGTGGACGTTTTGTTCTTACATGCCAGTTCTTTTTTGTGTTCGCGGCCTGCCCAAACAAGGATCACGTTAGCCGCCACAAAGATAAGGGCCGGACCATACAACCCCAGCGCAAGAAAAAGGGGAAACAACACGAATCCCATGCTTACCCAGACCGCGGTCAGGCAGCGGCAAAGCCACTTATGCTTGTTGCCTTCCAGTGCATATCGGGCTGAATAGAATGAGGCGAGCGAAAACATAAAGCCGGAAACTAAAAAAACGACGTCTTTCAAAACCTGTCCTTAGGGCAATGAGATTGAATAAGAGAATAATCGGTTGTGTCCGATGACGAGCAGATTGCGTTACGCAGCATCCCGGCGGTTGGCATGCACAGCATCGCAAAGATACCTGTTCTGTTCCGACAGGTTTTCCTTTATGTGAGACAGCGCTTTGGTCTGGCACACTTTGCCTGCAGATGACGGCAAACATTCGGCGTAGGCATTTTGTAGGCACTGGCATAAAAAAGGGGCTGGCACATTGCCAACCCCTTGTTTGCTATTAACTTTTAGATGTCGCGTTAGCGATACCTTAGTTAAGACGCTCTTTGATACGAGCAGACTTACCAGTACGCTCACGCAGGTAGTACAGTTTGGCTTTACGCACAGCGCCACGACGTTTAACAGCGATGCTGTCAATTACCGGAGAGTGAGTCTGGAAGACACGCTCAACGCCTTCGCCGTTAGAAATTTTGCGAACAGTGAATGCAGAGTGCAGACCGCGGTTACGAATAGCGATAACCACGCCCTCGAATGCCTGCAGACGTTTTTTAGAACCTTCAACGACCCATACTTTCACTTCCACGGTATCACCCGGACGGAAGGAAGGTACGTCCTGTTTCATCTGCTCTTGTTCAATTTGCTTAATAATGTTGCTCATAATTAAATCTCTTATCCTGGGTAAACTGATAGTCAGGGAAGATCACTCTCCCGCATCATCGTTTTGTTGCTGGTGTTCCTGTTGGAACGCCTTAAGCAACCTTGCTTGCTCTTCAGTCAGAGCCAGGTTTTCCAGAAGTTCAGGTCTTCTTAGCCAGGTACGGCCTAGCGACTGTTTCAGGCGCCACTGGCGAATATCGGCATGGTTGCCCGACAGCAAAACTGGCGGAACGTCCATCCCTTCTAACACTTCAGGTCGGGTATAGTGCGGACAATCCAGCAACCCGTCAGAGAACGAATCCTCATCGGCTGACGCCTGTTTGCCGAGTACTCCCGGAATGAACCGGGCAACCGCGTCAATCATCGTCATTGCTGGCAGTTCCCCGCCGCTGAGAACGTAATCACCGATTGACCATTCTTCATCAATTTCGGTCTGGATTACGCGCTCATCAATCCCTTCATAGCGACCACAGACAAGGATGAGCTTGTCTCGTGATGCCAGTTCGCAAACGCCCTGTTGGTCAAGTTTGCGGCCCTGAGGTGAAAGATATATCACCCTGGCACCCTCTCCCGCCGCTGCTTTCGCTGCGGAGATGGCATCCCGTAAAGGTTGTACCATCATCAGCATTCCCGGTCCGCCACCATAAGGACGATCGTCCACAGTACGGTGCCGGTCGTGCGTGAAGTCACGTGGACTCCAGCTTTGAACGCTGAGCAGGCCATTTTTTACTGCCCGGCCAGTTACCCCGTAATCGGTAATAGCGCGAAACATTTCTGGAAACAGGCTAATTACACCAATCCACATTGTCTTCGCCGTTACGTTACCGTTTGATTCGGAGATCAAAAACCAGGATCCCAATCTACTTCAATAAGGCCAGTAGAGAGATCGACTTTCTTGATAACCTGTTCATCAAGAAACGGAATTAACCGCTCCTGTACACCAAACGCATCTTTCAGGTTTGCCTTCACGACGAGAACGTCGTTCGAACCGGTTTCCATCATATCGACGACTTTACCCAGTTCGTAGCCTTCAACGTTGACTACCTTGCAACCCATCAGGTCTTTCCAGTAGTACTCACCGTTATCCAGCGCAGGCAGCTGCGTCGAGTCGACCTGAATTTCGCAATTGGTCAACTGTGCCGCCGCATCCCGATCGTCAATGCCTTTGACTTTGATGATCAGGTCCTGATTGTGGTGCTTCCAACCATCCAGTTCCACCTGCTGCCATTTACCGGCGCGCTGGATAAACCAGGGTTGGTAGTCAAAGATGCTTTCAGCGTCTTCAGTGGAGGAAAACACTTTGAGCCAGCCGCGAATGCCGTATGCCGCACCCATTTTACCCAATACAATCGGGTTAACAGGTGCCTGTGCGGCAAGTTGTCTGCTCATGCTCACCACCGTGACAGATTAAGCTGCTTTCTTTGCTTCTTTGATCAGCGCGTTGACGCGATCAGAAAGCGTTGCGCCCTGGCCAACCCAGTGCTCGATACGATCCAGATCCAGACGCAGACCTTCTGCCTGACCAGATGCGATCGGGTTGAAGAAACCTACGCGCTCGATGAAGCGACCGTTGCGTGCATTGCGGCTGTCAGTGACGACGACCTGATAGAACGGACGCTTTTTAGCGCCGTGACGTGCCAAACGAATTGTTACCATAACATCCTCTTCAGTTAATAAAACACCCGGCCCCCATCGAGGAACGGGGTCCGGGTGCTGTATAAAAAGCCCGAAAATTTTACTCATTTTGGCGCAAAAAGCAACCTAAACCGAGTAATCCCAGGCTTTTTTGTGGAACCCATTAGCGTCCTGGGAAACCTGGCGGCATCATACCTTTCATGCCGCGCATCATTTTCGCCATTCCGCCCTTCTTCATTTTCTTCATCATCCGCTGCATGTCGTCGAACTGCTTTAATAAGCGGTTAACGTCCTGCACCTGCATGCCCGAGCCGGTAGCGATGCGGCGCTTGCGCGAACCTTTGATAATTTCTGGTTTTTCACGCTCTTTGCGTGTCATCGAATTGATGATGGCTTCCATGCGCACCAGCACTTTGTCATCCATCTGCGATTTCACGTTGTCTGGCAGTTGCCCCATGCCCGGCAGCTTGCCCATCAGGCTCGCCATGCCGCCCATGTTGCGCATCTGCTTTAACTGCTCAAGGAAGTCATTGAGATCAAAACCGTCGCCGGTTTTCAGTTTCTTCGCCAGTTTTTCCGCTTGCGCGCGGTCAACTTTACTTTCGATATCTTCAATAAGCGACAGCACGTCGCCCATGCCAAGAATACGCGAGGCAATGCGGTCAGGATAAAAGGCTTCCAGCGCATCGGTCTTCTCGCCCATCCCCATAAATTTGATCGGCTTGCCGGTGATATGGCGAATAGACAGGGCAGCACCACCACGTGCATCGCCATCCACCTTCGTCAGAATAACCCCTGTCAGCGGCAGCGCTTCATTAAAGGCTTTGGCGGTATTCGCCGCATCCTGACCGGTCATGGCATCCACGACAAACAGGGTTTCTACCGGATTAATTGCGGCGTGAACCTGTTTAATCTCGTCCATCATCGCTTCGTCTACGTGCAGACGACCCGCGGTATCGACCAGCAATACGTCATAAAACTTGAGTTTGGCTTCACGCAGCGCGTTGTTGACGATATCAACGGGCTTCTGGCTCAGATCCGAGGGGCAAAAATCCACACCGACCTGCTGTGCCAGCGTTTCGAGCTGTTTGATCGCCGCCGGGCGATAAACGTCAGCAGATACCACCAGCACTTTTTTCTTGTGCTTTTCACGCAGAAATTTACCCAGCTTACCGACACTGGTGGTTTTACCCGCCCCCTGCAGACCGGCCATCAGCACAACGGCCGGCGGCTGTGCGGCAAGATCCAGCGCGTTGTTTTCTGCGCCCATCGCCGTAACCAGTTCGTTACGGACAATTTTGATAAATTCCTGGCCCGGCGTCAGGCTTTTGTTGACGTCGTGGCCTACCGCGCTCTCTTTGACGCGATTAATGAAGTCACGCACCACCGGCAGCGCAACGTCAGCTTCCAGCAGCGCCATGCGCACTTCGCGCAGCGTATCTTTAATGTTGTCTTCAGTCAGCCTTCCGCGGCCGCTGATATTGCGCAGAGTTTGCGACAAACGATCGGTTAAATTGTCAAACATTGTCTCTCACTTAAAAAAAATCGCGAGGCACCATACCGGCAGAATGCGGCGGATTATAACACGAAGCCGAGGCGATCTCTTCACTTCCACCTCAGTTCCTCTTCAATTCCACCTCAGATCGTTTGGAGCCTGCTGCGGCTGGCGCTATACTGCCCTTTTCCTTTATCTGACTGATGCCTGAAAGGAACTATGTCCGTTTTCGCGATTGTGGCGCTGTTCGCCTACTCCCTGAGTCTTGCACTCATCATCCCCAGCCTGTTGAAGCGTCAAAGCGGCTGGCGCAGGTTAGCTGTGCTGTCGGCCTGTGTGGCGTTAGTCACGCACGCTGTCGCCCTGCAGCAGCGTATCTTTGCCGTTGATGGCGGGCAAAATCTTAGCCTGTTGAATATCGGCTCTCTGGTCAGCCTGCTGATTTGTGCAATCATGACCATTGTTGCCTCCCGAAATCGTGGCTGGCTACTGCTGCCGATTGTTTACAGCTTTGCATTAATTAACCTGGCCTTTGCCACTTTTGTCCCGAATGCGTTTATTACGCACCTTGAAACCACGCCCGGCATTATGATTCATATCGGGCTGTCGCTGTTTGCCTATGCAACGCTCATCATCGCGGCGTTGTACGCGTTGCAGCTTGCGTGGATTGATTACCAGCTTAAGAACAAAAAACTGGCTTTCACTCAGGACATGCCACCGCTGCTGACCATTGAACGTAAAATGTTTCACATCACCCAGGTTGGCGTTGTGTTACTGACGCTGGTGCTGTGTACCGGCCTGTTTTATATGCATGACCTGTTCAGCGCCGAAAACGTAGATAAGGCCGTGCTGTCGATTATTGCCTGGTTTGTCTACATCGTTCTGCTCTGGGGCCACTATCATGAAGGCTGGCGCGGTCGCCGCGTAGTGTGGTTTAACTGCGGCGGCGCAGCGCTGCTCACGATGGCGTACTTTGGCAGTCGCGTACTGCAACACCTGCTCATTCACAGTTCTTAATAAAAGGAAGTTTTGCGGTGGAACATGTTTCGACCACGACGTTGATTGTCACACTCATCATTATGGTGTTGGTTTCAGCCTATTTTTCAGGCTCTGAAACCGGCATGATGACTCTCAATCGTTATAAACTGCGCCATCAGGCTAAACATGGCCATCGCGCAGCCCGCCGCGTCGAAAAATTGTTAAAGCGCCCGGATCGCCTCATCAGCCTGGTCCTTATCGGTAATAACCTGGTCAATATTCTGGCGTCCGCCATTGGTACTATCGTAGGGATGCGTTTGTATGGCGATGCCGGTGTCGCGATCGCGACCGGTATCCTGACATTTGTTGTACTGGTGTTTGCAGAAGTGCTGCCCAAAACGGTTGCTGCACTTTATCCAGAAAAAGTCGCTTACCCCAGTAGCTTTCTGCTCGGTCCGCTGCAATACATCATGCTGCCCCTGGTGTGGTTGCTTAACACCATTACCCGACTGCTGATGCGACTGGTGGGCATCCGGGCGGATGGTGCGATCAGTTCAGCACTCAGTAAAGAAGAGTTGCGTACCATCGTTTACGAATCGCGTACGCACATGTCGCGCCGCAATCAGGATATGTTGTTATCTGTACTGGACCTTGAAAAGGTCAGTGTGGACGACATTATGGTGCCGCGTAACGAGATTGTTGGTATTAACATCAACGATGACTGGAAATCAGTCATCCGTCAGTTAAGCCATTCACCGCACGGTCGCATTGTCCTGTTCCGTGATTCGCTGGATGATTGTGTAGGGATGCTGCGGGTGCGCGAGGCCTGGCGCATGATGACCGAGAAAAAAGAGTTTACGAAAGAGATGCTACTGCGTGCCGCCGATGAGATCTACTACATTCCCGAAGGCACGCCGCTCAACGTTCAGTTGGTGAAATTTCAGCGCAACAAGAAAAAGACCGGTCTGGTCGTGGATGAGTACGGCGATATCAAAGGCCTGATTTCGATAGAGGACATTCTGGAGGAGATTGTGGGTGATTTCACGACCTCAATGTCTCCGTCGCTGGCTGAAGAAGTGATGCCGCAAAATGATGGCTCCGTGCTGATTGAAGGTAGCGCGAATATTCGTGAGATCAATAAAGCCTTCAACTGGCAACTGCCTGAGCAGGAAGCGCGTACCATCAACGGTATGTTACTGGAAGCACTGGAAGAGATTCCAACAGTGAACACGCGCGTTCAGGTGAATCACTATGATGTTGATATTCTGGATGTGCAGGACAATATGATTAAGCAGGTTCGCATCACACCACAGACACCGCTCAAGCAATCCGTAGGATCCTGATGCTCATAAAAAACTGCACCTTACTCAGTTGGGTGTCCAACTTTTTGGGTGCAGTTCATTGCAAGGCGGTTTTTTTCGCCTGACCCGCAGGTTTTTGAAAAGCCCGCCGTCGTCATGCAGGCGCTGTTATAAAAAACGCCGCTCATGTGCGGCGTTTTACTGTCCGGACTAACCTAACTGACTAGATGTGCAGCTCTTTCAGTTTTTCGGCAGGCAGTTTCAGATCGTCATTGTGGTTAACACCGATCTCCTGCGCCAGCACGTTGCGGGCAATTTGCTGAGCTTCATCCAGAGAATGCAGTTTATAGCTGCCACACTGATATTCGTTGAGCTCTGGAATCTGGTTCTGATCTTTCACCTTCAGCACGTCTTCCATCGCGCCTTTCCAGGCTTGTGCCACACGTTGCTCGTCTGGTGTACCAATCAGGCTCATGTAGAAGCCTGTGCGGCAACCCATAGGTGAAATATCAACAATCTCTACGCCGTTACCGTTGAGATGGTTACGCATAAAGCCCGCAAACAAATGCTCAAGCGTGTGGATCCCACGTTCAGTCAGAATGTCGATATTGGGGCGACAAAAACGCAGGTCAAAAACAGTAATCGTATCGCCATGGGGAGTCTTCATGGTTTTTGCTACACGCACTGCGGGCGCGGCCATGATGGTGTGATCAACAGTAAAACTATCCAGTAATGGCATACGTCACCTCTTGGTCTGAAAAATTTTTTGAGAACGATGAAACTTTTCCGATCGCCCAGCGTCTGAATATATGAAAGACGCGCATTTGTTATCATCCATCCCTGACAACAGAGATGTTAATTTGGCCACATTGATGTGGCCTTTTTCTTTTCTACCCTTCCCGGCCAGCCAGATAGGTTTCAAAATCTAACGTATCATTCGCTTCAAGCTGCTGCTGCGCGGCAACGGACGCCTGTGCCTGACGCGCAAAGTCTTCCGGCTTGAGCACTTCCAGTTGCTCGTTAACCAGCAACTGCTGATACTGCTCTGCCAGAGCGATGCCCGTTCCCGTCACGCCGCTTTCTTTCATGGCTTTAAGAATACGCGCCGAATAGGTTAGCTCAGGATCGTCGAAGGATGCTACCAGTTCGTCACAGACTTGCTGATATTCTGTTGTGCCTTGATTGCTGTCCAGCGCTTCCGCAACGCGGCGCAAATCAGCAAACAGTGTCTTGCCGACCTCGACCAGTGAATACTCTGCTTCACCGCAGCCGACTGCAATTTTCAGATCGGGTTTGCGCCCTTCCAGCACCACGCGATTCCAGTTCTGCCGACTGCACTGCAATTCATCAGAACTCATCTCTGGCGCATCTGCCAGCGTGCACCAAATCAGGAACAGATCCAAGAACCGCACCTGGTTTTCATCCACCCCGATGGGCGAGAAAGGGTTAATGTCCATTGAGCGCACTTCGATGTACTCGATGCCGCCACGTTGCAGGGCATCGGAAGGCGCTTCACCGGATCGGGTAACGCGCTTGGGACGAATCGGCGCATAGAGCTCATTCTCAATCTGCAGGACGTTGGTGTTCAGCTGCAACCAGTTTCCGTCTGCATCCCGCGTGCCCATCTTCACGAAGTCTTCAGAAGGCGTTTTAATCGCTTTTTTCAAGGCGCTGACATAACCCTCAAGAGAGTTAAAGGTAATACCCAGCGAGCTCTGCGACTTATTGGTATAGCCCAGGTCACTCAGACGCAGCGAAGTGGCATAGGGGAGCCAGAGCGTACCTTTATTATCGGTGTCAAACGGCAGTGCGCTCTCGCCGCCCTGCAGGAAACTGGAACAAATTGCAGGCGATGCGCCAAACAGATAAGGGATGATCCAGCCAAAACGATAGTAGTTGCGGATCAGCCGCAGATAACCGGCAGAAATGGTTTCTTTACCGCTTTCATAATCTTTTACGTCCGCCCAGGCCTGCCAGAAGGACAGCGGCAGCGAGAAGTTGTAATGGATACCGGAGATGGTTTGCATCAACGCACCATAGCGGTTCTTTAATCCCTGACGGTAAAGGGTTTTCATACGACCGATATTGGATTTGCCGTATTGTGCCAGCGTAATTTTATCCGCATCTTCAATCAGGCAAGGCATGCTGAAAGGCCACATGCGCTCTTCACCGAGTTCGCGGGCAACATGACGATGAACGTCACGCAAAAACGCCAGCATGTGATCGATGCTGTGATCAACCGGGGTAATGAACTCCAGCAGCGTTTCAGCAAAGTCGGTGGTGATCCAGTCATGCTTAAGCGCCGACCCCAGTGACTCTGGATGCGCGGTCGTCGCAAGATGACCATCTGGCTGCACACGCAGCGTTTCACGTTCAATGCCACGGCCAATGCCTTTAAGTGCATCAGGATGCGCTTCCAGCCAGGATAACGCTTTTGATACGTCGGGGATCACATTAACCTCCCGCTGTGTGAATAATTTATTTTTGTTCAGCATAGTGTTAACCCTAGCCCCGAATCAGTACGAATCAATGCCACCATTCCATGCCCTGTAATGTGGCGGTCGCAATAACGATATAACGCAGCGTTTTACCGATAGCCAGAAACAGTATCGAGGGCAACCAGCCAAAGCGTAACCAACCTGCAAGAACGCAGAGCAGATCGCCTACAACCGGTAGCCAACTAAACAACAGTGCTGCCGGCCCCAGCCGTTGCAACCACGTCATCGCTGTCTCATGCCATCGCCCCTGACGTTTTAACGGCAATAAGCGACCCAAAATTATGTTGGTCAAGCCACCCAGGGTATTCCCTAACGATGCGACTAAAATCAACCCATAAACTGATGCGCTTTTCGCGATCAGTAGTGCAACTAACAGCGCCTCTGAGCTACCCGGAAGTAACGTCGCACTGAGAAAGCTGCTACTCAATAAAGACACATAAGCCAGTGTTTCGCTCACAGCAGGCGAACATCAACCACGGCCATCCCTGCGGCCTTCGCTGCCTGCACGCCAAAATCAGCGTCTTCGAACACCACACAGCGCTCTGGTGCGATGCCCATCAGCGCAGCACAGCGTAGAAAGGTATCGGGCTCAGGCTTGTGACGCTGCACGTCGTCGGCCCCCACCACAGCAGAAAAGAGATCTCTGACACCCAACTGGCTGAGCAGCGCATCAGCCATAGCGTGCTCACTGCCTGTACCCACAGCCAAAGGGCGGCGACCATAGTACGCCTTGACGACCTCCATGAGCGGAAGCGGCTGCACGTTATCCAGCAGCATCGCTTTTACCGCTGCTGTTTTTTCAGCGGCGAGCAAATAAGGATCGCGATCTGAATTATTGGTTTCAATAATGAACTTCGCCAGTTGCCATGAGGGCGCACCGTTGAACGCCGTTACGCGCGCTTCATCGAACGCCAGGCCATAGCGTGACAGCACCTGACGCCACGCTTTTCGATGTGTCGGTTCAGTATCAAGAATAGTACCGTCCATATCGAAAATCAGGGCGTCGTATTGATCGTAGATTGTCACTGAGGACCTCCAACAAATGAGCCATTACTTTAGCTGAATGTGCGTAGGTTGTCGCCAGGCGGGATGAACAGCAAATGCTTTGAAAGCATTAGCTATTTTAGTTTTCAGATAAAGGTGATCGGGTTGGAAAGCCTGTAAGGTCGCGAATTCCCTGTGATTTTAGCAGCGATGCAGAAGGTAAGCGCTATGCCAGGAATGTTATCAAGGATTAACAATGTTCAGCAGAAAATGTATCACCACAATCAATGTGATTCTGGCACAAGATCGCGACTACGCTCACGCCTTAAAGCCCGAACGCGTTCAGGCCGCATAAACCGAAGCTTGCGCGACACAGGTGTGGTTTGAGGGCATTCAGGTGAGGCGTTCTCAGATCGTCTGAGTAAACAGAGAGAACGAACAGTGTTGTCCTGCGCCTGATAACACGATGGCTTCACAGGTCATATGCTGGGGATTTCGGCCAGAAGATTCGCAAGACAGTCCCTGCGTAAGGATGACTCGGCTGACGCCTTGCCCTTCGGGCCGTTGCTGAAGCAACGTTATCCTCCCTGGCTCTGCCTGACAAATCGACTATGTCTTACAGACCAGGAATACACGTCCATACCGAAAAATATGGTGCATCCGGGAGGATGACTCGGCTGACGCCTCGCCCTTCGGGCCGTTGCTGAAGCAACGTTATCCTCCCTGGTGTTCGCTGTGATGACACCTGATTATGACAGAGAGGTTTCGCTTGAGCATTGCAGAATATGGTGCATCCGGGAGGATTCGAACCTCCGACCGCTCGGTTCGTAGCCGAGTACTCTATCCAGCTGAGCTACGGATGCACAGGAAAGCTTTTATGGACTGGCAGAAATCAACCTGAGGGTAATACGAAGAATGGTGTATCCGGGAGGATGACTCGGCTGACGCCTCGCCCTTCGGGCCGTTGCTGAAGCAACGTTATCCTCCCTGGCTCTGCCTGACAAATCGACTATGCCTTACAGACCAGGAATACACGTCCATACCGAAAAGTATGGTGCATCCGGGAGGATTCGAACCTCCGACCGCTCGGTTCGTAGCCGAGTACTCTATCCAGCTGAGCTACGGATGCATTATGAAATTCTTGTACAACGCAGGGTGCTAACGACTCACCATGAAGGAATTGCTAGTTCACTTTACAACTCTGTTCCGACAATGTTTTCTGCGGCGCTTCGCCTGACATCAACATATCCATATTCAACGATATGGTGCATCCGGGAGGATTCGAACCTCCGACCGCTCGGTTCGTAGCCGAGTACTCTATCCAGCTGAGCTACGGATGCATCGGAAATGGCGGTGAGGGAGGGATTCGAACCCTCGATACAGCTTTTGACCGTATACTCCCTTAGCAGGGGAGCGCCTTCAGCCTCTCGGCCACCTCACCTTACGCGTTCTTCCGAACTGCGCTTCTGAACTTGTTTCTGCTCATCGGCACTGCGTGGCGCACATATTACTTTCCCGCACTTATAAGTCAAACAATTTTTCGGAAGGTTTTTTCCGTTTGCACAAATGACAGGCAATTGGGACAAAATGACCGCAAAAAGAGTGAATAATCAACAATCAAAGATGATGAAGTTAACAAAAAGGGTAGATAACGAGGAAAAAGAAAAGGCGAGACGGCGGGAACAAAGGGTAGCGTCTCGCACAGGTGCGAGACGCTGAATCTGTCAAACGTTGGTTTGTTGCGTTTTTTCGGCCTGGATGCGCTGATAAATCTCTTCGCGATGCACAGACACTTCTTTTGGTGCGTTAACACCAATGCGGACCTGGTTACCTTTGACGCCCAGTACCGTTACAGTCACCTCATCACCGATCATGAGGGTTTCACCAACTCGACGAGTTAGAATAAGCATTCTTTGCTCCTTGAAAGATTAAAAGAGTCGGGCTTGATAAAGCTTCCCGGCGTTATCCATCACTTAACGCTGTACACAGGCTATGAGAAATACACCATTGCACATCAACGCGCCAATACATTCTGCTGATAAATAGTTTAGCCGAAATACGCTACATCAACCCGACTTTGTCACTAGCAAATTTAACATCGTATTAAAAAGCGCCGGAACATCAGTTCTGGCGCTTGCTACGATGAATTATTTTATTTAATTACAGACGGCTCGAAACCCATCCTTCAACACCTGCCAGCGCACCTTTCAGTGCAGTAGCATCACTGCCACCTGCCTGCGCCATGTCAGGTCTGCCACCGCCCTTACCACCCACTTTAGGCGCAAGTTCGGCGATGAGTTCCCCAGCCTTAACACGGTCGGTTAAATCTTTCGTTACGCCAGCAATCAGTGACACTTTGCCATCTGCTACCGTAGCCAGCACGATAATCGCCGAGCCCAGCTGGTTTTTCAGCTCATCCACCATGGTCCTCAGCATTTTCGGATCGGTGTTGCTGAGCTCAGTCACCAGCAGCTTAACGCCTTTGACGTCGACCGCATGATTGCCCAGCTGCGCACTTTCCTGCGCCGCCTGCTGATCGCGTAACTGCTGTAACTCTTTCTCCAGCGAACGCAGATGATCAACCAGCCCGCGCACTTTTTCATTCAGGTTACTGCTGTTGGCTTTCACCAGTTGGGCAATATCCTGTAGCTGGCTACTCTGCGCATAAACCTGTGCCAGAGCCGCCTCGCCTGTGATCGCCTCAATACGGCGAATCCCTGCGGCAGTACCGGACTCGGCCTGAATGCGGAACAGGCCGATATCACCGGTTCGCGCAGCGTGCGTTCCGCCACACAGCTCAACCGAGAAATCCCCCATGGTCAGAACGCGAACCTGCTGATCGTATTTTTCACCGAACAGGGCCATCGCGCCTTTGGCTTTCGCCGCCTCAAGATCCATGACACGGGTTTCAACAGGCAAATTGCGACGGATCTGTGCGTTAACAATATCTTCGACCTGACGAATCTCCTGAGGTTTCATGGCCTCAAAATGTGAGAAGTCAAAACGCAAATATTTGTCGTTAACCAACGAGCCCTTCTGAGCAACATGTTCACCTAAAACCTGACGCAATGCAGCATGCAACAGATGCGTTGCGGAGTGATTCAGACGAATACGAGCCCTGCGCGCCTCATCAACCACCGCCTCAAGACGATCGCCAACGCGTAATTGTCCGCTGCTGAGTTTGCCAATATGACCAATCGCCTGCCCATATTTTTGCGTATCCTGTACGCTAAACAGCGCGTTATTGCCCTTCAGCTCGCCAGTGTCGCCTACCTGACCGCCAGACTCGCCATAAAATGGCGTTTCATCCAGCACAATCACCGCGTCCTGACCGGCAGACAGGGCGTCAACGGCTTCACCGTTCACGAACAGCGCCTTGACGGTCGCCGTCAGATCCAACTGCTCATAGCCTTTAAACGACGAAGCCGCGTCGATACGAATCACATTGCTGTAGTCTGCGCCGAAGCCGCTGGCTTCACGTGCGCGCTGACGCTGCTGTTCCATCGCCTTTTCAAAACCGGCTTCATCAATTTTGAGGTTACGTTCACGGCAAACGTCAGCCGTTAAATCGGCAGGGAATCCGAAGGTATCGTATAAGCGGAAGACGGTTTCGCCATCCAGTGTATCACCTTGCAGTTTTGCCAGTTCCTCGTCCAGAAGTGCCAGGCCACGTTCAAGCGTTTTAGCAAACTGCTCTTCTTCACTTTTCAGAACGTTCTCAACCTGTGCCTGCTGACGCTGTAACTCATCGCCTGCCGCGCCCATGACCTGAATCAGTGGTGCAACCAGCTTGTAGAAGAATGCGTCTTTAGCACCCAGCATATTGCCGTGACGTACGGCGCGGCGGATGATGCGACGCAGGACATAGCCACGGTTTTCATTCGACGGAATGACGCCATCGGCAATCAGGAAGGCGCAGGAACGAATGTGATCGGCAATAACGCGCAGGGATTTATTATTCAGATCGGTCGCGCCGGTGACCTTCGCAACCGCTTCAATCAACGTCTGGAACAGGTCGATTTCATAGTTTGAATTAACATGCTGCAGAACCGCAGTGATGCGTTCCAACCCCATCCCGGTATCCACAGAGGGCTTAGGTAATGGCAACATCGTGCCATCCGCCTGACGGTTAAACTGCATAAAGACGATGTTCCAGATCTCAATATAGCGATCGCCATCCTCTTCAGGGCTGCCCGGTGGTCCGCCCCAGATATGGTCGCCGTGATCGTAGAAAATTTCGCTGCAGGGACCGCAAGGCCCGGTATCACCCATCTGCCAGAAGTTATCTGACGCGTAGGCGCTGCCCTTGTTATCACCGATACGGATAATACGCTCACGGGGAACGCCAATATCGTTGGCCCAGATATCGTAAGCTTCGTCATCGGTTTCATACACGGTGACCCACAGGCGCTCTTTGGGCAGCTTAAACCACTGCTCGCCGGTCAGCAGTTCCCAGGCAAACGCAATAGCTTCTTTTTTGAAGTAGTCGCCAAAGCTGAAATTGCCCAGCATTTCAAAAAAGGTGTGGTGACGTGCGGTATAACCGACGTTTTCAAGATCGTTGTGTTTCCCGCCGGCACGTACGCAGCGTTGTGACGTCGTTGCTCGCGTGTAGTCACGCTTTTCCTGACCCAGAAACACATCTTTGAACTGGTTCATTCCGGCGTTGGTAAACAGCAACGTCGGATCGTTGTTTGGTACCAGGGAGCTGCTTGCTACAACCTGATGTCCCTTACTATTGAAAAAGTCGAGAAACGCTTGACGGATCTCAGCAGTGCTCTTGCTCATATATATCCTGGAATCACGCTAACGAAAGGTCCTTCTTTATCAGGCGTACCGCATCGTTACGGCAGCAAGCATAAGGAACCAAAAGGGGTAAGATAAATATTCTTCGGAGGGAAGTAAAATCACATCGACTTTTAGTCATCAAAATTTCTGAAAACCTGCTGAATATCCTCGCTCAGAAAGCCTTTGGCATGCAAAAAGCGCTGCACTTTGGCTTTTTCTTTCCATTCTGTCGGCAATGGGTGACCAAATTTTTTCTCGGCGAGTTCAGCCGCACAGGCCGACCAGTCAATATCGGTTTCTTCCATGGCGAGATCGATCGCATCACGGCTGATGCCCTTTTGTGCCAGCTCCAGCCTGATACGCTGTGAACCAAATCCCTTGCGGCTTCGGCTCTGAATAAATCGTGCGGTAAAGCGCTCGTCATTTAACCAGCCGTTTTCACCACACCAGTTCAGCACCTTTTCCATTAGCTCGGGCGTAATGATTTCAGGATCTTTTTGTTTCATCCACGCGCTACGCTGAGCGGACAGCTGGAGCTTTTGTTTAAGCTCTTCGCGGCTGTGGTCACGCTGGCCCAGCAGGCGCATCGCACGATCCAGCAGGCGTGAAAATGAGATGACTTGTGGCTGAGATTGTTCAGACATACTGCGCACCTTTTACGAACGGAGGGAGAGTATGGCGGGAGACAGGAACAGAGGAAAGGCACGTGAGGCGTTAATGTAAAACAGGAGCGGAAAATCCGCTCCTGCTTCAGGCTTTAATAATCTTCGTTGGCTTCGCTCGCCGCCTTCTCAACGTCGTTGCCTGCAACGTCCGCCGCGATATTTTGATCGCCACCGTTAAGCAGCATTTCACGCAGTTTGATATCAAGCTCGTCGGCCACCGCGGCATTTTCTTTGAGGAAGTTGCCCGCGTTTGCTTTGCCCTGACCGATCTTATCGCCTTTATAGCTGTACCATGCACCGGCTTTTTCAATCAGCTTGTGCTTCACGCCAAGATCCACCAGCTCACCGAAGGTGTTAATGCCTTCGCCGTACATGATCTGGAACTCAGCCTGTTTAAATGGCGCTGCAATTTTGTTCTTAACGACTTTAACGCGCGTTTCACTACCCACCACGTTGTCACCCTCTTTAATCGCACCGATACGGCGAATATCAAGGCGAACAGAAGCGTAGAACTTCAGCGCGTTACCACCGGTAGTGGTTTCCGGGTTACCGAACATCACACCAATCTTCATACGAATCTGGTTGATGAAGATCAGCAGCGTATTTGACTGCTTCAGGTTACCCGCCAGCTTACGCATTGCCTGGCTCATCATACGTGCCGCCAGGCCCATATGTGAGTCACCGATTTCACCTTCGATTTCGGCTTTTGGCGTCAGTGCAGCTACGGAGTCAACGATAATGACGTCAACGGCACCAGAGCGGGCCAGCGCATCACAAATTTCCAGGGCCTGCTCACCGGTATCCGGCTGTGAACACAGCAGATTGTCGATATCTACGCCCAGTTTCTTAGCATAGATGGGATCCAGTGCGTGCTCGGCATCGATAAAGGCACAGGTTTTGCCCTTACGCTGCGCGGCGGCAATAACCTGAAGTGTCAGTGTCGTTTTACCTGAGGCCTCTGGGCCGTAGATCTCAACGATACGTCCCATCGGTAAACCACCCGCACCTAATGCGATATCCAGTGACAGAGAACCCGTTGAAATGGTTTCCACATCCATTGAGCGGTCTTCACCCAAGCGCATGATGGAGCCTTTACCAAATTGCTTCTCAATCTGGCCGAGCGCGGCAGCTAAAGCCTTCTGTTTGTTTTCATCAATTGCCATTTCTACTCCTAATCATGCCGGGTAAACACGCACGCATGGTGCCTGTGCACTTTCTGTTGCGGGTAATTATACTGTATAGTCATACAGTATCAAGTTTAATTTTGCAGAAATTGACGGGATAACGTCTGGAGTGCCCAGCCAACTGACTGACGGCGCACGGCATCGCGATCGCCATCAAACTGCTGACGAAAAGCCATGACCACGCCACCCGGTGCCGCAAAGCCAAACCAGACGGTGCCTACCGGTTTGTCTTCACTGCCACCATCCGGGCCGGCAATACCGCTAACGGAAATAGCGTAATCGGCGCGCGCCCGCTGCTGTGCCCCAAGGGCCATTTCACGCACTACCGCCTCGCTGACGGCGCCGTATTGCGCCAGTGACGCCGCGCTGACACCGACCAGTTCTTGTTTGGCATCGTTACTGTAGGTGACAAAGCCCCGTTCGAACCAGGCAGAGCTTCCGCTCACGTCAGTAAACACTTTTGCTATCCAGCCGCCGGTGCAGGATTCTGCACAAGTTACGGTAGCGTTACGCTGTTTAAGCGCCTCACCTGTCTGCGCACTCAGCGCGTGCAACTGCTGGTCATTCATTTTTCGCTCCCTGTCGCCGTTGAGTGAACATGGTGCATGCTCTGCGCTTTTTCAAGCACTCAGGGGCGCTTAGTCAACAAATTGCGCGTTACGCTCCAGTTTAGCCGTTGCGTGTCGCCACCATGAAAAGCCGGGGGAAAGCTAAGAGTACCTTGCCATCCTGACGGGCGGGATAGCCGGTAATAAGACACTGATGATAAGCAGCCAGAAACTGTTCCTGCTCAGAGACGTCCAGCGGCGCAAGGAAAGGACGCAGCCCGGTAGCCTTTAACCAGTGGATGATGGCCTGCGCATCGTCCATAACGTGATAGTAGGTGGTTCGCCAGATATCAACCGCGCAGCCTGCCTTTGTCAGCACGTCATAATAGTGTTCAGTTGAGGGTAATTTTTTGCGTTCCGCCGCCTGCGCGCTGATCTTGTCGCGCCAGGGGCCGGATGCCGCGACCTCACGCATTAACTGATGCGAAGGTTCTTCCAAATTATCGGGCATTTGAACCGCCAGCGCACCGGCAGGCGCCAGTTGACTGACTAACCGTGGTAACAGGGTGGGATGATCGCCAAGCCATTGCAGCGACGCGTTGGCATAAATCACCTGCTGCGGGATGTCGGTTGTCCAGTTGCCGATATCCGCCTGAATAAACTGGCACTGAGGCAAACGTTCCCGCGCCTGCGCGAGCATGGCGGCAGAACTGTCAAGCCCGATCACCTGCGCCTGCGGCCAGGCATCGTAAAGCAGTTCGGTGCTGTTCCCGGGGCCACAGCCCAGATCGGTAACGAACCGGACATCTTCAACCTCAATTCGTGCCAGTAATTCATGCGCAGGCCGCGTTCTTTCTGCCTCAAATTTACGATACAGCGCGGGATCCCAGTCTTGCATATTGCGTCTCCTCTCAGGGGTTAAAGATTCACAGAAGATGAGACGTATAAATAAACATAAAGTGCCCGACCAACAGCAAAATATGTCAGCGGCACGCAAACGGGCAGGAGGTCTTTATAAGGGAAAAGCCCGGTCGGGCTGACAGGAATAAGATCGGGCGCAGCGAGCAGGCGCCCGGCAGAATCAGTTCTTTTTCACAAACTCAGATTTGAGCTTCATCGGACCAAATCCGTCGATCTTGCAATCAATATTGTGATCGCCTTCAACCAGCCGGATGCTCTTAACCCGGGTGCCTATTTTCAGCACAGACGAACTGCCTTTGACCTTCAGATCTTTAACGACCGTGACGCTGTCGCCATCGGCGAGTAAATTGCCGTTTGCATCACGAACGATCAAATCCTGACCGCTGTCATCCCCTTCAGCCTGAGTCCAGATATGACCACAGGACGGACAGTTAAGATTTTCAGCATCTTGCCAGGTGTAATCGGCATGGCAAACAGGGCAAGCAGGTAAAGACATAACGGCTCCAGAAAATGAGGACGGCACAGAATAAAGGGCCGTCATCATATATCCTTACAGTTGCTAAGGGTAGTTTTAAAACAGCGATCCCTGACGCGCCTTGCTGACCGCCTCTCCCAGTTGCCACACGGTCATCGCGTAATGCGTGCTGTTGTTGTAGCGGGTAATGGCATAGAAGTTAGGCAAGCCGTACCAGTACTGGTAGCTGGTGCCGAGATCCAGACGGAGCAGGCTGACCTCGTCATGGCCATCCAGCGAACCCTGTGGAGAAAGCCCCGATGCTGCCAGCGTGCTGACGTTGTAACGGGTTTTGAAACCGTTTTCGAGCATGGGTGCCTGACCACTGGCTGGCACGGCAACATTTTCACCCGGACGCCAGCCGTTCTGCTGGAAATAGTGTGCGACACTGCCTATCGCATCGACGGGATCCCACAAATTGATATGGCCGTCACCGTTAAAATCTACCGCATAAGCTTTGTAGGACGATGGCATGAACTGACCGTAGCCCATCGCGCCCGCAAAGGAGCCTTTAAGATCGAGCGGATCGTCCTTCTCATCACGCGCCATGAGCAGGAAGGTCTCCAGCTCACCGCTAAAGTAAGCAGCACGGCGCGGGTAATCAAATGAGAGCGTTGCCAGCGCGTCCAGAATGCGGGTTTTCCCCATGATGCGGCCCCAGCGCGTTTCCACGCCGATAATGCCAACAATAATCTCAGGCGGAACGCCGTAGACCTGCTGCGCACGCTGCAGTGCATCCTGATATTGATTCCAGAACGCGACGCCATTTTGCACGTTATCCGGTGTGATAAATTTATTGCGATAGCGAATCCATGCGCCGTTAGGCCCACTCGGCGGTGTATAGGACGGTGCCTGACGATCCATTAAACGCAGGACGTAGTCCAGCCGCTTAGCCTGGCCAATAATGGCGTGCAGTTGCTCACGGTCGAAGCCGTGTTTCGCCACCATTTTGTCGATGAACTGTTCCGCAACAGGATTGCTGGCGAAGTCACCAAACATCGGCTGAACAGCATGAGACGGCTCCAGCAAAAAGCCACCTTTAGGCGCAACCCGTTCGGCGGGCGGCTGCGAAGAGTGTGGCTTACTGCTACAGGCAGCAAGCAGGGCAAAAAGCGGAAGGTAAGCAAGCTTAAAACGCATCAGATATCCATATAACAGGCCAGACCAGGGATTTTAATGTTAATCGTTCAACGCGGATACATACAAACGAGATCGTAAAAAAAACACTTTTTTTAACAATCAAACCGGCTGTTTTGTGAAATGCCTCTACTGCTTTCTCTCTCATCAAAAAAATCATTCAGTTGGCGACCCGGCTTTGCTAACTTCATTACCCGCTGCGGTAAGCCGGATGATGCAGGAGCCGTAAAATGGTACTATTTCCGCGCGGCATATGCAGCATGATGGTCGCTGCCTATCACCCTTGTTTAACCCAGCGAAAACCGTGACGGGAAAAGGAAGAGTCAACCTTGAGTAAGAATGAGATGAACAAAACAGCGCACATGGACTTGAGTACTCACACGCCAATGATGCAGCAATATTTACGCCTCAAGGCTGAGCATCCGGATATCCTGCTGTTTTATCGCATGGGCGATTTCTACGAGCTGTTTTATGACGATGCCAAACGTGCCTCTCAGCTGTTAGACATTTCCTTAACCAAACGCGGTGCCTCGGCAGGCGAGCCGATCCCCATGGCCGGTGTGCCCCATCACGCCGTCGAAAACTATTTAGCCCGGCTGGTGCAACTCGGTGAATCAGTCGCCATCTGTGAGCAAATTGGCGACCCTGCGCTGAGTAAAGGCCCGGTGGAACGCAAAGTCGTTCGTATTGTTACCCCGGGCACCATCAGCGATGAAGCCCTGTTACAGGAACGGCAGGATAACCTGCTGGCGGCAATTGTTCAGGGGGCGCGCGGCTATGGTTATGCCACGCTGGATATCAGCTCAGGCCGTTTTCGCCTGAGTGAACCTGCCGATCAGGAAACGATGGCGGCAGAGCTGCAGCGAACGAATCCTGCCGAGCTACTTTATCCGGAAGATTTTGCTGCGATGGCGCTTATCGATCAGCGTCGCGGTTTACGTCGCCGTCCGCTTTGGGAGTTTGAAATCGACACGGCGCGTCAGCAGCTCAACATGCAGTTTGGCACACGGGACTTAAACGGTTTTGGTGTTGAGCAGGCGCACCTGGGTCTGCGCGCCGCCGGCTGTCTGCTGCAGTATGTGAAAGATACTCAACGAACCAGCCTGCCCCATATCCGCTCTCTTAGCATGGAGCGTCAGCAGGACAGCATCATTATGGATGCGGCCACGCGCCGTAACCTTGAAATTACGCAAAATCTTGCGGGCGGAACAGAGAACACGCTGGCCGCCGTGCTGGATAAAACCGTCACGCCAATGGGAAGCCGGATGCTAAAGCGCTGGCTGCATATGCCGCTGCGTGACAGTAGTATCATCGCGAAACGACAGGCATCAATTGCAGAGCTGCAACCACTCAGCGATGCGCTGCAACCCGTTCTGCGCCAGGTCGGTGATTTAGAGCGTATTCTGGCCCGACTGGCGCTGCGAACGGCGCGCCCGCGTGATCTGGCGCGCATGCGCCATGCCTTTCAGCAGTTGCCGGAACTCAACGATCTGCTGGCAAACGCCGAATCCGCCCAGTTGAAAACGCTGCGTGCACAGATGGGCGAGTTTAGCGAACTGCGCACTCTGCTTGAGCAGGCCGTTGTCGAATCCCCCCCGGTATTAATCAGGGATGGTGGCGTTATTGCGCCCGGTTATAACGCCGAGCTTGATGAGTGGCGAGCACTCGCCGATGGCGCAACAGATTATCTGGATCGACTGGAAGTTCGCGAACGCGAAAAGCTCGGTCTGGACAGCCTGAAAGTGGGCTTTAACGGCGTTCACGGCTACTACATTCAGGTCAGCCGTGGCCAGAGCCATCAGGTGCCTATCCACTATGTTCGCCGTCAGACGTTGAAGAACGCAGAGCGCTACATCATTCCAGAGCTGAAAGAGTACGAAGATAAAGTCCTTACCTCTAAGGGTAAAGCGCTGGCGCTGGAGAAAAGCCTGTATGAAGGCCTGTTTGACCAGCTGTTGCCGCATCTTGAAGCGCTGCAGCTCAGTGCGGCGGCGCTGGCCGAACTGGATGTCCTGAGTAACCTCGCGGAACGAGCCTGGACACTTAACTACTGCCGTCCCACGCTGCACGACAAGCCCGGGATTAAAATTACCGCCGGCCGCCATCCGGTAGTGGAGCAGGTCCTGAAAGAACCTTTTATCGCGAACCCGCTCTCTCTGGCCCCACAACGCCGCATGTTGATCATCACCGGTCCGAATATGGGCGGTAAAAGTACCTACATGCGCCAGGCGGCGTTAATCGCCCTGATGGCCTGGATTGGCAGCTTCGTTCCTGCCGAAGAGGTGGTCATTGGTCCACTGGATCGTATCTTCACCCGTGTGGGCGCGGCAGATGATCTGGCCTCCGGGCGTTCGACCTTTATGGTTGAAATGACCGAGACGGCCAATATTCTGCACAACGCGACAGAAAACAGCCTGGTCCTGATGGATGAAATCGGCCGCGGCACCTCGACGTATGACGGTTTATCGCTGGCCTGGGCCTGTGCGGAAAATCTGGCTAACCGTATTAAAGCGATGACCCTGTTTGCGACGCACTACTTTGAACTGACGACCCTGCCTGAAAAACTGGAAGGCGTGGTTAACGTTCACCTGGACGCAGTTGAACACGGCGATACGATTGCGTTCATGCATAGCGTGCAAGACGGGGCTGCCAGTAAAAGCTACGGACTGGCCGTAGCTGCGCTCGCGGGCGTGCCCAAAGAGGTCATTAAACGGGCGCGCAATAAGCTGAAAGAGCTCGAAACGGTTTCCAGTCAGTCCGCGACGTCAAACATTGACGGCTCGCAGTTGCCGCTGTTGGTGGAAGAAACCTCCCCTGCCGTGGAAGCACTTGAGGCACTGGATCCCGATACGCTGACACCGCGACAGGCGCTGGACTGGATCTATCGACTTAAATCGCTGGTCTGATCACTGCCGCCCTTGACTGGGCGGCAACTGACTGCGCGTCAACCTTCTCTTGCGCCCGCGTTTCCCATTCTGCTGGCGCATTTTTCTGTTACTGCTTTACGCTATGACCGGCCGTTAAAGCGGTGTCATACTGCTGTCGTGTGCCTGTCGTGCTGCGATCGTGTTCCTGACGACGCTAACCGGGGATGCTGCTTACCGATTGTTTACTCTTTCGGAGACTGCACTATGCGTAACCTGAATAAAGTCAGAGAATATCGTCTTGCCCGCGCCTGGTCACAGGAGCAACTGGCCGAAATGGCCGGACTCAGCACCCGAACCGTACAACGCATTGAAAACGGTGATCCACCCAGTCTGGAAACGTTAAGCGCGCTGGCGGCCGTCTTTGCGTGTAAAATCACCGACCTGACCAGCGAGGCATCAGCGGAGAACGGCGAAGCGTTGGACAGCTACATTTCAGATGCCCGCCTGCAGCTTGCTGCCGAGAGTCGGTTTTACCGTTCTCTGTTTAGCGCCGTGGTAGTGTGCACACTGCTGTTCGTCCTCAACCACTTTACCTCGCCGAATGAGCGCTGGTCACTTTGGGTCGCTGCTATTTGGGGAGCCTTACTCGTGGTCAGAGCATTACGCCTGTTTATTTTCAAGGAAGCGATCCGCCGTTGGCAGCAAAGACGGCTGCAAAAGTTATTGCGCAGGCAGGGGTAACTTAGCGGGTTGCGCCTTCCTGTTATCCTCACACTTCAGGAACAGCTTATGCACTGGTACAGTCAGGACGCGTTTGCAATTCGTCTCGAATGGGGCATCGCCGCACTGGATCATCTTGCCGGCAATGTGGATGCCATTGTGATAGTGGATGTGATGTCCTTTTCCACCTGCGTCAGTCTTGCCGTGGAGAACGGGGCACGCGTGTATCCCTATCCCTGGAAAGATCAGACTGTCGTCCATTATGCGCAGTCCGTCGGTGCTGTCGCGGCGAACAGCGACAGGCGATTCGGTGGCGAAGGCTACAGCCTGTCGCCCCGAACGTTGCTCAGCGTTCGCCCTGGTGAAAGGTTGGTACTGCCCTCCCCTAATGGCTCCGCAACCTGCTTCCGGGCACGAGAGTGGGGCGTGCCCGTGCTGACAGGCTGTCTGAGAAACCTCACTGCCACCGCCGAGGCCTGCCGCCCCTTTAAACGTCTTTTGATTGTCCCTTGCGGCGAGCGTTGGCCGGACGGGAGCCTTCGCCCCTGTATTGAGGACTATGTGGTTGCCGGGGGGATCATTGCCGCACTTGAGCGAAACTCGCTGTCACCGGAAGCACAGACCGCTGTCGCAGCCTGGCACGCTCATCAGTTGCAGGATTTCACGGCGCTGTTTCACTGTTCGTCAGCAACAGAACTGATACAGCGCGGTTTTCCGGAGGATGTAACACTGTGCCTGACAAAAGATGTGGCCCGTCGGCCCTGTTTTTTGTCAGACGAGTATTTTGCCCTGCGGGCAGAGGCATAACACGCAGATAAAAAAAAGCGATGGGGTTAACCATCGCTTTCTGTTGATGTGCTCTGTGACGGCTTATTCGCGGAACAGTGCTTCAATGCTGAGGCCCTGACCCTGCAGGATTTCACGCAGACGGCGCAAACCTTCAACCTGAATCTGACGCACACGCTCGCGGGTTAAACCGATTTCACGGCCAACATCTTCGAGCGTTGCCGCTTCATAGCCCAACAGGCCGAAACGACGAGCCAACACTTCGCGCTGCTTAGCGTTCAGTTCGAACAACCATTTAACGATACTTTGTTTCATATCGTCATCTTGCGTAGTGTCTTCTGGGCCGTTGTCTTTTTCATCGGCCAGAATATCCAGCAGCGCTTTCTCAGAATCCCCTCCCAGTGGAGTATCAACTGAGGTAATGCGTTCGTTGAGACGCAACATACGACTAACGTCATCAACCGGCTTATCCAGTTGTTCTGCAATTTCTTCCGCACTCGGCTCATGGTCAAGCTTGTGAGAAAGTTCACGCGCAGTACGCAGATAAACGTTCAGTTCTTTAACAATATGGATTGGCAAACGAATTGTACGGGTCTGGTTCATGATTGCCCGTTCAATGGTCTGACGAATCCACCAGGTGGCATACGTTGAGAAGCGGAATCCACGTTCTGGATCAAACTTTTCAACGGCACGGATCAGGCCGAGGTTACCTTCTTCAATCAGGTCCAGCAGAGCCAGACCGCGATTGCTGTAACGTCGGGCAATCTTTACCACCAGGCGTAAGTTACTTTCGATCATGCGGCGACGAGAAGGAATATCACCTCGTAATGCGCGGCGAGCAAAGAGAACTTCTTCCTCTGCCGTCAGCAATGGAGAATAGCCAATCTCCCCAAGATAGAGTTGAGTAGCATCAAGTACACGTTGCGTCGCACCCTGCGCCAGCAACTCCTCTTCTGCTACATCATTGTCGCCAGATTCATTTTCAACGAGTGCCTTCTCATCAAAAATCTCTGCTCCATTCTCTTCGAATTCCGCGTTCTCATGTAACTCGTTTACTTTCAGCGTATTCTGGCTCATAAGTGGCTCCTACCCGTGATTCCAGGGCAGATTCCTGAGGACTCTGCCGGATTATCGCTGCGGCAAATAACGCAACGGGTTTACGGATTTCCCCTTGTAACGAATTTCAAAGTGTAATCTAACTGAACTGGTTCCGGTGCTACCCATGGTAGCGATCTTTTGCCCAGCCTTAACTTCCTGTTGTTCCCGGACCAGCATTGTATCGTTATGGGCGTAGGCACTCAGGTAATCATCATTGTGTTTAATGATGATTAAATTACCGTAACCACGAAGCGCATTGCCTGCGTAAACCACCCTTCCTGAAGCAGTGGCTACAATTGGCTGTCCGCGCGAACCTGCGATATCGATGCCTTTATTGCCACCCTCGGCGGCAGAGAAGTTATCGATGATCTTACCTTCAGTTGGCCAACGCCAGCTTCCCACAGGGGTTGAACTGTTAGTTGTACTGCTAACCGTAGGCGGTGCGGTAACGGCTGGAGCTGTTGTCGTTGCAACATTTGCTCCCTTCGAAGGCAACAATTTGCTGCCACTCGATTCACCCGAATCATCAGAATACGTAATAACAGGCTGCTGTGCAACAGGGGCCTGTTTTATTTGTGGTGCACTCACAACGCCGCTTTGCGTTGCATCTGCAGCGGTGATGGCGTTGCCACCGGTAATGGGCTGACCCGAGCCGTTGTCAACCTGTAGCGTCTGTCCCACATTCAGGCTGTAAGGGGCCTGAACGTTGTTGCGCTGCGCTAAATCGCGGAAGTCATTGCCCGTAATCCAGGCGATATAGAACAAGGTATCCCCACGTTTTACGGTGTAGGTCTGGCCAGAATAGCTACCTTTAGGAATATTCTGATAACTTCTGTTGTACACAATCCGGCCATTTTCAGTTTGCACATTATTATTATTGGCACTAATGATTCCCGAATTGTTCTGCGGTAAAGGTGTACTACGGCTTAACATTCCGCCCTGCGGTGGCACAGAGGGCACGCCGCCGGTGGCTGGCGCAGTACCAGAGCCAGCCATATTACTGTTGTCATTAACGCTGTTGCTGTCGCCGATATTGCTTATCGGCGCCTGAGTATTATCGCCTGAACTACAGCCTGCCAGCCAAAAACTCACCAGTGAAAGCGCCGCCAGACGGCGTAACTGAAAAATTGTGCTTCCCGTGCTCATTAATCCCCCGTGGTGGCAACCTTTAAAAAACTGACTTACTCGTCTCACCAGCACAATACACTGTGCGGCACGTTAAACGCTGGATTTTCGTTGAATGAACTGGATAGTAGCAATATCAACTACCTGATTCCATGAAACAGTTATGAAGAAATGCTAACAAGGCAGTCAGGCCAGATCGCCCTGAACTAAGGGAACGAAACGGACCGGCTCAATGGTTTCTTCTGTAATCTCATTGCCGCGGCGGCGCAGACGCTTTAACACCTGCTGCTCCTCACCTACGGGCAGCACCATAATGCCGCCTTCCGCCAGTTGCGCTATCAGCGCAATCGGAATTTCAGGCGGTGCCGCGGTAACGATAATGGCATCAAAAGGGCCACGAGACGGCCAACCCTGCCAGCCATCGCCGTGTCGGGTTGAAACATTGTGTAAATCAAGCTGTTTCAGGCGCCGTTTGGCCTGCCACTGCAGGCCTTTAATGCGCTCGACCGAGTAAACGTGTTCAACCAGGTGGGCGAGGATGGCGGTCTGGTAGCCGGAACCGGTGCCAATCTCCAGCACGCGCGCGTGCTCTGTCAGCGCCAGCAACGCGGTCATGCGTGCCACCATATAGGGCTGCGAGATGGTTTGACCGGACCCGATGGGCAGCGCCATGTTGTCCCAGGCTTTGTGCTCGAAGGCTTCATCAATAAAGCGTTCGCGCGGGACATCGGCAATGGCTTTTAACAGGTGCTCATCTTCAATGCCCTGTTGACGCAGCTGTGACAGCAATGTCTCAATACGCCGACTTACCATGCCAGGTGTACCTCAGCGTTGGCCAGCCAGGTGCTGAGAACAGCCTGCGCATTATGCGCAGTCAGATCGACGTGCAATGCAGTCACTGACACATAGCCCTCATCCACGGCGGCAAAGTCAGTCTCAGGGCCCGCATCCAGTTTTTCACCGGGCGGGCCAATCCAGTACAGCGGATTACCACGAGGGTCGGTTTGCGCAATCACCCGATCGGCCGGATGACGGCTGCCGCAGCGCGTGACGCGAATGCCCTTTATTTCAGCCAGAGGCAAATCGGGCACGTTGATATTTAAGATGCGTCCGGTGCGCAGCGGTTGTTGCGTCAGCGCTTTAAGAATGGCACAGGTCACTGCCGCGGCAGTGTCATAGTGCAGCTGGCCATTTAGCGATACCGCCACGGCGGGCAATCCCAGATGGCGGCCCTCCATTGCGGCCGCTACCGTACCGGAATAGATCACATCATCCCCCAAATTGGGGCCGGCATTAATGCCTGACACCACGATGTCTGGCCGGGGCTGCATAAGCGCATTCACGCCCAAATAAACGCAATCGGTGGGCGTACCCATTTGCACGGCAATATCCCCATTGTCATGGGTAAAGGTGCGCAACGGGGTTTCCAGCGTCAATGAGTTAGAGGCACCACTGCGATTACGATCCGGTGCCACAACCTGCACCTCGGCAAATTGACGCAAAGCCTTTGCCAGCGTCTGAATACCAGGCGCGTGGATGCCATCATCGTTGCTGAGCAATATCCGCATTTAATTCTGACCTTTTCTGTTCAACCGGGCCGCCGTTATATGGACCTGTTTTGAGGCATGGCAACAAGTTAAGAGTGGACAGCGACTTTTGCATTCTAGCGGTGAGCGAGAGGAAGTGGTAGGCGAAAATCAAACGAACGGGCAGGAAAAGAGCAAGGTCGCTACGATGTTAAAGCATCCGGAACAATGAAATACGCATACTGCCATGCCAACGGGCCGCCTACGCGGCTCGTTGGCAGCCTGGCGACGAGGCCGATTCTGATACACAGGCAACGTCGCGGCTTATTCGTCAGGCATATCAAGTAACTCGGTGCTGTTGAGCAACTCCCGGACAACGCTGGTGGCAAAGCTGCCTGCGGGCAGCCAGAATTGCATCTCCAGCGTGGCCTCATCCTGCCAGCGCCAGCGCAGGTCGCGCGGAACCACCAGCATCGCCCGGCGCCCGGCATCCACGCGCTCACGCTCAAGCAGACCGCGCAGCTCACCGGCATCGGCCAGGCACTGCTGTTCAAAAGCCAGCGCATCCGCCTGAGGGCCGGGCTCGCCCTGCCCCGGTAACGGTGCCGTAATGCGAAGCGCATGCTGATTAACACGCGTCTGCAGCTCGGCCAGCTCTTCCGGCTGGGCAACGAACCAGCTGCCGCGACCGGTAAGCTGCAGTGCATCCCCGTTCATAACCTGGGTTAATCCGCCCTGCTGCGCTAAACGCATGCTGGTCACCTGATTAAACAGCGCACTGCGCGCCGCCGAGAGCATCAGTCCGCGCTTGCTGCGATCGCGTATCTGAATCTCGTTCCGCGCTAACTTTGCCGCCGTCACCAGGTTATTGCCGTTGCGGCCAAAGCGTTGTTCGCCAAAATAGTTGGGCACGCCGTTATCACGGATGCTAACCAGCCGCGCCTCTGTTTCCTCACGATGGCTGACCTGCCGGATCACCAGCCGGAATGCATTTCCCGCCAGGGCACCGATGCGCAGCTTGCGCTTATGGCGCACCACCTCAAGTATGTCAACGCCGTCCAGCGCAAACCCCGCCAGAACGGGCATGGAATTGCCGGGGACGCGAAAGCAAAGCGTCTGTTCCGTAACCGCGTGGCGATCTTTCATGCCCGCATAGCTCAGGTCGCGTACGCTGACCTTCATAAACTTCGCCAGGGCTTCGGCAACAAAACGGGTATTGGCGCCGCTTTTGCGAATGCGCACCAGCACGTGCTCACCCTCGCCATCCGGCTGATAACCCAAATCTTCCACGACCACGAAATCTTCCGGTGTCGCTTTAATCACGCCTGTCGCCTTTGGCGTACCCTGCAGGTAGTGGAGCGTCATGCCGGTTCCACTTTCAACAGTAAGGCCACCGCTTCACAGGCAATACCTTCACCCCGACCGGTAAAACCGAGTTTCTCGGTGGTGGTGGCTTTAACGTTAACCTGGTCCATGTGGCAGCCCAGATCTTCGGCAATGTTAATGCGCATTTGCGGCACGTGCGGCAGCATTTTAGGTGCCTGGGCAATCAGCGTGACATCGACGTTGCCAATGCAGTAGCCTTTGGCCTCAATGCGACGCCATGCTTCACGCAACAGCCCGCGGCTGTCCGCGCCTTTGAACGCCGGATCGGTGTCCGGGAACAGCTTGCCAATATCGCCCATGGCCACCGCGCCCAACAGCGCATCGGTGAGCGCATGCAGCGCCACATCACCATCGGAATGGGCAATAAAGCCATACTCAAATGGGATTCGCACACCGCCAATCACCAGCGGACCTTCTCCACCGAAGGCGTGAACGTCAAAACCGTGACCGATACGCATTATGTGCTCTCCTTTGACTGAATCTGACTGAGATAAAAAGCCGCCAGGGCTAAGTCTTCCGGGCGGGTAACTTTGATGTTGTCGCTACGGCCTGTTACCAGCTCAGGATGATAACCGCAGTACTCCAGCGCCGAGGCTTCGTCGGTAATGGTCGCCCCTTCGTTCAAGGCTCGCATCAGGCTGGCCGTCAGTAAGGCCCGGGGGAAGAATTGCGGGGTTAAAGCGTGCCACAGGTTGTCGCGATCGACAGTGTGCGCAATCGCCGCCTGACCAGGCTCGCCGCGTTTCATGGTGTCACACACGGGTGCCGCCAGAATGCCGCCCGTTTTGCTGGTTTCCCGCAACTGCAGCAGACGATCCAGGTCGTCAGGATGCAGGCAAGGCCGTGCAGCATCGTGAACCAGCACCCAGCTGGCACCCTGAGCTGCCTGCAGGCCGGCCAGAACCGACTCCGCGCGCGTATCGCCCCCGATGACGCAAATCACCCGCGGATCGTCTGCCAGGGGCAAAGCAGCAAAGTGCCGATCGTCTGGGCTTAACGCGACGATAACCTGCGAGACATCTGGATGGGAAAACAGACGGGCAATGCTGTGTTCCAGAAGGGTGTGCTGACCAATCGTCAGATACTGTTTAGGGCAGGTTGCCTGCATGCGGCTGCCGATACCGGCAGCGGGCACAACGGCAATCACATCCGCAGAGTGGGACCGATTGTTCATGTTTTATCGTTGTTGGTTTTGCGCAGCTTGTTGCGCGTTGCGTTTGTTCTGGTCAGGGACCAGACGATAGAAGGTTTCACCAGGCTTAATCATGCCTAATTCGCTGCGTGCGCGTTCCTCAATCGCTTCAGAGCCGCCATTGAGATCGTCAATTTCAGCAAAGAGTTGATCGTTGCGCATTTTCAATTTGGCGTTATTCGCCTTTTGTACCGCAACGTCATCGTTGACGCGCGTAAAGTCATGGATGCCGTTCTTACCCAGCCACAATGAATATTGCAGCCAACCCAACAGCACCAACAGCAGTAACGTCAGTTTTCCCATCCCGCCCCCTAAAAACGGCCCAATCATCCCATAACTTTACCCAGGACTCCACACTGGCAGTAAAAATGGCGTGCAATGCCGTTTATGCAGACAAAAAAGGGAGGAAAAGATCGGACGCAAAGCAGGAAAACTTTTGTAACCTGCTGCTGCGTTTGGACATCAGTGTCCTTACCAGCGGGACAGAAACAGGAACAGTAACCAGAACTGACAGGCCACCGCAGCAACGCAGATCAGAACGGTCCAGAGCAGTTGCCCACGGAGCCAGGTATTCAATACCATTCCTGTGAGAACGGAAACGGGAAACAGGGCCAGGAAAAAGGGCCACGTGTAGAGGAAGAAAAACAGCGTGCTGGAGCCGTACAACAGGAAAGGTATGGCAAGCGCGCACCAGTAACAGATAAAGCCAATGACGCCTCCAGGAAGGACGGAACGAGGCTCATCCGGTGTACGGTGGTCTTTGCGTGCCAGCATGGGAGTAATGTTCTGCATAAATATCCTGTCAACGCGAAGGCGGCAAAACGAAAGGCGCTTTGCCGCTGTCTGTTCAGGAACTGATAATATCGCGCTGACGCAGCAGATCTAACAATTGGGCCGTCAGTTTTGTAACCAATTGTTCCCCGTTAAGCCAGATTTCTGGCTGGTCCGGCGCTTCATAAACGCTGTCTATTCCGGTGAAATTCTGTAACTCGCCTGCACGGGCTTTTTTGTACAACCCTTTAGGATCGCGCGCTTCACACACTGCAAGCGGCGTATCGACAAAAACCTCGATAAACCGGTCGCTGTCCAGCAGATCGCGCACCATCTGGCGCTCGGCACGGTGCGGTGAGATAAAGGCGGTAAGGACGACCAAACCGGCATCCACCATCAGTTTGGCCACCTCGCCTACACGGCGGATATTCTCTTTACGATGTTCATCGCTAAAGCCCAGATCGCGACACAACCCGTGACGGACATTATCGCCGTCCAGCAGATAGGTGCTGACACCGATGCGGTGTAGCGCCTGCTCCAGCGCCCCCGCAACGGTGGATTTACCGGACCCCGAAAGGCCGGTAAACCACAGTACCACGCCCTGATGGCCATGTTGCTGTTCGCGTGCCTGCCGCGTAACCGGATGGTCATGCCATACTACGTTTTCATCATGTTGGGCCATTACTGACCGCCCAGCAGATCGCGCGCATTCCAGTGCGGGAAGTGGCGACGGACCAGTGCATTAAGCTCGAGTTCGAACGCGCTGAACTCGCCGTTGTGCTGCGGCCGATCGTTCAGTGGCTCATGAATCAGCCCCGCGCCTACGGTGACGTTACTCAGACGGTCAATAATGATCATGCCGCCGGTTACGGGATTTTGCTGATAGCTGTCAAGCACCAGCGGCTCATCAAACGTAAACTCAGCAAGGCCAATCCCGTTCAGCGGCAGATTGTCCACCTGCCGTTTCTCCAGTGAATTAATCTCAACCTGGTGAATGACCTTTTCCACTCGCCCACGGGCTTTCTTACCGGCGATTTTTACATCGTAGCTCTGTCCGGCCTGAAGCGGCTGCTCAGCCATCCACACCACATCGACGGTGGCGGACTGAACGGCGCGCAGCTCGGCGCTGGCGTCCACTAACAGATCGCCACGGCTGATATCGATTTCGTCGTTCAGGACCAGCGTAATGGCCTCGCCCGCTCCCGCTTCCTGCAGATCGCCGTCAAAGGTCACAATGCGGGCAATGGTGGACTCCACGCCTGAAGGCAGGACTTTAACGCGCTGTCCCACTTTCACCACGCCAGAGGCCAGCGTACCGGCATAACCGCGGAAGTCGAGATTGGGACGATTAACATACTGCACCGGGAAACGCATCGGCTGGTGATCCACCACCGCGTTTAACTCCACGGTTTCCAGAACGTCGAGTAACGTCGGGCCGCTGTACCACGGCATGCTCTGGCTCTGTGAGGCGACGTTTTCGCCTTCCAGCGCCGACATCGGCACAAAGCGAATATCCAGATCTTCAGGCAACTGGCCGGCAAAATCGAGGTAATCCTGTTTGATCTGCTCAAACACAGACTGCTGGTAATCCACCAGATCCATTTTGTTTATCGCCACAACCAGATGCTTGATGCCCAGCAGCGTCGAAATAAAGCTGTGGCGACGCGTCTGATCCAGTACGCCTTTGCGGGCGTCGATCAGCAGGATCGCCAGGTCACAGGTTGATGCGCCCGTTGCCATATTGCGGGTGTACTGCTCATGGCCTGGCGTGTCGGCGATGATGAACTTACGTTTTTCGGTGGAGAAATAGCGATAGGCGACATCAATGGTAATCCCCTGCTCGCGCTCGGCCTGTAAGCCATCGACCAGCAGCGCCAGATCCAGTTTCTCGCCCTGGGTGCCGTGACGTTTGCTGTCGCTTTGTAATGAAGACAGCTGATCTTCATAGATCTGACGCGTGTCATGCAGCAAGCGGCCAATCAGCGTACTTTTGCCGTCATCGACGCTGCCGCAGGTCAAAAAACGCAGCAGGCTTTTATGTTGTTGTGCGGTCAGCCAGGCTTCAACGCCGCCCTGTTCGGCAATCTGTTGTGCAATTACGGTATTCATCTGGCGTCTCCTTAGAAATAACCCTGACGTTTTTTCAGTTCCATCGAACCGGACTGATCGCGGTCAATCACACGGCCCTGACGCTCGCTGGTGGTGGAAACCAGCATCTCTTCAATAATCTCAGGCAAGGTTTGCGCTTCAGATTCCACCGCACCGGTCAACGGCCAGCACCCAAGGGTACGGAAACGAACCATGCGCTGTTTGATCACTTCACCTGGCTGGAGGTTAATTCGATCGTCATCGATCATCATCAACATGCCATCACGTTCCAGTACGGGACGCGGCGCGGCCAGATAAAGCGGCACGATCTCAATGTTTTCCAGGAAGATGTATTGCCAGATATCCAGCTCGGTCCAGTTAGACAGCGGGAAAACACGGATGCTCTCGCCTTTGTTAATCTGGCCGTTGTAGTTGTGCCACAGTTCCGGGCGCTGATTTTTTGGGTCCCAGCGGTGAAAACGGTCACGGAACGAGTAAATACGCTCTTTGGCACGTGACTTCTCTTCATCCCGACGGGCGCCGCCGAAGGCCGCATCAAAGCCGTACTTGTTCAGCGCCTGCTTCAGGCCTTCGGTTTTCATAATGTCGGTGTGCTTGGCACTGCCATGCACAAAGGGGTTTATCCCCATCGCCACCCCTTCGGGATTGCGATGTACCAACAGCTCCGCGCCCATCGCTTTGACGGTGCGGTCGCGGAATTCATACATCTCGCGAAATTTCCAGCCGGTGTCCACGTGCAGCAACGGAAACGGCAACGTGCCTGGATAGAAGGCCTTACGCGCCAGATGCAGCATGACAGAGGAATCCTTGCCGATGGAATACATCATGACCGGATTGCCGAATTCGGCTGCCACTTCGCGGATAATATGGATGCTCTCCGCCTCCAGTTGGCGCAGATGAGTGAGTCGTTTTTGGTCCATCGTTTTTCCTCTCAAGCCAGATTGACAACGGCGGACTCGCGAGCCCCCTGCTGTGCCGAATGCTGAAACCAGGCCAGTTGCCCGTGTAAATTAACCACTTCCCCAATCACCAGCAGGGCCGGGGAAGGCGCTGACGCTGCCAGCGTCTCCAGATGTTCGAGTGTGCCGGTCAATACCTGTTGATCCGGCCGGGTACCGCGCCCAATCACCGCAACCGGTGTTGAGGCGGCGCGCCCATGAAGAATAAGCTGCTGGCTGATGTGAGCCGCCTTGACTGCGCCCATGTAGATCGCCAGCGTCTGACGGGCACGCGCGAGGGATGGCCAGTCAATATCATCGCCATCCGGACGGCAGTGTCCGGTGATAAACAGCACGCTTTGTGCGTAATCACGGTGCGTCAGCGGAATGCCAGCATAGGCGGTAGCCCCTGCGGCGGCCGTTACGCCAGGCACGACCTGGAATGGAATACCCGCTTGCTGCGCCGCCTGCAACTCTTCGCCGCCGCGGCCAAAAATAAAGGGATCGCCGCCTTTAAGGCGCACCACACGTTTGCCTTTCTGCGCCAGCTGCACCATCAACTGGTTAATTTCGTCCTGCGGCAGGAGATGGGCGCTGGCACGCTTGCCTACGCAGATACGATCGGCATCGCGCCGGACCAGATCGAGCACCTCATCGCTGACGAGATGATCGTAGAGCACCACGTCCGCCAGCTGCATCACCTGCAGTCCGCGCAGGGTTAACAGGCCGCTGTCGCCGGGCCCCGCGCCAACCAGAATAATTTCGCCCTGTCGGGGCGGCTGATCGCCCAGTTCGCTATCCAGCGTCTGTTTAGCGGCCGTAACGTCGCCCGTCGCCATCTGACTGGCAAAACGGCCATTAAATATTCTTTCCCAGTAACGACGGCGATCGGACATACGGCTGAAGCGAGCTTTGACTTTGTCACGCCACTGACCCGCCAGCTCGGCCATTTGGCCCAGATGGGATGGCAGCAGCGTTTCGAGTTTCTCGCGCAGCATGCGGGCCAGCACCGGCGCGGTGCCACTGGAGGAGATCGCCACGACCAGTGGCGATCGATCAACAATAGAGGGGAAAATAAAGCTGCATTTAGGCTGATCGTCTACCACGTTTACCAGCTTGTGGCGGGCATTCGCTTCGTCATAGACCTGCGCATTCAGCGCATTGTCATCGGTAGCGGCAATGACCAGAAAGACCTTGTCGAGCTGAGCGGGTTCAAAGGACGTGGCCAGCCATTCAAGCTGCTGTTCATCCAGCAAAGCCTGTAACTCGGGGCAGAGTTCGCGTGAGGCGATTTGAATGCGCGCCCCGGCCCGACGCAGCAGCTCAATCTTGCGCGCCGCGATATCTCCGCCGCCGACGACCAGTACGGGTCGACCTGCGAGATCGGCAAAAAGAGGCAAATAATCCACGTTAACCCTAGTGTTGTTACGAAGCGTTATCGCGACTATACGTTCACAGGTTTATTGAGATGAAATTACGAATTGGAATGAGATGTTACCGAATGGAATAACGCCCGGCAAAAGCTCAGAACAAAATGTGCTTAGCGAATGATCTTATGAGGCTTTCCGGACGATTCAAATTGTGTAATCACCGTCACAGTTTCATACTAGGCACAAAAAAAATATGGCCCTCTTTTACGGAATGATCCACAAGGAACCCGACATGTCTGCCTTTCTCCGCCTGGCCGTACTGCTTGGCGGCTGCATTATTTTTAGCGCTCAAGCCGTGACCGACCTCACCGGGCACTTTGCTGAGCAACAGGTTCGTCATATTGCCACCTATTTTCCCGGCCGCATGAGCGGAAGCCCGGCTGAACTGATGGCGGCCGACTATCTGCAGCAGCAGTTTACCCAACTCGGTTTTGAAACTAATACCCGGCAGTTTAATACCGGCTACAGCTGGCATGAAAATGACGGCACCTCGCGCTGGCATAAGCTTACTGCTACATCGGTTATTGCCGCGCGTGAAGGCAGTGCGCCCCAGGAAATCCTGGTTGTCGCCAGCCTGGATACCTGGATTCCGCTCACCCGCAGTGAAACCGCGCGCAGCGTAGGCGGATTGCGTTTGCAAGGCGTTGATGACAATGCATCCGGGCTTGGCGTGATGCTGGAACTGGCCCGGCAGATGAGTCATAAACCGCTCCATTATGGCGTGCGCTTTGTCGCGCTCAGCGCGAGCGAATCACAGTTGCACGGCGTGGAAGACTATGTGGCACGCATGAGTGAGAAAGAGAAAAAAAATACGCTGCTGGTGATCGATCTCAACAGCCTGATTACGGGCGACCACCTTTATTTCAACAGCGGCATCAACACGCCGCGCGCCGTGCGTAAACAGACCAGCGAACGCGCCTTACTGCTGGCTCGCCGCTATGGCATTTCTGCCGTCAGTCGTCAGATGAAGAGCACTGATTTTCAGGGCATCAATCCTTTCGACGCGGCAGGATTCCCTTTGCTTGATGTCACTGCGCGAAACTGGAACCTGGGCAGCAAGGATGGTGAACAGCAACGCACCCGTTCCCGGCATTTCCCGGATGGCACGACCTGGCATCAGACCGATCGCGATAATCTGGATTTTTTAGATCACTGGCTACCCGGCCGGATTGGTCTTCGTACCCATGACAGCGTTAAAGTGCTGCTGCCATTGCTGAGCGAGTTAACCAACCCCAAAGTGTGAGGACAGACGATGTATGTCATTTACCTGAGTTATTTTCGGCCCATCGAGGAAGTGGAAGCCCTGCTGGCACCCCATATAACGTGGCTGGATCGCTATTTTGACAACGGTGAGTTTATTGCTGCCGGCCGCAAAGATCCCCGCACGGGCGGCATGATCATGGTAAGAGACATGGATCGCGCCCGGCTGGATACGATTCTGGCGGAAGATCCCTTTGTCGCCGTGGCCCATTATGAGGTCACAAAGGTCAACGTGACGCGCACAGCCGATGCATTTGCGGGGCTGAAAGACCTGTAGCCCCTGAGCCAACAGCGCCGGGCGCCTCGTTTCCCCACGCGGCGCTGCTTTCAACTTGCCCGTCGGCTCAGGTAAAGTCAGACAGCTTCTGACCCGCGTTAATTAAGGTTTTCAGCAGCATCTGACGCCGCGCTTCTGGTGTATCCCGGCTTACCATAAAACAGATGGCCGCCACCGCCAGATCGTTGCGGGCGCGAATAGGCGCAGCCATACAGCAGGTAAAGCTCTCTGACAGCCCTTCCGTCATGGAATAGCCAAGATGCCCGGCCCGGTGAATGTCAGCCAGAAAGTCCTGCTTATCCAGCACCTTCCCGTTCGCCAGCTGGTAATCCTCTTCTGGGATCAGAGCCAAAATCGCCTCATCGCTCCAGTTACTCAGCAGCAAGCGGCCGGTGGCTGTCCAGGGAATCGGGATTTTAACGCCGATATCGGAGGTTATCTTGAACGGATGGGCATTGCTCTCTGACAGCACCACCGTGTATTTATTGCCTTCCAGCATACACAGCTGCACGGTTTCACCATGCTCAGCAACCATCTCGATCATTAACTGATGGGCACGACGGATCAGGGGATTGTGCGCCATATAATCTGCACCGTAATAGTGCATTTCACGGCCAAAATAGATACTGCCTTCCGAATCAATTTCGACCAGCCCCGCCTCACTCAACAGATTAACCAGTTCATACACGCTTGAGCGGGGCGCGCCCGTCGCCTCGATCAGTTCACGCATCGCCATGGGCTGGCGGGCAACGTGTAACTGACGAAAAATCGCGATCACACGGTCCACGCCACGTGCTCTGGCGGGTTTATCTTCCTGCATACCCTTATTCTCCTGCCGGGATCGTCACGTTAAGGTTGATGTAATACATCATACACAGCCCACTTTGTTTTACCTACGGTCGCGCACGCTATCCCGCCTTTTCTTTTTTTCGCGACATGCTATTTATCAGGGCACCAAAAGAGCGCACTCAATAATGATAAAAAGAGATCTTCATCACCATTTATTTAAAAAACTTATCATTAATGACAAATATTCGTGAAGCCAGTTTTAAAGCATCAAAATAATCCCTGATCAGGCTATTGCAAAAGAAATAACATTGTGCAAATCTCGACCTATCCGGTATTGCAGATTTAATTCCGGTATATCAGACAAGCTACAGGAATGATTCTAAGGGCACAAGCATGACAATCAAGCGCTATGGCACAGAGGGCGGTGTCGGTACCGGAGGACAAAAGCTGCCTTTTGCCCGTGCGGTAGAAGCCGACGGCTGGCTGTATATCTCCGGGCAGACGCCAATGAAAGGAGGCGAGGTCGTTGAAGGCGGCATCATTGAGCAGACGCGCCTGGCCTTCGACAACTGTCTGACCATTATGCAGGAAGCAGGCTATCGGATTCAGGATGTGGTGCATGTGACGGCGGTCCTGACGGATGCACGTTACTTCAGCTCATTTAATAAAGTGTTTAGTGAGCTTTTTCATGATAACCCGCCCGCCCGTATTTGCAGCGTGCAGGACCTGGTTGTGGATTGCAAAGTCGAAGTCGATATGACGTGTTTTAATGCCGAACGGAAATAAAAGCTGATTCTTATCTCCCCGGCCAGAAATAAACGCATTCGGTATAAAAGTGATAATTAAAAACGTCTCTCCACATTATTTAATAATGTTGGTGATATCCCTCTTTTATTTGAGAGCAGAAATATGAATACCACTTTCCAGCAAAATGTATTCACCCGGTTCCTGCCTGCCCTGTTCACCGTGGTGGCACTGGCCGGTTGTACGCCAACGGACAATAAAAATGAAACCGCAGGTGCCGCACCGGCATCCACGCTGCAAACCGTGCTTCAGCGTGGCACGTTGCGGGTGGGTGACTGCCTGAGCTTTGCGCCCTTCGGTTTTTACGATAAAGCCGGTAATCCCGACGGTTACGATGTGGATCTGGCCAAAGCCCTGGCAAAAGCGATGGGGGTAAAGCTCGAAATGGTGAATACCACCAGCGCTAACCGCATTCCTAATCTGCAAACCAATAAAGTGGATGTCGTGTTCTGTAATTTCACCCGCAACCTGGAGCGCGCCAAAGAGATTGGTTTTACTCAGCCTTACGTGGTGGCCAGTGAAGCGATGCTGGTTCGCAAAGTAAGCGGAATCAAATCGGCCCACGACATGGCAGGAAAAACCATCGCGACGGTCAAAGGCTCGACCAACGGCGACGAAGTTCGCAGCATGGGGATCGATGTAAAAATCCAGGAATATGATTCCTCTCAGGCAGCAATTCTGGCCGTGAAGCAGGGTCAGGCAGATGCCATGATTGAAGATAATAACTTCCTCGCCTATCAGGCCAAACTCGACCCAACACTGGAAGTCACTAATGAAGCCCTGGTTCCGCTGGAATACAACGCGTTCGGCGTCAAGCAAGGCGATCAGGTGTGGACGAACTATCTCAACGAATTCCTGTTTGAAATTAACGCATCAGGTGAGAACGCTCAGCTCTACCAAAAATGGTTTGGCAGTAAGCCTCGCTATCCGCTGAATCCGCAGTTCTGACAGAAGAGGACACAGGTCACGCCTGTGTCCTCCTGAGGAGGCTTTCTATGCGCTACCAATGGCTGACACTCTGGCAATATGCCGATACCTTTCTCGCCGCGACCTGGTTAACGCTTCAGGTGACGTTGCTGGCTTTTATGCTGGCGCTGGTACTGGGACTGCTGGCCGCGCTGGCGAAATCTGCGACTTTTGCGCCTTTGCGCTGGTTGAGCCACGGCTACGTTGAATTTATTCGTAACACGCCCGTGTTGCTGCAGATTTTTATCGTCTTTTTCGGGCTTCCCTCGCTGGGCATTACCATGAGCGCCTTTACCGCGGGCGTGCTGGCGCTGGGGATTAACGTCGGTGCCTATCTGGCTGAGGTTTTTCGCGCCGGTATTCAGTCCGTCCCCAAAGGTCAGTTGGAAGCCGCCTGGATTCTTGGCATTAGTCGTCGCCAGCGATTTTTAAACGTGGTCATGCCACAGGCCGCGCGCGCCGTCTGGCCCGCGATTATTAACAACCTGATTCAGCTACTGTTGGGCACCTCACTGCTGTCAGCCATTGCGCTACCGGAGTTGACGGGAACCGCAACGGTCATCAATGCGCGTACGCTGCTCTACATTCAGACATTCAGCGTCGTCGCGCTGGTCTATCTGTTTCTCAGTAACCTGTTTTCCTGGCTGGGCAATGTCGCGGGACGCCGACTGTTTATGCCGCCGCTGGTTGTCTCGGTCAAACGGCCCATCTGGACGCAGGCGAAAAGAATGTTTTCCCATACGATTAAACGGGAGCCAGCCCAATGAGCGAATTGATCCTCAGCAGTCTGCCGCTCCTGTGGCGCGGTCTGGTGATTACGTTATTGCTGTCGGTCGCTGCCATTGCGGGCAGCACGTTGCTGGGTTTACTGGCCGCGATTTTGCGTACCAGCCGCATCCCTGTCGCCCGGCAAATTGCCGTGATCTATACCGAGCTGTTTCGCGGCACGCCCGTGCTTATCACGCTGATGTTTATTTACTTTGGCGTGGCCTATTTCGGGTATGACATCAACCTGTTTGCCGCAGGCATTTTGGGCCTGAGCATTTATCAGGGCGCTTACATTGCCGAGATTTTTCGTGGCGGGATTGAAGCCGTGCCGAAAGGACAGTGGGAAGTTTCGTGGATCCTTGGGCTCTCCAGGCGGCAAACTTTCACCAGCGTGATTCTGCCGCAAACTCGCGGCATCGTATTGCCGCCGCTGGTGGGTCAGTATCTGTCGCTGATTAAAGATACCTCTATCGTCAGCATGATAGGCATGTCGGAACTGATGCATCAGGGCCAGGCCATCGTCGATCGCATCGGACAGCCCGTAGTGGTTTATGGTCTGGTTGCCCTGCTCTATTTCGTTATCTGTTTTCCGCTTTCCCGCTGGGTCCAGCATCAGCAAACCAGGAACTCGTTATCATGAAAAATGCAGCCATTACTCTGAGCCGGATTACGAAGTCATTTGGCGCTACGCAAGTTCTGAAAGAGATCAGCCTTGATGTCTCGCCCGGAGAGGTGCTGGTGCTGATCGGCGCATCCGGTTCCGGTAAAAGTACCGTACTACGGATCATGAGTGGTCTGGAAAAGGCCGACGGCGGCGAAATTTGGGTTAACGACGTTCCGCTGCACGACCCAAAACGCAATCGTGATATTTGTGGTCAGGTGGGGATGGTGTTCCAACAGTTCAACCTGTTTCCTCATAAAACCGCCCTCGGCAATGTCACCCTGGCGCTGATAAAAGCGCAGAAACTGTCAGTGGCCGAGGCGAATTCGCGCGGGATGGCAGCGCTGGAGCGCGTTGGACTGGCTGACCGCGCCGATCACTATCCTTCTCAGCTCTCCGGGGGACAGCAACAACGTGTGGCCATTGCGCGCGCTCTGGCGGTGCAGCCAAAAATCATGTTCTTTGATGAAGCCACGTCCGCTCTCGATCCTGAATTAGTCGGTGAAGTAATGGAAGTGATGCGCGGGCTGGCGCGCGAGGGCATGACAATGGTGGTGGTAACCCACGAAATGGGGTTTGCCCGGAAAACAGCCGATCGCGTTGTTTTTATGGATCAGGGCGTGATTGCTGAGCAGGGTAAGCCGGACGACATTTTTGTTCATCCGCAGAATCCGCGCACGCAACAGTTTCTGTCACGCGTGCTTGAGCACTAAGGAGCCGCCATGTCTTTACATTTTCCGCTGATCGCAGACGCGAAGCTGGACACTGCGCAGCCGTCGCCCCGCTTTAAATCGGTTGCCGGTGAGGGCGATGCTCCCCTTAAGATCGGCACCGCCGTGCTGAGTAGCGAAGATGTCTTTTCGCCCGTCATGGTAATGAAACAGTCCGCTCTGGAAAACAACCTGCGGCAGTTAGCAGCGTTTTGCCAGGAGAAAGGCGTCATGCTGGCAGCACATGGCAAAACCTCAATGGCACCGGCAGTCTTACGCCGGGCCGTGACCCAGGGCGGCGCGTGGGGGATCAGCGCAGCAACACCTGCTCAGGTGCGCGCCCTGCGCCATTTCGGTATCCGCAACGTGTTTCTGGCAAACGAATGTGTCGATCCTGGCGGAATTCGCTGGATTGGTGAATGGCAGCGTCGGAATCCTGACCACGGCTTTCTCTGTTACGTTGACTCCCTTGCGGGCGTCACGCTGCTGGAGCAAAACCTGGGCGACACGGCCATTGCGGTCTTGATTGAAGTGTCGATTCCCGGCGGCAGGACAGGATGCAGAACCGAAGAGGAGGTACTGGCGATTGCTGAGCGCATCGCCCAAAGTCGCCATCTTCATCTTGTTGGTGTCGCAGGCTATGAAGGCGCGCTGGGTGCCGGGCGGGATGCGGCTGGCGTGGCGTTAATTCAGCACTACTGCAACGTTATGCTGGACTGCGCCAGAATGCTGGCTGAACGCCAGCTGTTCCACAGCAAGACGATTCTGCTCAGCGCAGGCGGGGGGGCGTGGTTTGATGTGGTGACAGCCTGTTTTACCCAGGCCGTTTTGCCGCTGCCGGTTCAGCCTTTGATTCGCTCGGGTGCCTACATGGCACACGACAGCGGGCTCTATTCGCGTATTGCGCCTTTTTCCCAGCCCGGCGCTGACCATCATTTTGAAGCGGCCCTGGAAATCTGGGGGCGCGTGCTTTCCCGCCCTGAATCTGGTCTGGCGCTGCTGGATTTTGGCAGACGGGACGTGCCTTTCGATCAGGATTTGCCCGTGCCTTTGTGGATCCGCCAGCCGGATGGCACCGCGCCACGAACCGGCACGCATCTGCACATCAGCGAGGTTAACGATCAGCACGCCTATTTACGCGTGCCTGACGATGAATCGCTGATGCCGGGAGACTGGGTCGGATGCGGTATTTCTCATCCGTGCACGGCATTTGATAAATGGCGTTATCTTCCCTTAGTGGATGATGAATACCGGGTGGTGGACAGCGTCGAGACGGCGTTTTGATCGCAGCCGACATCCTTCCCCTGAGGCGATGACGGAGGCCATAGCAAAACGGGCGACCCCAGAGGATCGCCCGTTACCAGAACTAAGCGCGTCAGTTAGCCTTCGTGCAGGCCGCACTCACGTTTCAGGCCAAAGAAACGCGTTTCTTCTTCTGCCATCCCCGGCTCCCACTTGCGCGTGGTGTGCGTATCTCCGACAGACAGATAGCCTTCCTCCCACAGCGGATGGTATTTAAGGTTGTGGGTTTGCAGATACTGATGAATCTGGCGGTTATCCCAGTCAATAATTGGCAGCACTTTAAACACGCCGCGCTGCACGCCCAGTACCGGCAATGTGGCGCGGCTGCCTGACTGATCGCGTCGCAGGCCCGCAAACCAGGTTTGGGCGCACAGGGTTTCCAGCGCCCGATTCATCGGCTCAACTTTGTTGATCTGGTTGTACTGTTCAATGCCCTCTACCCCTTGCTCCCACAGCTTGCCGTAGCGGGCTTCCTGCCACGCTGGCGAGGTTTCCGCCCGGAACACCTGCAGGTTAAGGTTAAGCTGGTCAGCCAGTTCATCAATAAAGCGGTAGGTTTCCGGAAACAGATAGCCGGTATCGGTGAGGATGACCGGAATATCCGGTTGTACGCGCGTCACCAGATGCAGCGATACCGCAGCCTGAATGCCAAAGCTGGACGAGAGCACGTAAGCACCCGGCAGATTTTCCAGAGCCCAGCTTACACGCTCTTCAGCCGTGGCTTTTTCCAGTTGGGCGTTAGTTGCCGCCAACGCCATCGCGCGCTGGACCTTCGACATCTCATTCAGTGCTGCAAGATCGATACTCATTTTGCCTCCTGCCAGAAGTCGCGCGCAGGATCCAACACCGGCGTAACAATGCCAGCCCGAATCACGAAGTCACCAAAGCCTTCTGCGGCCTCGCGCTCTTTCGCCCAGCGACCTACCAGCTCATCAAGTGTGGCGAGAATTTCACTTTCAGTAATATTTTCGCGATACATACGTGGAATGCGCGTTCCGATGCGGTTACCCCCGATATGCAGGTTGTAACGGCCCGGCGCTTTCCCCACCAGGCCCACTTCTGCCAGCATGGCACGGCCACAGCCGTTCGGACAACCGGTAACGCGTAACACTATGTGCTCTTCGCCTACGCCATGGCTGTGCATGATCTCTTCGACTTTCGTCACGAAAGACGGCAGAAAACGTTCAGCCTCCGCCATCGCCAGCGGACAGGTTGGAAACGCCACGCAGGCCATCGAGTTTTCCCGCTGGGCCGTCACGTTTTCCATCAGGCCGTGTTCGCGGGCAATCGCTTCAATCTGCTCTTTTTGGCTTTCCGGCACGCCTGCCACAATCAGGTTCTGATTGGCGGTCAGACGGAAATCGCCCTGATGGATTTTGGCGATTTCCGCCACGCCGCTTTTCAGCGGACGTCCCGGATAATCCAGCAGACGACCGTTTTCGATGAACAGCGTCAGATGCCACTTGTTATCAATGCCCTTGATCCAGCCAATGCGATCGCCACGGGTGGTGAATTCGTAAGGACGTGTCGGCGCAAACGTGACACCGGCGCGCTTCTCGACTTCCGCCTTAAACGTCTCTACGCCTACGCGTTCCAGCGTGTATTTGGTTTTGGCATTTTTACGATCGGTACGGTTGCCCCAGTCGCGCTGGGTCGTCACTACCGCCGCTGCCACATCCAGGATCTTATCCACCGGGAAGTAGCCAAATTCGCTGGCGGTGCGCGCGTAGGTGGCTTTATTACCGTGCTCGATAGACAAGCCGCCGCCCACCAGCAGGTTAAAGCCCACCAGCTTGCCGTTTTCCGCAATCGCGATAAAGTTCAGATCGTTAGCGTGCAGATCAACATCGTTATGCGGCGGAATCACCACCGTGGTTTTAAACTTACGCGGCAGGTAGGTCTGGCCCAGGATCGGCTCTTCGTCGGTGGTCGCCACTTTTTCCTGATCCCACCAGATCTCGGCATAAGCGCGGGTTTGCGGCAGCAGATGCTCCGACAGCTTTTTGGCCCACTCATAGGCTTCCTGATGCAACTCAGACTCCACTGGGTTTGAGGTGCAGAGGACGTTACGGTTAACGTCATTCGCGGTCGCCAGCGCATCCAGCCCCACTTCGTGCAGCATCTGGTGCGTCGGCTTCACGTTCTTCTTCAGAATGCCGTGAAACTGGAAAGTCTGACGGTTGGTCAAACGGATGCTGCCGTAAAGGGTTTTATCGGTAGCAAATTTATCAATCGCCAGCCACTGGGTCGGCGTAATGATCCCGCCCGGCAGACGACAGCGCAGCATCATCGCATGGCGAGGCTCAAGTTTTTGCTCCGCACGTTCAGCACGAATATCGCGGTCATCCTGCTGGTACATGCCGTGAAAACGGATCAGCAGGAAGTTATCGCCGCTGAAACCACCGGTCAGGCCCTCGTCGAGGTCCTCAAGGATGGTACCGCGAAGGTAGTTGCTCTCTTTTTTTAAACGCTCAGCGTCGGTGAGTTTGCCTTCAACCACCAGCGGGCCAGGGTATTTTTCAGTCATTAGTAAACGTCTCGCTGATAACGGCGCTCAATGCGCAGCTCACTTAAAAATTCGTCAGCCGTTTCACGATCCATAGCGCCGTGTTCGACCACCACATCCAGTAATGCCTGCTCAACGTCTTTTGCCATCCGATTGGCGTCGCCGCAGACGTAAAGGTGCGCGCCTTCCTGTAACCAGCTCCACACCTCCGCACCCTTGGCGCGGATTTTATCTTGTACGTAAATTTTCTCGGCCTGATCGCGCGACCAGGCCAGATCGATATTCGTTAACAGGCCATCTTTCACGTATTTCTGCCATTCCACCTGATACAGGAAATCGTCAGTAAAGTGTGGATTGCCAAAGAATAGCCAGTTTTTACCGCTGGCGCCGTCGTTCTCGCGCTGCTGCATAAAGGCGCGGAACGGCGCAATACCGGTGCCAGGCCCAATCATAATGACCGGTGCATCCGGGTTGGCGGGCAGGCGAAAATTATCGTTGTGTTCGATAAACACGCGCACCTCACCGTCTTCTTCAATGCGATCCGCCAGCCAGGTGGAAGCGCCGCCGCCGCGCGGGCGCCCTTCAATATCAAAGCGCACGGCCCCCACGGTGATATGTACTTCGGTATCGGTTTCGGCCTGAGACGAAGCGATAGAGTAAAGACGCGGCGTTAACGGACGCAGCAAGCCGGATAACTGTTCTGCGCTCAGTTGGGCTGGTGCCAGACGAACCATATCAACAATCGGATAGCGTTGCGCATACTGCTGCAGTTTGGCTTTATCATCCACCAGCGACAGCAGTTCGTCGTTACGTGCTAAGGCTGCGTACTGCGCGACGATTTGCGCGGTGTTAACCGTTAGCTCAAAATGTTTCTGCAACGCCTCTGCCAATGGCAGCGTCTGGCCCTGCACCTCAACCAGCTCATCGCCTTTTAGCCACACCAGTTCAAGCAGCTCGTTAACCAAGGCCGCGTCATTCTCATACCAGACGCCCAGCGCATCACCAGGCTGGTAGCGTAATCCTGAATCACCCAGATCAATTTCGATGTGACGCACATCTTTGTCCGAATCGCGCCCGGTAATTTTCTGGTTAACCGCCAGGCTGGCACTAAGCGGCTGCTCTTTAGTGTAAGGGCTGGTGAAGACTTCGTTCACGCTGCCGGCGACGGTTGCCGCACTCTGGGCCGGTGATGCTGCCGGTACGCGTTCTTTCAGTGCGGCAGTAATTGCCGCGCGCCAGGCGCTGGCCTGCTCGGCATATTCAACATCCGCATCGACCCGATCCAGCAGTCGTTCTGCACCCAACTCGGCCAGGCGGCTGTCAAAATCTTTGCCCGCTTTGCTGAAGAATTCATAGGAGGTATCGCCCAGACCAAACACGGCAAAGGCCGCGCCGTCCATTTTGGGCGCTTTCTTAGACATCAGGAATTTATGCAGCGCAACGGCCTCTTCCGGTGGTTCGCCTTCGCCCTGCGTCGAGGTCACGACAATCAGAATTTTTTCCTGGCCAATCTGCTTAAATTTAAAGTCGCCCGCGTTGACCAGATTCACGGTCAGTTTTGCCGCCTGCAGGTCATCGCGTAACTGCTCGGCTACCCGGCGGGCATTGCCGGTTTGTGAAGCAGAGAGCAGCGTAATCGCCGGGGTTTCAGCCTGCGCAGGCGCGCTGGCAACCGCCTGGCCTGGCGTTTGATTGACCATGCCCCAGAAATAGCCAGAGAGCCAGGCCATCTGAGTGGTGGAAAAATCTGTCGTTGCTGCCTGTAAACGAGCAAGTTGCTCCGGAGAGAGCGGAAGCATTGAGCCTGGTGCCTGAGTCGTCATCGCGATAAAAATTCCAGTAGCAGAAGTCCGGACCGAATAGTAGCGGAAGAGAAGAAAGGGTACAGGCTGCTATATTAACGATTAAATACGCCTTCGACATATCAAATAACCAAAATGACTAAATGGTTTTTCAGATAAAATTAATCGTTAAAAGTGGTAAGAATATTGAGAGTTAACACACTCAGGTAATCACGGCGCGCACTGGACTTTACGACGGGTGATCGCGGCAAATTGCTGGGTTAACAACAGGAAAACGACCAGGAGCAACGACAGGTGCCAGGCATTATCACCGCGTTACCGCAAGCAATGGCGGAGCAGATTCTGCAAAAACTGGGGTTTAGCGCGCCTCCCGCCCCTGATGAGGTCGGACTGAGTGAGATATATCGCGCCTGGTGCCAGTCGGTACCCTTTGATAATCTCCGCCGCCGTCTGATGACTGACCACGACAGCGCCCTCCCCTTGCCCGGCAGCACGGCAACCGACTTTTTCACTCACTGGTTAACCTATGGCACAGGCGGCACCTGCTGGGCGGGCCATGGCGCGCTGCATGCCCTGCTGATACACGTGGGATTTAACGTGCAGTTTGGCCTTTCCACCATGCTGTCCTCACGTCCGGCGCCCGCAGGTTCCCCCGGTCATGGCATGCTGTTTGTTAACATGGATGCAGGCACGCGGGTGGTTGACAGCACGCTGCTCCATGGCCATCCGCTCCCGCTGGAAGCCAGGCTGAATCCCCATCCCGTCTGGGGAACACGCGTTTATGAGCGAGACGGCAGTTGGTACATACACTGGAGGCCGCTGGGTCGGGCAGGGATCGACTGCAAAATTCTGACTACCGACCTCCCCGTTGACGCGTTTCAGTCACGCCATCAACAGAGCCGACATAGCAGCCGCTTTGACGGTGCCTTGCTGATTCGCCGCGCCAGCGCCGGGAGCATCACCGGAATCGTGAAGGGAGAACGGGTTATCAGGGACCCTGAGGGAAAGGAAACCTTTACGCCGCTGTCACGTTCGGAGCAGCAACGGCTGCTGATTGAGGATTACGGCATAGCGGAAGCTATCGTGACGCGGCTTCCGGCTGACGATCCGGGTCATGGCTGAGCGCATTTTGGGAAAGGCGCGCGAATCCTTTTACTATTCTGGCTTAATCGTCGTTTAACGGCGCTTAGCAGATGCGAAAAACTGCCATTTCAGGTAGAATTCAGCCGTTTTTAATGCCTGAGAGCGATTATGTCTACCACGTTATTTAAAGAGTTCCAGTTCGAAGCCGCACACTATTTACCCAATGTGCCGGCAGGACACAAATGCGGCCGTCTGCACGGTCACTCATTCCTTGTTCGTCTGGAAATTACCGGTGAAGTGGATGCGCATACCGGCTGGGTCATGGATTTTGCTGAGCTGAAAGCGGCGTTTAAACCCCTCTATGACAGGCTCGATCACTACTATCTTAATGAGATCCCCGGACTGGAGAATCCCACCAGCGAAGTCCTGGCAAAATGGATTTGGGATCACATGAAGCCTCGCCTGCCGCTGCTGAGCGCGGTGATGATCAAAGAAACCTGTACTGCAGGCTGCACCTATCGCGGTTAATCTGCTCTGTACGGCAGCGCAGGGCCGGTCACCCGCTTACTGACCTGTTGATCGGCCTGCTGCCGCCTCTCCTGCACGACATCAGCTGAACTCACCTCCTCTGTCTGACGTCATCCTTCTGTCATCTTTCCCCACCAGGCTGTTCTCTCCTTCATTAAAGATCAAGAGAATCAACAATGAACCTGGTAAAACCGCTTTTTGCTTGTCTCTTTTTTATCACCGCCTCTGCCGCCGTTCAGGCGGAAAACATCCTCAGCTTTCCACAACCCGATTCACTGCCCGACGAATTCTATGCCGTGACGGAAATTCCCGCAGGCGGAATCATCAAATATGAAACCGATGCGAAAACCGGTTTTATCGTTGCCGATCGTTTTCAGTCGATGCCGGTCGCTTATCCGGCAAACTACGGTTCGCTGACGCAATCGCTGGGCGGCGATAACGATCCGCTGGATGTGATCTTCTACACCCGCGCCCCACTTGCGCCCGGGACATTAATTAAACTGCGCCCGATTGGCGTACTGAAAATGATCGACGGTGGCGAAGTGGATGACAAAATCGTGGCGGTTCCGGCCAGCAAAGTCGATCCGACCTATGATGCGATTCAGACGGTCGCCGATCTGCCAAAGCTGGAACAGCAGCGGCTGGAAGCGTTCTTTCGCGTCTATAAAGCGCTGCCGGAAGGGCGTAAAAACGTGGAGCTGAAGGGATTCGAAGACGCCAGCGCGGCCAAAGCGGAGATCAAACAGGCTTTTGAAGCCTGGAAAGCGAAGCAATAACGGTCAGGCGGCGAGAGGCCGCCTGAGTCTTATCAGGCGATGTTCAGATATTTATGTGTCTGCATCGACAGGCGCCAGTTGCGCGCAATACAGGTCTCAATACAAAGTTTTGTCGCCTCATCTTTGCGGCTAATTGGCTGCAGCGCAATGATTCGAGCTTTGCTGTCCTGAATGCCAGCCAGCAGGTCGTCTAACGCCTCCACATCACGTTGCCGGGCAACCGGATGTTTGATTTCATCCGCACGGCTCAGGGCCTGAGCCAGCACGTCGTATCCGCCGCGCATATTTACCTTGGGTGAAACGGTAACCCAGGTTTGTTCGGAACAGTGGATTTCATGGGTTCCGCTGGTTTCAATCTGGCAGTGAAATCCTGCCGCCTCCAGCGATGCGGTCAGCGGGCGTAAATCGTAAATGGCCGGTTCGCCGCCAGTGATCACCACATGGCGGGCCGTCCAGCCCTGTTGCGCGATGCTGCTGAGCAGCGTCGCCGTATCGGCGTTGCCCCAGGCATCGCTTTCCACCGTTTTGACCAGAATATCGCCTAATGATGTTTCCCGATCCGCCTGTTTTTCCCAGGTGTGTTTGGTGTCACACCAGCTGCATCCTACCGGACATCCCTGTAAGCGGATGAAAATAGCCGGCACGCCGGTGTAATAACCTTCGCCTTGCAGCGTCTGGAACATTTCGTTAATCGGGTACTGCATAATGGTCTCTGTGGTTTTAGCAAAACGCGATTATCGCAGAACTCCGGGTTAAGATCATGTCAGGTGATGCGGCGTGGCTGACTCTGTCTAAGGCAAGCCGGATTTTTGCGTTTATCCAGAGGCGAATTTCACTGATTATTGTGAGCTGTTTAGCACTATTTGGCCCGTTGCTGGCTCTTTGTCCTGCAAATTGATCGTCATCATTCCTCCGCTTACATCCCACTTTTAGCATCGCCTTTTGTCGCCAAAGATGTAAGGAAATAAACGATGACTGACTCTTCTCAATCCGAACCGCTTAAGGTCGGACCGGGCGCTTACCTGGCCTTGCTGTTTGCCATGGTGTTTTTCTCCGGTCTGCCTGGCGGAAAAGAGTGGTATGGCGTGTTTGACTTCACCACATTAAACGGGGCATTCGGAAAAGTGGTATCCGGTGTCAGTCTTCAAACCGACACCCTGGATGTCGCGCAAAGCGCCTTTCGGGGAAAAGGCGGTTATGGGGCAATGGATGGGTTCCTGTTCGCATTTGGCTTGATCCCTGCTGTTATGTTTGCATTAGGCATGATCAACGTGCTTGAGCACTACGGCGCACTTCGTGCAGCCCGTAAGCTACTTACCCCGCTACTGCGGCCTCTGATGGGGATCCCAGGCTCAACCGGGCTGGCCATGATTGGGAGTTTGCAAAGCACGGATGTTGGCGCATCATTAACCCGCGTACTGGCTGATGAAGGGCAGATCACGGAAAAAGAAAAAACAATTTTTACTATGTTTCAGTTTTCCGCTGGCGCGATGATTACCAACTTTTTCTCCTCCGGTGCGGTGCTGTTTACCCTGGTAGCGCTTGATGGCTCGCATGCCGTTCCAGCCTCAATTGGTCTGTGCGTGGCGGTAATGTTCGTCATGAAAATCGTGGGCGCTAATCTGGTTCGCCTGATCCTGACGATCGGCGAACGCAGACAAGGTACAGAGGTAAAAATGACTGACTCAGCTAAACCGATGATCACCGATGTCTTTGTGGCCGGAGCGCGAAAAGGCTGGACCATCGCGACGACCAGCACACTGCCTAACGTTCTGATGGCCTTCATTATTATTTATGCCCTGGAACTCACCGGCACGCTGGCTGGCATGGCATGGCTGTTCGGCCCCCTGATGCGGCTTTTCGGCCTGCCGGGCGAGGCCGCCGCGGTGCTCATTGGCGGCTGGATGTCCATGGGCGGTGGCGTGGGCGTTGCCATCAGTTTATTTGAGCGAGGGATTCTGACCGGTGCCCATCTGGCTATCCTGGCGCCAGCCATCTACCTGATGGGTTCACAGGTCCAGTACGCTGGACGCATTCTTGGCGTGATCGGCATTCCAGCAAAACGTATCCCTTTGATGATTGCCCTGTCGGTGCTGAATGCCTTCGGCGCCATGATAGTTATGCGACTGATGATTGCGGAGTAACCTATGGAATTAACACAGTATCTTCAGGAACTGGAACAGGTTGTCAATATTGACTGCGGAACGGGCTCGGTGGAAGGCGTGGAACAGGTATACCAGCACTTTCAGCAATGGTATCAACAGGATGGCTGGCACTGTCAGCGTGTTGAGCTGGACGACAAGGTGGGCCCGGGCCTGCTGGTCACCAACAAACCTGATGCAGAGCATTATGATGTTTTACTGGTGGGGCATATGGATACCGTTTTTCCTGTGGGAACAGTGGCTGAACGTCCTTTCTCTCTTGAGGGCGATCGCGCCAGAGGCCCCGGAGTGGCGGACATGAAAGGGGGATTGCTGACCATTCTCTGGGCATTACGTGGGCTGAATCACGCTGAGCGCGATCGTTTATCTATTGCCGTCGCCATGAATCCCGATGAAGAAACCGGATCGGTGTATTCTCATCACTGGTTGACCGGACTGGCAAAACGCAGCCGTTGCGTGCTGGTTGGCGAAGCGGCGAGAAGCGATGGCTCACTGGTCAAAGCACGGAAAGGCATGGCGCGGTATCGGCTGAATTTTAGCGGCGTTGCTGCGCATTCGGGCAACGATCCCGATAAAGGCCGTTCAGCCATCAACGCACTGGCGTACAGCGTCATTGCCGTTGCGAACCTGGCCGATCCCGCACAGGGCACAACGGTAAACACCGGCGTGATCTCAGGCGGGGACGCGGCAAATATTGTGCCAGACCACGCAGAGATGATCGTAGACGTGCGCTTTCAGCTTAACGCTGAGTTTGAGCGGGTCAACATGGCGATGAAAGCCCTTGCGCATTTTGAGGCGGAGCCCGGCGTAACGACGCAGGTTACCCAGCAGGCTTACACGCCTGCCATGACGCCAGATGCTAAAACAGAAGCGCTAATGCAGATCGTCGAGCAAGCCGGGCAAACAGAAGACATTGAGATTAGCTGGCAGGCTGTAGGCGGGGGCTCAGATGCCAACCATACCGCCGCAGTGGGCACGCCCTCACTGGATGGGTTTGGCCCCATCGGCGCAAATTTTCATAGCCCGTCTGAATATATGGAACTGAACAGCATTGAACCGCGCATTCGTTTACTGAAACGCATCATTCAGTCGCTGTAATGCTGTGGCTGCACAGGCTGCGGTCAGCGCCGCGACCTGTGCCGTCTATACCTCGGACTAGATCTTCAGGTCCACCCAGACTGCCGCATGATCCGAGGCGGCATTCACCTCTTTTTTCAGTTCGGGATAGGTTTCCCATTTTACCGGGCGCACGCCTGGCCACATCCCTTTGCGCCACACGCCGCCCTTTTCCACTTTTTTCCACAGCGCGGGGGACAGTAAAATGTAGTCAATTTTATTACTGGCGCTGCAGCCGCCCCAGGTTCCTGGATAGCCGCCGTTATCAAATTTTTCATGGGTGAAGATATCTTTCAGATCGGTTTCTTTCAGCAGAGGTGCCAGCGCCTCGCTGTCCGGCGTATCGTTAAAGTCTCCGGTGATAGCAATCAGCGTTTGTCCCTCTTTAATTCGCTGCTGATAAATTGCCTTCACCCGTTCGGCCTGCAGTTTACGGCGGGCGTCGGAAAGCGTTTTGGCACCGTAGCCTTTGCTTTTAAAATGGTTAACCAGCACGTGCAGGGTTTGTCCATCGGGTAGCGGAATCGCAAATTCGGGACAGTCGCGCGAGAAAATCAGGTCGCCCTGCTTATCCTTATCATCAACGTGGCTGCGAATGGTGTCGATTGCGAAGCCTGCTCCTGTCATCAGGCCAACATCAATGCCCCGCTCATCGTTGCCGTCAATCACCATGACATGATCAAAAGGCGTTCCCTGGCGCGCAGGCAGCATGGCGTTATTAAATTCCAGTAAAGCGGGCCGGCTTTCTGCCTCAACAACGGTCAAAATATCTGCCTTGAGGTCAATCATGACCTGCGCTGTTAATCCCATAGCTATTTCATCTACCGGCGCACGCCGCAGTTCCAGCGAACCGACCCAGTCGGCGCGTCCTGCGGCAATAATCTTTATTCCGCTGTTGTCTGTGGGGCGGGTCAACAGCTTGCCCCGGTTACGCCGCAGGATAACAAAGGGGCCGGTATCTGACTTTTGCAGCCCCAGCGCCTCCATCAATTCCACCATTTGCTTCTTAGTCGCATCGCTGTATTCCACCTGCCCCAGCAGTGCATTCAGTTGGGCGAATTTTTCCAGCGTCGGTTTGCCCTCACGCCATTCGTTTTGGTTCATTGCTCTGGCGCGATCGAACAGGTTTTCCACGTTATAAGAAGCCAGTCTCATGCGTTTCCCCCTTCTGCCTGTCAGAAATATGAACCTGAAGCGCGTGCTTCAGGCCAGCGGTAAGGTGCGAGGTCAGCCCGGCGCACCTTGCTCGTTATTCAGTGTCGGTGGGTTTTATTAAGAACGGATGTAAACAGCATAGACGTCGCGCAAAAAGATGGCGGAAGCTGCATAAGGTCCGGGCATAAAAAAACCCGCCACGTGGGCGGGTTATGATCAGAAGTCAGACGGCAGTAAACTTACTGACCTTTAACTTCTTTCAGACCGTTGAAGGGGGCTTTTGAACCCAGCGCTTCTTCGATACGGATCAGCTGGTTGTACTTAGCAACACGGTCAGAACGGCTCATTGAACCGGTTTTGATCTGGCCCGCAGCTGTACCGACCGCCAGGTCAGCGATGGTCGCATCTTCAGTTTCGCCTGAGCGGTGAGAGATCACAGCGGTATAGCCTGCATCTTTCGCCATTTTAATTGCAGCCAGGGTTTCGGTCAGTGAACCGATCTGGTTGAATTTGATCAGGATAGAGTTAGCGATGCCTTTCTCGATACCTTCTTTCAGGATTTTGGTGTTGGTTACGAACAGGTCGTCGCCCACCAGCTGGATTTTGTCGCCCAGCACTTTGGTCTGGTAGGCGAAGCCATCCCAGTCAGACTCGTCCAGGCCATCTTCGATAGAAACGATCGGATACTGTTTAGTCAGATCTTCCAGGAAGTGGGTGAACTCTTCTGAGGTAAACGCTTTACCGCCTTCACCGGCCAGAACGTATTTGCCATCTTTATAGAATTCAGAAGCCGCACAGTCCATGGCCAGGGTGATGTCTTTACCCAGCTCGTAACCGGCTGCTTTTACCGCTTCAGCGATAACGGCCAGCGCTTCGGCGTTAGAACCCAGGTTTGGCGCATAGCCACCTTCGTCACCCACCGCCGTGCTCATGCCTTTGCTTTTCAGCACTTTTGCCAGGTTGTGGAACACTTCAGAACCCATACGGATCGCTTCTTTAACGTTTGAAGCGCCAACCGGCTGAATCATGAATTCCTGAATGTCGACGTTGTTGTCTGCATGTTCGCCGCCGTTGATGATGTTCATCATTGGCAGTGGCATAGAGTATTTGCCCGGGGTGCCGTTCAGTTCAGCGATGTGCTCATACAGCGCCTGACCTTTAGAGGCCGCTGCGGCTTTCGCTGCTGCCAGGGAAACAGCCAGAATGGCGTTAGCACCGAAGTTAGATTTGTTCTCAGTACCGTCCAGGTCGATCATGATTTTATCGATGTTCGCCTGATCTTTCGCGTCTTTGCCTTTTACCGCTTCAGCAATCGGGCCGTTAACCGCAGCAACGGCTTTGGTTACGCCTTTGCCCAGGAAACGGGATTTGTCACCGTCACGCAGTTCCAGTGCTTCACGAGAACCGGTAGATGCACCTGAAGGTGCCGCAGCCAGACCAACGAAACCACCTTCCAGGTGAACTTCTGCTTCAACAGTTGGGTTGCCACGTGAGTCGATAATTTCGCGACCGATGACTTTTACGATTTTGGCCATTACGATTTTCCTCAGTACAAGTTAGTCAATCCTAAGACAAACAACGCGCGAAAAGTTCGCGCGTTGTTCGTTAAACTTATTTCGCTAAACGCTTCTGATGCTCATGTGCTGCTTTCACAAAACCCGCAAACAACGGATGACCATCGCGAGGCGTCGATGTGAACTCAGGGTGGAACTGGCAAGCAATAAACCATGGATGATTCGGGATCTCAATGATCTCAACCAACTGATCGTCACCTGAACGACCTGCCACGCGTAAACCCGCTGCCTCAATTTGCTTCAGCAGCATGTTGTTCACTTCATAGCGGTGACGATGGCGCTCAACAATGGTGTCAGAACCGTACAGCTGGCGAACCTTACTTTCCGGATTCAGCTGGCACTGCTGGCTGCCCAGGCGCATGGTGCCACCCAGATCGCTCTGTTCAGTACGCACTTCCACGTTGCCTTCTTCGTCACGCCATTCGGTGATCAGTGCCACCACCGGATACTTACAGTCTGGCACAAATTCAGTGGAGTTAGCGCCTTCCATTCCGGCGACGTTACGGGCGAACTCCATCAGTGCGACCTGCATGCCGAGGCAGATGCCGAGATAAGGCACGTTGTTTTCACGCGCGTATTTCGCCGTCATCAGCTTGCCTTCTACGCCACGGTAGCCAAAGCCGCCAGGGATCAGAATGGCATCCAAATCTTTCAGCAATTCGACACCACGGGTTTCAACGTCCTGTGAGTCGATCAGCTTGATGTTTACGGTCACACGATTTTTCAGACCGCCGTGCTTCAGCGCTTCAATAACGGATTTATAGGCGTCCGGCAGCTCGACATATTTGCCCACCATGCCAATGGTGACTTCGCCGCCCGGATTGGCTTCTTCATAAATCACCTGCTCCCACTCGGCCAGATTGGCTTCCGGGGCGTTCAGGTTGAAACGCTTACAGATGTAGTCGTCCAGGCCCTGTGATTTCAACATGCCAGGAATTTTATAAATTGAATCGACGTCTTTCAGCGAGATAACGGCTTTTTCCGGCACGTTGCAGAACAGGGCAATTTTGCCACGCTCATTGGCTGGCACCGCACGATCGGACCGGCAAATGAGCACGTCAGGCTGAATACCGATGGAGAGCAGCTCTTTGACCGAGTGCTGCGTCGGCTTGGTTTTCACCTCGCCTGCGGCGGCCATGTAAGGCACCAGCGTCAGGTGCATATACATCGTATGCTCGCGGCCCACATCCACCGCCATCTGACGAATCGCTTCCAGGAACGGCAGGGATTCGATATCACCGACCGTACCGCCGATTTCGACCAGCACCACATCGTGGCCTTCACCGCCTTCAAGAATGCGCTCTTTGATCGCATTCGTGATATGAGGGATGACCTGAATAGTGGCGCCAAGGTAGTCACCGCGACGCTCTTTGCGCAGGACTTCTGAGTAGATACGGCCCGTGGTGAAGTTGTTGCGGCGCGACATTTTAGTGCGGATGAAGCGCTCGTAGTGGCCCAAATCCAGATCGGTTTCGGCACCATCATCGGTGACAAACACTTCACCATGCTGAGTAGGGCTCATGGTACCCGGATCGACGTTGATGTACGGATCCAGTTTCATGATGGTCACATTCAGACCACGCGCTTCGAGAATGGCTGCGAGGGAGGCTGCGGCAATGCCTTTACCCAGAGAGGATACGACCCCGCCGGTCACAAAAATATAATTCGTTGTCATGCTGAACCTGAGAGTTTAGGTTTAAAGACGGTGGAATAACCAGGACGGGAAAACAGTATACTGGAAACCGCTATCAGCCACAATTGATGAATCACATCCCTCTCCCAAAGCATTGCTGCGGGTAACATAGCGGATAGCGGTAAACAAAATTTTGACCTGCGTCACAAATCTGACGTCAGGCTGAATCGAGTAAGCTCGAGCGCACACTTTATGCGCGGTACAGGAATAATCAGCTTTTTTCCGTTGCCTTCACCTGCTGCCAGGCGGCCTCCATCTGTTCCAGCGTCGCCCCCGGCATTGTCAGGCCCTGCGCGCTGATAATAGCTTCTACCGCGCGGAAACGTCGCTCAAACTTGTCGTTGGCTTTCTGCAGCGCCGTTTCGGCCTTGCTGCCCAAATGACGAGAGAGGTTAACGGTCGCAAACAGGAGATCGCCAATCTCTTCTTCCAGCTTTTGGGGATCGATAACGCTTTGCTGCGCTTCATGCATGACTTCGTCAATCTCTTCATGCACCTTATCGACCACCGGCCCCAGTGTGCTCCAGTCGAAGCCCACGTTGTGGCATCGTTTCTGAATTTTATGGGCGCGCATCAGGGCTGGCAGGGCTTTGGGAATATCGTCCAGCGCCGAGTGCTGGGCTTTTTCTGCCCGTTCGGCGCTTTTAATCGCTTCCCAGTTTTTTAACACGTCTGCGCTGTTCTCTGCCGTGCCGTTCGCAAAAACGTGTGGATGGCGGCGTTCCAGCTTGTCACTGATGGCATGGCAGATATCATCAAAATTAAAACGCCCCTGCTCCTGGGCCATCTGGGCATAAAACACCACCTGAAACAGCAAATCGCCCAGCTCCCCCCGCAGATCGTCGAAGTCCTCGCGCTGGATGGCGTCCAGCACTTCATAGGTTTCTTCCAGCGTGTAAGGCGCGATAGTGGCAAAGGTCTGCTCGCGATCCCACGGGCAACCCTGCTGCGGATCGCGCAGGGTTTTCATAATGCCCAGCAGGCGATCAATTGACGTCATAGGGAAATCCTTCAGGTGTTCAGTTGGCATAACAGCGGTGATAAAAGCAGCCAGGCGCACGTCGGTCAAGACATGCGCCTGATAACGGACGATTAGTGCAGGCGGCGGGCATCGATAATGTCAGGCACCTGATTCAGGCGAGACAGCACGCGCCCCAGGACCTGATGGTTATAAATCTCGATGTCCATATCAATGGTGGCGAGCTGTTTTTTGGTATCGCTGCGGCTTGAAACGCCCAGGACGTTAACCTTCTCATTCGCGAGGATGGTGGTGATATCGCGTAACAGCCCGCTACGATCGTTGGCCGTCACCCTTACGACCAGCGAGTAGCCGCTGGAGTAGCTTTCGCCCCATACGGCATCCACAATGCGCTCGGGCGCGGTGGAAATCAGCTCAGACAGCTGGTCGCAATCGGCGCGGTGAATCGAAATGCCCCGTCCGTGCGTGATAAAACCCACGATGTCGTCACCCGGAATCGGCTGACAGCAGCGTGCAATATGGTGCATCAGGTTGCCCACGCCTTCCACGACCACACGGCCGCTCTCTTTGCGTGACGTTGGCGCATGCGATTTTTGTGTGAGCTGGCGCAGGGCTTCACGATCCTGCTCTTCCGCCGTCGGCTTATTGAGCTTCGCCTGCAGGAAATTCACCATCTGATGAAGGCGAATGTCCCCCCCGCCGATGGCAGCCAGCAACTCGTCCAGCGAGGTAACGTTATAGCGCGGCAGCAGCAGTTTCTCGGCTTCACGCAGGCTGATATCCATCTGATTCAGCTCGTTATCCAGAATCTGACGGCCGGCAAGAATGTTTTTATCGCGATCCTGCTTGCGGAACCAGTTATGAATCTTGGCGCGGCCTCGGCTGGTGGTGATGAACCCCAGGTTAGGGTTCAGCCAGTCACGACTCGGGTTCGGCTGTTTTTGGGTGATGACTTCCACCTGATCGCCCATCTGCAGCTGATAGGTGAAGGGCACGATGCGGCCACCAATCTTGGCACCGATGCAGCGGTGACCGATATCGCTGTGAATGTGATAAGCGAAATCCAGCGGGGTAGAACCTGCCGGCAAATCGACCACGTCCCCTTTTGGCGTAAAGACATAGACGCGGTCGTCAAATACCTGGCTGCGCACCTCTTCCAGCAGCTCGCCGGAATCCGCCATCTCTTCCTGCCATGAGATCAGCTTACGTAGCCAGGCAATGCGCTCTTCGTGACCTGCCGCGCCGCGCGCATGGCTGGACGACGGCCCTTCTTTGTATTTCCAGTGCGCGGCGACGCCCAGCTCAGCGTCCTCATGCATCTGGCGGGTACGGATCTGGATCTCGACGGTTTTGCCCTCGGGCCCCAGAACCACGGTATGAATGGACTGATAGCCGTTAGGTTTGGGGTTGGCGACATAGTCGTCGAACTCGTTGGGCAGGTGGCGATACAGCGTGTGCACCGTGCCCAGCGCGCCGTAGCAGTCCTGCAGTCGCTCGGCGACAATACGCACCGCGCGAACATCAAATAGCTCATCAAACGCCAGCGACTTCTTCTGCATCTTGCGCCAGATGCTGTAGATATGTTTAGGACGGCCGTACACTTCGGCCCGCACGCCCTCTTTTGCCATCTCTTTGCGCAGATTATCGACAAAGTTATCGATGTACTGCTCACGGTCGATGCGGCGCTCGTGCAGCAGCTTAGCAATGCGCTTGTACTCGTCGGGATGCAGGTAGCGGAAGCAGTAATCTTCCAGCTCCCACTTAAGCTGACCGATGCCCAGGCGGTTCGCCAGCGGGGCATAAATATTGGTGCTCTCTTTCGCCGCCAGTACGCGTTCATCTTCCGGCGCGTCTTTAACTTCGCGCAGGTTCATGATGCGCTCAGCCAACTTCAGCACCACGCAGCGGAAATCTTCCACCATGGCGAGCAACATACGGCGGACATTATCCACCTGCTCAGAAGCCATTGAATCGTTATGAATAGCTTTCAGCTGACGAATGGCGTCCATATCGCGGACCCCGTGCACCAGCGAAACGATGCCCGGACCGACGGTTTTTTCCAGCTCTTCTTCGCTGACCACTTCGTCATTCGCGAGCGGGAAAATCAATGCGGCGCACAGGCTTTCGATATCCATGCTGAGCATCGAGAGAATTTCCACCATCTCGATGCCGCGCCACAGCAGCAGCGACTGGTGAGGATGCCCCTGAGTCTGCGCTTCACAATAGCGCCAGGTTTCAGCAAGGCGATCACAGGAATGCGGGTTAGCAACGCCAAGACTGGCGATCCACTGGTCAAGGGCAAACTCCCCTTCCGTATTTAAATGCGCACTTCTGACCGCAACCATATCCTCTCCTGCACAGCGCCCCTGCCGGACACTTATATTTTTTTTCTGAACAGCACCATGGATTCGAGATGACGGGTATGAGGAAACATATCCAGCATCGCGACCCTTTCCAATTGGTAACCCGCTGACAGCAATGTTTCACTGTCACGTGCGAGTGTCACAGGATTACACGAAACATAGACCACGCATTCTGGCGCTAATTTGACGACATGTGCCATGACACCTGCCGCCCCAGCGCGAGCCGGATCGAGTAATACCTTGTTAAATCCCTGCATAGCCCAGGGCTGGCGCGAAACATCTTCTTCCAGATTATGCTGGAAGAATTTGACGTTTTTTAGCGCATTCACGTCAGCATTATACTCTGCCTGCTGCACTAATGCTGCAACGCCCTCCACACCCACGGCACTTTGTACCGCTTTTCCTACAGGAAGCGTAAAGTTTCCCATGCCGCAAAACAGATCCAGCACCCGATCTTCAGGTTGCAAATCCAGCCACGCAATGGCCTTCGCCACCATCTGCTGATTCACCGTATCGTTGACCTGAATAAAATCCTTTGGACTGAAGATTAGCTCAAGCTGGTGAGAATGATAAAACGGCTGCCGATCGCCAGATGCGCGCAGCGTCTCGCTTCCATCATCCAGAAACAGCATCAGTTGGTGCTGATGCGAAAAACGTTCCAGTTTTGCAATATCATCGCTACTTAATGCATCGAGATGGCGCAATAACAGCACTGGGCCATTGTCAGCCAGCACCAGCTCAACATGACCTAAGCGTTTGACAGCATTAAGCATAGTGAGACAATTGCGCAGCGGAATAATCAGCGCTTCAAGCTGGGGCACCATGATGGGGCACTGCTGGATATCGACGAGATCGTTGGTGGCCGCCTGGCGAAACCCCATCAGCAACTGCTGTGTTTTGTTCTGCCACTGCAGGCCAAGCCTGACGCGACGACGGTAGCCCCAGGCAGGTCCGGCAATGATCTCATCAACCGCCACCGGCTGGTTCGCTGCCCGGGTCAACATCCGTGCCAGGGCACGTGATTTACTTTGCTGTTGTAACGCCTCGTCGGCATGCTGCTGCTGACAACCGCCACAGCGGCTAAAATGGGGACAGCGCGGCGCAACCCGTGAAGGACTGTGGTTAAGCAGGCGCACGGCTTTCGCTCTGGCATACTGGCGTTTATCCTCCAGCAGGGTGACCTCGGCCTGTTCTCCGGGCAGCGCGCCCGAGACAAACAGGGTTTTGCCCTTGTAGCGGGCAACGCCCTGACCAAACGGGTCGAGGTCTTCAATGGTGACGGTGATCCGTTGTTGAGTCGTCACGCGCTGTTTTGCGGAGTAAAATTGCGCCATAGTGTGGTTCTTTCTCTTTAAGATTCGATGTGCACAAGGTTCAGCAGATGCACAGGGACGTTCATGCCGGACAGCAGGCGACTATTATGACCAAATACAGCCTGCGGGCGCGAATGATGATTTTAATTTTGGCCCCAACGTTGATGGTTGGGTTACTGCTCAGCTCATTTTTTGTCGTGCATCGTTATAATGAGCTGCAGCGCCAGGTCATCGATGCCGGGGCCAATATCATCGAACCGCTGGCGGTTTCTACCGAATACAGCATGACATGGCACAATCGCGACGCGCTGCGTGAACTGGTCAGTTTACTGCATCGCCGCCATTCCGGGATCGTGCGCGCCATCTCCGTTTTCGACGATAATAATCAGCTTTATGTCACCTCTAATAATCACCAAAACCTGAGTCTGGAAAGCAAGCAGGCTATTCGCGCGCTGCCTGAGGATGTCTCCGTTGAAGGCAGTGGCAACCTGCTGATCTTACGCAAGCCGATTATCTCTGAACGTTACGCCGTGGATGAGCTGCCGGGTCAGGATGCCAAACCCGCAGGTAACCCGTTGGGCTATGTGGCGATAGAACTGGATCTGCAATCCGTGCGCTTACAGCAATATCGGGAAGTTTTTATTGCTACCCTGATGCTGCTGTTCTGCCTGTGTATTGCCATGCTGTTTGCCTACCGCCTGATGCGGGACGTCACCGGCCCTATTCGTAATATGGTCAGCACCGTTGACCGAATTCGCCGTGGACAACTGGACAGCCGGGTTGAAGGCCATATGCTGGGTGAGTTGAGTATCCTGAAAAACGGTATCAACGCGATGGCGATGTCGCTCACCGCCTATCACGAAGAGATGCAGCACAATATCGATCAGGCCACATGGGACCTGCGGGAAACGCTGGAGCAGTTGGAGATTCAGAACGTCGAGCTGGATCTGGCCAAAAAGCGCGCGCAGGAAGCCGCCCGTATCAAATCCGAATTTCTGGCAAATATGTCGCATGAGTTGCGTACGCCGCTTAATGGCGTGCTGGGCTTTACCCGTCAGATGTTGAAAACGCCGCTGCGCACCACGCAGCGCGACTACATGCTTACCATTGAGCGCTCGGCCAACAATCTCCTGTCCATCATTAATGACGTGCTTGATTTTTCCAGACTGGAAGCCGGCAAGCTGATGCTGGAGTCCATTCCCTTTCCGTTGCGCGCCACCCTGGATGAAACCCTGGTTTTGCTGGCCCCATCCGCCCATGAGAAGGGGCTGGAGTTGACCGTGGTCTGCGATAACAGCGTGCCGGACAACGTGATTGGCGATGCGCTCCGCCTGCAGCAGATCCTGATCAACCTGATGGGCAACGCGATTAAATTTACCGAAAAAGGGACCATCAATTTACGGGTAGAACAGCACACGATTACGGCGACGCATGTTGAACTGGAGATTCAGGTTCGCGACACAGGGATTGGCATTTCTGAAGAGCAGCAGGCCCAGCTGTTTCAGGCCTTTCGCCAGGCGGATGCCAGTATTTCCCGCCGCCACGGAGGATCGGGGCTGGGCCTGGTCATTACCCAAAAACTGGTAAGGGAAATGAACGGGGAGATCACCTTCGTCAGCCGTCAGAACCACGGCTCCACCTTTTGGGTGCGCGTTAAACTGGACCTCAATCCCAATGCACCGAGTATGCCTCGAGTGCTGGATGCACTGTCGAACACGCGCATGGCCTATGTGGAGGCGAACCCCGACGTCGCCAGCGCGGTGGTAGAGATTTTAGGTGCCACGCCGTTGCAGGTTGAGCACAGTTTAACCCTGGAGGGCCTGAGCCAGTCGCGCTATCCCATTGTGTTAATGGCCATGCCGGTCAACGCCAGCCAGGCGCAGGTGCTTGAGGACAGGCTGATCCATACGCTTCTGGAGCGCGCCGACCAGGTCATTATGGCGCTGCCGAGTCCGATGATGTTACTGGCCGATGAGCTGAAAGTGCGTGGCATTGATGGCTGCATCGCAAAACCCGTCTCGCAGACGCGCCTGTTGCCGATGCTGCTGGAGCTGCATGCCCGTCACAGCAGTGAACTATCGGCCTCACCGCGTCTGCCGCTGACCGTGATGGCCGTGGACGACAATCCCGCTAACCTCAAGCTGATTGGGGCGCTGCTGGAAGAGCAGGTTCAACACATCGTACTGTGCAATAATGCGGAGCAGGCCATCCGTGTGGCCCACAGGCAAGTGCTGGACGTGATCTTAATGGATATACAAATGCCCGATATTGATGGCATTCGGGCCAGCGAGATCATCCGCACGCTGCCCAACCACGCAACCACCCCGATAGTCGCCGTTACCGCCCACGCTATTGACGGTGAACGCGAACATCTTATCCGGGCCGGCATGAACGACTACCTGGCCAAGCCTATTGATGAAAACAAGCTCGCTCAGGTCCTGGCCCGCTATATGCCCAGCCCGAGCACCACGGCGCCCGAGATCCCCCCAATCTTACCCACGCTGGACTGGAAGCTGGCATTACGGCAGGCAGCGAATAAGCCGGATCTGGCGCGGGATTTACTCCGAATGCTGTTGGCATTCCTGCCGGAAGTGCACGGTAAAATGGCGCAGTTTATCGCCGACAACGACGCGACCTCCCTGCGTGAGATCATTCATAAACTTCACGGCAGCGCCAGCTACAGCGGCGTTCCGCGGATGAAACAACTGTGCCGTAAGCTTGAGAAAGAGCTTCATCAGGCAAGCGATATCGAAGCGCTGGAGCCGGAACTGCTGGAGCTTCAGGATGAAATGGAGAACGTCGCCAGACAGGCACGGCGCATCCTCTCCATGCCTTAGCCGGGCATACTGCGGAAGAACGAACGGCCCTGTCAGGTGAAGGGCCGTGAATACGCTTAGTGAAACCCGGCGATTTTCATTGTGGCAGCCACATTGCGCGCGGTGAGACGGACATTGTTTTCTGCCCCTTTTAGCGCCTCATCCAGCGAGCAAATACGGTAAAGCACGCTAAATACGGCATCCAGGCCATGCTGATGCACCACACCGACATCGTCAGTCAGGCTACCGGCAATGCCTATCACGGGAATATTAAAACGCTTAGCGACCTTTGCCACACCAATCGGCACCTTGCCCTTGATGCTCTGGCTGTCGATTCGCCCCTCGCCGGTAATGACCAGATCGGCATCTTTTACCTGCTCCTCCAGGCCCAGCGCTTCCGTCACAATCTCAATCCCACGGCGTAATTCCGCCTGACAAAACGCGTGCAGTGCAGCCCCCATGCCACCGGCAGCGCCGCCGCCGCTGACCTGCAGCACATCAATACCCAAATCGCGCTGAATAAGCGCAGCATAATGTGTCAGGGCTCGATCCAGTTGCTCAACCCGTTCTGGCGTCGCGCCTTTCTGGGGGCCAAACACCGCAGAGGCACCGTGATCGCCCGTCAGCGTATTGGTTACATCGCAGGCCACTTCAACGCGGCACTGCCGAATGCGCGGGTCCAGTCCGGTAACGTCAATGCTTGCCAGGTCAGGCAATGCGCCACCTCCCCGACCAATTTGCTCGCCCTGTTTATCCAGCAAGCGAGCGCCCAGCGCCTGCATCATGCCAGCACCACCGTCATTGGTGGCGCTGCCACCGATACCGATAATGATGTGTCGGACGCCTTTATCCAGCGCGTTTTTAATTAGCTCCCCAGTCCCAAACGAGGTGGTGATCAGGGGATCCCGCTGCGCTGCCGGTACCAGCTCCAGGCCGCTGGCCGCCGCCATCTCGATATAGGCGGTATCTTCATTACCCGACAGGCCGTAAAACGCCTCGACGGGTTCACCCAGCGGACCGGTGACCTTTAACCTGACCCGCTTTCCCTGGGTCGCAGCCACCATGGCTTCCACCGTGCCTTCACCACCATCAGCAACCGGTATTTTCACATAATGGGCATCGGGAAAAACCTCACGGAACCCCGCTTCGATTGCCGATGCCACTTCCAGAGCAGAAAGACTTTCTTTATATGAATCCGGTGCGATTACGATTTTCATAGGCAATCCAGGCGGTATTAATTAACGATCAGAGCGTGAAATCGGCCCGGCCTCCACAGAAGCCGGGCAAGGCATTAGCGAGAGATCTCAACCTTTGCTAATTTTTCATAATAGCAGGCCAGCGCGCTGTGGTCGGCACTCCCCTGTCCGTCATTACGCAACGCCTGCATCATTTCCATCACGGCCGCCGTCAGCGGTAGGTGCGCACCAAGGCTGTGCGAGGTATCCAGCGCGTTAGCCAGATCCTTGATATGTAAATCAATGCGGAAACCCGGCTTAAAGTTGCGGTCCATCACCATGGGCGCTTTGGCATCCAGCACGGTGCTGCCCGCCAGACCGCCACGAATCGCCTGATACACCAGTTCCGGACTGACGCCCGCTTTGGTCGCCAGCGACAAGGCTTCTGACATGGCGGCAATATTCAGCGCCACAATGACCTGATTTGCCAGCTTCGTCACGTTGCCTGCGCCGATATCGCCGGTATGAACCACCGATCCCGCCATGGCTTTCATGATGTCGTAGCACTGGTCAAACACGGCTTTATCGCCGCCTACCATCACGGATAACGTCCCCTCAATCGCTTTGGGCTCGCCGCCGCTCACCGGCGCATCCAGCATGTGAATCTGCTTTGCTGCCAGCGCATCGTGGACTTCACGGCTCGCCAGCGGCGCAATGGAGCTCATATCGATCACAATCAGGCCCGGTTTCGCGCCATCGATAATGCCGTTTTCGCCCAGGCAAACCTCTTTCACCTGTGGGGAATTTGGCACCATGGTGATCACCACATCGCACTGTTGCGCCAGTTCTTTGGCATTCGCCGCCGTAGTCGCGCCCAGCTGCACCAGCTCGGCTTCGTTTTCTGCATTATGATCGCGTACCACCAGTGAATAACCGGCTTTCAGCAGGTTTTTACTCATTGGTTTGCCCATGATGCCCAAGCCAATAAAGCCAATTTTCATGTCTTTTCTCCTGGATGATTACTTTTTAAATTTGTCGCACAACGCCTGCGTGGCACTGCGGAAAACACCGAGATCGCTGCCAACGGCAACAAAGGTTGCGCCCCATTCGAGATAGCGACGGGCATCGGCTTCCACCGGTGCCAGAATGCCGCTGGGCTTGTTGGCGGCTTTTGCCCGCTCAAAGATGTGTTTGATGACTGTTAACACCTCCGGATGGGCCGGCTGTCCGAGATAGCCGAGAGCGGCAGAGAGATCGCCCGGCCCGACAAAAATGCCGTCCACGCCGTCAACGGCGGCGATGGCGTCAATGTTGTTGACAGCCTGCTGGGTTTCTATTTGGACCAGCACCGAAATGTTGTCGTTGATGGTGGCGTTATAATTCGGCACCGTGCCGTACATGTTGCTGCGATGGGAAACCGACACGCCGCGAATTCCGGCAGGCGGATAGCGCGTGGAGGCCACCGCACGTCTGGCTTCGTCTTCGTTCTCGACAAAGGGAACAAGGATGTTATTAAAACCAATATCCAGCAGGCGCTTGATGATGACCGGTTCATTACAGGGTGGACGCACCACCGGCGCGCTGCGGCTGCCCTTCAGCGCCATTAGCTGGGGAACAAACGTGGTGATATCGTTCGGTGCGTGCTCGCCATCCAGAACTAACCAGTCAAATCCGGCCAGCCCTAACACCTCGGTCGAAACAGGACTTGCCAGGGCGCACCAACTGCCGATCAGGGTTTCACCTGCCAGCAGGCGGCGACGGAATTCATTTGGCCAGGCTGTATTACTCATGATTTGACTCCTGTGGAACGGGCTTCCTGAAGGAAGCCCAAAAAAGTTAACGCACCAGGCACGGACGCTTGTTATCAAACGTCCACTGTGGGATCAGGAACTGCATGGCCTGAGCATCATCACGTGCGCCAAGGCCATGCTTTTGATACAGCGCGTTGGCCTGCATGACCTGGTCCATATCCAGTTCAATGCCCAGGCCCGGTGCCTGCGGCACTGCGACCATGCCGCCTTCAATCTGGAAAGGCGTTTTCGTCAGTCGTTGATTGCCTTCCTGCCAGATCCAGTGGGTATCAATAGCGGTGATCTTGCCCGGCGCGGCAGCGGCAACATGGGTAAACATCGCCAGTGAAATATCGAAATGGTTGTTGGAGTGCGAACCCCACGTCAGGCCAAACGCGTGGCACATTTGCGCCACGCGCACGGAACCCTGCATCGTCCAGAAGTGCGGATCGGCCAGTGGGATATCCACCGACTGTAATGACAACGTGTGGCCCATTTGACGCCAGTCAGTGGCGATCATATTCGTCGCCGTCGGCAGACCGGTAGCGCGCCGGAACTCGGCCATCACTTCACGTCCCGAATAGCCCTGCTCTGCGCCACAGGGATCTTCTGCATAGGCGAGGACGTTTTTAAGCTGCTTACCCAGCGTAATGGCTTCGTCAAGCGACCAGGCACCGTTGGGATCGATAGTGACGCGCGCCTGGGGGAAGCGCTTCGCGAGTGCAGTAATGGCTTCTGCCTCATCACTGCCGCTCAGCACGCCGCCTTTAAGTTTAAAATCGTTGAACCCGTATTTTTCATAGGCCGCTTCGGCCAGCCGCACCACGGCATCCGGCGTGAGCGCTTCCTGATGGCGCAGGCGATACCAGTCGCAGGTATCGTTGTCCTGATGCTGGTAGGCCAGCGAGGTCTTGTTGCGATCGCCAACGTAGAACAGATAACCCAGCATTTCGACTTTGTCGCGCTGCTGTCCGTCGCCCAATAGCGAGGCGACATTGACGCCCAGATGCTGCCCCAGCAGATCCAGCAGTGAGGCTTCGATGCCGGTGACCACGTGAATGGTGGTGCGAAGATCAAAGGTCTGATTACCTCGCCCAGCGGCATCGCGATCGGCAAAGGTGGCGCGAACCTGGCTCAGGATGTTTTTATATTCGCCAATCGTTTTGCCCACCACCAGCGCGGCAGCCTCTTCCAGGGTTTGACGAATCTTTTCGCCACCGGGGATTTCACCTACGCCGGTATGGCCTGCGTTGTCTTCAATGATCACGATATTGCGGGTGAAAAAAGGCGAATGTGCGCCGCTCAGGTTCAGTAACATGCTGTCATAGCCGGCAACCGGGATGACCTGCATGGCGGTAATTTTTGGTGTGGTATTCATCTGTTATCCCTTAAGCAGAGGCCCGGCCAAAGGCCGGCCGTTTACGGTCAAATGTCCAGCCTGGTAGCAAGTACTGCATGGCTGTGGCGTCATTACGTCCGCCCGCCGGCAGTGATTTGTAGTGTTCGTTTGCCAGGCGGAGTCGTTCCCAATCCAGTTCAATGCCCAGGCCAGGCGCATCTGGCACCGTGATTTTGCCCTGACGGATCTGCAGCGGCTCTTTTGTCAGGCGTTGATCGCCCTCCTGCCAGATCCAGTGCGTATCTATGGCGGTGGGATTACCGGGCGCGGCGGCACCGACGTGGGTGAACATCGCGAGAGAAATATCAAAGTGGTTATTCGAGTGGCAGCCCCAGGTTAAGCCCCATTCATCGCACAGTTGCGCGACCCGAACGGCGCCGCTCATCGTCCAGAAGTGTGGATCGGCCAGTGGGATATCGACAGCATTGAGCATCAGCGCATGGTTCATTTCACGCCAGTTGGTGGCGATCATGTTGGTGGCGACCGGTAATCCGGTCGCACGACGAAACTCGGCCATCACCTCGCGCCCTGAATAACCCTGCTCGGCGCCACAGGGATCTTCTGCATAGGTCAGGACATCCTGCATGCCCTTACAGAATCCGATCGCCTCGTCCAGCCACCACGCGCCGTTAGGATCGACGGTGATGCGCGCCTCGGGGAAGCGCTTTTTCAGCGCCTGCGCGGTGGCGATCTCCTGTTCGCCCGGCAGCACTCCGCCCTTGAGTTTGAAATCTTTGAAACCGTATTTATCCTGCGCCGCCTCGGCCAGCCGGACAACCGACTCGCTATTCAGCGCTTCCTGATGGCGCAGGTGATACCAGTCATGCTGCGCCTTCTCACCCGTCAGATAAGGCAAATCGGTTTTACGGCGATCGCCTAAGTAGAACAGGTAGCCTAAAACCGTCACCTCATCGCGCTGCTTACCCGGTCCAAGCAGTTCGGCGACCGGCACGCCCAGGCATTGTCCCAGAAGGTCCAGCAGTGCGGCTTCCAGTGCCGCGACCGCGTTGACGCGCAGCTCAAAGGTCCAGGCCCCTTTGCCAAAAGTCTCGAAATCGGCGGACTGATTCCCCTGATGAATCTTCTGCACCAGCCGGTTCATACGGGCGACCTGCTGACCGATCACCTGCGGCGCGGCCTCGATTAAGGTCTGATAGAGGGTTTCTCCCCCCGGTGCTTCACCCAGTCCGGTGTGTCCTGCACTGTCGGTCAGGATCACGATATTGCGCGTGAAGCGGGCATTGTGTGCCCCGCCAATGTTGAGCAGCATACTGTCGTAGCCAGCCACAGGGACCACCTGCATAGTCGTAATAACGGGCGTCGATTGCGTATTCATGCAGGCTCCTTAGCGTGTTTTCAGCTCAATGCGTTTGATGTTATCCACCAGCACCAGGTAGCTGAGTACGGCAACGAACGCGTGGATACCGACATAAACCAGCGCGCCGTTATAAGAACCGGTAGAGGCAATGATGTAGCCGATCGCGATAGGGGTAATAATGCCGGATGCATTACCGAACATATTGAACAGACCGCCGCTCAGGCCGCTAATCTCTTTCGGTGCGGTGTCCGCCATCACTGCCCATCCCAGCGCGCCAATCCCTTTACCAAAGAAGGCTGTTGCCATGAACAGCACCACGACCCAGTCCGTCTCGACATAGTTACAGACCACCATGGACGTCGAGAGCAACATGCCGAGCACAATCGGGGTTTTACGGGCGATATTGAGTGAGCCGGTTTTGCGCATCAGCCAGTCAGAGATCACCCCGCCGAGCACGCCACCGATAAAGCCGCACAGCGCAGGCACCGAGGCGACAAAGCCCGCTTTAAGGATCGACATGCCCCTTGCCTGCACCAGATAAACCGGAAACCAGGTGATAAAGAAGTAGGTCAGGGCGTTGATGCAGTACTGGCCAATGTAGACACCGATCATCATGCGCGACTGCAGCAGTTGCTTGATCTGGAACCACTTATCACTGAAGCTGACTTTTTGCTTCTCGCTTTTCTGATCCATATTGATCAGCGCGCCGCCCTCCGCCATATAGTCCAGCTCCGCTTTGTTCACGCCGGGATGATCGCAGGGATCGTAAATCACTTTGAGCCAGATAAAGCTCAAAATAATGCCCAGCCCTCCCATAAACCAGAACACGTGCGCCCAGCCCACCGCGGAGGTCAACCAGCCCATGATGGGCGCGAAAATTACCGTCGCGAAGTATTGTGCGGAGTTGAAAATCGCCACGGCAGTGCCGCGCTCCTGAGCCGGAAACCAGGCTGCCACAATACGGCTGTTACCCGGGAATGAAGGGGCTTCCGCCAGCCCGACCATAAAGCGCAGCATAAACAGCGCCATGACGATGGTGTAGCCGCTGAACACGTCCACGAACCCCTGCAGCAGGGTAAACAACGACCAAAGAAAGATACTCCAGAAATAGACGCGCTTAGAACCAAAGCGATCCAACAGCCAGCCACCGGGGATTTGCCCAATGACATAGGCCCATGAAAAAGCAGAGAAGATAAACCCCATCCCCACGGGATCGAGGCCAATTTCTTTTGCCATGGCCGAACCCGCGATAGACAACGTGGCGCGGTCACCGTAGTTGAATGAGGTCACAATAAATAGCATGACCACTATCCAGTAACGCGCGTTCGTCCGTTTTTGTACCGCCTCCGTTGTCTGGTGATAACTACTCATGATGCACTCCTGAAATATAGCGAAAGCTACATTCGCTCTGACTGCATACACATCGCGTTGGGTATCAGAGAGATGTAGGTTAAACACGGCGATTTTTTTTAATGGCAAACCGATAATGCGTCGTGACGAATAACCTGATCGGGAAAACGGAAATCAGTATAGGAAGCGGGTTTGGGTGAGGCATTGGAACATCACCCTGGAATAAGGTGAATGAACGATGATTTTTTGGGCTAATGCATAAACTGCTGCGGGACGTTTCACGTTATTTGTAAAAAGTCACAATAAGCACGCCCAAACAGGCGTTGATAAGCGGCTTTGTGAGAATCTTCACTTGATTTAGTAAAAAGATAATAAAACCGCGTCATCTCTCAGCCGAATATAGGTCAATTGCACAATGTGCAGGCGGTAACACCTTCTTATACTGACGGTGGCAAATACCGAACCTGTGACACCTGACGTCTCATAATGAATGCGCCGTACCAGCAAGGCGCTACGCACTGGAAGGTGAGCGATGAACCCCATTTCAAAAGAGCAGCCGCTTTACATTAAAGTTCACGAAAACGATAACGTTGCGATTGTGGTAAACAGCCAGGGGCTGACTGCGGGCACCACGTTTAAAGATGGATTGACACTAACCGAACATGTACCGCAGGGGCATAAGGTCGCGTTGGTTGCCATTCCTCAGGGTCAGCCTGTGTTGCGCTATGGTGAAATTATTGGCCTTGCCGTTCGTGATATTGCCCAAGGCAGTTGGATCGATGAGTCACTCATTGCGCTTCCGGACGCACCGGATTTGCAGAGTTTGCCCCTGGCGAATAACGTGCCGCCTGACTTACCGCCGCTTGAAGGTTATACCTTCGAGGGCTATCGCAACGCTGACGGCAGCGTGGGCACCCGTAACCTGTTGGGCATTACCACCAGCGTTCACTGCGTGGCGGGCGTGGTGGATTATGTGGTGCAGATGATAGAGCGTGATTTGCTGCCCCGTTATCCCAATGTGGACGGCGTGGTTGCGCTAAATCATCTCTATGGCTGCGGCGTGGCAATCAACGCGCCTGCGGCGGTTATTCCTATCCGTTCCGTCCACAACCTGGCCCTTAACGCGAATTTTGGCGGGGAGATCATGGTAGTCAGTCTGGGTTGTGAAAAACTACAACCTGAGCGCTTGTTGACCGGTACGCCCGACGTGCAGCCCATCTCGCTGGATGAGGAGGATATTGTGCGTTTGCAGGATGAGAAGCTGGTGGGCTTTGGCGCCATGGTGGATGAGATCCTCCAGGTCGCAGAGCGCCATCTGAAACGGCTTAACCAGCGCCAGCGTGAAACCTGCCCTGCCTCGGAACTGGTCGTGGGCATGCAGTGCGGCGGCAGTGATGCTTTTTCTGGCGTGACGGCGAATCCCGCGGTGGGCTTTGCTTCCGACCTGCTGGTGCGCAGCGGCGCGACCGTTATGTTCTCTGAGGTCACCGAGGTGCGCGATGCCATTCACTTACTGACACCGCGCGTGATCAATCAGGAAGTGGGTCAGCGGCTGATTGAAGAGATGGCATGGTATGACCGCTACCTTGATCAAGGCAAAACCGATCGCAGCGCCAATCCCTCACCGGGCAACAAGAAAGGTGGGCTGGCAAACGTGGTGGAAAAAGCCCTGGGTTCCATTGCCAAATCAGGCCGAAGCCCGATTGTGGAGGTTCTGTCGCCCGGACAGCGTCCGACACGACGTGGACTGATTTTTGCCGCGACGCCCGCCAGCGATTTTGTGTGCGGCACGCAGCAGCTCGCCTCAGGTATCACCCTGCAGGTCTTTACCACCGGCAGAGGAACCCCGTATGGCCTGGCGGCAATCCCGGTGATAAAAATGGCTACCCGTAACGCGCTGGCCGAGCGCTGGCATGACCTGATGGACATCAATGCTGGCACGATTGCAACAGGCGAAGAAACCATTGAGCAGGTTGGCTGGCGGTTGTTTGAATTGATACTGGACATTGCCAGTGGCAGAAAGCAAACCTGGTCAGATCGCTGGGGAATTCGTAATCAGCTGGCCGTATTTAATCCCGCGCCGATAACCTGAGAAACGGGGGCGCGCAGGGCAATGACGGAACGCGCTGTACGCAGAATCCTGTTGTCGTAACACCGCTGCCGCCGGTGTAATCCGGACGGCAGCGGAACAGCGTAGCAGCCTTGATCTTATCAGAGCTGCTTGCCCCACTGCTCAACCCACGGCGTGGTGACGGATTCAGGTTCTGGATGTTCCGTGGCATCAACCAGCAGAACCTCACCTACCCGTTTAGCCTGGTGCTCCTGTAACAGGGCATCAAAGCGCTTACCCGCACCGCAGAAATTCTCGTAGCTGCTGTCGCCCAAGGCAATAACGCCGTAGCGCAGCCCTGGCTGGTGGCCCAGTTTGTCCTGCACGTCATGGAACAGGCCAGAAATAGTATCCGGGAAATCGCCCTGACCGGTGGTTGATGTAATCACTAAGGCGACATCATTCGCATAGTTTTGCCATTCGGCTAACGTAGGATCTTCAAAAATCTTCACGTCATGGCCCTGCTGCTGCAATGCCGGTTCTGCTTCTTCTGCAACCAGTAATGCATTGCCATAAACGGTGCCTACAAAAATACCAATTTTCGCCATTTCTTTTCCCCTTTATTCCGTCCCGCTATCCTGACCTGAGCCAGCCATAAACTCAACCCGTGGCACATCCGGCATACAGGCCTGCCAGCCAAACTGATCCATCACCCGTTGCCAGACAAGATCAAGTCCGGCGCGAATAACCAAGGGTTCTCCCGTCACCGGGTGGCTGAGCGACAAGCTACTGGCATGCAACATTAAACGATTTGCGCCAAAGTGTGCAGCCGCCCCCCGATTCTGACGCAAATCGCCATGGGCCGAATCGCCGATAATGGGATGGCGAAGATGAGACATATGCCGACGCAGCTGATGCTTGCGTCCGGTTTTGGGTTTGAGCTCAATCAGGCTGTAACGTGCAGTGGGATAACGACTCACTGCCACCGGCATTTCTACGGTGGCTAGTGAGGCGTAATCGGTCACCGCAGGCTGAGGCGCGCGGGGGTCGCTGACAAATTTGTCGGCAATTTTATCCAGCTCTTCGACAAGCGGATAATCCAGCCGATCGCGGCCTTCCAGCCAGCCGCGCACCACGGCATGATAGGTCTTCTCCATCTGATGATGCTCAAACTGCTGGGAAAGCAGGCGGCCAACCTCACTGGACAGGCCCATTAGCAGAACGCCCGATGTGGGGCGATCAAGCCGGTGCGCCGTGAAAACATGCTGCCCTATCTGGTCGCGTACCGTCTGCATGACAAACTGCGTTTCATGGCGATCAAGCCAGCTACGGTGGACCAGCCAACCGGCGGGTTTGTTCACCGCCACCAGCCACGCATCCTGATAAATGATCTCTAACATCAGGCAGACTCATCCTCCAGAAGGGCATCCAGCTGCTTTAACGTCAACACCAGCAGGGCACGACCGGGCTGCCCGGGCGTTAACGCCACTTCAAAATAGGGGGCGATCGCGACGTTCTTCGGCAACGGCTGCCCGGCACCAATGATGGCCTGAACGCGCGGTATCAGCACCCACTGTAACCATTCCAGCGGCTGAAGCGTATCAAGGAAGAAAGGTTGCTGGCTGGTGAACGCGTGATCGTCTGGCGCAACAGACTGCCAGAGATCGTGCTCGCGCATTATCGCTTCGACCTGTTCGAGTCGTTGCAAAATTAAGTGTTCCAGCGTCATGCTTCACCTCTGACCGGATAAAAATGGGCGGCAAGCATAACCCGCAGGCATAAAAAAAGGGAGCACTGTATTAAACAGTGCTCCCGGTTCGTTTGCAGCTTTCCCGCTACGTTAGTGCTCCCTGCTCATCCGTGACAACTTTTCCCGTGCGAATTCCATTCGCGCATCATCCTGACAAATCCTTAGCATCCAGGCCCGCCACCTCTTCTGAGGGGCTCTCATTCTCCGTCCTGGAGGTGTCCTTTAACTCAATCCAGAGTGTCCTGCTTCATCCTGAAGCCTTCCTTGTGACGTAAACTCCGTTACGCTCCGGCCTCCTGGCTACCGTCATCCTGACGGCTCCTGTTGTCCAGGACATCCTGTCCGCGAGTGATATTCTCGTCAGAAATTACTCAGAGCACAAGGTGGTAAAACGCCTTATAACGATATCTTATGAAAAGCGCTCATCAGCGCAGCTAATAAGTTAATGATTTACAATATTTTTACATCTTTCCGAAATGATCACTGCGTGAAGGATAGAGCGATCTCTCACAGAACTTGTAAGAGATCTCTCACACCGCCGATAGCGGATATCTGCAACTAGTCACTAAGCGGTTGTAAATCATTAAGAAATGATGGGATATCAGGTGCCAGCGTCTGGCGATGTTTGCGCCCTGGGGTTTCCAGAATGACATGTCCGCTCAGGTTACACAGCGAGATAATGTTTTCTTCGGCATCTGTTGTCGCGATAAACAGCGTCGGCGCCTGCTTCAGCCGGCGCTGCATCACTAAATGACCAATCAGATTTTCCTGCAGTCGGACAAAATCCTCTTCGCTCCAGACCTGCAGAAGCGTTAGCCTGATTTGGTCGTGAGTGGCGCGCATGTCTCCCGCGAACTGGTGGGTATAAAATGCGATAATCTGCGGCTGTAGCTGGATATCCAGCGCGCGCTCAACGGCATCCAGAGACGGCGGCAGGCTAAAGGGCTGCGGCTGCCACAGCGCCCGCTCGCCACGATTTTCAATCAGGCAGGGTGAAGGAACGCCATAAAGATCGCTACTGGCCGGTGCATGGCCATTATTCTGCTGCCAGTGCAGACAGTATCGGGTGGTAAAATCAGTTAACGCTTCAGCCGTTTGCTGCATCATTCAAATTCTCACTTCTGATAGGTTACACTTACTCACTTTGATGACCTCAGTGGTAACCGTTATGTCTTCTTATCAGCCGGATCCGGCGCTCAGCAACCTGACGCTTGGCAAGCCCACAGCTTATCACGATCGCTATGACAACAGCTTATTACAGGCCGTTCCGCGCAGCATGAACCGCGAACCACTCGGCCTTTATCCTGACAACCTGCCTTTTACCGGAGGCGATATCTGGACGCTATATGAACTCTCCTGGCTCAACAGCAAAGGCGTTCCGCAGGTGGCGGTTGGCGAAGTGGTGCTGGACGCCCATAGTCGTAATCTTATCGAGTCCAAGAGTTTCAAACTCTATCTTAACAGCTTTAACCAGACGCGGTTCGCAGACTGGGGCGAGGTGCGCCAGACGCTGGAGCAGGATCTGCGTGTCTGTGCCGAAGGCGAGGTGCGCGTCGCGCTGTTTCGGTTAAATGAAATTGAAGGTCAACCTGTGGGACACTTTGCAGGCTACTGCATAGATGAGCAGGATATCGAAATTGAAGATTATGCCTTCAATGCCGATTATCTGATTAACGCAGCCGGTCAGGAACAGGTGGAAGAAACGCTGGTCAGTCACCTGCTGAAGTCCAACTGTCTGATCACGAATCAGCCTGACTGGGGCTCGGTGATGATTCGCTATAAGGGCCCACGGCTCGATCGCGAAGCGCTGCTGCGCTACATCATTTCATTTCGTCAGCATAATGAGTTTCATGAACAGTGCGTTGAGCGTATCTTCAATGACCTGATGCGTTTTTGTCAGCCCGAACAGCTCACCGTTTACGCGCGTTATACGCGTCGGGGCGGACTGGATATTAATCCATGGCGCAGTAATGTGCCCTTTACGCCGGGTCATTCTCGTCTGGTTCGTCAGTAGTTTGCGAGGTATTTCTCAGGCTGCCGGTCAACTATAGCGTTCCACTTGAGTCAGACCTGCCGACAAGGCTACTCTGGGCAAGGCGGCATACAGTGGATTGCCAACCAGGGATTTTCGTCACTGCATTTGCAGTGTCAGCCATCACCCCAGCGGGTGCAAAGGAGTTCATTTGATTACACATGTCAGCCCTCTTGGCTCTATGGATCTGCTCTCCCAACTGGAAGTAGATATGCTGAAGCGCACAGCCAGCAGCGATTTATATCAACTTTTCCGTAACTGCTCGCTCGCCGTGCTCAATTCTGGCAGCCAGACTGACAGCAGCCACGAGCTCCTGTCCCGCTTTGAGAACTTCGATATTAACGTGCTGCGCCGCGAGCGCGGTATCAAGCTTGAACTGATCAATCCCCCCGAAGAGGCCTTTGTTGACGGCCATATTATTCGTTCACTGCAGGCTAACCTGTTTGCCGTGCTGCGCGATATCCTGTTTGTTAACGGCCAGTTAGCCAGTTCCGGCCGGTTACCCTGCGCAGAAGACAACGACTCGGTCATGATTACCAACACCGTGTTTTCTATTCTGCGTAATGCCCGGGCATTACACGTGGGCGAATATCCCAATACCGTTGTCTGTTGGGGCGGCCACTCGATTAACGCGGTGGAATACCAGTACTGTCGTAACGTCGGTACGCAGTTGGGCCTGCGTGAACTGAATATTTGTACCGGCTGTGGCCCGGGCGTGATGGAAGCGCCCATGAAGGGGGCGGCGGTAGGCCATGCACAGCAACGCTACCGCGACAGCCGCTTTATCGGTTTAACCGAGCCGTCGATTATCGCGGCTGAACCGCCTAACCCGCTGGTGAACGAACTGATCATCATGCCGGACATCGAAAAACGTCTGGAAGCCTTTGTACGCATTGCACATGGCATCATTATTTTCCCTGGCGGAGTGGGGACAGCAGAGGAGTTTCTTTACCTGCTGGGCATTCTGATGAATCCGCAAAATGAGCATCAGGTTCTGCCGCTCATTCTGACCGGGCCGAAAGAAAGCGCCGACTATTTCCGTGTGTTGGATGACTTCATTGTCAGCACGCTCGGGGAGCAGGCACGTAAGCATTATCAGATCATTATTGATGATGCCGCCGAGGTGGCCCGCCTGATGAGAAAAGCGATGCCGCAGGTGAAAGAACACCGCCGCGAAACGGGGGATGCCTACAGCTTTAACTGGTCTATCCGTATCGCGCAGGATTTGCAGGTGCCCTTTATGCCAACGCATGAAAATATGGCCAATCTCAATCTCTACACTAACCAGCCGCCGGAAAAACTGGCAGCCGACCTGCGCCGGGCGTTCTCGGGCATTGTGGCAGGTAACGTTAAAGAGATGGGCATCCGTGAGATCCGGGAAAAAGGCCCTTATAAACTGCACGGTGATGCCGACATCATGCACCGCATGGATGAACTGCTACAGGGCTTTGTGGCGCAGCAGCGTATGAAACTGCCAGGTACTGCCTATATCCCGTGCTACGAAATCATTAAGTAAATCAGGAGGCAGCCGCCGGGCTGCCCGTACCTTATGTCACATCACTTACTTATTGTTGATGCACTCAATCTCATTCGCCGCCTTCACGCCGTTCAAGGCTCTCCCTGTGTGGACGGCTGCGTGGCGGCATTGCGCCAGCTTCTCGGCCACACGCGTCCTTCTCACGTTGTGGCCGTGTTTGACGGGGAAGCGCGCCATCAGGGATGGCGGCATCAGCTGCTGCCCGACTATAAAAGCGGTCGCCCGCCCATGCCGGAAGATTTGCAGGCTGAAATGCCCGCTTTGCAGGCGGCGTTTCGGGCCGTGGGCGTGAGCTGCTGGATTGCCGAACAGGATGAAGCCGACGATCTGGCGGCCACGCTGGCGGTAAAAATGGCGCGGGCGGGCCATCAGGCCACTATCGTTTCCACCGACAAAGGCTACTGTCAGCTACTGGCACCGGACATTCGCATCCGCGATTATTTTCAGAAGCGCTGGCTGGATTTGCCGTTTATTGAAACGGAGTTTGGCGTTGCGCCCACTGTGCTGCCCGACTACTGGGGATTATGCGGCATCAGCAGCAGTAAAATCCCGGGTATCGCGGCCATCGGCCCCAAAAGCGCCCGGGAACTGCTGCAGCAGTTTGGCTCACTGGAATCGCTTTACCAACAGTTGGATCAGGTCCCCACCAAATGGCGCAATAAACTGCAGACAGGGCAAGAGATGGCGTTCATCAGCCGCGACGTCGCCCGGCTGAAACAGGATTTGGTGCTGGAAGGAAATCTGAATTTACTGCGTTACAGCGGTGACTAGTATCGTCAACCGATCGGGCGCCATCGCGCCCGATCGGTTCGATTAGCGCTCGTCGCGACGGCCACCGACCGCGGCCCAGATACGACGAATATGCACCGTTACTTCTTCACGATCGTGGTAGAGCTGGCGTGCGCGAATTTGCGCATTAATACCATTTTCCGTGAGGCGCTGCTCGATCATGGCCAGATTTTGCGTGACTTCTTCATACCGCTTCTTCATGGGCAGCTTCAGGTTGAAAATGGCCTCACGACACCAGCCATTCACCAGCCAGTCCGCCATCAGATTGGCCACGCGAGCCGGTTTTTCCACCATGTCGCAGACCAGCCAGCTGATATTGGTGCGCGGTGGGCGGAAGCGGAAACCGTCTTCGCGTTCGTGAAAGACCTGTCCGGTATCCATCAGACTCGGTGCCATGGGGCCGTTATCCACGGCGTAGACCATCATGCTGCGCTGTACCAGCTGATACGTCCAGCCGCCAGGGCAGGCGCCCAGATCCACCGCATACATGCCGCTGGCTAACCGCTCATCCCACTCGTCGGCGGGCACAAAAACGTGGAAAGCCTCTTCCAGCTTAAGCGTTGAACGGCTTGGCGCATCAGAGGGAAACTTAAGACGCGGAATGCCCATATAAAAGGGGGAGTTGTTTTCTGGCAGCGAATAGCCCACGTAACAGGCACCGGGAGCAATAAAGAATACGTGCACGACCGGGCGTTTTGGGCTCTCGTAATTAAGCAGAATTTTGCTCTCACGCAGGCTGGCACGCAGGGGAACGGTAAACTTGCGGCAGAATTTGGTGAGCTCTTTTGCTTCATTGGTGTCAGGCACCTCAACACGCAGCTCGCCGCCTTTCTCGACCACACCGCTCAACATGCCAACGATCGGCGAAATACGATCGTCCTGGGGCAAGTCACGCAGCAGCTCGCCGACAACCAGCATCTGGCGGGCGAAAATCAGGGTTTCAAATGGCAGTTCCCGAATCAGCCTTTCCGCATCGGGCTGCTGATAGCATTCAAACAGCACATAACCGGCATCTTCTTTTACCCGTGGAAAGCCGTAGACGTTACGCTCAGCTGCTTTCGCACTAATCTCTGCCGCACACTCTTTTTCAAAGCCGGAGCGGCAATACAGTAAAACTTTATTCATGGCGTTCTGCCTTGGTTTTAAGACGCAGTGCGCCAATCAACATCAATAGCCAGCCGACGAGGAAGAATAGGCCTCCGACTGGCGTGATAAATACAAAAAACGTTAAATGCGACAGCGCCAGTGAATAGAGGCTGCCGCTAAATAATACGGTTCCCAGCGCCATAGACGCACTGCTCCAGTAAAACCAGATGTTACAGCGATACAGCATTGCCGCACCCAGCCCCATTATAGCCAGCGTATGGTAAGCCTGATATTCCAGCCCGGTGTGAATCCAGGCCATTTCAGTGGCTCCCAGCGTTTTGTTCAACACGTGAGCACCAAAAGCACCAAATGCCACCAGGAAAAAGCCGCTGATGGCCGCAAAAATAAACATGGCACGTCTGGACATCAATCTATCCTCAAGGTGCGTTTGCAGGTCCCTGCAAAAAAATCAAAAAGTTACTGATCATAACGAAAGCGGAATTTTTCTTGTTCGGTTGCCGCTTTAGCGAGGATCCACTGTCGAAAGGCGGCTATTTTACCCAGTTCTGCCTGGCTGTCATGACAAACCAGATAAAAAGCATTTTTGCTCACTAAAACGTCATTAAACGGACAAATCAACCGCCCCGCTTCGATTTCGCTCTGCGCCATAACGTTATTGGCCAATGCCACGCCCTGACCATGAATCGCCGCCTGCAACACCATGGCGCTGTGACTGAAGATGGGGCCCTGTTGAACGTTGATATGCTGAACGCCGAGCTGGCGAATATAGGATTGCCAGTCACGACGCGACGCATCATGCAGCAGAGTAAAGCGAGCAAGATCCATAGGGGTTTTAAGCGGATTTTCCCCGGTCATCAACGCCGGAGAACAGACCGGCAGCAGGTATTCTGCGTAGAGTTTTTCCACCCGTAACCCAGGCCAGTTGCCCCGACCATAGAAAATCGCCACGTCCACATCGTCGGCCAGTTTCTCCTCATCGCGGTCAACGGCCTGGATACGGACATCGATTCCCGGATAAGCCAGATTAAAGCTGGAGAGGCGCGGCACGAGCCATTGAATGGCAAAACTCGGCAGTAAACTGACCGTGAGCGCGCCTTTGGCACTGCGTGCCTGCAGCTTGCGCGTGGCTTCATTCAGGGCAGAGAAGATTTCTTTAATGTCCAGATAGTAGCTTTGCCCCTCTTCCGTGAGCAAAAGCGAACGATTCCTCCGCCTGAACAGCTTTAATCCCAGAAAATCTTCCAGTGATTTGATCTGATGGCTGACGGCAGCCTGGGTGACAAACAGCTCTTCAGCCGCTTTGGTAAAGCTTAAATGGCGTGCTGCGGCATCGAAAACCCGCAGTGCATTAAGGGGAGGAAGACGTTTTGACATGGTTATCCATAGCCAGCCTGGCAGAAAATACGCGAACTAATACAAAGGCTTTACGTATTAGAATTTATAATCCGAGACATTATAAATTGTCCGTTGATGAAGCTCCAGCAAATACCTATAGTTGCGCTACTTCCTGAGCCGGAACGAAAAGTTTTTTAGATTTGTGAGTGAGTTCGCAGATTTTCTGAAAGCTTTTGGCTTGTGGTCGTGATGTTGTGTTTGCAATTTTGATCTGACCTTTACAGATCAAGCTTTTTTAATTCCTGTAGATTTACCCTGTCTGTCCATTGTGATATTGAGTAGCACCGCAAATTGCGGTGCTTTTTTTATGGGCTGATTACTTCATTTCAACCATTTCTTTCACATCTGAACGGTTAATCTGCTGCTCATTGCCATTCGCATCTTTATAGCTGATCATACCGGTGTCAGTATCGACCTTTGGTTTGCCTTCAGCGACGATAGTGCGTCCATCATTGGTATGCATCACGTAGTTGCTTGAACAGGCAGCCAGGGTAAAGGCCATTGTACAAATGGCCAGCATTGCGGCGAGTTTTTTCATCTTCTATCTCCTTGCAGATTGATTGCACCAAACCCCCCGCGTTACGCTGACCAAAGAAACGGTCAAGTGCGATCGACTGTAAGTAGGTCGTCTCGCCATGCGGGTTAAGTTTATACCTTGCAATACTCAGCATAACCCGCTTTTCCAGCTTTGCCAGACAGACAGCCATCTTTCAGCCTGGACCTGAAAATTAACAACCTGTGAGCCACGTATGAGCGCCTTCAACCCTTCTTCATTTCGTCAGCAGTTTCCTGCGCTAAACGATGCCGGTGTCTATCTTGACAGTGCCGCCACCATGCTGAAACCGCAGACGGTGATAGACGCGACGCAGCAATTCTACAGCCTGAGCGCTGGCACCGTTCACCGGAGCCAGTTTGCTGCTGCCCGCCAGTTAACGGAGCAGTACGAACAGGCGCGGGGCATGGTGGCACACTGGCTGAATGCCGCCAGCGATCGCCAGATCGTATGGACGCGCGGCACCACTGATGCGATAAACCTGGTGGCGCATGGCTGGTTAGCGCCGCGTTTACAACCTGGCGATGAGATAATTGTCAGTGAGGCAGAACATCATGCGAATCTGGTGCCTTGGCTGATGGTTGCGCAGGCCAGCGGCGCGCGGGTGGTGAAATGGCCGATTGGTGCCGATCGCCTGCCGGATATCTCACTGCTGCCTGCGCTGATTAACAACCGGACCCGGCTGCTGGCGGTCGGGCAGATGTCTAACGTGACCGGCGGCTGTCCCGATTTAGCGCAGGCCATTGCGCTGGCCCACGCAGCAGGCGCAAAAGTCATGGTGGATGGCGCTCAGGGCGTGGTGCATTGCCCACCGGATGTGCAGGCGCTGGATATTGATTTTTATGCTTTTTCCGGCCACAAGCTCTACGGGCCAATGGGCATTGGCGTGCTGTACGGAAAAGCGGAACAGCTGGAAGAGATGGTCCCCTTACAGGGCGGCGGAAAGATGCTGACACAGGTCGATTTTACCGGCTTTACGCCGCAGCCCGTTCCCTGGCGTTTCGAGGCGGGCACACCCAACGTTGCTGGCGTTACCGGGTTAAGCGCCGCGCTCGGCTGGCTGCAGCAGTTGGATATGCGCAAAGCCGAGATGTGGAGCCAGCAGCTTGCCAGCCTGGCCGAGGAGCAACTGGCTGAACTGCCCGGCTTTCGTAGCTTCCGCTGTGGCAGTGCCAGCCTGCTGGCCTTCGACATTCAGGGCATTCATCATAGCGACATCGTGACGCTTCTGGCCGAGCACGGTATCGCCCTGCGGGCGGGTCAGCATTGCGCTCAGCCATTGATGGCGGCATTGGGCGTTGACGGCACGCTGCGCGTTTCGTTTGCACCTTATAATAATCTTCAGGATGTCGATGCCCTGCTGCGCGCCATGCGCAGCGCCATCGATCTGTTATCGGAGTTTTAATAATGAACGCACCGCTGTTAGCGCCTCACCCGTTCGGCGCTGAAATCACCACGGCTGATTTACAGGCTACCTTCTCCCGCTTTCATCAGTGGGAAGATCGCTACCGGCAGCTGATTTTACTGGGACGGCAGTTACCCGGGTTGCCTGACGCGTTAAAAACAGCGGATATCGAACTGAGCGGCTGCGAAAACCGCGTCTGGTTCGGCAGTCAACTGGGAGAGAAGGGTACCCTGCACTTCTATGGAGACAGCGAAGGTCGTATCGTGCGCGGTCTGCTGGCCGTGTTGCTGACCGCCGTTGAAGGCAAGACGCCAGCTCAGTTGCTGGCGTCCGATCCGCTCGATCTGTTTGAGGCGCTGGGCCTGCGCGCTCAGCTTAGCGCATCACGCAGCAGTGGCCTGAAAGCGCTGGCTGACGCCGTGCGGCAGAGCGCCCAACGGTATCAGGGTTAAGCCTGGCGCGCCGCGCGCGCCAGAAACTTCTTCAGGGCATGGGATACCGCAACAAAGCCGAAGGTGGCCGTCACCATCGTTGCCGCGCCAAACCCGGATTCGCAGTCCATTCTTTTCGGCCCTTCTGCCGTACTGCGTGAGGCGCAAACCGTGCCATCCGCCTGCGGATAAACCAGCGCCTCAGTAGAAAATACGCAGTCAATGCCCAGCTTGCCTTTGCTGTTCTTCACGACACCAAACTGTTTAAGGCGCTCGCGCAGTTTGGCCGCAAGCGGATCCTGGATCGTTTTGGCTAAATCGGTGACCTGAATTTGTGTCGGATCGATCTGGCCGCCTGCGCCACCGGTAGTGACCAGCGGGATCTTGTTGCGCCGACACCAGGCAATCAGCGCGGCTTTGGGCCGTACGCTATCAATGGCATCAATCACGTAATCGATATCGCCCGTCAGCAGGGTCGCCGTGTTTTCCGGCGTAATAAAATCATCAATGCACACCACTTCACAATCAGGATTAATGGCGCGCAGGCGATCCGCCATGACTTCCGTCTTGGCTTTACCCACGTTGCCATGGATCGCATGTATCTGACGATTGGTATTGGTGATGCAGACATCGTCCATATCGATCAGGGTAATCCTGCCGATACCGGTGCGTACCAATGCCTCTGCAGCCCAGGAACCTACGCCACCAATCCCAATGACGCAGAAATGCGCATCCGCAAACCGCTGCAGAGCCTGCTGGCCATAAAGACGTGCCGTGCCACCAAAGCGCTGGTGCCAGGCATCGTTTAACACTTTCATAGTCAAACCTGTTACAGAGTGCGGGCCAGAACGCCCGCCACATCAAAATTAGTTAGCACCCAACAACAGGGTGCCGTTGTTGCCGCCCTGCGCATTGCTGAACAGCGGCTGACCGGCGCCAGGGGCAGATTTAAGCACCCATACGCGTCCATAATGGTTATAGAAACCGGCAAGATGAGCGGCATCCGGGCCCACGCCCTGATAAATGTCGAAGTGCTGGCCTTTGATGGCACCGCCAACATCCAGCGCCACCATCATTCGCATCTCATATTTACCGTTAAATTTCCCTTTTTCATTTAACTGCGGCACTTCTGCCAGCAACACCGTTCCGGCAGGAATCAGTGAGCGGTCTGATGCCACAGAAGCTTTCGCCACCAAAGGTACAGCGCTGGCACCGCGCACCGGCACATAGTCTTCAGGTTTGAAAAACACAAATGAAGGGTTGGTTTCTAACAGCGCACGCACTTCCTGCGGAGAATGCTCCTCAGCCCACTGGCGAATCGCCTGCATGGACATGTCTTCTCGCTTCACTTCGCCACGATCGATCAGCTCTTTACCGATGCTATGATAGCCCCAGCCGTTTTTTCCGCCATAACCAAAAAAGCGCATTGGACGCCCGTCGCCAAAATCAACGTAGCCGCTCCCCTGTACGTCCATAATAAAGTTATCGATGAGTGAATTACTCCAGGCAATCACATAGCGATCGTCCAACCCACCACTATATATAGAAGCACGGCTTGGCAGCTTTTGTCCGCGCTTACGTGGCGGCATCCGGTAAATGGGATACTGGAACTCACCCTGACGGGTGTAACGTGCCTCAACGACTGGCGTGTAGTACCCGGTGAACTGCACGTTGCCGTAGTTGTCTGTGCCTTCCATCTGAAACGCGTCCAGACCAAACTGGCGCAGCTGGCGCGTGTCGCCGCCGGCTATCAGCCAGTTTTCTACCGCACTGTAAGTACTGTTGTTGCGGAGAAACAGGCCAGAGGAGGCAGACTGAATCTGCCGGACCTGTTCACCAAAGTCCCGGCCGTTAACCGGGCGGCCTTTAGCATTAGGTTGATTGACCAGCGCAAGGGGCTGATCCAGTTTGCCGTCTTTATATTGCTGACCCCGATCGGTTGGCTTACTGCTACAGCCAGCCAGCAGCGCTAAAAATGCGCCAGTAAGTGCGTACTTCGCCCAACGTCCTTTCATCTTCATCTCTTTTTATAACTGTTCGCCACGCGACGATAGCAAAGCCGTCATCAGAATGAAATCCATCCTGTTTCGTCATAACGGATATCGGCGCAATAAATCACCAAATGGAGGAATCCTTCATCAATTAACAGCAAATTTAGCCTTTTAGGGCAAAAAGGGGTTGCAACAATCATCGTGCGGAGTATAGTGCGCATCCACGGACGCGGGGTGGAGCAGCCTGGTAGCTCGTCGGGCTCATAACCCGAAGGTCGTCGGTTCAAATCCGGCCCCCGCAACCAATTCTTCTGTGATTTTGCTCATACAGAAGAGACAATGTGAAAGTCGCTATGCGCAATCGGACGCGGGGTGGAGCAGCCTGGTAGCTCGTCGGGCTCATAACCCGAAGGTCGTCGGTTCAAATCCGGCCTCCGCAACCAATTTTCTGTGATTTTGCTCACACAGAAGAGACAATGTGAAAGTCGCTATGCGCAATCGGACGCGGGGTGGAGCAGCCTGGTAGCTCGTCGGGCTCATAACCCGAAGGTCGTCGGTTCAAATCCGGCCCCCGCAACCACTTTAAACACCTGAAAGGGTGTTTTTTTGTTTCTGAAATTCGCTCAACCGCCAGTGTAGTCACCTCTCCTTCTCTTCCTCTTTTTAAGCTGTTATTGCGTTTTGCCACTCAGACAGAACCCTGTTGAGGCCGCAGCTATTGCTCTTGCCGCTATATTTCTGTTTTGATGATTCATTCGGACATCACAAGGTCTGCTATGAATAACCACAATATTGCTGCACTGACCACTCAGTTTCCGCAGGTCGCGGATTTAATTGCGCTCAATGAAACCACCTGGTTTAATCCCGCCACGACCACCGTCGCAGAAGCCTTACCCCATGTTGGCCTGACGGCCCAGGATGTTGAAGAGGCGCATGCACGCCTGAAGCGGTTTGCACCTTTTCTGGCACAGGCCTTTCCTGAAACGGCCGCCACGGGAGGAATTATTGAGTCGGAGCTCGTAGCCATACCGGCGATGCAGGCGCGGCTACAAAGGGAATACGGACAACACATTGCGGGTACGCTGCTGTTGAAGAAAGACAGCCACCTGCCAATTTCTGGCTCAATCAAAGCGCGTGGTGGGATTTATGAAGTGCTGACCCATGCCGAGAAACTGGCACTGGATGCAGGTTTACTGACCCGGGAAGAGGATTACAGCAGGCTCCTCTCGCCTTCGTTCAGGCAATTTTTTAACCGGTACAGTATTGCCGTGGGCTCAACCGGCAATCTTGGCCTGTCGATTGGCATCATCAGCGCCCGTCTTGGCTTTAAAGTTACCGTGCATATGTCGGCGGACGCCCGCGAATGGAAGAAAGCCAAACTACGCAGTCACGGCGTCACGGTAATTGAGTATCAACAGGATTATGGCGTAGCGGTAGAGCAAGGACGTAAAGCGGCAGAGTCCGACCCGGACTGTTTCTTTATCGACGATGAAAACTCCCGCACCCTGTTTTTAGGTTATGCCGTTGCCGGGCAGCGCCTGAAGGCTCAGTTTGAACAGCAGGGCCGCGTGGTTGACCGCCATCATCCGTTATTTGTGTATTTACCCTGCGGCGTGGGCGGTGGGCCCGGCGGCGTCGCCTTTGGTCTGAAGCTGGCTTTTGGTGAACACGTTCACTGCCTGTTCGCCGAACCCACCCACTCTCCCTGTATGTTGCTGGGCATCTGCACGGGTTTGCACGAGGGTATTTCGGTACAGGACATCGGCATCGACAATATCACGGCAGCCGATGGACTGGCGGTCGGACGCGCTTCCGGCTTCGTTGGCCGGGCCATGCAGCGCCTGCTGGACGGGCTCTATACGCTTGACGATCAAAGCCTGTACGACATGCTGAGCTGGCTGGCGCAGGAAGAAGACCTGCGGCTGGAGCCCTCGGCCCTTGCCGGTATGGCTGGCCCCCAGCGCGTCTGCAGTGCCACAGCTTACCTGCAAATGCACGGTTTTACCGCGGCGCAGTTAGGTCAGGCGACACATCTGGTCTGGGCAACAGGCGGCGGAATGGTGCCGGAAGACGAAATGGCCCGCTATCTGGCAAAGGGGCGCTGAGCACCCGGCGGCCTCTGAAAAGCAGGCCAACCTGCGCGGCCTGATCCTGTAGCCGCGCGGAATCGCTTTCCGGTCCTGGTGTCTCAGCAGGCCAGGAAAATGCGCCAGCGGCCGTTTTCCTGAGGGTTACTCAGCGATGAGCCAGTGCGACACCGCTTTTAAAATAGGCTTTGATTCCTTCCAGTATCGCCTCTGCCACCTGATGCTGATAGCGCGTGGTGCGCAACTTACGCTCTTCTTCAACATTACTGATAAAGGCCGTTTCCACCAGGATAGAGGGAATATCTGGTGCCTTAAGCACGGCAAAACCGGCCTGATCCACGGTGCGTTTGTGTAGGTGATTGATGCGCCCCATGCGGTGCAGCACTTCTTTACCAAACTTCAGGCTGTCATGGATCGTCTGGCGCTGCACCATATCAAACATGGTGTGATCCAGATAGCGATCTCCACTCATGCTGACGCCGCCAATCTGATCGGCTTCGTTCTGGGTTTGCGCCAGGAAACGCGCCGCCGCAGAGGTCGCGCCGCTGGTGGACAGCGCAAACACGGAAGAACCGCGCGCGGCCCGGCTGGTGAACGCATCGGCATGAATTGAGACAAACAGGTCGGCACGTTGCTTGCGTGCTTTAGCAACCCGCACCCGCAGAGGAATAAACACATCCTCGTTGCGGGTCATGTAAGCCTTCATGTTGTGCTCTTTTTCGATCAAGGTTTTCAGCCGACGGCCAATCTTCAGCACGATATCCTTTTCACGTGTTTTATGTTTACCGTGGGCACCGGGATCTTCACCGCCATGCCCGGGATCGATCATGATGATGATCGGGCGATCGCGCCCCGCTTTACCGGGCAGAGGCGCCTGAACGGCCTCATTTTTTTCCAGATCGCCCTGATTGTAATCTTTAAGTAATGCCAGAAGCGGATCATCTTCAACGCTATCCTGGCTGGGATAGAGATCGACCACCAGTCGGTGTTTGATCGTGGACACCGGGTCAAGGCTGAAGATTTTAGGGGACACGTTGCGTTTCAGTTCTAGTACGACGCGCACGGTATTGGCATCAAACTGCCCCACTCTGGCGCTTTTAATAAAAGGATCGTCAACACGCACGTGCTGATTCACGCCCTTAAGGACTGAGTTGAGATGCAAGCCATCGATATCAATGACCAGCCGGTCAGGGTTCGTCAGGGCAAACTGCTTGTACTTAAGCGCGACGTTAGACTCCAGCGTCATACGCGAGTAAGTGGAAGAGGGCCAGATGCGGACCGCTAAAATATGGCTGGTCGCGGCCATACTCACACCGCTGACGCTGAGCAGTAACAGCGCCCCTGTACCTTTTAATAATCGTCTACGTGAAACCAGGGGATTACCTTCCGACATGCCACTCCAGCTGTTATATAGTGTTTAAAAAAACGGCAGCCAAATAAAATGGCGGCGAAAACTTTATCCAATCCTGCAGGCAATGTCACCCCGGAAACCCCAAATAATGCAGGCTGTTAGCGGCTTTGGCACCAAAAAAAACGTAAATTATCGTCAGGATTAGCGCTTGCAAAACGATGGCTAAAGGCATAAAAATACACAAAATACGAATAAACATTCACTGAGGGTTAGCCGTGAAGGAACGTAGTACCGAACTGGTTCAGGGTTTTCGCCACACCGTTCCCTATATCAATGCGCATCGGGATAAGACATTCGTCATCATGCTCGGCGGTGAAGCCATTGAGCATGAGAATTTCTCCAGTATTGTCAATGATATCGGCTTGCTGCATAGCCTCGGTATCCGTCTGGTCGTGGTGTATGGCGCGCGCCCACAGATTGATGCCAGCCTGGCGGCACATCAGCTGGAACCGGCTTACCACAAATATACCCGTGTGACCGATGCTCAGTCGCTGGAACTCGTCAAACAGGCCGCAGGCCGGCTGCAGCTGGATATCACGGCCCGGCTCTCAATGAGCCTGAACAACACACCTTTGCAGGGCGCGCACATTAACGTGGTGAGCGGTAACTTCATTATTGCTCAACCGCTCGGCGTGGATGACGGGGTGGATTACTGCCACAGTGGACGCATTCGTCGTATTGATGAAGAGGCCATTCATCGTCAGTTGGATAACGATGCCATTGTGCTGCTTGGCCCGGTGGCGGTGTCGGTGACGGGTGAAAGCTTTAACCTGACGTCTGAAGAGGTTGCCACCCAGCTCGCCATTAAGCTCAAGGCCGAAAAGATGATTGGCTTCTGTTCTGAACAAGGCGTGATCGATCGTGAAGGCAATATTGTCTCGGAGCTCTTTCCTAACGATGCGCAGGCACGTATCGATGAAATGGAAAGCGACGGTGATTTTCTTTCAGGTACCGTGCGTTTTTTACGGGGCGCGGTAAAAGCCTGCCGCAGTGGCGTGCGCCGCAGCCATCTCATCAGCTATCAGGAAGACGGTGCGCTGCTGCAGGAGTTGTTCTCACGCGACGGCATCGGGACGCAGATTGTGATGGAGTCGGCCGAGCAGATCCGCCGTGCCACCATCAACGACATCGGCGGTATTCTGGAGCTGATTCGCCCGCTGGAGCAGCAAGGCATTCTGGTACGTCGCTCACGTGAGCAACTGGAAATGGAGATCGATAAATTCACCATCATCCAGCGCGATAACCTGACCATCGCCTGTGCCGCGCTTTATCCGTTTATGGATGAAAAGATTGGGGAAATGGCCTGCGTCGCAGTGCATCCGGACTATCGCAGTTCATCGCGTGGCGAGTTGCTGTTGCAGCGCGTCGCGCTACAGGCTCGGCAAATGGGGCTGGAAAAACTGTTCGTGCTGACTACACGCAGTATTCACTGGTTTCAGGAGCGCGGTTTTACGCCGGTGGATATTGAGTCGCTGCCAGAAAGTAAGAAAGAGATGTACAACTATCAGCGCCGCTCAAAGGTGCTGATGGCGGATTTAACCTGACAGTCACCGGGCGGCAGCCATGCCGCCCTTGCTGTTACGCCTGCCCGGCCGCCCCTAACCTTTCCACCAGCCCGCTTCGCCGCTGCGTTTGCAGCTGTACGGCGCGGTCAAATATTGCACGATCGCTGTAAAGCGTCAGTTGACTGCGCGCACGCGTAATTGCGGTATAAACCAGCTCGCGGGTCAGCACCGGCAGAAACTGGGTCGGCATGACCAGCGCGGTATGGTCAAACTCCGATCCCTGCGACTTATGTACCGTCATAACCCAGGCGGTTTCATGAGACGGCAAACGGCTGGGCTGAATCGCTTTCACGCTGCCGTCTGGCAACGGAAAAAAGACTCTGAGCTGGCCTTCCTCATCGCGCAGAGTAATACCGATATCGCCGTTAAACAGCCCCAGTGCGCTGTCATTACGGGTGATCATTACCGGCCTTCCCGCATACCAGCGGCTGCCCAACGCAGGACGTCTGATGCGCTGCAGCTGCATCAGGCGTTGCTCAATGCGCTGATTCAGCCCGTGCACGCCAAAGGGCCCTTCACGCAGGGCACACAACAGCTGATAACGGCTGAATGCGTCAATAACCTGCTCTGGCTTAGCCTGATGCTGAACGGCATGCAGATAATCGCTATAACCCCGCGCTACCTCGTCCAGCATAGCCTGATAAGCGTCGCCGTCGTTCAGCGGCTGAAAAGAAACATCCTGGTGTCCGGCGGCAAAAATCGCGCTCATCTGGCGCGCATCGCCCTGGTTCACCGCCCGTGCCAGCTGACCTATTCCGGACTTTTCATCAAAACGATAGCTCTGTCGCAGCAGGCAAATGCTGTCGCGAACGGCTGGCGCGGCCTCAACATCGTCGCCTGTGAGCGTGCAGCCGGTCAGGGCCGTCAGCTGTGCAGCCCGTGACGGGCTAAATCCTGTTTCGCTGCAGCGGCAAATATCCCCCAGCACGGCGCCCGCCTCCACCGAAGCCAGCTGATCGCGATCGCCCAGAAAGACCACGCGCGCATGCTGTGGCAAGGCAGAGATCAGTTTTGCCATCATGCTCAGGTCGACCATTGAGGCCTCATCGACCACCAGCACATCCAGATGCAACAGGTTGCCCGCGTGATAGCGCAGACGCTGCGTGTCCGGTTGTGCACCCAGCAGGCGGTGCAGCGTCGTCGCTTCCGCAGGGAACCGGGCGCGCTCTTCCTCGCTCACGGCCAGTCCCTGTAGAGCTTTACCCAGCGACTCCGTTAAACGGGCCGCGGCTTTGCCCGTGGGCGCCGCCAGCTGTATGCGCAGCGGCACCGTATTCAATCGGATTAACGCAGCCAGCAGCTTTGCCACCGTAGTGGTTTTACCGGTTCCCGGCCCACCTGAAATCACGGCGGTTTTTCGCGTCAGCGCCACGGCTGCGGCAATCTTTTGCCAGTCGTCAGGACGGCTGCCAAACAGGCTGGTCAGTACCTCGCTGGCCCGGTGCGGATCAAATGTTCCTTCGTCGGGCTGCAACGAAAAAAAGCGCGCAACCTGCCCTTCGCTCTGCCACAAGCGATGCAGATACAAACGCTCATGGCTCAGCACCAGCGGCGTAACGGCACTGCCATCACTGATTGCTGACCAGCCCGCCAGTGCAGCATGCACATCGTCCGGCGCGCCTGCGGCCTGCCACAGTGCCTGGGCCAGCGCCGGCTGACGCCCCGCAAAGAGTCCGGCCTCGCTCAGATTAGCCAGCGGCAGACAGACGTGACCTTCTCCGGCATCGGCACTGACGCAGGCCGCTGCCAGCAGCAGAAAAGGCTGGGCGTCGTCCGCAATCAAGCGGGCAAACTGTATATCCAGAGGACGCAGTAAACGCTTTTCGACTGCCTGGAGCAGTAAGGCGTTTATATCACTCATAACATTTCCTCTGTATTGCCAAACAGCCTGTCCATTTCATCAATAAACGCCGGGTCGGGTCGGGTGGCGAAAATGCCGTTGTCGGCCGGGCTGCCATCGACGCCACGCAGAAACAGGTAAAAGACGCCGCCGAAATGCTGTTGGTAGTCATAGCCTGCCAGACGGTGCTGGAGATAACGGTGCAGCGCTAGGGTATACAGCTGGTATTGCAGATCGTAGCGGTGGTCGATCATCGCCTGCTCCATCGCCTCGGGCGTGTATGCGGCATGACTTTCCCCCAGCCAGTTCGATTTATAATCCAGCAGATAGTATTTTCCCTGCCAGCGGAACACCAAATCAATGAACCCTTTCAACATGCCTTTCACCTGGCGGAAATCCAGTGCCGGACCGCGCTGCGACAGCGGATCGTACCGGCGTACCAGCGCATCCAGATCGGTCGCGGTCAGCAGGTTATTGATCGGGAGATAAAATTCCATTTCAATCAGCCGGTCGCGGCTGTTAATACTGGCCAGCGTTACGCCTTCCTTGTTAAGCGGCGTTGTCAGGACGCGCGCAATCCACTGCTGAATGACCGGGAGCCAACTGAGTGAATACCCGTTTTGCTGGAGCTGATCTTCCAGCCACAGCGCCTCTGGCGGTTCGGTGAAATCGATTGATTCAAACAATCCGTGGAGGAACGTCCCGGGTGCCGCACCGCGCGGAAAATGGTGCGGCGTCAACAGGGTATCCTCTTCGTCTGCCGTTTCGCCTGCGGCGTCGATATCAAATTTAGGCAAGGCGTCCAGCAGCGGTGAGCTACCGTGCTGCTGCAAACCCGAATAACTGGTGACGCGCCAGCTGTCGGCCAGCGCTCGCGTCATTTCCCGACTGCTCAGCGCATCGTTGCTGCCCAGGCCTTCATGCCAGATCGCCCCGGGCTGGAGCGCGCTGCTGATAACCTCAATTCCCGCGCCCTCAAGCGCCTGCAGATGCTGACTGAGCTGCGCGGCATCGGCGATTTCGCCGCGCTGCACCAGATAACCGAGCGCGCTTTTGTGCAAGTCGCTTTCACCCGCTTTTTTACGCGCGCCCTTAATCAGCGGTGCAATGCCTACGCTGCAGTGGTGAACCGAACGGGTCAGTGCCACGTAGAGCAGACGTAAATCCTCTGCCAGGCGCTCCTCTTCTGCCAGCGTCAGGCTGTACTCATCCCCCTGCACGTCCAGCATCGCAGCAAAGCTTTCACGATCGTGATACAGCGCACTGGCGGCCTCGCGGAATCCGGCGGCAAAGGGCAGCCAGACCAGGGGATACTGCAATCCTTTCGACTTATGAATGGTGACGATTTGCACCAGATGACGATCGCTTTCAAGACGCAGTTGCTGACTGGCGGCCTGGCTATCGGGGCGGGCAATTTGCTGCGCCAGAAAACGCACCAGCGCATGGGTGCTGTCGAGCTGAACCGCCGCTTCCTGCAGGAGTTCACCCAGGTGCATCAGATCGGTTAAGCGCCGTTCGCCATTGTCTGATGCCAGCATATTTTCGGCCAGTTGCCGCGTGATCATCACGTCGCGCAGCATGGGTAAAACGCCGCGCTGATGCCAGATTTGCTGCCAGCTGACAAACTGCTCCACCAGTGCATCCCAGTGGCGTTCGTTCTGCGCCAGCGCGTCCAGTTCGGCGGCATCAATAGCAAAGATGGACGTCGCCAGCGCGCTGCGCAGCAATCGCTCCTGTTCAGGTGACTGAACCGCCTGCAGGAGCCATAACAGTTCGCGCGCTTCCGGCGTGGTGTAAACGCTGTCGCGGCTGGAAAGATAAACGGAGGGAATCGACAGGCTGTTTAGCGCATCGCGGATCAGGCTGGCCTCGTTACGGCTGCGCACCAGCACGGTAATGTCCGATGCCTTAACCGGCTGCAGGGCATCGCCTTTACCAATCAGCGCCTGCCCCTGCTGTCCGGCTACCAGCCAGCGGCTGATATCCGCAGCACACTGCTGCGCCATAAATTGTTGGTAATCACTCACTCCCACACCTTCACCCGGCTGAAGCCAGAAGCGCAGCGCGGGCTGCGGTTGCTGCTGATAAATCAGCTTCAGGGCCTGATTAGGCGCAGCCGGACTGACCGGGAGAAAAGGAATGGAAGAGAACAGAAACGGCGAATCAACCTGTGAAAACAGTCGGTTAACGCTGTCCACCATGTCAGGCGAGGAGCGCCAGTTAGTATCTAATGTGTAGTGAGCACTAACTTCACTACGGGCGCGCAGATAGGTAAAGATATCCGCACCGCGGAAGGCATAAATCGCCTGCTTGGGGTCACCAATAAGTAGCAGGGCCAGCTCTGGCTGATGCAGATACAGCGTACGAAAGATACGATACTGCTGCGGATCGGTATCCTGGAATTCATCAATCAGCGCGACCGGGAAGCGCCCGCGAATCGTTTCCGCCAGTAGTGCCCCGCCCGGCTGTTGAAGCGCCTCATCCAGACGGCTCAACAGGTCATCAAAGCCCAGTAGTGCGCGCTGACGCTTTTCGCGCTGGACCGCCTCGCGGACCTCGGTCAGGGCCTGCCAGATAATGACGTCTCGCAACGTCAGCGGTTCGGCCAGAAAGCGATCTACCGCATCAAACAATGCATGCTGCGGTGCCTCGCCCTTTTTGGTCTTCTCGTGCAGCACCTGCTGTCCAAAGCGCTCCAGCTCTTTGGGCAGTTGATAATCAAGCGTTTCGCTCTGTGCCCACTGGGTGACTTTAGCCACCCAGTTAGGTAAGTGCTTACTGCTATAACTGCGCTTATCAACACCAGACGCGCTAATGAGCCCTTCCACATCGGCGCTGGCAGCCTGCCACTGCTGCTTAAGGGCGTTAATTCGCTCAAGATTGGCCGCATGGCGGGAGGCCAGCGTTTCCTCTGGGCGAGGTGGGCGCCTGAGCGTCGGTGACTCCCCCTGCAGCCAGGGCCGCAGCGTGGTCAGTAAACTGTCCGGTCCGCTCCACTCCGCCGCAATGACTCTGGCCACATCCAGCGACAGGGGATAACACTGGCGACGCCAGAAATCGGCCGTGGCCTGTCGGAGCAGCGTTTGTTCGTTTTCAATCAGCTCCTGCTCGAACAGCATGCCCGATTCAAAAGCGTTCAGGTTAAGCATGCGCTGACAAAAGCCGTGGATGGTAAAAATTGCCGCCTCATCCATTTGTCGCTCGGCCGCCAGCAGTTGTGACGCGGCCTGGGGCAGGTCTGGGATCTGCTCCATCAGCTGTTGGTGCATGGGGTTATGGCTTTTACCACGCACGCAGGCCAGACGTAGCTGATGGATATTGTCACGGATACGACCGCGCAGTTCAGCCGTAGCGGCTTCGGTAAAGGTCACCACCAGAATCTCTTCGACGGACAGCGGCCTGCGCCAGGCGTTCTCGCCGCCCAGCCCTAATAGCAGACGTAAATAGAGCAGGCCAATCGTAAAGGTTTTACCGGTCCCCGCTGACGCCTCAATTAACCGCTCGCCGCTCAGCGGCAGCGTTAACGGGTTAAGCGACTCGGGTCTTGACTGCATCATTGGGTTTCACTCTTTACCGGCAGCGACTGCTGCAGTTTGGCGATTTCCTGCCAGGTTCTCCAGCCAGGCAGCGGGGCAAATTCGATTTTACGCTCGCCGCTTCCGGCGATCTGCGACGTCATGGCCATGCCTTTTTTCTGCATCACGGCCTGATGAAAGAAATCGGCCAGGCCGGCAGGCGTAAGCAGCTGGACCTGCTCCATCAGCTTTTGCCGGGTATCGAAGTCGTTGTTTTGGCGATCAAAATCGCGGCTGAAACGATCGGCTTCTTCGTTCAGCGTTTGTGGACGCTGTCTGAGATCGTTGAGCATCGCCTGCTGATACTGCGTAAAATCGGCCTGGCTCATCGTACGCAGACGCTGCTCAGCCTGGGGATAAAATGCCTGATAGCGCTGCATTAGATAGGCGGGCTGCTTGCTGTTACTCTGCAACAGAAAACCAATTCCCCACTGACGTCCCACCGGCATCCGGAAGGCAAAGACGGCATAGCCCAGTTGCTCTTCCGTCCGTAGCTGATTGTAAAACCATGGCTGCACGATCTGGCTGAGCATCGCGCTGTTGGCCATGCTCTGGTATTCGTCATAGCCTAAAGGAATATAGAGCGCGGCCAGCGCAGAGTCGGTACTGCTGCCGTGCTGCTCCAGATTCGCCTTTAACGGCTTTTCAACGCTGAGGTAGTTGCTGTGCCAGTAGTGAGTCCCTTTGCACTGCATCTGCTGTTTCAGATCGCGCCCCAACTGCGTGACGCTGTCGGCGCTCAGGTTGCCAACCGCCATCATCTCCGGCGTGGCATTTTTTAATAACGCATCGCGGTAAGCCACCACCTCATCCAGCGTAATGCCGCTCACCAGTTTGCGGCGTGTTTCTCGCTGAGTATAAGGCAGCTGCGACAGGAGCTGCATTGGCTGAATAGCCTGCTCAAAGGCTTTGCCTTTTTCGGCCGCGTCCAGTCGCTCCAGGTACCAGGATTTAGCCTGCTCCAGCTGCGACTCACTGGGCTGGAAGGTGCGATAACGATCCACCAGCTGTTTAAGCAAGGCGGGCAGACGTTGCGTAAAGCCACTGGCGTTAAAGACCAGACCATCGTTCTCACTGGTCGAAAAGCTGATACCGCCAATGGAGGCCTGTGAGCTCAACTCATCCAGCGCCAGGCTGGCCAGATAGTCATTCAGACCAAACAGCACCTGCTGGCGCGCATCGCTGATGGCCTGCTGGTTTCGCAACGCCACGGTAATGCTGGCTTTGGGCTCATTCGCATAGAACTGGCTTGGCATCCAGTAAATGCGCATCCCGAAATCGTTATCCAACTTTACCGGATGGCGATAGGCCTTCTCTGCGGCAGAAACCAGCGTAAAATCATCGGGAATATAGGGATTCAGCACCGGCATTGCGAGCTGAATCTCGCGCCCACGCTGCTGCCACTGCGTAAACGTCTGAGCGGTAATTTTATCTACCTGATAAGGCGCATTGACGAAATAGGCCAGCCTGTTGTGCGGCTCCTGCGGGCTGATATACCAGATGCACGCCTTCTGCGGCGTCATCTCTTCCAGACGGGCCTGAATTGCCCCGGCATCGTAGCGGTCGGCAAGATAAGGGGCATCCAGCGTGTGCTCTACCGGTACCCGTAGCATCGTATCGGCCAGCCACTCGATATAATCCATGTTGCGGGTAATGGAGGGATAACGGAAATCCAGCGCCAGAACATGTGAAACTTCGTCGAAGTAGCGACGATCGATGCCTTTTTCGCGCAGCATGGCAATGTAGCTAAAGACGGCCGCCACGACGTCGTCGCGCTGGGCGAGGCCTTTATCGGTGAGTGAGACGCTGATCGTAAAGATGCCGCTGTTGCGCTCGGTAACCGGATCGGCTCCGGCGCTGACGCCATCGGCCAGCCCCTGTTTTTGCAGCCAGTCAGCCAGCGTATTGGAGCTACGGTTGCCAATTAAATAGCCGATGAGCGTGTCCGTTTTACTACGGAAGCGATCGCTGTTATTCGGAATGCGGAACTCAATTTTGAGCTGCTTACGGGGTTGTGCAGGCACATAATGAATAAGAATACCCTGCTGCGCCTCGGTGACAACAGGCTCGTTAATCATCGGAACGCTGGCATTGTGGTTAGCCACCCGACCAAAGGTGTCTGCCGCAATGGCGGCCATCTGCGCCAGGGACTGGTTGCTGTAGATAACGGCCTTCATCAGGTTGGCAGAATAGTGGCTGTGGTAAAAGTCCAGCAGCGCCTGATGCAGGTTACTGTCGGGTTTATCTCGCAGGGTTTCAAGATTGCCCCCATAGAAGTGCGCTGCCGGATGGGCCGGATTGATCGTCTCGGCCCCCACCTGCCCCATGCGCAAAGCGTCGCGCGCGCGCGCCATTGTCAGCTCAGCATTGACCGCATGACGTTCCCGATCGGCATTGACCGGATCCAGTAACGGTGCCGCAATGGCGTCGGCCAGGCGATCGACGGCAGGCGCAAGGGCATCGTTTTCCACTTCAAGGTAAAAAGCGGTGCGGTAGGACGCCGTGCTGGCATTGTGGCTGCCACCATGCTTTTTGAGGAAGTCCGCCAGGCTGTCAGGTTCCGGATAACGCGTTGAGCCCATCAGCACCATGTGCTCAAGATAATGTGCCAGGCCAGCCTGTTGCGCAGGATCGTCCAGTGAACCAATCGGCAGGGTTAAAGCCGCCAGCGATTTAGGAGCATCCTTGTCTGACACCAGCAGCACGGTCATGCCATTATCCAGCGTAATAGCCTGATACTGACGCGGATCCTGTTCGCTTTTACCGATGGTACTGTTAACGGGCTGCCAGCCCTGGCCCGTTTCGGCCTGAACCGTAAACGCCACCAGGCTGAACAGAATGGCCAGGATCAAGCGTGCATGTGTGCGCATGTAAACCTCTTACGTTACCCAAAAGCCGCCTTGCCAGCGCATTGGCGGCTGAAAATACAACAAACGTTCGTTGGTGTTCTCATCACCTGCAAAGGTGTGACTTACCGATCGTCCTGATGGGCCTGCAGCACCGGTGAGTACCAGCACGCCGCCGCCTCGGTTATGCGCTGTAGCTGGGATTCGTCCAGTACTCTGCACAGCCGCTGCAAATAGGGATCGCTTCCCTCGCCCTCCTGCTGATAACCCCCCACCCAGGCCGCCAGCAAATTGTTGCGGGCTTTGAGCTGCGTGGCCTCATCACTGAGGAACTGATGGCTTTTCTTATCAAAACAGGTGCTGATCCAGGCGCCCCCGCTTTTAGTCAGGAGCATCAAGGGTTCGCGCATTCCTTGCAGATAACCTTGCATGTAGCGCGCTAACTGGGCCGTGGCGTCATCCGGCGCAACGGCGTGGAAGCACCAGTAGCTCTGCTGGCGGCCAAACATGCGGCTTCTGCCGTTACCGCCCAGTGCACAATAAACTAAATGTTCGAGCCACAGTAATAAACCATCATTGATATTCAGCACGCCTGGCCGCCAGCGCAGTAGCCCGTCACTCTGCACCTGAGTCAGCCAGCCGGACAGGCTGACGCCGTCCAGATCCAGATTGATTTCCCAGCTTTCCCCTTCGCTACGTTGAGAGGTGACGTCTGCCGCCACCTCCTGCATCTCTTCACGCTGAGCCTGCCAGAACAGTTCACCAAACGCGCCATAAGGTAAGTTTCCGGCAGCGCGGTGATGGGCATAAAGACGATCGGTGTCCTCGCCTGTTACCAGTGCATTCAGCAGTTGGGCATTAATCTGGTAACGCTCCAGGCTATCCAGCGCAAAGGGTTCGCTGTCGGGGAGTTCATTTTCTTCAAGCCAGAAACTCACGCCCAGGCGTTGCTGAAACCAGGCCCGCACGGGATGACGCCAGAATCGCAGGAACTGTTCAAGGGCTAATGTCTCTACGGGCGGCGTGAGCAGGGGCTGAACGAAATCGGGCTGGGGCTGACCCGTACCCCGCGCGGCGGGAAGCCATTCGCGGGCAAAACTGTGGGCTGCCGACGCGGGCTGAAAGTTCTCGGGCGCGAACGGCATCCGGCTGTGTAAGTGTTCCAGATGCGCCCTGACCCGGCGCGCGCTCTCGTCCAGATCCTGGTCTTCATCGCCTGGCAGATAAAAACTTTGCCCAATATATTCCAGTAATTCTGTGACCAGCACGGACGGATAACGTTCGGTATTGTCCTGTATCGCGCGTCCGATATAGCTGATATAGAGCTGTTGCTGCGCGGAGATCAGGGCCTCCAGAAACAGGTAACGGTCGTCATCACGGCGGCTACGGTCCCCTTTACGCGACTGCTGTTGCATCAGGTCAAATCCCAGCGGCGCCAGGGTACGCGGATAAACGCCATCGTTCATCCCCAGTAAACACACGACGCTAAACGGGATGGAACGCATTGGCATCAGGGTACAAAAGTTGATTTGTCCGGCGAGAAAACGCTGACTGATACGCTGCTGATCCAGTCGGCCGCGCAGATCGTCGCGCAGCAACACCACCGGAATGGGCTCATCGAAGCGTGCGTCCATGCCGTATTCAATCAACGCCTTCCACTGCTCTTCCACCAGCAGCAGTGCAGCTTCAGTTTCGGGATCGGCCGTAAAGAATGCATTGAGCAGCTCGCGGCACAAAGGCAGCCACGCTTCCAGCGGGCGCGGTTCGGACAGCACCTGACGCCAGTGGTTGAGCCGCGACAGCAGCTCAGCCAGATGACCTGCCAGTTCGGCCACCAGTCCACTTGACTCATCGTAGGGCAGGATGCCCTGCCAGTCGCCATGCTGGCTTTCCATCGCATAGCCAAGCAGCATGCGTTGCAGCCCAAAGCGCCAGGTATGCTGGCCGGTAACCGGCAGGGCCAGTGCCTCAACGCTGGCATCATCCAGCCCCCAGCGTACGCCCGATTCGCTCACCCAGCGCCGCAGTAAACGCAGCCCGCTTTCATCAATTGAGAAGTGGTTCGCTAAGGCGGGCACGTCCAGCAGCGCCAGCACATCTTCGGAGACGAAACGGCTGTCGGGCAGCGCCAGTAAATGCAGAAAAGCCACAATCGCCGGATGCGCCTGACTGGCACGGCGGTCAGAGATGGCAAACGGCAGATAACGTTCGGCCGGAGCATTAGCAAACACGGCCTGAATAAAGGGCGCATAGGCGTCAATGTCGGCGACCATGACAATGATATCGCGTGCTTTTAGCCCGGGCTCCGCCTCCATCCGCGCCAGTAAATGATCCTGCAACACTTCCACTTCGCGTTGGGCACTGTGACAAACCTGGATAGCGATGGATCGATCCGCTGGATCCAGACAACGCTTTTGCCCACTGTAGGCCAGTTCGTCGGCCGTCAGACCGATCACGGCCTTGTCCTGCAGATTGAGAAGATCGTGCTGCATGCTGTGCAGCAGGTTGTCTTCCTCTACATCGACAAAGGCGTCAATTTCGCTGTTAAGATCCATCTGGCTGAGCAGGTAAAGGTTATCGCGCCCCAGCTTGCCCCAGGAGGCCAGGAGCGGGTTCGTGAGCTGCTGCTCGCCTTCGTCACTGAACAGCGCAGGCGCACGCGCCACATCGCTAAACAATCCACGATACTCCTCCCGATCGTGGCGGCGACGCTGACGGCTTTGTAACTTCGCCAGAAAAGCATAATCCTGAATGTCGCCCCAGTAGTCGCGGCAGGGATTCGTGAACAGCAGATAGATATCGATATGTCGCCCCAGCGCCTGTAACGCCTGAAGGTAGACCGGCGGAAGCGCTGATATGCCGCAAATAAAAACCCGTTCGGGCAGGTTGGCTGGTGGGGTCTGCGTCTGCTCCAGCGTATGGATAAAGCGCGCATAGAGGTTGGCACGGTGCCATTTAGGCTGGCCCAGCTCCTCGGTGTAATTCACTAAGTCACGCCATAGCGCCGCCTGCCAAATCTGGGCATCGCCCAGGCCGTCGATGTGCTGACCCCGCTCCCAGCTGTTCAGCCAGTCGGCGCGATAAACCAGATACTGGTCAAACAGGTCAGCGACGCGGGCACTGAGCTGAAACAGTTTGCGCTTGTCACCATCATCGCTCAGGTAATGGCGCAGTGAGGCAAACTCATCCTGTAGCAGCAGCGAGGGTAAACGGTGCATCAGCTTCCAGCTCATGCTGGCTTTGCTAAAAGCGCTCTCGACCGGAATGTCCGGCAGTACGCGAACAAACATTTCCCAGATAAAACTGGCCGGTAGCGGAAATTCAATATTCGCCGCAATGCCAAAGGTGTGCGCCAGCTCCATCTGTAACCATTGCGCCATGCCCGGACTTTGTACCAGCACCATTTCTGAGGCAAAAGGATCGTCAAGCGGATCCAGTTTAATCACTCTGGCTGCCAGGCTTTTGAGCAGATCAAGCTGATTAGAGTGATAAACGTGAAACATGAAAACTCCTGTGGAAAATCAAAACGGCATAGCGACCTCAGAGGATACTCACTCTACCGCGTATCGCATTTCAAGCCTACCAAAAGGCGGGTAAGCATAATGCCCTAACCGCTTAACAGGTTAAACGCATCAGGCTGGCGTGACGTTGATGCGGCCCGCTCACCTCGGCTTTTTCCAGCACACAGCCTCCCGGACCTTGTGTTTTCTCGAAACGGGATTGCCAGCCTGCCACCTCGTGGCCAAGCAGTCGCTGCTCTGCAACGCGCCAGGCTTCTCGTTGCTGCCACTGCTGACTGAAACCCAGCGTCAACACCCGGTGATACTGAAGCAGAGCGCTGGTGCTCACAGCCATCAGTAGCAGGGCAAACAGGGCTTCCGGCAGGCTGAACCCACGCGCGTCAGAAACATTGATCTGACGCGGCCAGCGGGCAGTAGTCAATCCAGCCCTGCGGCAAAGGGTGAATGGTGCTGCCCTGCACCCGTACCCAGCGCCACAGGGCCATCTCGCCAGTGCGGTCTTCACCTTTAAGTAATCCTTTGTCATCTGCGGTTCTTTGCAGGCAGCTCTGCCAGCCATACTGGTTCTCCTGTTGGCAGAATAACGGCGGCTGCTCGGGCCACTGTAAGGTCAGCCCCCACTGCAGCGCCGACTGCGCCTGCCAGAATCCCTGAATGAAACGCTGCTCATCGGCAACCCCGCGCATCCCCTGCGTCAGCATGTCGCGGCTGGCGTGTAGCGTTATGCCGCCTGTCAGCATGATGATTAACACCATCCCCAGCGCGCTGTTGCCCTGCGCCTTCACAAATTCATGCCCTCCACCCAGCGCACCACTGTTTCCTCCTGCTGACCCGTTCGCCCCTGCAGCATTATCCTGACCCGCTGGCCTTCCCGCTGCAGTTCAAAGGCTTCCACAGAGAGAAACGCGGGGTCGGACAAGCGCTCCCAGCCACTGCCATTGCAGTTATCCACACCGCGCTGCATCTCCAGCTGCTTTTGCCGCAGCCGGTAGCCGTAATAGTCGCTTTCACCTTGGCTGATATCTTCCCAGCGACCGTTGCTGTTCTCATCAAAGCGGATAAGCAGGCAGCTCCCGGTTATTGTTAATCCTTCACGGCCACATTCTCCCTGGCAATAGCCTGCCCGTCGCACGGCTTTTTCCAGTGTAGACAACATCTGCTGCAGCTCCGTTTGCAATTGCACCCGCTGTTGCAGACGGAGATTTTCCCCCAACAGCAGCGGCATAAAGCGCCCTGCGCCCACCATCAGTACCGCACTGATGGCCATCGCAATCAGCATTTCCAGCAGGCTAAATCCGGCCACTTTCATTCGCAGCCTGCTTCCTCTGAGGAGCACAGGCGAATCCGCGCCCGTGACGAGATGATCAGCCGGATTCGTCCCGCTGGATTGACCAGCTCAATGCTGCCCGCTCTGGCCACGTTGCGCCGTCCGTAAAAGCCTGGCTCACCGCGCAGCGGCTGCAAGGTCACACCCGTGTGCGGCGCAATAAAATGCAGGCGTCGGGCGGGATCACAGCCGTTCACCGGCGCATCGCCAACGCCTAAGCACCAGGGCTGCATGGTTCGCGCCCACAACACAAAGTCGCGGTTTTGCCAGTTGGCCTGCGCCCGTACGCTGAGCAAAAAAAACTGCAGCTGGCGAGCGCTGTCCCGTAGTTGCTGACGCTGCTGCCAGCGCTGCCAGCCCTGCGTGGCAAACGCGCTGAGAATGCCGACAATCACCATGACAAACAGTAGCTCTGCCAGCGTAAACCCTTTTGATGTTGGTCTTTTCATGGCAACAGCGTGCGATCTGGCGGGCGGGATGGCAATGTGTAAAAGCGGGAACGGGAAGCGGCGCTGCAGACTATTTCAGCTGCATGCCGTGTTTGAAGCATCGTTTGAGATCATCGCCGCAAAGCGCCGGGCGGAAAGATAAAAAAAGCCCCGGTATGCAAAGTCATACCGGGGCTTAGTATCAGGAAACCGTCAGACGGCAACCGGGGCTTTAATCGCCGGATGCGGATCGTAACCTTCAATCTCGAAATCGTCGAAGCGATAATCGAACAACGAAGCGGGTTTGCGCTTGATGACAAGCGTCGGCAGCGGTCGCGGCTCACGTGTCAGCTGCAGACGGGCCTGCTCCAGATGGTTGCTGTAAAGGTGCGTATCGCCCCCGGTCCAGACAAAATCACCCACGTCCAGATCGCACTGCTGTGCCACCATATGCACCAGCAACGCATAGCTGGCGATATTAAACGGCAGCCCCAGGAAGATATCGCAAGAGCGCTGATAAAGCTGACAGGAGAGTTTACCGTCCGCAACATAGAACTGGAAAAACGCATGGCACGGCGCCAGCGCCATTTCATCCAGCTCGCCGACGTTCCAGGCTGACACAATAATGCGGCGGGAATCCGGATCGCGTTTCAGTTGTTCAATCACCTTGGTGATTTGATCAATTTCCTGACCGCTTGCCGTGCCCCAACTGCGCCACTGCTTGCCGTAGACTGGCCCAAGATTACCCTGCTCGTCCGCCCACTCATCCCAGATTGAGACGTTGTTTTCTTTCAGGTAACCGATATTGGTATCGCCTTGCAGAAACCACAGCAGTTCATGAATGATGGAGCGCAGGTGGCACTTTTTTGTGGTGACCAGCGGAAAACCATCCTGCAGATTAAAACGCATCTGGTGACCAAAAATTGAAAGCGTGCCTGTACCGGTACGGTCAGATTTTGGTGTGCCTTCGTTCAGCACGTAGCGCATTAAGTCCAGATACTGTTTCATTTTTCCTCGTGAAGTTGTTGCTGCGGGCGACGGCGGTACGCCCAAATCATCATAATCACACCGGCAATAATCATTGGGATCGACAGGAGTTGCCCCATGCTCAGTCCACCGGTGAGCAAACCAAGCTGTGCGTCTGGCTGACGGAAGAATTCAACAATAATGCGGAATGTGCCGTAGCCAATCAGGAACAGGCCAGAGACGCTGCCCATCGGGCGAGGTTTACGAATAAACAGGTTCAGGATAATGAACAGCACGATGCCTTCAAGAAACAGCTCGTACAGCTGTGAAGGATGACGCGGCAGTACGCCATAGGTGTTCAGTAAGGCCTGATATTGTGGGTTGTTGGCCGCCAGCGCGATATCTTCGCTGCGCGAGCCGGGGAACAGCATGGCGAAACGGAAATTGGGATCGACGCGGCCCCAGAGTTCACCATTGATAAAATTACCCAGGCGACCAGCGCCCAGGCCAAACGGAATAAGCGGCGCAATAAAATCAGAAACCTGAAAGAAATTACGTTTGGTGCGACGCGCAAATATCAGCATCACCAGGATCACGCCAATCAGCCCGCCGTGGAATGACATACCGCCATCCCAGACTTTAAACAGGTAAAGCGGATTATCGAGAAACAGCGGCAGGTTATAAAACAGCACATAACCAATTCGACCACCCAGGAAAACGCCCAGGAAGCCCGCGTAAAGCAGGTTCTCTACTTCCTCTTTTTTCCAGCCGCTGCCTGGCTTGTTGGCCCGACGCACCGCCAGCCACATGGCGAAAACAAAACCCACCAGATACATCAATCCGTACCAGTGAAGCGAAAGCGGTCCGATCGAGAAGATTACCGGATCGAACTGCGGAAATGCGATATAGCCGTTATTCATCATTCACCGTTTATTTTCAGCCCTGAAAAGGGGACGTGATGCACATAAATTAGGGCTGGGCATGATAGCACAGCCAGTTTTCTGAGTAGCCGCAGAAATGTAACCTGGGTTAACGACCGCCGCGAATCAGGCCGCCCAGGCCGCGCTCTTCCATAAACGCCGAGACCAGCTGACGCACATCTGACGCTGAATAGGCTTTGAGCGCCTGGGTGCTGAGTTTCTGGACTTCTTCGTAATCCAGATGACGCAGCAGATATTTCACGCGTGAGACATTCTTGCCGTTCATGCTGAGATGGTGATATCCCATCCCTATCAATAGCGCCACACACATCGGATCGCCCGCCATTTCACCACACAAGCATAATTCCAGATTCGCCAAATGGGCTTCAATGGAAATTGCCTGTAGCGCACGCAGCATAGCCGGATGCAGCGAATCATACAGGTTCGCCACGCGGGTATTGTTACGATCTACCGCCAGTAAATACTGCGTCAGGTCATTGGTTCCGACAGAGACGAAATCGACGCGCGACGCCAGGTGCGGGATCATAAACAGCATAGAAGGCACTTCAATCATAATCCCGATGCGCGGCGTCGGAATGGTATAGCCGAGCATCTCTTCCACTTCTGTCCCGGCACGCTGAATGAGCCGCTTGGCTTCGTCGATCTCATCGATATGGCTGATCATCGGCAACAAAATGCTCAAATTGCCTGACGCGGCGTTAGCACGCAGCATGGCGCGCACCTGCACCATAAAAATCTCGGGTTGGTCGAGCGTGAGACGGATGCCCCGCCAGCCCAGGCAAGGATTCTCTTCACTGATTGGCATGTAAGGCAGCTGCTTATCTGCCCCGATATCCAGCGTGCGCAGCGTTACCGGCTTTTCGTGGAACAGCTGCAGCATGCCCTGATACTGAGCAACCTGCTCTTCTTCCGATGGAAAACCGCTTTGCAGCATAAAGGGAATTTCAGTGCGGTAAAGGCCAATGCCGTCAACCCAGCTGCCCAGCGTTTGCTCATGCTCCGGGCTCAGCCCCGCGTTCAGCATAACCTGTATACGTTGACCGCTACGCAGCTCGCCCGGCCTGTCCACGCCGCCTTCAGCCATTTTGCTGAGGGCATTTTCTTCACTGATTAGCCGCTGGTACTCCTGCACCAGAACCGGTTCAGGATCGATCAGCAGTTCACCGCGATAGCCATCGACAATCAGCAAACGTTTGTTTAACTGACTGGGTTGAATGTCCGCGCCCATGACGGTCGGAATGCCCATCGCCCGGGTCAAAATGGCCGCATGGGAGTTCGCCGCGCCGTCGCGTACCACAATCCCTGCCAGCCGCTCGTGCGGAATTTCCGCCAGCGTTGTGGCGGTGAGTTCGTCTGCCACCAGCACGAAACGCTCAGGCCAGGCGTTCACGCCCACCAGAGAATCATCGAGATGGAACAGCAAACGTTGACCCAACACCCGCAGATCGCCGGCGCGCTCTTTCAGATAGCTGTCCGTCAGGCTGGCAAACTGGGCGGCAAACTTTTCAATGACGGTTTTGACCGCCCACTCGGCAACGGATCCCCGCTCGATCTCCGCGAAAAGATCCTTTTTCAGGCGTGCGTCGGTTAACAGGTGAGAGTAGAGATCGAAGATCGCCGCGCTCTCTTTTTGCGCGCTGGCGGTAAAGCGTTTACTGAAGCGACGGAATTCACTGGCGGCTTCGGTCATGGCCAGTGACAAACGCTCGCGTTCACGCTGCGGATCCAGCGTTGAGGCGGCAGAAACCTGATCGAGTAAGGGCTGGGTTTCGTCTACCCAGCCTGGCGCGACGGCAACGCCTGGGGCGGCAGCAATGGCACGAATGCGTGCCAGACGATACTGACCAAACAACTGACTCAGTTGCGATTGTGACAGTAAGGCAGCCAGCTGCGTGGCCAGGGTAACGAGAAACGACTCTTCACTTTCGTCAAACTGCCGATGTTCACGCTGCTGAACCACCAGCACGCCCATAAGCTGGCGGCGGCTGATAATAGGCACGCCAAGGAAAGAGCGATAGCGCTCTTCCTTTACTGAAGGAATGTACTTAAAGCTGGGATGGCTCTGCGCATCGGCAAGGTTAATCGGCTCAGCGAGTCGCCCCACCAGACCGACAATACCTTCATCAAACGCCAGCTTGACCGTTAGCCCACGCGGTTTTTTCAAACCGCGTGTCGCCATCAGGTAATAACAGCGACGTTCGTGATCGGCGAGGTAGACGGAACAGACTTCCGTTTCCATCGCCAGGCAGATCTCATTAACCAGAATGTCGAGTGCTTCATTCAGACGTGGCGCACTCGCCACCTTTTCAACAATTTCTCGCAACTGAGTGAGCATAAAGGGCGTGGCCTATCCTCTTTTACGTCGATGGGCAGGATGATTTCGCTGCACCGCACTCTCCTGCATGGACATCACTACGCCAGCGAATTCTTTCATCACCCGACGATAAACATCGCGCTTAAAAGAGACAACCTGACGGACCGGATACCAAAAGCTTACCCACCGCCAGCCGTCGAATTCCGGCGTGCTGCTGTGCTGCACATTAATGTCTGCGTCATTACACATCAACTGCAGAAGAAACCACTTTTGTTTCTGACCAATACAAACCGGTTTTGTGTCCCAACGCACCAAACGTTTTGGCAACTTGTAGCGCAACCAGTTACGGGTAGATGCAAGTATTCGAACATCTTTACGGTGTAACCCGACTTCTTCGAACAGTTCGCGATACATCGCCTGTTCCGCGGTTTCACCGGGATTGATGCCTCCCTGAGGAAATTGCCAGGAGTGCTGTCCAAAGCGCCTGGCCCATAACACTTGCCCCTGCCTGTTACAAATTACGATACCAACATTCGGGCGGTAGCCATCATCATCGATCACCGGACTACCTCAAAAGCTAAAATTGAATGGTCTGATTGTTTCACACTCCTTACAGGCGGTAAACCACTGGATTTGCGGGCGCTTAGGGGCGTAATGTCGGGATAACTCACAGACTCATGCGAAGTTATAAACAAAAGTCCGTAAAAAGAGAGATCTTATTCACGTTTTCTGTGGATAGCTTTGTGCAGAACACGGGAGTTAACTGAATAACGTACCAGGATGAATCTGAAGGTGCCAAAAACAAGACCACGATTTACTATTGAAATATAAGACTATTTTTTTACTCTGCTGCCTTTTACCCTGCCGGAAAGGGGGCGGATAATTCCTTCGTGCTGACAATTGGCTAAAGATCCACCACAATGCTTTTTATCCACAGCGATCGGCTCAAGCTTGCATCAAACGGCTTAATTTTTGTTGAAAAACAGCAAAGTCAAGGCTGTAAATGGAACCAGTAGGCAACCTGAGACGGGGTTATCCCATTTTTCTGTGGATAACTGGGCTTGAGATCCTGTTCATTGTTGATAGCAAGTTGGGATAACCTGCGACATGAGTTGGAGCCTGCCAATTTCGCTGTAAAAAAAAGTACTATGTTTCATGTTATTATGTGAGTTATACCGCGTTCTTTCCTGTGGAAAACCTGAGGCTGCCGCAGGCTGCTTAATTATTAATCATTATGAGTTATTCACATGACATTCCTTCCCGGGCCACCTGAAGATGAGTCAACACTGTTATCGCGCGCCCAGTCACTGGCAGGTTTAACGCTGCAAACCCTGGCCGACCAGGCAGGCATTCCGATACCGGCCAACCTGAAACGGGATAAAGGCTGGGTCGGAATGCTGCTGGAATGGCATCTGGGCGCCAGTGCGGGCAGTAAAGCAGAACAGGATTTCGCACACCTGGGAATTGAACTAAAAACGATCCCTGTCGATCGCTATGGCAAGCCGCTGGAAACAACATTTGTTTGCGTTGCGCCCCTCACCGGAAACAGCGGCGTCACCTGGCAAAACAGCCATGTCCGCCATAAGCTGGCGCGCGTCCTGTGGATGCCGGTAGAGGGCGAGCGTGACATCCCGTTAGGCGAACGTCGGGTTGGCGCGCCGCTGCTGTGGAGCCCCGACGCGCAGGAAGATGAGATGCTGCGCCAGGACTGGGAGGAGTTGATGGATATGATCGTACTGGGTCAGGTAGAACGCATCACCGCCCGTCACGGTGCCTGGCTGCAGATTCGCCCCAAAGCAGCAAACAGCAAAGCCTTAACGGAAGGGATCGGCGATCGCGGACAGCCCATCATGACGCTGCCACGCGGGTTTTATCTCAAGAAAAGTTTTACAGGCCCGCTTCTGGCACGCCATTTTCTGGTCTGACAGCCTTATTCTCGCGTCCCTGGCGGTATTTAAATGTGAGTTAGACAAATTTGGTGCGTATAATCTTTGTTTAATTTTCGTTTAGGATATGAGTGCAGGTATGTTCGAGTGGATTACCGATCCCAACGCCTGGCTGGCGCTGGGCACCCTGACCATTCTGGAAGTGGTTCTGGGCATTGATAACATTATCTTTCTGTCGTTAGTGGTGGCAAAACTCCCCAAACATCAGCAAGCCCGCGCACGCCGCATCGGTTTGATGGGCGCAATGCTGATGCGTCTGGGATTACTGGCCTCTATTGCCTGGGTCGCAAGACTGACCAACCCATTGTTTACCCTCATGGATCATGCTTTTTCAGCACGCGATCTCATTCTGTTGTTTGGTGGATTATTCTTGCTGTGGAAGTCCAGCATGGAGATTCATGAAACGATAGAAGGCGAAGAAGCCGAGCACAAAACCAACGTTCACTCGTTCATGGGTGCCATTGTTCAAATCATGTTGCTCGACATCATTTTTAGTCTCGACTCCGTTATTACGGCCGTGGGCCTCTCCGACCATTTGTTTATTATGATGGCGGCAGTGGTGATTGCGGTATTAATGATGATGGTCGCTGCCCGCAGTATTGGCGAGTTCGTTGATCGTCATCCATCGGTCAAAATGCTGGCTCTCTCGTTCCTGATTTTGGTGGGTTTTACCCTGATCCTGGAAAGTTTCGCGGTGCATGTACCAAAAGGTTACATTTATTTTGCCATGTTCTTCTCGATGGCCGTTGAGTGCCTTAACCTGATGCGCAGTAAGAAAAAAACGCACTAATGTTGTCAAGGGCGGCTCCGCGCCGCCCGGTTATTTTCAGATTGATACGATTAACCCAATCGGTAAAAGGATTTATTACTACACTTTTTGCAGTGGACGATTCGTGAGGATGAGCATAATGAAAGGGCTGAATAAAATTGTATTATTGGCCGTTGCTGCGGTGACATTGGGTGGATGCAGTTCCAATTATGTTATGGCAACAAAAGATGGCCGGATGATTATGACCGAAGGGAAACCGAGCATTGATAAAGAAACGGGGCTGGTGCAATACACCGATCAGTCAGGCCATACGGTGCAGATCAACAGTGACGACGTTTCTACCATTATTGAACGTTAGATGCGAAAAGTATCGGCCTGTCGCCCCTCCCCCGCGTCGGCAGGCTATTTCTCTCTGTTATCCCCCTTTCTTAGCCGCTACGCCTCGCGCTATAGTCCCTGAAGTCATATTACTTATCCCTACAGAAAAGGAAGCCGGCAATGCACTATCACCGTATCCCCCATAGCTCGCTGGAAGTGAGCCAGCTTGGATTGGGCACCATGACGTTTGGTGAGCAAAACAGCGAAGCCGACGCCCACGCTCAACTGGATTTAGCCCTCAGTTCGGGCATCAACCTGATTGATACTGCCGAGATGTATCCTGTTCCCCCGCGGCCCGAAACTCAGGGGCTGACCGAAAAATATATTGGCAGCTGGTTAAAAAAGACCGGTAGCCGGGACAAAATCGTTCTTGCCAGTAAAGTTGCCGGCCCAACGCGCGGCAACGATGCGTCGATTCGCCCTAATATGGCGCTGGATCGCAAAAATATTCGCGAGGCGCTGGATGCCAGCCTGAAACGTTTAAACACCGACTACATCGATCTGTATCAGCTTCACTGGCCGCAGCGTCAAACCAACTTCTTTGGCAAGCTGGGCTATCAGTACAGTGAGAACAGCGTCCCTGTCACGCTGTTAGAAACGCTGGAGGCTCTGGCTGAGCAGGTGCGGGCAGGTAAGATCCGCTATATCGGCGTGTCGAATGAAACGCCGTGGGGCGTCATGCGTTATCTGCAGCTGGCAGAAAAGCATGAACTGCCGCGTATCGTCTCTATTCAAAACCCCTACAGCCTGCTAAATCGCAGTTTTGAAGTGGGCCTGGCGGAAATCAGCCAGCATGAAGGCGTGGAGCTGCTGGCCTATTCCTGCCTGGCGTTTGGTACGTTGAGCGGTAAATACCTGAATGGCGCGCAGCCCGCGGGTGCACGTAATACCCTGTTTAGCCGCTTTACCCGCTACAGCGGTGAGCAGTCTCAACTGGCGGTGGCGGAATATGTGGCGCTGGCCCAAAAACATCAGCTTGATCCTTCACAAATGGCACTGGCGTTTGTTCGTCAGCAACCTTTTGTGTCCAGCACCCTGCTGGGCGCAACCACGCTGGATCAGTTAAAGATCAATATCGACAGCGCCAACGTGACGCTCAGCAATGAGGTTCTGGAAGAACTCGAAGCGATCCATCGCCGTTACACCTATCCAGCCCCCTGACGGGGACGACCAGCCGTGCGGTGGCACGGCTGGCCTGTCAGTCATCGTCTTTCAACAGGCGCAGTAGCCTCATTCCAGCGCCAGCAGATCTTCAATGCGCTGCGCGCGGCGGATTTCTCTCGGCTCGCCGTTTTCAAACAGGATCTCAGGAATCAGTGGGCGGCTGTTGTAGTTTGAGGACATCGATGCGCCGTAAGCGCCGGTGTCGTGAAACACCAGATAATCCCCGACTTTCGCGGCCGGAATAGCCCGGGTTTCCACCTTGCCACCTTCAAGCTGGGTGAAAACATCGCCCGACTCGCACAGAGGGCCTGCAACCACGCTGTCGATCGTTGCCTGTTCATCGATCGCCCGGTTATCGCCCGCCATCACAGAAATATGATGGTAGCTGCCGTACATGGAGGGGCGCATCAGATCACTGAAGCCTGCATCCACCAGCACAAAGTGACGGCTGCCCATCTCTTTTACTGCCCGAACCTGAGAGACCAGCACGCCTGACTCCGCGACCAGGAAACGGCCGGGTTCGATTTCCAGCTTCACGGCATGGCCCAGATGGTCCGCCACGCGCTGGCGTGCCGCGTCCCACAGGCCAAAATAGTGATCGGTATCGATCGCCTCTTCCCCGTAGTGATAGGGAATGGATAAACCGCCTCCGGCAGAGATAGCCTCAAGATCCTGGCCAAATTCCACGACCAAATCCACCATGGCATCGCAGACCTGCTGCAGGTGCGCATAGTCCACGCCTGAACCGATATGCATATGAATGCCGATCAGGCGCAGTCCATATTGTTCGATAGCCGCCTGAGCAGCGGGCAAATCGCTGGGCCAGATACCGTGCTTACTGTTTTCACCACCGGTATTGGTTTTTTGGCTGTGCCCGTGACCAAAGCCCGGGTTAATGCGTAGCCAGACGGCATGTCCTGGCGAAACGGCACCCAGTTGATGCAGCATATCGACGGATCCGGCGTTAACCGGCACCTTAAGCTCTGCAATCCTGGCAAGCGTAGGGTTATCCAGGACATCGGCAGTGAATACGATTTCGTCACTGTCAGGCTGAAAGCCGGCCACCAGCGCACGCTCAATTTCGCCCAGGGAAACCGAATCAACCTTAACGCCCGCAGAATGCATCAGGCGCAGAATGTGGGTGTTAGAACAGGCTTTTTGCGCAAAGCGCACCACATCAAATGCGTGGAGTTGAGCAATACGCTGTTGGATAACCTGCGCATCATAAGCCCAGAACGGGCCGCTGTACTGACGTGCCAGCGGCAGTAAATTATCGACGTTCAGGGCGGTTTCGGTGGTATTAAGTGGACGAGGCATGGGTTTCTCCTGTGGCAATAAAACCATTAAGCCAGAATCGTGCCATGCCGAAAAATATCTGTTTTAATAGCATCTATGCAAAAATGATATGGAATGATGCATGGCAAAAATCAACTGGCGGCATATCGAGATTTTTCATGCTGTTATGACCAGCGGAAACCTTACGCAGGCTGCGACCCTGCTGCAGACGTCCCAGCCTACCGTCAGCCGCGAGCTGGCGCGACTGGAACGGCAGCTGAGTCTGACGCTGTTTGAGCGCGTGCGCGGCCGCTTACAGCCTACCGTACAGGGCTTACGGCTGTTCGAAGAGGTGCAACGCTCATGGTATGGGCTGGACCGCATCATTGATGCCGCAGAGGGATTACGCCAGTTTCGCCAGGGTGAGCTCTCTATCGCCTGCCTGCCGGTTTTTTCCCAGTCACTGCTGCCGCCCGTCTGCCAGACCTTTTTGCAGCGCTACCCTGATGTCAGTCTGAACATTATTCCGCAGGAATCCCCGTTACTGGAAGAGTGGTTGTCGGCTCAGCGTTACGATCTGGGCATTACGGAAACGCAGCACGCCCCCGCCGGGACCGATCGCCAGGCGCTGCTGACCTGCGATGAAGTGTGCGTGTTACCGCAGCACCATCGCCTGGCGCAACGCGCCTTGCTGACGCCGCAGGACTTCGCCGGAGAGAACTATGTCAGCCTGTCGCGCACGGACAGCTATCGCCAGCTGCTCGACGCACTGTTTCATGAGCAAGATGTGACACGCAGGATGGTGATGGAAACCCACAGCGCGGCGTCCGTGTGCGCGATGGTGCAGGCCGGAGTGGGGATCTCCGTGGTGAATCCGCTGACGGCGCTGGATTACGCCGACAGCGGTGTGGTGATGCGCCCTTTTAGCGTCGCTGTGCCTTTTACCGTTAGCCTCGTCAGGCCGCAGCATCGGCCGGCATCCGCGCTGGTAGAGGCGTTTGTGAACCACCTGCAGCAACAGGTGGCCCGTTTTCCTGAGCAAATTGCGGACAGACTCGCTTAGGCATGCACCCGGGCCGCAGCACCGCCGGATTTGCGGAAGGTGATCAAGCAAACCATCAGTCCAACCGCCGCCAGCGCGGCGGCGGCAACAGGAACCGCGGTCAGTCCATAGCCGCGCGCAATCACCGCGCCGCCCACCCACGCGCCAAGCGCATTGCCAACGTTAAAGGCAGAAATATTCAGGGTGGAAACCAGATTAGGTGCCTCTTTACCGTGACGCACCACATTGATCTGCAGGCCGGGAACCGTGGCAAAGGTTGCCATTGCCCACAGGAACAAGGTGATCTCCGCCAGCCAGAGCGCGTGGCTGGTCCAGCTAAACAGCAGTGAGAACAGCGTAATCAGCGAAAAACTGCCTATCAGGCTCAGGGAGACTTTGCGGTCGGCCATTTTGCCCCCCAGAATATTGCCCACGGTCAGGCCCGCGCCAATCAGAAACAACGTCCAGCTCACGCCACGATCGCTGATGCCGGTAACCTGCAGCAGCAGCGGTGCTATGTAGCTAAACAGGGCAAACATGGCGGCAGCAAAACAGACCGTCATCAGTAATGACAGCCACAGTTTGCCGTTGGCCAGCGCGCTGATTTCGCTCGCCAGATCGACCGGCTTCTCATTCTTATTTCCCGGCAGGCTGGTGATTAAGGCAATGAAGGCTAGTACGCCGATAGCCGAAACGCCCCAGAATGTCGCACGCCAGCCAAACAGCTGACCAAACCAGGTTCCCAACGGCACGCCTAATACATTGGCCAGCGTCAGACCGGTAAACATCAACGCCACGGCAGAAGCCTGACGATCGGCGGAAACCAGACTGGCCGCGACCACCGATCCAATCCCAAAGAAAGCCCCGTGACAGAGGGCGGTAATCACCCGTGCCAGCATCAGCAGGTTATAGCTGTAGGCCAGAGCACACAGCAGATTGCCGATGATAAAAATTACCATCAACAGAATCAGCGTTTTTTTACGGGGCAACTTCGCCGTTAACAGCGCCATGATCGGTGCACCGATTGCTACGCCTAATGCATAGCCGCTAATTAACCAACCTGCGGACGGAATGGACACGCGCAAATCGTTTGCGACCTCCGGCAACAGACCCATGATCACAAACTCAGTGGTTCCGATAGCGAACGCACTCAGCGCCAGTGCAAGCAATGCAACAGGCATAACACTCTCCCAAAAATGATAATTACAACGAGACGGATGACGCATGCATCCTGATAAACGAGCTATAATTTATGATCTATATCACACTACGTATTACAGCATAGCTACCTGTCATCTGATACTCACATAACAACAACAATCTATTGCGTGTATGGCAATAATTGACACACGCATCAACCAGGCTTATTAAACATACAGTTAGCGAGGATGCCGCCGCGTAACACACCGGACGATGATAAAGGTTGCCAGCGAAGTAGCCGTTTTTTTGCTAATACCGATTTTAGTTATCAATAAAGTATTAGCGTTGCCGATATAGCTCTTATGAATCGCCAGATGAAATGCAGTCCAACTGACGCGGAGAGAGAAAATGCAACGGCTTATCGTTTTGATGGTAATCAGTCTTACAGGCTGCTCAGTCGGCCATTATGAATACAGTAGAGAAGCAGAGAAGCGCGTGGATATGACCGTAACAGGCATTCCCACCGTGCTGGGGCTGGGCACGCTGGGCACGACTATTCCCCTTACCCCTGACTACAGCCTCACGGCCGCCCACGTCGCAAAATATTCGCTGTACCGCGTGAAAGCCTGGCATCCTGAGTGCGATCTTGCGGTCGTGTACCACAAGAACAGCGAAGCCAACCTGCCACCGTCCTTCCGTAACAGCCATATTGGCGACAAAGTGAATCTTTACGGCTACAGCTTCATCTCTGCAATGCCCGTGAGCTCTACCGGGAAAAACCTGGTGAACACCACGCTGGCAAATGACTGGAACAAAGCGAACTGCGTTGTCGTGGCCGCCAATGCGGGCGTGGTTAAGGGCATGTCAGGGGGCGCGGTTTATAATGCATCTGACGACACGCTGGCAGGCGTGATTGTGGGTTACAGCCAGCGCATCAACGACAACCAGAGCGGAAAAACGCTGTATAAAGATGTGGCGCTCTATGTGCCCTACTCACGCTTCCAGACCTGGCTGGATAATGCTGTGAAATCTTAAGGCTTTTCGTCCGGCAGTCCGGGATGTGTGCCCATCTGCTGTTGCGGTGGGTTAAGCCACTTGTCTTCGCGCGTGGCTTCGTAGTCGCGGTTTAGCGGATAGGTAATGCGGTTCTCCGCTTTGCTGACCTCGCCGATCACCAGAAAGCGCGCGTCGGCGTCGCTGTTATTGATAAAGGTGTGACAAATGCCGGTACCGGCCGGAAACGCCACGGCCTCTCCCGGTGACAGCGGATACAATTCGCCATTGATCCACGCGTGTGGATAACCTTCCAGCACGAAGATAAACTCCTCTTCCGCACTTTCCGCATGGGGATAAGACATGCGGCGTCCGGGCGGCAACCTTTCATGATGAATGCCCAGCCGGGTTAATCCAGACAGTTTCGCCAGTGGTGTACCAATGGACATCAGCTCATCGCTATCGGAATAATGTTCGTTGTCTTCGCCTTCCAGCGCTTGCCAGTGAAGAATACAGTCAGGACGTGGCTTCATAATGGTGGCTCCAGGTTGAGATGTTCAGCCTGGCAGAGGGGACGGGATTACTCAAGCGCACATGCCGTGGCGGGTTGCAGAGCAGAAATAAAAAAGGCCGGAATCACCCGGCCTTTAACCAGCATCTGATAATTACTTTGAGCCTGGGCGCAACGCCGGGAACAGAATTACGTCGCGGATGGTGTGGCTGTTGGTAAACAGCATGACCATGCGGTCAATACCAATGCCTAAGCCTGCCGTTGGCGGTAAACCATGTTCCAGGGCGGTGACATAATCCTCGTCGTAGAACATCGCTTCATCATCGCCCGCATCTTTCGCATTCACCTGCTGCAGGAAACGCTCAGCCTGATCCTGCGCATCGTTAAGCTCAGAGAAACCGTTGCCGATTTCACGTCCGCCAATAAAGAACTCAAAGCGATCGGTGATCTCAGGATTTTCGTCGTTGCGACGGGCCAGCGGCGACACTTCAGCCGGATACTCGGTAATGAAGGTTGGCTGAATCAGATGTGCTTCAGCGGTTTCTTCAAAAATTTCGGTCACTACGCGCCCTAAGCCCCAGCTTTTCTCGACTTTGATGCCAATGGTCTGAGCAATCGCCACCGCTTTGTCGAAATCGTCAAGATCGGCCAGATCGGTTTCCGGACGGTACTTCTTGATCGCTTCACGCATGGTGAGTTTTTCAAACGGCTTACCAAAATCGAATTCCTGCTCACCGTAAGGCACAACCGTGCTGCCCAGGATATCCTGCGCCAGCGTACGGAACAGGCTTTCGGTCAGTTCAATCAGATCTTTGTAATCCGCATAAGCCATATAGAGTTCCATCATGGTGAACTCTGGGTTGTGACGAGGCGAAATCCCCTCGTTGCGGAAGTTACGGTTGATCTCGAACACGCGATCGAAACCGCCCACCACCAGGCGTTTCAGATACAGCTCTGGCGCAATACGCAGATACATATCGATATCCAGCGCGTTGTGATGCGTGATAAACGGACGCGCTGAAGCACCGCCCGGGATCACCTGCATCATTGGCGTTTCCACCTCCATAAAATCGCGTCCAACCATGAACTGACGAATGCCGGCCATGATCTGTGAACGGATTTTGAAGGTGTTGCGTGATTCATCGTTGGCGATCAGATCAAGATAGCGCTGACGATAGCGCGTTTCCTGATCGGCCAGACCGTGAAATTTGTCTGGCAGCGGGCGCAGGGCTTTCGTTAACAAGCGCAGCTCTGAGCAGTGAATCGACAATTCGCCGGTTTTGGTTTTGAACAGCTTACCGCGTGCGCCGAGGATATCGCCCAGGTCCCACTTTTTGAATTGCTCGTTGTAGATACCTTCAGCCAGATCGTCACGTGCCACGTACAGCTGAATGCGGCCGCCCACGTCCTGCAGGGTAATGAAAGACGCCTTGCCCATGATACGGCGCGTCATCATACGGCCAGCCACGCTGACCTCAATGCCTAAATCTTCCAGCTCTTCGTTACTCTTCTCGTCATAGCTGGCATGCAGCCGATCGGAGGTGGTATCACGACGAAAATCGTTAGGAAACGCCACGCCGTTTTCACGCAGCACGCTCAGCTTCTCGCGACGCGTTTTCAGTTCGTTATTTAACTCAAGTGCGACGTCAGCGCTCTGCGGTTGTTGTTCAGACATGTCGGTTCCTTATAGCCCTGCTTTTAAACTTGCTTCAATGAAACGGTCCAGATCGCCATCCAGCACCGCCTGCGTGTTGCGCGTTTCCACGCCGGTACGCAGATCTTTAATACGTGAGTCGTCCAGAACATAAGAACGGATCTGGCTGCCCCAGCCAATGTCAGACTTGTTGTCTTCCAGCATCTGCTTCTCGGCATTTTTTTTCTGCATTTCAAGCTCGTACAGCTTCGCCTTCATCTGCTTCATCGCCTGATCTTTGTTTTTGTGCTGAGAGCGATCGTTTTGACACTGGGTGACCGTACCGGTTGGAACGTGGGTAATACGCACCGCCGATTCCGTACGGTTAACGTGCTGACCACCTGCACCAGAGGCGCGGTACACGTCAATACGCAGGTCAGCCGGGTTGATGTCGATATCAATATCGTCATCCACTTCCGGATAGATAAAGGCTGAACTGAAGGAGGTATGGCGGCGACCACCGGAGTCAAATGGACTCTTACGTACCAGACGATGTACGCCGGTTTCGGTGCGGAGCCAGCCAAACGCGTAATCGCCAGACACGCGAATCGTCACCGACTTAATGCCCGCGACTTCACCTTCTGACTCTTCAATAATTTCTGTTTTGAACCCTTTGGCTTCTGCCCAACGCAGATACATGCGCATCAGCATGCTGGCCCAGTCCTGCGCTTCTGTTCCACCAGAACCGGCCTGCAGATCGATGTAACAGTCGGCGCTGTCGTACTCGCCAGAGAACATACGGCGGAACTCTAGCTCGCCGAGCTTGCCTTCCAGCGCGTCCAGCTCGGCGACCGCTTCGTTGAAGGTTTCTTCGTCATCGGCTTCTACCGCCAGATCAAGCAGCCCCTGCACATCTTCCAGCCCCTGGCTCATCTGATCGAACGTATCCACGATGGCTTCCAGGGAGGAGCGTTCTTTGCCCAGTGCCTGAGCGCGTTCAGGCTCGTTCCAGACGTCGGGCTGTTCCAGCTCGGCGTTTACTTCCTCAAGGCGTTCTTTCTTAGCATCGTAGTCAAAGATACCCCCGAAGAACGTCGCTGCGTTCGCTGAGGTCCTGAATACGGTATTTGACCGGGTTGATTTCAAACATGTGTTTAGCGTCTTTTTTACGTTCGATGGAATAAGAAATTTAACCTGCGAGTTTACCCGAAACCGACGGCGGTTTGTAGCGTTGAGAAAATGCGCAGAGGTTAATCTTTCGTTGAGCCAGCTGGACTGGCTCTGCCGACGCGGGCGTGGCAAGGTTAAACTGGCAACGGCGGGAATGTGAGGCCCCGCCGTCACCGCTGGCTAACTGAGCGGCCAGAGATGTTCAATGATCAGCTGGACGGAGCGATTGCCGCGATACTCATTGATATCAAGCCGATAGGCCAGTTCGACCTGGCGCACGCTGCTGTCAGGCCACAACGTGGTATCCACGTTGAACGCGATACCGTCGATCAGCGGTCCGCCCTCCAGAGGTTCAACCATGACCTTCAGGTGACGTTCACCAACGAGGCGCTGCTGCAGTAGCCTGAACCGGCCGTCGAAAGCGGGCTCAGGGAAAGACTGGCCCCATGGGCCGGCATCACGCAGTACTTCCGCCGTCTGAAGAGAAAATTCAGCGGGCTGCAGGGCACCGTCCGACCAGATGACGCCCTGCAACGCTTCGCCGGCCAGCCATTCGCCCACCAGGTCCGCAAAACGCTGACGAAACTCGTCGTAGCGGGCCTCTTCGAGCGACAGTCCGGCGGCCATCGCGTGACCACCAAACTTCTGCATCAGGCCAGGATGCAACGTATCAAGACGCTCCAGCGCATCGCGCAGATGCAGACCGGCAATCGATCGTCCCGATCCCTTCAGCATGCCATCACCGGCCGGTGCGAAGGCAATAACCGGGCGATGAAAACGCTCTTTCAGGCGGGAAGCCAGAATCCCGACCACGCCCTGATGCCACTCAGGATGATAAAAGGCCAGCCCCAGCGGCAGATCGGTTTGCTCGTTCTCCAGCTTTTGGCATAACGCCAGTGCCTCGCTCTGCATCCCCTGCTCAATCTCTTTGCGCATCTGGTTAAGCGCATCCAGTTCACTGGCTAACATGCGCGACTGGCTGAGATCGTCGGTCAGTAACAGCGCCACCCCGACAGACATATCGTCCAGCCGACCGGCAGCGTTAAGCCGGGGCCCCAGGGCAAAACCCAGGTCGCTGGCGGCCAGCTGTCGGGCATCGCGGTTGGCGATTTCCAGCAGGGCCTTGATGCCCGGACGGCACTTTCCGGCCCGAATACGACTCAGGCCCTGCCACACTAAAATGCGGTTGTTGGCATCCAGCGGCACCACATCTGCCACCGTGCCCAACGCCACCAGATCGAGCAGGTCGGCCAGATTGGGTTCCGACCGCGTGACGCCAAACCAGCCCTGAGTGCGCAAATGGGCGCGCAGGGCCATCATCAGATAGAAAGCGACGCCCACGCCCGCCAGCGAACGAGAGGGGAAATGACAGTCAGGCAGGTTGGGATTAACGATAGCATCGGCGTCAGGCAGCGTTTCGCCCGGTAAGTGGTGGTCGGTCACCAACACCGCAATGCCGTGCTGATGAGCAAGCGCCACACCCGCATGGGACGAAATGCCGTTATCGACGGTCAGAATCATCTCTGCACCGCGCGCGCGGGCCTGCTCAACCACTTCCGGACTCAGGCCGTAGCCATCTTCGAAACGATTGGGCACCAGGTACTGCACGTTGCTGCATCCCATGCTGCGCAGCGCCAGCACCGTCAGGGCGGTACTGGTGGCACCGTCAGCGTCGAAATCCCCGACGACCATAATGCAGCGGCCATCCAGCAGCGCCTGATGAAGCAGGTTAACGGCCTTGTCTATGCCGCTCAGTGCACTGAAAGGGAGCAGGTTTTTCGCGCCCCTTTCGAGCTCGGCGGCGTTGGTGACGCCACGTTGCAGATAAAGCCGACGCAGGAGCGGCGGTAAATCTGCCGGTAGCCCCGGCAAATCGGCTACCGCTTCACGGCGACGTAACTCAACTTCGTGCTTTACCACGCCTTAACCACCACGCTTTTGATTATCCAGTACCTGCTTGAGCTCCTGTGGACTTTGATAGCCGGGGATCATCATGCCACTTTCAGTCAGAATCGCCGGCGTGCCCTGGATACCAAACAGTACGCCAAGCTGGTACTGCTTGCCGATATCAATCGTGCAGGAGGCTGGCGCATCCATCTTCGGCACATCGCCTTTCATCGCCTCATCAAAGGCTTTATTGCGATCGGCGCTGCACCACACGGCCTTCATGGCGCTGGCAACTTTGCCGTTCATGCCTTCACGTGGGAAAGCCAGATAGCGAACGGTGATGCCCAGCGCGTTGTAGTCAGCCATTTGTTCGTGCAGTTTGTGGCAGTAGCCACAGGTGATATCCGTAAACACTGTCACCACATGCTGCTCTTTGGGCGCTTTATACACGATCATTTCCGGAACCAGCGCCTCAACTTTTTTATCCAGTAGCGCGTTCGTCACGTTGACCGGCTGAGCACCGCTGACATCGTAAAGCGGTCCCTGGATCATGTGTTTACCATCATCGGTAACGTACAGCACGCCGCTTTCGGTGAGCACGGTTTTAAAACCCGGCAGCGGTGCAGGTTGGATCTCAGCCTGGTGCAAACCCAGTTTCTTCAGGGAAAGCTGAATGGCGCTGTCATCAGCGTGGGTCAAACCGGAAAAAGCGCTGGCCAGCAGCGCCAGCATGGCAACATGTTTGTTCATTGTTTTCCTTACTCTCCGCCAGCTATGCGCGCGGATGATGCTGTTGATGTAACAGTCGCAGACGTTCCGTGGCGACATGCGTATAAATCTGCGTCGTTGAGAGGTCGCTGTGCCCCAGTAACATCTGTACGACACGTAGGTCAGCCCCATGGTTCAGCAAATGCGTGGCGAAAGCATGGCGCAACACGTGGGGAGAAAGCTTTTCGCTATCAATGCCCGCCAGCAGGGCGTAATGCTTGATACGATGCCAGAAGGTTTGCCGCGTCATCTGCTGGGCACGGTTACTGGGGAAAAACACGTCCAGCGTCTGCCCATTGAGCAACCACGGCCGCCCGTGCTCCATATAGTATTCCAGCCAGTGAACCGCCTCTTCACCTAATGGCACCAGCCGCTCTTTATTGCCTTTACCGATCACGCGCACCACGCCCTGGCGCAGGCTGACGTCATTCAGGGTCAGTCCCACCAGTTCCGAAACCCGTAAGCCGGTGGCATATAACAATTCCAGCATGGCTTTATCGCGCAGTTCAAGCGGCACGTTGACATCGGGTGCCTGCAGCAGGCGATCCACCTGCGCCTCGCTCAGATCTTTTGGCAACCGCTGGGGCAGTTTGGGCGCGGCCAGCATCGCGCTGGGATCGTCAGTGCGCATCTTTTCGCGGTACAAATACTGAAACAGACGGCGCATGGCGCTGAGCAGGCGTGCAGAGCTGGAGGCTTTATAGCCGCCTTCCAGTCTCTCCGCGAGAAACTGTTGCAGATCGGGCGCGCTCAGGGTTGTCAGCGTTAAGCCGTGATGCGCCAGCCAGCCGGTGAGAGTTTGCAGATCCTGCCGATAGGAGGACAGGGTATTTTGCGCCAGATTGCGCTCGATCCACAGCGCATCAAGAAACTGTTCTGTCAGTTCACTATCTTGCACGTTTTCCCCACCGTTCAGTATGAAATCGTGCTCATTATGCCTGATTCAACCCTGCTTCTGATACAATTACGCCAAAGTCAGGATTAACAGAGCACTATCTGCATGAAAATTGGTCTTTTTTACGGTTCCAGTACCTGTTACACCGAAATCGTAGCGGAGAAAATTCGGGATTTTATTGGCGACGAGCTGGTGACGTTGCACAACGTGAAAGATGACGATCCGCGTCTGATGGAAGACTATGATCTGTTGATTTTGGGGATTCCCACCTGGGACTTTGGCGAGCTGCAGGAGGACTGGGAGGCTATCTGGCCCCAGTTGCCGACGCTCAATTTGCGCAACAAGATCGTGGCGCTGTACGGCATGGGCGACCAGATTGGCTACGGTGAGTGGTTTCTGGATGCTTTAGGCATGCTACATGAACTGCTCCAGCCGATGGGGGTGCAGTTTGTGGGCTACTGGCCGCTGGACGGCTATGACTTTACCAGCCCCAAACCGCTGAGTGCCGACGGCAAGCAATTTGTCGGACTGGCGCTGGATGACGTCAATCAGTTTGAAGCCACGGATGAGCGCGTTGAGCAGTGGTGCGAGCAGATTCTGACGGAAACCGCCGAGCGGCTTTAAGCCGCGCGCTAAAACGCAATCCTGAAATCCTGGTAAAGGACGCGCCGTCGATACGACTGTATTTGGAAAGCCTGACCTGGAAAAGCGTGTTCTGAAATCGGCACGCTTTCTCGTGATGCGCTGTTCCGGGCACGCTATTTAGCGCGTTGCGGTTTCGCTGAAACAGCATGACCGCAAGGCGCGCCACGCCTCTGGCTGCATGTTGTCCTGCATCAGCCAGAGCCGTAAGATCTTGCCCTTGCGGTTTCGTGCGACCAGCAACACCGCGCCAGGCAACCAGTACAACGGCTGCTGCGTTTGCCAGTCTTCTCCCTGCCAGTGCCAGTCACGATTGCTGTCGCGCCGTAACCGTCCATGCCGTTGACGCAAGCGGCGATCCTGTTTCCATCCTTCCCACAGCACCACCACGACCAGCCCGGGCTTTATCATCCACTCTGCCGCAGGCAGTTCCATGATGCCAACGCCTGCTATCGTTACTGACAGCGTCAGTGCGAGGATCAGGCGTGCGCGCAAAGAGGGATGAAGTTTACATTGCCACCGGACCGCGTTCACGATTACGCTGCTGAATCAGATTCACCATGCGTTTCAGCTCGGGATCGGCAGGCTCACCGTGGTTCATCATCCAGTTGAAAAGATCGGGATCGTCACTTTTCAGCAGTGCGATAAACACCTGCTTATCGGTATCATTTAACGTGTCATATTCGTACTTAAAGAACGGCATAATAGCGACATCCAGTTCCAGCATGCCACGACGGCAGGCCCATTGAACGCGCGATTTATTATGAATATCCATGCATTCGTTTCCACATTTCACATCGTGGCAGCTAGTGTACCCTGGATTACTGCTGGCTGCAGGTTCACAAACCGACCCTGTGCAACGCGCCGCAGACTCAGGCTTTTTTTACACATCGGCACGCGTTTTGTGCGCCCTCTTTAGTAAACAGGTTGCATTGCCAGTGTGCTCTTTTACCATTGAAGACATTGTTTCGGATGAACCTTCAGACTCAGGATTTATCGATGCCAACATTTACGCTTCCCCCACGCCAACCTGCGGCCTCATCACGTCTGCCGCTCACGTTAATGTCTCTGGATGCCTGGGCACTGGTTGCCGTGGTCGGCCCTGACAGCACGTCCTATTTACAAGGCCAGTTGACCCTGGATGTGGCGGCACTGGATGCCTCTCATCACCTGCCTGCCGCCCACTGTGACGCCAAGGGCAAGATGTGGAGCAACCTGCGCCTGTTTCATCGCGCTGAGGGTTATGCCTATTTAGTGCGTCGTGAGTTGCGAGACACTCAGCTGCCGGAGTTAAAAAAATACGCCGTATTTTCTAAAGTTACCCTGACCGCAGATGACGATGTCGCACTGCTGGGCGTGGCAGGTTTCCAGGCCCGTGCGGCGCTGGCCAATGTTTTTGACACGCTGCCTGACAGCACCACCCCGGTGGTACAGCAGGGCGACACCACGCTGCTGTGGTTTGCCCATCCAGCAGAACGCTTTCTGCTGGTCACGTCGCCCGCCCAGGCCGATGCCCTGAAGCAGACGCTGGCAGACGATGCGCAGTTCAATGACAGCACCCAGTGGCTGGCCCTGGACATCGAAGCCGGAATTCCGGTTATTGACGCAGCCACCAGCGCGCAGTTTATTCCCCAGGCCGCAAACATGCAGGCGCTGGACGCGATTAGCTTTAAAAAGGGCTGCTATACCGGCCAGGAGATGGTGGCCAGAGCCAAATACCGGGGCGCGAATAAACGGGCGCTCTACTGGCTGTCAGGACAAGCCAGCCACCTGCCCGCCGCCAACGATTCCCTGGAGCTGCAGATGGGCGAGCGCTGGCGTCGCACGGGCACCGTTCTTGCTGCGGTGCAACTGGACGACGGCGTCATCTGGGTGCAGGTGGTCATGAACAACGATCTGGAGCCGGACAGCGTATTACGGGTTGAAGGCGATGAAGGCGGTAAGCTGATGATTCAGCCCTTGCCTTACTCGCTGGAAGAAAGCTGAGTTCAGGGGCGGGACCACGTCCCGCCCTGTGACGTTACATAACGTAGAAGTAGATGGCGCAGAAATGGCAAACACAACCGCCTAAAACAAACGCGTGCCATATAGCATGGTTAAACGGCACCCGACGCGCGACGTAAAAAATCACGCCCAGGGAATAGATAATGCCCCCCGACGCCAGCAGCCAGATGCCCCCCGCCGACAGTTTCATCGCCAGCTGATAGACCACAATCAGCGACAACCATCCCATGCAGAGATAGGTCACCAGCGACAGTGCCTTAAAGCGTTCGGCAATCGTCAGCTTAAAAATAATGCCCAACAGTGCCAGGCCCCATATTACCGCCATCAGCCCATAGGCGAGAGGCGACTGCAGACCAACCATCAGAAACGGCGTGTAGGTGCCAGCAATTAACAGGTAGATTGCGCAGTGATCCACTTTTTTCAGTACGCGCTTCGCACGTGGGTGGCTGACGGCGTGGTAAAGCGTTGAGGCCAGAAACAGCAGAATCATACTGCCGCCATAGAGGCTGGAGCTGACAATGGCGGTCAGCCCGGCATTCATGACCGATGCCTTATCGAGCAGCAGCATTAACCCTACAATGCCGAACAGACAACCCAGTCCATGACTAATACTGTTGGCAATTTCCTCTGCCAATGGATAACCCTGCGTCGGCAAACTTTTGTAACTCATAACATTCCTGCCTGAAAGTGATAGCAACTGCAGATTTATCGTCCAACAGATTACCCAGAAAAACTTTCAGTGTACAAGTGTAAGCTTAAAATAATTATTGCGGTCACCTCCCCTTCGAATTCTGTTAAAATGCGGGCCAGTTAATTGCCGGGTGAGCTTTTCCATGTTCTCGCATCACGATCTTGCTACCCTGAACGATCTTGAAATGCAGGTTTATCAGTACATTATCAAACATCGTGACAGCGTCAGTTACATGACCATTCGCGAGCTGGCTGAACAGGCTGCGGTATCGACCACAACGGTATTACGCTTCTGTCGCAAGATGCAGTGTGAAGGATGGTCAGAATTCCGTATCCGACTGCGTCTGGCCAGGGAACAAACCGCGCCTGCGCTGCCTGTCTCCGGCATCGCAGATATGCTGAGTTTTTTTAAAAGCATCAATAATGATGAGTTTGAGCAGGTCATCCATCGGGCTGTGGGGATGATTAATCAGGCTGAGCGGGTGTTTTTTATTGGTGTCGGCACATCGGGCAGCTTGGGGAAATACGGGGCACGTTTTTTTTCGAACGTAGGCAAATTCAGCCACGCGATCGACGATCCCTATTATCCGATCAGTCCGAGTTTATATGAAAATGCCCTGGCCATTATTCTTTCTGTCTCCGGCGAAACGGAAGAGGTGCTGCGCATCGCCAGTCAGTTCAACCTGAATCAGTGTAAAATCATCGCCATTACGAATAGTGAAACCTGCTCGCTGGCCAAAATGAGCGACTTTACGGTGTCCTATCATGTACCGGTGATACGCATGCCCGACCAGAGCGATATTACGACCCAGGTGCCTGTCATGTATATTATCGAGTCACTGGGTCGGCAACTGGGTAAATAAAACAAAGCGTTTTTTAGCTGTAACAAATCCCTTTTTCGCGGTGGTGTTATAGCGTGACATTATTAAGTGCTTTGCTACACTCACCCCAATTTAATCCTCAGGGGAGAGTGCATAATGAGCTTACCAAAAACGTTTCTGTGGGGCGGCGCGGTCGCGGCTCATCAGGTAGAGGGCGGCTGGGATCAGGGCGGTAAGGGCATCAGTATTGCTGATGTACTGACCGGCGGCGCTCATGGCGTTGACCGCGTCATCACCGACGGCGTCCAGCCAGGAAAATTCTATCCAAATCATCAGGCTGTTGAATTTTATTCTCATTACAAACAGGATATCGCGCTGTTTGCTGAGATGGGATTTAAATGCTTCCGTACCTCAATTGCCTGGACCCGTATTTTCCCTAACGGCGATGAACCGCAACCCAATGAAGCCGGCCTGCAATTCTATGACGACCTGTTTGATGAATTGCTTAAATACGGTATTGAGCCGGTTATTACTCTCTCCCATTTTGAAATGCCCTATCACCTGGTAAAAGAATACGGTGGCTGGCACAATCGTAAGGTTGTCGATTTCTTTGTGCGCTTTAGTGAAGTTGTGCTGAAGCGTTATAAGAATAAAGTGAAATACTGGATGACCTTTAACGAAATTAACAACCAGCGTAACTGGCAATATCCGCTGTTTGGTTACTGCTGCTCAGGCGTTATTTTCACGGAACATGAAAAACCTGAACAGGCGATGTATCAGGTCATGCATCATCAGTTTGTTGCCAGCGCCAAAGTCGTGAAGCTGGGCCACGAGATCAACCCGGAGTTTAAGATTGGCTGCATGATCGCCATGGTGCCGGTTTACCCCTTCTCCTGCCATCCGGATGACGTCATGCTCGCTCAGGAAGCGATGCATCAACGCTATGTCTTTAGCGACGTGCAGATGCGCGGTTACTACCCGGCTTACGCCCTGAAAGAGTGGGCGCGCAAAGGCTATCATATCGACATGGAGCCTGAAGACGCTGAAACCCTGCGCAATGGCTGTGCCGATTATGTGGGCTTCAGTTATTACATGAGTACAGCCGTTCAGACCCGCGCCAGTGGCGTTGATGATCCTATTACCGGCTTCGAAGGCACGGTGAAAAATCCGCACGTTAAAGCCTCAGACTGGGGCTGGCAGATCGATCCTGTTGGTCTGCGGTATGTTCTTAATGATGTGTATGAACGCTATCAGAAACCCCTGTTTATTGTTGAAAACGGTTTTGGCGCCATCGACAAACCGAATGCGCAGGGCGTGATAGAGGATGATTACCGCATTGATTATCTGGCCGCGCATATTGAAGAGATGAAAAAAGCCGTCATTCATGACGGGGTGGATCTCATGGGGTACACGCCCTGGGGCTGTATCGACTGCGTGTCTTTCACTACCGGTCAGTACAACAAGCGTTACGGTTTTATTCACGTGAATAAAAACGATGACGGCAGCGGAGACTTCTCGCGCTCCAGGAAAAAGAGTTTTGCCTGGTATCAACAGGTCATCGCCAGCAATGGTGAAAAGCTGTAAGTCGTTTGCCGCAGCGCCCTGCTGCGGCATCATTCTAGCGCCCGCCGGCAGCATCGATAATGCTGCCCGTAATGTAAGAAGCGGCATCGCTGGCTAACCAGACAACGGCTTCTGCGATTTCTTCGGCATAGCCGCCGCGCCCCATTGGTATGCCGCTGGCAAGCCTGTCTACCCTGCCGGGTTCTCCGCCGTCAGCATGAATCTCGGTGTAGATCATCCCCGGACGTACGCCATTGACCCGAATTCCCTGCTGGGCCACTTCCAGCGACAGGCCTTTGGTCATCGTGTCCATTGCGCCTTTCGATGCCGCATAGTCGACATATTCGTTTGGCGACCCCGTACGGGCAGCTGCAGAGGAGACATTGACGATGCTGCCGCCCTGACCGCCATGATGGGTGCCCATGCGCCGGACGGCTTCACGACAGCAAAGAAATGCGCCAAGCACGTTGGTGGCAAAAACCTGCTGAATACGTGAGGCATCCAGTTGCTCAAGGCGACATTGTTGGAACAGAATGCCGGCGTTATTCACCAGCAGCGTGAGCGGCAGATCTTCCTGATCCAGCCGTTGAAACAGCGACATCACCTGTGTTTCATCGCTGATATCGGCCTGAACGCTAAAGGCCTCACCGCCGTTACGTACAATCTCATCTACAACCTGATGGGCTTCACTGGCACGTGAACGGAAATTGACCGCCACCCGGTAGCCTCGGGATGCCAGTAAGAGGGACGTCGCGCGACCAATGCCGCGACTGCCGCCGGTAACGAGTGCGAGCTGCATACAAACCTCCATAAAAAAAGGGCCGAAAATCGGCCCTCATAACTAAACGCGTTAAGCTGACTTACGCATAATCGCTCATCGGGACACACGAACAGAACAGGTTACGATCGCCAAAGACATCGTCCAGGCGCTTCACCGTTGGCCAGTATTTATTGTGGCTGCCAGCAGGGAACACGGCCAGTTCACGGCTGTAGGAATGAGACCATTCTCCGATGACTTCCATTTGTGTATGAGGCGCGTTAACCAGCGGGTTATCCTCAAGTGACCACTCACCCGTTTCCACCCGGCCGATTTCCATGCGAATCGCCAGCATGGCATCAATAAAGCGGTCCAGTTCAATTTTGCCTTCTGATTCTGTCGGTTCGACCATGAGTGTTCCGGCGACCGGAAACGACATGGTGGGCGCATGGAAACCGTAGTCGATGAGGCGTTTCGCGATATCCAGTTCACTGATACCGGTTTGCTCTTTTAACGGACGAATATCAAGAATACATTCGTGCGCTACGCGGCCGTCGCGCCCTGCATACAGGATGGGATAGGCCGATTTTAGCCGGCTGGCAATATAGTTAGCGTTAAGGATCGCGACCGAACTGGCCTGCTTCAGCCCTTCTGCCCCCATCATACGGATATACATCCAGCTGATAGGCAAAATAGACGCGCTGCCAAATGGCGCAGCGGAAACTGCGCCCTGCTGCGTCAGCATGCCGTCAATTTGTACAACGCTGTGGCCCGGCACAAACGGGGCCAGATGGGCTTTTACGCCGATCGGTCCCATTCCCGGCCCACCTCCGCCGTGCGGGATGCAGAAGGTTTTATGCAGGTTAAGGTGCGAAACGTCTGCGCCGATGTAGCCCGGCGTGGTAATGCCTACCTGCGCGTTCATGTTGGCGCCATCAAGATAAACCTGGCCGCCGAACTGATGCACAATCTGGCACACCTCGCGAATAGTTTCCTCGTAAACGCCGTGGGTAGACGGATAGGTCACCATAATGCATGACAGCTTATCGCCAGCCTGAGCCGCTTTTTCACGCAGGTCGCCCAGATCGATGTTGCCCTGCTTGTCACAGGCGACCACCACGACATCCATGCCCGCCATCTGAGCCGAAGCCGGATTAGTACCGTGCGCCGAGCTGGGGATCAGGCAGAGATGCCGTTCACCCTCACCGCGGCTTTCGTGATAACGACGAATCGCTAACAGACCGGCATATTCACCCTGCGCACCCGAGTTAGGCTGCATGCAGAGTGCATCGTAACCAGTCAGTTGAACCAGCCACTGTGAAAGCTGCCCAATCATTTGCAGGTAGCCGCCAGCCTGTTCAGCCGGGCAGAACGGGTGCAGTTCGGCAAATTCAGGCCAGGTGATCGGGATCATCTCGGCGGCGGCATTGAGTTTCATGGTGCAGGAACCCAACGGAATCATGGCCTGATTCAGCGCCAGATCTTTTTTCTCCAGGCTGTGCATATAGCGCATCATCTCAGTTTCGCTGTGATGACGGTTAAACACCGGATGCGTCAGAATCTCGCTTTCACGCTGCTGCGCGGCCGGAATGGACGGGTTGTCGGCCTTAACCAGGCTGTCGAGCCGATCGATATCCTGACCGTGCTCATCCCCCAGCAAAATAGCGAACAGCGTAGCGATGTCTTCACGGCGCGTGGTTTCATCCAGCGTGATACCGACGGCATTGAGAATGTCGCTACGCAGGTTCACACCGAAGCTCAGCGCACGGTTGAGTACGCCCGCTTTATCCGCAACCTCTACCGTTAGTGTGTCAAACCAATGGCTATGACGCAGTTTAAGCCCGCCACGCTGCAGTCCGGCAGCCAGAATATCGGTAAAGCGGTGGATACGCGACGCAATACGTTTCAGCCCGACCGGCCCGTGGAACACGGCATACAGCCCGGCGATATTGGCCAGCAGCACCTGAGAAGTACAGATATTGGAGTTCGCTTTTTCGCGACGGATATGCTGCTCACGGGTTTGCATCGCCATGCGCAAGGCGGTGTTGCCTGCGGCATCGCGGGAAACGCCGATAATGCGGCCAGGCATTGAACGCTTATGTTCGTCGCGGCTGGCGAAGAAGGCAGCATGCGGGCCACCATAACCCATTGGCACACCAAAGCGTTGGGCCGAACCGAACACGATATCCGCGCCTTGTTTGCCCGGAGATGTCAGCAGCACCAGCGCCATAAAGTCGGCAGCGACGCTGACAACCACCTTGCGTGCTTTCAGCTCGCTAATCAGGTGGGTGTAGTCGTGTACTTCTCCCGTAGTGCCCACCTGCTGTAGCAGCACACCAAACAGGTTTTCGTGGTCCAGTGCTTTGGCCGGGTTGTCGATAATCAGTTCAAAGCCAAAGGTTTCGGCACGGGTACGCACGACGTCCAGCGTTTGCGGATGAATATCGTCAGCGATAAAGAACCGGGTCGCGTTTTTCAGTTTGCTGATGCGTTTTGACATCGCCATCGCTTCTGCGGCGGCGGTCGCTTCATCCAGCAGAGAAGCGGAGGCAATGTCCATGCCGGTCAAATCGATCGTAACCTGCTGGAAGTTAAGCAGGGCCTCAAGCCGTCCCTGCGACACTTCTGGCTGATACGGCGTATACGCCGTGTACCAGCCGGGGTTCTCCAGCATATTTCGCAAAATCACCGGCGGCGTAATCACCGCGCTGTATCCCATGCCGATCCAGGATTTATAAAGCAGGTTTTGCCCGGCAATGGCCTTCAACTCAGCCAGCGCCTGTTGTTCAGTTGCGGCATCGCCCACCGCTGGCGGGCCTGGCAACTGAATGTCGGCGGGAACGATAGAACCAATCAACGACGCCAGAGAGCTGGCACCGATCGCCTCCAGCATGACGGCCTGTTGTTCTGGCGACGGACCAATATGGCGCTCAATGAAGGCACCGTTGTGTTCAAGCTGGCTGAGAGTCTGAGTCATGAGCTGTAAATCCTGAATCGGGCTGGGGAACAGAGAATGCAAGTCAGATATCTGCGGCCTCAGTTTGAGGCCGCACGACGATTACTCGTCAATGGAGGCTTTATAAGCATCCGCATCCAGCAGCGAGTCGATTTCTGACTCATCGCTGGCCTTAATCTGGAATAACCAGCCGCCGTCATAAGGCTCGCTGTTAACCTGTTCAGGGGAATCGTTAAGGGCGTCGTTGACGGCAACGATTTCACCGCTGATGGGCGCGTAAATGTCTGAAGCGGCTTTGACCGATTCCGCAACCGCGCACTCTTCTCCGGCAGAGAAAGTGGCACCGACCTCAGGCAGGTCAACAAACACCATATCGCCCAGCAACTCCTGCGCATGTTCGGTGATACCAACGGTATAGGTACCGTCCGCGTTTTTGCGCAGCCATTCGTGACTGTCGCGGTACTTCAACTCCACTGGCACATTGCTCATCGCCCTTTCTCCTGTAATTATGTTTTACTGCGCAACCGGTTTTCCGGCGCGAACGAAAATTGGTTTAGTGACTTTCACAGGCATTTCACGGTTACGGATCTCAACAATCGCGTTTTCCCCAATCCCTGCAGGCACGCGGGCCAGTGCAATGCTGTAACCCAACGTCGGTGAGAAGGAACCGCTGGTGATCACCCCCTGCTGCAACTGACCCTGCTGATCGGTAAAACGCACCGGCAACCCGTTACGCAGAACGCCTTTTTCAGTGAGGATCAGCCCAACCAGTTTTTCAGTGCCCTTTTCTCGCTGGCTTTCCAGCGCTTCACGTCCGATAAAGTGGCGGTCGCCAGGTTCCCAGCTAATGGTCCAGCCCATATTGGCCGCCAGCGGCGATACGCTCTCGTCCATTTCCTGACCGTAAAGATTCATACCCGCTTCCAGACGCAAGGTATCGCGTGCGCCCAGCCCGGCGGGTTTGACGCCCGCACTCAACAAACGCTGCCAGAATCCGACGGCATCGGCGGCAGGCAGCGCAATTTCATAGCCCGCTTCGCCGGTATAACCGGTTGTGGCAATGAACAGTTCACCGGCCTGCACGCCGAAGAACGGCTTCATGCCCTCTACAGCCTGACGCTGTGCGTCACTGAATAAGGTTTGGGCTTTTTGCTGCGCCTGCGGGCCCTGTACAGCAATGAGTGCGAGATCGTCGCGTTCTGTTAACGCGACGCCGTAACCCTGTGCATGCTCGCCGATCCAGGCCAGATCCTTTTCACGCGTCGCGGAGTTGACCACCAGACGAAAAAACGTCTCGTCCATAAAATAAACAATTAAATCGTCAATTACGCCAGCGGAAGCATTCAGCATGCCGGTATACAGGGCTTTGCCCGGCTGAGTCAGTTTGGCGACGTCGTTTGCCAGCAGGAAGCGCAAAAACTCGCGTGTGCGCTCACCTTTTAAATCCACAATGGTCATGTGCGAAACATCGAACATGCCCGCGTCGCTGCGCACGGCATGATGCTCATCCATCTGAGAGCCATAGTGCAACGGCATCATCCAACCGTGGAAATCCACCATCCGCGCGCCATTTGCCTGGTGCTGTTCAAACAAAGGTGTGTGCTGAGTCATAACTATCCTGTGCAGAAACGAGTGAGTTTGAAACCACGCGCCATGTAGCCGACGCAAACGTTCTCTTTGCCTTGACGTTACCACCGAATCAGGCGATTAACCATAAGCAAAGCGAGGTCGAAAGACGTGGCACAGCCTAACCAGGCCTCGGGTTAATCAGGATAAAAAACTATAATTTTGTGATTAACCACGCAATAAATACGCCATAGTGATTTATTCACAGCAAATTTATGCGCGCAGTCCAGCAGGATGTTAAAAAAATAGCGGGTCGAAAACAGCCATGGATAAAAAAAAGTAATGCGAAACTTCACGCAAAATTAGAATAAATCAAACGATGCGCAGTCAGAGTGCAGCCCTGCATTTTTACGGTGCAGCGGAGGGTGAGCATAAAAAAAGCCAGCAATTATGCTGGCTTTTTGCGGGTGAGCGGCGTTACCGCAGCCATGCTGGCATATCGTTCAGGCCCATGGCCTGACGCAGCATTACCGGCTTCACGCCCGGCAGGTTATCAGCCAGTTTCAGGCCAAGGTCGCGAAACAGCTTTTTGGCTGGATGATTGCCTGCAAACAGTTCACGAAAACCCTGCATTCCGGCAAGCATCATGGCAGCGCTGTGTTTGCGACTGCGCTCGTAGCGGCGCAGATAAAGGTGCTCGCCGATATCTTTGCCCTGCTGGTGCAGGCGGCGGATTTCGCCAATCAGCTCAGCAGCATCCATGAAACCCAGGTTGACGCCCTGTCCTGCCAGCGGATGAATGGTATGTGCCGCATCGCCCACCAGCGCCAGCCGGTGAGCGGCAAAGTTACGTGCATAGCGTGCCGTGAGCGGGAAACACTTGCGCTCGCCTTCCAGCTGGCACAGCCCCAGGCGCATATCGAACGCGACCGACAGTTGTTGATTAAACAGCGCCTCCGGCATGGTTTCGAGACGGCTGGCTTCCTGAGGAGAAAGAGACCAGACGATAGAACAGAGATGGGGATCCTGCATCGGCAGGAAAGCCAGAATGCCATCGCCGTGAAAAACCTGGCGCGCTACGCCGTCGTGTGGCAGCGCCGTGCGAATATTCCCGACCAGCGCATGATGATCGTAATCCCAGAACGTCAGGGGAATATCGGCTTTGTTACGCAACCAGGAGTTGGCCCCGTCCGCCGCCACCATCAGCCGCGCACTCATCATGCTGCCATCCTGCAGCGTAATAAAGGCTTCATTATCGCCAAAGGCCACCTGCTGCAGTTGGGAAGCAGGCAGCAGCGTAACATCACTGCACTGGCTGGCGCGCTGCCATAAGGCGCTGTGGATCACAGGGTTTTCGATGATGTGCCCAAGATGCGTCAGGCCCTGCTGCTCACCGTCAAATGCGATCGCACCGAAGCTGTCGCGATCCCAGACCTCCATTGCCTGGTAAGGGCTGGCACGGAGCGACAGAATCGTTGACCAGACGTCCAGCTTCTGCAAAAGACGTTCACTGGCCGCGTTAATTGCGGATACGCGTACGGACGGCGATGCGCCTGCATCAAATTGCGGCCCGGCAGACTGCTCCAGCACGGCAATGCGTAATCCGCTCCCTTGCAGACCGCAGGCTACTGCCAGACCCACCATACCGCCACCGGCGACCACTACATCGTAAGTTTGCATCAGTGCCTCTCAGTTAACGCTTAACCCAGCCGAGCGTACGCTCGGCCAGAAGATTTCTCAGCCATGGCAGGTGATCCATTGCCAGCAGGCCAAGGTTGCGCCCGACGACCAGCGGCGCATGGCGGTTGGCAAACATACGCACCAGGCCATCAGTGATGCCCACGGTAATGGCCCGATCCTGCTGGCGACGTTGGCGGTAATGTTGCAGGACCGCATAGCTGCCGGGATCCTGCTGCTGTCGGTGCGCGGTTGCCAGGGTTTCTGCAAGCGACATCACGTCACGCAGGCCAAGATTGAACCCCTGACCGGCAATAGGATGCAGCGTCTGTGCCGCGTTACCAACCGTAACGACGCGATGGGAAACCACCGAATCGGCCTGCTGCAGCGCTAACGGATAAACGTCACGCTTACCGGTATGGATAAATTTGCCCAGTCGCCAGCCAAACGCGCGCTGAAGCTGGCTGAGAAACGCCTCGTCACTCCAGCTTTCGACCTGCGGGCGCTGATCCAGCGGATGGCACCACACCAGCGAGAGGCGATTATCTGACATTGGCAACAGCGCCAACGGGCCAAACTCGGTAAAGCGTTCAAAAGCCCGCCCCTGATGGGGAAGCTCACTGGTGACGTTGGCAATAAGCGCTAACTGCTGATAGGGCTCGGTGTGCCACTGAATGCCGCAGGCGGCCGCAACGGCTGAACGGGTGCCATCAGCGGCTACCAGCACGTCGCCTTCCAGCTGTTCATCATTATCAAGCGTGACCCGCACGCTTTCCTGGGTTCGGGCCACCTGAGTGACGCGCGCGGGACAGCGCAGTGTGACGCCGGGTGCCTGTTTTAACTGTGTGAACAGGCTTTGCCCTACGTCGAATAATTCAACCACCTGCCCCAGCGCGGGAATCGCATAATCGCTGGCGGCGAGTGACACGAAACCGGCATGGCCGCGATCGGATACGTGAATAGTGGTAATCGGTGTGGCACAGGGGGAAATCCGCTGCCAGAGATTGATATCAGCAAGCTGCTGGCAGGTTCCGGCAGACAGCGCAATCGCCCGGCCGTCATAGCCCGGATGCGCACGGCTGCCAGGCTCGCTGCTTTCAATCAGCGTCACGGGCAGTTTACCCTGTGTCAGGTGCGCGATGGCCAGCGCCAGGGTGGCGCCGGTCATTCCTCCACCGGCGATAAGAATGGTCATAACGCGCGTGCCGCCGCCATCAGCGATTCGATTGCATCAGGATCTTTCACGACGCTGTCGGTGAGGTTCTCAATACCGGTTTCGGTAATCACAATGTCATCCTCGATGCGGATGCCGATACCACGGTATTCCACAGGGACGTCAGCATCGGGCGCGATATACAACCCCGGTTCGACGGTGATAACCATGCCCGGCTCCAGAATACGATCGCGGCTTGGTGTGCCGTAGTGCCCCACATCGTGGACATCCAGACCCAACCAGTGGCCCAGACCATGCATAAAGAATTTACGATGGGCATCTTCAGCGATCAGCGTATCTACCTCGCCCTGCATTATCCCCAACTCAACCAGTCCAGTGACCATAATGCGCACGACGTCATCATTAACCTCGCGGATGCTAACGCCAGGGCGGAATCGGGACAGTGCCGTTTCCAGTGATTTGAGTACGATGTTGTACACCGCCCGCTGCGGCTGAGTGAATTTACCGTTAACCGGGAACGTCCGGGTAATGTCACCCGCATAGCCCTGCCATTCACATCCGGCATCGATAAGCACCAGATCACCGTCCTGCATCTCACACTCGTTTTCGGTGTAGTGCAGAATGCAGCCGTTTTCGCCGGAACCCACAATCGTGTTGTAAGACGGGAATCGCGCACCGTGGCGGTTAAATTCGTGATGAATTTCGCCTTCCAGATGATATTCGTACAGGCCCGGACGACAGGCCTGCATTGCGCGCGTATGCGCCAGCGCACTGATCTCACCCGCACGGCGCAGAATGGCAATCTCTTCCGGACTTTTGAACAGGCGCATCTCATGCACCCAGGGACGCCAGTCTGTCAGGCTGGCAGGCGCGCTGAGATTCTGGCGAAAACCCTGCCGCAGTTTATCCAGCGCACCGAACACCAGTTTATCGGCTTCAGCATATTGGCCCTGCGCGTGGTAAACCTCATCCAGGCCGTTCAGCAGCAGGTGGAGTTGTTCACCAATATCGTTCCAGGGCAGGGCCCGATCCACGCCGAGCTTAGCGGGCGCCGCATCCTGTCCCAGACGGCGGCCAAACCAGATTTCTGCAGTCAGGTCGCGAACACGATTAAACAGCACACTGTGATTGTGGTTCTCATCACTTTTAATCAGCACCAGTAACGCCTGAGGCTCGTTGAACCCCGTGAAGTACCAGAAGTCGCTGTTCTGACGAAACGGATATTCGCTATCATTACTGCGCGTTACTTCAGGCGCGGCAAAAATTAACGCTGCGCTGCCCGGAACCATTTTCGCCAGCAGCGCCTGACGGCGCTGCTGAAAATTTTCCAGTGAAATCATGTCTGCACTCCCTGTTAAACTCAGATAGCTGGCTTAGTGTAGCGTTGGCTTTTGTACTTCTGGCGCAGTCGGTTGCGGACGAGTGAAAGTGTCGTGGCAAAGTAGTGCTGCAACACGAACGTACTCAATCACCTCTTCCAGCGACTGCTCTAATTCTTCCTGATCTTCGTCTTCGTCGTAGCCCAACTGAGCAATCGTGCGCAGATCGTCAATGGCCTCGCCCGTTTCACCGGTGACCTTATCCAGTTTAGGCTGGGTTACGCCCAGACCAAGTAAAAAATGGTTTACCCAGCCCGCCAGTGCATCAGCGCGATCAAACACCGTAATGTCATCATCGGCGGGCAGCATCAGTTGAAAAAGGAAGCCATCGTCCTCTAGCGCAGTCGCAATGCTTTCATGCAAAGACTGCAGTGGCAGAGACAGCGTCTGCGAAAAAGCCATGCCTTCGTTCGCAAGATCGTGGACCAGCGTTTTCCAGCTGTTATCCGCGTTACCGCCACATAAGATGCCGCTGAGTAAGCCGTGCATTTCCGCAGGCGTCATGCCCACGCCATGCTGTGAGAGCGCCGCCGCCAGCGCGTTGTAATCGGGGGTTGCGTTCTGTGAAGACATCATTTTTCATCGTCGTTGGCTGTAAGAGTTCGTGGTATGCTACCACTAGCTGCCTCAAGGTTTCCAGAAAAGGGGTTGTATCTTATTTCTCAGGTCTATATAGTTGCCCGCCTCCCAGGCCATTGAAGGCTAAGGGGAATGGCGAGCCAGGTAATCAGTCAGGAAGGTGGCATGTCTGCACAACCGGTAGATTTACAAATTTTTGGTCGTTCTTTGAGAGTGAATTGTCCGCCTGAACAGCAAGATGCGCTGAACGCGGCAGCAGAAGATCTCAATCAACGGTTGCAAGATTTAAAAGTTCGCACTAGAGTCACAAATACAGAGCAACTGGTGTTCATTGCCGCGTTAAACATTTGCCATGAACTGGCACAAGAGAAAGGTAAGACGCGTGACTATGCTGCTAACATGGAACAACGAATCCGTATGTTACAGCAGACCATTGAACAGGCTTTAGTTGAGCAAGGTCGCATAACCGACCGCCAGGATGCGAAGTTCGAATAACACTTCATGGTCAGTGTGCTACACTAACGGTGAAGTCAATTTTCTCTGAGATGTTTGCAAGTGGGCCAGTCCCCTGAGCCGATATTTCATACCAACAGAATGTGACGCTCCGCAACCTGTGAGCATGCTCGGTCCGTCCGAGAAGCCTGATGGTTGCGACGGCATGTTCACCTTGAACCAAGGGTTCAAGGGTTACAGCCTACGGCGGCATCTCGGAGATCTCCTTTCTGGTCGTACTGCATTACCTCCCACCAGGCATGATATAATGCGTCGCTTAAGCGACTTTGTCTGGGGGACACCATGTCAGCACCCTCTTTAGTACTGCGTCAGGACATCCGTCAGGACATCCGTCAGCACGTTCGCCACCTACGTCGCGCTCTGAGCGGTGAGCAGCAACATGCGGCAGCCGAACAACTCGCCCAACATGCGATCAACTTTGCACCACTGGCCGATGCCAACAACGTGGCACTGTTTTTGTCTGTTGATGGCGAAATCAATACACGACCGCTTATCGCCAGGCTGTGGCAGCAAAACAAACGGGTTTACCTGCCGGTTCTGCACCCCTTCGCAGCGGGCCATCTGCTTTTTCTGCGCTATACGCCAGAAACACAGTTAATCCAAAATAAACTGCGCATTCCCGAACCCCCACTGGATATCCGCCATCTGATCACGCTGGATGAACTGGATGTAATGATGGTACCGCTGGTGGCGTTCGATCGCGCCGGACAGCGTTTAGGAATGGGGGGCGGCTTCTACGATCGCACCTTACAGAACTGGAAACAGCATGGGTTTTTACCGGTGGGCATCGCTCATGACTGTCAGCGGGTTGACGCGCTGCCTACAGCGGCGTGGGACATTCCTTTGCCGGCCGTGCTGACGCCATCAAAACTGTGGCTATGGGATGAATAAACCCGGGCATGCTTGTGTGCCCGGGTAGGTGACAGCGTGGGATCAGTAAAGCAGGCGGGCGCGAATCGTTCCCGGAATCGCCTTCATCAGCTGCAGAGCTTTCTCTGCCAGTTCGTGCTCAGCATCAATGTCGATGACCACATAACCCATCATCGGAGAGGTTTGCAGGTACTGAGCGGCAATGTTGATGCCTTGTTCAGCGAAAATCTGGTTGATGGCGGTGAGTACGCCCGGACGGTTTTCGTGAATATGCAGCAGACGACTGGCGCTAATGCCGTGCATCGGCAATGACACTTCCGGGAAATTGACGGCGGACAGCGTTGAACCGTTATCCGAATATTTCGCCAGCTTGCCCGCGACTTCAATCCCGATATTCTCCTGCGCTTCTTCCGTCGATCCCCCGATGTGCGGCGTCAGGATAACGTTGTCGAATTCGCTCAGTGGGGAAACAAACGGATCGCTGTTGGTCGCCGGCTCTACAGGGAACACATCAATCGCAGCGCCACCAACCTGCTTGCTGGCCAGCGCTTCGCACAAAGCAGGAATATCTACCACGGTGCCGCGTGAGGCGTTTATCAGCAGGCCGCCAGGCTTCATCTGCGCCAGCTCATTGGCAGAAATCATATTTTGCGTAGAGGCGGTTTCCGGGACATGCAGGCTGACAACGTCACTCATATTTAGCAACTGCGTCAGGCTACGAACCTGTGATGCGTTGCCCAACGGCAGTTTGTTTTCGATGTCATAGAAGTAAACGTGCATGCCCAGACTTTCTGCCAGCACGCCCAGTTGCATACCGATATGGCCATAGCCAATGATACCCAGCTTTTTACCGCGCGCTTCAAAAGAGCCCTTGGCGATTTTATTCCAGATACCACGGTGCGCTTTGGCATTCGCTTCCGGAACACCGCGCAGCATCAGCAGCATCTCGCCAATAACCAGCTCGGCCACAGAGCGCGTATTTGAGAAAGGTGCGTTAAAAACCGGGATACCGCGTTTCGCTGCGGCATTTAAATCAACCTGATTCGTTCCGATACAGAAACAGCCCACCGCTACCAGTTTTTCTGCAGCGGCAAAAATCTCTTCGGTCAGTTGGGAACGGGAACGGATACCGATAAAATGCGCATCGCGAGCGGAAGCTTTTAACGCCTCGGCATCCAGTGCGCCTTTGTGGAATTCAATATTGGTGTAACCTGCAGCACGAAGATTTTCCAGCGCGCTCTGATGGACACCTTCCACCAGCAGGAACTTAATTTTGTCTTTTTCCAGTGATACCTTTGCCATTTCCCAACCCTATTCAGAATTCAACGAGGACTGAACGCAGTCAGCCGTCTGTCAAAATATCAAAAAAATCGCCTGCGGCAATACAAACGATTGCCTGACCGCCAGCATGGCAGGGCTCAGAGGACGTACTTTGCCAGACAAAATCGTGGGTTGGCCGCATCGAGAAGAACGAACCCGCTGCCGATGACGGTTATGTGACATAAGTCACCAAATTTCAGCCTGGTGAGAAAAGTTTTTTTAAATCAAAAAAAGCGGGCGCCCTGTTGCGCGCCCGTACTTTATTTTTTGAGGGTTTTGACACCGTCAGGTCCGCCAATCAATGCGACATCTGCGCCACGCGTGGCGAACAGCCCCACGGTGACAACGCCAGGCAGGGCATTAATCGTTTTTTCCAGCTCAATGGGATCGAAAATACGCAGATTGTGCACATCAAGAATGATATTACCGTTGTCAGTCACCACATTCTGACGATATTCCGGCAAACCGCCCAGCTTCACCAGTTCACGCGCGACATAGCTTCGCGCCATCGGGATAACTTCAACCGGCAACGGGAAGCGTCCAAGCACGTCCACTTCTTTGGATGCGTCGGCGATACAGATAAACTTTTTGGCGACCGCCGCGACGATTTTCTCGCGAGTTAAGGCAGCACCGCCCCCTTTGATCATCTGCATTTGTGGGTTAATTTCATCGGCACCGTCGACATAAATGGCCAGATCATCAATCTCGTTCAAATCAAACACCTGAATGCCCAGGCTTTTTAGCTTTTGCGTCGACGCTTCGGAACTGGATACGGCACCCTCAATCTGATGTTTAATGCTGCCGAGCGCATCAATAAAGTGAGCGGCCGTAGAACCCGTACCGACGCCGACGACAGTACCGGGCTGTACATAATCCAGTGCGGCCCAACCAACAGCTTTTTTCAGTTCATCCTGGGTCATGATATGTTTAGAACCTGTGCGATAAGGAAATGCGCGTAGTATAAAGCAAGGCTTGCTGAAAATGCTCGGATGCATTGGGCGGATTTAATGCTTTGGAAGCCAGCCCACAAAAATATCGCTGACATTTCCGTTGGAATATTTGTGGCATAGTAACGTCCATCCTGAAGGAGAGAGAAAAATAATGAAACGCCCGGACTACAGAACGCTTCAGGCGCTGGACGCAGTGATACGTGAACGCGGATTTGAACGTGCCGCACAAAAACTTTGCATTACGCAGTCTGCCGTCTCGCAACGCATTAAACAGTTGGAAAATCTGTTTGGTCAGCCGTTATTAGTTCGTACGGTACCGCCTCGTCCCACTGAACAGGGGCAAAAGCTGCTCGCACTTCTGCACCAGGTTGAGTTACTGGAGGAAGAGTGGCTGGGCGATGAGAACAGCGGCACCACGCCGCTACTGCTGTCGCTGGCGGTCAACGCCGACAGTCTGGCAACGTGGCTGTTACCGGCATTAAAAGACGTACTGGCCGATTCGCCTGTGCGCCTGAACCTTCAGGTTGAGGATGAAACCCGCACTCAAGAGCGTCTGAGACGAGGCGAAGTGGTTGGCGCAGTCAGTATTCAACCGCAGCCGCTACCCAGCTGTCTGGTGGATCAACTGGGTGCGCTGGATTATTTGTTTGTGGCGTCAAAGGATTTTGCAGAGCGCTTTTTCCCCAACGGTGTAACGCGTTCCGCCCTGCTTAAAGCGCCAGCCGTGGCATTTGATCACCTGGATGATATGCATCAGGCCTTTTTGCAGCAGAATTTTGATTTATCACCGGGTAGCGTTCCCTGCCACATCGTCAACTCGTCCGAAGCGTTTGTGCAGATGGCCCGGCAGGGCTCGACCTGCTGTATGATCCCTCATCTGCAGATTGAACGCGAACTGGCGAGTGGCGAGCTAATCGATCTCACGCCGGGGCTGTATCAACGCCGGATGCTGTACTGGCACCGTTTTGCGCCTGAAAGCCGCCTGATGCGTCGAGTAACGGATGCGCTGATTGCGCATGGCCATCGGGTGCTACGTCAGGATACGGCGGAATAATCGCCCTTTGCCGCAGCAAAATTTGGGCGTTGCGGTGAGAAGGTGCACTTGTGAAAGCGGCACGGCGTTAATGGCCGTCAGGGGCATTTTTTAGAAGGCAATACGCAGCGCTGAGCAGAGGGAATCAACCAGGATTTACCCGCAAGGATGCGGGTAAAAGGCGCAGCCGGCACAGGGATGTGCCGGCTGCGCCGGTCCGTCAGGTTGATGAGCGATGTGAAGGAACCGCATCAGCGGCGCGAGGACCGCCTGGCAAAAATTGCCCCTGATGGCTTAACCACAATACCAATAAAGGCTTACTGTGCCGTATTTGGTTTCATCTCAAAAACCACATCCACCTGGTCATCAAAGTTGATGCTTTGCTGATCGTAGGTTTCCTGTGCAGAAGTATCTGCCACAGCCGCGGCTTTAAACATGCGGTTCATTGGCATTGGCTGATAGTTTGCCACATGATAACGAATGCTGTAGATCGGGCCCAGTTTGGCATTAAAACCTTCAGCCAGTTCAGCCGCCTGTTGGGTCGCATTTTTGATTGCGGCCTGACGTGCCTGCTGCTTGTAGCTTTCAGGATTAGCGACGCCCAGTTCAACGCTACGCACTTCATTCAGACCGGACTTCAGCGCACCATCAAGCAGATCGTTAAGTTTGTCCAGCTGACGTACGGTGACCTGAACCTGACGCACCGCACGGTAGCCTTTGAGCTGTGACTTACCGTCTTTGGTGTAATCATATTCTGGCTGCGTCGTCAGGTTCGCGGCTTCGATATCCTTTTTCTCAATACCGTTTTTTTGCAGGAAATCAAAATATTGCGCTACGCGGCTATCGACCTGCTTTTTTGCCTCTGCGGCATCTTTCGATGAGACATTCACCACAATTGACAGCGTCGCGATATCCGGGCGGGCATCTACAGTTGCCTTACCTGACGTAACAACATGGGGTCCGTTCGGCAGTTCGTCAGCCTGTACGCTCAAAGGCAATGCCCCTGCACTCATCATCGCGGCAAGCGCCAATGCTTTCAGTTTCATGAAAGTCCTCCTTGAAAAGGTCAGTTCGATGGCTCCCGGTACATGAAGCCCACAAGCGCATCATATTACGCGTTGTTTGGAGTGAAGATTATGGCAAAAGTTCGGCAGACTGGCCTCAATAACCCGTTTTCGTATAGCTTTTACTCAAAATCCCGTGATGACCTGCCGGGCAAGCTGAAACGCAATAAACCACATGACCGCACCGACCAGCAGATTGATGATGCGTTGAGCGCGCGCCGTTTGCAGTAGAGGCGCAAGCCAGGCCGCCAGCAGCGCCAGACCGAAAAACCACAGCACCGAGGCGCTGATGGTCCCCAGCGCAAACCACTGTCGTGCAACCGTTCCGGGCAACTGCCCGCCCAGGCTTCCCAGCACAACAAAGGTATCAAGATAAACATGCGGATTCAGCCAGGTCACCGCCAACATCGTCGCGATAATTCGTTTTCTGCTCTGCGTTGCGTGGCTACCCGACGCCAGTTCAATGTTACGGCTAAATGCCGTGCGTAAGGCGCCCCAACCGAACCAGAGCAGAAAGGCAACCCCGGCACAAGTAATCAGCATCAGCAGTAAGGGAGACTGGTTCAGGAGCGCACTGCCGCCAAAAATGCCTGCACAGATCAATGCGATATCGCTTAACGCACAAAGCGCCGCAGTCATCAAATGATACTGGCGCTTTACCCCCTGGTTCAGCACGAAGGCGTTTTGTGGGCCTAACGGCAGGATAAGCGCCGCCCCAAGAGCAAGCCCTTGAAAGTAAATGGTTAACACTGGATGACATTCCTTACATCGGTGAGATGCAGGGATTATAAAGAGCGAGTCAGATTAGCGGAAATTGAAAAAATTAATCTGCTATTAACAAAATTAATGGGCGACCGCTGCCGCCCATTAACGTTACTGCGTTGCGGTCGTCTCGCTTTCAGGTTGTTGAACCTGGTGCAGGTGCACATCCATTTGTGGATAAGGGATGCCAATACCTTTGCTGTCCAGCGCACGTTTAAAGTTTTTCAGTAAGTCCCAGTAAACGTCCTGCAGATCGCTGCTGTTACTCCAGCAACGCACCACGAAGTTAAGCGATGACGCCCCTAATTCATTCAGGCCAATCTGGATGCCACGTTCTTTAAGTACGCGCTGATCGGCCTCAACGACGCCGCGCAACAGGGCAATCACCTCATCCACATCGGCTTCGTAGGCAACGCCGATAATGAATTCATTCCGGCGCACTGGCTCGCGCGAGAAGTTGATGATATTGCCACTGATGATTTTACCATTTGGCACCACAACGATTTTGCCATCGGCAGATTTCAGGGTGGTCGAGAAAATTTGCACATTGAGCACGGTGCCCATTACGCCGCCCAAATCGACAAACTCACCGGTGCGGAAAGGACGGAAGGTGACCAGGAGGACGCCAGCCGCCAGATTGGAGAGCGAGCCTTGCAGGGCTAAACCTACTGCCAGACCGGCGGCACCCAGCACGGCGATAACCGATGCCGTCTGCACGCCGACACGACCCAGCGCAGCAATGACCGTGAAGGCGATAACGCCATAGCGCACCAGGGCGGAAAGGAAATCGGCTACGGTAGCGTCAATATGGCGCGCGAGCAGCAGGCGATTAACCGTGTTAGAAATTACCCTGGCGATGATCATGCCGACAATGATAATGGCAATTGCCGCGACGATATTGACGGCATAACTCAGAATCAGCGCCTGGTTGTGTACCAGCCAGCCACCGGCACTGTTAATGCCATTAACAACATTCAAGTCTTCCATTTGTAAGCCCTGTCGATAGTTCCCCTGTGGGGAAAGACAAAAAACTGCCAGATGTAATCCGACACCCAATGGTTAAGGGTAATCAATTATTTAGCCAGACGCCAAACTGAGTGATACAGGAAGGCGGTTTTGCACACTTACGCATCAGCACGCCGGCCTCCGCGCACGATGTTTGTTCAGGGCACATGGCTGAGTATATTAATCAGCCTGCCAAACGGATCACGGACATAAAAACGACGCACGCCCCACGCTTCTTCTGTAAGCGCATAGTCGACCGGCAGCCTCGCAGCGACAACGCGTTGATACACCTCATCAAGATTATCAACCTCAATGGATAAATCCGGAACAGCTGTGCCGGCGCCGCCTTCCCGCGCAATACTGACCTGCGGCACCATCGTGTTATCCGCGGCCCAGGTCATGATCCATCCGTGATCCATCGCCAGTTTCAGATCGAGAACGTCACCGTAGAAGCGTTCTGCTTCTTCCATATTTCCGGCCCGAATATTCGCCACAATGCGTTTGACGGCCATACGATTGCCCTCACCTGTTAAGCCACACACAGGATACAGCGCGCGCTGCAGTGAGGTTGTGACAGCACGTCAGAATGTGTCGCCCGACAAAAAGAAATGAAACTGAGCGTGAGCAGAAAGGATAAAAAAAAGTCCCGATCGGACGATCGGGACTGAGTCGTTCGTCTGCCGTTCTCTCGAACTCAGACGCCAGCAGCGTGATGCTTACAGAACGTCAACGGCGTTGAGTTCTTTGAACGCCTGCTCCAGACGCACCACCATGGATGCCTGGGCAGAGCGCAGCCATACACGTGGGTCATAGTATTTCTTGTTAGGCTTGTCTGCGCCTTCTGGGTTACCCAGCTGCGCCTGAAGATAGCCTTCGTTCTTTTTGTAGTACTGCAGGATGCCGTCCCAGGTTGCCCATTGGGTATCGGTATCGATATTCATCTTGATCACGCCGTAGCTGATAGACTCTTCGATTTCTGCAGCAGATGAACCTGAACCACCGTGGAATACGAAATCCAGCGCGTTGTGCGGCAGACCGTGTTTTTCACAGACATATTTCTGTGAATCACGCAGAATGGTTGGGGTCAGTTTAACGTTGCCTGGCTTGTAAACGCCGTGCACGTTACCGAAAGAGGCCGCAATGGTGAAGCGCGGGCTGATCGCATTCAGTTTTTCGTACGCGTAGTTTACGTCTTCTGGCTGAGTGTAAAGCGCTGAAGCATCCATATGGCTGTTATCTACGCCATCTTCTTCACCACCGGTGCAGCCCAGCTCGATTTCCAGGGTCATGTCGATTTTCGCCATGCGCGCCAGGTATTTGCTGCTGATTTCGATGTTTTCTTCCAGTGACTCTTCGGACAAGTCGATCATGTGAGAAGAGAACAGCGGCTTACCGGTTTTCTTGAAGTGCTCTTCGCCCGCGTCCAGCAGACCGTCGATCCACGGCAGCAGTTTCTTGGCGCAGTGGTCGGTATGCAGGATAACCGGCACGCCGTACTGCTCAGCCATCAGATGCACGTGGTGTGCGCCAGAGATGGCACCGAAAATCGCTGCGCCCTGTGGCTTGTCTGTTTTAAAACCTTTACCGGCGATGAATGCAGCACCACCGTTGGAGAACTGTACGATAACCGGCGCTTTTACTTTCGCCGCGGCTTCCAGTACAGCGTTAATGGAGTCGGTGCCGACGCAGTTGACCGCAGGCAGAGCGAATTTGTTCTCTTTCGCTACTTTGAAGATCTTCTGAACGTCATCACCAGTGACAACGCCGGGTTTTACGAAATCAAAAATTTTAGACATGATTGTGTCCTGTTTCGTGACCGGTTATCCCCGATACGGGGACAGCGATTTAAACGCCCGGTTTCGGGCGAGTTTTTAGGCGATGCCGTAGGGCACCGCCCCCAAAGGATTACTGCTTCGCACGCTCTTCCAACATGGCTACGGCAGGCAGTTTTTTGCCTTCCACGAACTCCAGGAAGGCACCGCCGCCGGTAGAGATGTAGGAGATTTTGTCTTCGATACCGAACAGGTCGATAGCCGCCAGCGTATCACCGCCGCCCGCCACTGAGAATGCTTCGCTGTCTGCAATGGCGTTAGCCACAATCTCGGTGCCTTTGCGGAAGTTCGGGAATTCAAACACGCCCACCGGGCCGTTCCACAGAATGGTTTTGGCATTCTTCAGGATGGTCGCCATGGCCTGAGCGGTTTCATCACCGAAGTCCATAATCTCTTCGTTATCTGCGACTTCCGAAACCTTTTTCACGGTTGCCGGGGCAGTTTCAGAGAATTCCGTGCCAACACGTGAATCGGTTGGGACAGGAATGCCGTACTGATCGCGCAGGCCTTTGGCCGCGTCAACGAAGTCTGGCTCATACAGCGATTTGCCCACGTTGTTGTCGATAGCGACAAAGGTGTTGGCGATGCCGCCGCCGACAATCACGGTATCGGCAATCTTCACCAGCGACTGCAGCACGTCAAATTTGGTTGAAACCTTAGAACCACCGACCACAGCCACCAGCGGGCGCTCAGGGTTCTTCATCACTTTACCCAGCGCTTCCAGCTCAGCTGACAGCAGCGGGCCAGCACAGGCGACAGGGGCAAATTTGCCAACGCCATGCGTGGATGCCTGGGCGCGGTGCGCGGTACCAAAAGCATCCATAACAAAGACGTCGCACAGCGCAGCGTATTTCTTAGACAGCGCTTCGTCGTCTTTCTTTTCGCCTTTATTGAAGCGAACGTTTTCCAGTACGACCAGTTCGCCCGCGCCGATATCGACGCCGTCGAGGTAGTCTTTCGCCAGGGTAACCTGAGTACCGTTCAGTTTCTCTTTCAGGTAGTTCACTACTGGCAGCAGTGAGAATTCTTCGTTGTATTCACCTTCGGTCGGACGACCCAGGTGAGAGGTAACCATCACTTTGGCGCCCTGTTTCAACGCCGCTTCGATAGTTGGCAGTGAAGCACGAATACGTGCATCTGACGTCACTTTCCCTTCTTTCACTGGTACGTTGAGATCGGCGCGAATTAAAACGCGTTTGCCAGCAAGATCCAGATCGGTCATCTTAATTACGGACATGGTGAACCCTCTCGTTGATTCTCATAAGTTTTGCCAGACGCAAACCGCGTCTTACCTGAAACCGCTTGCGGCCATCGCTAACGTTGTGTCGAGCATTCGGTTAGCAAAGCCCCATTCGTTGTCACACCAGACCAGGGTTTTGATCAGATGCTGACCGCTGACCCGCGTTTGTGTACCGTCCACAATGGCACTGTGCGGATCATGGTTGAAATCTACTGAGACTAACGGCAATTCTGTATAGTCAACTATACCACGAAATGCCCCTTCTGCCGCGCTTTGCAACAAGGCGTTAACCTCACAGGCCCGAACGGGCTGGCGCACGGAAACGCTGAGATCAATGGCCGTCACGTTGATCGTCGGTACGCGAACCGCGATGGCTTCGAAGCGATCGTTAAATTTCGGAAAAATACGCGCAATACCTGCCGCCAACCGGGTATCCACCGGGATGATAGACTGACTGGCCGCACGCGTACGGCGCAGATCGCTATGGTAGGCGTCAATCACCTGCTGATCGTGCATCGCCGAATGGATAGTCGTTACCGTCCCCGACTCGATACCAAAAGCGTCGTCCAGTAGCTTAATCACCGGAATAATGCAGTTAGTGGTACAGGATGCATTAGAGACAATACAGTCCGTTTGTTTCAGTTCCTGCTCGTTAACGCCGTACACCACGGTTGCATCAAGATCGTTCCCCCCTGGATGGGAAAACAGCACTTTCTTCGCTCCTGCACGCAGATGGGCTTCGCCGTCATCACGGGAACCGTAAACGCCTGTGCAGTCCAGCACCACGTCAACGTTAAGCTCGCCCCAAGGCAGTTCGTCCAGTCCGGCACGATGCAGGATACGGATAATATCGTCTCCGACCCACAGCTGATCACGCTCCTGACGCACATCCAGCGCGAAACGCCCATGACTGGTATCGTACTTTAGCAGGTGCGCCATGCCCGCAGCCTCAGCCAGTTCGTTAACTGCCACCACTGTGATCTCCGCGCGGCGCCCCGTTTCATACAGTGCACGCAACACGTTGCGCCCAATGCGACCAAAGCCGTTTATCGCTACCCGAATGGTCATCTTTCTCCTGCCAAACCAGACTGAAAAAAAGGTGCAGATAGCCTGAGCGTTTCACTGCATTTTGTACAGGAGATTCTTAGCCCGACCGCTGGCAAAGCAGCCTAAACTGAAACGGTTCAGCTAGGATAATAGAAGGACGGAATAACGGGAATGATTGCGATCAAGCGGGCTGCGTATTTTTGGATCTACATCACAAAATTACGCAAAAAATCGCTATTACTACAGGAATAATTTTGTCGATAAGGGGGCAAACTGGGCCCCCTTTCATCTGGGTTCAGGCGAGCCTTCACTCGCCTGCGCCCTTTTGTCAGGCCAGCAACGCTTTTGCTTTCGCTACTACGTCGTCTACCGTGAAGCCGAAGACTTCAAACAGCTTCTCAGCAGGCGCTGACTCACCAAAGGTGGTCATGCCGACGATAGCGCCGTTCAGGCCGGTATATTTGAACCAATAGTCTGCAATACCCGCTTCAATAGCAACGCGAGCGGCAACGGCCTTCGGCAGGACAGATTCACGATACTCTGCAGACTGCTTGTCGAACGCATCCGTTGATGGCATGGAAACCACGCGAACCTTACGGCCTTCATCGGTCAGTTTCTGATACGCAGCCACAGCCAGTTCAACTTCTGAACCGGTGGCGATCAGAATCAGCTCTGGCGTGCCCGCGCTGTCTTTCAGCACATAACCGCCGCGGGACACGTTTGCCAGCTGCTCTGCGGTACGATCCTGCTGCGCCAGATTCTGACGAGAGAAGATCAGTGCGCTTGGACCATCTTTACGCTCAATCGCATATTTCCACGCCACTGCTGATTCCACCTGATCACACGGACGCCACAGGCTCATGTTTGGTGTGGTACGCAGGCTCGCCATCTGCTCTACCGGCTGGTGCGTCGGGCCATCTTCGCCCAGGCCAATTGAGTCGTGGGTATAAACCATAATCTGACGGATTTTCATCAGCGCGGCCATACGGGCGGCGTTACGTGCATACTCAACAAACATCAGGAAGGTCGCGGTATAAGGCAGGAAGCCGCCATGCAGCGCCAGACCGTTGGCAATCGCGGTCATACCGAATTCACGCACGCCGTAGTGAATATAGTTGCCGGCAGCGTCTTCATTGATGGGCTTAGAGCCAGACCAGATGGTGAGGTTACTGGGTGCCAGATCAGCCGAACCGCCCAGATATTCTGGCAGGATTTTACCAAAGGCTTCGATCGCATTTTGTGAGGCTTTACGGCTGGCGATTTTCGCCGGGTTAGCCTGTAACTGCTCGATAAACTTCTGCGATTCCTGCTGCCAGTTAGCCGGCAGTTCGTTGCTCATGCGGCGCGTAAATTCTGCAGCCAGCTCTGGGAAGGCACTGGCATAGGCCGCGAATTTCGTGTTCCACGCATCCTCTTTCGCCTTGCCTACTTCCTTAGCATCCCACTCAGCATAAATGTCTGAAGGAATAACGAAAGGCGGATAGTCCCAGCCTAACTGTTTGCGGGTGAGCGCAATCTCGTCATCGCCCAGCGGTGCGCCGTGTGAGTCGTGGGTCCCCGCTTTATTCGGTGAACCAAAACCGATCACAGTTTTGCACATCAGCAGTGACGGCTTGTCGCTCACCGCTTTCGCTTCTTCAATGGCTTTCGCGATGGCGTCGGCATCGTGACCGTCAACGCCGCGCACCACATGCCAGCCGTAAGCTTCGAAGCGCTTCGCGGTGTCATCGGTGAACCAGCCGTCAACATGACCATCAATGGAGATACCATTGTCATCATAAAATGCCACCAGCTTGCCCAGCTTCAGCGTACCCGCCAGCGAGCACACTTCGTGTGAGATGCCTTCCATCATGCAGCCGTCGCCCATAAAGACCCAGGTATTATGATCTACGATCTCATGGCCCGGACGGTTGAACTGTGCTGCCAGCGTGCGCTCCGCAATGGCAAAACCTACGGCGTTAGCGATGCCCTGCCCCAGCGGACCGGTCGTGGTTTCCACGCCCACGGTATAGCCATATTCAGGGTGCCCCGGCGTTTTAGAATGCAACTGACGGAAGTTTTCCAGCTCGCTAATCGGTAAATCGTAGCCGGTAAGGTGCAGCAGGCTGTAAATCAGCATCGAACCGTGACCATTGGACAGAACAAAACGGTCGCGATCGGCCCAGTGTGGGTTGGTTGGGTTATGATTGAGATAGCCGCGCCACAAGACTTCGGCGATATCCGCCATGCCCATCGGGGCACCCGGATGTCCCGATTTAGCTTTTTGCACTGCGTCCATACTTAACGCGCGAATGGCGTTGGCAAGATCTTTACGAGAGGGCATCTTCTACTCCAGTTCGGATTAATGATTTTCGCCTTAACCTGTTGTAATTAATCAGCTATCGGGCAAATCACGGGGAAAAGTTTCACCACAATGTACATGAAAAACGGGGCAAAAGTAATGTCGTAAAACGCTAAATGTTCCCGCTTCGTCTGGCTTTTCCAGTCATGTCTGCTAGCAAAAAGGTTTATCACGAACTATAACCTGTTGGTTAAATCACCTTGTACGGATTCAGGTGTTTGTTTTTTATCTTGTTACTTATGGGACGACAGAATGAAAATTCATAAAATGGCACTGGCTCTGGGCCTGGTTGCGCTGCTTAGCGGCTGTGAGGGTGTAAATAGTAATGGTCTGCTGCAATCCGGCGCACAGGCATTTCAGGCTTACACGTTGAGCGATGCTCAGGTTAAGCAGCTTAGCGATCAGTCCTGCGCCCAAATGGACAAAGAAAATCAGGTCGCGCCAGCTGACAGCGAGTACCAGCAACGGCTGAATAAAATCGCTGCGGCACTGGGCGACAACATCAATGGTATCCCGGCTAACTACAAGGTTTACCAGACCAAAGACGTTAACGCCTGGGCAATGGCCAATGGCTGCATCCGCGTTTACAGCGGACTGATGGATATGATGACCGACAATGAAGTCGAGGCGGTACTGGGCCATGAAATGGGCCACGTTGCGCTGGGTCATACGCGCAAAGCGATGCAGGTCGCCTTCACCACAACGGCAGCACGCACCGCGGCGGCATCGGCTGGCGGTATTATTGGTTCGCTGTCACAGTCGCAGTTGGGTGATATGGGTGAAAAATTAGTAAATGCCCAGTTCTCGCAGACGCAGGAGACTCAGGCTGATGACTACTCATACAACCTGCTGAAAAAGCGCGGTATTGATCCGGTCGGGCTGGCAACCAGCTTTGAAAAACTGGCAAAACTGGAACAGGGCCGTCAAAGCTCAATGTTTGACTCGCATCCTGACTCCGAAGCGCGTGCGCAGCATATTCGCGATCGCATCGCCGCAGACGGCAAGTAAGTCAGAATCAGAGGGATAACCCTGAAGTTATCCCTCTGTCGCATCAGCCTTTATTCGCTGCCTGAACGTGCAACATGTCCAGCGCCAGCGTAGCGGCGGCAAGTGCCGTCAGATCGGCGTGATCGTAACCCGGCGCGACTTCCACCAGATCCATCCCCACGATATTCATGCCCTGTAAACCACGAATCAGTTTAGTGGCTTTATCTGTGGTTAAACCGCCAATGACCGGCGTACCGGTGCCCGGCGCATGCGCAGGATCCAGACAGTCGATATCAAATGTCAGATAAACTGGCAGGTCGCCGACGGTGCGCTTAATTTCCGCCAGAAGATCGTCCACGCTGCGGTCGTTAACCTGAGCAGCATCCAGCACGTTAAAGCCCAGGCTTTTGTCGAATTCGGTACGAATACCGATTTGCACCGAGTGCTGAGGATCGATGAGCCCCTCTTTCGGTGCGGTAAAGAACATGGTGCCATGGTCAAACGTTGGACCATTAGAGTAGGTATCGGTATGGGCGTCAAAGTGTACCAGCGCCATTTTACCAAAGTGCTTCGCATGCGCGCGCAGCAGGGGAAGCGTGACGTAGTGATCGCCACCAAAGGTCATCATGCGTTTGCCGTTCGCCAGCAGTTTCTCTGCGTGGGCCTGCAGCTTGTCAGACAGATCCTGTGAATCACCAAAGGCGTAAACCAGATCGCCGCAGTCCACCACGTTCAGGCGCTGACGCAGGTCAAACTCCCACGGCCAGCGGCAGCCTTCCCAGGCGAGATTGGTCGAAATCTGGCGGATAGCGCCAGGGCCAAGACGGCTGCCCGGACGGCCTGAGGTCGCGGCGTCAAAGGGCACCCCGGTGATCACCCACTCTGCGTCGCTGTCGTAAGGCTGGAAATTAACCGGAAAACGCATAAAACCAAAGGCGTTAGAAACCAGTGAATTGTCGTACTGATTGCCGAGGGTATTGTACATAAGTCGTCCTCTGTCTGTGCATGAGGCGGGCCTGGGCCGCGCACCATGAAGGTTGAGATAAAAAAAATCCCCTCCGCGTCGTTAGGCCCGACGAGGAAGGGATGGGTTGCTGCCGATTATCAACAATGTCCCGACCCGCTGCAAGCGCTTCGCGGGGCTTTATTCGTCTTCTAAATAGGTGTAGCCATACAGACCGCTTTCGAACTCCTGCAGGAACTGCTCACGCAGTTCGTCATCCAGTTCAGAGGTCTGAATCTGCTTACGGAACAGCGTCATCAGTTCGTTCGGATCGAGCTGAACATACTGCAGCATGTCGGCCACGGTATCGCCCTCATCCGACAGTTGAACCTCCACCTCGCCATTCTGGAAGGCAAACACGTCAACCGCTTCGGTGTCACCAAACAGGTTATGCATGTTACCCAGGATTTCCTGATAGGCGCCGACCATAAAGAAGCCAAGCATCGGTGGGTTGTCCACGTCGTACTCCGGCATCGGCATGGTTGTGGCAATACCGTCACCATCAACATAGTGATCGATGGTACCGTCAGAGTCACAGGTGATGTCCAGCAGCACGGCACGACGTTCCGGTTTTTTATTCAGGCCTTCCAGCGGCAGCACAGGGAACAGCTGATCGATGCCCCATGCATCCGGCATGGACTGGAACAGCGAGAAGTTAACGTAGATCTTGTCCGCCATGCGCTCCTGCAACTCGTCGATGATCGGACGGTGCGCGCGGTTGCTGGGATCAAGATGCTGCTGAATGTAGTGACAGATGCTCAGATAAAGCTGTTCTGCCCAGGCGCGCTGCTTCAGGCTGTAGGTACCGGATGAGTAGCCTGTATGGATATCAAACAGGTCCATCTGGCTGTCGTGCAGCCATTCACGCAGCGAACGACGCGTGTCCGGCTCGTGCATCTCCTGCCAGGTTTCCCACATGCTCAGGATAGGACGCGGGGCATCCTCAATCTCTGGCGCTTCTGGCTTACTGAATTCGTTACGCTCAACGCCGATGATGTTAGATACCAGCACCGTGTGGTGAGCTGTGACTGCGCGGCCGGATTCGGTAATCACCGTTGGGTGCTCAAGTCCATGCTCGTCACAGGCTGCGCCAATTCCCCAGATCACGTTATTGGCATATTCATTCAGTCCGTAATTGACCGAACAGTCGGACTGCGAACGGGTACCTTCATAGTCAACGCCCAGGCCGCCGCCAACGTCAAAGCACTTAATGTTGACGCCGAGTTTTGCCAGTTCCACATAGAAGCGCGCAGACTCACGCACCCCGGTCGCGATATCGCGAATGTTAGACATCTGCGATCCCAAATGGAAATGCAGCAGCTGCAGGCTGTCGATCCGACCCGCTTCACGCATGATTTCAACCAGCTTGAGTACCTGCGTTGCTGACAGGCCAAATTTAGATTTTTCGCCGCCGCTCGACTGCCACTTACCAGAACCCTGTGAAGCGAGACGTGCACGAATGCCCAGACGCGGCACCACATTCAGGCGCTCGGCTTCTTCCAGCACCATGCGCACTTCGGTCATCTTCTCCAGAACCAGATAAACCTTGTGCCCTATCTTCTCGCCAATCAGCGCCAGACGAATATATTCACGATCTTTGTAACCATTACATACAATAACCGAACGGGTCTGACCGGCATGGGCCAGTACCGCCATCAGTTCGGCTTTTGAACCGGCTTCCAGACCCAGCGGTTCGCCAGAATTGACCAGGGATTCGATGACGCGCTTATGCTGGTTCACCTTGATGGGATACACCAGGAAGTAATCACCGGTATAACCGTAAGACTCACGTGCGCGTTTAAAAGCAGCGTTTATTGAGCGCAGGCGATGCTGAAGAATCTGAGGGAAGCAGAACAGCGCGGGCAGACGTTGGCCCTGGGCCTCGCGTTCCTTAACCAGCTTAGCCAGATCGACACGCACATCCGGACGATCCGGATCGGGGCAGACGCTAATATGACCCAGTTCATTGACGTCATAGTAGTTATTGCCCCACCAGGCAATGTTGTAGGTCCGCAGCATCAGGCTGGCGTCCTGATCGTTCATCGCCACCTCCTGCATTGAGCGGAGTGCACCTTGTTCGCCAGCTGACGAACCCTTGATATTCTTCATGCCGTCAGACATCGCGAACCTCAATTTTCCGTTGAAAGATAATAATGTAAACCGACTTGAAGGTCGGGAGTCTGGAAATTCGTTGCCACATATTACGTCATGCTCTGTCTGCGTTGCGAACCTGCACGATGCATCACTGTAGTGTTAAGTGTAAAACACTCAGCCGCGTCAGGTACAAAAGGGCCGCGAATAATTCACGACGCTCACCGCCTGGACGATATAAACCGCTATCGCGTCAGAGGTTAACCAGCGCTTGTGTCGGGATAATTACCGAAACCAATAAAATGTCGGCAGAAGAGAAATAAGGACGGGAAACAGGATAACGCCAGCGCCGTGCCAGCACGCGAAAAGGCCGGGAGAGAGAAGATAAGGCTCATTACTCGTATCACCTCCGCACATGTCCTGGACATGTGGAAAACCACCTGGGTGAAAGCCAGACAGCTGTCTGACGGGCGCGACGCGGTAAGCGCGTCATCCTTTTTGCTGCTGAGAACGCAGCGGCGTTTTATACATTTTGCGCCTAAAAAAAGCAAAGAGATTATTTGCTTAATGCACGCGCTGTCAGCAGGATTTTCCACTGCTGCGCGTAAAGTTAACAGTGCAACATCAAAAAGGGCTGGTAATTCGCTCACCGCGTAACCTAAAATAGACGTCCAGATGGTTTTCCATCTAAACAGGTTAATATCCAGGCGGAGTTGGCCTGCGTGCTGACACTACCTGACTGCTCACGGCTTTGCCTTAAGGGGCGTTAAGTCAGCTAATACTCACTTGCGCTATGCAGTCGAATTCAAACCATTGGTAAGGTAAAGAACATAATGGCTAAACATCTTTTTACATCCGAGTCCGTATCCGAAGGACATCCTGATAAAATCGCCGACCAGATTTCTGATGCTGTGCTTGATGCGATCCTGGAACAGGATCCCAAAGCGCGCGTGGCCTGCGAAACGTACGTTAAAACCGGTATGGTTCTGGTTGGCGGTGAGATCACCACCAGCGCCTGGGTTGATATTGAAGAAATCACTCGTAATACCGTACGTGAAATCGGCTATGTTCATTCCGATATGGGCTTTGATGCCAACTCCTGCGCAGTATTAAGCGCAATTGGCAAACAGTCTCAGGATATCAACCAGGGCGTTGACCGCAGCGATCCGCTGGAACAGGGTGCGGGCGATCAGGGTTTGATGTTTGGCTATGCGACAAACGAAACCGATGTTCTGATGCCAGCCCCGGTGACCTATGCGCACCGTCTGGTTCAGCGCCAGGCCGAAGTGCGTAAGAACGGCACGCTGCCATGGCTGCGTCCGGATGCCAAAAGCCAGGTGACCTTCCAGTACGACGACGGCAAAATCGTCGGTATTGATGCGGTCGTTCTGTCAACTCAGCACAGCGAAGCGATCTCACAAAAAGATCTGCAGGAAGCGGTGATGGAAGAAATCATCAAGCCCGTCCTGCCTGCCGAATGGCTGAGCGCATCCACCAAATATCACATCAACCCAACGGGCCGTTTTGTTATTGGTGGCCCAATGGGTGACTGTGGCCTGACCGGTCGCAAAATCATTGTTGATACCTACGGCGGTATGGCACGTCACGGCGGTGGCGCCTTCTCAGGCAAAGACCCGTCAAAAGTTGACCGTTCAGCCGCCTATGCCGCCCGCTATGTTGCAAAAAACATCGTGGCAGCGGGTCTGGCCGATCGTTGTGAGATCCAGGTTTCCTACGCCATCGGTGTTGCCGAGCCGACCTCCATCATGGTCGAGACCTTTGGCACTGAGAAAGTGTCTACTGAACAGCTGACCTTACTGGTGCGCGAGTTTTTCGATCTGCGTCCTTACGGCCTGATTCAGATGCTGGATCTGCTGCATCCGATCTATAAAGAAACCGCTGCCTATGGCCACTTTGGTCGCGAACATTTCCCTTGGGAAAAAACTGACAAAGCAGAACAGTTGCGTGAGGCTGCGGGCCTGTAAGCCTGTAAGCCTGTAAGCCTGTAAGCCTGAAAACGTCTCAAAAAGCCCTGCCTCGCGGCGGGGCTTTTTTTTTCTTTTTATTCCTCTCGGGCCTTCAGTTTCCCCCACCTGCACATTTTTTTAACTCAGCTACACTTTCTCTCAGCCTGTGCTCAGCTAATGTGTTAACGCTTACAATTTGAAACGCTTTAGATATCGGCTATTTAGGAATTTATCGCCGTAGTTATTCTTCCTAAAATGCGTTATTTTCAGCGTCATCTGATAGGCGTTAAACAGGGCATTGTCAGAAACTTCGAGGGTGCTATACCTCACTGGTTACTTGACCTTTCTGGGTTATAAATGCTGGATTTCAGGGTTTCAGCAAGTGTAAGCGATTACATCAATGTGATCGGGCTCACTTTTTGCCCAGATAAGGTTTTTTAACATCGATAACAACAATGATGGATAATTTTGGAGGCAACCATGCCTGGCAATTCACATAAAAGCAGAACCTCAAATAAGGCAATGACCTTATTTGTCTGCTTTCTGGCAGCCCTTGCAGGCCTGCTGTTTGGGTTGGATATCGGCGTTATCGCCGGTGCACTGCCCTTTATCGCGAAGGACTTTAACGTTACGGCACACCAACAGGAGTGGATTGTCAGCTCAATGATGTTCGGGGCGGCCATCGGTGCTATCGGCAGCGGCTGGATGTCATCGCGTCTGGGGCGTAAAAAAAGCCTGATGGCTGGTGCGATCCTGTTTGTTATTGGCTCACTGTGGTCAGCCATGGCACCTAACCCAGAAATGCTGATCAGCGCACGCGTGCTGTTAGGCCTGGCGGTCGGTATCGCCTCTTACACTGCGCCGCTCTATCTTTCTGAGATTGCGCCTGAAAAAATCCGCGGCAGTATGATCTCGCTTTATCAGTTGATGATTACCATCGGTATTCTGGGTGCGTACCTTTCCGATACCGCGTTCAGCTTCACAGGTAACTGGCGCTGGATGCTGGGCGTGATCACCATCCCTGCCCTGCTGCTGCTGATCGGCGTGTTCTTCCTGCCAAACAGCCCACGCTGGCTGGCGGCGAAAGGCAACTTCCGTGATGCGCAACGCGTACTGGATCGCCTGCGTGATACCAGTGAGCAGGCGAAGCGCGAGCTGGATGAGATCCGTGAAAGCCTGAAGATCAAACAGTCAGGCTGGGGATTATTTACCAGCAGCAGCCACTTCCGTCGTGCGGTGTACCTGGGCATTCTGCTGCAGGTGATGCAACAGTTTACCGGCATGAACGTCATCATGTATTACGCACCGAAAATTTTTGAGATTGCGGGTTTCGCGAATACCACCCAGCAGATGTGGGGAACGGTGATTGTCGGCTTGGTTAACGTACTGGCAACCTTTATTGCTATCGGTCTGGTGGATCGCTGGGGCCGTAAGCCTACCTTGATTCTGGGCTTCCTGGTGATGGCAGCCGGTATGGGCGTTCTTGGCACCATGCTGCACATGGGCATTCATTCGCAAGGTGCGCAGTACTTCGCGATTGGCATGCTGCTGATGTTTATCGTGGGCTTTGCCATGTCAGCCGGTCCGCTGATCTGGGTTCTGTGTTCTGAAATTCAGCCTCTGAAAGGACGCGATTTCGGTATCACTGTTTCAACCACCACGAACTGGATCGCCAACATGATTGTCGGCGCAACCTTCCTGACCATGCTGAATACGCTGGGCAATGCGCCGACCTTCTGGGTCTACGGCCTGCTCAACGTCTTCTTCATCGTCCTGACGGTGATGTTGATTCCCGAAACCAAAAACGTTTCGCTGGAGCACATTGAACGTAACCTGATGGCAGGTAAAAAGCTGCGCGATATCGGTCAGTAAGCCCTCCTCAGTATGTCCCCTAGAGCCAGTCAAGGTAAGCTGACTGGCTTTTTTCTTGCCGCTTTCCCCACAACTGACAACGAAAAATATCCTACCGTTTCAACGCCCAGACCTTGCCGTTACTGGCTTACACCTCCCCGCTTCGCTTTTCTTTCATTAAAGTCGAAAAAATATACGCCGATAAATTACCTGACGTTTTCATTATAAAAAGCTTTTTTCAGACTTCGCGTTGACCAGGAAATAGCATGAACAATACCAGCCCTAAAAAGACGATGAGCACCCGTGCTCAGATGCTGCTGGCAGGCGGAATGACGATCGTCGTGGGGTTTACTGCGACCATCGGATTACTCAGTTGGCAGTCCTCGAAAGAACAAAAATCTCTTGCCGCTAACTACCTGCAGCAAATTGCTGCTAGTCACGCCGGGCAAATCCAGCAGGAACTGACGCATGCATTGGATGCCGCTCAAAACCTGGGGCAAAGCCTTGCTGCCCTGCCTGCAGCAGGGATAAATGATCGTAAAGTTGCCGACAAGCTGATGGAATATGCATTGAATAAAAACCCTGACTTTGTGTCGATGACCGTAGTGTTTGAACCCGATGCCTTTGATGGCCGTGACAGTGCCTTTGTCGGGCCGCAGGGAACGCCACCGGGTGGTCGCTATGCCTGGTATGTTGACCGGGACAAAGACGGGCGCTACAAAATGAATCCGGCAATGGACTTTCTGCAGCCGGGGGCCGGTAATTACTATTTACTGCCGAAAGAAACGCAAAAGGACACCCTGATTGAGCCTTACAGCTTCGCTTATGATGGCGCAAAACCAGAGTGGTTAACCTCGGTGGCTACCCCTGTTATGGTCAATGACAAACTGAAGCTGGTTGTCAGTTCCGATATCCTGCTTTCCGCCATCCAGAAAAAAGTAAACCAGATCAAACCCTGGCACGAAACCGGCTACGCGCTGCTGCTTTCGAACAGCGGCAACGTGATTTCCTCCCCCAATGCAGGTGAAGCCGGCAAAAAATGGCAGGGAAACAGCAACAGCTACCGTACGGCAGTGACAGAACAGTACGATCCCGTACTGAAAGAAAATGCCATGTACACCTGGTACCCGATAAGCGTGGGCAACAACACGAAACCCTGGTATGTAGGGATTGTGGCACCCGTCAGCCAGGTAATGGCGGCGGCTGACAAGCAGCTTTACTGGGCTATTGCGCTGATGATTGTCAGTATCCTTTCCGTGGGGGCCGTGCTGGGTCTGTTATTCAACCGTAAAGTGATGCGTCATCTTGGCGGTGAACCCGAAGAGGCGGCGCGCATTGCGCTGGCCGTTGCTGAAGGTCAGTTAAACAATGGCATTCAGGTTGCGCCAGGCGACAGCAGCAGCCTGTTTTATGCCCTCAACACCATGCAGACACAGTTGCAGAGCATTGTGGGACAAATCAAAGACGCCAGCACCTCGGTCCAGCAGGGAGCGGGCGAAATTGCCGGTGCAAACCTCAACCTCGCCTCACGCACCGAGGAACAGGCTGCGGCACTGGAAGAAACTGCCGCGAGCATGGAGCAGATTAGTGCAGCTATCCGCATGAACGCGGATAATGCACAGCAGGCAACGAGCCTGACTGAAAATGCCACGCGCATCGCCAGCCGGGGGGAAACCCTGGTCGATCAGGTGGTCACTACCATGGCGCAGATTGATGAAAGTTCAAAGAAAATCGGTGATATCACCACGCTGATTAACAGCATCGCGTTTCAGACCAACATTCTGGCACTTAATGCTGCTGTTGAAGCTGCACGCGCAGGCGAACAGGGGCGCGGCTTTGCGGTCGTAGCCGCCGAAGTCCGGAATCTTGCGCAGCGGACAACCAGCGCCGTGAAAGATATTTCCGCCCTGATTGAGGAATCAGTTGTTCGGGTTGAAAATGGCGTTGTGCTGGTCAACGATGCAGGCAAAACCATGCATGAGATGACAAATGCCGTTTCATCAGTGCAGCGCATCATTGGTGAAATCGTTGCTGCATCCGATGAGCAAGCCCGCGGTATTGCGCAGGTGACCATCGCGGTCAATGAAATGGACGGCACGACCCAGCAAAACGCTGCGCTGGTTCAGCAGATGTCAGCGGCGTCCAGTTCACTTGAGGATCAGGCGCAGCAACTGGCTCAGACAATAAGGCAGTTTCATTAAAATAATGTCATGTCTGCCCGTCGGGTTCGGCGGGTACGACTTTTTTGCAGGACCGATATTGCTGTTGAGTTGAGTTCCACGCCGCTGCCGCTTATGCTGAGCGCCATGAAAACATCCCGTCTTCCCATTGCCCTACAACAAGCCGTTATGCGCGCCCTGCGTAGTGGGCTCGAACGGGCAAATGAAAAGCTCGAACAACATTATCCCGAACCCAGGCTGGTTTATCAGCAGCGCGGCACGGCTGCCGGAACGGCCTGGCTGGAAAAATGGGAAATCCGCCTGAATCCTGTCCTGCTGATGGAAAATCAGCAGGCCTTTATTGATGAAGTCGTTCCCCATGAGCTGGCCCATTTGCTGGTGTGGAAAACCTTCGGCCGCGTTGCACCGCATGGCAAAGAGTGGAAATGGATGATGGAGACTGTGCTGGGCGTGCCGGCGCGGCGCACCCATCAGTTTGAGGTCGAGTCGGTGCGCAGCCGCACCTTTGCTTATCGCTGCCAGTGTCAACAGCACCAGCTTACCGTGAGGCGCCATAATCGTGTCGTTCGCGGCGAAAGCGAGTACCGCTGCGTTCACTGCGGTAGCTTATTGAAAGCCGAGGTTTTTCCCCTTTCCTGAGCGGATTCTCATTCCGCCTGAGCAGGCATTCTGTTACCCTGCCGCCCTTTTAAGGACCAGGGGTAAAACTGGAACATGTCTCGCAAATTTCTCATCACGACTGCACTGTTACTCGCGTCTTTTAACAGCCAGGCCCTAAACCTCAACAACTATCATCAAAATAATTTTCAACAGGCAAAAGCCTACGCCGCAGAGATTAATGACGATGCGCCCGGCAGCTTTTACTGTGGCTGTAAAATTACCTGGCACGGCAAAAAGGGGGAGCCTGATCTGAACAGCTGTGGCTACCAGCCGCGCAAAAATGCCCACCGCGCCGCACGTATCGAGTGGGAACACGTGATGCCCGCCTGGGAGTTCGGCCATCAACGTCAGTGCTGGCAGAACGGCGGCCGCAAAAATTGCAGCAAAGATGCCGACTATCGCCGTATCGAAACCGACCTGCATAATCTGCAGCCGGCAATCGGTGAAGTGAATGGCGATCGCGGTAACTATGCCTACAGTCAGTGGAACGGTACGGATAAACAGTACGGTCAGTGCAGCATGCAGATTGATTTTAAAAACAAGCAGGCGCAGCCGCCCGAACGGGCCCGTGGCGCGATCGCCCGGACTTACTTCTATATGCGCGACCAGTATCATCTGCGTCTGTCACGTCAGCAAACGCAGTTATTTACAGCCTGGAACAAGCTCTATCCGGTCAGCAAATGGGAATGCGAGCGCGACCAGCGCATTGCTCGCGTACAGGGGAATCATAATCCTTATGTGCTTGAGGCTTGCACGCGTTAAAATCCCTGCCCTAAACTAACTGTTTCACAGCCCCGCCGCGTCAACCTCGCGGCGTTTAGCTCTCAGGGACATTATGCGCATACCTCGCATTTATCACTCACAGCCTGTTCATGTTGGCAGTGAAATCACGCTTGATGAAGACGCGTCCGGTCATGTTGGTCGCGTGCTGCGTATGACCAGCGGACAGCATGTAGAACTCTTTGATGGCAGTAATCTGACTTTCGCTGCAGAAATCACGCATGTTGATAAAAAACGTGTAAAAGTATCCATCACGGCAAGTCAGGAAGACGATCGCGAGTCGCCCCTCCATCTGCATCTCGGTCAGGTCATGTCTCGCGGCGAAAAAATGGAATTTACCATCCAGAAATCAATCGAACTGGGCGTTAATGTTATTACGCCGCTGTTTTCTGAACGCTGTGGTGTCAAACTGGATGCCGAACGCCTGGCAAAAAAAATTCAGCAGTGGCAAAAGATTGCTGTTGCCGCCTGCGAGCAGTGTGGTCGTAACCGGGTACCCGAAATCCGTCCGGCCATGGCACTGGAAGCCTGGTGCAGTGAAGCGGAAAGTGGGTTAAAACTGAACCTGCACCCGCGCGCCAGCCACAGCATCAACACATTGCCTCAGCCGGTTGAGCGCGTTCGCCTGCTGATTGGTCCGGAAGGCGGGCTTTCAGCTGACGAAATTGCCATGACGGCGCAGCACGGTTTTACCGATATTCTGCTTGGCCCACGGGTTTTACGTACCGAAACAACGGCCCTGACTGCCATTACGGCACTTCAGGTGAGGTTTGGTGACCTGGGTTAAGCGATACTTTTAGCTCCACTGGGACGCCTGTAATCAACATCGCGTTCTGACTGCTCAGCCCCTTTTTGCCCGAACGAAACGAGACGGTAACCGCCGCCTCCTTCAGGAGATAATAATGATCAAGCTTGGCATCGTGATGGACCCAATCTCATCCATCAACATTAAAAAAGACTCCAGCTTTGCAATGCTGCTGGAAGCACAGCGCCGGGGTTACGAAATCCACTACATGGAGATGAACGATCTCTCCCTGCGCGGTGGTGTGGCTTACGCCCGCACTCGCCTGCTTAGCGTGGAACAGAATGCCGAAAGTTGGTATCAGTTTGGCAGTGAGCAGCAGATTAAACTGGCCGACCTCAACGTCGTATTGATGCGTAAAGACCCGCCGTTTGACACCGAGTTTATCTACTGTACCTACATCCTGGAACGGGCTGAAGAGCAGGGCACGCTGATCGTCAACAAGCCGCAAAGCCTGCGCGACTGTAACGAAAAACTGTATACCGCCTGGTTTGCTGAATTCACACCGGACACCCTGGTCACGCGTTCTAAGCAACAGCTGCGGGCGTTCTGGCAAGAGCATGGCGACGTCATCATGAAACCGCTGGACGGCATGGGCGGCGCCTCTATTTTCCGTGTGAAGCAGGACGATCCGAATTTCGGCGTTATCGCTGAAACCCTGACTGAACATGAAAGCCGTTACTGCATGGCGCAAAACTACCTGCCGGCTATCAAAGACGGTGATAAGCGCGTGCTGGTGGTGGATGGCGAACCGGTTCCTTATTGTCTGGCGCGTATTCCCCAGGGGGGAGAAACCCGTGGAAACCTGGCGGCTGGCGGACGCGGTGAAGCGCGCCCGCTGAGCGAAAGTGACTGGGAAATCGCCCGCCGCGTCGGTCCAACACTGAAGGCCAAAGGCCTGATTTTTGTGGGCCTCGACATTATTGGTGATAGACTGACTGAAGTTAACGTGACCAGCCCAACATGCATTCGTGAAATTGAGGCCGCCTTCCCTGTCTCCATCACCGGTATGCTGATGGACGCCATTGAGAAGCGCCTGAGCTGAGCATAACGCTGGGGCCATGCTCCGTGATCAACCCAACACCGGTGCAGCAATCACGCACCGGTTATCTTTGGTAAAGCATGTGAGAATGAATTTACAGCATCACTTTTTAATTGCCATGCCATCGTTGCAAGATCCCTTTTTTAAACGTTCTGTCGTCTACGTTTGTGAGCACAACGAAGAAGGGGCAATGGGGCTGATTATCAATAAGCCGATGGAAAACCTGACGGTTGAAGGCATTCTGAAAAAGCTCAAGATCGCAGAAGATAACCGCGATCCGGCTATCAATCTTGATAAGCCGGTGTTCAGCGGTGGTCCGCTGGCGGAAGATCGGGGCTTTATCCTGCACTCGGCACAGCGCACCTTTACTTCCAGCATTCGGGTGTCAGACAACACCGTGATTACCACCTCACGTGACGTGCTGGAAGCGATCGGTACAGCCTCACAGCCCGATCATGTGCTGGTCGCGCTGGGTTATTGTGCCTGGGAAAAAGACCAGCTTGAAAATGAGCTGATGGAGAACGCCTGGCTGACCACACCGGCTAACAGTAATATTTTGTTCCAGACGCCCATCGCCGAGCGCTGGCGTGAAGCCGCGCGCAGTATGGGCATTGATATTCACAACATGGCCAGCGATGCAGGTCACGCCTGATGAATACACAAACGTTGTTAGGTTTTGACTTCGGCACCAAAAGCATCGGCGTTGCGGTTGGTCAGCAGCTGACGGGCAGCGCCCGCCCGTTAAGCGCGATTAAGGCGCAGGACGGGACGCCAGACTGGCTGCAAATTGAAAAGCTGCTTAAAGAGTGGCAGCCCGACTTTGTTGTGGTGGGTTTGCCACTGAACATGGACGGCACCGAGCAGCCTTTAACAGCCCGCGCCCGTAAGTTTGCGAATCGCCTGCATGGCCGTTTTGGTATTCGCGTTGAGCTACAGGATGAGCGCCTCAGCACCGTTGAAGCGCGCGCTGGTTTGTTTGAACGGGGTGGCTATCGTGCCCTGAATAAAGGTTCAGTCGATTCCCAGTCAGCGGCGATTATCCTGCAGGACTGGTTTGAAACCCATTAATGAATCACCCCTTCGGCCTGACGGGCTAACCGACTCTGCTCAAAGGTTTGCATTCCGGCCTGCGCGCCGGTTTGCAAAATAGCGGGAATCTGATGCATTTTGCCTTCCCGAATCAGATTGACCACCGCGCTGGTGGCAATCAGCACCTCAAACAGCCCCACGCGTGTCTCATCTGTGGCTGAAACCAGCTGCTGCGCAATAACGGCTTTCAGACTGCCCGCCAGCTGGGTGCGTATCAGCGCCTTTTCATCTGCAGGGAACACATCCACCAGCCGATCCACCGCCTGGACTGCGCCGCGCGTATGCAACGTCGCCAGCACCAGATGTCCGGTTTCTGCCGCGGTTAATGCCTGGCGAATGGTATCGCTGTCGCGTAATTCTCCCAGCATAATCACATCGGGATCTTCGCGTAAGGCCGCTTTCAGGCCCAGACTAAACGAGCGGCAATGCAGCCCCACTTCGCGCTGTTGAATCAGGGACTGCTGGCTGTGATGAATAAACTCAATGGGATCTTCCAGCGTGAGAATATGACGGGCCTGCTGCCGGTTGATGGCATCGACCATGGCGGCGAGCGTGGTGGATTTACCGCTACCGGTCGCGCCGGTAATCAAAATCAGCCCGTCCTGTTTGTTCAGCAAGGTGGGCACGACCTGCGGAAGGCGTAAATCCGCAAGCGAAGGACAGCGGCTGGCAATAATACGCAGCGCCAGAGACAGCCCGTTGCGCTGCATAAACAGGTTCGCGCGCAGGCGCTGCCCGTTAACCAGTGTTAAGGCGAAATCCAACTGCCCTTCTCGCTTCAGCACCTGCTGCTGTTCGCTGTCCAGCCATGACGAGGTAAATCGCGCCATCCAGTCGGATGGCAGGATGGGCTGGCCGGGCAGCGTTTCAAGCCCGCCCTGACGGCGCCAGTACGGCGAATGTCCGTTACAAAGGTGCAGATCGGCGGCGTTATGCTTTACACTAAGCTCCACTAATTCATCCAAATCCATTTTGATCTCCAGACTATGACTTCAATCCAGCACAACTTACAGCAAGTCCGTCAGCGAATCGCTGCTGCTGCAACCCGTTGCGGCCGGTCGCCAGAAGAAATTACGCTACTTGCAGTGAGCAAAACAAAGCCTGCGAGCGCGGTCGAAGAAGCCGCAGCGGCGGGACAGATCGATTTTGGTGAGAATTACGTTCAGGAAGGGGTTGAAAAGATTCAGTCACTGACCTCACATCCTGCCTTGACCTGGCACTTCATTGGCCCGCTGCAGTCCAATAAAAGCCGCCTGGTCGCTGAACACTTTGCCTGGTGTCATACGGTCGATCGTCAGAAGATCGCACAGCGTCTTAACGATCAGCGGCCTGAACATCTGCCGCCGCTCAATGTCTTAATCCAGGTAAATATCAGTGATGAAAACAGCAAATCTGGCATCATGCTGGAGGCGGTTGCCGGACTGGCTCAGGACATCCTGACAATGCCGCGTTTGCGTTTGCGCGGGCTGATGGCGATTCCGGCACCCGAAGAAGATTATCAGCGACAGCTGGCGGTATGCCAGCAAATGGCTGATGCTTTTGACCAGCTTAAACAGCAGCATAGCGACGTTGATACGCTTTCCCTTGGGATGAGCGATGACATGGAGGCGGCAATTGCCGCTGGCAGTACGATGGTGCGCATTGGCACCGCCATTTTTGGCGCGCGAGATTACACACAACCTTCACAACAATAATTGAGGAACTTCATGTTAACAATGACGTTTTTAGTAAAAACGCTAATCGATCTCTACGTCATGGTGCTGCTGCTGCGCATCTGGATGCAGTGGTCACGTTGTGATTTTTATAACCCGCTTGCGCAGTTTGTCGTGAAGATTACTCAGCCGATTGTAAAACCCCTGCGTCGTATCCTTCCGGCTCTGGGTCCGATTGATACGGCCTCCCTGCTGTTGGCCTTTGTGCTGACAACGCTTAAATATCCCCTTCTGCTGCTGATTCAGGTCGGCGTGTTCTCTGTCGATCCCACGAATTTGCTGGTTGGCCTGCTGTCGCTGTTGAAATCTGCAGGTTATCTGGTGTTCTGGGTCATTATCATTCGCTCCCTGATGAGCTGGATCAGTCAGGGCCGCGGCCCGATGGACTATGTGCTGATTCAGTTGACCGAGCCGTTAATGGCGCCGATTCGTCGTATTCTTCCTGCCATGGGCGGCATCGACTTCTCAGCCATGATCGTGATTCTGGTGCTGTATGCCCTGAATTTCCTTGGCATGGATCTGTTCCCGGGTCTCTGGTATTTGCTGTAAATGAATCAAACTGGAACTGTTATGCAAAAAGTTGTTCTTGCCACCGGCAATCCCGGCAAAGTACGTGAGCTGGCGGATCTGCTCGCTGACTTTGGTCTGGATGTCGTGGCGCAAACCGAACTTGGCGTGGAATCCGCCGAGGAAACCGGCCTGACCTTTATTGAAAATGCCATCCTGAAAGCGCGCCATGCCGCGCAGGTGACCGGCCTGCCGGCTATCGCAGATGACTCTGGCCTGGCCGTGAATGCGCTGGGTGGCGCGCCCGGGATTTACTCAGCCCGCTATGCTGGTGAAGACGCCAGCGACCAGCAGAATCTGGAAAAGCTGCTTCAGGCTCTGGAAAACACGCCTGACGGACAACGTCAGGCGCAGTTTCACTGCGTGCTGGTTTATCTACGTCATGCTGCCGACCCAACGCCGCTGGTCTTCCACGGTGCCTGGGAAGGGGAAATTACCCGAACGGCATCCGGTGAAGGTGGCTTTGGTTACGATCCTGTGTTCTGGGTTCCGGCACTGGGTAAAACTGCAGCCGAACTGGCTAAGGCAGAGAAAGGAAAAGTCTCTCATCGTGGTAAAGCATTGACGCTGTTACTGGAAGCGATGCGTAATGCCTGATTTACCGCCTCTGAGTTTGTACATCCACATTCCCTGGTGTGTACAGAAATGCCCCTACTGCGATTTTAATTCTCACGCATTAAAGGATGAGGTGCCGCACGTTGAGTATGTGCAGCACCTGCTGCGCGATCTTGAACACGACCTGCCGCTGATTCAGGGTCGTGAGGTTCGCACGATCTTTATTGGCGGCGGGACGCCAAGCCTGTTAAGCAGCAGCGCCATGCAGATGTTGATGGATGGCGTACGCGAGCGGCTGACGCTGACAGCCGATGCTGAAGTCACGATGGAAGCCAATCCGGGCACGGTGGAAGCGGATCGCTTCAGCGCCTATCAACGCGCCGGTATTAACCGAATCTCGATTGGTGTCCAGAGCTTCAGCCCGCAGAAACTGGAACGTCTGGGCCGTATCCACGGACCGGAAGAAGCGAAGCGTGCCGCAGCACTGACACAGGGTTTAGGGCTGCGCAGCTTCAACCTTGACCTGATGCACGGCCTGCCCGATCAGTCGCTGGCCGAGGCGCTGGATGATTTGCGCCAGGCGATTGCGCTCAACCCGCCGCATCTCTCCTGGTATCAGCTGACGATTGAGCCCAATACGCTGTTTGGCTCTCGCCCGCCAACCCTGCCGGATGATGATGCGCTATGGGATATTTTTGAGCAGGGCCACCAGTTGCTGACTGCGGCAGGTTATGAGCAATACGAAACCTCGGCCTATGCTAAACCGGGCTACCGCTGTGAGCACAACCTGAACTACTGGCGCTTTGGCGATTATCTGGGCATTGGTTGTGGTGCGCATGGCAAATTGACTCAGCCAGATGGCCGTATTGTCCGTACCGTAAAAGTGCGCCATCCGCGTGGCTTTATGAAGGGCAATTATCTTGATAAGCAGTACGACGTTGCAGACGAGGATAAGCCTTTTGAGTTCTTCATGAACCGTTTTCGTCTGCTGGAGGCCGCGCCGCGTGCAGACTTTAGCCGCTATACCGGGCTGCATGAAACGCTGATTCGCCCACAGCTCGACGAGGCCATTGCCGCAGGTTACATCACTGAATCGCCGGAACACTGGCAGATTACAGAGAAAGGGAAACTGTTTCTGAACTCGTTGCTGGAGCTGTTTTTAGCGGAAGCCTAGTGCATTCTGGCCCGGAAGCATCACTAAAGCGACCGGGCCGTTTGCGCGAACATCAACCGCGTTCGGTATTCTGTCTCAGTTGTAACAGCTTCGTATTAATAATGGCGATGTTGACCTCACAGGGCATGCCATCATCCAGATAGACGGTTTCGTTGATCTCCAGCGCCGCCTCATTCGCATTAAAATTCAATAGTCTGAGCTGCTCACCATCGGTAACATTGATGGCATTCAGTTGCTGATCGCGACGCTGAATTTTCTTGCCGGTGATCTGTTCAATGTACGAATATTTTGAGATCTCCAGTCGTCCAAACTCCATGCTGCTAAACAGGCTGACAGGCAGGTGGATATATTCCAGCGCAACGGGGATGTCATCAAAACACATCAGACGAACAATTTTGTAAATCTGGTCACTGTTCTTGATGCGTAAAGCCTGCGCCATATCCGGCCCGGGCACTTTAATGATGCTGGCAGTCAGCACCTTTCTGACCGCTTTATGCCCTTTTTTGTGTGCCTGATAATCAAACGGGGAAAGCGCATGAAACCGGCCTGAGTGATTACTCTTGCCGATGGACCCCACGAACAGCCCGGAGCCTTTCACCCGATAAATACGCTGTTGCTCAATAAGAATGCGGGTGGCTTCCCGCACCGTCGCCCGGGTAATACCAATGTTCTTAGCAATCGCGATTTCCGTGTCCAGCTTATCGCCCGGCAGCAGTCCATCCTGCATGATCTTTGTCAGGATATAGTCGACTACCTCTTTTTGCTTCTCTGTAATGCCATCGAACATCAGCATATTCCCGAATAGTGTGCCCGTGCCTGCGGTGCCCTACAGCAAACCCTGCAGGCCCGGTTTTCGTCACGACGTGCCCGTGAGCAAAGATCCAGATGTGATCCAGCTAACGATTTTGCACTCAAACCCCACGCGCCCCGCCAGAAATGATTCTTGCATATTGTATCTGTACAGGTCGAGGTGCATCATCAAGATGACTAGACAGCTTAAACATGTCTATACGTACAAGCCGGTTTTTGCAACAGCAATTTGTCAGAACTGACGAGTGCAACTTAAATTAATATCTTGTTTTAGAGTAAGTTAATGTCATTTTCGTTTATTCCTCTGTCGTGAGTGGTTTTGTCAGATGAAATAAAAAAGACAAGGCCGCAGGGATAAACAGAGAAAGATGACTGTACAGCTTGATGAATTCTGGAAGCCAGCTGGCTGACTTTTTTGCCTAACCTTTTATCCAGGACATTGTATGCCGAATCTGACCCAATGGCTGAATGCTGAAAAAATTCAATATATTGAGCGCGTATCCGACTGGAAAGCCGCGATTCAGGTCGCGGGCGATCCTCTTCTTAATGAGGGGGCGATTTCACAGGATTACATTGACACCATCATCCGCCTCAAACAGGAAACCGGTCCCTACTTCGTTATTGCGCCGCGCATTGCCATGCCGCATGCCCGCCCTGAGCAGGGTGCCAAAAAGTTGGGATTATCCGTAGTCAAGCTGGCTAACCCGGTCACCTTTGATGCAGGAGAGAATGATCCTGTCGATATCCTTTTTATGTTCTCCGCCCCTGACAGCAACAGCCACATTGAGATGATCTCCCAGCTGGCTGAGGTGCTTACCGATGACGACGTGATGGAACGCGTTTATCAGGCACAAAGCCAACACGCACTCTGTGCCCTGTTGTTAGCAGACAGCATATCCCTTTAACTCGTTAAAATTAAAAGAGGTTTTTATGAAAATTATGGCAGTTTGTGGTTCAGGCCTGGGAAGCAGCTTCATGATGGAAATGAACATCAAAAAAGTGCTTAAAGCGATGGATATGACGGCAGACGTTGAACACGCCGATCTCGGTTCGGTCACGCCAGACGTAGCGGATGTGTTCGTGATGGCAAAAGACATCGCCTACAGCGCTAACCTGCCACCGGAAAAAGTCATCATTATCAATAACATTATCGACCTGAAGGAAGTTGAGCAGAAAATTCGCGACTACTTCAATAAATAACCCTGTCACCCACTTAAAAAAGAACACTTACCGCTGAGGTTATTATGTTTATACAAAACCTTTTACTGGTAGTTGTCGACGTGCTGAAAGTCCCCTCTATTCTGGTCGGGCTGGTCGCCATGTTCGGTCTGATAGCGCAACGTAAACCGCTGCCGGATGTGATAAAGGGTACGGTAAAAACCATCCTGGGTTTTTTAGTACTGGCAGGCGGTGCCACTGTGTTAGTGGGATCGCTGACGCCGCTGGGGGATATTTTCAAACACGCGTTCAACGTCCAGGGCATTATTCCCAATAACGAGGCTATGGTTTCCATCGCCCTGGCGAAGTATGGTGCGCCCACGACGCTGATTATGGCCTTCGGCATGGTGGCCAATATTACCGTCGCCCGCTTTACGCGTCTGAAATATATCTACCTCTCTGGTCATGTCACTTTTTATATGGCCTGCATGATCGCGATTATTCTCTCGGTGGCGGGTTTCGAGGGCGTGCAGCTTATCTATACTGGCTCGCTGACGCTGGGCATGTTAATGGCCTTTTTCCCGGCACTGGCACAGCCCTACATGCGTAAAATCATTGGGCACGATCAGGTCGCGCTGGCGCACACCGGTACGGTTGGCTATGTCCTGTCGGGCTGGATAGGTTCTCTGGTGGGCAAAGGTTCTAAATCCACCGAAGAGATGAACATGCCAAAAAACCTGAGTTTTTTGCGTGACAGCACCATCTCTATTTCCCTGACGATGATGGTCATCTATTTTATTTTGTCCATTTCGGCAGGCAGAGAATACGTGGAGAGTCAGTTCAGCCACGGGCAAAACTATCTGGTGTACTCCTTTGTGCAGGCCATTACCTTCGCTGCCGGTGTTTTTATTATCCTCCAGGGCGTGCGTTTGATTCTGGCCGAAATTGTGCCGGCGTTTACCGGGTTTTCAGAGAAGTTGGTGCCAAGCGCGCGTCCGGCACTCGACTGCCCTATTGTATTCCCCTATGCGCCTAACGCCGTTCTGGTCGGTTTTATTTCCAGCTTTATCGGCGGCCTGGTCGGGCTGTTTATTCTGGGGCAGCTGCACTGGATATTAATTCTGCCTGGCGTGGTACCGCACTTTTTCTGCGGCGCAACCGCAGGCGTTTTTGGTAATGCTACCGGCGGGAAACGCGGGGCCATGTTAGGTGCCTTTGCCCACGGTATTCTGATTACCTTCCTCCCGGTCGCCTTATTGCCTGTCCTGGGCGCCATCGGCCTGACGAATACCACCTTCTCAGACACCGACTTCGGCGTCACGGGGATTCTGTTGGGGAATATGGCCAGATTCCTTGATAAAGGGACCATTACCATGGTGATCACTGGAATTTTTGCCCTGCTGGTTATCTATAACTATGTCGCCCGTAGCAAAACGGTCGTCAAAGAGGCCAATAACGATTGACAGGCATCAGGGGCTGACTCCAGCCCCTTTTTTCAACAACGTGCTAAAGCAGAAAAACGCCAGCCGTGGCGGCGTGACGTTCAGGATGAAAGGCAGACGACCAGGCGGCGCAGGCCGTCTGAAAAGCACTATTTCAGCGAACCGACCAGGGCTTTACGGTCATTCTCAAGCGTAATCACCCGGTTACAAACCGCTTTGCCAAACTGCTGGAAATCGGCTTCCTGATTGTTCCACTCGCTCTGAATGGCGTTTTGCAGGCCGCCAAGATTGCCCATCAAGCCCTGCAAACCGCTACCGCCACCGTTGGACATCGCCTTGCTGCCCATCTCATTGATGCTGTCCTGCAGAATACCGCCCATCGCCTGATTAACCAGCTGTTGACCATCGGCACGCACCTGATCGATCGCCTGATGATGGAAGGTTAAACCATCGCTGCGATGCTCAATAATACGGTTCATCTGGGTTTTTAACTGCGTATTCAGCGTAGCCAGTCGGCTATGTAACCGGCTGGATTCGCCAACCTGCTGAGTAATGATGTTATCCAGCGCGGCACGCCCTTTCTCCAGACGGGATGTTGCTCCGTTATCGATCCAGGGAAGATCGCGGCGTAAGGCATTTTGATAATCAATCGCCTTCTGACGGTTAGCGGCGTTCAGGGCCATCTTCTGACCGTTGAACTGCACATCCCCCAGCGTCGATATCTGCAGATTGCCATTTGCGCCCACCACCTGCACGCTTTGTGGCGTAATCACAACATCATCCTGCGGTTTGACACTGCACTCCCAGGCAGCCTGGGCCTGCGTTGCCGCCAGTAAAAGGCCGGCGACCAGCGCGTTACGAATCATACAATCTCCCTGTCTGGGTGTGAAAGCGACACTGCTGGTAACTTAGTCCCACCAGACGTCAAAGAGTTCGGTAACTTTCACATCCTGCAGCTTGCGGTCTTCCAGCCACTTGCGCACGAGTTCACGATGCTCATCGGTGCATTTACCGGTTTGCTGCAGGCAAATCAGCCCTTCCCACGCCAGATAACCGCTGCCATCGTAAGCCAGACCATTAGGATCGATCGCTTCGTTGATGAACTGGTTCAGGGTTTCATCGATGTCACTTTCAGACGTGCCTTCAGGAAAACGCCAGGCCACGGAAAAGCCCAGTTCCTGGAATTCATCGATATGTAATTTTTTACGTAAACGGCGGCTGCGTTGTGTGGCCATTATTTCACCCTCTCAAACATTAAATCCCATACGCCATGGCCTAAACGCTGCCCGCGCTGCTCAAATTTTGTCAATGGACGCGTTTCAGGACGCGGCACATAGGTGCTGTCTTCAGACAGGTTACGATAACCTGCGATGCTGCTCATGACCTCAAGCATATGTTCTGCATAAGCTTCCCAGTCGGTTGCCATATGGAATACGCCACCCAGCTTGAGCTTACGCATCACCAACTCGGCGAAAGGCACCTGCACGATACGGCGTTTATTGTGACGGGCTTTGTGCCACGGGTCGGGAAAGAACAGCTGAACCATGCGCAGTGAGTTATCAGGGATCATCTTTTCCAGCACTTCAACCGCATCATGGCACATCACGCGCAGATTGCTGACGTCGGCTTCTTTCGCCGAGGCCAGGCAGGCACCTACGCCTGGCGCGTGCACTTCAATTCCCAGGAAGTTTTGGTGGGGAGTGTTTTGCGCCATGGTCACCAGCGAGGCCCCCATGCCAAAGCCGATCTCCAGCGTTACCGGGGCTTCGCGGCCAAACAGCGCGGGCAAATCTACGGGATCAGGCTGATATTCAACACCCATCTCTGGCCAGTAGTTATCCAGCGCCAACTGCTGGCCTTTGGTTAAGCGGCCTTGGCGGCGCACAAAACTGCGAATCCGACGCAACGGGCGTCCATTCTCATCAAATTCCGGGGTGATGACATCATTAATCATGTTGAAGCCTGCTGGTTTGCCTGTTCTGGGAAACGGGCATTATGCAAAGTTCAAAAGCAGAAGCAAGCCTTTGCCACGTTCTGCTTTATTCCTGCGTGCCCTGAAGCGCAATTTCCTGCCTGAGTGTAGAGTAAACCGCAAAAATTTCCTTGTTATGATGCCAGCCTGCAGGCAAAGACGGCCAACGCTATCGGAAACTTATAAAGACATTGTCTGCCGCCGCTGCTGGCTCAGCTTGCGGTACTGCTGAGGAGACATGCCAACATACCTGGCAAACGTGCTGTAAAAACGGCTGCTGGAGCGGAAACCGGCCGTCAGCGCTACATCCAGAACGGTGATATCGGTATCGCTCAGGAGCGCCCTGACATGATTGATCCGCATGGCCGTGATGTACTGTTTTAGCGTCAGCTGCATCACGCGCTGAAAAATGCCCATCGCATAATTCGCATTGAGTTTAACGTGTTCGGCCACGTCATTGATGGTTAAAGCCTGATCGTAGTTATCTGCGATAAACTCCAGCATCTGGCTGACATAAAACTGAGCATGGCGCGAAACGCTGTTCTTGTGCGTGCGCGACGTTTTGTTCACCAGCACCGGCTGCCATCCCGACAAACTAAAGCGCTTAAGCATCAGACCAATTTCATCAACGGCAAGCTGGCGAATCTGTTCGTCGGGACTGTTCAGCTCCTGCTGCCAGCGCTGCACTTCAAACGCGCTGAGCTGCTGCTTCGCCACAGATTTAATCACCATGCCGTGGGTGACATGATTGATTAACTCCCTGTCGAGCGGCCAGGACAAAAACAGATGCATCGGCAGGTTCAGAATAGCCATGTTCTGGCAGCGTCCGGGACGGGTGAGTTGATGTGGCGTACAGGCCCAAAACAGGGTGATGTAACCCTGCTTGATCTGAACGACCTCGTTATTAATGAGGTACTCCACGTCACCGTCAAAGGGCACATTCACCTCAACCTGACCGTGCCAGTGGCTGGTGGTCATGGCCAGCGGCGGACGCAGTTCGATATCCATGCGCTGATATTCAGAATAGAGCGACAGCGGGCTGCGGGTCTGCTTTTCATCGCTGCTGCACATATGCGGGTCGGGCGGAAGTGGTACGACAGGCTGCATAATCATCATTCCCTCTCCTGAATTATCAGAACCCTGCCATATCTGAACGGCTCAGGCCAGTCTCAGAGGCGAGAAATGCGCGGTCAGCATGGCGTTTTCGCCTGTTAGCACACCAGATACTCTTCTTTCCGTGCAAATTTGTCCCGAAAACTCAGATCTGCTCGCCGCCAGCATCAGATCTGAGTTTGTGGGAATGCTCGTTCCGTAAGGCGGAAGTTTCTCGATGAATGGCGTGACATTCTGGCGTTATCCAACCTTGCAATGGAGCGTCCTGATGTCTGCACCCAAAATTACCTTTATTGGCGCGGGTTCCACTATTTTCGTCAAAAATATCCTTGGCGATGTCTTTCACCGCGATGCGCTGAAATCCGCCCATATCGCGTTGATGGATATTGATGCGACCCGGCTTGAAGAGTCCTTTACCGTGGTCAGTAAGCTGATGAGTTCGGCTGGGGCGGCCGGAAGAATCACCTGCCACACCGACCAGAAAGCGGCATTAGCGGATGCCGATTTTGTTGTGGTCGCGTTTCAGATAGGCGGCTATGAACCCTGTACCCTCACTGATTTTGCGGTGTGTAAGCGTTACGGTCTTGAGCAGACCATCGCCGACACGCTTGGCCCGGGCGGCATCATGCGTGCGCTGCGCACCATCCCGCACCTCTGGCAGATTTGTGAAGACATGACGGCAGTATGTCCTGATGCCACCATGCTTAATTACGTTAACCCCATGGCGATGAACACCTGGGCGATGTACGCGCGTTATCCGCATATCAAACAGGTTGGCCTGTGCCATTCCGTTCAGGGAACGGCGGAAGAGCTGGCTTACGATCTCAATCTTAACCCGGCCGATTTACGTTACCGCTCTGCCGGCATCAACCACATGGCCTTTTACCTGGAGCTGGAGCGTAAAACTGCAGACGGGGCTTACGTGAATCTCTACCCGGAACTGCTTGCCGCTTTTGACGCCGGGCAGGTACCGAAACCCAACATGCATGGCAATACGCGCTGTCCCAACATTGTGCGCTATGAGATGTTCAAAAAACTGGGCTATTTCGTCACCGAGTCTTCAGAACATTTTGCAGAATATACGCCCTGGTTTATCAAGCCGGGACGAGAGGATCTGATTGCGCGCTACCAGATCCCGCTGGATGAGTATCCCAAACGCTGCGTCGAGCAGCTGGATAACTGGCGTACCGAGCTTGAACATTACAAGCGCGCTGAGCGTATTGAAAGCAAACCCTCGCGCGAATATGCCAGCGCCATTATGAATGCCATCTGGACAGGTGAACCGGCCGTGATTTACGGCAACGTGCGTAACGATGCATTAATCGACAACCTGCCGCAGGGATGCTGTGTTGAGGTCGCCTGCCTGGTGGACGCCAACGGGATTCAGCCTACGAAGGTGGGAACCCTGCCCTCACATCTGGCAGCCATGATGCAAACCAATATCAACGTGCAGACACTGCTGACCGAAGCCATCCTGACCGAGAACCCTGAGCGGGTTTACCACGCGGCCATGCTGGATCCCCATACGGCGGCGGTGCTGGGCATCGAGGAGATTTATGCGCTGGTGGATGAGCTGATCGCCGAACACGGGGACTGGCTGCCCGCCTGGCTGCACAAATAATGCCTGTGTCTCCGGGCGTGCTGTCCGGCTGCGGCTCTATTCCTTAACAGAAGGCGGGCGCTGGCAACAGCGTCCCGGTACCCGATGAGCATTTCAATAACGACAAAACTCAGCTATGGATTCGGCGCATTTGGGAAAGATTTTGCTATTGGCATTGTTTATATGTACCTGATGTATTACTACACCGACGTGGTGGGTTTGTCGGTTGGCCTCGTCGGTACGCTGTTTTTAGTGGCCAGGATCTGGGACGCAATAAACGATCCGATCATGGGCTGGATCGTAAATGCCACGCGATCGCGCTGGGGGAAATTCAAACCCTGGATTTTTGCAGGCACGCTGGCAAACTCGCTGGTGCTGTTCCTGTTGTTTAGCGCCCATCTGTTTGAAGGCACCACGCAGGTTATTTATGTCTGTGTGACGTATATCTTGTGGGGCATGACCTACACCATTATGGATATTCCGTTCTGGTCGCTGGTGCCTACCATCACGCTGGACAAGCGCGAACGTGAACAGCTGGTTCCCTGGCCACGCTTTTTCGCCAGCCTTGCCGGGTTCGTTACCGCAGGCCTGGCCCTGCCCTTTGTCAGTTATGTTGGCGGCGACAATCGTGGCTTAGGCTTCCAGATGTTTACCCTGGTGTTAATCGCCTTTTTTATCGTCTCCATGTTAGTCACGCTGCGAAACGTGCATGAAGTCTATTCGTCCACCCGCGACGAAACCTCAGGCAGTGACCGCCTGGGGCTAAAAGCCATTGTTGCCCTCATTTACCGTAACGATCAGCTTTCCTGCCTGCTGGGAATGGCGCTGGCTTACAACATCGCGGCTAACATCATTACCGGCTTTGCCATTTACTATTTCACCTACGTCATCGGCGATGCCGGGCTGTTTCCCTACTACCTCTCTTATGCAGGCGCGGCAAACCTCGTCACGTTAATCCTGTTCCCGAAACTGGTAAACATCCTGTCGCGCCGCATTCTGTGGGCGGGCGCGTCCGCGCTGCCGATACTGAGCTGTGGCGTGCTGTTCGCTATGGCACTGGCAGGCTATCACTCAACGCTGCTGATTGTGGTGGCCGGCATCCTGTTAAACACCGGTACCGCGCTTTTCTGGGTGCTCCAGGTCATTATGGTGGCGGACACCGTTGATTACGGCGAATACAAGCTGCACGTGCGCTGCGAGAGCATCGCCTATTCAGTGCAGACGATGGTGGTGAAAGGCGGCTCCGCCTTTGCCGCTTTCTTTATCGCCGTGGTGCTGGGCATGATTGGCTATATGCCCAATATCGTACAGTCGCAGGAAACCCTTGTAGGCATGCAATTTATTATGATTGCGCTGCCGGCTGTGTTTTTTATGCTGACGCTACTGCTCTATTTCCGCTTCTATAAGCTGAACGGCGATATGCTGCGGAAAATCCAGATCCATCTGCTCGATAAATACCGTAAACCGCAAGAGCCAGAAACCCTCCCGCTCAGGATGCAAGACAAGATCAACGTCTGACCAGTAAAAGCCTTTTGCGGGCTTCTGTGAAAGATGTCGCGGGCCGGATTCACATCGTCTGGCCTGCTAATGTCTCCCGGCAGCTCCTGATATTGTCAGGCCCGGCACGACGCTGCCGCACGGGACAGACAGGCCGGTATGAAACAGGCCTTTTCAATCTTCCGGTTTACTCTCACTGGCGCTTATGCTGGAATTCCTGCCCGAATATCGCGTAATCACGGAAATATCCTTTTTATGATGCAAGCCCCGCAGTTCGCGCAACAGGTGCTGGACTGGTATCAGCGCTTTGGCCGCAAAACCCTGCCGTGGCAGTTGGAAAAAACACCCTACAAGGTGTGGCTGTCCGAAGTCATGTTGCAGCAAACTCAGGTTGCCACGGTTATCCCCTATTTTGAGCGCTTCATGGCGCGGTTTCCTGACGTCAGCGATCTGGCCGCCGCGCCCCTGGATGAGGTGCTGCATCTCTGGACCGGTCTGGGCTATTACGCCCGTGCGCGCAACCTGCATAAAGCGGCAAAACAGGTAGTGGACCTTCATGGCGGTGAGTTTCCCCGCCACTATGATGAGGTCGCCGCTTTACCCGGCGTTGGCCGATCCACCGCTGGCGCGATTTTATCTCTGTCGCTGGGTCTTCATTTCCCTATTCTCGATGGCAACGTTAAACGGGTTTTAGCGCGTTGCTACGCGGTAGGCGGCTGGCCGGGTAAGAAGGATGTGGAAAAGCGGCTCTGGCAAATCAGCGAAGAGGTCACGCCTGCTCAAGGCGTCAGCCAGTTTAACCAGGCGATGATGGATCTGGGTGCCATGGTGTGCACGCGATCCAGACCAAAATGCGACATCTGCCCGCTCAACAGCGGATGCGAAGCAAGGGCTAACAACAGCTGGGCCAGCTATCCGGGTAAAAAGCCGAAGCAGACGTTGCCGGAACGCAGCGGTTGGTTTTTGATGATGCAACATGGCGACAAGGTCTGGCTTGAGCAGCGCCCGCCGGTGGGCCTGTGGGGCGGTTTATTTTGCTTCCCGCAATTCACCAGTGAAGAGGCGATGACCGACTGGCTGCATGCGCGCGGCATTCACGCCAAACCCCAGCAGCTTACGGCATTTCGTCATACCTTTAGCCATTTCCATCTGGATATTGTCCCAATGTGGCTGTCATGGCCTTCTGCCGGGGCATTAATGGATGAAGCTGGCGGTCTCTGGTATAACTTAACGCTGCCGCCGCCTGTGGGATTAGCCGCACCTGTAGAGCGTCTTTTGCACGAACTGCGCCATCCCCAGCAGTTGCCTTTAGGCAGCTGTGAGATTAACGAGGAAGAATAATGAGCCGCACTATTTTTTGTACTTTTTTACAACGTGATGCTGAAGGGCAAGATTTCCAACTCTACCCTGGCGATCTGGGAAAACGCATTTACAATGAAATCTCGAAAGAAGCCTGGCAGCAATGGATGGCTAAGCAGACGATGCTGATCAACGAGAAAAAGCTCAACATGATGAACCCCGAAGATCGCAAAGTGCTGGAAAAGGAAATGATTAACTTCCTGTTCGAAGGCAAAGACGTTCACATTGAAGGCTATACGCCACCCGAAGCATAACTTTTTTTGGCCTCAGTACTGGGGCCGTTTTCCAGGTCAGGCACGTATTTTAGATGAATAAAAAGCTGATAGCCCTGCTGGTGATTGCACCCCTTTTAGTTTCCTGTTCCGGCAAAAAGAACCCGACCTATTCAGAAGAGTGGGTGAAGGACACCAACGGATTTGACATCCTGATGGGGCAGTTCGCCCATAACATTGAGAACATCTGGGGTATCAATGAGGTTCTGATTGCCGGACCAAAAGACTACGTCAAATACACCGACAACTATTACACCCGCAGTCATATCAACTTTGAAAGCGGTAACATCACGATTGAGACCATTTCCGGTACCGATCCCGCTGCCAGCCTGCGTCAGGCGATCGTGACCACCTTGCTGATCGGCGACGATCCGGGCAATGTCGATCTTTATTCTGATGTCAACGATATCCAAATCAGTAAAGAACCGCTGCTTTACGGACAGGTGCTGGACAACACCGGACAAGCTATCCGCTGGCAGGGCCGCGCTCAGGCCTTTGCGGACTATTTAATTGCGAATAAATTGCAGCGTCGTAATTCCGGCCTGCATGTAATCTACTCGGTTACCATCCCGATGGTGCCTAACCATCTTGATAAGCGTGCGCATAAATATCTGCCGATGGTGCGCAAGGCTGCTGAGCAATATGGTGTTGATGCGTCTCTGATCCTCGCGATTATGCAGACCGAATCCAGTTTTAACCCCTACGCCGTCAGCCATTCTGACGCACTGGGTTTAATGCAGGTGGTACAGCATACTGCGGGCGTCGATGTATTCCGTATGAAGGGTAAATGGGGCAAACCAAGCCGCAGCTACCTGCTGGATCCCGAGAACAACATTGATGCCGGTACGGCTTACCTGTCATTGCTGCAGCGCAGCTATCTGGCAGGCATTCAGGATCCGCTGTCGCGTCGCTATGCCGTCATTACCGCCTATAACGGCGGTGCAGGCAGCGTGCTGCGCGTGTTCTCCAGCGATAAGGATCGTGCGGTCACTATCATTAACGGCATGTCACCCAGTCAGGTTTATCAGACGCTGTCTAAACAGCATCCGTCTGCGGAATCGCGGCGTTATTTGTATAAGGTGAGCTCGGCGCAGCGGAGCTACCATCGGTATTGATGGCGAAGGGTTTCCCCTGGCGGGGGATTGCTGGTGCAGAGAGGTTTTTGCGCGCAAGGCGCTGGGGTTCTTTTCTGGCTCTAAAAGGTTCCGGCCGCCAGGCGATGGGGTTCTGTCCTCTGGCTCTGAGAGGGTTCCGCCCGCCAGGCGATGGGGTTCTGTCCTCTGGCACTGAGAGGGTTCCGCCCGCCAGGCGATGGGCAGTTTCAGCCTGCCCGTGCAGGCGGACGTGTTAAGGGGCTTACGCCAGCCCCTTAACAATCCCGGCGCCCGGCAGCCGTCGCTGTTCCTTCGTCACTCACTGCGGCCTGACGGGCCGGCCGGATGCGCCTTCCCTGGCGCAGCCGTCCTCTGCGCGGCATCCCTGCCGCTCCGCCCTGGCCTCCATTCTTTCCTCAGCGCTCCGGATGCCTCCTGAAAACCCACGCCTGTAAGATCGAATGTTTTCCCGGAAGACTGGCTTCGCCTGTTGTTAACATGTGCGATCAGAACTGAAGACTGGAAAGCCTGAAGAAACAGAAACAGATGAACCGTAATGAGCCAGAAGGCTTTTCCTGCATCTGAAGCGGCAACGCGGTTTGTTTTACTACAGATATCGAAGCGGGGGTTTTGGGCGGCCTTCCCGACCGCTGAGCGGATGAGGGATTTCCGGATGAGCCGACAGGACGTCGGCGAGAGCCGGGCCGCGCCAGGGATGGCGCGTCCTGGCGGTCCGGCAGAAATCCTGAAGCAGCGAAGGGACCGCGCAGCGGCGGGTGGGCAGGACGGGAGCCCGGGGTCAAGGGGCCGCGGCGGCTGGCGGCCCCTTGTCGGTCGCCCGCAGGGGCAAACTGAAACTCCCTGCCGCCTGGCGAGCGAAACTTTCTCGGAGTCATTAACTGAAAGCTTCGCGAAACGCCCAACCACAGGCACAAACCGATACCTTCTCAGCGCTAACAGTTAAGATCTATGAGCTATCCAGGCGACAGCCCCTTCAACCCACCATCATATTCGCTACCAGATACTTACGTCCGTCAGCGCCTTCCTCGGTGTAAACCCCTTGCAGCTCCGGCGAAAAACCGGGCAGTTGATTGATGCCCGCTTCCAGTGCCAGAAAATAGCGCTGTACCGCCCCGCCCCATGTTTCGCCCGGAACCACACAAAGGACGCCCGGTGGATAAGGCAGAGCGCCTTCCGCCGCGATGCGACCTTCTGCCGTTGCAATAGGTACCAGTTCGACTTCGCCACGAATGTAAGCCTGATGCGCATCCTGTGGGTTCACCTTAACCTGCGGCAGCCCCTGCTCGCGGAACATCATGCGCTGCAGGTCTTTTACGTTATAGCTTACGTACAGGTCGTGCATCTCCTGACACAGACGGCGCAAGGTATAACCCGCATAGCGTTTAGCGTTTTTGCGGTACAGCGTCGGCAACACTTCGGCCAGCAGCGTATCGTCTTTTACATGCTGCTCGAACTGCGCCAGCATCGCCACCAGCATCGCCATTTTTTCCGGACTTTCGGCTGGAGTCAGCAGGAACAGAATAGAATTGAGATCGCATTTTTCCGGCACGATGCCGTTTTCACGCAGGTAATTCGCCAGAATGGTCGCCGGGATGCCAAACTCAGCATATTCACCGCTGGCTGCGTCAATGCCTGGGGTGGTCAGCAACAGCTTGCAGGGATCGACACGGTACTGATCGCGATCGTATCCGGCGAAACCGTGCCATTTAGCGTTGGGTTCAAAGCTGAAATACTGCAGATCGCGAGCGATCGCTTCCGTTGGTGCATCCTGCCAGCGCTGGCCGTTTACCCTTTCCGGCACGAAAGGCAGGATCATGTCACAACGATCAAAGATCGCTTTACGTGCCTCGATCCCCAGCATCACGCACTCATCCCACATGCGGCGCCCCGCCTCGCCCTGATGCATTTTGGCGTTAATATCCAGCGCGGCAAACAGCGGATAGAACGGGCTGGTTGAAGCGTGCAGCATGAACGCGTTATTCAGGCGCTTATGCGGGCAGAAACGCTTTTGCCCACGAATATGGTTATCTTTCTTGTGGATCTGCGAGGTCTGCGAAAAGCCCGCCAGCTGCTTGTGCACTGACTGGGTAACAAAAATGCCGGGATCGTTTTCGTTCAACTCCAGCGTCAGTGGAGAACAGCCTTCCATCAGCGGAATAAACTGCTCATAGCCCAGCCAGGCCGAGTCAAACAGAATGTAGTCACACAGATGCCCAATGCGATCCACCACCTGCCGCGCGTTGTATACCGTGCCGTCGTAGGTGCCCAACTGGATAATCGCCAGCCGGAAGGGACGCGCCTCGTTAGCCCTTTCAGGCGCCACTTTCTTGATCTGTTCGCGCAGGTAGCCATCATCGAAACAGTGCGCATCAATGCCGCCGATGAAGCCAAACGGATTACGGGCCGCTTCAAGGTAAACCGGCGTCGCGCCCGCCTGAATCAGCGCACCATGATGGTTGGACTTGTGATTATTGCGGTCAAAAAGCACTAAATCACCGCGCGTCAGCAACGCATTGGTGACCACTTTGTTCGCGCTTGACGTGCCATTTAACACAAAGTAGGTTTTATCCGCGTTAAACACTTTGGCGGCAAACTTTTGCGCATGCTTAGCCGACCCCTCGTGAATCAGCAGGTCGCCCAGCTTGACGTCAGCGTTACACATGTCCGAACGAAAAACGTTCTCGCCATAGAAATCAAAAAATTGCTTACCCGCTGGGTGCTTTTTGAAAAATGCGCCGCCCTGATGGCCAGGACAGGCAAAGGTGCTGTTCTGCATATCAACATAGCGGGTCAGCGTTTCAAAAAACGGGGGCAGCAGCGCGGCTTCATAAGCCTGAGCCGCCGCTTCCAGCGCTACCCAGTCCTGCGGCTCGCCATTCAGTTCGCCGGTCACGCCGGGCAGGTGCATCACCTCTTCTTCAAAGGCATTAGCAACGAACACCGGTAAATTAAAACCCGTGTGGCGTAACAACGCCAGCACGCCACTGCGCGTATCAGCCAGCGAGACGACAACAGCCGCCACATCGGTAAAATCAGTATTATCCAGCGTGACCACGTCGCGCGCAGTATTCAGGGTCAGGTTAGGCGCAACAGCAGCGCTGGCAGCAATTTTCAGTGGTGTCATAACACAAATCCCTAACAGTCAGGGAGTGGGTGCCTGAGGCACGGCAATGGGGAAATTTCCCCGGCGAATAATGTCTGACGCGATAAACCGATAGACATCAGTAAAGAGTAGTCCTTACTCATGTCCAACAGCAGCGGCCCGGTTGGCCTCACCGCATAGTGAACGATGTGTGTGTAACTGACATGACGAAGAACAGATCGCGCGCGAATTCAGGCGAGTGGGAACACGTGCAGTTGCACATTGAACCGGACATGGCAGCGTCCTCTGTTATCGGGCGGTGGCGAGAAAAAAGTGGCCGTCATAATGTCATTTTTTATCCGCAGGAACAACCCGACAACTTTAAATATCAGGTCAATAAATGAAAAATATAAAACCATTAAATATCAAAAACTTATAAAAATACACCTATGAATAACCGCTTAAGTTTCTGTTATTTATGCGCAATTATGCATTTTTCAGCACGCTGGCAGTCGCTCCCTCATTGCCACTGAAATCGCCACTGAAATGCCTCAGGTTTGCGGCAAGCCTCGCACTTGTCGGGCCAGTGCCCTACCCTAATCGACGCATCGGGCGTAAACTTGCCTGATTATTCTTACGCCTAACGGAGGATACATGTTTAAGGCAATGGTCATTGATAAGGACGAACAAGGTTACCGCTCTCAGCTAAAAGAACTCTCCGAAACACAATTACCCGATGAAGACGTCACCCTCGACGTCAGCTATTCCACCCTCAACTACAAAGACGCGCTGGCCATCTGCAATAAAGGACCGATTGTGCGCCAGTTTCCAATGGTGCCGGGCATTGACTTCGTGGGACAGGTCACAGCAAGTCGCCATCCCGACTGGAAACAAGGCGATGCGGCGCTGCTCACCGGCTGGGGGGTCGGGGAAAAACACTGGGGCGGGCTGGCTCAGAAAGCCAGCGTGCCTGGCGACTGGCTGGTAGCCGTGCCTGAAACGCTAACCCCGTTGAATACCATGGCCATCGGAACGGCGGGCTTTACCGCCATGCTGTGCGTGCTGGCACTCGAAAAACAAGGCATTACGCCTGCCAGCGGCCCGGTTTTGGTGACCGGGGCCAGCGGAGGCGTTGGCAGCTTCAGCGTCTCTCTGCTGGCAAAACTGGGCTATAACGTCATCGCCTCCAGCGGGCGAGCCAGCGATGAAGACTATTTAAAAACCATCCTGGGCGCAGCCGAAGTGATAGATCGCGACGAGCTGGCTCAACCGGGTAAACCCCTCGGGAAAGAGCGCTGGGCCGCCGCCATCGACAGCGTCGGTAGCCATACGCTGAGCAACGTGCTGGCCGGCACCCAGCGTGACGGCGTGGTCGCGGCCTGTGGTATGGCACAAGGCCTGGATCTGCCCGGTAGTGTCGCGCCCTTCATTCTGCGCGGTGTGACACTGGCTGGCGTAGACAGCGTGATGTGCCCTAAACCGCTGCGCCAGCAGGCCTGGCAGCGGCTGGGGCAGCTTCTGGATGACGCGTTACTGAACCAGATAACAACGGTCATTCCATTGCGTGACGTGCACCAGGGCGCACAGGATCTGCTGGATGGCAAAGTTCGGGGCCGTCTGGTGGTTGACTGCGCTTAACGTTCGCCTTCCGCCAGGGGCGACGAAGGCGGGCGCATCAGTCATTCGCTTAGTTCCTGAATTGCCCCGCTCGCCCCTTCCCTTACCACTTCTGGCTGCCGGGAAAGTGCTGCCAGCGGGCGATAACTTCACCTGCTGGCAATGCCCGGCTCATCCAGACTGAGCCTACGGGCGGGCTATCTTCCCCGCCCGCAGGCTCGCATTACTGCTGACAAGCCTGGCTCATGGGCTTACCTGAGCATCCTGAGCATCCTGAGCATCCCGAGCATCCCGAGCATCCCGAGCGTCCCGAGGCATCTTACAGAGGGCCTCCTGACTTACCGCCATCTGTTTTTTTAGGGCTTCCCACTCACGTCAGACAGCCTTACCCCGGCCCCTTCGCTGTCGGTTCCGGAGCCGCTAATTTGATGTTTTATCAGAATAAACGCAGGGGCACACCGGTACCGTTTCGGCCAGCGATGCGGTAAGGTTTGCGCTGCTGTCTGCCACGGGTGAGGATTCGCGTCAGGGTTAGCAACGTATAAAGAAAACAGAAAACCCATGCGAAAAGCCCGGCCGGCATGCTTGCGGCCCCTGCTGGCCTGAGCGTTAATTAATGATAAAGAGAGGGAAAGATGCAAAAACCCGTGGTCGTCATTCACTATTGTACCCAATGTAACTGGCTGCTGCGCTCCGCGTGGATGGCACAGGAACTGTTACAGACCTTCGCACAGGATCTCGCCAGCGTGACGTTGCGTCCCGGCACCGGCGGCGTATTTGAAATCACCCTGGATGAACATCTGCTGTGGGAGCGCAAGCGCGATGGCGGATTCCCGGATGCTCAGGCACTCAAGCAGCGGGTAAGGGATATTTGTTTTCCGGAGCGTTCGCTAGGGCATATCGATAAAAACCGATCGGACGACAGCTGATCGTCCACGTCAGATTAACTGCGGCTGATATCCTCTGCCGCAGTCATCAGAGCAGCGACGATTGTTTGCCGGGTTTCATCGGTAATGTCCTGCTGCGCCAGACGCGTGTTCAGGGCAGTTTTAAAATGATCGATCGCCTGCTCAATTTCAGGAATGCTGCGGTTGTTGACCAGCACTGCCAAAGACGATAACCGGTCGATGAGACCTGACAGCGGCTGTGCATCGTGCTTTAGCATGGCCTGCCCCGTTTCGGTGAGCACGTAAGCCTTACGTGCAGCCTGAGGGTCACTGATGTGAATAGCCCCCATCTCCTCCAGCCATGTCAGATTCGGGTAAATGATGCCTGGACTGGGCGAATACTCGCCCTTTGACAGGTCTTCAATGCATTTAATCAGCTCATAGCCATGTGTCGCGCGCTGCGAGATAAAATGCAGCATCAGCAGACGGATCTCGCTGGCATCAAGCATTTTCTCACGGCGCTTGCGCCGTCCACTGCAGGGCGCATCGCGGTTATCTTGCCCTGAACGTGCCGAATCCATTTTCATTATCTGCCTGAGTCAGTGGAAAGAGCCTGATGGTAGTGGGCCATCAGGCGAAATTCAATCAACGGCAGGTCACTTAAATTCAGTTAACGAACGGCAGCGGGTTTTTGATGCCAGTAGGCCACGGCGCGCACCAGGTCAGCGTCAACCCCGCGCTGTGTGGTGAAATAGTCACACAGCTGTTTTACGAACTGCCCTTCTCCGGTCAGCCAGATAAAAGCGTCGTGCTGCGGAATCGCGATCCTGTCCAGCGCGGCCGTCAAATGTGGTAAATCCGCCAGCGTCATCTTGCCGCTGCCAAGCCAGTTAACAGAGGCATTGCCGGTATCGCCCAGGTAGGCTTGTCCGGTCACCTCATCAGCACAGGCAAACAGATGCAGCGCCTGAGCCTCCACACTACTGCTACGCCGCCTGAAAGCAGGCAACCCGGTTTCGTCACAGACGTAAAGCTGAAAAGCATAATCCGTTGGCACCAGCAGAGAGCCACGCGGTCCACCAACGATCAATCTGTCACCCGGCTGTGCCTGGGTTGCCCAGTCGCTCGCAACACCGCTGTCGTGGATATAAAAATCCAGCGTCAGCGATGACGCACCATCAAACGCCAGCGGCGTATAGTCGCGCGCGACAGGGCGCAATCCGCCTTGCCACTGAATACCGTCATCGTTGATCGTCGGCAGTGCCAGCGGCGCGCCGTCAGCAGGGGGAAAGAAGACCTTAATGTGATCGTCAAAACCGGGAGAATGAAACCCCTTCAGATCGTCGCCCGTGAAGACAATGCGCCAGAACGTCCCGGCAATTCGGGTTTTCTCGGCGACGTGGATAGCGCGGAAGCGCAGTTCGTTACGCACGCGTTCAGGTAAGCGGCGGGAATAAGATGTAGGCACGAGGACTCTCCGTAAACGCGGCTGCATGCAAAGAAGCTGTTTTCGCGCCGCTTAAGTAAATAGAAATCATTCTCATATAAACCCGCTAAGAATAGCCATGATATATCTTAAGAACAATGACGAAAAATGCGATACGTTGTGAAAAAACGCGGACAAAAAGGAAGGAAGCACAGAAAACGAAAAAGGCGCTCAGGCGCCTTTTAAGGGGATAGCGGTAATAACGTGGTTACCGCGCCGGGTTTTGCCCACTGCCTTGCGGCAGGGAGCTGTCACCGAGTATCTCGCTATGCGTCCCCTGCGATCCAGGATGTAACCCTGTGGGCACATTGGCAGGATCGGTCAGTTGTGCGGCAGCCAACGTTGGGGTCGCACACAGCGCGATAGCCAGCAGCATCGCTGATATCTGAGAGATTTTAATCATGTGTTTTAGCCTGATAAGGCGTAGAAAGCAGGTGAATATTCCAGCCCTGAGAAATAAAAGCCGTGGTAATGGCGCCTCTGTGAGCTTCAGGAAGAATTTTACGCCTGCACAGCTAATCCGCTTATAAAATCGTGCGTTTTATCACATTATGGCGCACGTTATGTGCATTCAGCCCTGGGTAACCGGGATGAAAAATACGCCTTCGATTCTGTCCTGCGTGCTTCGGGCCAAGTCCAGACACAGTAAATCCATCCCCGGCCGACAGGCTACGCCCAGCTTGGGCAAATGCAGATAATAAATGTCTGCGATGAACCGCGTGAGCTGGTCCGGCACCCCGCTCCACGCGAGGCTGGCGTAGAGGCCTGGCGCAATGGTGCGAACCGGCAGGGCGGAATGTGCATCAGCCGTTTGCTGTGCTTCCAGGCCACGAAACAGGCTAATATGCTGCTGCTCGACAGAGCCGTTCCCCGGCCCGTACTGGAACCCCAGCCAGCCCTGCGCGGCCCCCTGACGGGCGCGAACAACCTGGCGCACCTGCTCAGCAACGCGATGATGGCGGTCGCTTATATAGTCGCCATAGCGGCACTCCCACTCCACTGTCTCACCCTGTAGCTGAAGGGCTTCTTCACGTATAACCAGCACCGCCTGCTTGACTGGTGCGCGCTGCGCAATGCGGCCGTGAAAATGGCGCACAGGTAAGACTCTGTGGCGACGGAAGGCGCCTGGCGTCATCATAAAGTGGTTTTTAAAGACCCGGTTAAAATTCTGCTGATTTTCGAAGCCGAAGCGCACCGCAATATCAATCAACGGCATCCGGGTCAGCCGCAGCGCCATGGCGGCGAGAGTCAGGCGTCGTTTTCGGGTATAGGCCGCCAGGGTTTGCCCGGTCATCTCTTTAAACAGACGCTGCATATGCCATTTGGAGTAGCCAGACTTGAGGGTAATCTGGTCGATATTGATGTCGTTGGTGAGATTGGCCTCAATCCAGTCGACTAAATCATTAATATGCTGTTTTTTTATGGTTTGACTTAGCATTGATGTATGAACAGAAAACAGAAGGGAAATTCGTCATAAAAGAGTAACAAAAAGCCTTAGGGATTGTAATGAAGCACCGGGTAAACGAGAGGGTGGAAAGGCAAAAAGCGCATTAATTGCCTGGGTTACTATTTAAAAAGCCAGCCCGAAGGCTGGCTGAGTAGACAGGCAGAGTGCAGCCTGGCGTAAAGCGCGCGTACTGCGGTTAAGAAACGTACGGAGAATAAATCCTCAGTGGCTTCGCATACCGGCGGCGGTCATCATCATTCTGAACAGCGTGGCCACCACACCGAGCGCCAGCACACTTGCCCCATAGATGACCACCAGCCACAGCACACGTTTCCACCACGGCGACCGGGTTTCATTCTGACGTTCTTTGCTGTCGACCTGGGTTTGCATATCAATGGTATCCTTCGTCTGCTTTGATTTTTCCGCGGAACACGTAGTAGCTCCAGAAGGTGTAGCCCAGGATCATCGGGATAATCAGCAGGCTACCCACCAGCATAAAGGCCTGGCTCTGAGGCGGTGACGCCGCCTGCCAGATCGATACCGATGGCGGAATAATATTCGGCCAGATACTGATACCCAGACCTGAGAAGCCCAGGAAAATCAGCGCTAACGTGAGAAGGAAAGGCGAATAGTGCGCCTCACGCTTGATCGCCCTTCTCAGCCCCCAGGCACTCAGCACGACCAGGACTGGTACCGGCAGGAACCAGAACAGATTCGGCATGCTGAACCAGCGGTGCGAAATATTCTCATGCGTAAACGGCGTCCAGATGCTGATCACGCCGATAATCACCAGCAGTGCGATAAGCAACGGCGTTGCCAGAGCGGACATCTTGCGATGCAGCTCATGCTCGGTTTTCATAATGAGCCAGGTACAGCCCAGAAGTGCATAGGCCACCACCAGTCCTACGCCGCAGAACAGCGGGAACGGCGCCAGCCAGTCCAGTGTGGAACCGGCGAAGCTACGACCTGATACCGGAATGCCATCCAGCATGGCACCCACCGCAACCCCCTGGCTGAAGGTTGCCAGCAGCGAACCGGCGATAAACGACTTGTCCCAGAACGCCCGGTGATGCTCCACGGCCTTGAAGCGGAACTCAAATGCCACGCCGCGAAATATCAGCCCAATCAGCATCGCGGTCAGCGGAATGGAAAGCGCATCCGCAATCACCGCATAGGCCAGTGGGAAAGCGCCATAAAGGCCCGCACCGCCGAGCACCAGCCAGGTTTCATTACCATCCCAGACCGGCGCAACGGTATTCACCATCATGTCGCGCTCACCTGCATCCTTATTAAAGGGAAACAGCAGGCCGATGCCCAGGTCGAAACCGTCCATCACGATATACATCAGAACAGCAAAGACAATAATCGCGAACCAGATAACAGAGTAATCAACCATCTCAACGCTCCTCATTCTTGTGAGTGGCGGCAGAGAGCGGACGTGCTGGCGTTTTAATCTGGCCGGGACCACCCGTTTCAACAATATCGCCTTCGCCCGTGACCGGACCTTGCTTAATCAACCGCATCATATAGTGATAACCCACACCGAATACGGAGGAGTAAACCAGGATAAAGGCGAGCAGGCTGATACTCATGTGCATTTCACCATGCGGTGACACCGCATCAATAGTGCGCTGCACGCCATAAACCACCCAAGGCTGACGGCCAATCTCGGTGGTGAACCACCCCGCTAAAATGGCAATCAGGCCGGAAGGGCCCATCAGCAAGGCAAACCACAGGAAGGGACGTGACTGATACAGGCGACCTTTATAGCGCAACCACAAGCTGACCACGCCCAGCGTAATCATCAGCAGCCCCAGCGCCACCATCACACGGAATGACCAGAAGATGATGGTTGAGTTTGGACGATCTTCCTTCGGGAAGGATTTCAGCGCCGGCACCTGCTTATCCAGGCTGTGCGTCAGGATGAGGCTGCCCAGGTAAGGAATCTCCAGCGCATACTTGGTGCGCTCCTCCTCCATATCCGGCAGCCCAAACAGAATGAGCGGTGTTGCCTCACCCGGCGGATTTTCCCAGTGGCCTTCAATCGCCGCAATTTTTGCCGGCTGGTGCTCCAGGGTATTAAGCCCGTGCGCATCCCCAATCATTGCCTGAACGGGTGCGACAATCAGGGCCATCCACAGCGCCATCGAAAACATCTTACGAATGGCGGGATTGTCGTTGCCTTTAAGTAAATGCCAGGCGGCTGAGGAGCCGACAAAGAAGGCGCTGGCCAGGAAGGCCGCTACAGACATATGCAGCAGGCGATAAGGGAAAGAGGGGTTAAAGACAATTTTAAACCAGTCTTCCGGCACGACAACGCCGTTCTGAATAAGGTAGCCCTGCGGGGTTTGCATCCAGCTGTTTGACGAGAGGATCCAGAACGTCGAAATCAACGTGCCGAGAGCCACCATGCAGGTCGCAAAGTAGTGCAGGCCCGGACCGACGCGGTTCCAGCCAAATAACATGACGCCCAGAAAACCGGCTTCCAGGAAGAACGCCGTTAAGACTTCATAGGTCAGCAAGGGGCCGGTAATACTGCCCGCGAACTGGGAAAAGCCACTCCAGTTGGTGCCAAACTGATACGCCATCACCAGCCCGGACACCACGCCCATGCCGAAGTTGACAGCAAATATTTTTGACCAGAAATGATAGAGATCGCGATAGGTTTGATTACGCGTTTTGAGCCACATTCCCTCCAGCACAGCCAGAAAACTGGCCAGGCCGATCGTAATGGCTGGAAAGATAATATGGAAGGAAACAGTAAATGCGAACTGGATCCTGGCGAGATGAAAGGCATCTAATCCAAACATTGCTTACCTCTTTGCCACATAGAACACCGTATAGTTACTTATAATTAACAACTTATGTACAAAGAACGTCATTCCATTGCACAGAAAAATTCCATGGCGAATGTAAAACGCTTCGCCTTGGTGAAACAGAGACAATTGGATAAGTAAAAACTATAACAGTATTTTTTGATTTAGATCATTTTTTTGTTGAAAGATCTTTTATTTAAAAAACAACGAGGAAAGGTTAATTACAGCGTAGCTTTGTGACATTATTGTTATTAAATTAGGGGATAAAAAAGTGAGTTCCTGTCCAGACAGGCTTAGCACGAAAAAACGCGCAACCCGCTGTTTTTAGCTGTTATTCAGCACAACTCCGCGCACCTGCCTCGGGCTAAAATGCACATCCCACACTGAAATTATGTGTTTTTTTATATCCTTAGCAGGGTATTTATCTTATCTACCCCTTCTGAGGTTATTTTTCAGATTGGGACATATTTAATGAACTGTAAAAAAGCGTTTATCCGCCGCAGGCGGCCTGGATTAGTTTGCTATTTATGTTAAAAAAATATCGAACATGTAAATGACCCGGTGTTCATTAACTGGCAGTGCCATTATTTACGGGTGCAGCCTTGTCAAAATAATCGCAGTAGTAAAAATGATGTTAAAAGCTACGGGATATCATCGCCAGGTTGCAGATAAGGCCGACGGTTTATCTCCGCTAAGCGTTGCGCATTCGTTAGCGGGCATCGTCTGGTCAGGGAACGTCGCTTCGTCCCGGCAGGCGCTCGCCCGTCAGGATCAACAGGCTATTCAGCGGCAGTGTCCTTTTCGCGGTGAGACAGGATGCGCTCAAGATTCTCTTCTAACCAGTCTGCCAGCCCTACGACCTGCTCCCCGACTTCACGCCCCAGCGGCGTCAGGCGGTATTCCACATGCGGCGGCACGACATCATAGGCTATACGTTGCACAAAGCCGTCCTCTTCCAGATAGCGCAGGCTCTGGGCCAGCATACGTTCACTGACGCCCCCCACCGCACGACGGAGTTCGCTAAATCGCAGCGTTTTATCTTTAAGCGCAAGCAGGATCAGCACGCTCCAGCGACTGGTGATACGCTTTAACAGGTCGCGTGACGGACAGTTAACATTGAGCAACTCGCCCCGGCTAAATTTTTCGCTCAGTTTTTCAGACATTTAACGCTTTCACCCCATGCTAACAATTCTGTAAGTACTTACTAAAAGTTAGTTTATCGCTTAGGCTGCATTTTACCAACTGTCATCTTAAGGAGTAACCTCATGATCGCTGTTACGGGTGCCACTGGCCAACTGGGCCGTTTAGTCATTGATGCATTAAGCAAAAAAGTTGCGGCAGACAAGATTGTTGCTACCGTGCGCACGCCTGCTAAAGCGGCGGATATTGCCGCATTGGGCGTTAACGTGCGTGAGGCGGATTACAATAAACCTGAGACGTTAGCGGACGCCTTTGCAGGAGTCGAAAAATTGCTGCTCATTTCGGGAAGCGAAGTCGGCCAGCGTGAACCTCAACACAGAGCCGTTATTGAGGCCGCCAGGTCCGCAGGTGTGAAATTTATTGCCTATACCAGCCTGCTGCATGCGGATACCTCTCCGCTTTCGCTCGGGATCGAGCACCGCGCAACCGAAGCCATGCTGGCGGCGTCAGGTGTGCCTTATGCCTTGCTGCGCAACGGCTGGTACACGGAAAACTATGCAGCGAGCATCGCACCTGCTCTGGCACATCATGCGTTCATTGGTGCGGCGGGCGAAGGACGGATTTCGTCTGCTGCGCGTCAGGACTATGCCGATGCGGCGGCTGAAGTGATGGTTCGTGACGATCAGGCAGGGAAGGTCTACGAACTGGCAGGCGATCACAGCTACACCCTGGCTGAATTTGCCGCTGAGATTGCCGCGCAAAGCGGTGAGCAGGTTGATTACGTTAACCTGCCGCAGGCAGACTTTGCGGCGGCGCTGAAAGGCGCAGGCTTACCGGCGCCGTTAGCGGACTTACTGGCGGACTCTGATGTCGGCGCGTCTCAGGGCGGTCTGTTCGATGATTCCCGCGCGCTGAGCCAGCTTATTGGTCGTCCAACCACGCCTTACCAGGACGTGATTCGCGCCACGCTGGTACAAGGATAAGATCAGCCGAATCGCAGGCGTTTTGCCCTGCGATCGCGCCGTTGTTTACCGGAGCAGAGTCGCCGGCAGGCAACGGCGGATTTCTCCCCTGTCGGTTTTTACTCTGCCAGGCGCACGTCCCTTCTCTCTTCTCGCCCTGCCCTTCTCCAAATGGAGCACGCCATTGTTCGGTACACGCCGAAGCATCGCATTCTGCCGCGCGTAAACTGCCCGCATGCTTACTCATGGAGATCTAAAATGATTGCTGTTCTTTTTGAAGCAGAAGCCTTACCCGCAGCGCAACAACGCTATCTTGCGCTGGCGGCTGAGTTGTCGTCCGGGCTGGCTGAATTACCGGGGTTTATCCAGATTGAAAGGTTCCAGAGCCTGAGCACGCCCGGAAAGATCTTATCGCTCTCCTGGTGGGAAGATGAGAGTGCGGTAAAAAACTGGCGAGAAAACAGAGAACATCAGTCAGCGCAGGAAGAAGGTAAAAGCCATATTTTTTCACATTACCGGATACGCGTTGCTCAGGTGATGCGCGACTATTCAGGGCCAGAGGGACGTCATCATGTTTGATATTCATGTCGTATTCAGCAACACGCCAGGCGCGCTTGCCGCCTTTGGCACGCTTCTCGGCCAGCATGGCATTGGTCTGGAAGGGGGCGGTGTGTTTTGTACGCCCCAGGAGAGCCACGCCCACTTCCTTGTTGAAGATGGCCCCAAAGCCCAACAGGTATTGTCGCAGGCTGGTTTTGACGTCAGGGACGTTAAAAAGCCACTCATCAGAAAGCTGGCACAGGCGCGGCCGGGGGAGCTGGGCGAAATTGCGCGGATTATTGCGCAAAACGGCATTAATATATGCGTTCAGTACAGCGATCACAGTAACCGCCTCATCCTGCTCACAGATGACGATTTGCGGGCTGGCGACCTGACCCGTCAATGGACATGCGCGACAGAATGAAACTGATCCCTTCCCGCCATCATCAGGATAATCAGCCCTCGCTGGAGATCAGCATGTCTGTGGTCGCCTCGGCGATGGCAGATGCCTCCAGAATGCACATGCTTTGCGCATTGATGGATGGCCGGGCATGGACCGCCACCGAGTTGAGCGTGGTGGCCGATATCGCCCCGTCAACCGCCAGTGGCCATTTGAATAAGCTGCTTGAGACGGGCCTGCTCGTCTGTGTGGTGCAGGGAAGGTATCGTTATTACAGCCTGGCCGGTCGCGAGGTTGCCAGCCTGCTGGAAAATCTGATGGGCGTTTCAGTAGCGCCCGGCACCCCGCTTAAAACCACGACGCCAAACCGTCTGAGGCGAGCCCGAACCTGCTACGATCATCTGGCCGGCGAAATTGCCGTAGCCATCTATGATTTTCTGCAACTGGAAGGCTGGATATGTGAGGACGGCACTGGGCTCACGCCACGTGGCACAGCTAACTTCGCAAATGCAGGGATTGCGCTTGCGCCCCGCTCCCGGCGAAAAGCCTGCTGTCCCTGCCTGGACTGGAGTGAAAGACGCTTCCATGCGGGAGGCGAAGTGGGTGCCGCCTTGTTACGCTTTCTGTTGCAAAAGCACTGGCTGGTTCAGGCGCCGGGATACCGGGAACTGGTTGTGACAGACAGCGGCAAACTGGCCCTTCAGCGCCTGTTCAACATCAGCCTGAGCTGACGCACACTTCACGTCGCCCGTTAGTTCTACGGGTGACGAAGCACGTAAGGCTTATTGCTCAGCGTTCGGGTTCTTTGTCCAGCCGCATCAGCAAGGTATCGTGATAAACGCCGTTGACATAAAGCGCGGCCACATCCGTGCCATAGGTCTGAAACCCTGCCGAGCGGTAAAGCCGGACGGCCGCCGTATTGGTGGTGCTCACGGCGAGCTTCAGGCAGCAGCATTCACCGGCTTCGGCTATCGCGGCCGTAAGTAACGCCTTTGCCAGCCCGCTTCCACGCCATTCCGGGCACAGATACATTCCCCAGATCGTGGCGTAATGGCGCTGTTTCTGCGCGGCATTAAAGCGCACACCGACGATGCCGCCCAACCGGCCCCGATCGTCTGCTCCTGCCAGCACGCAGTTTTCACGTAGCCTTGCCGCAAAAAACGCGTCAGGCTGATGACGCTCAGTGTCATAATCTGCGCCAAAGGCAGCGGGATGACGCTTGAGCCCGTCAAGCCTGATAGTCCGAAATGCCGCCATATCCCGGTCAGTGAGACGCTGTAAGGTATAAGGTTTCACGCTAAATTGTCCTTCGCGGTCTTGTTCACGCCATTGTGCTCCATCGTGACATTTTTGTGTATTATCACCTTCACCTGCGTCATAAACATTACCCTCCGGGTAGATTAAAATTTATTTCGTTGTTACCTAAGAGATTCATCTGAAATGCATTTACGGCTAAACCCGCCATATTTAGTTGAATTGACTGTGTTTTATTCAATGCATACGATTAATAGACAATTTTTATTACGTTCATAGACAATCTGCATTGTTGTTCCTGCCTGCGAGAGGTCTATAATTCCTTCTTTGTGCAACCCCGTTCGCTCAGGAGGCCGTTATTAATACTTATCGCCAGCAACTCAATGCATTCGAAGAGAATCGTGCCGGGGCGGAAGTTGAGTATCAATACGATCCCCATGAACTAAAGCTGGACCGCATGCAAGATTCTGAACCCGAGCCGGAGCTGATTGAAGGCTTACCGGCTCCGGATGCGCTGACGCCTGCCGATCGCTACCTTGAGCTGTTCGAAGCCGTCCAGATGTCAGGCATTTTCGAGGACAGTAAAACTTTCCCCGACTGCTCGCCTAAGTACGATCCTCTGGATGTGCTGATGCGCTATCGTCGTCAAAAGCGCAGCAAGGAGTTCGACCTGTCGCGTTTTGTTGCTGAGCATTTTTATATGCCGGGCATTAATGAAAGCTTTTACGTCTCGAATCCCGACAAGACGCTCAACGAGCATATTGACGATCTGTGGCCGGTGCTGACCAAAATGCCGCAGCAGCATATGCCGCACTCATCGCTGCTGCCGTTGCCCAAACCCTATGTCGTACCGGGCGGTCGCTTCGGTGAAACCTACTACTGGGACTCTTACTTCACCATGCTTGGTTTGGCGGAGTCGGGCCGCGACGACCTGCTGCGCCACATGGCGGACAACTTCGCGTGGCTGATCGATAACTACGGCCATGTCCCAAACGGCAACCGTACCTATTACCTCAGCCGCTCACAGCCGCCGGTGTTCGCCCTGATGGTTGAGCTGTTCGAAGAAGATGGTGTGCAGGGCTCTCAGCGCTATCTGGAGCAACTGATGAAAGAGTATCAGTTCTGGATGGATGGCGCGGGCTCGCTGATGCCAAACCAGGCTTACCGCCATGTGGTCAGAATGCCTGACGGCTCGCTGCTGAACCGCTACTGGGACGACCGCGATACGCCGCGCGACGAATCCTGGATTGAAGATGTGGAAACGGCGCGTCATTCAAAACGTCCGGCAAGCGAAGTTTACCGCGATCTGCGCGCAGGGGCGGCATCGGGATGGGATTACTCGTCACGCTGGCTGCGTAACCCAAAACGCCTGGCCAGTATTCGCACGACACAATTTATCCCTATCGATCTCAATGCGCTGTTGTACAAGCTTGAGTTGATGATAGCCACGCTCTCGCATGCTAAAGGTGAAGAGCTGACTGCGCTGGCCTGGCAGAAAAAGGCCGAGGCGCGTAAGCGGGCGATTACCCGTTACCTGTGGGACAGCACGGCAGGAGTCTTTCGCGATTATGACTGGCGCCGTGCGCGCTTCGGTGCCTTTACCGCCGCCGCCGTCGTGCCGCTGTTTGTCGGGCTGGCAACGCCCTATCAGGCCCACCTGCAAGCTATCGCCCTGCGCCACCTGCTGCTCAGCAACGGCGGCCTGCTGACCTCAATGGTGGAAAGCGGTGAACAGTGGGATAAACCGAACGGTTGGGCGCCCATGCAGTGGATGGCCGTTGTGGGCTTAAACAACTACGGGGAAGAGTCGCTGGCGAACGAGATTGCCGTTAACTGGCTGACCACGGTGAACAATTTCTACCAGCTGCACCATAAGCTGGTAGAAAAGTACGATATCAGCGGCGATCGTGCCCGCCCGGGCGGCGGTGGCGAATATCCGTTACAGGACGGCTTCGGCTGGACAAACGGCGTAACGCGTCGCCTGATGGCGATGTACGGTCATTTAATGGCTGACTAACCGCCGCAGAAGCACGTAAAAAAGCCGGGAACATTTCCCGGCTTTTTACCGCCTGCGGCACCGCAAACGCATTATTTCTTCGCTTCAACGCCCGGCTGCGCGGAGCGCTGCAGGAACTGTTGCGTCACCTCAGGCAGATGCTGGAACAGCCATTCAGCCATCGCAATCTCCTGATTGCGAATTTCGCTCAGCACTCTGACACCTTCACTGTCACCGACCTGTTCTGCTGCCGCAATCAGGCTGGTATAGCTGGCGATCTCTGCGTTCTCGAACACATAGCCGCTCATCGCCCCTTTCACGACTTCATCAGAGGTGAACATACCGCCGATCGCCTGCCCCATTGCCGCCATTTTTCCCATCACGTCTTTCATGATGGAGTGGTCAATGCCGTGACGATCCAGCAGTTGCTCAAGCAGCTGAAGCTGATGTTTGGTTTCTTCCAGATGCTGTGCCAGGCGTTGTTCCAGTGCCGGGTAGTGCTCAAGTCGGCCCGACATTTTGCTCAGCATGCTCTCGGCCTGCTTCTCCATGGCATGCGCATCGCGTAGCCAGTCATGATAGTTTTCAATGGCCGTGGTCATTTTGCTGCTCCTTCAACCGTGCTGATTGCCTGAGCAAGAGTGGTGAGTTTTACATCGGTTTGTTTTTCTTCCTCAAGCGTCAGTGCCAGCAGCTTCGCCGCTTTGGTGTAGCCTAGCTTGAGTGCCAGCGCCTGCAGGGTACCGTAGGTCGCGATTTCATAATGCTCAACTTTTTGCGCCGCTCCGATCAATCCCTGATCGCGTACCTCTCCCTTTTCTACCGACTCGATAATTTCCTGTGCTTCTTCCGCCAGCCCTTCCAGCGCATGACATTTCATACGTTTAATTTTTACCTCGGGCGTGGCCTCAACTAATTCATCCAGACGCTCAATTTGCCCGCGTGTCTCTTCAAGGTGCTGATTAAACGCAGCAACCAGGTTTTCATCACTGGCAGCGCGCGCCATTTTTGGCAGAGCCCGGGCAATCTGTTTTTCTGCACTGTAAACATCTGACAGGTCGTGGATGAAAAGATCATTTAACGTTTTAACAGTCATGAAAAGAGCCTCATTAATTAAACAGCAGCACCGAGGTTTCAGCGCCGCTTCAGTCAATCGCACTTTATATAACCTTAGTGGAGTTGGCGGGAATAGTGTTTAACTTTGCAAAACCTGACAACATAAGTGGCATTAAAAATGCATTTTTTTCTTTCATTACCAGTGATTTATCTTTTTTAATTTAAATTTATTAAAAATGAGGATCTGTTTAAATTCAGCCAAATCTGTACGAATATTCCCATCCGCGTACAACTTAGCACCCAAGGAAAATAATGCCCATTCCGCCCATTGGATTGAGGTTCCATTTTTTTATATTTATTTTTTGATGTCAGCGGAGCGCTGAAAAAGACACCGGAAAGGGGGCGTTCTTTCCGGTAAGATTCTTGCGACCTCACACCAGAGCGTGTTTTCACAACAGGTCAGACGGGAAGACAGAAGCGTACTGAACGTATTTCCCTTTTTTAAACCGCCAAAGATAATAGCAAGTCATTGTAAGTAAATGATTAACTACGACGGCTTACTTTACCTCCTTTGCGGCCTGCTTCGATCGCTCGCTGCGGGTCATTCTTAAAGTTCCCACCGCTGTTCTGCCCGCCTTTACGCCCGGCCTCTGCCGCGCGCTCTTTATCTGCGGCGAAATTACCCGCGCCACCACGATATTGCGTCATTCTGTATTCTCCTCAAATTTCATTATTCAACTGGCACAGTTAAAGCTGCATTACCTTAAAGGCTACAGAATTAAATGTAGCCATAAAAATCACCTTATCAAGCATAAACGCTGAGCGCTGGCGTGGGTTGCCAGACAAAACCATTTTGCGGCTCATCCCTTTAATTCTTTAGTAACGAAACTATCTAAACAAGAAACTTAACGAGAATGGCGATCATGTCAGCCCTGTGACAGCCACTCTTCCCGCCCCCTATTAATCGATCGATTCATTAAAAAGTCCACCCCGTTTTTCTTTATAAGCGAAGCGGTAAATCGGATCAGCATCACGGAACGTCGTCAATATGATCAATAAATGTTCTTTTTAACCACGCCTGATAAAGCAAATTCAACAACATCACACTTCCATCATCTGAAAATAAGCGAAGCGGTAAATTCGTTAATTATCGATGTTTCTGTTAAAAGCAGATCATTAAATAATCAAAAAAGCATCAATTAGTAAAACGGTCATGAAAAATAAAAGAGAAGAAGGTAAAAAAGGTGTTTTAAATAAGCGAAGCGTTGAGGAATAAAAAAAAACGCCCTGACGGGCGTTGCTTTCAGATTATTCTGTTCCGTTACTGTTGTAAAAACGTCAGTAAATCCTGATTGAGTTGGTCCTGATGCGTGACGGCAAAACCATGTGGGCCATTGTCATAGATCTTAAGTTCCGAACCCGGTATCAGCGCATGTGCCAGCTTGCCCGTGGCTTCAAAAGGCACTATCTGGTCATGACTGCCGTGAATAATTAAGGCTGGCACATCCACTTTCCCCAGATCTGCGCGGAAATCTGTTTCGGCAAACGCGGTAACACAGTCCAGCGTTGCTTTAAGCGATGCCAGTAAAGCGATGTTTAAGGTCTGCGTGAGCACGCCTTCTGAAACCTGCTGACCGGCATTGGTGCCATAAAACGGCGCAGCAAACTCGTTGATAAACTGCGCGCGATCTTTCAACAACCCCTGTTTAATGCCGTCAAAGACCGATTTCTCGACACCTTCGGGATGATCGTCAGTCTGGCCGAAAATCGGCGTTACCGCCCCCAGCAGCACCAGCTTTTTAACCTTATCTGTCCCGTATTTGCCGATGTAGCGTGACACATCCCCGCCGCCCATTGAGAAGCCAATCAGGGTCACGTCTCTGAGTTGCAGATGTTCAATCAGGCAATGAATGTCGTCAGCAAAGGTGTCGTAATCGTAACCGTCCCAGGGCTGATCGGAACGCCCAAAGCCACGTCGGTCAAAGGCGATGGCGCGGTAGCCGCGTTCTGCAAGAAAATTGAGCTGACTGTCCCACATGTCCGCATCCAACGGCCAGCCATGACTAAACAATACTGGCTGACCTTTACCCCAGTCTTTGTAATAGAGATTATATCCATCTTTGCTTTTAAACAGACTCATGCGTGCCTCGCTCCAGGTGGAAGTCATTACGCCTCAGGCCTCCGCCGCTCATGTTGCCGCGACAGCGCTGGCAGAATGGTGATACCACATAAGCCTGGCAGAGGGCGAAAAATGTTCCAGTCGCGGGAAGCGTCCTTATAAGCCTTCCCCGTGTGACAGGGCGACGCCACATTTGCCATTTTTTTTGATGCTGTACATGGCCTCATCGGCCCGGGCGAGCGCGCTGTCAAAGTTCTCGGGGCTGTTAACCTGAACCACACCAATCGAAGCGCCAATGGACGCTGTACCGTTAGCCAGTTCGAAGGGCTGCAGGGCAGCTTCAAGACAGGCTTGTGTGAGTTTATCTGTGAGCGGATGGGACAAGGCGAAAGGGATCAACAAAACAAATTCATCTCCGCCCAGTCGGCCAATAATGACATTAGACGGACAGGCGGCGATAAAGCGCTGGCTGAGCTGAATCAGAACGTCGTCGCCGCTGCGATGCCCCAGCGTATCGTTGACGTGTTTGAAATTATCTAAATCAATAAAGGCAATGCAAAACACGGCTTCCGTTTTCATATCGCGAAAATGGGTGAGTAATGCATGGCGGTTAGTTAACTGCGTAAGAGGATCATGCATCGCCAGTGTCGCCAGCTGCTCTTCGTACTGTTTCTCTTTGGTCATATCAATATGGGTGCCCGTTACTTTGGAGGGCCTTCCCTGCTCGTCCCATTCGCTGACCCGACCGCGATCCAGTACCCAGGTGATCTTGCCCGTTTTGCCCACCATGCGGTGCAACGCCTCATAGAAAGGTGCCTTTCCGTTAATATGATCGTAGAAAGCCTTCAATACGTCGCTGGCATCGTCCGGATGCAGGCAGGATTTCCATACGTCGAAATGCGCACCGACTTCTTTGGGCTGAAAACCCAGCATCGATCCCCAGCGTCGGTTAAAAATGACCAGTTTGCCGCTGGGAATATCCAGCTGCCACAAGCACAGTCCTGTTCCGTCCAGTGCGGCGCTTAATTTATTACGGGCATCGTGCGCAATACGCTTTAATCGCGCATTGTGCTTTTTTAAATTCGCGATTTGCTGCCGCAGAGCTTCTTCAGACATAGCGATTACTGGAAAGGGAAATGACTATTTTGCCAGTGCCAGAGGTTGTGTAAAGCAGCCTACTCAAAAGAAGACGAGACGCGGATAAAATCCACACACACAGGATTTCCCACGCTTAACGGCCACCGGGCCAGCACACGACAAAATCTTAAGGGGAAAAAGACAGTGTGTTTCCTCTGTCGTTACCCGCCTTATTTTCCCGTTAACAGGATGATGAAAATTCAACCTGATGTCAGCCTGTACGTTTTCTTCTATAGAAAACTCAGGTTTCTTAAAGAACGGAGGACCTGTTACAAACTCATTCATCTAACTCAATGACTTTTAATGAAAAATAAAGATGACAAATGTAACGATGACATTTTTCTGCAAACTCATAATCACACTTAAATATCTTTCGGGTGTTAATTAAAGACATCAGCACGACATCAAGGAGATAAATTATGGCCCGGTTAATGACCCTTTCTTTTCACGGCAGCCAGTGTGAAAACCCGTCACAGCAGGATGTACACCTTACCGAAGCATGCTTTTCAGGCGATATGTTTTTTACCCAACTGCGCGGCAGCAACTGTCCTGTAAAAGATTACGCCTCAGACAGCACGGCTCCCGATCGTTTCTGTGTCAGTAATGCTGTTCTGGATAATCATTTCCACAGTAGCAAAACCCAGACGGCGATATTCATCTGACAATCACTGTCTATGATTTTTCCGGAAAGATTTATTACCCGTAATAAGGCACGCTTTATGTAATTAATGACGTTAGCACCTTTCGGATGCATACATACAGAGGATTAATATCATGAAAAAGATGATTGTTAGCTCAATGATTGTAGCCGTATTAGTGTTTACTGGCGGAGCCGCTGCCGCTGAATCTTTTAAAGACAGCCACACGTTAAATAACGAAGTCGTATCCGCGCAGGCGGCCCAGGCGATGAATGATATTCAGCTTTCTCGCAACGCGTTATTTAACGGTCAGACGCAACAGGCAAAAGCGCTGGCCACCCAGGCAGAAACCTACCTGAAAGATAATAGCGTGGACTGGACCAAATATATTCGCTACGACAAGAAAGCCCCTATGAATGGCGATAACTATATTCGTATCGGTTCCGACGTCTCCGTTTCAGAAGATTATCAGTTTTCGAAACAGAAAAATGATGCTATCGATCAGGCCAACCAGCACATCAAAGCGGGTGATAAACAGGGCGCGCTTGATGCGCTGAAACTGGCAGGCGTTGCCGTTACCGAAACGCAGGAACTGATGCCGTTGCAGCAGACTGAAAACGATGTTTCCAGCGCACTCGCCATGATGAAACAGGACAAATACTATCAGGCAGGTATGTTGCTGAAATCCGCTGAAGAAGGGGTAATTTATGATACTCAAACCTATTCTGAGCTTCCTGTGAGCCCAACGATGCACCACACCCAAACGGGCGCTCATGCGCAGACAGGGAGTAAAGGCTAATCATCGCAGTTAATAAAAACGACGTTATTTAACTGCTCTGTCGCTTTCATTATTTCGAATGAAAGCGACATTTTTTATACATATCCATTAGCAACTTTCTCCATGTTTTTTTCTGCATTAGCGTTTTGAATCCCTTCACCTCCGCAAAGCGAAATTGCTTTCTCTTTATTAAGCTGTTTTGTCACGTGCTTATGGAACGGCTAAAAGTCACGTGACTGCTCGTAACATACGGTTATGTTATCCCCACGGCATCGTATCCTTTCTATAGATAACCCAGGTAATTATCTGCGGCTAACCTTAAGGACAGGTTTTATAAAAAAAGGAGGTGCGGTTATAAACTGCCACTCTTCTTTGCCGATAAACGAAATGTAATGGCTTTTATCACAAAAATAATAAGATCACTTATCGGGGAAAAACATGAAAATCACAACCGGCCGTAAAATCGCCTTCGCGTTCGGCATCATCGTTATTGTTTCGCTGATTGGCAGCAGCTTGTCGATCGCCAATTTTCTTAAACTGCGTCAGGCCAACACCTGGAACATCCACAGTTATCAGGTCATGAGCGTCAGCGACAGTATGCTGACCGATATGGTGAATATGGAGACGGGCGTGCGTGGGTTTGTTGTTTCAGGCAATGACAATTTCCTGGCACCGTTTAACGCTGGTAAAACCGCTTTCGATCAGAAATACAATCAGCTTCGCAGCATGACGGCGGATAATGCCGAGCAGCAGCAAAGGCTGACCTCGCTGCTTGAACTGCATAACAGTGTTCAGGCTGTGGACGATCAACTGATCGCCTTGCGCCGGGATGTAAACAGCGGCAAACAACCGCTGGAAACGCTGACGCATTTCTTTCAGGAGGGCCGCGATAAGGCATTTATGGATCGCTATCGCGCCCTTGCCGCTGAATTCAACAACGCTGAAGCTACGCTGTTAGCTAAACGCTCTGAAGAGGTGAACAGCCTGGCCTTTGCCACCAAAATGACGCTGAGCCTGGCCGGTATTATTACGATTCTGCTTTCGATTATTCTGGGTACGATTATTACGCGCAGCATTATCCGCGCACTGGGCGGCGAGCCAAAAGCGGCGGCCGATATTGCCGGAATGATTGCGCAGGGTAACCTGACCGTGGACATTGCTGTTCCGCTTAAAGGCCAGGGCAGCCTGATGGCGTCGCTTGAAGCTATGCGTCAGCAGTTGGTCACCATCGTCAGCGGCATTCAGTCGTCTGCGGAGCTGATCAACAATTCAGCCAACGAAATCGCGCAGGGCAATATCGATCTGGCTCAGCGCACAGAAGAGCAGGCTGCCGCGCTTGAACAAACGGCTGCCAGCATGGAAGAACTTACCGCCACCGTTCGTCAGAATACTGACAACGCACGTCACGCGAATACTCAGGCCGACACTACATCACATGTGGCGATCCAGGGCGGGGATGTCGTGAAGCAGGTGGTGGAAACCATGCGCTCTATTTCAGAAAGCTCGGGCAAAGTTGCCGAAATCATTTCAGTCATTGAAGGCATTGCATTCCAGACCAATATCCTGGCACTTAACGCCGCCGTTGAAGCCGCAAGAGCGGGCGAAGGTGGGCGCGGATTTGCGGTCGTCGCCGGTGAGGTGCGTTCGTTGGCCTTACGCAGTTCAACCGCGGCCAAAGAGATCAAAGATTTGATCACACAGTCGGTCGAGCATGTGGCGAAAGGCTCAGGCCTGGCAAGAGAAGCCGGTAATACGATGGAGGAGATCGTGAAATCGGTGCAGGGCGTAACGACCATTATGGGCGAAATCACCATCGCATCGGACGAGCAGAGCAATGGTATCGGTCAGGTCAGCATTGCCGTTAGCCAGATGGATCAGGTTACCCAGCAGAACGCCGCGCTCGTTCAGCAGGTTTCCTCCGCCGCGCAGGGCATGCTGGAACAAACCGTGATGCTGCGCAACGCAGTGTCTATTTTCCGCACCGAAAGAAGCGGCACTCTCGCGACGCCGGCTTTCCGATAACTGACGCGCTTTTTTTCCGATAACCGCGTTTTATCGCCTCACCCGGGCCAGCGCCTCGCTGGCCCGGCCATGTTACAGCATGATATATCACCGTACGCGGTCCCCGCGCATCCCCAATAAAAAGCATTTCACAAAGCGCCAATGATCACTAAAGTGAGCATAACCTCACTCACTACTGGCGCTATTATGTTTACGAAAACGTATCAGGTTGACGAAAAGCACATCGATTTTCAGGGCGTGGTGGACGGACTCTACTATCCGTTTTATATGGAATGGACACGTCACGCTTTTATGAAAGAGCACATTGGTGTCGATCTCGAAGAAGAGTTTACCGCGGGTCGTATTCATATGCTGCTGGAGTACACCCTGCGCTTCAAAAAGAGCCTGAAGAAAGGTGATGAGATGCAGGTGACCTGTACACTGGCGGCCAATGAAAAACGCAACCGCGTTAACTTCATCCAACAAATTCTGGTGAATAATGTCGTTTATGCCGAGGCGGTTTTCACCGGCACCTGTCTGGAAAACGGTCGCCCTGCCATCCCTGAATTTTTGCGCAGTGCAATACCGGATAACCCGTCATAACGCGGCTTCAGGCCGCTTCATTGCAGCACCATCCGCTCCCCGACACTGACAGTGTTGAGAGCGAAACCTACGCTGAAGGGCATGCGCATTGTTGACGTCACCGCATGCCCTTTGTGAATAGCGTGATGCACCTCACCAGACTTTAATTGTGTCCATAATGTGACCTAAATATGACACGCGCGATGCCGATAACGTTAGTGGACCCGAGCCGATCGACCTCCCTGTAAACAGGTCGCTGTCTCTCCACTACGTGGTCAACTCTTTGACCTTTTTACGGCTATAAATGGAGAGTGCTATGTTTTCCTTTACGCGTTTTAAACCGGGCAAAACCCCGCTGAATGTCTCCGACGATCGGAGTAACGTACAGGCGATCAAAGCCTGTAGCGGCTGGATTGAATTTACGCCCGAGGGCATCATTCTTACGGCCAACCCGGTCTTCCTGGCGGTCACGGGCTACCAGCTCAGTGAAATTACCGGCCAGCATCATCGTATGTTCTGTAAGCCAGACTTTGTGCGCTCTCGTGAATATGCCGAATTCTGGGCAACCCTGGCATCAGGCCAGTCTTTCAGCGGCATCTTTGAACGCTACAGAAAAAATAAAAGTCTGCTCTACTTAAGCGCCAACTATTTCCCCGTGAAAGACAAACACGGCACCGTGAAGAAAATCATCAAAATCGCCAATGACATCACTGACCGGCATGAAGAGCTGACGCATAAAGAAGCGATTATTACTGCGTTGAACAACTCCATGGCGATGATCGAATTTACCCCGCAGGGCGAGATCCTCAACGCCAATAAAAACTTTCTGACGCTGATGGAATACGATCTTGCGGCGATTCAGGGTAAACACCACCGTATATTCTGTTTTGATAGCTTTTACAAAGAAAACCCTGATTTTTGGCAGAAAATTCAACATGGACGCGCATTCACCGGGCGTTTTGAAAGGGTAACGGCATCAGGAAAACGTGTCTGGCTTGAGGCCAACTACAACCCGGTTAAAGATGCTGCGGGGCACATTTATAAAGTGATTAAGCTGGCTTCGGATATCACCCAACGTGTCGTCACGGCGCAGGAGGTTGCGGATATTGCCATGAATACCTCTGAAAAAACGTCGCATCTCACCGCGAATACCAATGAGGTTCTGAGCCAAACGGTGCGAAATGCAGAATCCATGGCCTCTCAGGTAACAGCCGCTGCGGAGATCAGTGACAAACTGAATTATTCGGCCAAAGACATCAAAGAGATTGTCTCCACGATTCACAACATTGCCGGACAAACCAATATTCTGGCGCTGAACGCCGCCATTGAGGCCGCACGCGCGGGCGAAGCGGGACGTGGTTTTGCGGTAGTCGCGGAAGAAGTCAGACGTCTTGCCGCCTCCACCTCTCAGGCAACGCAGAAAATCAGTAAGGTGGTTGAAGAAAATGCCAGTCTTATCGGCGACATGCATCAGCAGCTTGATGGCATCAACAGTTTTCTCACGACGGAAAACGACAAGATGATTCATCTCTCAGACAGTATTCAGGAAATTTTCAGCGGTGTGAACGAATGCGTTACGGTGATCCATCGACTGAATGTGTGACGGCACAGGCGATGTTGCAGTCTGACATTGGCGACACCGCCTGAGATGTCATCGCCACGGCAGCGCCCCACCCGCTGGCGCGTGATTGTTTGGCTCGTCAGTCCCTGCCACTATCCGCCCTCTACGCGCCTGTATTTTATTCTCGTCGCCTGCGCGTCAGCCCGGCAGAGGCCCACCCGCTGGCGCGTGATTGTTTGGCGCGTCAGCCCCTGCCACTATCCGCCCTCTACGCGCCAGTATTTTAATCTCGCCGCCTGCATGTCAGCCCGGCAGAGGCCGGTACTGGGGATTGCGCTATCGCCGGTATCTTTTGCTGTCCATCTGAGAAAGGGGAGCGGACGCTATCACCTTGCGCTGCGCTCCTCAGGTATTTCGTTGTCTTACGCAGAGCGCCTTCGCTTAAGCCGATGATAAAAACGCAGCTGGGTTGCCCGAAGTGAAATCAGTCCAGCTGAACGAACGCCTGTCAATCAAATCATCCCCCGATTCACTTGGATAACAAAAACGTCCCCAATGTTTTTTGCCATCATTCAACAAGTTATGATTAACAATTCCGCCGGTGTGCTGGCAATTTTTAATGGTTTCCGTCCTGAAACAGGCCGTCCGCTGCCCCTGCCGTTTTTTCAGTCGGAACAGCAAACATGGCGAGGGAACCCGCTAAATTACTGCTGCTCGCGTATTTTAAACACCATCTCATCTTCGGGCTGCACGCCAGGCAAGAAAGTCCGCGTGCTTATACCGCACTGGATCGCTTTGCCTGCCATTGTGATAAACATCACTTTTTTTAATCTATTTCTAAATATGAATCCATCAGTGCCGATAATCTAAGACGACCCGCGCCGGACGCTTTACTTTTCACAGGCAGCAAACTCCCCGACACAGGCCCAAATCGTTTGTCCCTTTTATCTGAAAAAGATGGAGAGCGTTATGTTTGCCCTGACACGTTTTATACCCGGTAGCGCTTCATGGGGGTCCGCAGATGATCAGACCAACACGCAGGCGATCAAAGCCAACATTGGCTGGATTGAATTTACGCCTGACGGCAGCATCATTACGGCAAACGAGCCTTTTCTTGAACTGACGGGTTACACGCTCAACGAGATTGCGGGTCAGCACCATCGCCTGTTCTGCGATGATAACGTCGTGCGCTCCAGCGACTACGCGCATTTCTGGCAAACCCTGGGCGCCGGTCACTCCTTCAGCGGCATTTTTGAGCGCTTTCGCAAAAATCACAGCCGGCTGTATTTAAGCGCGACGTATTTCCCTGTGAAGGATCGTCACGGCGCGGTAAAAAAAGTCATCAAAATCGCCAACGACATTACTAATAAACATGAAGCGTTGAAGCATAAAGAAGCCATTATCACCGCCCTAAATAACTCTATGGCCATGATCGAGTTCACCCCGCAGGGCGAGGTTGTTGATGCCAATAACAATTTTCTGAAATTAATGGGCTACCCGCTTGATGGCCTCAAGGGCAAACATCATCGTATGTTTTGCTATGATGAATTTTATAAAGAGCACCCTGATTTTTGGCAAAAGATCCAGCAAGGCCGGGCTTTTACTGGACGTTTTGAGCGGGTCACCGCCTCAGGCAAACGCGTCTGGCTGGAAGCCAGTTACAACCCTATAAAAGATGATGCTGAGCACGTTTATAAGGTCATCAAACTGGCATCTGATATTACCGAACGTGTTGAGAATGCTAAACGGGTTGCTGACATTGCCGTCACAACGTCGGAAGAGACGTCTCAGATCACCTTTAATGCAAATGATGTACTGGGTGAAACCATCCGCAATGCGGAATCGATGTCGTCACAGGTCAGTGCGGCAGCAGAAATTGGCGATAAGCTCAATCATTCTTCGATGGATATTAAAGAAATCGTCTCGACGATCAACGCCATCGCCGGGCAAACCAATATTCTGGCGTTAAACGCCGCGATTGAGGCGGCACGTGCAGGCGAAGCGGGGCGTGGATTTGCCGTAGTGGCCGAGGAGGTCCGGCGACTGGCGGCCTCAACATCGCAGGCGACCCTTAAAATCACCAGAGTGGTGGAAGAAAATACCACCCTTATTGAAAACATGACCCAGCAACTTGAAGAAATTAAACGCTTTCTTACCGCCGAGAATGACAAAATCAGCAACCTCTCGCGCAGTTTTCAGGAGATTAATCGCGGGGTGAATGAATTCGTGACGGTTATTCATCGGCTCAATGTATAGACGTGGGAAAGTCATGCCAGCGCTGAATACGCTGGCTTCTTCTTGCCCTGGCTAACAGGACAAATACGATCCACTGCGCCCCGCCGATTAGGTTGCGTCCCGCAGGCTGAATGCACCCAACCCGGCCGAGAACGCCGGCGCGCGGTTCCTCTTCTGGACATCACACTCTCCCTTCATCTTTTAGTCACAGACATTCGCCAGGATGGCCGATTGAGATGCGCGTCCCCTTGATTAACCAGCACGATGATGCCGGGATCTGTGCTCCCGCGCAGGTGTGTTATCGCCCCCTCATCATTGCATCAGGCTTCTGCTGTCCTGTGACATCCCGGCCAGACAGAGAAGACGTCCTCTCTACATGCCCGTGCAAGATCGCACAGGCGAGGAACCCATTAATGATTTTGCCGGAATCTGCTCAATACTGAGGTAGGACGATGACAACACGGAGAATGCTGTTGAAAGGTACGATTGCCACTCTAGGCGGTATGGCCGCCGCCCGCGCTATTGGTGCGGAACACCGCCCTAACGACGTGGGCCGTAAGTTTGCCGCGGACGGCCGGGTTGTGCCGTTTAGGGGAAACACGATTATTTGCCATCTGCCGCAGCAAGGTGAAGGCTCGGAACCCTTCGATGCCCTGCTTGATGTCTATCGTGAGTTACCCGGTGAAAGCTGGTCACGAAAGGTCACCGCGCTGCCTCCCTCCAGTTATCATATGACCGTTTTCGGCGGTGCCAACGACAAGGAAAGACGCTATCCCCTGTGGCCTGCTGGGTTGGCTCTTGATATGCCTATGGAAGAGTGCGATCGGATCCTGGCTGAGCGCCTGCGGTCGTTTAAGCTGGGTGAAGATGCCGCGCCATACCGCATGCGCGTTAATCCGGAGGCGCCCTCTGCGCATGAAACCCCGTTAACGCTGCGCCTGTTAACGGCCGATGCAGATACGGAGAAGCGCTTGCGCCAGTTGCGCGATCGCCTGTCTGAAGTCACCGGCATTCACGAGCCGGGCCACGATCGTTACCAGTTTCATATTACGCTGGGATATCAGGTTGCGCCGTTAACCGACGACGAAGATGCCGCCTGGCGACATTCACTGGCAAACTGGAAAACCATGATTGCCCAACGCGCGCCGGTTATCACGCTCGGCAATCCCGAGTACTGCCTGCTGAATGATATGTTTGCTTTTAAGCGCCAGTTTTACCTGTCGTGAATCTGCCCTGCGGGAAATGCGCGAGGCCCTTTCTTCGCGCTTCCCTTATACATCCTGGTTTTACGAAAAAAGCCTTACCTATCCATCGTGGCTGAATCGTTTACAGATTTTTGACTACTGCCGATAAAAAGATGACTTAACACCATTAAAAAGCATTTTAAATGTGAGCAACATCCCACTAACACGCTTAATCCTTCCTCATTTTCCAGCAGGTGAGGAAAATCACGTTTCCGTTACGTCCGAATCAGTAAATTCCTCTGATGATTGAAAAAACGATTCAGCTAAAGGGGTAAATGATGAAGACAAAACTCGCACTGACGGTATTAGCCGTGATGATTTCTGGTTCTGCGTCTGCCAAAACCTGGGTGCTGACGAGTGCTGAACAAGGCACAGACAAAGGAAACTGGCAGGTTAACAGCAGCGAGCTGAAATTCCAGGGCAAGCCGTTCAGCATTAAGCAGAAAGTGTTGCACGGCGGTAAGCAGGAAGGCAGTAAGATCCTGGAGATTCGTAGTCAGGATGGCCTGACCATCACGCTCGTTCCCACCCGGGGAATGAACCTGCTCCGCGTGGAAGGCTTTGGCACCCGACTGGGCTGGGATTCACCGGTTAAAGAGGTGGTGAATCCCGCTTTTATCAACCTTGAAAGTCGCAATGGCCTGGGCTGGCTGGAAGGGTTCAACGAGATGATGGTGCGCTGTGGCTATGAATGGACCGGCCATCCTGTTAACGACAAAGGCCGCATCTATACGCTGCACGGCAAAGCTGGAAACACGCCAGTCTCACAGCTTGAAGTCGAGGTGGCGGATGCGGCCCCGCACGAAATCCGCATCCGCGGTTTGATCAAAGAGAGCACCTTCAAGAAAGCCGATCTCCAGACGTGGACGGAATTGCGCTATGTGCCGGGCAGCAATCAGTTCAGCCTGCATGACGTGCTGACCAACCATTCCGATTACCCACACGATTACGAGATTATCTATCACAGCAACTTCAGCACGCCAATTCTGGAAGAAGGCGCACGGTTTCTCGCCCCGATGTCGCAAATCAGTCCGTTTAATGACTATGCCAAAGCCGGTTTGAACAACTGGCAAACTTATCAAGGCCCGACAAAAGACTTCGATGAAATGGTGTTTAACATCAAGCCGCTGTCTGACAAGGATCATCAGACCCTCGCCGCCGTAGTGAATAAAGCCGGAAACAAAGGTGCCTCTATCCAGTTTGATACTCAACAGCTGCCGCTGCTGACCCTGTGGAAAAATACCGATACGCTGAAACAAGGCTATGTCACCGGGATTGAGCCCGGCACCAACTATGCCTACCCGGTGACCATTGAACGTGAACAGAAGCGCGTGAAACAGCTGGCACCGGGCGCGAGTGCAACCTTCGATCTGACCTATACCTTGCTGCATAACAGCGAGCAGGTGAATGCGGTGGAAAAACGCATCCAGGCGATTCAGGGCGATACGAAGATTGACGAAAATGCTACGCCGATAGCGACAGAGTAAAACATCCTGCCTCTCTGCCGGGAAATTTGTCGGCTCTCGGAGCGGACAGATGATGAATCACACTTACGGGCATAATTGCCCGTAAGTGCATCAACGAAGCCTGGGCGCGTTTACTTCTACGCCCTGTTGGCTGTTCCTCATAATGCTGTTTCTGCGAACCGAAGATGCATGAGATATCATCGATAAATCAGCGGGTTAAACCTCACAGGCGAGGCGATTTACTTCAAGGAATGTTGAATCAGTTGGATGCTGTTTTTAATTTCATGCTGAATCTTGTTCTCATCCCAGTCCGCCAGTTCTGGCGCAAAAGGTTCAAAGGCATAAATGCCTTTATAGCCTCGTTCTTCAAGCTGTTTAACCTGGCGACAGGTGAACAGGCGATCTTCCGGCGTTAACATTATGCGCTCGGCATCTGTCAGGCTTTCACGCGGACGTTTGTCCTCCACGCCCGACAGGTGAACCAGACCAATTTGGGCGATATCCACCTGACTGAATTCGGCGTCAGCATCGGGATAGAGATAATGATGGAAGGTGTCGATTAATAATTTAAAGGGAACATGGGCATCGCGAATAAGCTTCTGCGCCTGCGCTGCCGAACGCAGCGAGCTTTGTGGGAAGCCGAGTGGCTCAACCAGTCCGGTTATTCCATAGGTCGCGAACAGCGGTGCCAAATCGCGCAGTGCGTTTAATGTTACCTCTGGCGCAACCGACGAGCCGTCGTTCAGGGGACAAAGCACCAGCGAACGCGCCCCCACCGCTTTCGCATCGGCCAGCAAGGATTCGGTCAGTTGGCGAACCTGTTCCGTACGCTGATTGAAGGGATAAACGGCATTTATGGTAATAATGTCAATGCCATAACGTTCAGCCAGTGCGCAAACCTGGGCAGCACTCAGGTTGTCCATCACGTTACCGCTGGGCAAGTCGTTACGAAGTTCCACCTTATTCAACCCTAAACCGTTCACCAGCCTGAAGAAGGCTTCAATGCTCAGCGAGGGGGCGATCTTTCTGTTAATACAAAAACGTTCTGCGGCGATGGTCATGCGACTCTCCTGAACCCGGTAACATCAAGCGAACCCAATGGGATAATAAAAATATTTATTTCATTTTAGATTAAAAGGAAAATAAAGTTCTTTGATGACACTCGCAAATACGTTAACGCCCGGTTAAATAACCCAGAAAATAAAGAATAAACCCCACCATTTCTCTTAATTAACAACTAACTGTTCATTATTCTTTTCCTGACAAGAATGGGCAGGTTCACGTGAAAAAATGCATCCCTGATGAAATGGAAATTTCATTTCATTTAAATGCCCTTAAGCACCCTGCGAGGACAGCGACAGTCAGGTGTGAATCTTTTGCCGGTGTCAGGCCAGTACCTGATTATCGCGGGTTAGGTTATTAGTGGAGATCAGCCATCCAGCAGCTAACCGGCGTTAACACCATTATGTATTATGCCCCCACCGTGCTGGAGTCAGTCGGTATGTAGTATAACGCCGCGCTTTTTGCCACCATCGCCAATGGCGTGGTGTCCGTCCTGATGACGTTCGTTAGGATCTGGATGCTGGGTAAAGTGGGTTGCCGAACCATGGTGATGACGGGACAGTTTGGTTGCACCGCCTGCCTAATCTTTATCGGTATGGTGAGCTATCTGCTGCCTGAAACGGTTAATGGTCAGCCAGATGCGCTACGGCCTTATAGGGTACTGGCGGGCATGCTGATGTTTCTCAGTTTCCAGCAGGGTGCCTTATCAACCGTGACATGGTTGTTATTGTCAGAGATATTTCCGACGCGACTGCGTGGCATCTTTATGGGCGGTGCCGTATTCGCCATGTGGATAGCGAACTTCCTGATCTCTCTTTTCTTCCCTCTTCTTCTTGTCTGGGTCGGTCTGGCGAGTACGTTCTTTATTTTCGCCGCCATTGGACTCTTTGGTGCCATTTTTGGCATCAAATGCGTGCCGGAAACCCGTAACAGAAGCCTGGAGCAGATCGAGCATGATCTTAAGGGCTGGCTTGATGATGAAAATCGCCATACGGCCGACCATGCCGTTTTCGTTTCAAAAAGCCGCTAACGGCACAGGCGCTTAAGAGTTGGTAATCGCCTGTGCCGTAATGAGGACGTTTAAGGGATGATAGTGCTCAATGTTATCTGACGATGCCCCGTGGATGATCGCGTTCCAGTCAGTAAACCGTCATCTCAACGCTGCGCGGGGCATGACGAATATTGATCACCTTTTGCGCCACCATCTGAGGCGTCATGCAGTATAACCGCCCCGGATACAGAGACAGGCTGATATCCGGGGCGTTATTAATTACCGTCAGGCGCTGTGCTAAGCATCGGTGTTCTCCCTACGGACTCATTTAGGGGAAAGCCGTTAGGCCGAAAAGCGACAAGGACGATCAAGCTCGTCCAGTTTCTTTTCCACCAGCCACTGAAACGCTTTGCCATCCGGGCGGGAATAAAGCGCTTTTCTCACCGGCACCAGCGCCACCCACTTCTGGGCAATCGTCATTTTTTTAACGTCGGACAGCGGCAGCCCATGACTTTCGCTAATCGCCCGATTAACGGCCTGTTCGGCAGTGATGTCCTTCCAGTTACGGTTACGCTTCAGCGCCTCGCCAAACCACAGCAGGCGAAAACTCTGGTGACGTTCGATAAGCCCTTTCATCGCACTGACGCGCTGCCAGAACGTTTTACTGAGGGTATCAATGACATCCTCAGGAAAGAAAGAATCCATGGTGGTTCTCCTTTGCAGATGAATGTTCAGGTCAGTATGTGCACCGCTCTCTGTTATATCGGCATATGACCGTCAGAGTGACAGTAACGCATAGCAGGAATGATAAGCGTGTCACAGGTAAAAAACGCGCCTGTTTACAGCCTTTTACGTCCTTTACACTATCTAACGAGAGATATCATGGTGTGACCACGGCGCGGTATAGCCCCCTTGTAAGCGAGCTGTTAGCCATCAAAGGCTGCGCCATAACCTTCAGGCGCTTTGCATCCTTTTACTGCGGGTATTTCAGCAATTCACCCGGCGGTTTTATCAGAAACGACGCGCCTGCGGTGGCAGTCGCCCGGTTGCAGTTTGTTTCCCTGAGAGGAGCGCACATCCAAAAACTGAACCGGCTTACCCTGTTCGTTATCAAGCAGAACAGAATAGGTTTCCCCTTGTTCAAACATATAACGCTCTCCCCATTGCCGCATCGCCACAACAATGGGGAAAACGGAACGCCCCTTTTCCGTCAGGACGTATTCCCTGTAGGCGCTGCCATCCGATGCTGGCAAAATGTCGAACACGCCGATATCGACCAGATGTTTCAGGCGCGAAGCCAGGATGTTTTTGGCAAGCCCCAGGTTTTTTTGAAACTCGCTGAATCTCCGCACATCATCAAATGCCTCGCGGATAATCATCATGCACCAGCGCTCACCAATCGATTCCAGCGTCCGCGCAACGGGACATTCGCTGGTTCTTAGCGATTCCTGTTTTGCCATGGGTGTTCTCCCTGTCAGTCTGTCTACTGATGTAAGCTTAATCCCCGCATTTAACAGTTGCAAAAAAAAACCACTCTTGTTACTTCTATAAGCAACCTAGTTTTAAAAAGAAACCAGAATAAAGGCACCTTATGGCAGGTAAGGCAAGTACGTGTCGCAATGACGGAACGAAAATCGCATCGACCAGTGTCACTGCGCTGAGTTCAGGGATGACGATGCTATTTTCATTGACCTGTGCACTGGCGGTAGCCAATGTGTATTCTGCGCAACCGTTACTCCAGTCGATGGCGACAAGCCTGAAAGTCTCGCCCGCTATGATCGGCAGCATTGTTACTGCCACACAGGCGGGCTATGCCATCGGCTTGCTTTTTCTGGTGCCGCTCGGGGACTGGATGAACCCTAAACGCGTAGTGATGACGCAGTTGTTATTCTCCGTTGTGGCGTTAGTTATGGCGGGGTTATCACGCAGTGTCACGGTCCTGCTCTGCGCCGTGCTGGTTATTGGCCTGATGGCCGTGGTGGTGCAGCTTATCGTAGCGTGGGCAGCGAGACTGGCGACACCACAAAAACGAGGCCAGGTGATTGGCACCCTGACCAGCGGAATTGTTACAGGCATCCTGTTATCCCGTTTTATCTCAGGCGCCATTGCCGATATCGCCGGCTGGCGGGCTGTTTATCTCACCTCTGCCTGCCTGATGTTGCTGATTACCTGTTTCGTCTGGAAAGTGATGCCATCGCCCCCGCCACGGCCCTGCAGGCCCAGTTACCTCTCCCTGCTGAAGTCGGTTTTTCGGTTGTTTATCACGGAACCTCAACTGCGAAAACGTGGGATGATTGCGCTCCTGATCTTCGCGGCTTTCAGCATGCTGTGGACAACCATGGTAATGCCACTTACGGCACTTTCCCTGACACATACCCAGACAGGTATGTTTGGCTTAGCCGGAATGGCTGGCGTGCTCGCGGCATCACGCGCGGGCAAGTGGGCTGACAGAGGATTTGCCCAACGCACAACAGGGTTAGCACTGGCACTATTGGTGTTCTCATGGCTGCCTGTCGCATATGTCGAAAACTCTTTGTGCTGGCTGGTGGCAGGCATCATCGCGCTGGACTTTGCGGTGCAGGCCGTTCATGTCTCCAGTCAGAGCCTCATCATTGCAGCCAGACCCGCAGCAGCAAGCCGTCTGGTCGGTGCTTATATGTGTTTTTATTCGCTGGGCAGCGCAGCAGGCGCCCTCATTGCAACGCAACTGTATGCCTACTGGGGATGGCAGGCCGTCTGCCTTGCCGGTGCCTCGGTCAGCGCGTGTGCCTTTCTTATCTGGTCAGGATCCCGTTAATCATGAAATACCCACATCTTCTGCTCGCCATCCTGGTTACCGCAATCTGGGGCGTAAACTTTTCCGTCATTAAACTTGGCCTGCACACTATCGATCCCTTCATACTGGCAGCCATTCGCTTCACGCTGAGTGCCCTGCCTGCCCTTTTTTTTATCAAAAAGCCCGATGTGCCGTGGCGTTACCTCATCGGTTACGGCCTGATTTTTGGCATCGGCTTGTGGGGGCTGGTCAATCTGGGAATCAAAACAGGCTTGTCTGCCGGGATAGCATCGCTTGCGCTGCAGTTCAGCGCTTTTTTTACCTTATTGCTGGGCAGCCTGATATTCCGGGAGCGCCTCAGTCGCTATCAAATCACCGGTTTTGTTATCGCCTGTGCGGGTTTACTGAGCATTGTTTTTGTAACGGATGGCTCGGTTACACTGAGCGGTATGCTGCTGGTCATGGCCGGTGCGCTTGCCTGGAGCGTCGCCAACATCATTATTAAAAAGGCAGGCACAAAACAGGTATTCGCCTTTCTGGTATGGTCGAGCGCATTTTCGCCGCTACCGCTTTTTGGCCTGGACTGGCTGGTTAACGGTAGCAGCGGCTTTACAGAGATGTTTAGCCACATGGACAACCGCGCGTTGTTGTCTGTTTTGTTCCAGGTCTATCCCAATACACTTTTCGGCTACTGGATATGGAATTCGTTACTCAAGCAGTATCCGGTTTCCACAGTCGCACCGCTTTCACTACTGGTGCCGGTCTTCGGGATTTTAGGTTCCATGATGATATTCGGCGAGCATATCTCACCGCAAAAAATGCTTGCTCTGCTGTTGATTATTATCGGGCTAACGGTCGGGTTGTATGGTCAGCGACTCGTCCAGCGCGTTCAGTTGCTGCCGCGCAAACGCTAAAAATACCTCCAGCGCGGCACTACGCGGCCGGCCGGAAGGCACCTGCAACTGCAGATTGCGCTGGCTTAATTGATCGATGCCGACGGATCGCAAAACCAGTCCGTGCGCTTCGGCTTCCTGTATCACGCTGAACGCACTGCAAATGGTGACGGCTAATGGCGTATGCAGCAGGAACTGGAACAGGGTTGAGAAATTGTCGCAGGTCACGACCGGTTCAATCAGATTGCCGCTCATATGGCTTGCCAGCTCGAACAGCTGTCGTACCGTGGTGTTTTGCTGCGGCAGTGCCAGTGGATAGTGGCTGATATCGCTGAGCGTTACCTGCGGCGCGCAGGCCAGTGGATGACCCTGATGCATGACTAACAGCACCGGTGCAGGCCAGGAACCGAGGATCTCAACCCCGTGCTCAGCGTGCAGGCTGAACTGCAGCGCCAGGTCGCAGTCGCCATTACGTATCAGTTCTGATACGCCCTGTGGGCTGGCGACCTTGATCTCAAAAAGGATGCCGGGATTATTCTCCCGAAATGCGGCGATCATGCGGGGCAGCAACGTGAAGGCCAGGCCATCGGTACAGACCAGCCGAATCAGGGTGCGGCGTACTGCTTTCAGCCCTTTGATTTCCGCCAGCGCGTATTCCATATCCAGCATATTTTTGCGCACGTGATGGGCAAAAATTTCCCCGGCTTCATTCAGCACCATGCCGCGCGCGTGGCGATCAAACAGCGGCACGCCCACCTGCGCCTCCAGCCGCTGAATTTGACGACTGATCGCCGATACCGCAATAAACAGCTGCTCGCTTGCCGCACTGAGCGATCCGGCATTGGCGACGGCAAGAAAATAGCGGATTTCATTACTGATCATGCGAACGCCTTTTGCTGGTGCATGCCTCGAAAACGGGCAGGCAGCTTTGCTTTAAAAGCAAATCTTACTCGATAAATTGATAATTGTGGCAAAGCAGCGTTTCGGAAATGATGGGAAAACCATAATACGAATAAAAGACGAGCAAACATGACAGCCCAACAAGCGGTAGACCAGGCCACCGCCTGGTTCGACAGTGGGGAATTTCAGCGGGTTCTGGCGCGCCGCGTTTCGCAGCGAACCGAGAGCCAGCGCCAGGATCGCGACAGTGAATTACACCACTATTTACACGACGAAATCGGCCCACAGCTAAGTGCGTTGGGTTTCACCCTCCACTTCATCGAAAACGCCGAAGCGGCCCATCGTCCTTTTCTGGTGGCGGTGCGCATCGAAGATCCTGCGCTCCCTACGCTGCTGAGTTACGGCCATGGCGATGTGGTGTTCGGCGATGATGAAAACTGGCGTGAAGGATTAATGCCTTGGCAGCTCGTTGAAGAGGGCGATCGCTGGTACGCCCGTGGTAGCGCAGATAATAAAGGTCAGCACTGCGTGAATCTGGCCGCGCTGGAACAGGTGTTTCTCGCACGCGGCGGACGTCTGGGCTTCAACTGCAAGCTGCTGTTTGAGATGGGCGAAGAGATCAGCTCACCCGGCCTGGCGCAGCTGTGCCGGCAGCACGGCGATCTGCTGAAAGCCGATCTGTTTATCGCCTCGGATGGCCCGCGCCTGAATGCGGTGCAACCTACCCTGTTTCTGGGATCGCGCGGTGCCGTGAATTTCCGCCTGACGGTGACGGCCCGTGACAACGCCTATCACTCTGGCAACTGGGGCGGTTTGCTGAGCAATCCCGGCACGCAGCTGGCCAACGCCATTGCCGCGCTGGTTAACGCACAGGGTGTACTTCAGGTGGAAGCACTGAAGCCTGACTCACTGACGCCGCAGGTACGTGACATTCTCAGCCAGATCAACGTTGGCGGGATGCCGGGCGATCCCGAGATCGATCCCAACTGGGGCGAACCCGCATTAACGCCAACGGAACGCCTGTACGGCTGGAACACTCTGGAAGTGCTGGCCTTCCTGACCGGCAATCCTGCGCGCCCGATGAACGCCATTCCAGGTGAGGCAACGGCGGTCTGTCAGCTGCGCTTTGTGGTGGGCACCGACTGGGAAAAGCTGGCGCAGCACGTCAGCGAACATCTGTCGCAGCACGGCTTTGGCTATGTGAAGGTCGAGTTCCTGCGCGGATCGCCGGCAACCCGCCTTGATCCCACCGATCCGCTGGTCGACTGGGTGCTGGCCAGCATCGCCGAAACCAGCGGCAAGAAACCGGCTCTGCTGCCCAACCTGGGCGGTTCGCTGCCCAACGAGGTGTTTTCTGACATCCTCGGCCTGCCCACATTGTGGGTGCCGCACTCCTATCCCGCCTGCGGCCAACACGGCGTGAACGAACATATGCTGAAGTCGATTGCGCGTGAAGGTCTGCAAATCATGACCCGACTGTTATGGGACTTAGGCGAGCAAGGCCGCGAACTGGTGGCGAAGCATCGTCAACATGCCGGAGGTGCCGCATGAGCACGCTCAACACCGCTGCACCGCTGCACGCGAATAAACCCAGCCTGCATAAAACCCTTTTCGCCACTTGCATCGGTAACGCGCTGGAGTGGTTTGATATTGCGGTTTACGGCTTTTTTGCCAGCTATATTGCCCATGCGTTTTTCCCGACCAGCGATCCGTCCGTTTCTATGCTGCTGACCTTCGGCAGTTTCGGTGTCTCCTTCCTGATCCGGCCATTGGGCGCGATTGTGTTGGGTAACTATGCCGATCGCCACGGGCGTAAAAAAGCGCTACTGCTCTCCATCAATCTGATGATGCTGGGCGGTGCCATCATTACGTTTATGCCGGGCTACGAACACATTGGTCTGGCTGCGCCCTTGTTGATTCTGCTGGCGCGTCTGATACAAGGCTTCTCTGCCGGTGGCGAATTTGGTAGCTCGACGGCGTTTCTGGTCGAGCATTTTCCCGAGCGCAAAGCCTTTATCGCCAGCTGGCAGTTCGCCACGCAAGGGGCAAGTACCCTGATGGCATCGGCCTTTGGTCTGGGATTAACGAAAATCCTGACGGAAAGCGAGATCCAGGACTGGGGCTGGCGCATTCCTTTTGCCTTTGGTCTGCTGATCGGCCCGCTGGGGATCTATATTCGCCGCCACGTACATGAACCTGCCAGCTTCGCCACCCAGCAGCCCGAGGTCGCCCCGCTTAAGCGCCTGTTTGGTCGCCAGAAAGAGCTGATGCTGCTGGCGATTGGCCTGATGGTTATCTCTACGGCGGTTAACTACATGCTCAACTATGTGCCAACCTACGCCACCCGCAATCTCCACCTGCCCGGCTCTGTGGCCTTTACCGCCACCTTGCTGGCGGGGGTGATCCTGACCGTGGTGACGCCGATTATGGGCCTGTGGGCAGAGCGCGTGGGCCGGGTTCCGCTGATGTGGGGATCGCTGATTTTACTGATTGTCACCATCTACCCTGCCTTTAAGCTGGTGGTGAATCACACCACGCCCACCACGCTGATCGTGCTGGTCTGCTGGATGGCGTTGCTCAAGTCGATTTACTTCTCCACGGTACCCTCGGTCATGGCCGATCTGTTTCCTATGGGCACGCGCGCCAGCGGCATGGCGATCAGCTATAACGTGGCGGTGACGGTATTTGGCGGATTTGCGCCGCTCATCTGCACGCTGTTGATCACCGCCACCGGCACCAGCCTGGCTCCCGGCTATTACCTGATGGCGATGTCGGTGCTGAGCGGCCTGGCGCTGCTGCGAAGCCAGAAGCGGGTGACGTGAGAGGACAGGTGCACAGGGTTGTGCACCTGACGGATTTTATCATCGTGATGAACAGACAGCATGTTTTTGGAAAGAGATTCCCATTTTTGTCATCCATGTCAGATTTCCGCTGTTCGTCATGGCAACCTTAATCATTTACACGTTATGGCGCATGGTTCATCTTTACGGTGTGGTCAGCAACTCGGTTCGATTTCAGCATGACCGGGCTTCACTCTTTTTGTTGCATCATGCCCAGTCATTGAAGTGTGTACCTCTCTCATAACAAGGATGATGGGATGACAATCTCTAAGGAAAAGACCAAAACAAATCAGTACCAAATCCGACTTTCTCACGAGTTTCGGACGCAGCTCGAAGAACAGGCGTGTGAGGATGGTGACGTCAACCTGGCGACGTGGATAAAGCGGGTACTGCGGAAAGAGCTTAAGGTAAGGGGCATTGAGCCGAAGGGGGGAATTTAGGTTGGAGTTATTTCGCTTTAACGGCATTATTATTGTTGTCTCAACAACCAGCCAATGTTTCAGCTGCCAGAGATAAATGCTTATGCGGTTGCCAGTTTTAGTTGACTACTACAGTGCTGACGAATAATGGATACGTAGAGTAAAATTACCCCAAAGTGATCTCGAAGCAGTAGTTAATAAAGAGGGTATGGTTAAAAGTAAAGATTACATAGCTAAATGGCTTTAGACAGGTGAGGATTTATAATGAGTGCAGTAAAAGTTGCAATTAATCCATAGGACTTCACTCTTTATAAATTTGATGACTCTACTTATATAATGAAAGTCATATTTAGTGAAGGCGAGTATAAAGTTGATGTGGAGAGGTTTTTTATTTTAACTGATTATTTTTCTGGGTTTGAATATAACATCTAAAAATTAAAAAAAATCTCTCAAGAGATAAGAAGTGACTATAATAAGCACAAGCATAGAGAAATTAATAAGATTCACTTTAATATTCTTTTAAAGTTTTTTTAACAAGTTTACCACTATGAATCGCCACGGATAATCCAGACACTTCTGAGCCGTTGATAATACTGGTTTTCATATTCTGTCGGTGACATCTGATCGCTCGAACCATGCCGACGCTTACTGTTATAGAACATTTCGATGTAATCAAAAAAATCGCTACGGGCTTCCTCCCTTGTAAGTACACCTTTTTAGTTCCACGCACTTTTTGAGATTTCCGGGTTTTCAGTTATCAGCCGGTATTCTTCCGGCGTCAGGTTATTCAGGGATTCATGAGGGCGCTCGCTTTTATATTCCATCAGCCAGCGCTCTAGAATTTCCTGTGCTTCATTCAGGGTTCTGAACAGATAAAAACCCAGTATTTCTGTCCAGTACGTCCCGCAGAATCGCTCGACAAAGGCATTATGCGTTAGCTTGCCAGGCCTGATAAACTCTGGCATCACACCATGCTCTTCTGCCCATTGTGCCAGCTCAGCGAGACCCGCTCCAGGCAATTAACCATATCCGCACCCTCAGCGGATATCCGCGGTTCGCCAGTATCCTGTCCAGTCCCCTGATGACACGTTGGGCTGTGATATTCAGGTCAATTCGAACGCCAGTACTTCGCTGTTAAAATCACCCAACCCATTTTAGGTCCGGAAGCGTCTTCCGCATACCAGCGCATCGTGCATAAAATAGATGGACCCGCTCTGGTTCATTGCCTCTGGCGTAGGCAGCGAGCCTGGATTACTCACCGGCAAAGCGCTGTTTTCCCTTATGGCGAAAATTCAGGTTCAGCAGGCAATAAATCCGGTAAACGCGCTTATGGTTCCAGCTATTGCCCTGCATGCGCAGCACCTGAAAAAGCTTTTAAAGCCTTATCGCGGATAGCGTTCAGCCGTCACGGTCAGTGCCATAATGGCCGGCTCATCACGTCGCGTATCCGGCTGATATCGAAATACCGTCCTGCTCAGCGAAAATATCCTGCAGGCATGACGTCATCTCATAGCAAACTGCGCGGTCAGACAGCTGACTACCTGACGCTTTATCGCTGGTTTTAACATTTATTTTAAATAACGTCTTTCAATGCCGACACTCGAGACTCAGGTCCGCAAACATCGGTTTTAGCCGGCGGTTTACATTTTCGAGGTCTTTCATGTTTTTGATATCACAGGCCTCTGAAATTCCGACTTCGCGGCAGACATCTTTCACGGACTTCAGAACGGCAAAGATCTGGTGTTCGATGAATCGGGCTTTGCGCATGACAATCTCCTCCGGTAAAATAATTATTATGCCGAAAGATCTCTAAAGTTGAATGGTCCGCTTTGACGTGATGCTGACAGCTAAATATGATACTATCTATTATTAAATCTTAAATGAATTTTTAAAAAGTTCTTGCTGCAGAAGAATTGATGGTTAAGAGCTAAGTCTAACTTATTAATGGCAAGAAGCATTTAATTTTGATAACATCACAAACATTGTTCTTTTAAACTCTTTTTATACCAACTGCATTTGTGGGAGGCAAAATGAACAATTATTGGCATCAATTCGTAGACACATGATATTTATCAATGCGAAGTAACATTGAGGCAGATTACAACTCCCCTCTGAACATCGAAACTCCCATTAACTCAGAACATCTAAATATCTACAGACCTTCAAAAACATTGCCTACGAGTTAAATAAATATAATACCACGTATAGTCTCACCATAGCTAACCAATAATATAGATCATTTTTTGAAAAAATTAATTCCACACCAGGGAGGGCAACCATCTTTAAATTAATCAATTACTACCCCACTCTGTTTACTATAATAATTAATCATCATACTTATCAATTAATTCTAATTTTTTTGACAACCTCAAAATAATACAGTTAATTATTTTATTTCCCCAATAAACTTATAGTTTTCTATTTTAAAACTGCATATTACAAATACATGTAAATTTAAATATATTTTTCGAATAACTCCTTACTCTCATTTATGCCATGAATAATTCTTTCTGAGTATATTTCTAATTCAGTATTTTTGATCCTCTCTAATAGTTCACATTGATCTTCACCCCATATTGTGGCCCTTCCTGTGTTGGTTTTTCGAGATTTCATTTTTTGGACGAAACCAAATTCTTTTAAACCTGTTTCAAGTTTCAAATGAATTGGCATCTCAATGACTTCGTTTTCATGATTTAATTGTGAAGAAAATTTATTATAAATTTTACTTTCCAAATCCAATTGATATAAATTTTCATTACAAGCATATCCAGTAGCTCTGATTGTTCCATTATACCTCGCATTAATTTCTATAACTACCAAATCCTGATGTGTTTTTATAAACTCAACCTCTATCCATCCATTAAAGATATTGGTATTACTAATTTTACTTAATATGGCATTTATTTTTTCATTTAAGCTTTTATTTTTTAGCTTGCTAATATACCTGAATTTGTCCATTGCGTGCCCGCTATGAATATCAGTTTCGCCTTTAAACATTATCGGGGAGGCTATATAAAACCCATTTAGCATATAAGCGTTTACAGAAAACTCAAGTCCTTTCAGAAACTGTTCTACATACCAATCAGTTACCTCATGAGGGAGTTTATATATGTCATCAAATCTTTGGCAATAAAATTGATTTACACCACCTGCTCCATTGTTAGCTTTACAGACTATAGTTCCACCATTATATTCAAGGAAATCATGTATTTCTTTTTTTGTGTTACATTGAAGCCCTTTGGGAATACTAACACCCAAAAATGCCATTAACTCTTGCGTGATGCTTTTATAAGCAGCTGTAGAAAAAGCATTTTCATTCATGCCTAGATAGATGTTTCTTAATCCTGCCAACTCAACAGCTTTTAATTCAGCGAACGAGTTGATTTCAGAACCGGAAGTGCTCCATATAAAATCAATTTCATTCCCAAGCTCCATTAATCTTACAGAGTAAGAATCTATCTTATCGTAGTACTCATATTTTAAACCTAAGCTAAGTTCATTTATTTTTGGAGTATAGAAAATTAGTGATCTTTTTAATCCAAACTCATCGCATGCCATAGAGGATAAATCACTATTAAAATGCGACGTAATAATTAAACTTTTCATCATTTTACACCTTTAGTTATGCTACTTTAATTTCATCCATAGAAAAATGAACGTTTATAAAATACTAACTCAATAGCTAAAATGGTTATAAAGAGTAACTAAATGCCAGATTTAAATTTCTAACTCGCACTAAATAAGTATGTAGTTTCGATATCTTAAATATAATAATACATGCACTGTGAGCCTGACGGCAAGCCGTCAATACATGTCCTTTGGCTGGAATCGCCTTTACTAACAAGTGTCTAATATGTAAGCCAAACCTGAATTAATACTACATCAAGACGACCAGAATGACCACAAATCGGCATTAGTTTTATCAAAAAATACGATATCAATGCTAGCTGTTGTCATCATAACAACTGCCTATGTTCCAGTGAATTGAGAGAAACGCCTTGGGGTAACCACATCCAAATGTCATCATTACCTGAGAGATGACGCTATCGGGCGGTAACAAATCCGTTTAACCTTTAAAATAGAGCACCGGTCCTTTTCTACTTCACATCACACTCCCATACACCTGTTTTACTCATCTGGCATTTTGTGCCTGATTCTCACTTCAAAAAAATAATTTTCCTCTGGGAAGGTTCCCTTTTTATTAAGGAATCGTACCTATGCATTACATCAGGATGACTAATCCTCTTATGTTACTGAATTATGATTAGACGGCTTCTGCAAAAATTATAGTGCATTACGTAAAAACTCAGCTTAACCTTCGTCTTAATTACGGACACATAGTTGATGAAGATCCCCTGATTCCTGCTGACGGCCTTCCTGACTTCCTGACCTGGTTCCCGAATCTGATTTAAATTGGGATTCAGGTATAATGGGTTCAGGAAAAAGGAAGCAAAAATTCAGAATTTAAATGAAAGTGAAAATCAAATAAAAAATTAATATTTACACGGAAGGTATAATTTAAACACCTAAAAAAAACACACCTTACAACTCTATTTTAATGTAGAAACAAGAATATTAACACCTGGTGATTATATCTGATGAATATGATGCGGCCTGTTTTTTCTCAGAATATTTATGCCACGAAATAAAGACAGTATTACAGCATTTTAGGCATAGTGCCTTATGATACACGATGATAATTCCGGCAATAATAAACCAGCGCATCTTTCCCCACAAAAGCTTTAGAAGAAAGAACCTGACAAAAGAAGACAGAGTGGGTTCCTGATTCCACAATATTATCTACACGACAATCTAAACAGCAAACGGAATCAACTACAGCAGGAGACCCCGTGACCAGAACGTCTGCGTCGAATAATGCTAAGCGCTCCTCAACTGAAACCTGATGATTAGCACATTGCATTGCAATGTTGCTTTGCTCTCCTGAAAGAATGCTGACACACAAAGAGCCATTATTTCTTATAACACTATTGTTATTGGAGGCACGATTTATACATACGAGTAAAGTGGGTGGGTCGTCGGTGACAGAACACACGGATGAAACTGTACATGCTGCAGCCCCGCAGGAGCCGCTTGATGTTACAATAGTGACTGCAGTAGGAAGATGCGACATTGCGTGGCGAAAAGCACTTTTATCTAGCATAATAGAGCTCCAATGAGTGTTGAGGTGTTATCGCATGATGTTAAATGAGCAATGACATGTAACTTTAAAATATTTTAAACTGGTTCTTATATACAACCTTCAACCCGGTAACCATGTCGCCTTTTCAAAATGAGAGGTTATTTCTAGTTTATGTTTTATTATTCTTTCTTTGAAAAAAGATCATGTTCCTGAATAGCCATGGTAAGACTGTATGGGATGTTATTTTTAATAAGCTGTTCTGCTATATCGCTTGATGGTTTATAAGGGTAAATATACTCTTGAACGGCAGGCATGACCAGATTAGTGGGTAACGCAAACTCAACTTCAGATTGATTTGGTAATGCCATTTTCCATTTTTCAATCACCTGATGCCAGTAGTTATCCATTTTTTCGCCTCCCACAAATGCTGCAGGCTGAAAAAAATTTAACAGCGCAATGTTTGTAAAATTATCAAAGATAAATGCATCGCGCCATTCACTGGTAAAACTCAATTCTTCGCCATTCAGTCTTCTGCATTGTGCCTGGCTTAAAAAAGCTTCTAAAAAATTAAAAGATATAACATCGTTTTTTGCCTGATGAATAATAAAAGCTACAAATGCGTCAAGTGGGAGATAAAGGGTACGGCCTTTATGTGCAAAACCGCTATTGACCTCTTGAACGGCTGTCATATAGATGAAGCTAAGAGAAATACGTTTAAACTTCATACTTGTATCAAAGTCATGACGCAGACGTCGATCTACAGAGGCAGAGTGCATTTCATTTGGTTTTAGCGAGTAAACGATATTATGTTTCTTTTTTTTATTTCGTGTGAAAAAGGTAAGTTTATCTATTTTCCCGCCGTTATTAAACCACCATGCATAAGGGCGCCAGTTCAGATCGCTAAAGTTGGTATGGGTCAAGAAAAACCTTAAATGGAACGCGTTTTTGTTACTATTTTGTAGATCGTAGACATAACGTGAGACCCCCGCTCTTGGAAAAAAAACATTCATACTTGCATGAGGTAAGGTAATATAAATATCTTCTGATGTTATAAACTCATTGATTGCGCTGGGTGTGACGCCAAGCGTTTCAAGCACATGTTCTCTTTCCTGCGTATTTAAATGAGTAAACTGTTTAAGATAAAAACCAGTAATAAATTCAGAAAAATCACTTTTGAAATTTAACATCACCTAAATCCTCATAGTTAAAACTGCGACTCTGATAAACCCATAATACATTGAAAAAAATAAGCAGTATCGCAAGTATTAGATAAGTTGTAGTTATGCTGTAAAAAGTCAAAAAAGCACCAGACGAAATAGAAAAGACAATTTTCACACCAGAAGCGACTGAGTTTCTCATCATTGTGAATTTACCAATATTTTCTATATCAGGCATTTGATTCGTGAGTACCTTAATAGAAATCATATGCCATGAAACAAAAAAAGAAGTGAGAAATAAAAAAAAGTATACGGCATAATAATTTCTCGTTGATAAACACATCAAAATCAGACAGATGCCAGAAATACACAGAGAAAACCGTAATGAAGACTTTAGAGAAAGCATATTGAGTGCTGCTGCTATCCCCGAGATAATGACAGCACATTGTAGAGTCATATTCAGCACTGGATAAATTTTCTCGCTATTACCATATAGAGAAGATAATGAAGGAAGGGATGTGTTTAAAAATTGTAAAGCTCCACTTGATGGAACAGTAAAAATCAAGGGTAACAAAAAGTCCTTACTGCGAAAAAGATATGTAAAGGATTCATTTTTCTTAGTGACAGAGTGAATCTGCACAATAACCTCAGCGTCTTTATTATCAGGATTCCCTTTCTCAAAAAGTGTCGAAATATAAATATTCAAAAGGTAGATGCAGCAGGTCAGCATGAGCGCTTGCATGTAGTAACCCGTACTGATAGCCCATCCTCCTATGGCCGCGCCAAAAACCTGAGCGGCCTGCATGCCAGAGGAGGCAAGCTGAAGTGCTTTTATTGCATCACTATTACTGAATGCTGTTCTGATAATGCGATTTTGGGATGTCTTATTAAACATTTTGACAACAGATAATACGGCCTGTGCCAAATAAAAGATACTGAGCGTGATTAGTTCAAAACCCTCATTTCTCATTAAAATAAAATAGACAATTAGCGATATGGCACTAAGAGAAACATTACTGATAAATAACTGTTTTCCAGGACTGCTCGCATCAGCTTTTTTGAGGAAAAAGAATCCTAATACGGCTGATGGAAGATATGAAGAAACTATAGTCAGACTGACAAGCATCGGACTATGAGTTTCATGATATATAAGCCACAAAAATATAACCGTCTGAATCCCTTCAGCCGAGCATGAAAGAAAATTGTATATCTGGAAGAAAGCGTTTTTTTTGGTTTCATATTTTAACATATCGAATCTTACTCTTGTCTGTCAGAAATATCATGCAAAAAATTCCTTATTTCTTCTAAGGATGATGAAGAAACATAAATCATATGATTAAAAGACGTTGAACTGGGAACTGCGGGTTTAGCAGCATTCTCACGCAAATTTACATATTTATCCACGGATACTTTTGACGTACTTCTGATATCATCGACCGGGAAAGAAGAACATATCCCAATAGCAGCACAATATTTATCGGACTTATGATTTAGGGGTAAAATAAATTCTTTATCAATCTGAGAATAAATAAATGCCTCCCAGAAATCGACGCCTCTATACATATAATACATATCGGTCACACCCGCTCCGGGAGGGCGGATACCAAACTCACCGAGTATAAATCCATCCTGAGTATGATACATTTCAATATGAAAAACGCCATTAGTCATTTCAAAATGACTTTGCAAATTCGTGGCAAGTATTAAGGCATCTTCATGAAGCCGTGTGCCATCGGGTAAGTTGATACTGGCTCTGTTTTTACTTTTTGCCTCGAGTATAGGCCTGTCGTAAATTGACAGTGTTGAAAAGAGGATATTACCGTCTTTGATTATACAATCAAGATGATATTCATCTCTCATTAAAACCTTTTCTTCAATTAACATCAATTTGTTATTTTCATTAAGATATTGGTTTAAGTCTTCCTGTGTGACTGTTTCGACATGTTTTGCAGAACTACCTGTAAGAGGTTTTACGATGTAATCTTTCTGGGATGACAGTAAAAGATTCTCTGAATTGATGATCTCACCTGATAGCCAGAACTTGGGACAGGATAAAAAACCTGAGCAAAAATTACGCATCAGGAATTTATTGGTTGCAATTGTACTTTTATAATATTTTTCACCATAAAGTGAATAACGATTACGCAATAACCCAGCCAAAGCGATAAAATCCTCAGAACTGGCTATAACATAACTGAATGATTTTTTATGCATTAAATCATCTGAAAGATTAATGATATAATCTATACTTTCGTTATCCAGTGTTCCTCTGTCAATAATAATAAATTCTATCTCATTGAGCCCTTTGATGACTCTTTCCATATTACTTTTCAACCCAATAACCAATGCTTTTTTATTCATGGCTTTTCACCGTTTAATTTTAAAATAAATACACTATGCATATTTGTCTGGTATTTATGATAAAAGTAAAATCCTTTACTTTCAAAATAGCGTCGGTTATAGCTTAGCGAATCTCGCAAAACGATCTTCATAAAATCCTTTCTTTTTTCATACGCTATTTTCTTCAGTTTATGAAATAATTCATTCCCTACTCCCATTTTTCTGAATGGTGGTGTGACGCAGAGAAAATGGAAGTCCAGATAAATATCATAAAGTTCATATCTCACTGCCCCCACAATGTCTGACTTGTATTTCGCGACTAGCCACTTCGAGGATTCCTGAGCAATGATATTTTCAGTAAACTGCAAAGCGGTAGGTGAGAAATTCAGTGTATAAGGTTCGTAAACTTTTTCTAAAGCCTTTCTTAACAGCTTCGCATCTTCATACGAAGCTTGTTCAATGCTGATGTCCTGAATCGTCATGCTATGAATCATCACGCTTCTTAGCTATAAATAACTCACTTATATAATCTATGCTAATTTTTCCACCAACTGAGTGTTCGTCAATCAAGATTTCAATCTCCTTCCAGAATCCATTACGATCGTTCTCAATAGCTCTTTGTACCTGGGTTGAGGAAGAAATGAATCCAAAAAAATCTTCTGAAATCATTTCCATAGTCCACCCTGTGACGACTTTCTTAAAGTTAGCAATAGGCAATTTAAAAACATTGGTGATTTCATTTTCATAGTCATAGTCGCGATAATGTCTGCTGTAACCTGGACTAAATTTCTCTAGCAAACCTTCATATTTGTTAAGCATTTCATTATTTCTGTAATCTCGATTGTTTTGCAAAACTGCAAAAACCCCGCCCTTATTTAAAGATTTTATCGAAACTTCTAATGTTTTAGCTCTATCCATCCATTGGAAGGACTGTGCCGCCATAATGACGTCAATACGGCTTTTATCAGAAAGAATATCTTCCGCTTTTCCTTTAACCCAAGTCGTACCAGGCAGTTTTTCCCTTCCTTTTTTTATCATATCTTCAGAAATATCTATCGCCGTGAAATCATAGTGTTTTCCAGTGACACGTGTCATACCTTCAATAGCAATACCTGTGCCTGCGCCAATATCGTATATATTTTTGGCAGACGGCTGCATCCAGTCATGGATTTCCTTGAAAAGGATTGCAGGATAACGGGGACGATATTTATCATAGTTATCAGCCAAACCATCAAACTTTTCACTTTTCATTGCTATAACCTCTTAAAATATCACCTTTTTTTTCCATAATTTTATTTATGGTGTAGGGTATTATGCCACCTGCACTGACAATTGCCGTCATCTGCGAGCTGGGAGGGAAAAAATTTATTTGATTATTTTCTGTATAAATTACCCCTCCAGTCAGTTCTATTTTAATTTCACTTAAATCTGCAAGTTCACTCGTATCGACCTCAATCGCATGTAAACCCAAATTCCAAGAGTTCCTAAAAAAAATCCTCCCGAAAGAAGGGGAAAATACATATTTAACACCACATGCCAACAGAGTTGTTACTGCCTGCTCCCGCGAACTCCCTATACCGAATATTTGATCACATACAAGCACATCATTGATACTGAGCGTTTCCCTAAATCCGGGAAAACGGCTCTCAAAAAGATGCGGTGCCAGCTGGGCCGGCTCGGTATACATATGTTTATAGCGCGCAGGTATAATATCGTCGGTCGAGATGTTCCCTTCCACGCGTCTGACGCGATAATTTTCAGCAGTTTTACTCATATGCGGACTCTCCCTCAAAATGTGGAACAGTGCCGTTCAATGCAACCATCGCTGCAGTTCGTGGAGAACATAAAAAGATGTCTGCCTCAGCATTCCCCATTCTTCCCTTAAAATTGCGGTTCATCGTACTTAATACTTTCTCCCCATCCGCAGGAATGGTTCCTTGGGTACCCACACAAGCTCCACAACCCGGTGGGGTGACAATAATGCCCGAGCGGATAAGCGTATCGATATATCCCGCCTGGAGAGCTTTTAGATAAACACTTTTCGATCCTGGCGTCAGAAGGCAGTGAATATCGGGATGTATTGTTTTACCAGCAACAATTTCGGCCACCTCTTTGATATCTTCAAGTCTGCTGTTAGTACAGCTTCCAATGAAAATATAATCAAATTTCAGACCCTCAAAGTCATTTGCAGGTTTAGCATACAAAGGACTGTGAGGTGGTGCGATATGGGGCATTAATTCTGATACAGAAAAATTGATGACACTGTCTGCCACTGAGGCATCCGCCTTCAATAGCCCCTCAGGCCTGCCTTGCCCATCTGGCATAAATATGCATTTGGCTCCTAACTCAACAGCCATACTTGCAAAACTTGCAGCTTCGTCAAGCGTTAGCTCTTCTGCCCATTCCCCTGAAACTTCGATCGATTTATAAAGAAATGGTGTTTGTCCGTACTTATTTAAAAGTGCCAACATGACATCTTTTGCCCGCACATCTTTTCCCGTTTTACCCTTAATACACAAATGGACTGTTTGAGGGACTTTCAACCACGTTTGTCCTGTTAACATAGCAACCAGAATATCCGAAGCCCCCATTCCCAGCGCTAAAGACTGTACGGCCCCCCCTGTACAAGTATGGGAATCTGCGCCCAGCACTATATTGCCGGGTTTAAATATTTTACTCTCCAGGGCAATGACGTGACTAATTCCCTCCCCTCGTGAATAGATGTTTATTCCAAGTTTTTTTGCAAATTCCATGGCCTCGTTGACACGTTTAGCCATGGTTTTATCAGGTACCAGAACTGAATGGTCGAAGAAGAACCCGATTTTATCGGGTTTTAGCACCTCAGACAGATGATAATCCTGAAACAGTTTTGCCACGGTCGGTGAATTTCCATCCTGAACATAGACGTAGTCAACATCTACCGTGATCAGTTCACCTGCTGAAACCTGACCTCTGCCACTGTGTGACGCAATGATCTGGTTAACAATCGGCTGATTACTTTTCATACCTGTTTACCCCGCGGTATACAGATCAACTAATACATGTGGAGGGATCCCACCGGGGTGGCGCACGGCATGACTTCTCACGCGTTCTAAACAGCGATCAAGAGCCTTATCGTCGGCAGCTTTCACGCCTGATTCTTCGAGAAAATGTTTGATAATGGCGCGACCGGAATGTTTACCCACGACCAGACGTCGTTCTCCTCCCACCGTAGCTGGGTCGAAGGGTTCAAAAGTACTGCTGTCTTTGAGCATACCATTTGCGTGAATGCCCGATTCATGTGCAAAAACGTTATCGCCTACGATCGGCTGCCATGGACTGATTTTTTGATGGCTGTACCTGGCGACCGTTTCACTCAACGCGATTAATTTTGTTAAATCGAGCCCTAAATCAACCCCGTGGAAAAAGTGCAATGCCATAGCAACTTGTGCCAGGTCTGGCATTCCAGCCCTTTCACCAATGCCATTGACGCAGACATGAAAGTAGCGTGCTCCTGCTTCAATGCCTGCCAGCGTGTTAGCAACTGCAAAACCAAAATCATTGTGGCAATGGCACTGCAAATCGATGTTGACGTTCTTATTTAACAAAGAGACTTTTTCTTTGTATTGTGCAGGAGAAAGAATACCAATCGTGTCAGAGAGGCGAAGACGATCGGCTCCAGCCTCAGCAACTACCTGTGCATACTCCTGTAAGAATCCAATATCTGTTCGGCCTATATCTTCTGCGCTGATAGAAACAAACATCCCTTTGTCTTTGGCAAACTTAACTAAATCTGAAGCCGTCTTTACAAGCCAGGACTTATCTTTCTTAACGCTTTTCTCTAAATGGATAGCTGAAGTCGGTAGCCCGATATGCACCGCTTTGAATCCAAGTGAGATACTGTACTCAATGTCTTCAAGCACGCCTCGGTTCCACGCGATGATGTTAATTTCATTTTTTCTCTCTAACATTTCCGACAGAGCCTTTACTTCATCACCCTTCATCGCAGGTATTCCGGCTTCGATCCATTTAACGCCCATATTTGCAAGTAGATAAAAAATTTCTACTTTTTGCTCTGGTGTAAATGCAACACCTGGCGCCTGCTCACCATCACGTAAAGTGGTATCTTCAAGAATCAGATTTTTATTAAGCATTTTATATTTCCTCGCAATACATTATTGATTAAACAATTTATTAGTAGGTCTTTTAAGCCCCAGTTTTTCTCTTAATGTTCCAGTAGAATATGATTTTTTATACCATCCTCTTGCCTGAATAAGTGGAATGACATGATCGAAAAGATTAATAAGAGATTCAGGCATGAGAGGAGGCATAATGTTGAAACCATCACATGCTTCATTTTCAACCCACTTAATCATCTCATCTGCTAAATCTTGATAGGAACCTGTAAATGTATAATGTCCTCTTGAAATGATTATTTTTTCATAAAGTTGCTTGATAGATAGTTTTTCTTTTCGAGCTAAATCGATAATAATTTTTTGTCTACTCTGATTACCATTAGATTTCGGTAAATCTGGTAATGGTCCTTCAGGATCATTGTTTTTTAAATCAACCCCACCCAGTAAATCTGATAACATACTTAAGCCAAATGATTGAGGGATCAGTGCGTTGAGATCATTAAGCTTTTTACGGGCTTTAGATTCGTCACTTGCAATATAAAAGCTTAATCCGGGAAGAATAAGAAGTTCACTCTTTGACCTTCCGTATTTTTCCATTCGCCCTTTAAGATCATCATAGAATTTTTTTGCATCTTCAATATTGTTTTGTGCAGTAAAAACAATATCTGCTGTTTTTGCAGCTAACTCTTTTCCTTCCTCAGAGGAACCCGCCTGGACGATGACGGGATAGCCCTGAGGAGGGCGAGCTATGTTTAATGGGCCTTTTACATTAAAATATTCACCCTCAAAATTTATTTCCCGGTATTTATCCTTAACGAAGAATTGTCCACTGGTTTTATTCCTTACTAAAGCATTGTCTTCCCAGCTGTCCCACAAACCACTGATAACCTGCCATGCTTCCCAGGCCATATCATAACGCTTTGAATGTTCTGGATGAGCGGCAAGGCCAAAGTTTTTAGCCGCATCCGACTTTGAGGATGTCACCAGATTCCACCCTGCCCTTCCTTTGCTAATGTAATCCAGCGAAGCAAATTCCCTCGCAATGTTGTAAGGGTGTTTGTACGTCGTTGAAGCCGTCGCAACCAGCCCAATATTTTGTGTTTGAGATGCTAAATACGATAATAATGATAATGGCTCCAGTACAGATACCCTGCTGCCATAACCGTCCATATTGTCCTGAAATACAGAAGGCGTATCTGCAAGAAAAAGTAAATCAGCTAATCCTTTCTCACATACTCTTGCAAGATTGGCATACGTATCAATATCAAGCGCTGCCGCTGCATTTACGCCACTTTCGCGCCATGAAGCAGGATGATGTCCTGTTCCATACGATATATAGGCACCTATTATCATCTCTTTTTTTTTCATGGTCATTCTCTTTAAGGAATCAGTGAAATAATTTCCTTTACACTCATGCAAGATTTTTCTATCTCTGCCGTCCTGCCATATCTCAATATTTCTTTTGAAACATTTTCCATTGCTTTATAAGCAGCCCTGAGCATATGGTTTGCATAAATGATCACGTTAAAACCCGCTTCACTGAGTTCTCTGTTGCTGGTTGCAGAATAAGTAGTAGGAACACAAATTAATGGTACTGATGGATATTTTTCCCGAAATTTCGTACTGAATAAGAAAACCTCATCCGGAGTCTTCTTACAACTATGAATCATAATTCCGTCTGCCCCGGCTTCGACGTATGCGTCGGCACGTTCGAGTGCATGTTCTACGTCGAACCCTGCAATAAGACTTTCAAGTCTGGCTATGATCATAAAATCATCAATATAAACTGCAGATTTTCCTCTTTTAATCTTCTCTGAAAAATCATTAATATCTGCGAGAGTCTGTTCTACTTCAGTGCCGAACAAAGAATTTTTCTTTAATCCTGTTTTATCTTCGATGATGACGCCATTTACACCGTTGTTAATCATTCTTTTTACGTAATAACTAAAATGTTCTGGTTTTCCCCCCGTATCAGCATCCATGATGATGGGCATGTCTGTCACATTTCGGATATCAGCAATATTTTCTAACCTGCTGCTTAATGCCAGTGTTTCGTTATCGGGAATACCGCGAGATGCTGAGTCCGTTAACGAGCTTGACCATATACCGTCAAATTTGACAATACGGCCTTCTGAATTAGTTTGTTCTGCTTTAGACGCAATTAATGCGGAGAGCGGATTATGGGCCTCAATAAAAATCAGAGTACCCTTTTCTGCAATAAGTTTTTTGATCATATAAACACCTTTGATGCGTAAAGATGAGAAATTAAGACGCTCTTATAGAGTGCCTGCCTAAACGCTTTACATTTCCGTGGTGATAAAATGATCAATAAAAAATTTTTGAAAAAAGTCGTTCGTTTATTCAATACGCCTTTAAATTCTGGCTATCTGGTTTGGAGTATTTCGACACTGAAAATGCTTCAACATTAGTAATGTTAAACACTAACCGTGATTTATCACTGCCGTCACGCTTATGTCTGTGAACTATCTTATAGCTATCGCCCGACAATCTTATCAACTTAATTTATATTTCAATTTGTTAATCAAAGTGTAATCTTTTGTCAGTTTTGCAAAAAAACCCTTAAAACCAACACTTTACATTGTTAAACTTTAATTAAAATTAAATTTAATGGCGGCAATTCGATATTAAACATTAGAAAAAAGCAATCTTTTACACTTAGGATAGTCACCACAAAAAACATGTAACAGATGAAACTTATTCATGTTTTTAACTCTATGTATTTTCTGATGTAACTTTTAGTACGAAACAATTTGTTTCTTTTGTTAATAAACTTTGTTTTAATTTGTTTATACTCAAGCGTTCTCCGTGTGCCGCCACTTCCAAGTAAATGAGATTTATCTTATATCCGAGGTTAATTATCTTATCTCAAGCTCCACGATAATGACTTTTGGAAAATTGCTTAAGGCGGGGGATAAATTGATCTTACACGCCTCACTTTGACTGTTACTGAATCCCCTGTTTTCATCTTGGGTGATAAGATCCGCATTTTGGGACAGATAACGTTGGTGGCATTATTCGTTCATGGCATAACCGTTGAAAGCAGCCGAGTGAGTACGATCCTTCCATTCAGTACCGTGATATGTTTCCGGGTTTTTTCTTCGCTCAGCATAAATTCCCTTTCTGACGTTCTTCTTTATAGGTGTTGGGGCCGATATATAATAAATGGCCTGCCAGTTAGGTTTATCTCCCCAAGACTTAATCACCAGTATGTCTCTCTGAATATAAAGTTCATACAGCGGTCACTCAGCCTGGACCAGATTGCGCTCCGCACGCTTTACAGAACGCTCTCGACGTTCTACGGTTTGTATGTCCGTATCTCTCTCTGAATCCAGTAAGTTGATTTTACTATGCAAATTCTTCATAAACACTCCAGAGGCTTACCGGGCATAGTAAATTAGGTCGCGTTAATAAAGGGCTCAACGTAATGAATGTGTGCATGCTCTTCGCAGCACACATTCATAGTCAGCATTCTCCTTCATGGTTCTGAAGCACCGTACAATCCGGTGCCAGCTGACAGCTCTACTCCTCTTCAATGCGTGTCCCCGTATGAATCTGACTGAAAAGACGCTTCGTCCAGGCATCAGTGACTAGCTTAAGATCGGATGTGATATACATCGATTTAATAAAGCTCCTTTCCTTGTGGCGGAGCTACCAGCTATATCAGACGTGCGGCTAACCTCAATCGTCAGCCTGTTATTTCCCGCCCAGTTTCTGGACATGCAGTAATAGTTGCCGGGCTCTGCTGACCAGATGGTGCCCTCTAAAACGGCCGAGGCTGAGCAGTCTGTATTCTTTTGGCCGCTGTTATGCGCGGCCGCTACACCCGCGTCATAGACGAAGCCAAACTTTTCCTTCAGATGCACCAGCGTATTGATCGGTACGAAAAGTGGGCCGTAAGCATCGTCGACCTGAAGATGCCACGCGGGTTCCCCCATGGCATCGTTAAATGCTTCAGTCCATAACGCGATATTTCGATCGTTCAAATCGAATACATGTCTGTAATCAGTGTGGACATCCCTTTTATGAATTAACATTCGAAATTATTTTTTCGGTTAAGAAGTTATTTTCAACAGCATTTCCGGCCATCTGGTGCGTAACATGCAATGCCACTGCCGGGAGAAAATTTCCAATTGCATCAGGGCAGGGCGCGGGCAGAATCTCTCAAAGGGACGCCTTTTAGCAGGTTGCGATTAAGTCAGCCCCACACCTTCAGGTAGCCCCTGAGTCTGACCCCAGGTAAGATGCAACCACAACTCGATTTCCCTCCGCTAACGAAACTCGAACACCTTCGACCAGTACTCTCTCACGCGCTGATGTATGAGCTCGACGGTAGGCTGCCAGAGGGGACAGATGAAAGGTGATGCATTTTCTGCGGCTCAGCATACAGAGCTTCTTGAGCAGCGGAGGAGTCCGTCAGTCAAATGATCTGAGCAGAAACAGCGTGGAGGCGGTAAACCGCCAATTAAGCGTGAATGAAGGTAATATGATGGACATTTCGTAAGACTTTGACGAGTCAGTTTCAGCCCTGGCACAATTAAAATTATTTTTGTGCTTTATCTTGTTTCCTACGTAACAAGAGGCTTAGCTTCACTAATCGGTTTTTTCATCAATATAAGAAACAGGAAAAACAGGTATAGAACGCACGCACCTCAATAAGCTAACCAAATCTTTCTGGATTAATATTATTATCAGTTTTTTATTGCTTTTAATTTTTCATCGGGTTCATTATTTTAGCTATATGATTAGCCCGTCCTTTGCACAAATAGATAACCCCCTTACCAAATCAAACCACTCCTCAAAATTAACATATAAGCTATAAAAAACAGTGTAGTGATACTCAGACAGCTTAAATAAATATGTATTTTACATGGACTAACAATTAAAAATTGAAATATATTTCAATAAATTAGTCAGCTTAGCAATAGCCTGCTCATTAACTGTAAAACTTCCTTATGCTTTTTGAGCAATTTACACTATTTCTTAGCTTCGTATGCCCGTCTTTTCTCGATCATTCTTATATAGAAATCATGAAATTCTTTATATTGGCTTTCTCTGATTTCTTTAGGAAGCATTTCACGAGATTTTGACCAGGCATCCAATTCCGACTTGCATTTTATGTATGCGTCGTCAACGATTTTTTGGCTGGAATTTTTGTGTTTATGAAAGGAATCGTATTGTCATTGAGGCATTCCACTTCGGGTGTCATAAAACCGGGAGTATCTGAGAATGCCAACGCAGGATATAAGATGCCTAAAAATAATGTACGTTTCATCATACAGCTTCCTGTTGCTGTTTAGCCTGCTTGGTTATCCAGGGAATAATTCGCTTCTGCGGTATCTCATCAGCTCGCACACGGCGAAGCTGCGTGTTGTGCAAGGCAATGACGAAATGCGCCTCTGTGCCATCCCCGCCCATATGCTTTCAGCATCACATAGTGAAAATGCCGACCATCGAAACCGTAAACCAGAACATTACGATCGCGTAAATCAACCTTACCCCAACAACATCACAGCGTTAAAGCCCTCAAACGCAAAAACCCCCGCCGAAGCGAGGGTTTCAAATTTGTGGTGCCCGAACCCGGAATCGAACCAGGGACACGGGGATTTTCAATCCCCTGCTCTACCGACTGAGCTATTCGGGCAACGGGGCGCATTAAACCTTAAGCAGGCCCCAGCGTCAAACGCTTTTCACAAAAATGAAATCAACTGACGGGTTTTCCATCAACAGGAAGGGGAACGGGCGAAAATTTAACAATCCGCCCAATCAACCGCCGGATTTTCGCGCTGCAGAACGCCCTCTGGCAGGCTATTTTTCGCTGCAATTTTGCTTTAACTGCGATTTATCGGCCCTCTTTTTACCAACCGTTTTTTTGCCATAAATCCGTCATCTGCGCTCATTACTCTAAGATTATTCCTGGACAATCAAGAGCCGCATCATGCAGTTACCCGCCTCTGCGAATACTGTGGTTTCCGCCTCAAGCCGTTATGACGCGCGGGTGTTATGCATTGAGGTCCCTTTCGTCAGTCCGGAGACAGATAACCGTGCCGTCATGGCACTCTTTGCCGAACACAAAGATCTGATCGGGTTGCCCGTGGTGGAAAACGGCAAGCCGTTCGGCATGATCAACCGCCACATCTTTTTGTCGCAGATGGCGCGCCCTTTCTTTCCCGAACTCTATGACCGCAAGAGCTGCATTGCCTTTATGGATAAGTTCCCGCTGGTGATTGACGTGGAAAATACGCTGGAAAGCGTTGCGCAGCAGGTCGTGGCCAACGGGGATAAGTCCGTCGCCGATGGGTTTATCCTGACGGAGAACGGGCACTATATCGGCATTGGCTTGGGGATCGATCTGATTCGCCGCGTCTCCGATTTGCAGGCGCGCCAGCATCAGCAAATTTTACAAAGCATTGATTACGCGCGAGTCATTCAGGACGCGATGCTGGATCGTTCCAACCAGCTGATTGCCTCCCTGCTCGACGACTGGTGTTTGTACTGGCAGCCCCGAGACGGCGTGGGCGGCGATTACTACGCTTTTCACCGCCATGACAATGGCTGGCTGGCGGTCATCGCCGACTGTACGGGCCACGGAATTCCAGGCGCTTTTATGACGGTGATTTTGCAGTCTGCGCTGGAAAACGCGCTGCGCGAGGCCGATCTGCAGGCACCTGCCAGCATCCTGCATGCCCTTAATCACCATATTAAACAAACCCTGGGCCAGCTGAACGCCTCCCAGCAAACCTCACTCTCTAACGATGGCTGCGATGCCATCGTGATGTCAGTTGATACCGGACTGCATCAGCTGCGCTGGGCCAGCGCCCGAACCCAGGCATTTATGCTCAGCAACATCAGCAATGAAATTATCTCGCTCAGTCAGGATCGCGTCGGCGTCGGCTATACCGATACGCCGGAAGACTATCACTGGCCTGAACAGAGCCTGGCGTTTAATCCGGGCGACATGCTGTTTGTCCTCACGGATGGCGTCACCGATCAACCGGGTGGCGAACGGAATATCATGTTTGGCAATAAGCGTATTCAGTCTCTGCTGATGCGCTATCAGCATTTGCCTATGGCGGAGTTATCGCTGGCGTTTCAGCAAGACTATTTAAGCTGGCAAGGTAATCAGGCGCGACGCGATGACGTCACCTGGTTTGGCTTTCGCTATTGACTGCACCGGGAAGAAAATGAAAAACGAGTCACTACGGGGTCTGCCCTTTAATACCGAATCGCAGTCCGGCCTTATTGCATTGCAGTATACCGGCTTTTTTTCACCGCAGAACATCACGGCGATGGGCGAAGTGGTCAAACTGTTTCTGGAGAATCACGAGCGGTCGCAAAAAGTCAGGCGGCGGCTGTTCTCCAGCTTTGTCGAGATTGCGCAAAACATTCTGCGTTACTCGCAGGACAGCCGGGCGCTGAGCCACAACGATCAGCTGTATCGCTTTGGTTCATTGAGCCTGCGTTACGATGACGGTCGCTACTATCTGGAAAGCGCAAACCTGGTCGGCAGCGACGCCACTCATCAACTGCGCGGGGATCTGGATTCGCTCCGCGTGATGAATGCGGATGAAATTAAACAAGCTTACCGAAACCGGTTACGCGCTGAGAGTCCGGTCTGGAGCAAAGGCGCCAATATCGGCTTGCTTACCCTGGCGCGCGACGTCAGTGAACCGCTGGAGTATTGTTTCCAGCCACTGGAGGCCAGCGAGCTCTCTGCCTTTTGGCTTAAGGCCACTATCTGCCATGACTGAAGAAGCCCCTATGCAAATCATTCAACTTACCGCCACTGAATGTACGCCCGCCGTAGAGTTTGACTTTGCGGCCCACCGATTCTCCCTGCGGGGAGAATCCTGGCCAGAGAATGCCGCCGCCTTTTACCGTCCGCTGCAAAGCGCGCTGGAAAGCTGGCAGCCTCAGGCCAGCCAAGCGGCAGAGGTGAATATCGACCTGAGCTATTTCAACAGCTCAAGCACCAAGATGCTGTTTGGGCTGTTTGATCAGTTCAACAGGCTCGCGCAGAGCGGCTGCACGATCGTACTGAACTGGTTTTACGATGCCGAAGATGACGTGTCAGAAGAGTTTGGCGAAGAGCTGTCTCTGGATTTCACCGCGTTAACCGTGAAGCTGCATGCGGAACAGCGCCAATGACGCACCTCAATGAGCTGTTTCTGGAAGAAACCCAGGCACTCAATCAGGCCAGCCATGTCGCGGCGCAGCATAGCCTGCAGGCTGAAGAGTATCGGCAGGCGCTGCTACAGCTCAACGGGCACTACCAGCGGCTGATGCGTGAAACCTATCGGTTAATCTCACGCAGCGATCGGGCAGAGCGTGAGCTGAACCGGGTAAATGAGCAACTGAACGAGCTGGCAACGGAACTGGAGTACAAAGCCACGCACGATCCCCTGACGGATGTCTGGAACCGCAGCGCCATTATTCAACGCATCAGCGATACGCTGGACCAGGCGCCGGCGGCCTTAATCATTCTTGATATCGACTTCTTTAAACGCATCAATGATGAATACGGTCATCCCGTCGGGGATAAGGTGATTTGCGAACTGGTACAACGTATTCAGCGTAATACGCCTGCCATCGCCAGCATCGGTCGAATCGGCGGTGAAGAGTTCACCATCATGCTGCCCAATACCTGGCTGGGCGATGCGGTTATCGTCGCCGGAGCCATTCTCGCCTCGCTGAACGCCTCGCCGTTAAATGCGCTGCCAGAGCGGCTGGTCACGGCCAGCCTCGGCGTCAGCTGGGGCGCAGCAGGCACCCGGTTCGAAACGCTTTACACCCAGGCAGATGCCGCGCTGTACGATGCCAAAAAGCACGGGCGTAACCGGGTATTCTTCCGCTAGCCTGCCTGATGCTGTGCCACCTCAACGGGCGGCGGGGTGGTCGGCGGCAGGAAGATATGGTCAAGCAGCTTGCGCATCACCGGCGCGGCAACCACGCCTTCACTTCCGCCGTTTTCCAGAATCAACGCCACCGCAACTTTGGGGGCGCTGAAGGGCGCGAAGGCGGTATAAAACGTATGATCGCGCAGCCGTACCGGAATCATTTTGGCGTTGTAGGTCTGGTTTTCTTTCAGACTGAACACCTGAGATGTCCCACTTTTCGCTGCAATGCCGTAAGGCGCGGTATGGAAATATTTATAGCCCGTGCCGTTCGGTGCGTTGGCCATGCCAAACATAGCGTGGCGCACTAATGACCAGTAGGGAGAATTCGGATCGCCAATCTGCGCCTGTGGCAGCTTAGGCTGATAGAGCTGAACCCGGGTGCCGAGCTGGGATTTTTCCAGTAAGTGCGGCGTAATCACCCGTCCATTATTAATCAAGGTTACCAGCGCCTTCACCATCTGAATCGGGGTCGCAATCCAGTAGCCCTGACCGATCCCCACCGACACCGTGTCCCCCTGATACCAGGGCTTTTTATGGACTTTCATTTTCCAGTCGCGGCTGGGTAGCAGGCCACTGTACTCTTCGTTCAGGTCGATGCCTGTGGAGCGGCCGTAACCAAATTTGCTGAGCATGGTGTGAATGCGATCGATGCCCATCATAAAGGCCACCTGATAGAAGAAGGTATCTGCAGACTCTTCGATCGCTTTGGTGACATCGAGCGTGCCGTGGCCGCTTTTTTTCCAGTCACGGTAGCGACGGTCGGTGCCCGGCAGCGTCCATGTTGGGCCGCCAAAAAAGGTGGTTTGCGGCGTAATCACATGGGTTAACAGGGCAGACATCGCCATATAGGGTTTGACGGTGGAGGCCGGGGGATACAGGCCCTGGGTGACACGGTTAATCAGCGGCAGGTTTTTATCCTGCAGCAGCGTCTTGTAGGCTTTATAGCTGATGCCCTTCACAAAAGGGTTGGGATCGTAGCTGGGGCTGGAAACCATCGCCAGTACGGATCCGTCATGGGGATCTTCCACCAGCAATGCGGCACGCTGTCCGGCCAGCAGGCTTTCCGCATACTGTTGCAGATGCAGGTCCAGCGTCAGGGTGATGTTCTTGCCTGCTACCGGCGGCACTTCTTTCAGCACCCGGACAATGCGGCCATGGTTATCCACTTCCACTTCCTGATAGCCCGGCTTACCATGCAGCAGGGATTCGTAATAGCCTTCAATCCCCTGCTTACCGATGTTGTGGTCAGCCGCGTAGTTTTCAGCAATGCCTTCGGCATTCAGCCGCTTATAGTCGTTATCATTGATTTTAGAGACGTAGCCGACAACATGCGCCAGATCGGCCCCATAGGGATATTCCCTGTCCTGATAGGTATCAATGCTGACGCCGGTAAACCGGAACTGGTTGACTGAAAAGCGCGCCACCTCTTCGTCGGTAAGTTCCTCTTTGAGGATAACCGGTTTGTAGCGGCTGTTCTGCCGGAGATCGTGCTGAAAACGCGTAATGTCGTCCGGTGTCAGATCGATAAGCGGCGTGAGCTGGCGCAGCACGTCCTTCATATCGTCCACTTTATACGGGGTGATAGTGATGTCGTACCAGGTCACATTGCGCACCAGCGGAATCCCGTTACGGTCGAAAATCAGCCCGCGCGTGGGCGCGATAGGGATCATTTTGATATCGTTTTGGTTTGAGCGCGTCTGGTAGTAGCTGTGATCGCGTACCTGCAGGCGATACAGGTTTAAACCCAGGATGGTGAAGCAGATGCAGACCAGCACAAATGCCATGGCGGCACGGCGTACAAACAACTTCTCTTCAGCGTCGAAATTTCGAAAATTCATCAGGCAGGTATTTTCAGTCTGGCATGTTGTTATTTATTGTTCGGCTTCATGATAGTGGCATAAGCGGTCCTTGCCAGTAGCAAGATGCACAAGTCTGATGAAAAGTGTGTCATTTGATGAGAATGTTGCGAAATGAGCGGGAAGCGTAAATCTTCTGACGCGCTCACCCGGCAACGTCGCGCTGCCGGGTGAGCAAGAGCATCAATGAGCGTGGAGATTAATCGCCCAGCAGCACAGATTCCAGCGCAATCTTAATCATGTCATTAAAGGTTGTCTGGCGCTCTGCGGCAGTCGTCTGCTCATGGGTACGGATATGATCGGACACGGTGCAGATCGTCAGCGCTTTCGCCCCAAATTCAGCAGCCACGCCGTAAATGCCGGCGGCTTCCATTTCCACACCGAGAATGCCGTACTTCTCCATTACGTCAAACATCTGCGGATCGGGCGTGTAGAACAGGTCGGCAGAGAAGATATTCCCTACGCGCGCGTCAACACCCAGATTTTTGGCCGCATCGACAGCGTTGCGCACCATATCGAAATCCGCAATCGCGGCAAAATCGTGATCCTTGAAACGCATACGATTCACTTTGGAATCGGTCGATGCGCCCATGCCGATCACGATATCACGCAGTTTCACGTCGGGACGCACGGCACCACAGGAACCCACGCGGATGATTTTCTTCACGCCGAACTCGGTGATCAGCTCTTTGGCGTAAATGGAGCAGGAGGGAATGCCCATGCCGTGGCCCATAACGGAGATTTTGCGGCCTTTATAAGTGCCGGTATAGCCCAGCATGCCGCGCACGTTGTTCACCTCAACGGCATCTTCCAGAAAGGTTTCTGCAATGTGCTTCGCACGCAGCGGATCGCCCGGCATCAGTACGACGTCTGCGAAATCACCCATTTCTGCATTAATGTGAGGAGTTGCCATAATTCTCTATCCTTTTTAAAAATTTCGCTGTTTTTACAGCATGTTCTTGCCGTAGTCCATGGGGGACAGGTCAAAATAGTGTGCGATCGTCTGGCCGATATCGGCAAAGGTGTCGCGATAGCCCAGCGATCCCGGCTCAACCTTCGGTCCGTAAATCAGGATCGGAATATGCTCGCGTGTGTGTTCCGTGCCTTCCCAGCTCGGGTCACAGCCGTGGTCGGCGGTGAGGATCAAAATATCATCCTCTTTGACCAGTTCCATGAGCTCTGGCAAACGGCGGTCAAACAGCTCCAGGCCGCCCGCATAACCCGCAACGTCGCGGCGATGGCCCCAGGTGGAATCGAAGTCGACAAAGTTGGTGAACACAATCGCTTGATCCGGCGCAGTTTTCATTTCCTGAATGGTCGCATCAAACAGCGCGTCCAGACCGGTGGCTTTCACTTTTTTAGTGATGCCCTGCTCAGCATAGATATCGGCAATTTTACCAACCGAAATCACATGACCGCCCTTCTCGTCCACCAGCTTCTTCAGCATGGTCGGCGATGGCGGCTCAACGGCCAGATCGTGACGGTTGCCGGTGCGCTCGAAGCTGCCTGCTTTGTCGCCCACAAACGGCCGGGCAATCACGCGACCAATGTTGTAGCCGCCTTCGGTCAGCTCTTCACGCGCAATTTCACAAAGTTCATACAGCCGCTCCAGCCCGAAGGTTTCTTCGTGGCAGGCGATCTGGAATACGGAGTCCGCCGAGGTGTAGAAAATCGGCTTGCCAGAGCGCATGTGCTCTTCGCCCAACTGGTCGAGGATTACCGTACCGGATGAGTGGCAGTTGCCGAGATAGCCGGGTAAACCGGCGCGTTCCACCAGTTTGTCCAGCAGCGCCTGCGGGAAGCTGTTCTGCTTATCGCTGAAGTATCCCCAGTCAAACAGAACAGGCACGCCGGCGATTTCCCAGTGGCCAGACGGCGTATCTTTGCCCGATGAAAGCTCACTGGCGTAAGCATAGGCGCCCGTGATCTTCGCCTCAGGATCCAGCCCCGCAGGAAAACGACCAGTAGACAGCTCAGCCGCTTTGCCCAGGCCCAGCGCGGTCAGATTAGGTAAGTGCAGCGGCCCTTTACGGCCCTTATCCGCCTGACCGTTAAAGCAGGCTTCTGCGATATGACCTAACGTATCTGAACCTGCATCACCGAATTTATCGGCATCTTTGCTGGCGCCGATTCCAAACGAATCCAGCACCATAATAAAAGCACGTTTCATGCCAGTCTCCTGCGCCAAAAGCGCGCGACAAGTCAAAAAAAAGCGATCAGATCAGTATACCTGAATCCGGGACGGTATAAAGGGGTTCCCTGCGTCAGCCTGCCTCAGTGACGCGGCGATACACGACAGGCGTGGCTGCCGGGGCGCGTTCACCCAAGGTAATCGCGGCTTTTACGGCGGCAGCGGCCTGTTGCCAGTGCGCTTCGCTGCTGGCATGGATGACCGCCAGCGGACGTGAAGCATCCACCTGCTCGCCCAGGGTGATCATGTCGCTCAGGCCCACGCTGTAATCGATGGCATCGCTGGCGCGCTGGCGTCCACCGCCCATCGCTACCACCGCCATGCCCAGCGCGCGGGTATCCATATGGGTAACACAGCCTGCCCGGTCGGCATAAACCGCTTTGCTCATCGTTGGCGCAGGTAAATAGCTGTCGTAGCGCTCAACAAAATCGCTCGGGCCCTTCTGCGCCGCCACCATGCGGGCAAACACCTCTGCGGCCTTGCCGTTATCCAGCACCGTCATGAGTTTTTCGCGTGCCTCAGCCTCATTTTCTGCCAGTTTGCCGGAGATCAGCATTTCGCTGCACAGCGCCAGCGTCACTTCCAGCAGGCGCGGGTTACGCTGCGCACCGGTCAGGAAGCGCACTGCTTCGCGCACTTCCAGCGCGTTACCGGCCGTGGAGGCCAGCACCTGGTTCATATCCGTTAACAGCGCCGTGGTGCGACAGCCCGCGCCGTTGGCGACGCCAACAATGGCCTGCGCCAGGTTTTCAGAGGCTTCATACGTGGGCATAAATGCCCCGGAGCCGACTTTGACATCCATCACCAGCGCATCCAGCCCTTCGGCCAGCTTTTTCGCCAGAATCGAGGCGGTGATCAGCGGAATCGAATCCACGGTGGCCGTGATGTCGCGCGTGGCGTAAAAGCGTTTGTCCGCCGGAGCCAGGGAGTTGGTTTGGCCAATAATTGCCACGCCAACCTGCTTTATGGTCTGGCGAAAGTGGTCTTCACTTGGGAAAATGTCAAACCCGGGAATCGCTTCCAGCTTGTCCAGGGTGCCGCCGGTGTGCCCCAGCCCGCGACCTGAGATCATCGGGATATAGCCGCCACAGGCGGCCACCATTGGCCCCAGCATCAGCGAGGTGACATCGCCGACGCCGCCGGTGGAGTGCTTATCGACCACCGGCCCGTTCAGGTTCAGGGATTTCCAGTTCAGCACGGTGCCTGAGTCACGCATCGCCATCGTCAGGGCAACCCGCTCCGGCAGCGACATATCGTGAAAATAAATGGTCATTGCCAGCGCGGCAATTTGTCCTTCCGAAACGCTGTTATCACGCACGCCGTTAATGAAGAAACGAATCTCGTCTTCACTCAGCGCGTGGCCGTCACGTTTTTTTCGAATGATTTCTTGTGCGAGGTACAAAGTCGCCCCCTTACGTCAGGGAAAGAGGAGAAAAGGCGGCAAGATGCCGCCCGGAGATATCAGTAGCCTGACTGACGGGTATCGCTGCTGTGTCCAAGGGTGTTCAGCAGGTTTGCCAGCAGGCTGGAAGCGCCAAAACGGAAGTGGCGTGCGTCAGCCCAGTCGGCACCCAGCGTATCTTCAGCCAGTTGCAGATAGATGGCGGCATCTTCAGCGGTACGCACGCCGCCAGCCGGTTTAAAGCCAACCTGCGCTTTCACACCTTTATCGCGGATCACGCTCATCATGATCTGCGCCACTTCGGGCGTTGCATTCACGGGCACTTTACCGGTTGAGGTTTTGATAAAGTCCGCTCCGGCATCAATGGCAATTTCAGAGGCCTGACGGATCAGCGCTTCCTGCTTCAGCTCACCGGTTTCAATAATCACTTTCAGCAGTACATCCGCTTCCGCACAGGCTGTTTTGCAGGCTTTAACCAGATCAAAGCCCACCTGAGTATTGCCAGCCATCAGCGCGCGATAAGGGAAAACCACGTCCACTTCGTCAGCACCGTAGGCGATAGCGGCACGGGTTTCAGCCAGTGCGATCTCGATGTCGTCATTGCCGTGGGGGAAATTGGTGACGGTGGCAATACGCACGTCCGGCGTGCCCTGCTCACGCAGCGTTTTGCGAGCAATGGGAATAAAACGCGGATAAATGCAGATGGCGGCGGTATTGCCCAACGGGGATTTCGCCTGGTGACAGAGTGCGATCACTTTCTCATCGGTGTCATCTTCATTCAGGGTGGTTAAATCCATCAGTTTCAGCGCGCGCAGGGCCTGCTGTTTGATATCAGTCATAACAATCTCCAGGACAAGGGGTGAATTATTATCCACCCGTATGTGATAATAATAACAATTTGGAGCCGGTGAATATGTGCCATTCGTCACATCGAAATATGAAACAACTGCAATATTTCAAATTAAAGTTGATTCAGTCACGAAATCAGGCGAAGTGAAGCCCGTATAAGCCCACGACGGGAATGTTACTATTATAACATTTTGTGAGAAAAAGGGTAAACGGGCGACATCAGGAAAGGCGAAAAAGTCTGTGGCTGTTGCGCCATAGCGCATCGGCAATGACCTCTGGCGCTTCTTCACGCAGCTCACACAGCACCTGCCACACCTGAAAAGCGCGCTCTGGTCGATTGGGCTGGCCCTGAAAACCGTTCAGCGGCATATCGGGGGCATCCGTTTCCAGCAACAAGGATGAAAGCGGTAACTGTGCGATGGTCTGTCGGGTTTTACTGGCGCGCGGATAGGTAATGGTGCCGCCCACGCCAATCGCATAGCCAAGTTTGATAAAAGCCTGGGCCTGCTGCAGGCTACCGGCAAAACCATGAACCACGCCACGGCGCGAGAGATCGTGACGGCGCAGATGCAGCGCCAGCTGATCGTGCGTTCGACGCGAGTGCAGGATCACCGGCAGATCATAACGTTTAGCCAGCTTCAGCTGCGCATCCAGAAAATGTTTCTGCTTGTCGAACTGCGGATCGTCCCGATAAAGATCCAGGCCGATCTCACCTAACGCTACCAGCTTAGCGGGCGGCTTTATCAACCGGGCTTCCAGCTCGCTAAGATGCGATTCCTGATGATGTTCAATAACAATCGGGTGCAGCCCCAGCGCAGCATAAAGGGCGGGATGCGCGTGAGCCAGCTGGCAGACCGTTGCAAAGCGTCCCGCGTCTACCGAGGGCACGATAATTTTTTCAACGCCGGACTGGGCGGCCCGGGCAAGACTTTCCGCCGCCTGCCCGACGAAGGGCGGAAAATCAAAGTGGCAATGGGTATCCACAAACCTCATGCCAGCGAGCCTTCATTCCAGGCGTCGTCATTGCCCGCCAGCGGCGTAACGATCGCCCCACTGTTGGGTTCATTCGCCACCGGCGCGGCAGGCGTAACGATATCCAGCCCCGTTTGCGGCTCGGCATCGCTCAGCCACTGGCCCAGCGTGGCCATAAAATAGCGGCCACAGCGGCGTCCCAGGTGGTAATCCTGGTTAAGCGAGGCGATCCGGCTGCCTAACGCGTTACTGGCCAGCACGCGCGGTGGGAAAATTTCAATGATGCGTAAATCCCCTGGCGGTGACTCGATAAACTGCTGCGTTTCCCGATAGGTCTGCTCATGATGATGCAGGATAGTGAGCATCGGCTGCAGCGCACCGCCGCTGAACCAGCGTTCCATACGCGTTATCCAGCGTGGCGTATCGAACATCTGAGAGGGCACGGTACGGATCACCACGATCGTATCTGCGCCACGTTTGGCCGCCTCACGCACAGGAATGGCATCACTGACGCCACCGTCCAGATAGCTGATGCCTTCCAGATCCACCCCCAAGCGATAAAAGCCCGGAATGGCGCTGGATGCCTTAATGATTTCCAGCCAGTTATCACTGGTGGGCGCAAAATAACTGGGCGCATAGTCATCACTGCGGCAGGCACACATATAGAATTCGCGCCCGCTGGAAAACAGGGTTTCGGCACTGCTCATCGCCAGGGGGAATTCGCTTCGGGTGATGTCGATTAACCAGTCGAGATCGATAAGATTGCCGCCGCGTAAGAAACGCAGCGGATCGAAAAACTGCTTGCTGGTCGTATAGCGGGTGATCACCCGGCGCGCGTAGCCCGGCTGCGCGCAGACAAAGGCAGACAGATTCTGTGCCCCGGCAGACGTGCCAAGCAAAAGCTGGAAAGGGTTGAATTTAGCCCGCTGAAACTCATCTAATACGCCGGCGGTGAAGATGCCGCGTTGACCGCCACCCTCGCACACTAAGGCGATTTTCCTGGCTTTAAAAGGTGTGAGAGCAAGGGGTTCAATCGCCCCAAGCGTCACGGGAATACGTATACCCAATGTACCGACCTCAGATTGGGTTCCCGATAGGCAAATGTAGGGAATGCAGGGATTAGAATTGTGAAAGGATACTAGCACGGAGAACCAGCTACGTTGTCCATAAATTGTGCTATTGGCGTTGCGCCGTTTAACACATCGTTGCGAATATGAAGCATCCTTTGCCTCACAATAACATTCGCACAAATAACTGGTCTCCGTTTGATGCTGACTACGCCAGCATCAAACAGTCTGGGTCATCGCTATAGCTTTTTACGGCCAGTGAACAAGCTGATGAGGAACAGAATAATACCCACCACGAATACGACTTTAGCTGCCCAGGCTGCGGTACCGGCAAGGCCACCAAAACCTAATGCAGCAGCGATCAGTGCGATCACCAGAAAAATAATGCCCCAACGAAACATAAGCCTCTCCTTAACCATTTTAATATTGAACTGCTTGTTTCATCCCACGATGGGTATTTTTATCAGTGCGGCTTCCAAAAGAAGCCGCACCGGGTCGTGTTAAGACTTGACCTTCAGGTCATTTTTAACACTTTTTACGCCTTCGATAGCTTTAGCGATGCTTTCGGCACGGTCAGACTGTGCCTGATTCGCCACTTCACCTGAAAGCTGAACCACACCGTCGGTGGTTTCCACTTTCACGTTACGTGAAGGAACCATGTCATCTGCTAATAGCTTAGCTTTAATTTCGCTGGTTGTGGCAGCGTCACCGGCATAACCTTTCATTGACTGTTTTTTCGCGTCTTTCACGTGCAGCTTGTCGCTGACTGATTTAACGCCTTCAACTTTTTTCACCACGGCCACGGCTTTCTCAGCCTGATCTTGTGAGGTCACAAAGCCGCTCAGGGTAACAACGCCCTGATGGGTTTTGACAGAAATGTCGGTGCTTTTGATGGAGTCGTCATCAACTAGGGCCGCTTTTGCTTTAGCCGTCACGGCGCTGTCATCCATAAAGCCGCCCACTTTCTTCATTGAGCTGTCAATTTTTGCACCGGCGCTGTCAGCCGTTTGTGAGGCTTTCTGAGACGCGGATTCCTCTGCAAATGCGCTTCCGCTCAGCAGAGCAGTACCGATCATCGCAGCCATCAATGTTTTAGTAATCTTAGTTGTGTGCATCGATATCATCCTTCTATCTGTTAACTCGCCCAAAACTGTGGGCGCAAGAGCAGCAAACAGTGCTGCTGCGGCACTGGACGCGGGGAGAATAAGTCTCTTAAACCGTCCGATGAAGTAATCATAGTCGGGATTTAGGGTTTTGCTCGGGTAACTGGTTGATCGTGCGTCAAAAGAGAGGAAAAGGCGCGTTTTAGGAGGGTTCTGTATCCGTTGAAACAGGGCCATTCCGTGCTGGAATGGCCCTGAAAGCACGAATTAGTGCTCGCGGGTTTTACGGAATGTCACATCAGGATAGCGTTCCTGAGTAATATTCAGATTCACCATGGTGGGAGCGATATAAGTCAGGTTATCACCGCCATCCAGCGCGAGGTTCACCTCATTTTTACGCTGGAAATCTTCGAACTTTTTGGCATCGCTGCACTCGACCCAACGTGCCGTAGAAACGTTAATCGCCTCATAGATGGCTTCAACGTTGTATTCGCTTTTCAGACGCGCGACGACCACGTCAAACTGCAGGACACCAACTGCTCCCACAATCAGGTCGTTATTGTGAACCGGACGGAACACCTGAACCGCGCCCTCTTCCGACAGCTGGACCAGCCCTTTCAGCAGTTGCTTTTGCTTCAGCGGATCGCGCAGGCGAATACGGCGGAACAGTTCTGGCGCGAAGTTCGGAATACCGGTGAACTTCATGTTCTCACCCTGGGTAAAGGTGTCGCCGATCTGAATCGTGCCGTGGTTGTGCAAGCCGATGATATCGCCCGGATAGGCTTCTTCTACGTGCGAACGGTCGCCCGCCATAAAGGTTAACGCATCAGAAATCACGACGTCTTTGCCAGTGCGCACCTGGCGCAGCTTCATGCCTTTTTCATAACGGCCTGATACCACGCGCATAAACGCCACGCGGTCACGGTGCTTGGGATCCATGTTAGCCTGAATCTTGAACACGAAACCGGTAAATTTCTCTTCTTTTGCCTCAACCTGGCGGGTATCGGTCTGGCGCGGCATGGGGCGCGGCGCCCACTCCACCAGGCCATCCAGCATATGATCAACGCCAAAGTTACCCAGCGCAGTACCAAAGAACACCGGAGAGAGCTGACCGCTAAGGAAAGCCTCTTTTTCGAATTCGTGCGAGGCGCCCTGCACCAGTTCCAGCTCTTCACGCAGCTGTGCGGCCAGCTCTTCGCCGACGGCCGCGTCGAGGTCCGGGTTATTCAGGCCTTTAACGATGCGCACTTCCTGGATGGTGTGCCCTTTACCGGTCTGATAGAGATAAGTTTCATCGTTATAAAGGTGATAAACCCCTTTAAACAACTTACCGCAGCCTATTGGCCAGGTGATGGGCGCACAGGCGATTTTTAACTCGCTTTCCACTTCATCCAGCAGTTCCATCGGATCGCGGATGTCACGGTCGAGTTTGTTCATAAAGGTCAGGATCGGCGTATCGCGCAGGCGCGTCACTTCCATCAGCTTACGGGTACGATCTTCAACGCCTTTCGCTGCGTCGATCACCATCAGGCAGCAGTCAACGGCGGTCAGCGTACGATAGGTATCTTCAGAGAAGTCTTCGTGCCCCGGCGTATCCAGCAGGTTTACCAGGCTGTCACGATAGGGAAACTGCATAACTGACGTCGTGATTGAAATACCACGCTGCTTTTCCATCTCCATCCAGTCAGACTTCGCATGCTGGTTGGAGCCGCGGCCTTTTACCGTACCGGCGGTCTGGATCGCCTGTCCGAACAGCAGGACTTTTTCGGTAATTGTGGTTTTACCGGCATCCGGGTGCGAGATAATCGCGAAGGTGCGGCGGCGTGCCACCTCTTCTAAAAAGGGATTAGACATGAGTGAATTCTTCTCAACGTAGCCACGCGCTAACAGGCGCGGCAGATAAATCACGGTGGCCGGCAGAACCTTACCGGCGGATAAACGGTGCCAAATGCGACTTTATGTCGTCGCGGGGTGAGCGCAAAGTTACATTGGCGTGCTTCCGGTTACCTGGTCAACTTTAAGGCGGCATAGCATACAATATTTTGTGCTATTGGCCTACAGCGTACGGAAGAGAAAGTGGCGTCAGTCAGAAACGGCAGGCCGCCGCGCCGGTAGCGCGTCAGGGTGGCCAGGCGTTACCCCGAACGAAACCTGCCCCACAAAGCGTATCCGTGGGGGCGGTTACTCCTCAGGCCTCGACTAATCGACGAGTTCGATGCCCAGACTTTCCAGCAAACAAACCGCTTCCAGGCGAGAGAATTTGGCTTTATGGACCGTGTTATGGAAGATATTGATGGCGTAATTCCAGGATTCTGTGAGATCTGCGCCACGTAGCACGGTGTGATTGAATAAACTGCCCGTCAGGTCCGATTCGGTGAGCGTTGCGCCAGTTAAATCGCACTCCCTGAAATCCACCTCTGTCAGTTTGCATGCCTCCATTTTTAAGCCCTGCAACCGCAGCCCAAAAAAAGAGCCGCTGGCCAGAATACATTTCTGAAAATGCAGTTCGTGATCCAGATAAAAATCGGGCCAGTAGGCTGTCGTCCAGTCAATGCCGGTCAGCTTGCACTCATTGAAGTGAACGCCAAAGAAGCGGCTATTGGATGGGTTCAGCAGGCTCATATTGCAGTGATTAAACACACAGTTGATGAACTTGCAGGCCGAAAACACCGCAGAGGTAAAGTTGGCGTTATTGAATTCGCAGTCTTCAAAATGCGTTTCAGCGATCGTCAGACCGGTGAAATCTTCTTTTGAAAACTGGACGTCGTAAAATTCAGCATGGCTTTTGACAGATTGCATATTCCCCCTGAGGGTTAACGGTGGCATTTCACGAAAAGTTTATGCGATTTCTTCGCGATGAACCCGCATAAAATTCACCTTCACGCCTTGCCTCACAAATCTCTGGTCAGGCATTTCTTGCGCATGCGCTGCAGCCGGTTCATCGCCGGGTCACCCTTGCCTTCCTGCCAGGCCGCATCCAGCCTGACCTGCCGGTAAAGGAAGCCGCACGGAAGCCTGGTGCACCGGCTTAGGGAGTGACAACTGGCGACCCGAAAAGCTGACCACAATGATAATCGCTCGCATTCAACAGTTGAAATAATTCTTTTTAAATCAAACAGATAAATTGCAAATTTTTCAATAAAAGGCTTCCCATTCGTTACCAGCCTGTTGCATAATTCACCACTAATTTATTAACACTCAAAGGACGCGGCCATGCTGACTGCTGAAATGACTGGACGTTTAAACGACCAGCTGAACCTCGAATTTTTCTCCGCCAATCTCTATTTACAAATGAGTGCGTGGTGCAGCGATAAAGGCTATGAGGGCGCAGCGTCCTTCCTGAAAATGCATTCGCGTGAAGAGATGGAACACATGCAGCGCCTGTTCGACTATCTGAGCGATACCGGTGCTATGCCGGTGCTGGGCAGCATTGCTGCACCGCCCGTTGCCTACAATTCACTGAACGAAGTGCTGATTCAGGCGCTGGATCACGAGAAGCTGATTACCAGTAAAATCAATGAACTGGCGCACTCAGCGATGACAACGCAGGACTATTCAACCTTCAACTTCCTGCAGTGGTATGTTGCAGAACAGCATGAAGAAGAGAAGCTGTTTAAAACCGTGCTGGATAAACTGGCGATGGTTGGCGATAGCGGTAACGGTCTGTTCCTGGTCGATAAAGACCTTGGACGCATGAGCACCGAAACCCACTCCGCCTAAAATAAACCGGCCCACGCAGGTGGGCCGGTAGTGTGATTTGCGCTCTGGGTTACGCCAGTCGGTAACAGGTTGTCATTTCCCCGTTGACCCACAACGGACGCTTCTCGCCCGGCGGTAAGCTAATCGCCATATCACGCCACGCTGGCTGATAATCTCCCCGCTTTTCAATGATCAGCTCCAACCGTGACGCGCTGCTGGTTAACGTCCAGCTCAGCCAAAGCGCATTGCCCTTCTGCCAGCCATGCGTTTCTCCGTCGTCGTCAAACAGTTCGCCGGAGGTGGTCGCATTGCCCGGCGCAGGCCACAGCTGCAGTTCCCGTACGTTATCACGCTGCGCATCGGTGGTACTTTCACACTCTCCCAGTGGAATTGCGGCACCGGCACGGACCAGTAACGGCAGACGATCCAGCGGCGCATCCAGCATTACCGACTGGCCCCCCGCCAGCCAGCTACCGCTGTGCCAGTCATACCAGCCGTGGGCGTTATCTGGCAGATAGACCTGGCGCTGACGGGCGCCCTGCTCAACCACGCTTGCCACCAGCAAATCGCGCCCCAGCATGAAATCATCGCACTCGTCATAGGTGCGCGGATCGTGCTCGTGATCGAGGAAGGTTGGCCGCAGCATTGGCTCATCCTGCTCGCTGGCCTGCCAGGCCAGCGTATACAGATACGGCATCAGGCGATAACGCAGGCGAATAGCCTCACGAATCATTGATGTGGCTTCCGGATACATCCAGGGCTCGTTGACGGTGTGATCGTCATTCCATGAATGAATAGTAAAACGGGGATGCATCACGCCATTCTGTACCCAGCGCACAAACAGCTCCGCATCCGGTTTATCGCCGGCAAACCCGCCCACATCGTGCCCGACGTTAAACAGGCCCGACAGACTCATTCCCAACCCCATACGGATGTTATAGCGCAGGGTTTGCCAGTTTGTCCGGTTATCCCCGCTCCACGTCTGCACATAGCGCTGCATGCCTGCGCAGCCTGAACGGGAAATCAGGTACGGCCTTTTTTCCGGGGCAAAGCGCTGCTGAGCCTCCATCGAGGCGCGCATCATCAGCAGCGGCATCACCGGTCGGATGTGCTTAATCGCAATGGGTTGGCCAAAGCCATAGCAGCGTGCTTCGCCGTCCCAGACTTCATATTCGTTATTATCGTTCCAGGTCGAATCGATCCCTTTTTTCAGCAACTGCTCAGTGACGTTTTGTTGCCACCACGCCACCGTTTGGGGATGGGTGAAATCCAGATGCGAGCCTTCATCATCCCAGAATACGGAACGCTCAGGCCGATCCTGTTCCGAATCGCGGATAAACAGCCCCTGATCCGCCACTTCTTTATAACGTGGATGATCCTGTAACAGGCAGGGCTTGATGTTGGCCGCCAGCTTCATCCCGGCCTGATGGAAAGCAGCGCACATGGCATTGGGATTCGGCACCTTGTCATAGTTCCAGTTGAACACGTAGCGCTTGTTATTGATGGAGGTGTAGCCCGACGACAGTTGAAACGAATCGCAGGGAATCTCATGCTCGCGGCACAGTTGAATAAAGGACAGGAGCTGTTGCTGCGCATCAGGCGCATCCGTGTAGTGCATGGTGGAGCCGCTGTAGCCCAGGCTCCACTTCGGTTGAAAGAGCGTCCGGCCGGTGAGGCGAACAAATGCCTTGGTCACCTCCAGCAGCGTCGGGCCCAGCATCATGTAGTAATCCAGATCGCCCGCCTCTGCGCGGTAACGGCGATAAGGCAGATGATAATTATCTAACTCATTCCCCAGGTCCAGCCAGCTGCTGGTGAGGTTATCGTAAAACAGCCCGAAGCTGACGCCGTCACGCTGGGTCAGCGTGAAAGGAATATGTTTGTAGAGCGGATCGGTACTGGCAGCGTTATAGCCCATCGCATCCAGATTGCGCATTTCGAAACGGCGATTGACCCGGTTGAGATCGCCGCTCTTTTCACCCAGGCCGTAAACCCGGTCCTGCGGCTGACGACGCTGATAATGTTCCACACCATCGCCATGCATGTTCAGCAGGTAAGCCCCGGTATGGCGATCGACCGCCAGCGGCTGCCAGTCGGTGCCGTCAAAATGTTCCCAACTGAGGCAAAGGGGATAATGCACGGTAACCCGCAGCCGGTCCGTGGCCAGACGGATTTGTTGCGCCTCCTGTTGCAGGGTAAAGGCGGGCAGCGTAAAACCTTCCAGCGATTCGCGGTCGCGCCCCTCCCAGGGCACATCCTCTTGCGGGGCAATGCTCCAGGTGCGGTTCAGCGCCAGTTCCCCGTCGCGTTTCAGCAGCACGCGCATCAGGCCGTTTTCTAATACGTAAATCCGTAAAAAGTGACGCTGCTCGACTTTCAGTTCGACAAAATGCGGCGTTTGTTGATGTAGCGTCCATGTCTTAAGTGTTTTCATGAGATTACCCTCACTGTTTAGCAGTACGTTGGCGGCGTTCGGCAATAAACATCACCAGAAAAACCGCGCCAATCAGATCAAAAAAGCCCATGGCAATAAACAAGGGATTGAAGCCAATGGTGTCGGCGGTAACGCCGATAATCAGTGAAAAAATAAAGCTGGCTATCCAGGCGCAGGACCCGCGCATGCCGTTGACCGTCGCCATCTGGCGGCGATCAAAACGCTCAACCACCAGCGCGCTCAACATGCAGGAAATCACCTGGTGGCCGAAACCGCCGATGGAGATCAGGGCAATGGCAAGATAGGGATCTTTAACCAGCGTCATCAGTGCCAGCGAGATCATCAGCGCGGCCCCGGTGACGGAACTGGCGACGATGGAGTTCACGCGGGAGCAGCCAAACCAGCGCACGTAGAGTTTTGTCAGGTAACCGCTGGCGACGCTGCCGAAGTCAGCGGCCAGGAACGGCAGCCAGGCGAACATCACGATCTGCTTCAGATCCATGCCGCGTTCATTGGCCAGGTAGAGCGGCACCCAGAAGCTCAGGACCGCCCAGGCGGGCTCGGCTAAAAAAGCCGGAATAGCGATTCCGTAAAACTTCTTCTCTTTCCCAATCACTTTCATCGCAGTGAAAAACGGCAGCTTTTCGCCGATGACTTCGTTGTCCTGGGTAATAAACGCCCGCTCCTCATCCGAGAGGCGCGGATGGCGTTCAGGCGAGTGATAGCCCCACCACCAGAGCGCCACCCAGATCAAACCCAGCCCGCCGGTGAGCAGGAATGCGCCCTGCCAGCCAAACGAGATATGCGCGATATAAATAATGGGCGGAGCCAGCATCGCGCCGACGGAAAAGCCAACGCCCGCCCAGCCTGCCGCTACCGGCCGCTCCTTTTTCGGAAACCACTCCCCGATGGCCTTGGCATTCGCGGGCGTGGCTGCCGCCTCTGATGCGCCCATCACAAAACGTAACAGCGCCAGATGCAGCCAGCTTCCTGCCCCGGCGTGCAGCAGACAGGTGACAGACCAGATAACGGCGCAGATCAAAAAGCCCACTTTCAGACCGATAACATCAATTAACCAGCCGCACACAGGCTGAAACAGCGTATAGGCCAGTTGGAAAGCCGCCACGACCCAGGAATACTGCTCCGTGGTCATATTCAGGGTGCTTTTCAGTTCCGGTGCCAGAATCCCCAAGGAGTTACGGGTGATGTAATTCACCGTGACGCCCAGCAGGAACATGCCCAGCATCCACCAGCGCAAATTTTTAATCATCCGCAGCGGGCGCGACGACGCGTGAGTGCGGGTGGTCGAGTCGAGACTCATGATGAAACTCCTGTAGCCAGTGATTGACGCGTTGCCGCGCAGCGAGCCTGTTTATCTGATCCGACCTTAAAAAAGCCGAAAACGTGGGTACAGCCCATTTTTTGCAACCCTTTTCATGGCACTATCGGGAAATAACAAAAATGCCCTTGCAGACCAGCAGGGACACGATTCAGCACCTTATGAAAATTTTTTCATTTGCAGATTTGAGGGCGATCACAGAATGAAGCAAAGCTTAAAAGTGAGCGAAATTGCCGCCCTGAGCGGCGTGTCGATCAGCACGGTTTCGCGCGTCCTTGCCGGGAAAGCCAATATTCGCGCCGCCACGCGCGACAAAGTGTTACGCATCGCCCAACAGCAAGGCGTACTGGATAATCTTCAGCATGGTCGGCTGTTGCTTAATGACCTGATGGTATTTGCGCCACCGCGGGCATTCGATATCCGCACGGATATCTTTTATTACAAGGTGATCCAGGGGATCAGCGAAGCCGTTAAACCGCACGATGTGCGGTTGCGCTACTGCCCGCTGGAAGAAGTGGAAAGTGATGCCGCGCTGTTTATCGACAAGATGCAGCAGACGGAAGCCGCGCTGTTGATCGGTATCGACGATGAACACATTCATCAGTTGGCGGCCGAAATGAACAAACCCTGCGTGCTGATCAACGCCCGCGACCGCCGAATGCGCCTGCCCTCGGTCTCGCCGGATCATCAGCTTATTGGCGAGTTTTCCGCGCGCTATCTGTTTGAACAGGGCCATCGGCAAATTCTGTCGCTGCACTGCCTTCGGCGTTACACCATGGAGCAGCGGCTTCAGGGTGTACGCGATGCCTGGCATGCCATGAATCTGCGCTTCGACAGCCGCCAGCACCTGATTACGCTCAACAGTTTTAGCAGCAGCGAAGCCAGCGCCTGTCTGGGCGACTATTTGCGTCGCTGCCCGCAGGCGCAGCGCCCTACGGCGATTCTGGCGAGTGGCGATTATATTGCCGCCGGAACGGTGCAGGCGTTACAGCAAGCGGGCCTGCGGGTGCCGGAAGATGTGTCCGTGATGAGCATGGATGGTTTCAACCTGGCCACCGTGCAGGAGATCCCGTTAACCTCGGTTCAGGTTCCGCGAGACGAGCTGGGCGAGGCCGCCGTCAAAATGCTTCAGGCGCTGCGTTTAGATCCAAACCTGCCGCCCGGTAATCTGCTGCTGAACGGCAAGCTGGTGGTACGCGACTCGGTACGCCGCATCCGGGATAATCCGGGTCATGCGCCGGTGCAGCAGCACGGGCTTTACAGCTAATGCGATCAGGCAAAGCTTTCCCAGCGGGATGACAGCGTAAAGTGACGCTGCCAGCTGAGCGTGGCAGACGCTCGGGCGATTAACTGCTGGCACAATGCCGGCTCGACAAAAGCGGGAATGACCTGTTCCGCTCCGCTGTGTTTGATCAACGCCAGTTGATCGTCCAGCGGGGGATGGACATTCCAGGGCAACCACTGCGCTGAGCCGTTTTGTAGCATCGCGAAGGCCCGCGTGCCGCGAGCGACATGACTGCTAAAAATCAGGTTGAACTCGGGTCGCTGGCTCAGCAAGGCGGCCAGGCCGCTGTCCGCCACCGCATCGGCCGCGACGATAACGCTGTCAGGTCGCCATTGCGCAGGCGTCGGCTCACGCAGCAACGGCAGCAACGCCAGCGCCGTGGCGGCCGGCAGCGCATTTTGCGCCAGCAGCTGTGACACGTCTTCCCGCACCTGCGGGCACAGCACCACCGGTAATCCTTTTGCTCGTAGCCGCAGTGCCATCTCCGGGCCTCTGCCGTGCAACGGCGCCGTGACCACCGCCCCGTGGCGGGCAGCCTGTACCAGCGCGTCAACCTGCTGATTAAGTCGCTGATGACGGTCGCCGTAAGAGGCATCGGTAATCAACCAGCGCGCCCGTGGTGGTCGGTCAAAAGGCAGCAGCAGTGATTCGCGACTCCAGTCGCCCATATAGGTGATGCCGCCCGCGACCGGCAGGTGAAACCAGACGGATCCCGGTGAGTGGCCGCTCCGGCCGGTAAACAGATTAAGCGGGCCAACCGCGCACTGCCCGCGTAAGGGCAATGCGTGCCGCGATCGCGCAGGTACTGGGCACTCTCCCAACTGCTGCCAGGTCAGTTCCGTGGCGTAAACCGGCGGCGATCCCAACGCCTGCCAGCTGTCGAGTGCACCTGTATGGTCGCCATGAGAATGGGTCAGACAGATGGCATCGACGTGCCCCGTGACCGTCAAATCCGGCCTTACGCCGGGCTCCGGCCCCGCGCCCAGATCCCACAACAGGCGGTATCCCTGAATCTCAAGCAGGAAAGCGGCGGGCAACTTTCCCCCCACGCCGCTCACCACGGTCAGGCTTGCCATGGCAATACTCCCTGCGGCAGCGCGCGCGTCAGGCGCGTCGCCAGCAACATCAAGGTCAGAACAACCAGAATCATCAGGCATCCTACGGCGGCAGCCAGCGGTGCAGAGCCGCCCTCATCAAGAAAGATAATGGTTGGCCCAAGGGTTTGCTTATCGGAGGTCACCAGCAGCACCGAGACCTGAATTTCGTTCAGCGCGGTCAGAAAGACCAACAGGCTTCCCGCCAGCGCAGACGGCGCCGCCAGCGGCAGTAAAATATCGCCCATGCGGCGCAGAAACCCCGCCCCACACAGACGCGCGGCCTCATCCAGCGAGGGGTCAATTTGTGCGAAGCCCGCCAGCGTGGGGCGCAAGACTAAGGCCAGGAAGTTGGACAGATAGGCGGCGAGAATGATCCAGACCGTGCCGTAAATCGAGACCGCCAGCACAGGAAGCGGCGGCAGAAAAAACAGGATTGCCGCCACGCCTGTCACGATACCGGGCAGCGCATAAGTCAGCTCGCTGGCAAACCACAGGCCGCGCACCAGTCGCGTGCGTCGCCAGCTCAGGAAGAAAGCCAGAAACAGCGCCATGACCGTGAGCATCAGCGTCGCCAGCGAGGTGAGCCACAGGCTGGTCGCGAAAGCATGGCGTATTGCGGGATAGCCCCACAGCGCCTGGTAAAAGTTTTCCAGCGTCAGGGTCTGCCACGTCAAGGCCTGACCAAAGCCGCGCGTCAGCGCACTGGTCAGCAGCGCGCTGACCGGCATGATGAGCGTAGCCGCCATCCACAGCCAGGCCATCACCTCCGTGGGCAGCCGCCCGCGGTTAAGCGGTTGCTGAAACGGGCGCGGCGAGCCACTCACGCGAACATCACGCCGTCCGCCCAGCCAGCCGCTCAGCATCATGCCGGTTAAGGTGATCAGCGCAATCAGCAAAGAATAGACGGCCGTATCCGGCAGCGCACCGGGGCCAATGGCGTTAAGTTGCTGATAGACAAGCGTAATTAAGGTCGGCAGGCGTGCCGGAATGCCCAGCATCGCCTGAATACCAAAATTACCCACGCTTGCCACAAATGCCAGCGCTGCGCCCGCGAAGATGGCGGGACGCGCCAGCGGTAAAATAATGGTGCGCAGGATTTGCCCGTGCGAAGCGCCGCTAATCTGCGCGGCTTCCACCAGTTCTGCCGGTAAACGGCGAAGCCCGGCACGCACCGTCAGGAACACCAGCGGCGCATTGTGCAGGCCCAGCAGCAGCACGATTCCGCCCCATGAATAGAGCGGTTGTTCACCCGGCGCGAACCAGGGTAAACCCAGCAGCTGAAACAGCGATGCCAGCAGGCTGCCTGGCGCCAGCGCCTGCAGCCAGGCAAGTGCCGTCACCTGTGGCGGAATCATCAAGGGTAAGATAAAGGCGAAGACCCAGGCTGCTTTAGCGCGCATATCGCTCAGCGCAACCAGCCAGGCGGCGAGCGTGCCAAGCAACAGCGACAACAGGGTGGCGCTCAGCCCGATGCTTAAGGTCGTTAACGTGGCGCTGAGTACCCGGCGGCTGATCAACAGCTGCGTCAGCCGTGTCAAATCCGGTACGCCCTGCGGGGCTATCGCTGTCCAGATCAGCCGGGTAAAAGGCGCCACGGACAGCAGCCCGATCGTCAGCACCAGCAGCCCTAGCACCCAAGGTTCAGCGCGAAAACGCCAGCGCGTGCGATGCACCCGGCGAGGCTGACAGTCGTTACTCAGCAGGCTCATTCTCAGCCACCGAACAGCGCGGTAAACTGTTCCCGCACCTGCGCATCATCGGCCACCGCCTTCTCCACGTCCGGGGTCAGCAGTTTGATCTGGTCTACCGGAACAAAGCCTTCAGGCGCGGCAATGCGGTCATCGACCGGCCGGTTACCCTGCTGAACCACCAGTTTCTGTCCCGGCTCTGACAGCAGAAAATCCACAAAGGCTTTCGCGGCAGGCAGGTTATGCACCGATTTCATAATGGCGACGGGTTCCGTGACGTAAGACACGCCCTCTTCGGGATAGACCAGGTCGATGGGCGATCCCTGCTTTTTGGCCCGGATAATGTCGGCATCGGTAATCACACCATATTTATCCAGTCCACTCGCTACGGCTTTTAACGCAGGTCCGTTACCGCCCTGCGGCGCGATGCCCAGCGCCGCCAGCTGTTTATAGAAGTTCCAGCCGATGTCAGGCGTCGTGATATCCGTGTGCAGCTTATACAAGGCAGCCCCGGAGTAAAGCGGACTGGGCATGGCAATTTGCCCTTTGTTGTCCGCGTTTAGCAGGGCTTTCCAGCTGTTAACGGGTTTAGCGCGCTGCGTGTTGTAGGCAATCACGGTGGCGATAATTTTGGTGCCAAAAAAGGTTTTATCCCGGTCATAAAAGGCGGGTTTCAGGTGATCGACGGGCGCATCCTGATACGCATAGAGCTGCTTCTCTTTCTTCAGTGCGCCAAGGTTGATGGCGTCGGCAACCAACAGCACGTCGGGCTTCACCTTGCCGCTCATCATTTCCGTGTGCAGCACGTTCATTAACTGCGTGGTGCCGTTGCGCGTCCATTCCACCTGAATACCGGGATAGGCCGCTTTGAACGCGTCCATAGTTTGCTGCGCAATTTCCGGTGCCTGCGAGGTGTAGACCACCAGCGTGCCGGAAGGCTTATCTGCCGCCTGTGCCAGCGTGGGGCCTGCCAGCGCAGCCGTGAAGAGCAGAGATGTAACCGAGGTAAGCATGAGTTTTTTCATACTGTCTGAAGTCCTTTATGCGGGAAGAATCCAGCCGTCAGTCACGGCAATATTTACGGTGTCGTTAACCCTGAGAGCAGAGACATCGTCAAGGGCCAGCGTGATGGAAACCTCAGGCTCTGCCTGTGGAGACAGATGGATATCGTAATGGCCGCCGCGGTAAATCAGGCGTTCAACCCTGGCGGTGAAATGGCCGGTTTCGTCAGCCGCAAGGCGGAAACTGGCCCGATGAAAGCTGGCTTTACCCTGCGGCAAGGCTGTCTGATGCGCGGCACAGCGCAACCGCATCCGTGTACCAAACAGCATCACCGATGCCTGCCCCTGGCCTGTCGGTTCAATCTCTTTTACCGGCAGCACGCGCCCCTCATCAATAAAGGTGGCGACCATCTCATTAGCGGGCTCACGCCACAGGGTTTGTGGTGAAGCAAACTGCATGACCTGCCCCGCATTCAGCACCACAACGCGATCGGCGAGCGCCATCGCTTCGCGCTGATCGTGGGTGATATAAATTAAGGTGGCCCCGCTGTGACGGTGAAAACGGCGAAACTCCTCTTCCATGGCGGCACGCAAATGCACGTCAAGGTTAGCCAGAGGTTCGTCAAGCAGGACCAGCCGGGGCTTTGCCACCAGGCAGCGGGCCAGGGCTACGCGTTGTCGCTGACCGCCGGACAGATCGGCCGGGCGGCGATCGGCAAAGGCCAGCAGGTCGACCAGCGCCAGGGCCTGCCGGATACGTTCTTCCCGATCGGCACGGTTTACGCCGCTGACTTTCAGGCTGTAGCCTACGTTTTCAGCCACCGTCATATGCGGCCACAGCGCGTAGTTTTGAAACACCACGCCAAGATCGCGGTTTTCGGGAGGCAGATGAAAATCCGGGGAGGCAAACAACGTGTCGTTCACCCAGATCTCGCCGCGATCCAGCGTTTCAAATCCGGCGATTAACCTGAGTAAGGTCGTTTTGCCGCAGCCGGAGGGGCCCAGCACGGCGATAAACTCACCCTGCTGGATCTCCAGCGAGACCGCCTCAAGGACCGGCTGCGCCGCGAAGGCTTTATTCAGCCCGGAGAGTGAAATTGCGGCCATGTTGATGTCGCCTTTGCCGTGTACGTTTTGTGCAAGACGTTACGACAGTTTGATGACAGGACCGTGACACCGGGCTACTTCGGCAGATGGACCGCCACGTAGCGCTCGTAGCGCGATGGCTTGATTTTGGTTAAATCTGCCAATACCAGCCCATCAATACAGTTGTTAAAGTCCGGGTCGCTGCCGAAATCAATAAACTGCACCCCGCCTGGCTCATAGACTTCGCAATACTGTTTGTAGAGCGTGGGAATGGCGACGCCGAGGTTACTGAGCAGCTGCTTCAGCCGCTGAAGATCCTCTTTGTAATCATTGCCGCTAAACTGGGCCAGTACAGCAGGCAGAGAGGCCGGATAAGGACAGCGCGAGGTCGCCAGCGGAAAGTCCGTTGGGAAATAGATCCGATAGAACGCGACCAGCAAATCGCGCGCCGCCAGCGGCATAGTGCCAGAGATGGAAACCGGTCCGAACAGATAGCGCACCTCAGGATATCTGGCCACGTAAGCCCCGATGCCAAGCCAGAGATAGTCCAGCCCGCGTTTACCCCAGTAGGCGGGCTGAATAAAGCTGCGGCCCAGTTCAATGCCCTGACGAAGAATAGGGATCATGCGTTCGTCGTAATGGAACAGGCTGTGACTGTAGAGGCCTTCCATGCCGCGTCGTTCCAGCTGTTCGCCACCGGGGATAAACCGGTAAGCACCGACGATTTCCAGCTCTGCGTCGTCCCACAGAATCAGGTGATAGTAGTCATCATCGTAGCTGTCGAGATCCCGTCGGCGACCGCTGCCCTCACCGACGGCACGAAAGGCAATCTCACGCAGTCGTCCCAGTTCACGCAGTATCGGCACCCAGGTCGCCCCGTTACGCCGCCACAGATAGATCTTCTTGCCGTCAGGCGTATTGCCCAGCAACTCGCTTTGCAGCAGAGCCTTTTTCAGTTCGGCACGATCTTCCGCCAGCGCGATGGCGGATTCTGTCTGGAAGAGCCCTTTTTTGCCCTGCCCCAGGCGGTAAACATGTTTTCGCACGCGCTTTGCCAGCTCTTTGCCGGGCGTATGGCCATCGTGCCAGTGCGCGAAGGGGATCTGCGCGCCGATACGCAGTTTGATGCGCATCCCGCGTTGTTTAAACATTTCACGCACCAGCATCAGCATCGCCACGGACGGTGCGACTTTCGCGGTGGCATAGAACAGTGAGCTGTTTCGACCTTCGACATGCACCGGTACCAGCGGCGCGCGCGCTTTCGCGGCCAGGCGCAGAAAGCTGTGATGCCATTCGCGATCGCGCACGCCGGCGCTGGTCAGGCGGGACACTTCGCCCGCCGGGAAGATAATCAGGACGCCCTGATTGCTCAGGTGCTGTTGCATGTGCTGCAGCTGCTGGCGGTTGGTGCGGTTACCGATATTGTCGACGGGTAACATCAGGCTGTTGAGCGGTTCCAGCAGCATAATTAGCCGGTTCGCCACGATTTTCACGTCGCGGCGAACCTGAGATATCGCATGCAGTAACGCCATGCCGTCGATGGTACCCAGTGGATGGTTCGCCACGATCACCACCGGTCCGTGCGATGGGATCTGCTCCAGATCGCGCTCGCTAAGTTCGCAACGGACGTCAAGATGTTCCAGTACCTGCTCGACCATATCCAGCCCTTTCAGGTGGGGATAGCGCGCGGCAAAGCGCTGGAATTCATCTTCACGTAGAATCCACTTCAATATCCGTTTCTGCCAGTTGGCAGGACGCTGGTTCGGCCAGAAACGTTCAATGACCTGATCGACTGAAAACATAGTTAACCTTTCGTGCCTGTCCCGGAGATACAGCGAAAGTAAGTCGCATTGTTTGCACTTTTATGAATTACGGCAGGTCGGCAGGCAAATTTGTTGGCGCGGTCAGCGGCACATAAGCGCCTAAACAGGTTTTCATCAGGAAAAACAGCAGGATAAGACAGGATGTTTCGCCGGTTCGGCGCGGCGCCGGGATATGAAAGATCTTAATACTGGTTGCTATAAAGGCGCTAACGTCTCCTGGCCGCCTCTCAGTAGGAGGCAGCGGGGCCGGTTGCCGCTGCCAAACCTCTGCAGCCACGTCTTCATCCCTTCCGGGCAGCCGGTCCCTGTGCGCGCTACGGGTTGTGCATCATGGCGGCAACCGGGGTCCAGATCTCGGTCATCGCACCCGCTTTACCCGTAAAGGGATCCCGTTTTGGCAACGGGACTTTTTTCACTTTTTCCTGGGACAGTTTGAGCTGGCCGATTTCATCGCGCAGAATTTCAGGCTTCAGCCCTTCAGGATAGGCACCTACCGCCAGGAAATCTTCACTGGCGGAAACCTGTCGATGCCCGACACCCGCAGGGACCAGCACGGCATCCCCTGCCCGCAGGGTAATCATGCGGCCACTGTCGCCCCCAAACAGCACTTCCGCCCAGCCTTCAGCGACGCCAAGAAGCTCATGCGTATTGGGATGGTAGTGCATATAGGGAAACAACTGATCGCGCCAGTCAGGCGGCCAGCCATTTTTTTCAAAGGTTTCCTCGAACCAGGTGGCGATATTCTCTTCGTCCTCCGGCACCACGCGTGGCCAGATAATCAGCGGCAGCGGATTGTTTGGTACGCCGGCAGACGGGCTGGCGAACATCAAATGTTGTGGGTTATTTGATGCCCCAGCTGAAAATGTGCCTGCTGCGAAAGACATCAGCAACATCAGACTGGAAGTTTGGGCAGTCATACAATGTCTCCTTTTTTTCTTTAGTGTGACAAAGGTCGCAGGGTTGGAATGTGCGCTATACATCACAATTTACATAATCACTCTAACTCGCTAACCAAAGCCAAATTAGTTGTTAACAATATCTCCTTAACCCGCTAAGTCTTTTTTATCTGGTAGGATTAATCTGTAAACGGTGCGGCGGCCATCGTTGCCCGCTGAACCGCCCGCTTTTTTGCCGCCGTCAGCGCGAAGATGAAGACCAATACCGCCAGAAAATGACGGGCCGATGACACCGCCCCGATCTGCTGCGCGGGCTGTTGCAAGGAAATAAAAAAACCCGCCAGAGCTGACGGGTCGGTGCACGTTCATAGGCTTTAACGGAAGCGCCTGGCTGGCTCGTTTTACTCAGTAAACAATCCCGGGTGGATTAACCATCGAATGGGTAATCGCCTCATCCTGCTCGCCCCAGCGTTGTAACACCTGGCGATACTGCCCGCCGGCAATGGTGCCATCCAGCGCGGTTTGCAGCGCCGCGGCCAGGCCATTGCCTTTTTTCGTGGTCACCGCTACCCAGGCGCGGTAGGGCCCCTCGCCGACTAATTTCGTCTGGCCGCGTGACGCCACCTTCCAGGCCGCCACGGCGTGCGGACCAAACATCGCATCTGCCCGCCCTGAAAGCAGATACAGCGTGGCCGAGGCATCGTCGGTCAGGTAAATCGGCGTGACCGGTGGCAATCCTTTCGCCCGGTTCTGTGCGTCCCAACTGAGTAAAATACGTTCCTGATTGGTGCCGGAGGCCACGATGATGCGTTTGCCCGCCACGTCTGGCGGAGAAGTTATCGCGCTGATCGGACTGTCCGCCTTGACGGCAAAGGCGTGGTTATCGGCCCGATAGGTCGCAAAATCAAACTTCTTTTTCCGCTCTTCGGTCACCGCGATATTAAACATGGCCACGTCATAGCGCCCGGCACTGATCCCCAGCGGCCAGTCCTCCCAGGAAGCCGGTACCAGTTTAAGTTTCAGCCCGAGGCTGTCCGCCAGCAGGCGGGCAATATCCGGATCGCTGCCAATGCGGGTCACGTTATCCGCCGCCAGCAGCGCCAGCGGCGGTGAGTGAGTGGCTGAAGTCGCTACCGTTAACGTGCCGGGCTCAACAAAATGAAAATCCGCCGGAATTTTTTTAACCGCCTCAGGGTTCACCGGCGCGTGAATCGGCTGTTCATTTCGGGCGACATCCGGTTTTTCCTCGGCAAAAACCGCGCCGCTCACCAGCAGCGCGCACAGCGTCACACAGGCATATCTCATTCTGGCCCCTTAGAGTACGCGCGCCAGAAAGCGGCGCGTTCTCTCATGTCGTGGGTGGTTTAACACCTGGCTACTGCTGCCCTGCTCGACAATTTTTCCGTCCACCATAAACACCACGTTGTCAGCTACCTCGCGGGCAAATCCCACTTCGTGTGTCACGATGACCAGCGTGGTGCCCGATCGGGCCAGCTTTTTAATCACGTCCAGCACTTCGCCGACCAGTTCCGGATCCAGCGCCGAGGTTGGCTCATCAAACAGCATCACCCGGGGTTGCAGCATCAAAGCCCGGGCAATGGCAATGCGCTGCTGCTGCCCGCCAGAGAGATGCCGGGGCCACGCATCGGCCTTATGACGCAGGCCGACGATATCCAGTAGCTCACCGGCACGGATTATCGCTTCACGCTTCGAGAGCTGACGGTGCGCGATGGGCGCTTCGATTAAATTTTGCAGTACCGTAAGATGGGGAAACAGATTGAAGTTCTGAAAGACATAGCCCACGTTAATGCGCTGACGCAGAATCGCCCGCTCCTTCAGCTCATATAGCCTGTCACCCCGACGCTGATAACCAATGTAATCGCCGTCAATCTGGATAAACCCTTCATCCACGCGTTCCAGGTGGTTAATGGTGCGCAGCAGCGTCGATTTTCCCGATCCTGATGGCCCCAGAATCACCGTAACGGAACCGGGTGCCAGATCCAGCGAGACGTTGTCCAGCGCCTTGAGCCTGCCGAAACGTTTGCTGACGCCGGTAATGCTGATGGCTCCGGTGGTAGGGGATAAGCGGTAATCAATGGCTTCGGACATGGCCGATCTCCTCAACAGGATTAAGCGGTGCGACGCGAGTGCGCCATTGTCGCCAGCGCGACGGTTGGGGTTCACGGCTGACGCTGCGAGCCAGCCAGCGCTCAACGCTGTGCTGAATCACTGACAGGACGGTGGTGATAATCAGATACCAGGCCGCGCCGACCATCAGTAACGGGATCACTTCCTGGTTGCGGTTGTAGATCATCTGGATGGTGTAAAACAGTTCCGGCATCGCCAGCACATAGACCATCGCCGTGCCCTTCGCGAGGCTGATAATCTCGTTAAATGCCGTCGGAATAATGGCGCGTAACGCCTGAGGCAGAATGATGCGAAAGGTGCGACGCGACGCGGACAGCCCGAGGGCGGAAGCCGCTTCCACCTGACCATGATCGACACCCAGAAAGCCGCCGCGAATGATCTCTGCACTGTAGGCTGCCTGTACCAGCGTCAGACCAATCACCGCCGCGGGAAACTGGCCCAGCACATTGATGGTCTGAAAATGGCCCCATGACAGCGAGGTAAAAGGCACGCCAAGAGAGAGCGTGTCGTAGAGATAGGAGAAGTTGTAGAGAATGATCAGCACCACGATCAGCGGCAGCGATCGAAACAGCCAGATGTATCCCCATGCCAGGCTGCTTAACAGCCAGGACGACGAGAGCCGCGCCAGCGCCAGTACGCCACCGAACAGCAGGCTGAACACCGTGCCCAGCAGGGTCAACAGCAGCGTTTGCCCCAGGCCATGTAAAATTACCGGATCAAAGAACCAGCGGGCAAACACGCCCCATTCCCAGCGTGGATTAAACGCTACCGACTGCACCACGCCCGCCAGGATAAACAGCGCTACCACGGCGCCCAGGGTGCGGGCGGGATAGCGGGCAGGCACCACATGAAGTTGTTGTTGATGACGCATGCTCGCTCCTTAACTTGCCTGCGCAACGCTGTGCACGTCGATGACTTTGATGAAGCGTAAGCGTCCATCGTGCGGTGGCTGTCCGAAACGCTCCAGATCGCCACTCAGATCGAACTGCGGCTCATAGCCGTGGCCGGTATATAAGCGCACCGCCTCGGGCTGGCGGAAACCGGTGGTCAGAAACAGGCGCTGATAACCGGCGCGCAGCGCCCGTCGCTCCAGCTCTTTTAGCACCACCAGCGCCAGCCCCTGACGGCGCAGGTCGCCACGCGTCCAGATGCGCTTCAGCTCTGCCGTGTGCGCGTCGTAAGGTTTATACGCGCCCATGGCGATAATCTCGCCGTCGCGCTCCAGCACAATAAATAAGCCGTGCGGCGGCAGATACCATTCGGCCTGCTCCTGTTCCTGATGGCGGCTGAAATAATCGCCATAGCGGGCCGCATATTCACCGAATAAACCGGTCAGGATGGGCACCAGCTCCGGCGCATCCGGTGACAGCTCGCGGAATTGCAGTTCACTCATCATGCGCTCCTTAGTCACCCAGACCCGGTGGATTAATCTCGGAATGGTCGATGCGTTCAACGCCCTCGCCCCAGCGATCCAGCACCTTCTGATAGTCACCATTTTGAATGACGCCGTTCAGGGCGGTGCTGATCGGTTCAGCTAACCCACTGCCTTTTTTTACCGTGACGGCAATGTGCGCGGCTTTCGGCCAGCCCCCATCAACGCTGCCGACCAGGCGGGTTTTGCCGTTGAGCGCGGCTTTCCAGGCACCGATCACGTTAGGACCAAAGTACGCATCCGCTCGTCCGGCCTGCAGCGCCAGCGTCTGGGCGGCGTCATCTTTGGTGTAAATCGGCGTGAAAGGCTTAAGGCCCCTGGCCTGATTTTCTTTATCCCAGGCGAGTAAAATCGCCTCCTGATTGGTTCCAGAACCCACAATGATGCGCAGTCCGGCAATATCCTCGGCTTTAGTCAGCGACTGGATTGGGCTGCTGGTTTTGACGTAAAACCCCAGCGAGTCTTTACGGTAGGTCGCAAAATCAAACTTCTCTTTGCGCGCCTTCGTCACGGTGATGTTGGTAATGGCGGCATCATATTTTCCCGAGGCCACGCCGAGCGGCCAGTCTTCCCAGGAGGCCGGCACCACGTTGAGCCTCAGCCCCAGGCTGTCGGCCACCAGCCTGGCGATATCGACTTCGCTACCCAGCAGCGTTTTATTGTCATCCGAAAAAACAGTGAGCGGCGGGGAATTCAGCGCCGCTACCGCCACGGTCAACGCGCCCGGTACGGCAAAATGATAGTTGGCGGGCAGCTGCGCCACCGCGCTGGCATTTTTCGGCGTGTGGATCGGGGCTTTGTTGGCCTCAAGACTGACGCGCTGGCCATTTACGGCGACACTGGTGCTTTCCGCCAGGCTGCCACCGCTGACGCTAAGCATCAGCAAGGCGATAAAACTCGTTTTATGCATAGCAAAGGCTCTTATTGTGAGGTGAATTGATTAACCGGCTGTGGCAAGGCAAAGCTGTCACGCAGCGTTCGGCCCGGGTAGTCACGTCGCGCTAACCCGCGCGCCTGCAAGACGGGCACCACCTGGTCAACAAAACGCTCAAAGGTATCAGGCGTACCGCCGTTGATGATGAAACCGTCTGCCGCCTGGCTTTCAAACCACAGTTGCAGGCCGTCGGCGACCTGCTCCGGTGTGCCATGAAACAGCGGACGTGGCGTGGCCGCTTCCAGCGCAGCCTGACGCAGCGTGTGCCCCTGCTCGCGGGCTTTGCGTTTAATCTCGTCGGTGGTACTGCGGAAACTGTTCTGGCCGATATCACCGAGATCGGGAAAAGGCGCATCGAGTGGATACTGTGAAAAATCGTGATGGTCGAAGAAGCGACCGAGATAGTTGAGCGCATCCTGGATGGAAACCAGCGCGGCGGTGGTTTGATATTGCTGCTCCACCTCCTCTGCATCTCTGCCGACAATCACGCTTACGCCCTGAAAAATATGCAGATCCTGTGGCTGACGGCCGTTTTTCACCAATTGCGCTTTAACATCCCGGTAAAAAGCCTGGGCTTCTTCTCGCGTTGGCTGATGCGTAAAAATGGCATCGGCATGACGCGCCGCCAGCTTTTTGCCGTCCTCCGAGGCACCTGCCTGAAAAATGACCGGTCGGCCCTGCGGCGTGCGGGAAATATTGAGCGGTCCCTGCACCTGAAAGAAGTCGCCATGATGGTTAAGCGTGTGCAGCTTCGCGGGATCGAAAAACTGACCACTCTCTTTATTGCGAACAAAGGCATCCTGTTCCCATGAATCCCACAGCCCTTTCACCACCTGCAGATATTCGTCTGCAATACGGTAACGCAAGGCATGTTCAGGGTGCTGCTGGCGAGAAAAGTTCTTCGCCGACCCTTCCAGCGGAGAAGTGACCACGTTCCAGCCCGCACGTCCGCCGCTCAGGTGATCCAGGCTGGCGAACTGGCGCGCCACGGTAAAGGGCTCGCTATATGAGGTGGAGACGGTGCCTACCAGCCCCAGATGTTCGGTGACGCCAGCCAGAGCCGACAGCAGCGTTAAGGGTTCGAACCGGTTCAGAAAGTGGGGAATCGATTTTTCGTTGATAAATAAGCCGTCGGCGACAAACAGAAAATCCAGTTTGCCCTGCTCCGCTTTACGCGCGATTTTTTTCGCGTAGTCAAGGTTAATGCTGGCATCTGCCTGGGCTGCCGGGTGGCGCCAGGCCGACATGTTTCCAGAGGCGCCATGCAGAATGGTACCCAGTCGAAGCTGTCTTGTGGTCATGATGTGCTCTCTTTTGTGCATCAGGATGCCAGGCAGCTGTCCGGGACAGCCACACAGGCACTTCAGGCGGTTGAAATCAATTCAGGGCGGGTTCACGACATCGGTCGTGAAGATGGTGCAATGCCTGCCGGGCGAGTTGCGCAAAATAGTGAGCGGCGGGCGCTATCGAAGCTTCGTCGGGGGTGAAACCGGCATGATGCAGGCCAAAGTCGCTGGCGCTGCCAATGCTGACAAACGCGCCCGGCACCTGCTGGAGGTAGAAGGCGAAATCTTCCCCACCCAGGTGTAGATCGGCAGTCTGAACCCGATAGCCTACCTGGCGAGCCACCTCACTGCTGAACTGCGCCCAGTCCGCGTCGTTAACCAGTACGGGCGGTCCGGCATGCCAGTGCAGACTGGCCTGAGCGCCATTCGCCAGGGCGATGTTCTCCACCAGCGTGCGAACACGTTTTTCCAGTTCCGCCCGCAGTTGCAGATCGTGGGTGCGGGCCGTACCGCCAAACTCCACCGTTTCCGGCAGCACGTTCCAGGTCTTGCCGCCGTCAACGCGGGTGATACTGAGCACCAGGCTATCGAGCGCATTAAAGCTGCGACTGGTCAGCGCCTGCAGTGCCTGAATGATCTGGCTGGCGACCACGATGGCATCAACGCCCTGCTCGGGATGCGCAGCGTGCGCGCCCTTACCTGTCACGTGGATAACAAACTTGTCGGCATTGGCATAAAACGCCCCACCACGCGTGGCGAAGGTCCCGCTCGGCAAGCCTGGCTCGTTATGCATGCCAAAAATGGCCTGTACCTGATCCAGCACGCCAGCCTGAATAAACTGCCTGGCACCGCACGCAATCTCTTCGGCTGGCTGAAATAAAATACGCACCCGCCCACGAAGCTGATGTTGCTGAGCCTGCAGTTCGAGCGCCGCCCCAAGCATCACGGCACTGTGTAAATCGTGGCCGCAGGCGTGCATGACTCCCGGCTGGCGAGAGTGAAAACTGACGCCGCTGGCCTCGTGGATAGGCAGCGCATCAATATCGGCACGCAGTGCAATCAGGTTTTCACCGCTGCCGATTTCCGCGACCACGCCGGTTTCCAGTGGATAATCCAGCAAGCGAATGCCGGCATTCTGAAGCCACTGGCGTAACCGCGCGGTCGTCGCAAACTCCTGGCCGGAGAGTTCGGGCCAGGTATGTAATTCACGTCGCCATTCAATTAACTGTGCTTCGTTCAGACTCATGGTTTACCTCGGCTAACACATCGTGCTCAGGCGGCGACCCACTGATGGGTGGCCAGTAGCTCCAGCGATCGGTAACGCGCGCGGGGATCGGCAATCGGCGTGTCGACAACAAACTCGTCAATGCTGAAGTTGCGCTGCAGGGCCTCCAGTTGGGCGTGGACCTGTGAAGCGGTGCCTTTCAACAGGGACGGCGTACGAGGCTCAATCAGGTAGTCCGTAAAGCCGCCCTGACGAACATAACGCTCCGCCTGTTCCAGGCTGGCGACGTTCACGCCTGGCCCGTTTTTGACCTGCACGTGGAAATGCCTGAGATCGGCCACCAGCAGCTCGGCCTCGGCGGGCGAGTCAGCTACGACCACCTGCACCGCCACCAGCGCCCGTTTGCCCTGTGCCTGTTGTGAATAGGCCCGCAGAGATCGCGCCAGAAGCTGACGATCGCCGTTGATATGCGCGGCAAACACGAACTGCCAGCCCAGCCGGGCCGCCAGCCGTGCACTCTCTTCGCTCCCGCCTAACAGAAACCGCTGTGCCGGACGGGCCGGTAACGGCGTCGCGCGCACGGCTTCGTCCTCGTCCCGCGGTCCTGTCTCAGGCTTCAGCCAGCTGTCCAGTTGCCTAAGCTGTTCGTCAAAACTGCCCTTTTCGTCCTGATGGACCCCAAGCTGCAGTGCCCGAGTTGAAAGCGGCAGGCCGCCCGGTGCTTTACCGATGCCCAGATCGATCCTTCCCGGCGCCAGCGACGCCAGTAAATTAAAGTTTTCTGCCACTTTGTAGGGGCTGTAGTGCTGCAGCATCACCCCGCCAGAGCCGATACGAATATGTTGAGTTTGCGCCACCAGCCAGGCGATCAACACCTCAGGTGACGGGCTCGCCAGCTGCTCAATATTGTGGTGTTCAGCCAGCCAAAAGCGGTGATAGCCCCATTTTTCAGCCTGTTTCGCCAGCTGCAACGTGCGCTGGAGCGACGCCGCCGGTGTTTCACCTTCCGCTACGGGGGCTTTGTCTAACAGACTTAACTGATATGCCATTCACCTGTCCTCACTCATTTCCGTTATGGGCCAGTGTGGCGATGAGGATATATTTCGTAAAACAATAAATATGAGAATATGAAGTTAAAAAACGGCAATAGAATTTAAATAATAAAGTAATTAACCGAGGGGATTATTATTTCCGCGCGTAAAACATGATCGCGGAGAAGAGTAAAAAATCGCTCAATCACCATTTGCGTATTTTAACTAAGCTTTGATTAATTCCTTATTTTATCCGCGAAAGATCTCGCCTGATGATGTTTCATCAAACTCACGATCTCAGGGCAAGAAAAGCATGGCAAAATTCAGCATGTTATTACACCGTCTCTTTTCAGGTAAACAGAGTTCAGATTGCCAGCACAGCGCAGTAAAAGCGCAGACGGCGCGGGCGGGCTCAGCCTCTGACAGCGCGTTATTCCCCCGCCATCATGTGCCGCGAGATAATAATCAACCTGCCGGTGCGCCGGTTTTATTTACCCATGAAAACGCCCCGACGTTATTACGCGATTACCCCTGGCAACCGAATCATCTTTAATCACCCGTCAGCAGCCTCAGATAAGGCATTGGCCTGTTTAAATAAGGAGACTCATGACGTCATTATTAACGGAACAGCTGGTGCAGTGGCGTCGGGAATTGCACCGGCATCCCGAACTCTCTCATCAGGAGTTTGCCACCACGGAACGTATTACACGCTGGTTAAAGCAGGGTGACATTCGTTTGCTGCCCCTGCCGTTGAAGACCGGCGTGGTGGCGGAAATCGGCCAGGGAGAACCGTTGATCGCTTTTCGCGCCGACATTGATGCCCTTCCCATCGATGAAGGGGTGAACGTACCCTGGCAATCCCAGCGGTCAGGCGTAATGCATGCCTGCGGGCACGACATTCATACCTCGGTGATGCTCGGCGTGGCACATCAGCTTAAGCAACGCGAAGCCACGCTGCCGGGCCGCGTGCGGCTTCTTTTTCAGCCCGCAGAAGAGACGTTTGAAGGGGCCAGCCAGCTGCTTGCCGCAGGCGCGCTGAACGGCGTAAAGGCCATCTTCGGCATGCATAACGCGCCCGATTTGCCGCTGGGCACGCTGCGAACCCGGCCAGGCGCGTTTTACGCCAACGTTGACCGCTTTACGATTCGGGTGCACGGCAAGGGCGCCCATGCCGCACGGCCTCAGGAGGGGATTGACGCTATCGTCATTGCAAGCCACATCGTCACCGCCCTACAGACGCTGCCTGCGCGGGTGTTTAGCGCTCTGGACACAGTCGTTTTGAGCGTCACGCGTTTTACGGCGGGGAACACCTGGAATGTCCTCCCGCAGCAGGTGGAGCTGGAAGGCACGGTCCGCACCCATAATGCGGCGCTACGTCAGCAGATACCTGAGCGTATGACCACGCTGATTCAGGGCCTCGCAGCAGGCTTCGGCGCGCGGGCAGAACTGGAGTGGATAGCAGGGCCGCCCGCCCTGATCAATACGCCAGAATGGGCAGAGGTTGCGCTGGACCAGGCCGCCCAAAGCGGCTATTGCGCGGAAGAGGCTGCAACGCCGCTGATGGGCGGGGAAGATTTTGCCTTTTATCTGCAGCAGGTGCCGGGCGCCTTTGTGAATATCGGCAGTGCCAGCGCGTTTGGCCTGCATCATCCAGCCTTTAATCCCGATGAGGCACTGTTGCGGCCTGCTGTCGACTATTTCACCCAGTTGGCACCGCGCGCCCTGAACATCGTGGCGGCACAGTCCGTGCGTGAAAGCGAAACTGTTATATAAAAAATGGCGTCATCTGTGTCTGAACGGCTTGACTGTTATCTGTTCTAATTGCTATCAGTTGAAAGTGAGGGGAACGATGGACGCCATTAAACAGATCTTGATCGACGAAATTAATACGCTCAACCGTGAAGAACGCCGCGATAACCTGCCGCGTTTCAGCTTCTCTTTTTTGAAAAAGCATCCCGGGCTGTGGGCGGTGATGTATCTGTGCTACGGCCTGTGCGTGGCTCTGATTTTTTCCACTGAGATGCTGGGCTGGCCGGCGTTTTGGTTTGCCACCGCTTTTGTGCTGGTGATGAGCTTTCTGATGTTGCTGGACATCAATCCCAAATACCGCTTCGAAGATATCGATGCGCTGGACCTGCGGGTTTGCTACAACGGCGAATGGTATTACGTGCAGCCGGTGCCTGAACAAGCGGTCTCGCGCATTATGTCTTTACCAGATGCGCCAGAGCGCGTGAAAACAGGGATTGATCGTTTGCTGAAACAGAAAGGCGAAGTGGACTTTTACGACGTTTACTACCTGACATGGGGACATCGCCAGGCCGCGCAGGTTTAATCGCCGGCCATTTCCGCCATAATTTCACCCAGCGTAACAACTGCAGCCTCGGCCCGTGAATCCCAGGGCCAGGCGGTATTGAGCCGGAAACAGTGGCTGAACTGTTCACCTGCAGCAAACATCTGCCCCGGCGCAATACTGATGCCTTTCGCCAGCGCCCGCTGGTAAAGCTGCGTGGTGTTAATGCTGTCCGGCAGCGTGACCCATAAAAAATATCCCCCCGCCGCGTCACTTACCGTTGACTGCGCAGGCAGAACCTTTATCAGTGCCTGGCGGGCCAGCTGCTGGCGCTTGACCAGGCTTTGCCGCAGCCGTTTCAGATGGTTATCGTAGCGGCGGGTTGCCAGAAAATCGGCCAGCGCCAGCTGCATCGGTGCGCTGGTAGAGAGCGTGCTCATCAGTTGCAGACGTTGAATGCGCTGTGCATGCTGACCTGCCGCCACCCAACCCACCCGAAATCCCGCCACCAGTGATTTTGAAAATGATCCACAGTGCAGCACGTTGCCCTCGCGGTCCCAGGCTTTGGCCGGCAGGGGCGGTGCGCGTTCGTCCCACAGCTCTGCGTACACATCGTCTTCAATAAGCGGCACCTGATGACGGGCCAGTAACGCCACCAGCTGCTGTTTACGCGCGGGCGTCAAGGTAACGCCTAACGGATTTTGCAGGGTCGTCATCAGCCAGCAGGCCTTCACCGGCCAGCGCTGAAGCGCATCCTCAAGCTGCTGTAAATCAATGCCGTTCTGGGCATCGCTCGGAATAGCCAGCGCCTTGAGCTTAAGCCGTTCAATCGCCTGGAGTGCACCATAAAAGCTGGGCTGCTCAATCACGACATAGTCGCCGGGTTCGGTCAGGGACTGCAGACTGAGGTTCAGCGCCTCCAGCGCACCGCTGGTGATGACGATTTCATCGGGCGATAAAGTCATGCCCTGGCGGGCGTAGCGCTGGGCCAGCAGCTGGCGCAGCGTCGCATTGCCAGGCGGCAGGTTATGTAACGCATCGGTAGGCGTCAGCTGGTGGGAAACGTTCGCCAGCGAGCGCATAAGCTGGCGCTGGGGAAACAAAGCCGGATCGGGAAACGCTGAACCAAAGGGCACGATGGCCGGATCGCGCGTGGCCTGCAGGATGTCGAAGACAAAGTCGTTGATATCTACCCGCTCGCTAATGGCCACGCTGAGCGGCGCGGCCGCCAGCGCCCGCGGCGCCACGTAATAGCCGGACTGCGGACGCGAGACGATCCATCCCTGACTTTCCAGCAATTCATAGGCATGCAGCACGGTCATCAGGCTCACCCCCTGCCGGGCGACCTGCTGGCGCAGCGAAGGCAGTCGGGTGCCTGGGGGCCAGATACCGGCTTCTATTTGCTGCTGAATGTCGTCCATTAATCGCTGATATTTCGCCACGGCATGTTGCTCCTGATGCTGAGGCGTCACTTTAGCATGTTGAACATCTGTAACAAAAAAAGCCGTGGCGCTAACACTCCAGTTCAGCGGGTTTGTCTGTTTCTGCGCGGGCAAACACGTCCATCTCTTCAATCCGCTCCGGTGGAAGGGGGCGACCGAGCAGATATCCCTGCAGAGTGTTGCAGCCAAGATCGGTAAGAAACGCCTGCTGTTCAGGCGTTTCGACGCCTTCGGCTACCACTTTTAAATGCAGTGACTGCGCCAGCGCAACGATCGCCGACACAATGGTGGCATCTTCTGACTGATGCTGAAGTTCGTTCACGAAGGCCCGATCGATTTTCAGCTCGCTGGCCGGCAGACGTTTGAGATACAGCAGGCTGGAATAGCCAGTACCAAAGTCATCGATCGACGCTTTGACGCCCAGTTCGGTGAGTTCGGTCAGAATGCGCACACTATCATCAGGATTGCGCATGGCCGTGGTTTCGGTCACCTCCAGCGTTAACTGCGCGGCCGGAATATGGTGCAGCGCCAGCGCCTGCTTGACGGTATCGACCAGGTTACTCTGCTCAAACTGCATCGCCGACAGGTTTACCGCCACCGACCACTCAGGATGGCCCTGCAGGTGCCACTGGTGCAGTTGGCGGCAGGCCTCATTAATTACCCAGTTACCAATATTGACTATCATGCCGGTTTTTTCCGCCATCGGCAGAAAGCAGTCCGGCGACAGTAAGCCGTGCCTTGGATGCTGCCAGCGCAGCAGCGCCTCGAAGCCCAGAATCGGGCCATGCGGGGCACAGAATTTTGGCTGGTAATACAGGCGCAGCTCATCGTTATCCAGCGCATGCCACAGGTCGTTATTAAGCTGTAGCTGGCTCTGCGCCAGGATATTCATGGACGGCTGGAAGAAGGTGTAACCGTTTCGACCGTTGTTTTTAGTGTGATACATCGCAGCATCGGCATTAAACATTAGCTCGCGTTCATCCTCGCCATCGCCGGGATACACCACGATACCAATGCTTAACGACACCACCAGATCGTAACGGGAAATGGAGAACGGGCGATCGATGGCTTTCACCAGTTGATCGGCCACCGCTGCCGCATCGTTCGGTTCGGTAATTTCAATCAGCAGAACAAACTCATCGCCACCCAGCCGCGCCAGGGTGTAGTAGCCTTTCATCTGCTCACTCATCCTTTCCGTCACGCTGATCAGCAGACTGTCGCCAATATGGTGACCAAAAGCATCGTTTACCGCTTTAAACCCATCAAGATCCATGAACATCAGGGCAAACTGACTGCACTCCCGGTTGGCTTTGTTAATGGCCTGTTCAAGACGATCTTCCAACAGGATACGGTTGGGCAGTCGGGTCAGGTTATCGTGCAGCGCCAGCTGTGCCAGCTCACGATTGGCTTCCGCCAGCGAACTGGCCAGGATCGACGTTCGGGCCTGCATACGCGCATCCAGCATGGAAACCAGTAGCGTAATGCCGAGAATGGCAAGGGTCACCACGGTCACAACCATGGCTAACCAGTTGCTGTTAACGCCAGCGTCCATGCTATGGCTGCCCGCAGGGAATTCAGCCGCCATCATGCCGGTGTAGTGCATGCCGGCAATCGCGGCGCCCATCACCACCGAGGCGCACACTCGCAGAGTCGCGACGCGTCCCTCATGCCCTTCCCGTAGTTTAAATGCCAGCCACAGTGCGGCAACAGAGGCAGCCAGCGCAATGATCACCGATGTCAGCACCCAGCCCCAGTTCCAGACGATCCCCTGCGACAGCATCAGCGCGGCCATGCCGGTATAGTGCATGGCTACAATGCCCGAGCCCAGCACGATGGCTCCGCCGGCTAAGCGCGGCAGGGGCAACTCCCCATGACAGACCAGCCACAGCGCGAATATTGAGGCGCACACCGCAATACCGGCAGACAGCGCCGTCAGCCGGGCGTCGTAACTCATCATCATGTCCAGATCCATAGACAGCATGCCGATGAAGTGCATTGCCCAAATGCCGATGCCCATGGCAAAGCCGCCGCCAAGCAGCCATACGAGCGCCACTTTACCGGTTGAGGTCGCCACGCGTCCCGCCATATCCAGCGCAGTAAATGAAGCCAGCATCGCCACCAATACCGAAATGACGACAATAAATGCGTTATAAGAGGCCACTAACATAGGGTTTTCCGAACAGCGCCGAATACGCAGCTGTAATAATGGAGTTGAAAAAGATCTTTTGCCTTGTTTACCGTTTATCGGCGCAGAAAAATACTAACTTAGGCTTTTTTAATAGAAGATATCGATGCTTCCGAGCGTCAGGATCAATCGATCCTCATTACAGGCAAAATACATGATAGTCATGCAGCGCGATTTTGCCCGGACGGCTGGGGTGCCGCTTTCCCTTCTCCGCTATCCGCCCATGCGTCTCAGTGACATAGAGCCACCTAAAAACGAGACTTTTTCAAGAACTTAACAGGCGAAAACACCCCAATACTTTCCTTGACGTTCGCCCGTAACCGAAGCGTTTCGGTGAGCGTTTCAGACCGGTGCGAAAACATATCATCGAAACCGAAAGTGGGATAGAGGGCCGGCAGTTTCGCCTTTTTTATTTTCATGCATTAACGGGCGAGGCAGATGAAGGGGGCTAATGTAACAAAATAATAAAAATTTTTACGCGGAGTTTCGCCACAGCGCATAAGCTGATGTATAGTAAAAAAAACTAATATAAAACGTTCAACCCGATGACGCGGTTATCGTCAAAAACGCTGGCAGGATGCTAATAACTTACAGCAAGATTCTAATTTTTCTGGTTTTTTTGTATTACGCCATCAGGTGAAAAAGCACTGATCCTCAATAATCGGTAAGGAATGGTTATGAAATTCAAGCTTTTTCTGTTCGTTGTCGGGTTGACTACGGCGCTGCCTTCCGCGACGTTTGCTGCCACCACCACGGGTGCGATTAACGCGACGCTAACATTAACCACGGGTTGTCTGGTGAACGGGCAGTCCGCCACCACTGGCGTAAATTTCGGTTCGTTAAACTTTGGCAGCAGTGCCGCGACCTTCGATACCCTGAATGCCACCTTAGTGGGCGCGGCGGGTAACGGTATCTACGTGCGCTGCACAACCGGTCAAACCTTTAACGTCCAGGTGACCAGCAGCAATGCGGCACCGGGAACCGTCTACGGCACCGTGTCATCCGCTCCACGCTACCTGGTGCTGGGGGCGGATAATACCCAGGGCATCGCTTATACCCTCTATAGTGACGCCTCCTTTAGCACCGCCATCGCAAATAACACCAATATTGCGCCCAGCGGCACCACCGATCCGACGCTTGGTACCAATTACGCCATCTACGGGCGCGTCGTGGGCGGCGGCTTTAACCCTGTGATACCGGCCGGGACTTACACCGATACGATTAACGTCGCCGTGAACTATTGAGTGCTCGTGTTTGAGTAGCGACAGATGACGGCAAAGTGGTCACCTGTTTCAGTCACCGTTGGCGGGCTGCTGCTGTGGGTGAGTGGTAATGGGTGGGGCATCACGACCAGCTCCACCACATTCCAGGTGTCAGCGTCAATCGTTGCGGGTTGCGTGGTCTCAGGCACGAATACGGGGATCTTTGGCACGCTTAATTTTGGTACCCAGTCGGGGTTGGCCACGAACAGCGTTAGCGCCAGCTATGTACAAAGTTCCACGATTAACCTTGCCTGCACACCGGGCACCACGCTGAGCATGACCATCAATGGCGGCAGTAACTATACCTCGACCCGTAATCTGAAGCTGGCTAACAACACCAACACGGTTCCCTATTACCTCTACAGCAATGCTGCACGTACCACGCCGATTCCGGTGAACACGGCAGTGCCGTTGAGCTACAGCAATGCGAATAACATCACGTTACCAATATATGGCTCGCTGCAGTTACCCGGCCCGACGCGCGCCGGGGTTTATTCGGACACCCTCAGCGTCACGCTGACCTGGTGATAAAAGGACAAAGGAGCTTTACCATGCCATCCCTGCGCGCCCTGTTTTTTCTGTTCACATTTCTGCTGTTGCCTCAGGCTCAGGGCGCTAACTCCGTCATGATTTGGCCCATCGATCCGGCGATTAACCCGGAGGACAAAGCCAGCGAGCTGTGGCTGGAAAACCGTGGCAGCACCACCACCCTGATGCAGGTGCGCATCTTCGCCTGGCAGCAGACGCACAATCAGGAGCAGTATCAGACCCAGCAGCAGGTTGTCGCCAGCCCGCCGCTGATACGCATCGAACCCGGGCAAAAGCAGCTCGTTCGCCTGATTAAACAAGTCCCGCCCGTGGCAGGTAAAGAGATGGCCTACCGCGTCGTGCTGGATGAGATCCCCACCCCACGGTCGGTCGGCGATAATCAGGCCGGACTGAATTTTCAGATGCGCTATTCGGTTCCCCTGTTTGTCTACGGCAACGGACTGGTTCGCGATGACGCCAGGTCTGTACTGAGCTGGCGCCAGGTCAACACTGGCGGTCAGCGCTATCTGGAGCTGACTAATCGCGGTAACGGCCACGCACGTCTCAGTAATGTCACCGTGGGCGGTCAGCGACTCGGAAACGGACTTTACGGTTATGTGCTGGCTAACAGCACCCAGCGTTTTCCTCTGAGAGCCGCGGTCAGCGGTGAACTGCGCGCAGAAACCAATCACGGGCAGTGGCGCAGCGCTGCGGCTCAGTAAAGTGTAATGATGCCGTTTTCGCCGCATCCCGTTGCGCTGGCTATCGCGGGGCTGTGCTGCCTGATACCCGGTTCTGTCTGGGCTGAAACCTTTACGTCGCTCCCGCCGCCGCCCGCAGTGGACAACAGCGCCGCCGGTCAGCGCTACATGTTAGAGCTGGTGGTGAATCAGCAGGCACGGGGCGATATCGTGCCGGTAGAGCAACAAAACGGCCACTTTCTGGTGCGGGCAGGCGATCTGCAGCGTGCGGGGATCCCGCCGGAAAAGTATCAGGGACAACAACAGGTTGATGTTAATCAGCTCGCAGAGGTGAAAGTGGACTATGACGATCGTCGCCAGCGCCTGCTGCTGACGGTACCGCCCGGCTGGCTGCCCGAACAGACGATTGGTGAGAGCAACACCGGACCGCGCTTTCCCGGACGCGTCAGCCCTGGGGCGCTGATAAATTACGATCTCTACGCCACGCGCACCGACGTTGCGGGTACACGTCTGGCGGCCTGGAACGAACTGCGCCTGTTTGGTGATGCCGGACACATCTCCAGCAACGGCGTCTGGCAACAGCAGCTGGAAGGACAAAATCGCTACCAGGATGATGGCTATATCCGCTACGACACCTGGTGGAGCAATGAAAACGAAAACGCCATCCTGAGCTGGCGGGTCGGCGACCTCACGACCGATGCGCTGGCATGGACCAGCAGCGTCCGGCTTGGCGGCATTCAGGTTGCGCGGGACTTCAGCGTACGTCCGGATCTGGTGACCTATCCCCTGCCCGCGTTTTCCGGTCAGGCGGCGGTGCCCTCAACGGTCGATCTGTTTGTTAACGGCTACCGCTCCACTCAGGCCAACGTTCAGCCCGGTCCCTGGTCGCTCACGAACGTGCCCTTTGTAAACGGCGCGGGCAACGCGGTGATTACCACCACGGATGCCGTCGGGCGTCAGGTGGTCACCACGCTGCCGTTTTATGTTTCCAGTAATCTGCTTAAGCCGGGCCTGTCCGATTACGCCTTTTCCGCCGGTGCGATGCGGCAAAACTACGGCATTAAAAACGCGGATTACGGTGCGGCGGCGATGAGCGGCTCATGGCGCTATGGCATGACAGACTGGCTCACCCTGGAAACCCATGGGGAGGGCAGTAACCACCTGGGCATGGGCGGAGCAGGCGCGCAGTTTAAAGTGGGCAGTTGGGGCGTGATCAATGGCGCAGCCGCGCAGAGTCAAATGGACGGGCAGTCTGGCGCGCAGTACAGCTGGGGCTATCAGTACAACAACAGTCGCTTTAGCCTGGGTACGCAGCACCAGGTGCGCAATGCCGGCTTTGGTAATCTGGCCCTGCTGAGCAACCAGCGCAACGGCGGTTCGGATTACCGTTACAGCCTGGCGCGGCGAACGGCGCAGTACAGCGCCAGCATATCGCTCAACCGTTATGGCAGCCTGGGTGCAGCCTATATTGATATTTCCGGCGGCGATAACCAGCGCACCAGCCTGTGGAACCTCTCCTGGAGTAAAAACCTGTGGGGCAATGCCAGCCTGTACGTTTCCGCCAGCCGTGACAGGCAACAGGGCGAATGGAGCGGCGCCGTCTCGCTGGTGATTCCGTTTGGTGAAAACAGCAATGCCTCACTGAGCGTTGAGCGCGATCAGCAAGGTCGACACAATCAACGGGCTTATCTGTCCCGCGCCATGCCCAGCGACGGCGGTTTTGCCTGGGACGCCTCCTGGGCCAACCAGGGCGGGAATAGCGGTGATTACCGGCAGGGCAGCCTGCGCTACCGTAACAATAAAATCGATACGTCTGGCGGATTCTACGGGGATGATGGCAACACTACGCAGTGGGCAGATTTATCCGGCGCGCTGGTGTTAATGGATAACCAGGTCTTTGCCGCAAACACGATCAATGATGCCTTTGTGGTGGTGAAAACCAACTACCCGGACGTCAATGTCCGCTATGAAAACCAGTCGATGGGACGTACCGACAGCAAGGGCTATCTGCTGGTGCCCTCCATCAGCAGCTATTACGCGGCCAAATACGATATCGATACGCTCGACCTGCCCGCCGACATGACCACGCCCAAAGTCGAGCAGCGTTTTGCCGTGAAGCGCCAGAGTGGATTTTTGCTGAATTTTCCGGTTGAGCGTTTACGCGCCGCCAGCGTGATTCTGTATGACAGCCATAACCAGCCGTTGCCGGTATCCAGCCAGGTGATCCGTCCCGGCCAGGCAACGGGCTACGTTGGCTGGGACGGTATCGCCTGGCTGGACGATCTCAGCGAACACAACCCAATTAAGGTCATCGCGCCTGACGGCCGAACCTGTAAAACCGAACTGACCCTGGCGGGTGGCCAGCCGCAGGCATTGAAAACCTACGGTCCGCTGACCTGTCCCCTGCCGCCGCTGCCCGACGGCGCACCGGTACCCAACCCCGAAAACGCGACAGCCGGAATAACACCATGAAAAACCTGATGCTGCTTTGCCTGCTGCTGCTGCCCTCGCTGGGCTATGCCGCCTGTACCCTTCCCGCGTCCAGCGCCAGCTTTGGCACACAAACCACGTTTGTTGCCAATACCAGCGTCAGCACGACCTCCACCAACGCTAACGTTAACTGCGGATCAGGCACGGCCCTGACTCTGCTGAGTAATAATCAGATTACGTTTCAGCTGACCAGCGCCAGCAACACCAACGGCACGCGCGGCACGCTCAAGCGAAGCGGCGATACCGGTAGCGACAATATTCCGGTGCGGCTGTGTACCGACAGCGCCTGCGCCAATGAGCTGACTATTGGCGGATCGGCTTTTGTGTATAACTCGGCCACATTGATCAACCTGGCGGGATTACTCGGCAGCCTGAACTTCGCGATTCCGGTGTATTTACGCACCGTCGCCGGGCAAACCGTGGCGGCGGGCAGCTATACGCTCACCCTGAACATGACCGTCACCTATAACATCTGCACCTCTGTTTCCGCCCTGGGCGCTTGTCTGACCCCGCAGACCGGCAGCGGCGTGATCCCCATTACCGTGACCGTCGTTCTGAGCAATGACTGTACAGCGATTACCGCCCCCAACATTAGCTTTGGCAGCGCGCCGCTGGTCACCAGCTTTGGGGCAATTTCGCAAACCATCAGTGTGTTATGCAGTAAAGGCAGTACCTATACCGTGGGCTTAAGCAATGGCAACAACGCATCAGGCAGCGTGCGCAACATGGCGAGCGGAACCAATCGTTTGAGTTACGAAATCTATAAAGGAACCAGTAGCGATCGCTGGGGGCCGAGTGGCACAGAACGGGTGGGCAGTGCGGCGGCCAATACCGTCAGCACCGATGGACTGACGCGCAGCTATAACTACACTGCGCGCGTCCTCACCACGCAAAACACGCCGCCTGCGGGAAACTACAGCGACAGCGTGGTGGTGGATATTGCGTTTTAAAGGGATGTGCTGACCGGCGTGCTGCCGTGACGAGCGCGATACTGCTTAACCATGCGACCAATGAGCAGCGTACCAAACAGGCCACAGACGGCCGCAAAGGTCAGCCACACGCCCGGCATCGCCTTGTCACCTGTGGCGTGAATCAGATAGCTGGATACTGCTGGCGTAAAGCCGCCAAACAGCGCCGTTGCCAGGCTGTAGGCCATAGAGAAGCCCGCGGCGCGCACTTCCGCTGGCATAATTTCCGCCAGATAAACCACCATGGCGCCGTTATAGCTTGCGTAGAGAAAGGAGAGCCATAATTCCGCCTCGACCAGATGCGCGAAGCTGGGTGAGCCCACCATCCAGTGCAGCACCGGCCAGGCGGTGGCAATCATCAGCACGGTAAACGTCAGCAGCAGCGGGCGACGACCTATGCGATCGGAGAGCGCGCCCATCACCGGTAGCCAGAACAGGTTCGAAATCCCGACAAACAGCGTCACCATAAACGCCTGGGTGTCGCTCATCATCAACACCGTTTTGCCGAAGGTGGGCGTAAAGGCGGTAATCATATAGAACATCACGGTGGTAGTGACGACCATCAGCATACCTGCCAGCACCAGCGCCCAGTTGCTGGCCACCGAACGCATAATTTCGGTCATGGCCGGGTGGTGTTTACGCTGACTGAAGGCTTCGGTTTCTTCCAGCATACGGCGGATATAAAACAGGAAGGGCACGATCAGGCAGCCCACCACGAAGGGAATGCGCCAGCCCCACTCGGTGACGTCATCATGAGAAAGCAGATGGTTCAGACCCAGTCCCAGCAGCGCAGCGAATATCACCGCAATCTGCTGACTTCCGGATTGCCAGCTGACAAAGAAGCCTTTGCGGCCTTTCGGTGCGACTTCGGCCAGATAGACCGACACGCCACCCAGTTCCACACCGGCTGAAAAGCCCTGCAGCAAACGCCCCAGCAGAATCAGAACCGGTGCCGCCGCGCCCAGCGTGGCATAACCCGGTACCAGTGCAATCGTGAGCGTGCCCAGCGCCATCAGGCCAAGCGTTAACAGTAGCCCTTTGCGACGACCATGGTGGTCGATGTAAGCCCCCAGAATAATGGCCCCCAGCGGACGCATCAGGAAGCCCGCACCGAAGGTCATCAACGTCAGCATCAGGGAAGAGAACGGATCGTCACCGGGAAAGAAGGTTTTGGCGATGGCCGTGGCGTAGTAGCCAAACACCATGAAATCGTACATCTCAAGGAAGTTACCACTGGTAACGTTGAAAATGGTTCTGGCCGCACTGGCTGGCGGCTTTTGTAAAGTTTCACTCGGGTTCATCACGGCTTCCTTGGTTTTTTATCCGTTTTAGCCTGCGACAAGCCAGATTAATGTGACACCGATCACCATTTCAGTTTACAAGTCTATAAGTTTCCGTAACAAGAAATTAACAGGAGAGTTACAGCAGCATCTTTGCCTGTTATCAGGCGGAATGAGCAGAAGAAGATTCTGTGAAAACAGACATAAAAAAAGCGCGGCGGAATGCGCGCTTTTTAGCCTTGATAGCGTATTGACGAGGCGCGTTTACCACGCCTGAAGGCCCCGAATGTTGGCTGAATGCGTTGAGCGTTAAGCGGGAAAGCCCGACCGGCTCCAATCGCTATTTCTTGACCGTTTCCATTCCCATCAAGCCGATTTTTAAATACCCGGCCGTGCGCAGTTCGTCCATCACGCTCATCAGGGTTTCATAATCGACAGACTTGTCCGCCTGGAAGAAGATCGTGGTGTCCTTGTTGCCTTCCGTCTGCTGGGTCAGCACGTTGATCAACGACGCTTTATTCACCACCTCGTTACCCACGTACAACTGCTTGTCGGCTTTGATCGAAAGGTAAACCGGTTTTTCCGGACGCGGTTGGGGCGCACTGGTGGAAGCCGGAAGGTTAACACGGACATCAACGGTCGCCAGCGGCGCTGCAACCATAAAGATGATCAACAACACCAGCATCACGTCGATAAACGGCGTGACGTTGATTTCGTGCATTTCGCCATCTGTTTCGGCCTGGTCGTTTAATCGCATCGCCATAACGCTTACCCCAGACGCAGTTTTTGTGCGGCTGCCGGGCGGTTAACGTCAGGCTGGGCCAGGTTTCCCAGGTCGATATCGCGGCTTTGCAGCAGCATGATTTGCGCGGCCACATCGCCCAGCGAGGCTTTGTAGTTGGCGATCATGCGGGCAAACACGTTGTAGATCACCACGGCCGGAATGGCGGCGACCAGGCCAATAGCGGTAGCCAGCAAGGCTTCGGCAATGCCGGGGGCAACCACGGCAAGATTCGTGGTTTGCGTTTTGGCGATACCAATGAAGCTGTTCATGATGCCCCAGACGGTGCCGAACAGGCCGACAAACGGCGCGACCGAACCAATCGTGGCCAGGAAACCGTTACCGCGGCCCGCGTGACGGCAGAAGGCAGCCACCCGACGTTCAAGACGGAAAGCGGTACGCTCTTTGATCCCGGCGGTATCTTCAACGCCAGCAGAAAGTTCCAGCTCATTTTGCGCATCGTTAAGAAGTACCGCGCTGTGGCTGGCGGTTTTGAACTGCTGGGCAGCGCGTGCGGCATCATTCAGGTTGCGGGCTTCACCTAACGCCAGCTGCTCGCGCTTGAGGCGACGTTTGGCCGCGCTCAGCTCAGCATATTTACCGAAGAAAATTGCCCAGGTCACGACCGAGGCCAATAACAGACCAATCATGACCACCTTTACCACGATATCGGCATGCTGGTACATGCCCCATACGGAAAGGTCTGCTTGCATTAAGTCACTGGCTACCACGCTGCTTCTCCAACTTCATCTACTACATGGGTGCGGAATGAAGTGCCGATGATAGCAAAAAACAATCGAATTGATAGTGGTTCTCATTAGTATTTACAATCTTGCAGCCACTGACGACGGTGAGTCAGCACCTGAATAAGCCGCGTCTGCCCTGCCGTTTCTTTAGTCCAATCCTGTCGGGATGCCCGGCGTTGATCGTTTCGCCCCTGTTGGCGGCATCCCGCCCCAAAACGGTTAATTAGCGATCGCTCTCATAAAATAACTTTTTCGTTTCGATGAATGTGAAAATTATGTTGCAGCTAAAAACTGCCTACAGCAGGATAAGTAGAACGTTCTACTAAAACGTTCTACTTACAATAAAAACGCCAATAGGGGCGCAACATCGGGAAAACTCGGTATGACACTGCTATCAGGGTTGGTTAAATCGTTATCGAAGTTATCAATGATTGGTCGGGCGCTCATGCTGCCTATTTCGTTGCTGCCTGCCGCTGGCTTACTCCTGGCATTTGGTAATAAGTTCGAGTTACCGCTGATGATGAACGCCGGAGGGGTGATTTTTGATAACCTGCCGATGCTGTTTGCGATTGGCTCGGCTGTGGGACTGGCCGCCGAATCCGGGATAGCCGCACTTTCCGCCGCGGTTTCCGTCTTTGTCACCAACATCACCATTGGCACCATGCTGCATATCACTCCGGAAATGGCGGCCCAGGGAGGAAAATATGCCATGGTCGTCGGCATTCCGACGCTACAGATGGGCGTATTCGGCGGCCTTATCTGCGGCATCCTCGCCGCCTGGTGCTACAACCGCTTCCATACCCTGCAGCTCCCTGAGTTCCTGGGTTTCTTCTCGGGTAAGCGTTTTGTTGCCATTGCGACGGCATTTTTATCCTTTCTGCTCGGCCTGCTGATGCCCTATGTCTGGCAACATATTCAGGCGGGCATCGATGCGCTTTCGGTGATCGTCAACGGCGATAATCAGGCGGCCTCCACCTTTATTTTTGGGCTGGTGGAGCGCGCCCTGATCCCGCTTGGCCTGCACCACATCTGGTATCCCTCGTTCTGGTACTCCTTCGGTGATTACGTCACCAAAACCGGCCAGGTGATTCATGGCGATCAAACCATCTGGTTCAAAATGCTGGAGGAAGGCATGAAATCCTTTAGCAGCAACGGCTACCAAAATGCGGGCAAATTTATGCAAGGTGAGTATCCGCTTATGCTTTTCGCCCTGCCTGCCGCCTGTCTGGCGATGTACCACGAAGCCCATACCAGGAATAAAAAGATCGCGTTCGGTATCCTGTTTTCAGCGGCGTTGACCTGCTTTTTGACCGGCATCACCGAGCCAGTGGAGTTTACCTTTATCTTTGTCGCGCCCCTGCTGTATGTCTTTAATGCCATCATGGCGGGCCTGGCCTATATGACCATGTATTTACTGCATGCCCATATCGCTAAATCTTTTTCCGCCGGATTGATTGACTACATTAGCTTTGGCATTGTGCCGTCGCTCAACGGATACCAGACTCACTATCTCAGCGCGGTTATCGTGGGCGTACCGATGGCATTGATTTACTATTTCACCTTCCGCTTCGTTATTCGTCGGTTTAATGTAAAAACACCGGGACGAACGGACGTCACGGCGACGACCGATGACAAAACCGATGCAGAGCTGGCTAGCGAAATCATCGTCCTGCTGGGAGGTGAGAAAAACATCCGCTCGGTGGGCGCCTGTATCACGCGCTTACGGCTTGAAGTCGTCAACAGCCATGACGTTGACCGTGAAGGGCTAAATAATCTTGGCGCACGCGGCGTGGTTTTTGTCGGCGATAACGGTATACAAATTATTTTTGGCGCCAGAGCACAATTTATTGCCCAGACGCTGTCCGGGATGACAGGCTGATGCAGGCCTGGCTTTCTGACGATGGCGGGCAAGGCGATAGCAGGCTGAGCAGGTGAATTTCAGGGAGCAGGTTTGAAGAGAGTCAGCATTACTGATGTGGCTAAACACGCCGGCGTGTCGGTTTCGACCGTCTCGCTGGTGCTGCGTCAAAAAGGAAAAATATCCGATGCCACCATCAGGAAAGTTCACGCCGCCATTGATGCGCTCGACTACGTTCAGAATGTGGCAGCCGCCAACCTGCGCGCCAGCACCTCTAACCTTATCGGTCTGATTCTGCGTGATTTCAGCGACAGTTTCTCCGTGAAGGTCATGGCAAGCCTTGTGCAGCAGCTGGAAAAGCAGGGCTATATGGTGTTTTTGGGGCAGCCCACTGACGACGGCGAATCGCTGACGCGCTGCCTGCTCTCCTTTAAACAGCAGGGCGTCGCTGGCGTTGTCTGTCTGGCGTCAGACAGACGAAATGCCAGCCTGCCGTCGCAGCTTCTCCACTGCCCTTTACCCCTGGTGGTGGTGTCCCAGTCGCTGCTGGCGGAGAAGTGTAATCTGGTCATGCGTGACAACCACCAGGCCGCCCACCTGGCGACCCGCTATCTGATTGAACGCGGTCACCGCAATATTGCCTATATTGGGGGAATTGAAGGGGACCTGATCCGTCAGCAGCGCTTACTGGGGTTTCGCAGCGCCCTGACTCAACACGGGCTGGCCGTAAGGGAAGGATTTACGCCATCCTGCCGTGACGATACCCACTCAGCCGCCTTTGCCACGCGTCAGTTACTGGAGCAAAACAACACCATTACCGCGCTGCTCTGTCACTCTCCGGATGCGATAATCGGGGCGATGTCAGGTATTCATCACACCGGTCGCACCGTGGGTAAAGACGTGTTTCTGACCCAACAGGTCGCTCTGATGGGCTTTGAGGACATGCTGCACGTGAACCTCACCTCGCCCTCTTTTACCTATGTTTCCTCCGCCAGTGAAGAAACCGGCCGCCAGGCGGCTGAGCTTATCCTGCGTCAGCTACAAGACCCTGAGCGCCCAAGGCAGCGTATTTTATTATCGGGCCAATTAATTACACGAGAGTCAGCATAAATCGGCATTTTGATTGTCAGAGAAGCGAGTATGTGAAAAATCGCTTTCGGGCGCAGCGGTAAGCCTCTGCGAACGGTGGGTGCGCAAACATAACGATAAACAGCCTATGAGCAACACAATCATAACCAGCCTAACGTCACTTTTACGTCGGAAACGACAGCAGCGCTTATTACGGGATCGCCGTATAGGCTTTAACCGTGCACGCGCGCAAGATCACGCATCACGCGCAGCGCACGCTTCGATATTGCCTGGTCCTGACGGCCATCGCGCTGACGCCACAGGGCCGCTTACTGCGCCCGCCCGTTCTGCAGACGGCTCGTCACCGCTTCCCATCACGACGCCAGACCGGACGATGCTGCTGTGGCTATCCCGCTGCCTGTTATTTGTGTCGCTGCTGCTGCCGGGTTCAAACATGATTTCATCCTGCTCTGGTGCCTGTTATGCGGCGACCAACACGCTGATCACCCTGCACTTTTTCAGGCGCTGTTATGAGTCAGGTAAACCCTCATCCGGCATCGTGAAGTGTTTCAGTCGCCAGTTGCGCAGCGTGGCCCTGATTCGTTTTATCCACGCCTCACGCAATGCGGCGCCGCCGGGCAGACTAAAGCGTTTTCACTACGGTCATCAGTCGGATAAAACGCGAAGGCGCAACGTGCGCCCGCCGTTCCGTGCGGCTCCCGAATCAGACTCAGCCATCCATGTCAGCCCGGCAGAGCCCTCTCTGTTTTCACCGGATGCCTTGCTCAGGTCGCCGCAGGCGCAATCGTTACCGCCCTGTACCACTCCGCACTACAACGCCGCTCCTCCGTTGATCACGCCGCCGCAGAACCCGCTGGCGGCATCCCCGGGCTGTCAGCCCTGAGCAGGCGACACGTCCACAAAGCCTGGCCCAGTGGCGGGTGATTAGCGGATATCGCCAGGGCTTATCCCCCAGCGGGAAGGCGTGCTTCTTTCGCCCGCCCGGCGCTGCTGACTGCGCCCCTTGGCCGTTATCATCGCCACCGTTAACAGGGCCGGGATGGCCAGCACGGCGAAAATAGTGGCGAACCCCCAGCCCAGCGCCAGCATCTCTGCCCCCACCAGCGCGCTGAGAATGGCCCCGATGCGCCCTACGCCGTGCATCCAGCTGGAGCCCGTTGCACGCGCCTCGGTGGGATAAAAGCTGGCCGAAAGCGCATTCATTCCCGTGTTAGCGCCACCGATGCAGAAGCCGATCATCATGGCGCAACCGCCCAGCAGCACCGGGTGCGCCAGCGAAAATCCCATCCCCACCGTGAACAGCGCGCCCGCGCCGTAAATCATCGACAGCGCCCGGTGCGATTCAATCCTGTCCATCAGCCAGCCCGAAAACAGCGAACCGCAGGTTCCGCCCGCCTGGAACAGAGCCGTGATAATGGCGGCCTGCACCACGTCAAAACCGTTATCCTTGATCAGCATGGGGAGCCAGCTGCCCAGGGTATAGAATAAAAACAGTGCGGTAAAATAGGCGCCCCACAGCATCAGGCTGCCAAACCGGTACTGGTCATTGAGTACGACTTTTACCGGCTGCGCCCTGGCCTTGCTGACCGGCGGCAGTTCGACGCTGCACTGCTGCAGATCCAGATCTGGTGCCAGCTTAGCCAGAATACGGTGAATTTTTTTGCTGGCGGCACGCCTTACCACTAAAAAGCACACCGATTCCGGCAGCGCCCAGAGCAGTAACGGCACGAACAGCATTGGCAGGATCCCGCCCAGCATCAGGACAGAATGCCAGCCGAAGTGCGGCATCAGCCAGGAGGCGGCAAAGCCACCCAGCGCTGCGCCAAACGTGAAGCCACAAAACACCACGGTGATAAGGAATGCCCGTCGTCTGGCAGGAGCAAACTCGGCCACCAGCGTGCCCACGTTGGGCATCGCCGCGCCTAATCCCAGACCGGTCAGAAAACGGAACAGGATCATCTGTTCCATATTTTGCGAAAAGGCGGTTATCAGCGTCCAGGCGCCAAAAAAGAACACGCTGTTAATAATCACGACTTTGCGACCCAGCCTGTCTGACAGCGGGCCGGAGAGCATTGCGCCCAGCGCCAGCCCCACCAGGGCAGCGCTGATGATCAGCCCCAGTTCGCGATTGGTGATGCCCCAGTCCGCTTTCAGTTCAGGTGCAATGAACCCCATGATGGCAATATCAAACCCATCGAGGGCGATGATGCAGAAGCCAAAAAGCACCACCATTTTTTGCCACATCCCCAGCGGGCGGCTGTCGATTAACGCCCGAACATCAATTGCTTTGCTTTCCGCCACGGTGACTCTCCGGTGAAATACGTAATGTGGGGTTACTATATGCAGGCGCTGTAATGCGTTAAACGGCGATAATCGAAATTTTGTGCGTTTATCGCACGATTATGCGCGAATTAAACGCCAACCCTGCGTTAATAGATTGTTAAAAAAGACAATTTTTCTGGCAGCATGGGTTCCGTTATCGGCAAAGGATTGTGAGCGGGATCGGGCGGATTTGAGCGGGCGAGAACAGGCAGAAAAGCGGTCTGAGCAGGATAGCGGGCCAGCGAAACTGGCCCATTAACGTCTTACCGCATGGCGGTCAGCCGCACGGGAGCATTGGCCGCGCCAAAGCCACGATAGCCGCCACGTCGTTCCAGCAGCTCAAAGAAGAAGCGGCCCTTTTCATAGGGAAGCGTATAGACGTGCAGCAGCTCCCCGCCCTGTTCGTCTCGATCGTACAGCACATCGTAACGCTGGAGCTGCGCCAGAAAATCGGCGTCGAGATCGAAACGCGCCATCAGGTCCTGATAATAGTTATCGGGAATGTGCAAGGTTTTCAGCCCACGTTCGCGCGCGGCCTTTACCGCACTGAACAGATCGTCACAGCCAAAGGCGACGTGCTGCAAACCTGCGCCCTGATAGGTCGTTAAAGCGCGGGCTATCTGGGTTTCCCGACTGACCGACATGTTTAGCGGCAGGCGAATCGCATCGTTGGGGCTTCGCAGCACGCGGCTACGCACCAGCCCCAGCGGATCGGGCAGTTCCCACTCGGTATCCTGCACAAAACCCGGCACGCTACGCAGGAACATAATCCAGTTATCGCGCGTATCATCCGGCAGGGCAATCGCCAGATGGTCGATGGTCTGCATCGCAGGCTGGGGCGCGGCGCGGTGCGTTAAGTGGAAGTCGCTGTGGTAGCCGTCCTGACCGGCAGGCTCATCTTCCACCAGATAAATCAGGCTGCCGTCAGGCGCACATAACGCCGGGATCTGGCGTTCGTTGGGGCCGGTTTCCCCCTGCCAGATGGCGTAACCGTAATCCTGCGCGCGCGTGATCAGCTTATCGACCCCGCGAACCCGCCAGGCCACCGCACACAGCGAAATACCGTGCTGATGATAATACCCGCTGGCCTGGCTCTCCGGCTGCGCATTCAGAATCACATGCACCTTGCCGTTACGATACAGCGACACCTGCTTGGAGCGATGATCGCCCGCATGAACCAGCCCAAGCTGCGTCAGCCACTGTCCGAGTGCCAAAGCGTCATTGTGGCTGACGGCAAACTCGATGAACTCCAGCGACAACAGCGGCGGCTGGGGCGCAGAGTGGAACAGCCCTTCCCCGGCCAGGGAGGCCAGCGCGCTCGGCAGCAGCGGCTGTCCAACCAGCCAGTCACGGGTTTGCTCCTCCAGCCACAGCAGCGATCGATAACCATCCTGCGCGGTAGGCACCACCGGTGAGGCGCGGAATCCATCGTTGAAAATTTCCAGCGACCAGGCATCCCGGTAGCCATGCGCCGACAGTTGCGTCATAAACTGAGTCAGATTGAATTCGCCCTGGCCGGGAAAACAGCGGAAGTGGCGACTCCACGACAGCACATCCATTTTTAGCAGCGGTGCATCCGCCAGCTGTACGAACACAATTTTCTCCGTCGGGACCGCTTCCAGCCCGTCCAGGCTGTCGCCGCGCGACAGAATATGAAAACTGTCGAGCACGATCCCCAGCGCGGGATGGTTGACGGCCTTGACGCGGGCCCAGGCGTCGCGCCACAGGCTGACGTGTCGTCCCCAGGCCAGCGCCTCATAACCGAGAGTAATACCGTGCTCAGCCGCCAGCTCTGCCAGAGCGGTGAGATCGCTGACCTGTGTGGCGAAGTCGTCACTGCAGTCCGGTGAGACATTGCTGCAGACCAGCATCCGCTGACAGCCCAGCTGTTGCATGACCTCAAACTTGCGCGCCGCGCGCGCCAGGTTTTGCGCCAGCCTGTCACGGGGGCCGCCTTCGAAGTCGCGGAAAGGTTGAAACAGCAAGATTTCCAGCCCGAGCGCTTCACACAGCTGGCGGATTTCCACGGGTGAGCCGGGATAATAGACCAGATCGTTATCGAAAATTTCAACGCCATCGAAGCCTGCGGCGGCAATTGCTCGCAGTTTTTCCGGCAGCGTGCCCGATACCGAGACCGTTGCGACAGAACGTTTCATTGTTGCCTCCTGATAAGCGGTCACGGGGTGACCTTAAAGCAGCCGGTCAGCAGCGAGGCATTCTGCTAACGGAGATTGGCAATTGTTATGAACCAGTTGGAACATTTCGTCAATGTGTAACTGGTCATGATTTTTGGTTATGACAAAGCCGACGATTTTTCACTTTTCTTTTACAAGTTGCGCTTCCTACACTTCCCGCTCTGTACCGAAAATAATAAGGATGCCTGGATGAAAAATGACTGGCCCGCCCGCGAACTGGTTCATCGTGACTATCGTGATCACCCACCGGCGCTTGCGCCTTTGTATAAAACAAGTCTGCTGCGCTCGCCACGCAATGCACTGATTTCTTTGCAGAATTCGCTATCCGAAATCACGGCACCGGTGTTCACCCAGCAGGAACTCGGACCACGAGACAGTGACCTTATCCTCAATTACGCCAAAGAGGGTTTACCCATCGGCGAACGGATTATTGTGCATGGCTACGTGCGGGATGCATTTGGTCAGCCGGTGCGCAACGCGCTGGTTGAGGTATGGCAGGCCAATGCCGGGGGGCGCTATCGTCACAAAAAAGATCAGTATCTTGCGCCCATCGATCCAAATTTTGGCGGGTGCGGTCGCATGCTGACCGACGATAACGGCTACTACTGCTTCCGCACCATTAAGCCCGGTCCCTACCCGTGGCGGAATCAGGTGAGTGACTGGCGTCCGGCGCATATTCATTTCTCACTCTCTGGCGAAGCCTTTGCCCAGCGCCTGATTACCCAGATGTATTTCGAGGGCGATCCGCTGATCGGCCGCTGTCCCATTGTTCAGTCAGTCGGCAGCGAAGCGGCCGTGCGCACGCTGATTGCCGAGCTGGATACCCACTCTGCCGTGCCACTGGACTGCCTGGCCTACCGCTTTGACCTGGTCCTGCGCGGGCACCGCGCAACCTGGTTCGAAAACCGCACTCAGGGGGCGGCATCATGAAACGCTATCTTGCCGAAACGGCGTCACAAACCGCCGGACCTTATGTGCACATTGGTCTGGCGCCCCATGCGGCGGGCTTCGACATTTTTGAAAACAACTTCAGTGAGGTGCTGACCCAGCCGGAAACGCGCGGCGAGCGCATTGTGGTAGAAGGCTGCGTTTACGACGGTTCCGGCACGCCGGTGCGCGACGTGCTGATTGAAGTGTGGCAGGCGAATGCCGAAGGGCGTTACAACCATCCCGCCGATCGGCAGCACGATAAGCCGCTGGACCCGGCGTTTCGTGGCTGGGGACGGACCTGCTCCGACTTCGACAGCGGGATCTGGCGTATCAAAACGATCAAACCCGGTAGCGTGACCGGGCGCGACGGTCGCCCCATGGCGCCGCATCTTAACCTGTGGATTGTGGCGCGCGGCATTAACATCGGACTGAACACCCGGCTCTACTTCGCCGATGAACAGGCGGCAAATGACGCCGATCCGGTGCTGAATGTGATCGAATGGGAGAAGCGACGTCGCACCTTGCTGGCGCGGCGTGAACAGCGCGGCGACGAGACGGTCTACCGGTTCGATATCTGGCTGCAGGGTGAAAACGAAACCGTGTTCTTTGATGTCTGAACCTTAATCTGCCCACGACAATGTCCTTGCCGCTTCGGCGGCAAATTCATAACATGAGTCATGGATAGGGTTTCCCGGTTTAGTCAGCGCGTGCGCGTGCGCCATCTTCACGCTTTTGTGGCCACTGCACAGCAGGGGACGCTGGGGCGCGCCGCGCTCCATCTGGGGATTACCCAGCCCGCCCTGTCCAAGACCCTCAACGAACTCGAATACCTTGCCGGTGAGCCGCTGTTGCTGCGCAGCCGCCAGGGGACGGAACTCACCGCCAGCGGCACGCGATTCCTGCACGATGCCATCCGTATTCTTGATGCGCTGAATATTGTGGACCAGGTGATGCGTCCCGGCAGTGTGCCGCAGCCCGGACCGATGCACATCGGCGCACTGCCTACCGCCATTGTCAGCGTGGTGGCGCCGGTACTAGCTGGCCTGCAGCAGCACTATCCGGGCTGGCGCATTCAGGTCAGCACGCTGGCGAATGATGCGTTGCTGATGGGGATAAAATCAGGGCAGATGGCGCTGGGGATTGGGCGCATGGCCGAACCCGTATTGATGGATGGCCTGAACTTCGAGCTGCTGTATCTGGAAACCCTGCGTCTGGTTGTGGCCCCACATCATCCTCTGCTGCATGCTGGCGTAACGCTGGCTGAAGCCCTGAGCTGGCCGCTGATCCTGTCTCCACGCGGTACGGTGCCGCGCCAGAATGCCGAATCGCTGATGACAAGCCATGGCCTGAGATTACCGGATGGCGCAGTGGAAACCCTGTCAACCACGCTGGCGCGCCGTCTGACGCTGAGTCACGGCTACGTCTGGCTGGTGCCCTACGGCGCGGTGCGCGACGACCTGACCAGCAACCAGCTACGCACGTTGCCGCTTCCCAGCCAGGGGATGGCTGAGGCGGTCGGCATCCTGACCCGCCAGCAGCACGCGCCACCACCCGAGCAGCTGCAGCTGGTGGCGGCCTTGCGGCAACGGGTGCTGGACGTGCCTGTCTGACAGCGCAGTTTACTGGGCGCTGTCCTGCTCATCGAAAACGCTCTGCGCCAGATGGAACGCGGCGTTGGATGCTGGCAGGCCGCAGTAGAGCGCAGCGTGCATCAGCAACTCTTTGATTTCATCCCGGCTGACGCCGTTATTGAACGCGGCCCGCAGGTGCATCTTCAGCTCCGCTTCGCGGTTGAGCGCAATCAGCATGCCGATGGTGATCAGGCTGCGCGTGTGGCGAGTCAGGCCGGGACGGGTCCAGATCTCGCCCCAGGCGTAGCGGCTGATAAAGTTCTGGAATTCGTCATTCAGCGGCGACAGGTTTTCGAGCGTCCGCTCAACGTGGGCGTCGCCGAGCACCGCCCGGCGTACGGTCATGCCCTGCTGGTAGCGCTGCTGCTGGGTCAGCTGTGCGTCAATAAAAGGCTGCAGCGCGCGGTTAAACGCCAGCCAGACCTCGACGCTGGACAAGTGCGAGGCGGGCAGCACGACACGCTGCGCACCCGGGATCTGTTCAACCATGCTGTCTGCATCGGCCAGGGTCGTAACCCTGTCGTCACGCCCGGCAATCACCAGCACGGGTAACGAAATCGCCGCCAGTTCGTGGCGCAAATCGGCTGTCGCCAGGGCTTCACAACAGTCAGCGTAGCTGTCGGCGTCACAGGCGCTGAGCTGGGATACCAGATGGTTTACCGTCGCAGGCGCACGTTCACAGAAGGCCGGGGTAAACCAGCGTGCCGCCGCGCCCTCTGCAATGGCGGCCATGCCGTACTGACGAGCCTGCGCGGCCCGCTCTCGCCAGGCGGCCGACTCGCCGATCTTTGCCGCGCTGTTGGCGATCGTGAGCGTGATCAGGCGTTGCGGATGAAAACGCGCCAGCCAGAGTCCGGTCAGCCCGCCCATTGAAATGCCGCAGAAGTGCACCCTGTCGATGCCCAGTTGGTCCAGCAGCGACAGGACCGCCATCCCCAGCTGTTCCAGCGAGCGGGTTTGTCCGTTCGGTGCCGAAGCACCGTGGCCGGGAACGTCGTAACGTAAAAGGCGATACGTCCCTATCAGCGCATCACGCTGCGGCTGCCACATCTCGGACGTTGTGCCTAAGGAGTTACTGAATAAAATCACCGGGGCATCGTCTGGCCCCTCAAGTATGTAATGCAGCATCATGTGGCCCTCGCAGCCGCTAAAACCTGGTGAATAAAGCGTGACGCGCTGCCCGTGGCGTTCGCCGGATCGAGCAGCCTCTCTAGTTCGGGCCGACTCAGGTGCGCGGCAACGGTTTCATCCGCGCACAGGACGGTCAGCAAACGCTGCTGCGTCGCCAGCGCCCGACGGCAGCACTGTTCAATATGATGATGGGCCTGCTGCCGTCCCAGCGCGTCTGCCAGCGCCAGCGTGACCGCTTCCGCCATGATGAGCCCCTGTGTCAGGCCGAGATTGCGTTGCATGGCTTCTTCATGGACTTCCAGTCCGTCGATCAGCTCTGTGCTGTGTACCAGCGCCGCGCCGCTGAGCATAATCAGCTGCGGCAGGCTCTGCCACTCGGCCTGCCAGCCGCCCAGCGCACGCTCGTGCTCCTGAACCTGACCGGCATACAGACCTGACATCAGGGCCGGCACCCGGTTGGCCGCGCTGAGAATCGCCGCGCTGAGCACCGGGTTACGTTTGTGCGGCATGGTAGAAGATCCCCCGCGCCCCGGCGCCAGGGGTTCACTGACTTCGCCGACTTCGCTCTGCATCAGAAGCGACATGTCCCGGGCCAGCTTGCCCAGCGTACCGGTAAGACCGGCATACCAGCCCGCCAGCTCGGTGATTCTGTCGCGCTGCGCATGCCAGGGCGTAGCGCTTCGCGGCAGCGCCAGCACATCAGACAACGCCTGCTCGACGCGTTCGCCCTTTTCCCCCAGGGATGCCAGCGTGCCCGCCGCCCCGCCAAACTGCAGCGCCAGCACCCGCGGCCGCATGGCCGCCAGTCGCGCACGAAAACGCACCAGCGCATCCAGCGTGCCCGCCAGCTTCAGGCCTAACGTCACCGGCAGCGCGTGCTGCAGCCAGGTCCGGCCGACCATCAGCGTCGTGCTGTGCCGCTCGCACTGAATCGTCAGGGCGGCAATCAGCCGATCCAGCAGCGAAGCCGTGTCGTTAAGCGCGGTGCGCAGTTGCAGCATCAGTCCGCTGTCGATCGCATCCTGACTGGTTGCGCCCCAGTGCACATAGCGCGCGGCCTCGGGCGACGTCGCCGCAACCACGGCAGTGAGCTGTTTAACCAGCGGAATCGCCAGGTTGCCCGCCAGGCCCGCCGCCTGCGTCAGCGCCGCCGTATCGATCGCCTGCGCCTGGCAACAGGCCTGAATACAGTGAGCGGCGGCGTGATCGATCACGCCTGCCGTGGCCAGCGCCTGTGCCAGCCCGGCTTCGAAATCCAGCATTCCCTGTAACAACGCCGTATCGCTAAAGCAGTCGTCAAGGGGAGAGGCCATAAACATGGCGCGGTAAAGAGACATTGGTTATACCCGTTCCAGAATGAGTGCGATGCCTTGCCCCACGCCCACGCACATGGTGCACAGCGCGTAACGGCCGCCCGTGCGCCGCAGCTGATACGCTGCGGTCATGGCCAGCCTGCCGCCTGACGCGCCCAGCGGATGTCCCAGCGCAATCGCGCCGCCGTTGGGATTCACATGGGCAGCATCATCGGCCAGTCCCAGTGCGCGCGTCACCGCCAGCGCCTGGGCAGCGAAAGCCTCATTTAATTCGATCACGTCCATTTGCGCCAGCGTCAGGCCACTCTGAGCCAGCACTTTACGCACGGCAGGCACCGGACCATAGCCCATAATGCGCGGCTCCACGCCACAGGCCGCCATCGCCACAATCCGCACCAGCGGTGTCAGTCCATGTTCTGCCGCCGCGTTCTCGCTCGCCAGCAGCAAGGCGCAGGCCCCATCGTTAATGCCCGATGCGTTACCCGCCGTCACGCTGCCGTCCGGGCTGACCACGCCTTTCAGGCCTGCCAGCGCCGCCAGCGAGGTGCTGCGCGGATGCTCGTCACAGGTGACGTTCAGGGCTTCGCCTTTGCGCTGCGGGATGCTCACCGCCATCAGTTCGTCACTAAACAGGCCCATTTCCTGCGCCCGGGCGGTACGCAACTGACTACGTAGGGCAAAAGCATCCTGATCGGCGCGGCTGATAGCGAAATCACGCGCTACGTTTTCTGCCGTTTCCGGCATGGTTTCGACACCAAAGCGAGCGCGCATCTGCGGGTTGATGAAGCGCCATCCCATCGTCGTGTCTTCCATTTTCAGGGAACGGCTAAACGCGCTGTCTGCTTTGCCGGTCACAAAGGGCGCGCGCGACATGCTCTCCACGCCGCCCGCTATCATTATTTCGGCCTCACCGCATTTGATCGCCCGGGCGGCCGTGCCGATGGCATCCAGCCCCGAGCCGCACAAACGGTTGAGCGTGGTGCCCGGCACGCTGGACGGCAGCCCGGCCAGTAACAGCGCCATGCGCGCCACGTTACGGTTGTCTTCTCCCGCCTGATTTGCGCAGCCGTAAATCACATCGTCAATAGCCTGCGCCACCGAAGCCGGCTGGCGGGCTAACAGCGCCGCTAAGGGTAAAGCAGCCAGATCGTCAGCACGCAGGCTGGCAAGCGCGCCCGCGTAACGGCCAAAGGGCGTACGGAGTGCATCGCAGATAAACGCCTGTTGCATCAGCTTCTCCTCAGGCGGTAGCCAGTTCAGGTTGCAATAAACGCACCGGCGTTAACGCCTGCAGCGCATCAAAACTCAGCCCGGGGCAGCACTCCACCACCAGCGGGCCCTGTGGGGTAATATCGATCACGGCCATATCGGTATAGAGGCGACTGACGCAGCCCAGACCGGTAAGCGGATAGCTGCACTGTTTGACCAGCTTGCACTCCCCTTTTTTGGTCAGGTAATCCATCATCACATAGACTTTGCGCGCGCCGATGGCGAGATCCATCGCCCCGCCTACCGCAGGAATCGCGTCTTGCGCCCCAGTGCTCCAGTTAGCCAGATCGCCGCCGACAGACACCTGATAGGCCCCCATCACGCAGATATCCAGATGCCCGCCGCGCATCATGGCAAACGAGTCGCCGTGGTGGAAAAAACAGCCGCCAGGCAGCAGCGTTACCTGCTCTTTCCCGGCGTTGATCAGCTCTGGATCCTCCTCTCCGGCGACGGGAGCGGGCCCCATGCCGAGGAGCCCATTCTCGCTGTGCAGGAAGATCTCTTTATCTGCAGGCAGATAGTTGGCAATGCGGGTGGGCAGGCCGATGCCCAAATTGACGTAGGCGCCCTCAGGAATATCGCGCGCCACGCGCTGTGCCAGTTGGTCTCGGGTGAGTTTTTGCATAGCCTACTCCTCAGGCGGAAAGGGTCAGGGTCACGGGATTAGCCACGGCCACCAGCCGCTGCACAAAAATACCCGGCGTGACGACGTTTTCAGGATCGAGCTGGCCGAGCGGCACCAGTTCTGCCACCTGCGCAATCGTGGTCGTAGCGGCCATGGCCATCACCGGACCAAAATTTCGTGCCGCTTTGCGGTAAACAAGGTTGCCCCAGCGGTCGCCCTGATGCGCTTTGATCAGGGCAAAATCAGCCTTGAGCGGCTTTTCAAATACGTAATGACGACCGTCGATTTCACGGGTTTCTTTGCCCTCCGCCAGCGGTGTACCAAAGGCGGTTGGCGTGAAAATCCCCCCCAGCCCGCTCCCTGCCGCCTGCATTCTGGCGGCAAGGTTGCCCTGCGGCACCAGCTCCAGTGCAATTTCTCCCCGGCGATAGCGTTCGTCGAACACCCAGGAATCGACCTGGCGGGGAAAAGAGCAAATCATCTTCTCAACACAGCCGGCCTTCAGCAGCGCGGCCAGGCCACTTTCGCCGTTGCCCGCGTTGTTGCTGATCACCGTCAGCCCGCGCACGCCATGGTCAATCAGCGCATCAATCAGCTCCAGGGGCTGGCCTGCGGGTCCAAATCCGCCAATCATGATGCTGGCCCCGTCCGGTATCACCGCAACGGCCTCTGCCAGCGTTGCCACACTTTTATCGATCATCTGCTCTTCCTTTCGCCCGGCACAGGCCGGCTTGTCGTGAATAGCCAAAAAGTAGATCGCTCTGTGACAGCAAACAATACCGATAATCGAAATAGTGTGCGATTATCGGTCACTGACGGGATAAAACAGGACATTGTGATCGCGCACACAGGCGTGCGTGCATCAAGCCACTGACAGGAGAAAACCATGACGGATGAACAACAACGACTGCGCGGTAACAGCGATCCCTGGAAAGGCGATCCCAATTTTATGGCCTCCCTGGCGCGGGGACTGGAAGTGCTACAGGCGTTTACGCCACAGCGCCGCCTGATGTCCGTGTCGCAAATCAGTCAGCGTACGGGCATTCCCCGTGCGGCCGTGCGGCGCTGTCTGTATACGCTGAGCAAGCTGGGGTTTGTGTATGCGGAGGATGGCAAAAACTTTGAACTGCGTCCGCGCGTGCTCTCTCTCGGCCACAACTGGTTAGGCGCAACGCCGCTTGCCAGCGCCTCGCAGCCGGTTTTGCGTCAGCTCAGCCAGACGCTGAACGAGTCCTGTTCGATGGCGGTACTGGACGGGGACGACATTCTCTACATCGCCCGTGCGTCGGCATCGCGCATTATGACGATTGACCTGCACATCGGCAGCCGCCTGCCTGCCAGCACCACCTCCATGGGAAGAGTGCTGTTAAGCGGCCTGGCCAGTGAACCGCTTAACGATTACCTGGCGCGCTTGACCCAGCTGCGTTATACCAGTCATACGCTGGTAAGCAGCAGCGCGCTGCGTGAAGAACTGGCACGCGTCAGGCAGCAGGGCTACGCCATTAACGATCAGGAACTGGAAATCGGGCTGCGATCTCTCGCCGTGCCGCTCAGCGCGCCGGGGGGCCGAATAGTGGCCGCGCTCAACGTGGGCGTGCATGCCGGGCAGGTTTCTGCCGATACGCTGCGCCAGCACCATTTGCCGCTGCTGCAGGAGGCGGCCCGGGAAATCTCTCTGCTGCTGCGTCAATAATCTGTTTTGCCCCTCAACGTCGCTACAAAATTCGTGGTAACGTGAAGGCTGAGTTGCAAGCGGCAAAGTAGAGAGTTATGACCACGAAAAAAATTGATACCACCCTCGTCAGCGCTGGACGCAACAAGCGTTATACCCAAGGCTCGGTGAATGCGGTCATTCAGCGAGCCTCTTCACTGGTTTTCGATAGCGTTGCAGAGAAAAAACGGGCCACCGCAGGGCGCGCGAAAGGCGAACTGTTTTACGGCCGTCGCGGCACCCTGACGCATTTCGCCTTGCAGGATGCCATGACGGAGCTGGAAGGCGGCGCGGGCTGTGTTCTCTATCCTTGCGGCGCGGCAGCCGTCTCCAATGCCATCCTCGCGTTTGTCGAAGCGGGCGACCACATTTTAATGAGCGGCGCCGTTTACGAACCGACTCAGGACTTCTGCACAAAAATACTCAGCAAGCTCCAGGTCTCGACCACCTGGTTTGATCACTGTATTGGTCACGACATCGCCGCGCTGGTTCAGCCTAACACCCGCGTGGTTTTCCTGGAATCTCCTGCCTCCATCACCATGGAAGTGCAGGACGTGCCGGCTATCGTTGCGGCGATACGCGCTAAAGCGCCAGACGCCATCATTATGATCGACAACACCTGGGCGGCAGGCGTGCTGTTCAGCCCACTGGCCCTGGGCGTGGATATTTCTATTCAGGCTGGAACGAAATACCTGATCGGCCACAGTGACGCCATGATTGGCACCGCTGTCGCCAACGCCCGCTGCTGGGACCAACTGCGCGAAAACAGCTACCTGATGGGCCAGATGGTGGATGCCGATACGGCTTACATGGCAAGCCGTGGCTTACGTACGCTGGGCGTGCGCCTGCGCCAGCATGAAGAGAGTGCGCTGCAGGTCGCAGAGTGGCTTTCTGCGCGCCCTGAAGTGGCGCGGGTTAACCATCCGGCGCTGCCCTCGTGCCGCGGGCATGCATTCTGGCAGCGTGACTTCACCGGCAGCAGCGGTTTATTTTCATTCGTGCTGCGGCAAAAACTGAGCCGTGAACAGCTGGCGAATTATCTCGACCATTTTCATCACTTCAGCATGGCTTATTCCTGGGGTGGATATGAGTCACTGATTTTAGCCAACCAGCCCGAAGAGTTAGCGGCCATTCGCCCGGCCGGTGGCGTTGACTTTGAGGGGACGCTGATACGGCTCCACATTGGTCTTGAGCATGTCGATGATCTGCTGGTCGATCTTGAGGCAGGCTTTGATCGCCTGACGCGCTAAAATAGTAAACATGATATAAACCAGGCGCCGACCGTCGTGATATTACACCCGGTCATGGCTGGTTAGCTGTTAACATTCGATCTATAAAAAAGTGTTCAGTCAGCAGAAGAACCGCAACATTTTACCCCTTCACCGCGCAATGCTGTGGTGGGAAGTAAGAGGTCAGCCAGGTCTGAACAGAACAATTGAGTTTCATTTTGACGTAATGGGATAGCTAATGGGTGTTTTACACGAGATTGTGCACGCGCTTTGGCATCAGGACTTTGCCGCGCTGGCCAATCCAGAAGTGGTCTGGATCGTTTACAGCGTAATGTTTATGACGCTATTCCTGGAAAATGGTTTGTTACCTGCCTCTTTTTTGCCTGGCGACAGCCTCTTGCTACTGGCCGGTGCCATGGTGGCTAAAGGCGTGATGGACTTTTTCCCGACGCTGGTGATACTCACGGTCGCCGCCAGTCTGGGCTGCTGGCTGAGTTATCTGCAGGGGCGCTGGCTGGGCAACACGAAGCTGGTGAAGAGCTGGCTGATGCAGCTGCCGGCGCAATATCATCAACGCGCCTGGAATATGTTCAACCGCCATGGTCTGATGGCGCTTCTGGTTGGCCGCTTTCTGGCGTTTATTCGTACCCTGTTGCCTACCATGGCGGGCATTTCCGGACTGTCTAATGCCCGTTTCCAGCTGTTTAACTGGCTCAGCGGCCTGCTCTGGGTCGGCATCGTGGTCACGCTGGGTTACGGTATCAGCCAGGTGCCCTTTATCAAACGTCATGAAGATCAGGTCATGGCGATCCTGATGATACTGCCGATGGTGCTACTGGTGGTCGGCCTGGTCGGCAGCGTCATCGTGATCTGGAAAAAACGTCGCCAGAAACACGCCTGACAGCGGGTAGCGTCAGGCGGGCGGTTCGGCCACCGTCTGGCGCACCCGATTCACTTCCTCTCCCGGCGTCACGCCAAAATAGCGTTTAAACTCACGCGAAAATTGCGACGGACTTTCATAGCCAACCCGCACGGCCGCCACGCTGGCTTTCAGGCCATCGTGCAACATCAGCAACCGCGCCTGATGCAGACGATAACGTTTAAGGTACTGTAACGGCGACGTCTGCGTGACGGCCTTAAAGTTATGGTGAAACGCCGACACGCTCATGTTCACTTCCGCCGCCAGCGCATCCACGCTGAGGTTATCGGCATAGTGATTCTCAATGCGGCGCAGCGCGCGGGCGATCTGGCTGAACTGCGTCTGCCGACTCACCAGCGAGAGCAGCGCGCCGCCTATCGGCCCGGTCAGCACGTAATAAATAATCTCCCGCACAATATGCGGCCCCAGCACGCGCGCATCGCGCGGCTGCGTCATCACATCCAGCAGGCGTTCTGCGGCACACAACATGGGCTCGGTTAACCAGCCGGAGTGAATACCGGAGGTGAGCGGCTGTGGCTGAAACCCTTCGTCGTCACCTATATCCATCAGCAGATCCTGCAGACTGGCCGTGTCCACGCGTAAACACATTCCGGCCAACGGCTGCTCCGGTGAGGCCCAGGTTTCGCATTCGACCGGCAAGGGCACGGTCAGCATTAAATATTTTGTGGCGTCGTACTGAAAAACCGTACTGCCGAGATAGCCGGTTTTACCGCCCTGAAACAGAATGACGATGCCCGGCTGATACATGATGGGCGTGCGCGGACGATACTGATCGGCGTAAATCAAAGAAACGTTTTCTACCGGACAGCGCTGGTGACGGCCATGTGTCATCAGCGTGACCACCTGCTGAGCCAGACGTTGGCACAATGCGTCGTGAGGCATAATCACTCCAGAAAATAAAACAGCAGTTTGCCGCGCGCCTGGTTAATTCGCCAGCAAAATGGAGAATCAGGCAAGAAGTTTACAGGATCAGGCAGGGTTATCCTGTGCGGTTCACAGGCAGCCTGAAAATTGTTAGCTAGACTTAAGCACAGCGAGGATTCACTGGTTTACTGCAAATGTAAGGAGCATGTTATGGCAGACCAACCCATTATCAAACTGCACGATGGTAACATGATGCCGCAACTGGGACTTGGCGTGTGGCAAGCCAGCGTCGAAGATGCCCGTCATGCCGTGCTGAAAGCGCTGGAGGTCGGCTATCGCTCAATTGATACCGCCGCCGCGTATAAAAATGAAGAAGCCATAGGTCAGGCGCTACAGGAAACGGAGGTCGCGCGTGACGATATCTTTGTCACGACCAAGCTGTGGAACAGCGACCAGCAAAACGTTCAGCAGGCGCTGGAAACCAGCCTGGAAAAACTCAAGCTGGATCAGGTTGACCTCTATCTGATGCACTGGCCGTGTCCAGAGAATGATCACTACGTTGAAGCCTGGAAACACATGATCGCGCTGCAGCAGCAGGGCCTGGTGAAGAGCATCGGCGTGTGCAACTTTAATCAGCCGCACCTGAAGCGGCTGCTGGAAGAGACGGGCGTGACTCCGGTCATCAACCAGATCGAGCTGCATCCCATGCTGCAACAGCGCACGCTCCATGCCTGGAACGCCATGCACCAGATTCAGACTGAATCCTGGAGTCCGCTGGCCCAGGGCGGTGAAGGCGTATTCGATCAGGACATCATCAAATCGCTGGCGAAAAAATACGGTAAAACCCCGGCGCAAATCGTCATCCGCTGGCACCTGGACAGCGGCCTGGTGGTGATCCCTAAATCCGTCACGCCTGCGCGCATTGAAGAAAATTTCAAGGTGTTTGATTTCCGTCTGGATAAGACGGAAATGAGCGAGATTGCGAAGCTGGACAGCGGTAATCGCCTGGGGCCTGACCCGGATACGTTCAACGGCTGACCATCGCCTGCCTCGACTTAACAAGAGAGTGGGTACGCATCGCCTCTCCCGGCTGGGGGAGGCTTTTTTTATGGCTGCGCGGGAGCGGGGAGTTTTAAGATTTTTTAAAATCTGTGTCAAAGGACATCATTGATGATCAGCCTGCGTCAGACGCATTCGTCTTCTCCGGCACAAGATGAGCGGCTCGCCAGCACATCGCCACATCCTGCGCCTCGTTAAGTCAAATCCCCCCTCTAAAACCTTGCCTTATCCGCCAGCAATACGGTTATCTGTGCCGTTTAAAAACGGGCTCAGCCTGCTGGTGGCTCCGTTTCCTGTTAGCGCGTCACGCTTTGCAACACACCGCCGGGCTGACTGACTGTGCCGGTCTGATAACCGGGGTGATAATGATTAACGTTATGATCTTTTAGCCTGGCTCTGCTGCCCGCCCACCCCCGTTCAAGGGTTCGCGGCATTAAGGCGCAGTGAAGTAAAGCGTAACGTTATCAACCCAGGAGCCTGTCATGTCGGTTATCAATACCAATATCCTGTCATTGATCGTTCAGAATGACCTTTTCCTTTCGCAAAACGCGATGTCGACGGCCATTGAACGCCTCTCTTCCGGACTCCGCATTAACAGCGCTAAAGATGATGCTGCCGGGATGGCGATAGCTAACCGTCTGACCTCAAGGATCAACGGAATGACGGTTGCCACCCGAAACGCCGGTGAGGGTATTTCGCTGTCACAAACCGCTGAGGGCGCGCTCGATGAAATAAACAACAACCTGCAACGTATACGCGACCTCACGGTACAGGCACAAAATGGAAGCAACTCCGCTGCGGATATCGACTCGATTCAGACCGAAGTGAACCAGCGCATGGAGGAAATTAACCGCATTACGGCGCAAACGGATTTCAATGGCATTAAGGTGCTGAATACCGGATCGGGTGCGTCCGAGTATCGCTTTCAGGTCGGTGCGGAAGACGGTGAAACCATCAGCATCGATATTGATTCGAGTGACCGGTACAACCTGCTAAAAGCGGGAACAACCGGCACCACGCTCAACGTCCGGCAGATGACATCAGGTGATACCGTTAACGGGGCCGCACGTACGGTTGCCGCAGAGGGTTTTGACGTTCTGAAAGGCGCAGTGACTGGCGGAGCGAACGGGACAGCGACGGGGAACTCGCCTCTGACTGATATTGACCGGGCGATTCAGTTCGTTGACACGCAACGCAGCATGATGGGGGCAGACCAGAACCGCTTTCAGTCCGCTATCGCCAACCTGGGGAGCATGGTGACCAACCTCACTGCCGCACGGAGCCGGATAGAGGATGTTGATTACGCGACAGAAGTATCGGCGCTGTCACAGGCGCAGATTTTACAGCAGGCCGGCGTAGCGATGCTGGCTCAGGCCAACCAGATGCCCCAGTTGATGCTGCAGCTTCTTCGGTTTTAATCTCCGAAGGGCACGGGCAGGAGAGGCTCTCCTGCCCTGTTGAAGCACGTGTGCCGCTAAGACAGCGTAGGTTGCGTCAGCAGCTGACCTGCCGTGCCGCGATCCGCCAGTTCCAGCGTCTGGCTGTGATAGACAAACGGAAAATGCTCAGAAGAACTTTGCGTAAAGCTCACCAGAAGCTCTACGTCTCCGTCCACCCAGACCGTGTCCTTCCAGCCGCGATCTTCGCCCATCGGCTGAGCACCGTTTACGCTCTTAATCAGGAACATGACGCCCTGGATGTGGAAAGATTGCGGACGATCGGCGCGAATAATCCAGCGTTCGAACGTGCCCTGCTGCGCGGTAGAATCAATGCGGTTCATATCCCAGACGGCACCATTGATGCCCGGCAGGCTGTCGCCAATGCGGAACTCACGCGTGCGCACCGAGGCGCCATCCAGAATCTGATCGGCCAGCAAACGCATCGGCAGGTTATCCGTCACCAGCGGCAGCAGGCCGGTAGGCCGCAGCGTAAGCACCAGCGTTGAGGTCAGGATCGTGGAGGGCTCAAAGAAACCGCGCAAACGATCCATAATGCCCGCCGCCGTGCCTGCCGTGATGGAGACTTCATCCCCTTGCGACATATCCACTAAGACTTCACGCCGTTCGCCCGGCGCCAGAGTTAAGCGCTGTACGGCGACGGGTGACGGCAGAAAGCCCTGATCGCTGGCAATCACCGTGAAGGGCCGGTTGTCACTGAGGCTCAGTTCATAACGCCGCGCATTGGAGGCGTTGAGTAACCGCAGACGGACCCAGCCACGTGATACCTCGACAAAAGGGTTACGCACACCGTTAACCAGCAGCGTATCGCCGAGAAAACCGCCGTCGCCCGGTGGGTCATAAACCGGCGTGGCAAAGTTATCCAGCCGTTTATCCTGAATAATCAGGGGGAAATCATCCACGCCATAGTGTTTCGGCAAAGGTAGCTGCTTGCTGATGTCATCCTCAATCAGCCACATGCCCGCCAGGCCGTTGTAGACGTGCGGGGCCATGCGATTTGGCGTGTTGGCGTGATACCAACAGGTCGCGGCACTCTGGCGAATCGGTAAAACCGGCGCCCAGTCGACCCCGGCTGACATCATGCGCGGCGCGCCGCCCATCAGTGCGCCCGGCACCTGCAGGCCGCTGACCGTCATTGAAACGGGTTCATTGAGGCGGTTGCTGTAAATCAGTTTGACATCATCACCGCTGTACACGCGCACCGTGGGGCCGAGGTACATGCCGTTGATGCCCCAGACCGGGACTTTATTGTTATCGCCGTTAAACGACCAGTGGCTGCGCTGCAGGGTCAGAAACAGCGGCTGACCGCGGCGAGATTCCAGTAGCGGCGGGACAGGCAGGGGCGTATCACCTCCCGCAGAAGCGGCACGCGCCGCATGAGGCACAAGCGCGGCACTGAGCGCCGCACCGGCAGAAAGCTGGATAAACTGACGTCTGCTGAAAGACATTGAATTTCAGACCTTTTACGCGTGGCGCTGAACCGCCAACTCTGTTTTTATTGCTGTCATTGCTGTGCTGCGTGCACGGCGAGCAACGTCATGCTGACTCGCCGTGGGGCATCCATGCAGAATAGTCCGATAAAGGGCTTATCGGTTAGATTTTACCGTTTTTTTCGCGTTCTTCGACTTCGGCGTTCAGCTCTTCCAGCTTGGCCGCCATCAATTCCCGGCAGTGAGTCGCCAGCTTGCGCACCGAAGAGGATTCAAATTGTTTCACGTCCACCGGCGGCAGCATTTCCACAATCACCAGTCCGTTTTTCAGGCGGTTGAGGTTAATCTTGCCGTGAGTATTCGATACTACAATTGGAATGATCGGCACGCCTGCGGCAACGGCGGCATGAAATGCCCCGGTTTTAAAGGGTAACAACCCACGACCACGGCTGCGCGTGCCCTCCGGGAACATCCAGAAGGAGATGCGTTTTTTATTAAACTGATCCACCAGCTCACCGATCGTCCCGTGTGCTTTGGCGCGGTTGTCACGATCGATCAGCAGGTTGCCGGTCAGCCAGTAAAGCTGACCAAAAAAAGGTATCCACAACAGGCTTTTTTTACCGACGGTGACCGTTGTTGGCTGCACAATCTTGGCTGCGGTGACCATATCGTAGTTGTTCTGGTGGTTAGCGATGTAAATCGCGTTGCCGTAGTTATCCGCGCCTTCGGGGCGACGAAGCTCAACTTTAAGCCCAAACAGCGTCGATAATTTGCCAAACAGGTGACCAAAGGTCGCAACGTGGCGCGGATTACGTGGCGAGAACAGGCACCAGATACAGCCAAAAAAACTCAGCAATATTGAATAAATCACTACGATAATAGTGCGTAATATCAGTAACATACTTTCCTCAATGTGACACGGCTGGCCGGGGCCAGCCGGGTGAATTACGCGTCGCTGTCCGCGCTGCCGGGACGTGCCGGCGCATCCAGTTCGACCCGATCAATTTTTTGCAGGCCGCGCGGCAGCAGTGTGCCACGACGGCCGCGATCGGCACGGAACTTCTGCAACTCTTCACTGCGTAACAGCAGCTTGCGTTTGCCAACGTGCAGCGTAATCGCACTGCCCGGTGGCAGGATCATCAGCCAGGCCAGTTTATCCGCTCCCGACGCGGCATCCGCCGACGGAATCGAGATAATCTTGTTGCCCTTGCCCTTCGACATCTGCGGCAGTTCGCCGACCGGGAACATCAACATCCTGCCCGCCTGCGTAATGGCCAGCAACATGTCATCTTCGTGATGAACAGCCATGGGCGTCATCACGCGGGCATTTTCAGGCAGCGTCAGCAGCGCTTTACCCGCACGGTTGCGCGAAATCAGATCGTTGAAGGTGCAGATGAAACCGTATCCGGCATCAGACGCCATCAGCAAACGCTGCTCTTCCGGCTCCATCAGCACCTGCTCCATAACTGCACCCGGCGGTGGCGTCAGCTTACCGGTCAGCGGCTCGCCCTGCCCGCGTGCCGACGGCAGCGAGGTGGGATCCAGCGTATAGCTGCGTCCGGTGGAATCGATAAAGGCCACAGGTTGGTTACTCTTGCCGCGCGCCGCCGCCAGATAGCTGTCGCCCGCTTTGTAGCTCAGCCCTGCCGGGTCGATGTCATGTCCTTTAGCACTGCGCACCCAGCCCATCTGCGACAGCACAATGGTGACAGGCTCGGACGGCACCAGCTCGGTTTCACTCAGCGCTTTCGCTTCTTCACGCTCACGCAGCGGTGAACGGCGGTCGTCGCCAAAATTGTTGCTGTCTGCCTGCAGCTCTTTTTTCAGCAGCGTATTCATTTTGCGTTCGGACGCCAGAATCGCCTGCAGCTGATCGCGCTCTTTTTCCAGCTCGCTCTGCTCGCCGCGAATCTTCATCTCTTCCAGCTTGGCCAAATGACGCAGCTTGAGTTCAAGGATCGCTTCAGCCTGGGTTTCGCTAATGTCAAAGCGCGACATCAGTACCGGTTTCGGCTCGTCCTCGGTACGGATGATATGAATCACTTCATCAATATTGAGGAACGCCACCAGCAAACCGTCAAGGATATGCAAACGGCGCAGCACGCGATCTAAACGGTAGTTCAGACGGCGGCGCACGGTGTCACGACGGAACACTAACCATTCAGACAGGATCTCCAGCAGGTTTTTCACCGCCGGACGGTTATCCAGGCCGATCATATTGAGGTTGATGCGGTAGCTTTTTTCCAGATCGGTGGTGGCGAACAGGTGGTTCATGACCTGCTCAAGATCGACGCGATTGGATCGCGGCACGATCACCAGCCGTGTGGGGTTTTCATGATCGGATTCGTCACGAAGATCCTCTACCATCGGCAGCTTTTTGTTGCGCATCTGGTTGGCGATCTGCTCCAGCACGCGCGCGCCGGATACCTGATGCGGCAGCGCGGTAATCACCACTTCGCCGTCTTCTTTTTTCCACACCGCGCGCTGACGCACCGAACCGCGTCCGTTCTGATAGATTTTGCGAATCTCGTCACGAGGCGTGATGATCTCGGCTTCAGTCGGGAAATCCGGGCCCTGCACGATTTCCAGCAGCGCATCCAGGCTGGTTTTCGGATCGTCAATCAGGGCGATAGCGGCCTGCGCTACTTCACGCAGGTTGTGCGGCGGAATATCCGTTGCCATGCCCACCGCAATGCCGGTGGTGCCGTTCAGCAGGATGTTCGGCAGCCGCGCCGGCAGCATCTTGGGCTCCTGCATCGTGCCGTCAAAGTTCGGCACCCAGTCAGCCGTGCCCTGCCCCAGCTCGCCCAGCAGCACTTCGGCATACTTCGACAGGCGCGACTCGGTGTAACGCATGGCGGCAAAGGATTTAGGATCGTCCGGCGCGCCCCAGTTTCCCTGACCATCGACCAGCGGATAGCGGTAGGAGAACGGCTGTGCCATCAGCACCATGGCTTCATAGCAGGCGCTGTCGCCATGAGGATGGTATTTACCCAGCACGTCACCGACGGTACGGGCGGATTTTTTAAATTTGGCGGTGGCGTTCAGCCCCAGCTCTGACATGGCATAGACAATGCGGCGCTGCACGGGCTTTAAACCGTCGCCAATATAAGGCAGCGCGCGGTCCATGATGACGTACATGGAGTAATTTAAGTACGCATTCTCAGTAAACGTATGCAGGGCAAGACGCTCTGCACCATCCTGCGTCAATTCGCTCATTAAGTCCTCATCCTCACATCGTGACCCGCAACGGCGGATCACCCGGCGGTTGTTTGGCGAGGATAGTACCTTATTCGTGGGTGTTAGTCACAGGCCAGACGCAGTCAGGCCTGGGGTTTTTTCCCGGTTGACCTATCGCCGAAAATCCGCCTCAGGACAAAATGCCGAATGTCTTATTTATAATAGTTTGTGACCGCGCTCGCAATTAATTACCGGCGACGTTATAGCGTATTAATCCTGTCCCGTTTCGGGGACAACATTTAGTATTGTTGATTCGCCTTCCACGCCCTACATTCAATTTTAACGCTGTTACACACTTTTATTTTTTTCCAGGTTGGATTTAACGAATTGCCACTTAAGCACCGCTAACGAAATAATAGACAGGTGACTGAATGCAGAATCTGACTTCACGACAACACCGGTTACTGAAATTACTGCTGCAGGCGGGTACGCCGCTGGCTTTAACGCAATTAGCCCAGCAGTTAACCGTTTCTGAAAAAAGTATTTATCGCGATTTGCAAAGCCTGGAAATCTGGCTGGGCGCCTGGCAGGCACAGCTGATCAAGCTGCCCGGTCGCAGCGTGATACTGCAAACCGAGGATATCGCGCAACGCCTGCGATTACAGCAGCATCTGGCCAGTGAAGAGAACTGGTCTGAAGGTTTAAGCAACAATGCACGCCGGGTGAAAATTCTGTCACAGCTGCTGAGGGATGCGCCGCGTGAAACCTCCATCAGTAAGTTATCTGAACGCTATTTCATTAGTCACGCTTCTATCGTCAACGATTTAAAGGTCATTGAAGAGTGGCTACAACCGCTGGCGCTGGCGCTGGTAAGAAGTCAGAGCGGTACGCATGTCGAAGGCAGTGAGCAGGCATTACGTCAGGCGATGGTATCGCTGATTAACGATGTTATGCAGCATAACGGTGGCAGTAACACGGCGCTACCGCGGCTGGACCCGGGCAGTTACCAGGCGCTGATCCACTATTTTGGCGAGGAGGATGTGGCGTTTGTGCAGACCTTACTGCAGCAGATGGAGCAGCAGCTTGGCTATCCACTGAGCGATGCGTACTACATCAATCTGTCCACCCACATCCTGATTATGATCCACCGCATGTCGCAGGGTAAGGCTTTATCTCTGCCCTTAGAGCTGAGCGCTCAGGAAATGGATAATCGCATTCTGAAGATTGCCCGTCAGATGGTGCGACAGGTTGAACAACGTTTAGACCAGTCAGTGCCGGCGGATGAAGTCGGATTTATTTATCAGTACATTATTTCGTCGGGCATTGTGGTTGAAGAACGCGGCAGCGATATGTTGCCGCAATATCAATTATCGAATGAAGCCTCGCGTAATATTACGGTTGAATTAATTCGCTGCTTCTCAGAACTTATTCAACAGGACCTCACTGCCGATCCTTTATTATTTGAAGGTTTACTTTTCCATATTAAGCCATTACTTAACCGGCTGAAATATCATATTAGCATTCGTAATCCATTGCTCGATGATATTAAAACGGAGCTGAGTGAAATTTTTACGCTGACTCAGCGGGCCATGCAGCTTACCGCCGCGCGTTTTCATTACGGGTCGATTGCGGACGACGAAGTGGGCTATTTATGTGTCCATTTTCAGGCCGCGCTGGAACGGCAAATCGCCCATAAACGCATTTTGCTGGTCTGTTCCAGCGGCGTCGGCACCTCGCATCTCCTGAAGAGCCGTATTCTGCGCGCGTTCCCGGACTGGATTATTGCGGGCGTCATTTCGGCCAGTAACCTCGGCGATTTTTGCCAACAGGAGCCGGTTGATCTGGTGATCTCGACTATTCACCTCGACACCTCGCTGTTTCCTACCGTGTATGTGACCGCGTTTTTCAATGATGACGATATTCGCCGTGTGACTGACGCCATGATTGGCAGCCAACTGCCGAAGGCCGTTAACAGCGCCCTGGCAGAACATTAACTGAATGAGGTCTGACTGATGGATATTTCTCGCATTCTTACGCCACGCCGCGTCAATCTCAACCTGCAAGCCAGCAGTAAAGAGGAGGCCATCATTGAACTGACCGATTTGCTGTTCAGTGACGGTGCGATTAGCGATAAACAGGCCTTTATCAAGGATGTCTGGCTACGCGAGGCAGAGGGTTCGACAGGGTTTGAAAATCACATTGCCATTCCCCACGGGAAATCGTCAGCCGTGAAACAGACCACGTTAGCTATTGGGCGCAGCCAGCAGGATATTCCCTGGGAAACGCTGGATGGCAGCCAGGTGCGCTGCATCATCCTGTTTGCCGTTCGCCTTGAAGATCAAAATACCCCCCATATTCGCCTGCTGTCCCAGGTGGCCAGTGCGCTGGCCGATGATGAGGTGATTGCGCAGTTGCTGGTGGAAAACGACCCCAGCGAAATCATTCGGCTGTTCAGTCAGTACGCCGAAACCGACCTCTGTTAATCCTACACGTCCGAGGTAGACCATGAACATTGTCTGTGTTGCCGCCTGCACGGCGGGTATCGCGCATACCTACATTGCGCGCGAAAAACTGATCAAGGGAGCCCATGCCCTTGGTCACACCATCCACGTGGAAACGCAGGGCACCATTGGTACTGAAAACGCCCTCGATACGGAAACCATCGCCGCCGCCGATGTCGTCATTCTGGCGGTGGATGTCAAGATCAACGGTGAGGAACGCTTTCGCGGCAAACCGATCGTCAGGGTGAAAACTGAAGTGGTGATCAAGTCGCCGATTAAGTTTCTGGAAAAAGTGGCGGATTCACTGGCGCGTGCCTGAGGAGATCCACAATGAACGATAACAAAAGACAGTACGGACAGGAGATCAAAGGTCATCTGTTGACGGGGATCTCCTGGATGATCCCGCTGATTGTCGCCGCCGGGATCTGTATCGCGCTGGGCCAGGTCATCGGTGGTCCGGACGTAGGCAAACATCCCGGCACGATTGCCTGGATGCTGAACCAGATGGGCGGCTGGGGCATGGGATTGATCGTGCCGTTGATTAGCGCCGCCATCGCCTACTCGATTGCCGACAGGCCGGGCTTTGCGCCTGGCTTAATCGTAGGCTTTATCTGCGGCCAGATCGGCACGGGTTTTATCGGCGGCATCCTTGGCGGCTTCCTGGTGGGTTATACGGTGATTCTGTTGCGCCGCAGCATTCGGCTGCCGCAGTCGATGCAGGGCCTGATGCCGATCATGGTGTTACCGGTGCTGAGCACCATTATCGCCGGGCTTTTGATGATGACCTTCATCGGCCAGCCCATCGTCTGGTTGCAGAAGGCGCTGATTGCGCTGTTGGAATCCATGCAGGGCGGTTCGAAGTTCGTTATGGGCGCCATTCTGGGGGCGATGGCCACCTTCGACTTTGGCGGGCCGGTCAATAAAACCATGTCGCTGTTCGCGGATGGCATGCTGGTCGACGGTATTTACGGACCGGAAGCGGTCAAATTTGTCGGTTCGATGATCCCGCCCTTTGGTATCACCCTTTCCTGGCTGTTAACCCGTCATAAGTACACCAGCGCGGAAAAAGAGGCGCTGAAGGCGGCCTTTCCCATGGGGATCTGCATGATCACTGAAGGTGTGATCCCGATTGCCGCCCGCGATCTGCTTCGTGTCGTCGGCAGCTGTGTGGTGGCTTCCGCCGTCGCCGGCGGGCTGATTATGGTCTGGGGCGTCGAAGCGCCCGTGCCTCACGGCGGCATGTTCGTAGTGCCCCTCTTCACCAAACCCTGGCTGTTCTGCCTGGCGCTCGGTATCGGCAGCACGATCTGTGGCGTGATGCTATCGCTGCTGAAAAAGCCGGTGACCGAAGCCGACGAAGAGTTTGACGACGTGGAAGACCACAGCGTTCGCGACGACGACATTAAATTCACACTGGAATAAGGAGTGCGTATGTACGCGGCAATGAACGACCTGATCGCACGGGCTGCCCGTAATCAGTATGCGGTACTGGCCATCAACTGTTTCAATCTGGAGAGCGCACGTGCGGCAGTGAAGGCGGCGGAGGAGCAACGCGCGCCCCTGATCCTGAATGTTTATCAGGGGCACAGCCGCCATTTCCCGCCCGCTGTAGCCGTGCCCTTGGTTCAGGCGCTGGCAGCGAATGCCCGCGTGCCGATCGCGCTGGCGCTTGACCACGGAAAAGCCTTTCCGCTGATTGGACAGGCCTTTCGCGCCGGGTTTACCGGACTGATGATCGATGCCTCCTCCGAGCCGCTGGCAGAAAATATTCGCCAGACGGCAAAAGTGGTCGAGATGGCGCATACCGCCGGGGTTTGTGTGGAGGGCGAACTGGGGCATATCGCCGATGCCCCAACCTATGCGCTGGCAGACGCTGCGGTGAAAATGACCCAGGTGGCGGACGTGGTGCCCTTTCTGGAACAGACGGGCATCGATCTGTTAGCGGTGTCGGTTGGGACCGCGCACGGGCTCTATCCCGCTGGCGTCAAACCGCAAATCGACTTTCAGCGTCTGGCTGCGCTGCATGGGGTTTCGCCGGTTCCCCTGGCGCTGCACGGCGGCAGCGGCACGCCAGCCGACGATATTCGACGCGTCAGTCAGCACGGCGTCGCCAAGATTAACGTTGGCGCGGCGGTCTTTGATGCAGGCAAGCAGGCGCTCCATCAGGCGCTTAAGCAGCATCCCGCTGCTGAGCTGCCTGATCTGCTGGCGCTGATGGAGGCCGCCTGCTGCGAAGTCGTACATGACTATCTGAGCTGTTCCGGCTCCGCTAATCAGATCTGATTTTTTTCTGCTGTAACCCGGTGCGCGTCTCTGAACGTCAGCGCAGGGCATCCCTTTGTCGTAAAACAAGCTGAGGAAGATTTAACATGTTGATTTCAATGAAAGAGATGTTAAGCCCCACCCGCCAACACCGCTTTGCTATAGGCGCATTTAACGTGGCCGACAGCTGTTTTATCCGCGCGGTGGTGGAAGAAGCCGAAGCCACACAAACTCCGGCCATTATCTCTATTCACCCCAGCGAACTGGCGTTCGTGACGGATGCGTTTTTTGGCTATGTTCGGGAGCGCACCCTGAAAAGTACCGTGCCCTTTACCCTGCATCTGGATCATGGTGCTTCGGTTGCCCACGTGCTGCGCGCTATTCAGTGTGGCTTTACATCGGTCATGATTGACGGCTCGCTGCTGCCCTATGAAGAAAACGTGGCGCTGACCAAAGAGGTAGTGAAGCTGGCGCACGCGGTGGGCGTATCTGTCGAGGGCGAACTGGGGACCATTGGCGATACCGGCACCTCGGTAGAGGGCGGCGTCAGTAAAGTGATTTACACCGATCCCGCGCAGGCGGAAGACTTTGTGCAGCGCACCGGCGTGGATACTTTAGCGGTGGCAATAGGCACGGCGCACGGTATCTATCCCAAAGATATGAAGCCCGAACTGCAAATGCATATTCTGCGGGATATCTCGCAACGCGTGTCCATTCCGCTGGTCTTGCACGGCGGTTCGGCGAATCCCGATGCCGAAGTGGCGGAGGCGGTTACGCTGGGCGTGGGTAAAATCAATATTTCCAGCGATATGAAATATGCCTATTTCCAGAAGGTGCGCGAAGTCTTAACCCGCGAAACCTGGTGGGACCCTAACGTTATCTATCCCGAAGCGATTGAAGCCGCTAAAGCGGTGATCCGCTACAAAATGAATTTGTTTGGCGGACTGGGAAAAGCGTCGCTGTATTGAGTACTGAAGGGTAAAAATGTGTGGTTGGTGTTCCGTGCGGTTCCCACCGCCACGGTATCGGATCTGACGTCCTCGCGCCGCTAACGCGGTGCCTTCGCGGCGTTCGTCAACCTGACGAACCAGCGGAGACGGTACTTCCTGTACCGGCTCCGCTTTTTGCCCGCGTCCTGCGGGCAAATTCTGGCTTCCTCGCTCTGCTCAGCGCTGCGAATTGTCTGTTCCGCTCCCGTGGCGGTGGGCACAGTGACGCATGTGCGCCGTTTCGGACGGCTATCTGCAGTTTTGAAGCCCGGCGTTAACACATCAGGTAAACCCCCTGCTTTCACCTTACTTCATCACACCCATCCACTGCTGGGCGATCTGCGCATATTCCCCGGTCGCGGTGCTCAGATGCAGCCACTGATCGACATACTGCTTCCAGCTCATATCATCACGCGGAATCATGTAAGCCTTTTCACCGTACTGGAGCGGTTTATCCGGGTTGAGCGCACATAACGTAGGAAAGCGTTTCTGCTGATACAGCGCCTCGGAGGCATCGGTGATCATCACATCGGCTTTATTATCCACCAGCTGCTGGAAGATGGTCACGTTATCGTGAAACAGCGTTAACGCAGCCTGAGGTAAGTGGCTGTGAACAAACGCCTCGTTCGTGCCCCCTGCTGGCTCAACCAGACGCACGCTGGGCTGGTTCATCTGTTCGACCGTCTGGTACTTCGCCTTATCGGCGCATCGCACCAGCGGAATTTTACCGTCCACGCCTAACGGCTGCGCAAACCAGGCCGTTTGCTGGCGCTTCAGCGTGACCGATACGCCACCCAAGGCGATATCGCACTGCTTCGCGATAAAGTCCTGCATCAGGGTTTTCCAGGTAGTGGGTACCCATTGCACCTTCGCCCCCAGTGACGCGGCCAGGGATTCAGCCATGCTGATATCCAGCCCTTCATAGCTGCCATCCGGTTTCAGGAAGCTGTAAGGTTTGTAGTCCCCGGTAGTACAGACTTTCAGAGTTTTGGTGTTAAGAACGCTGTCCAGACGCGACTGGGCCTGCGCGCCGCCAGCCACCAGCAGTAACGTGATTACGAGTGTTTTTTTCATCATTGTATTTTTTCGGCAGTGAGTTTGCGCTGGTATGGTGACATAACCTCGGGGGTTATTGCGCTATTCGCAAAAGTGTTGTGATCATTCTCGCATTTTTCTCCCGCGCATCGCGGCCTAAGCTACCCCCCATTGACGCATACGGGAGACAAGCTTAATGAGTAACATTTTAATTATCGATGGCGGTAAAACCTTCGCCCATTCGAAAGGCGAGCTGAATCATACGCTGACCGAGGTGGCCGCCAGCCAGCTGCGTGATCTGGGCCATGAGGTCACGATCACCGTTGCCGACCACACGTATGTTGTGGCCGATGAGGTGCAAAAATATCTCGACAGCGACGTGGTGATTTATCAAATGCCGGGCTGGTGGATGGGTGAACCCTGGACCGTGAAACGTTACATCGATGAGGTTTTCACCGACGGCCACGGTAAGCTGTATGCCAGCGATGGCCGCACCCGTGCCGACGGCGCAAAAAAATATGGTTCAGGCGGACTGATTCAGGGCAAAAAATATATGCTGTCCCTGACCTGGAACGCACCACTGGAGGCCTTTACCGACCCTGAGCAGTTCTTTGAAGGCGTGGGCGTTGACGGACTGTATCTGCATTTCCATAAGGCGAATCAGTTCCTGGGCATGGAAGCACTGCCGACCTTTATCTGCAACGACGTGATGAAACAGCCGGATGTTCCACGTGATATTGCACGTTATCGCACGCACCTCCGCGAGATTTTTGCTTAAATAGATGTTCACCCAGAAAGAGGAAACGTGAATGTTAACCGTCGTTGCTGAAATTTGTGTTAAGCCGGGCTGTCGTCAGAAAGTGCTGGATGCGTTTCACCAGGTGATCCCTACCGTGCTGGAAGAAGAAGGCTGCCATCAGTACAGCCCTCTGGTCGATCACCAGGCGCAGGTGCCCTGGAAACACAATTCACCTGATTCGATTTTTATGCTGGAGCAGTGGGAAACCCTGCGCCATCTTGATCAGCATCAGCAGATGCCGCATATGGAAGCCCATCGTACGGCGATTAAAGACTATGTGACTGACGTGAAAATTCTGGTGCTGGAGCCGGGTAAATAATCCTGGCGGAACACGCACAAAAAAAAGCCCCATTCAGGGGCTTTTTCCATCAGGCTGCGGATTACACTTCAATATCCGCTTTATCGCCTTTTTCCTGCAGCCAGTTACGACGATCTTCGGATCGCTTTTTCGCCAGCAGCATATCCATTACCCGCAAAGTCTGTTCAATGTCATCGTCACTGACGGTGAGCTGCACCAGACGGCGCGTGTTGGGATCGAGCGTGGTTTCGCGCAGCTGCAGCGGGTTCATTTCACCCAGCCCTTTAAAGCGCTGCACGTTTGGCTTGCCCTTCTTGCGCTTCAGCTGCTCCAGTACGCCCTCTTTCTCGTCTTCATCCAGCGCGTAATACACTTCTTTGCCCAGATCGATGCGATACAGCGGCGGCATGGCAACATAGACGTGGCCATTTTTTACCAGGGTGCGGAAGTGCTTCACAAACAGCGCACACAGCAATGTGGCGATGTGCAGCCCATCCGAGTCCGCATCAGCAAGGATACAGATTTTGCCGTAGCGCAGCTGTGAGAGATCTTCGCTATCGGGATCGATACCGATCGCCACCGAAATATCGTGCACCTCCTGCGAGGCCAGCACTTCATCGGACGAGACTTCCCACGTATTGAGGATCTTACCTTTAAGCGGCATGATCGCCTGATATTCGCGATCGCGCGCCTGCTTCGCCGATCCGCCCGCCGAATCCCCTTCCACCAGGAAGAGTTCGGTTTTATTCAGATCCTGCGCGGTGCAATCTGCCAGCTTACCCGGTAGTGCCGGGCCGCTGGTCAGTTTTTTACGCACCACTTTTTTGGCTGCGCGCATACGGCGCTGGGCGCTGGAGATCGCCAGCTCCGCCAGCTGTTCTGCCGCCTGCACGTTCTGATTCAGCCACAGGCTAAAGGCATCTTTTACTACGGCAGACACAAAGGCGGCGCACTGGCGCGAGGATAAACGCTCTTTTGTCTGGCCTGCAAACTGCGGATCCTGCATTTTTACTGACAGCACATAGGCGCAGCGATCCCAGATATCCTCTGCGGACAGTTTAACGCCGCGCGGCAGAATATTGCGGTATTCACAAAACTCACGCATGGCATCCAGCAATCCCTGACGCAGACCGTTGACATGGGTACCGCCCTGCATGGTGGGAATCAGGTTCACATAGCTTTCGGTCAGCAGCTCACCGCCTTCCGGCAGCCACAGTAATGCCCAGTCCACCGCTTCGATATCACCGGCAAAGGTTCCGACGAAGGGCTTCTCTGGCAGGGTTGGCAGGCCGTTGACGGCTTCGCACAGGTAATCCGTCAGACCATCTTCGTAGCACCAGCGCTGTTCGGTATTGTTCAGCTTGTCTTTGAAGACAATTTCCACCCCTGGACACAGCACGGCTTTCGCCTTAAGCAGGTGTGATAAGCGGGACACCGAGAAGCGCGGGCTGTCAAAGAAGTGCTCATCCGGCCAGAAATGGACGCTGGTGCCGGTGTTGCGCTTCGCAACCGTGCCCGTGACGGTCAGATCCTGCACTTTTTCACCGTTTTCGAAGGCGATACTGTAGATCTCACCATTACGCCGCACGTTGACTTCTACACGTTTAGAGAGGGCATTGACCACCGAAATGCCGACGCCGTGCAGGCCACCGGAAAACTGGTAGTTTTTATTAGAGAATTTCCCCCCCGCGTGCAGCCGGCACAGGATGAGCTCAACGGCCGGGACGCCTTCTTCCGGATGGATATCCACCGGCATGCCGCGTCCGTCGTCAGTCACTTCTAACGACTGATCGGCATGTAAAATCACTTCTACGCGCCTGGCATGGCCCGCCAGTGCCTCATCGACACTGTTATCAATCACTTCCTGACCCAAGTGGTTAGGGCGCGTCGTATCGGTATACATTCCCGGGCGACGGCGAACCGGCTCAAGGCCAGTCAGGACCTCAATGTCACCCGCATTATAGCTTGATTGACTCATGGTAACTGTCTGATTAGAAGAAGAAAATGGTTGCGATTTCCGCGTTACTCAAGCGTGATTCAGGCCCAGAAAGTCCAGAATTTGCGGGAAATGGCGTTCGAATCCAGTAAATGCATGATTTCCGCCCTCTTCCACCGTATGACGGCACGCGCTGTAGTAGTCGAGCGCCTGGCGGTAATCGAGCACTTCATCGCCGGTTTGTTGCAGCAACCACAATAAATCAGGTGCTTCCAGCGGTTCAATCTGCATCACTTTCAGATCGTAAATGTGGCGAGACTCTAACACATATTGCTGACCGGTGTAGGGATTCTGATTCTCCCCTAAAAAATCCACCAGCAACTCGAACGGCCGCACGGCAGGGTTGACGACCACTGCAGGCAACATAAAGCACTGGGACAGCCACGTCGCGTAGTAACCGCCCAGCGAGGAGCCCACCAGGCCCATTTCACGCCCGCTGTGACTTAACACGATGTCTTCCAGCATCGCCGCGGCCTCGGCCGGAAAAGTTGGAAGCTGCGGCACAATCATCTCTATGTCGGGATGATTGTGACTCAGCCACTGTTTGAACAGCGTCGCTTTCGCTGAGCGCGGGGAGCTGTTAAAGCCGTGCAGGTAAAGCAGCGCCTTCATCCGTCAGTATCCTTCGGCATCAAGATCGGGGCAAAACGCCTGAGTGCTGAGCCGGTTCACTTCTGTATCAAGCTGACCGTCATTGTGCAGCGTAAACCAGCGCCAGCCTGGCGCAAGGGTATCAATGGTAAAGCTGGTGCAGTGCGGTTTGAACTGCACGCAGGTGGAAGGCGTGGCCAGCACGCGGCGACCGTGCCACTCCACATCCATTTCCTGATGGATATGGCCGCACACCAGTGTCTTTGCCAGCGGATAGTGCTGTAACACGGCATCAAGCTGATGGGGATTGCGCAAACTGTGTTGATCAAGCCAAGTGCAGCCTGAAGCAAGCGGATGGTGGTGCAGCAGCACCAGCGTATGACGCAGGGGAAAGCGCGCGAGGGCGTTATCAAGCCAGTCGAGCTGATAGTCGCTTAACATGCCATGAGGCACGCCGAAGACCTGACTGTCCAGCAGCACGACCTGCCAGTGTTCGCCCACCAGCACATGCTTGTGCGCGTTGATGCCGGCTCTGGCCAGCGTATCCACCATTGCGGGCTGGAAATCATGATTACCCGGCAGCCAGACACAGGGTTTTGGCAGGCGCGAAATGCCCTCAACAAAATGCTGATAGGCTTCGACCGAGTGATCCTGAGAGAGATCGCCGGTGGCCACAATGAGATCATAGTCGCGCTGTTGTGCGATGATCGCATCCAGCACGGCGTCATAACTCGACCAGGTATTCACTCCCAGCAGCGATTCGTGTTTTCCTGCGAACAAATGCGTGTCCGTCACTTGCAGAATCCGCACCCCAGATTCTGTCGCCGCAGGAAGAGTTAGCAGGCTATCCAAAGCGTTTCCTTCGTCTCTACGCCATTCAATGCATTATACGTATCAGCAAGCCGGTACTGCCATGGCGCCATGCGTCAGACAGTAGCGTAACCAGTCAGCGAGGAACTGATTGATTTGATGCTTTTCATCACGCTGATTCATCTTTTTATTCGGGTAATCATAACGCGCTTTAAACCGATAGATCTGCTGTGTTGAACACACTTCAGCGACCATGGCGTCATGATACAGCCTGACAGACATGGAAGGCAGGCTCCAGTAACTCACCGCCGGTGCCGTCTGGCGAATTTCAACCAGAGTAGTGTAACGTGTTGATTCTTCTATTGTTAACTGATAGCGGGCGCCGCTCACCTGATAGCTAACCGATGCGCCTGCCTCGTCATCGCGCGGGAGCAGACGGCGTAACTGGGCGAAATTGGTTTCGCACAGCCGCATCATCTCGGGGAAATCAGGGATATAGCGCTGTTTCATTTTTGCGTCCACTCTTCTCGAAGTTCTTTATGGTGCAGTGCCAGCCATTGCAAGGCGATGACAGATGCCGCGTTATCAATAATCCCCTGTTCCACCCAGTGGTAAGCCTGTTCACGGCTTACGACATGCACAAGAATATCCTCATTCTCTTCCTCCAGACCATGGCATCCTGTTGCCAGGCCGGCATCCACTTCTCCCACCATAACCGATAAACGTTCGCTGGTGCCGCCCGGGCTGGCAAGATAGTTCAACACGGGCTTCACCCGGCCAACGGTCAGACCGGCTTCTTCTGATGCTTCACGGCGCCCCACCTGTTCCGGAGTTTCACCGGGTTCAATAATGCCCGCAATCATTTCCAGCAGCCAGGGCGTTGGGCTGCAGTCGAAGGCCGGAATGCGGATCTGCTCAATCAGCACCACTTCATCACGGATGGGATCATAAGGTAGCAGGACGGCAGCATGGCCGCGCTCAAAAACTTCACGCGTCACTTCTCCGCTCATGCCGCCTTTAAACAGACGATGGCGAAAACGGTAGCGAACGATGGAAAAAAAACCGTCGTAGGCCGTTTCACGTGCAATAATTTCTACATCATTTTTTGTGAAAGTCACAGGTGATGTTTTATTGTCCTTCATCGTTTGGTTCCTTTTGCAGATTGGGATGACACAGATAAAACACAAGCCCGGGCACTATCTAAACAGTCATTACAGAGTTATTTACCTGAAACACGCAAATATGGCACGTTCAGCCACCTTATCTCACAGTTGCCCTCTGCTAGAATCTGCGATAATTTTTGGCTTACCGGCGGCACTATCATTGCGATTTGCTGCAACAAAAGGAATGCAAATGAAAAAACTGCTCCCATTATTTATTGGGCTGAGCCTGGGCGGTTTCAGCGTCGCCAGTCAGGCAGAAAACCTGCTTCAGGTTTACCAACAAGCGCGTTTAAGCAACCCGGACCTGCGGAGCTCCGCTGCCACTCGCGATGCTGCGTTTGAGAAAATCAACGAAGCGCGCAGCCCTTTATTACCACAACTGGGTTTGGGTGCAGATTACAGCTATGCAAATGGCTATCGTGATAGTAGCGGTATTCATTCCAACACGACCAGTGGCACACTGCAATTGACGCAAACCATTTTCGACATGTCAAAATGGCGCGCGCTGACCCTGCAGGAAAAAACCGCAGGTATCCAGGACGTCACCTATCAGGTTGCCCAGCAGGATTTGATTCTGAATACCGCGACGGCCTATTTCAACGTGCTGAAAGCCATTGATACGCTTTCTTACGTCGAAGCACAGAAGATGTCCATCTACCGCGAGCTGGATCAAACCACTCAGCGCTTTAACGTGGGCCTGGTGGCCATTACCGACGTGCAGAACGCCCGCGCCCAGTATGACAGCGTGCTGGCCAATGAAGTCACGGCGCGTAACAATCTGGATAACTCGGTGGAGTCTCTGCGTCAGATCACCGGCATGGACTATCTGGCACTGGCCTCACTGAACATCGATCGCTTTAAAACCACCAAACCTGATAACGTTAACGCGCTGCTCAAGCAGGCAGAAAGCCGTAACCTTAATCTGCTTTCTGCCCGTCTGAATCAGGATTTAGCTCGTGAACAGATCCGCTCTGCGGAATCAGGCCACCTGCCAACGCTCGATCTGACCGCGTCTACCGGTCTGTCTAACAGCAAATACGGCGGAAGCCGCGCTGAACAGAGTGCAAACTCAACAGACTCGATTACAGGAAACAGTAAAGTCGGCCTGAGCTTCACGCTTCCGCTTTACAGCGGTGGCAGCGTGACCTCACAGGTGAAGCAGGCGCAATATAACTTTGTCAGCGCCAGCGAACAGCTGGAGGCGGCTCACCGCTCTGCGGTTCAGACGGTACGTTCTTCTTACAACAACGTGAATGCGTCCGCGAGCAGCATTGCGGCGTACAAGCAAGCCGTGGTCTCTGCGCAGAGTTCATTAGACGCCATGGAAGCCGGTTATCAGGTCGGTACGCGTACCATCGTTGACGTGTTGAACGCCACCTCAACCCTGTATAACGCGAAACAGCAGTTGTCCGATGCACGTTACAGCTATCTGATTAATCAGCTAAATATCAGCTATGCGCTGGGCACGCTGAACGAGCAGAGTCTGGGCATTCTCAACAGCCAGTTAGGCAAAGAGATCTCCACCTCACCGGAAACCGTTCAGCCCCAGAACGTTCAGCAGGTACTGGGTGAAGATCACATCGCGAGTTCTTCTGAAACCGCGACGGCGCCGGTGCGCCCGGCCGCCCATAAAAGCAGCCGTAACCCTTTCGCTAACTGATCGCCCTGCGGGCCGCTTTGCGGCCCGCTTCTCTTAAAAACGTATAACTAAGTAAAGATCCCCGTCCTGCCTGGCCGTTAGCTTCATTTCTCGCCACTCATCCCCTATTCTATGCGCTACCTTTGGGCACAGGATATTTATAATGAAACGGACTAAAACGATCCGCTATGCCGCCTTTCGTAAGAGCTGGCAAGCAAGACACTTAACGCCTGTTGCTATCGCTGTTTCAGCGGTATTTATGCTGGCAGGCTGTGAACAAAACGACGAAACCGTCTCGCTCTATCAGAACGCCGATGATTGTACGAAAGCCAATCCCGGCCAGAGTGCGCAATGCACCACCGCGTTTAACAACGCCAAAAAGGAAGCGGAACGCACCGCACCGAAATACGCCACACGTGAAGACTGCGTGGCAGAATTTGGTGAAAACCAGTGTCAGCAGGCGCCTGCACAGGCTGGCGTGGGCAGCACTAATGCCGAGTCGCAGCAAAGCGGCAGCTTCTGGATGCCGCTGATGGCGGGCTATATGATGGGCCGCATGATGGGCGGCGGCGCGGGTTTTGCGCAGCAGCCGCTGTTCTCACCCAAAACGCCAAACAGCCCGGCTAACGGTCAGTTCGTTGATGCGTCCGGCCGTAACTATGGTAACGCCACCTCCGGTAAAACCATGACGGTTCCTAAAACCGCCATGGCGCCTAAACCGACCACCACCTCAACGATTACGCGGGGTGGCTTTGGTGAAACGGTCGCGAAGCAAAACAGCATGCAGCGTAGCAGCAGCGCGTCCGGCACCTCCAGCCGTTCGCTGGGAGGCTAACCCCGCTTATGCAACGCATCGCGATTTCAGAGCGCCCGGGCTGGCGGGAAAAAGCCACGGAGTTTGGTTTTCGTTTTCACACCATGCACGGTGAGCCCTACTGGTGTGAAGAGGCTTACTATCAGTTCACGCTGGCGCAGATTGATTATCTTGAGGACGTCACCGCCGAGCTTCATCAGATGTGCCTGCAGGTCGTGGAAAAAGTGGTGAACAGTGAAGCGCTGCTCACCAAATTTCGCATTCCTAAGCATACCTGGGACTTCGTGCGTGATTCATGGCAACAGCGTCAGCCCTCGCTTTATTCGCGTCTCGACCTCGCATGGGACGGCAAAAGCGATGCCAAACTGCTGGAGAACAACGCCGACACGCCGACGTCGCTGTATGAGGCGGCGTTTTTCCAGTGGCTGTGGCTCGAAGACCAGCTCAATGCCGGTCAGCTGCCGCAGGGCAGCGATCAATTCAACAGCCTGCAAGAGAAACTCATTGAACGCTTTACGGTGCTTCATCAGCAACAGGGGTTTAACTGGCTGCATTTCGCCTGCTGCCGTGATACCGATGAAGATCGTGGAACGGTGCAATACTTGCAGGACTGCGCCACGGAAGCCGGACTGCCGAGCGAATTTCTCTACATTGATGAGATAGGGCTGGGGGAAAAGGGCCAGTTTACTGACGCCCAGGATCAGGTCATCAGTAATCTGTTCAAGCTTTATCCGTGGGAATTCATGCTGCGCGAGATGTTTTCTACCAAACTGGCCGATGCGGGCGTACGCTGGCTGGAGCCGGCATGGAAGAGCATCCTGTCAAACAAAGCGTTGCTGCCTCTGCTGTGGGAGATGTTCCCTAATCACCCTAACCTGTTGCCCGCCTGGTTTGCCGAAGACGATGTGCCACCGATGGAGAAATACGTGGTTAAGCCACTGTTCTCGCGCGAAGGGGCCAACATTCGTATTGTGGAAAACGGCAAAGAGATCGCCCGTGTGGACGGTCCTTACGGCGAAGAAGGCATGATCGTCCAGCAGTTCCATCCGCTGCCGAAATTTGGCGACAGCTATACCCTAATTGGTAGCTGGTTGATTGACGATCAGCCTGCGGGCATCGGCCTGCGCGAAGATCGCGACCTGATCACCCAGGATCTTTCGCGTTTCTATCCGCACGCGTTTATCGAGTAGCGCTTTCCTCCAGGCCAGCTCGCTGGCCTGGTTTCCCTCTAGCCGACCTGTACCGACAGCATACTGATTGCGCCCATTTCCATACCTTCAACAGGGACGGTGACGGCCTCACCTGGCTGACGGGACCCCAGCACGTACAGCAACGGCAGGAAGTGCTCCGGCGTGGGATTGGATAACGCCGCATCCGGATGCTGCATAAAATTCACCAACGGATGGGAATCTGCTCCGGCGTCAACCGCCAGATTATCGCGCACATAGTTGTTGAATCCGGTCGCCCAGTCATAAGCGTTTCCGCCGCCCCACAGAACCTTACGCAGGTTGTGTACCACATTGCCGCTGGCGACGATCATGACACCGCGATCGCGCAAGGCAGACAGCTTTTTGCCCATCTCAAAATGCCAGGCCGCAGGCTTACCGCTGTCGATACTAAGCTGGACTACCGGAATATCCGCCTCAGGATACATTTTAATCAGCACGCCCCACGAGCCGTGATCGAATCCCCATGCATGATCCTGATGAACCGGCACGGGCGATAAAATCTCAGCAATTTCATTTGCCAGTTCAGGCGAACCCGGCGCGGGATAGCGGGTATCAAAAAGCGCCTGCGGAAAACCGCCAAAGTCATGAATGGTACGCGGGTTTTCCATCGCTGTGACCGCCGTTCCCTGGGTATACCAGTGAGCCGAAATGGCCAGGATGGCCCGCGGTCGTGGCAGCGTGGCACCGGCTTTACGCCAGGCTTCGGTGTAACGGTTTTCTTCTAACGCATTCATCGGGCTGCCGTGTCCCAAAAACAGTGCTGGCATACGTAACTGGCTCATAGCGATCCTTAATGTGTTCACTCTATGAGCACTACGATACGCTGTTTGCAGGGGTTATCACGCGGATAAGCATGATGTTCTCTGTCAGGAAATTTGAACGAAAAAGATGAGTCAGATAAGCAGGAAGGATGGGGGAAGAAGTGAAGCAATCAGGCCAGTATTTCTGGCCTGACAGTAAGCCGGTTAGCTGGCCTGACGCGTTTCGTGCTCGCGACGATAGGCAACCAGATCTTCGATCGTCACGACCGGCATCGCATGCTGTTTCGCGAACAGGATCACTTCAGGCGCATGCGCCATAGAGCCGTCGTCGTTGGTCAGTTCACACAGGACGCCTGCAGGTTTAAAGCCCGCCAGCGTGACCAGATCGATGGTCGCTTCAGTATGACCGCCGCGGGTCAGAACACCACCATCATGGGCACGCAGGGGAAAAACGTGGCCCGGACGGTTCAGATCTTCGGGTTTGGCGTTATCGGCAATCGCCGTGCGAATGGTAGTGATGCGATCCTGCGCGGATACGCCGGTGGTGACGCCCTTCGCCGCTTCGATGGTCACGGTAAACCCTGTGCCGTAGGCGCTGGTGTTGTTTTCCACCATCATCGGTAATGCCAGCTGCTGGCGGCGTTCTTCGGTCAGGCAGAGACACACGATACCGCTGCCGTGGCGAATAGTGAGAGCCATCTGCTCGACGGTCATGGTTTCGGCAGCGAAAATCATATCGCCTTCGTTTTCACGATCTTCATCGTCGAGCACCATCACACCGCGTCCTTCACGGAGTGCAGCGATAGCACGTTCTACACGCTGTTTCGGCGTGCCAAATTCAGAAAGTAGAGTCTGATTCATGGTAATAAAACCTTTTAAATGTATTGGGTTACCAGAATCAGGGCAAGCTTAGGAGTGACGCCGTATAGACGTAGCAATGACGCAAAACAGACATAATGCCTGACAGATGTCGTTACCCTCTCCCATCCGGACTTTAACCGTCGGCCCCGGAATTTCACCGGATCTGCTGACCTTCACCATCACAGTGAAGCGCTCGCGGGCTGTCAGCCTGGGCTGATTTACCGCCGGTGGGGAATTTCGCCCCGCCCTGAGAATAAGCGTTTTAACTATAACGCTTCCTATTCGGGGCGGCAATCCACAAAGCCATTATTGCTTTAGCATTTTTTGCGCTAAGGATTTCAGGTTTAACCTTTTCAATTCAGGCATTACACTTAAGTGACTCTAGCGTTGGTACAATGCTGCCATAGCAACCCGTAACCAGGAAACCATCATGATCGACACGAAAAAAATTGAACAAATGGCCCGTCAGGTTCATGACGCGCTGCCGAAGGGAGTTCGTGAATTTGGCGATGATGTCGAGAAGAAAATCCGGCAGACGCTGCAGGCACAAATGACCCGCATGGATCTGGTCAACCGTGAAGAGTTTGATGTCCAGACTCAGGTTTTACTGCGTACGCGTGAAAAACTGGCGGCGCTGGAACAGCGTCTCGCTCAGCTGGAAAGCAAGAGTTCAGCGTCTGCCGCGCCCGCTGCCACCAGCACACCTGGCCCGGCACCGGCCATCGTGCCAGCCGCACATCCTGCTGACAAACCGGCTAAATAAAGGGCGGGCGGGAGCCCAGGCTCCCGCCGCCATGACTCAGTCGCCGCGAATGGTTTTGATGATATTGGTGGTCGAGATGCCATCTTCAAAGTTCAGCACCCGCACGTCACCGCCATTGGCCCAGACTTCCTGGCTGCCCGCGATATCTTCCGGTTTGTAATCCCCGCCTTTTACCAACAGATCGGGCAATACGCTGGCGATTAAGCGCTGTGGCGTGTCTTCTTCAAACAGCACGACCCAGTCCACCGCTTCCAGCGCACCCAGCACGATCATACGGTTTTCCTGCGGGTTCACCGGACGGCTGTCGCCTTTGAGGCGTTTGGTGGACGCATCGCTGTTTACCGCGACAATCAGGCGATCGCCCAGCTTGCGCGCGTTAGCAAGGTAGGAAACATGGCCGGCATGCAGAATGTCGAAGACGCCGTTGGTCATCACCACTTTTTCGCCGCGCTGACGCGCCATGGCGACGGCCTCTTTCAGCTCGGATTCAGTCATGATGCCAAAACCGCGCTCTGGACGCGCACGAATGGCGTTTTCCAGCTCCACGATGCTGACGGTTGATGTCCCCAACTTCCCAACCACCACGCCTGCAGCGGCGTTAGCCAGAAAACAGGCTTCTTCCAGCGAATCCCCTGCGGCTAAAGCAGCGGCCAGCACGCCAATGACGGTATCCCCGGCGCCGGTCACGTCAAACACTTCCTGCGCCTGGGTCGGCAAATGCAGGGGCGCTTTACCTGGCTGCAGCAGCGACATGCCGTTTTCAGACCGCGTGACCAGCAGGGCGGAAAGGTCGCAGTCGGCGATCAGCTTCATGCCACGTTCCACAATCTCATTCTCTGTCTTGCATTTGCCAACCACGGCTTCGAACTCAGACAGGTTGGGCGTCAGCAGCGTCGCTCCGCGGTAGCGCGCAAAATCCGTGCCTTTCGGATCGATCAACACCGGTACATTCGCCTCGCGTGCCAGCGCGATCATCTGCTGAACGCTGTCCAGTGCGCCTTTGCCGTAATCCGACAGCACCACCGCACCGCTACGGGACAGTGACTGGCGCATTTTTTCGTGCATCGGGGCGGCGTCCACCTGCTCAAATCCCTCTTCGAAGTCCAGACGGATGAGCTGTTGGTTGCGAGAGAGGACGCGCAGTTTGGTAATGGTGGGATGGCTTTTTAAGGTGACAAAATCGCAGTCAACACGAACATCCTTCAGCGTTTTACTCAGTACCTGAGCCGCATCGTCTTCTCCGGTCAGTCCGATCAGACGGGAACCCGCCCCCAGCGCAGCAATGTTCATTGCCACGTTAGCGGCGCCGCCTGGGCGTTCTTCAACGGTTTCCACCTTGACCACCGGCACCGGCGCTTCAGGCGAAATACGGCTGGTGGGGCCGTACCAGTAACGATCCAACATGACATCGCCAACGACCAGCACCGAGGCCTGGCCGAACGCGGGCAGAGTAACTTTCATTCCAGACACTCCAGACTGCATTCAAAATAGTGCGCGGATGATAACACAGTTGCGACAGGTGCTATCAGCATCACGCCGTGAGAGAGTGTGGTGACTGTAGCCATCGCTGCCAGCTGGTGTTCACCGACTCTTTTTCCTGCGCAAAGGCGTCAGGTTCAACATGCCCGGGCTGCTCCTGAAGCGCCAGATGATGCAGCGCATCGCGCAGCGTGACATAAGCATGCGTGAGCGCTGCCGCTTCCTCGTCAGACATTTTGTGGTGGATTGCCATCCGTTCAAAAATCCGCACATTGTCTGACCAGCGCGTCAGGTCGGGCTGCTCCGCCGCATAGCGCAGCACCAGGTACTGGGCGATGAATTCAATATCCGTAATGCCGCCTTCGTCCGTTTTGATCTCCCAGCGGCCCTTGTGCTTGTTGCTCAGGTGCGCGCGCATTTTGTCACGCATCTCTCTGACTTCCGTTTGCAACGCTGCTGCATCGCGCGGCAGACAGAGGATCGCACGGCGAATGGCGCTAAAACGCGCGCTCAGATCGGGCTCACCGAACACCACGCGGGCGCGGACCAGCGCCTGATGCTCCCACGTCCAGGCTTCGTTGCGCTGATAATCGTCGAAGGCTTCAAAAGTACTGACCAGCATGCCAGCCGCGCCCGAAGGCCGCAGTCGCGCATCCACTTCGTACAAAATGCCGGACGACGTACGGGTGCTGAACAGATGCATGATGCGCTGCGCCAGCCGCAGGTAAAACTGCCGTCCGTCTATGCTGCGCTCGCCCTGCGTGACGGCTTCCATCGGGCAGTCGTGCAGGAAAACCAGATCGAGATCGGAGCTGTAGCCCAGTTCCCATCCGCCCAGCTTGCCATAGCCCAATACCGTGAAGCCCCGTTCGTGTTCATGCACAAGGTGCGACGGTCGGCCATAGCGCTGCACCATCATATTCCATGCCTGCTGCACCACCGATTCGATAATGGCCTCGGCCAGCCAGGTTAAGTGATCGCTCACTTTCATCACCGGCAACGTGCCCGCAATATCCGCCGCCGCGATGCGTAATAACTGTGCCTGTTTAAACTGGCGTAATGCTTCAAGCTGCTGCTCTTCATCATCCGCAGGAATGCGCATCAGGTACTGACGCAGCTCATCCCGGTAGGCATCCGTAGCGGTTGGCTGATAGAGCGTGGCGGGATCAAGCAGCTCATCCAGTAACAGCGGATAACGTGCCAGCTGGCTGGCCACCATCGGTGAGGCTGCGCAAAGACGAATCAGGTGACGCAACGCGCCGTGATACTCGGTGAGCAGCTCAAGGTAGGTACTGCGGGTCAGAACGCTCAGCAGCAACGGCGCCAGGCGGCTGAAGGTCACCGCGGCATCGCTGCGTGAACAGACTTCACTCAGCAGTTGAGGCATCAGCTGATCCAGCGCCTGACGGCCGCGCGGGCCGATAGTGCGGTGACCGATATCCTGGCGAAACGCTTCCAGCGCCTGATTAAGAGCATGACACTGCGTGGTATCCAGTTGTGGCACCAGCGGGGCCAGCTCAGTGTCCTCCAGGCTGTCGTGCCACAGCATGTTAAAGTCGGCCAGTTCGGGGCGATCGCCCACATCCGGCGTATCCTCACCGATTAACTCATCGAAGATGGCACGCACGGCGGCCATATGCGTTTCCAGCCGGGCGCTCAGCGCAGCCCAGTCATCACAGCCCATCGCCCACGCCAGCCGGGCGCGGGGTAACGCCTCTTCCGGCAGCGTTTGCGTTTGTTCGTCCGCCAGACTTTGCAACAGGTTTTCCAGCCGACGCAGAAACAGATAAGCCGCGCGCAATGCCGCAACCTGCTCGGGTGGCAGTAAGGCCAGAGATTCAATAGCAGACAGCGTAGGTATCAAGGCCCGGAGCTGAAGCGAGCGCTCACGTCCGCCACGAATCAACTGAAAAACCTGCACGATAAATTCTGTTTCGCGAATCCCGCCCGCGCCCAGCTTGATGTTGTTTTTCAGCCCACGGCGACGCACTTCACGCGCGATCATCGCTTTCATATTGCGTAACGACTGGATGACGCTGAAATCGATGTAGCGGCGATAAACAAAGGGCCGCAGCATCTGCTGCAGTTCCTGGCTCCAGCGATCCTGCTCATCGCCCATCAGCCGCGCCTTCACCATGGCGTAGCGCTCCCAGTCGCGGCCCTGCTCCTGGTAATAATCTTCCAGGGCGGCAAAACTCATGACCAGCGGCCCGCTGTCGCCAAACGGGCGCAGGCGCATATCGACCCGGTAAACAAAGCCGTCGGCCGTGGGCTGATCGAGTACTTTGATCAGGCGCTGGCCCATGCGGGTAAAAAACTGCGCATTGTCGAGTTCGCGGCGACCGCCGCGCGTGGTGCCGTTTTCCGGCCAGGCAAAAATCAGATCGATATCGGAGGAGAAATTCAGCTCGCCACCGCCCAGCTTGCCCATTCCGAGGATCAGCAGCGGCTGTGGTTCACCCGCGGCATTGCAGGGCGTGCCGAATTCGCGACAGCAGTCCTGATAAACCCAGTGGCGCGCGGCGTCGATCTGCACCTCGGCTAATACGCTCAGCTGCTGCAGCGTCTGCTCTGTCGTGGCAAGCTGCAAGCACTGCATCCAGGCAATGCGAACCAGCATGCGACGGCGAAACAGGCGCAGCACGCGCATCAGGCTGGCTTCACTGTCCACCGCCGCCATGTCTCTGCCCAGCCACTGCGTATACTGCTGCCACTCGTCGGCCTCGGGCGACTGTGCGGCAATCTCCTGCCACCAGTGCGGATTCTGCTGCAGGTTATCCAGCACAAAGTCGCTGAAGGCCAGACCGGCAAGCTGCGCCTCGCTGAGAGCGGTATCCGCAAGACCGAGCTGTTCAACTGCCCGCGCGGCCTGGGTGCGCAATACGGTGGGTAAGGATGGCAACATGTTCTCTCCCTGATAGCGTGCTGTATGACTTAACGTGGCGAACCGCTGGTTAACCAAAAGGGTGACTGTTTCATCGCCTGCGCCGTTAACCAGTCCAGGCTGGCGTGCTGCTGTTCCCTGATTGCGCGCTGCAGCTGCTGCCACGGCGCCAGCCAGTCGTGAACGGCATCCGGCGAGTAAGCGCCCGCCAGCAAATGCACCGCCAGCAGCTGTCGATCCAGGCGCGTGGCCTTGTCCTGATACTCATTCACCTGATGGACGGTGCTGAAGGTTTCTTTCAGATCGGCATTGATGCGGCCCAGCATGATATCGCCAAAGCGTTTAAAGGAACCGTTGAGCTTGGTTTGCCCCTTTTCATCAATCCACTGCCGCCAGTGCGCCTCGGCTAACCAGTGAGTAAGTGCTAACTGGGCCTCTACCGAGAGAGCCGAAAAACAGAAGCTGTCGGCATCGACATCTTCATTTAGCAGCGTTTCTTCCAGCGTGGTCAGCTTCTGACGCAGCTCGCTACTGGCCTTGCGCGGGACTACCGCCCCAAACAGCGCAAACGCCTGACGCAGAACATCCAGCGCCTCACGAACCGCTTCTCTGGCGCGCTTATTGCCACGCAGCCACACTTCTTCATGATATTGCCAGTGGTGAAGGCCTGCCGCCATGGCCGCCGTCATGCCCTCTTCCACCGTGGCTTTCGCCCCGGCTTTTAACAGCGGAAAGGCGGTTACCTCACGCGAGGGATTACCTTTAGCTAACTGATAGCCGCGCGCCGCCTTGCTCAGGCTGCCCATCCGCAGGTCGCCCACGGCCACTAACTGCTGAGCAAACGTCAGCAACTCGCTGCGCTGGCCACCTTTTAGCTCAAGCTCAACCTCTGACAAAGGTTCGCTCAACTCTCCCGCCGTCACGTCGCCCCGATCGCAGGCAATTTCTATTTCACTACTGCCCGCCGTGACTACCCAGATCTCTCGTTCAAAATGGGTACTGAACAGCGGCTGCAGGCGCTGCTGTAGCGCTGCCACATCCGTTCCTTCCGGCCAGATGTCTGCGGGCAGAAGGCTGATGTCCAGCGTTGGCTCAGTGAGGTCAACGTTGTATTCGCCGCGCTGATGTAGCCCACCCAACGTTTTGCCGGCGGTTTTCAGCGTCATTTCGTAGCGTTGATCAACGCCCCGAATGCGCAATCCCATATTCCAACGACGTAACTGATTATCGTCGGTTTCAAAATAGATATTGGTCAGCTGACGGGCAGCCTGGTGCTGATGCGGAAACGCCGCCAGCCGTTCTGCCAGTTTCCCGGCAGCATTGGGTTTAGCAATGAACTTAAGTTCGATTTCGATGGTCATATTTTTTTATTCACTAACGCCGCTGGCACTTAAGGATATATTCCCTGCCTGTTTAAGGTTATCTTCTGCTGCATCCACTGAGCTGAAGGTTAGGGTTTTCAGGCGAAGAGTAATGCACAGAAGCCGGACTGTCTCTGCTTTCTTTGTGCTTTCGCTACCCTTTTCGCACTGTCATGAGACCAGGATAGTTCTCATTCAGATTTACGCGAAGCCTCTACAGACTGTGCCGGTAAATTATCTTTAATTTTTAAGCAAAACGAAATCTAATGAAAAAAATCACACTCGCTGGAATCACTTTGCTGGCCCTCAGCACCCTTGCACCTGCTCACGCCGATGAAAAACGTTACGTTTCTGACGAATTATCCACCTGGGTTCGTAGCGGTCCCGGCGACCAGTTTCGCCTGCTGGGCAAGCTGAATGCGGGTGAACAGGTACAGCTGCTGCAGACCAATGATGCCACCAAATATGGCCAGGTACGCGATGCCGAAGGCCGCACCGTCTGGATCCCCCTGTCGCAGCTGAGTGAAAATCCCAGCCTGCGCACCCGGGTACCGCAGCTGGAACAACAGGTTAAAGACCTGACCGCCAAGTTAGCCAATATTGATAACAGCTGGAATCAGCGCACCGCCGAAATGCAGAACAAAGTGGCCAGCAGCGACAGCGTGATCAACGGCTTAAAAGAGCAAAATCAGAAGCTGAAAAACGAACTGATCGTGGCGCAGAAGAAAGTCAGCGCCGCTAACGTTCAGTTGGATGACAAACAGCGTACGATCATCATGCAGTGGTTTATGTATGGTGGCGGCGTGCTAGGCGTCGGCCTGCTGCTTGGGCTACTGTTGCCGCACATGGTGCCGCGCCGTAAGAAAAACGATCGCTGGATGAACTAGTTTTACCACCGCTCGCTATCAGGGGATCGTAAGATGCCCCTTTTGGCCTGTCTGCAATATGTCGAATTTGTGCAACAATAGAGTTTGTGCCCGTCTGGATTCAGGTGCCGGAAGCCCACAGACGCGCAGATCACTTATTTATCTCTGGAGTTGTGCGTGAAGACGTTTCTTGTTGGCGGTGCAGTGCGCGATGCGCTGTTGAAGTTGCCGGTTAAAGACAAAGACTGGGTGGTGGTAGGCGCGACCCCGGAAGCCATGCTGGAACAAGGCTACCAGCAGGTCGGCCGCGATTTCCCCGTGTTTCTGCATCCCGACAGCCGGGAAGAGTATGCGCTGGCACGTACCGAACGGAAGAACGGCAAAGGCTACACCGGGTTCACGACCTGGTCGGCGCCAGACGTCACGCTGGAGCAGGATTTACAGCGCCGCGATTTGACGATTAACGCTATTGCCCGCGACGCTCAAGGCGAGCTTTACGATCCCTACCACGGACAGCAGGATATTGCCGACCGGCAGTTGCGCCACGTTTCCGATGCCTTTAGTGAAGATCCCCTGCGCGTCCTGCGCGTCGCGCGTTTTGCCGCGCGCTTCGCCCACCTTAATTTTCGTATTGCCGACGAAACGCAGGCGCTGATGCGACAAATGGCAGAGAGCGGCGAGCTGGCCGATCTCACGGCCGAACGCGTCTGGAAAGAGACGGAAAAAGCCCTGTCCTCCCATAATCCCCAGGTTTACTTCCAGGTACTGCGCGACTGCGGCGCATTGCAGGGACTGTTTCCGGAAATCGATAACCTGTTCGGCGTGCCGGCGCCCGCACGATGGCACCCGGAAATTGATACCGGGGTTCACACGCTGATGGCGTTAACCCTGTCTGCTGGCCTGTCGGAAGCGATTGACGTGCGCTTTGCGACGCTGTTTCACGATGTCGGTAAAGCCTTAACGCCGGTTGAAAAATGGCCCAGCCATCACGGACATGGCCCGGCAGGCGTTCCGCTGGTCGCCGCGCTGTGTCAACGGCTACGCGTGCCGAATGCGATCCGTGATCTGGCGCTGCTGGTCACGGAGTTTCACGACATGATGCATACCATTGAGCAGCGCCCTGCCGACGCGTTGATTGGCTTATTTGACCGTCTTGACGCCTGGCGCAAACCCGAGCGGGTTAACCAACTGGCGCTGTGCAGCGAAGCGGATGCCCGCGGACGCGGTGGCCTTGCCAACATGCCTTATCCCCAGGGCAACTACCTGCGACGTGCGTTTGCCCTGGCTCAGGCCGTGTCATCTAAGGCGGTCGTGGAGGCGGGATTTAAAGGGATAGAGGTGCGGGAAGAGCTCACGCGACGTCGTATTGAGGCTGTCGAACAGGGCTTAGCGTAACACGGCCAGTTGCCCGACCGCGTTACCCTGTGGCTTACATGAAAATCATGTACACCGCGCCCGCCACGATAAAGCGGTAGATGGCAAATGACACGAAAGAGATGCGTTTGATCAGCTCCAGGAACACTTTGATGGCCAGCAACGCGACAACGAATGCGGTGATAAAGCCCACCGCAAACATCGGGAAGTCGGCCATCGTCAGGAAGCCGAGGCTTTTATAGATATCCAGCCCTGTCGCCCCGATCATCATCGGTACGGCCAGGATAAACGAGAACTCGGATGCGGCATAGCGGCTCACGCCCATCAGCATCCCGCCTGAAATGGTGGCGCCCGAACGCGAGAAGCCCGGCCACAGCGCCAGACACTGGAAGCAGCCAATCATAAACGCCTGACGATAGGTGATATCATCAATACCTGGCGATTTTGGCTGTTTCGGTTTCAGGAATTCCGCTGCCAGCAGCAGTAAGCCCCCGACCACCAGCGCATACATGACGTTAATCGGATTAAACAACGTTTTAATCTGATCGTGCAGCGCCAGACCAACCACCACCGCAGGGATCATGCCCAACAGGATATGGATCAGGGTTAACCGACCTGTCCCGACACCTTCATGTTTAACTTCACCAAAGTGAATGCCGATCAATCCAAACAAACGCCGCCAGAACATCACGACGACGGCAAGAATGGAACCTAACTGAATGACCACTTCAAAGGTTTCTGCTTTGTCGCCCTCAAAGCCCAGCAGGTGCCCCACTATAATCATGTGCCCGGTAGAAGAGACCGGTAAGAACTCGGTTAACCCTTCTACCACGCCCAGGATTGCAGCTACCCACAGCTGATGAAGATCTGCCATCAATGTATTCCCTCTGTCCGTTTTAAAATCATGAAAAAGGCGCTAGCTGTTGCGCTATCGCCTTAAATCTTATCTGCTTAAGTCTGAGTAAAACCTTAAGCTCAACTGCCGTTTAGTCTGTCGTAACGAAACGGCACGTGCTGAGACAAACAGTAATTTGGTTTGGTTTCATTGTGATGGCAATCACATCGTAATTATTTAGGAATAGTCCCGCGCTCAATTCGCACGCCAACCTGCGCTGCCTGAGCCACCGCGCCCGGTTTTGCTACCCTGATGCGCACGCCAGGTGAATTGAAACGGTTCATCAACAGATCCGCAATTTCTTCCGCTACGCGCTCCACCAACGCAAAACGCTGTCCCGTCAGATGCGACAGAATCGCTTCTGAGACATCGGCATAGCTCAGGCAGTCTTTCACATCGTCGCTGGCGGCAGCCTGACGGTTATCCCACGCCATTTCTACATCGATCACCAGCTTCTGCTGAATCCCCTGCTCCCAGTCATAAACGCCTATCGTGGTGAAGACGGTGAGTTGTTCTATAAAGACGATATCCATGATGATGCTCTCTGTTTTTGGTCGCGCCGGATACCACTTCCGGCAGATTGTGCGTATTATCCATGGTAGACGTGATCAAAACGACCCCAAAGGAAACGGGACGGTGTTATGAGTGCTTTCGCGCTTGGTATGATTATTTTCGCGTATCTGTGCGGTTCAATTTCCAGTGCGATTCTGGTTTGCAAACTCGCCGGTTTACCCGATCCCCGCACCCATGGTTCAGGCAACCCGGGCGCAACCAACGTACTGCGTATCGGCGGCAAACTGGCGGCTGCGTCTGTGCTGGTGTTCGATATTGTGAAAGGTATGCTGCCCGTGTGGCTGGCCTATCTGTTTCATGTGCCCCCACTTTATCTGGGCTTAACCGCCATTGCTGCCTGTCTGGGCCATATTTATCCGGTCTTTTTTCGCTTTCGTGGCGGGAAAGGCGTGGCGACGGCGTTTGGTGCAATCGCCCCCATTGGCTGGGACCTGACCGGACTCATGACGGGAACGTGGCTACTGACCGTGCTGCTGAGCGGCTACTCATCGCTTGGCGCGATTGTCAGCGCGCTTATCGCGCCGTTTTATGTCTGGTGGTTTAAGCCACAGTTTACGTTTCCGGTTTCCATGCTCTCCTGCCTGATTTTACTGCGTCATCATGACAACATTCAGCGCCTGTGGCGCGGTCAGGAAAGCAAAATCTGGAAGCGAAAAAAGAAAAAGTAAGCGTAAAAAAAGCCGGTTAACCGGCTTTTTTGATCTCAGATGGCGGGCAGTTCCGACAAGGGCCAGCGCGGCCTGACGCTCACGCCCAGTTCTCCCCGCGTGCCGCCTTTAAGGCGCACCATGCCCGCGTAGGCAATCATGGCCCCGTTATCGGTACAAAATTCAGGACGGGCATAGAACACCTCACCGCCCCGCTTTTGCATCATCACGGCCATCTGTTCACGCAGGGTGCGGTTAGCGCTGACGCCGCCCGCAATGACCAGACGTTTAAAACCCGTATGATCCAGCGCGCGTTTGCATTTAATCGCCAGCGTATCGACAACCGCATCTTCAAACGCCCGGGCGATATCGGCGCGGGTTTGCGCGTCATCGTCATTGCCACGAATGGTATTCGCGGCAAAGGTTTTCAGGCCTGAGAAACTAAAATCCAGCCCCGGACGATCCGTCATCGGGCGCGGGAAGGTGAACCGCCCGGCGGTGCCCTGCTGCGCCATTTTCGACAGCATCGGGCCGCCAGGATAATCCAGCCCCAGCAGTTTGGCGGTTTTATCGAAGGCTTCACCTGCGGCATCGTCAATCGACTCGCCCAGCAGTGTGTATTCGCCAATACCGGTGACGCTGATTAACTGCGTGTGACCGCCTGAAACCAGCAATGCGACAAACGGGAACGCGGGCGGATTCTCTTCCAGCATCGGTGCCAGCAGATGACCTTCCATATGGTGCACCGGCACCGCAGGTACCTTCCACGCAAAGGCCAGCGCGCGTCCAACCGTTGCGCCCACCAGCAACGCGCCCACCAGGCCCGGTCCGGCGGTATAGGCGACCGCATCAATTTGCTGCGGCGCCAGGTTGGCCTGCTTCAGGGCCGCCTGGATCAGCGGCACCGTTTTGCGCACGTGATCGCGCGATGCCAGTTCCGGCACCACGCCGCCGTAATCGGCATGCAGTTTTACCTGGCTGTACAGTTGGTTAGCCACCAAGCCAGCCTCGTCATCATAGATTGCGATGCCGGTTTCATCGCACGATGTTTCAATACCCAGAATTCGCATTGCTTCACCTCATTCTTGCGGCGCGCAGTTTAGCATAGCCCTTGCACGAAAAGAGGATGCAATCCACGCAAAAAGTCATTTTCTGCTGCCTAAAGAGTGCGCTATACTCCCGCCCCTGGAAAAAACCGGCAGCCGCACAGGCAAACGCTCCTGTTGGTTCTAAATTATCCATGGTGCTTTACAAGCCGACGCGAGTTGGAGTAAAATGCTGCACCATTTTGAAATGTGCTGGCGCCGCAGTCAGCAGCAAAACCGAATTTTATTGAGGTGAGAGTTACATGCCGGTAATTAAAGTACGTGAAAACGAGCCGTTCGACGTAGCACTGCGTCGCTTTAAGCGTTCCTGCGAGAAAGCAGGCGTTCTGGCCGAAGTTCGTCGTCGTGAGTTCTATGAAAAACCAACGACCGAACGTAAGCGCGCTAAAGCATCTGCAGTTAAGCGTCATGCCAAAAAACTGGCTCGCGAAAACGCACGCCGCACTCGTCTGTACTAATTTCCCGGAGGTTCGCCTCCACAGCGTGATAAACGCAGACCGAGTCAAGTAAAAGGCCGTGCTTTCCGAAAGGAAGCGCGGCTTGTTGTCGTTTATGAGCTGAAAAAACGGGGCTTATGGCAGGACGTATTCCACGCGTATTTATCAATGACTTACTTGCCCGCACGGACATCGTGGAGTTAATCGATGCCCGCGTTAAGCTGAAAAAGCAGGGAAAAAATTATCATGCGTGTTGTCCTTTCCATAATGAGAAAACGCCCTCTTTTACCGTAAATGGCGAAAAGCAGTTTTATCACTGCTTTGGTTGCGGCGCTCACGGTAACGCAATCGACTTTCTGATGAACTATGATCGTCTTGAGTTTGTTGAAAGTATTGAAGAGTTAGCCACTTCCCATGGTTTAGACGTACCTTACGAAGCGGGCAATGGGCCAAGCCAGATGGAACGCCATCAGCGCCAGAGCCTGTACCAGCTGATGGAGAACCTGAACGGTTTTTATCAGCAGAGTTTGCAGCAGTCCAGCGCCCAGTCAGCACGCGATTATCTTGAACATCGTGGTCTGAGCGCCGACATCATCAACCATTTTTCGATTGGCTATGCGCCCGCCGGTTGGGACAACGTCCTGAAACGCTTCGGCAAGCAGCCTGAAGATCGTGAATCGTTGATGGAAGCGGGGATGCTGGTCAGTAACGACAAAGGCCGGGTTTATGACCGCTTTCGCGAGCGCGTGATGTTCCCGATTCGCGATAAGCGAGGCCGCGTCATCGGTTTTGGTGGCCGCGTGCTGGGTAATGATACGCCTAAGTATCTGAACTCACCGGAAACGCCGGTTTTTCATAAAGGCCGTCAGCTCTATGGCCTGTATGAAGCGTTAAAAAATCATCCTGAACCTAAACGCCTGTTAGTGGTGGAAGGCTATATGGATGTGGTTGCCCTGGCGCAATTCGGCGTGGATTACGCGGTTGCGTCACTGGGGACATCAACCACGGCTGAACATATTCAGCTGCTGTTTCGCAGCACGGACAACGTGATCTGCTGTTATGACGGCGATCGGGCCGGGCGTGAGGCAGCATGGCGTGCACTTGAAACCGCATTGCCTTACATGAATGACGGTCGTCAACTACGCTTTATGTTTCTACCCGACGGCGAAGACCCGGATACGCTGGTTCGCCAGGAGGGTAAAGCCGCATTTGAGGCGAGGATGGAGCAGGCGATGCCGCTCTCTTCGTTTCTGTTCGACAGCCTGCTACCTCAGGTAGATTTGAGCTCTCGCGACGGTAAAGCACGTTTAAGTACGTTGGCGTTGCCGCTGATCACACAGATTCCCGGTGAAACACTGCGTATCTATATGCGTCAGGCGCTGGGTAACAAGTTAGGTATTCTGGATGACTCTCAGCTTGAAAAGCTGATGCCAAAGCAGGCCCCGGGCGGAAGCGCACCGGTCGCCCCACCGCTTAAACGCACCACGATGCGCGTTTTAGTGGCGCTGCTGATTCAGAATCCGCAGCTGGCAACCCTGGTGCCGTCACTGGACGGGCTTGCCGAGTCGAAAATTGCCGGTTTACCGTTATTTATTGAATTAGTGACGCGCTGTAATGAGAATCCTGGATTGACCACCGGTCAGCTACTAGAGTTATATCGCGGAACAAATTTTAGCCAGACGCTTGAAACACTGGCCGTCTGGAACCACATGATAGTGGATGAGGAAAGCGAGGCGGTATTTCAGGACTCCCTTGCCAGCGTTTATGACTCGGCGTTGGAAGAGCGACTGGAGTTCCTGATTGCGCGTGAACGTACGCACGGGCTCAGTACCGACGAGCGACGCGAGCTCTGGGCGCTGAGCCAGGCCTTCGCGAAAAAGTAACGCATTATCCGGCCTGCGGCTTTCCCTAAGCGAAGCGGCATGCTGAAAAATTGAGGGGCGAAGCACGTTTTGTTTCTGTTGGCGCACAGTCACCGGCGCGTACTGATGTACGTGAGGATGACGAGCACGTAGCAGCGGCAAAAATGGCGAGTAAGCCAGCTTCCGCCTTCGGGCCGTCGGCGTCGAAGCAAGTTTTGTCGCTGAAAGCGCGCAGTCACCGGAGCGTACTGATGTACGTGAGGATGACGAGCACTTGGCAGCGGCAAAAATGGCGAGTAAGCCAGCTTCCGCCCTCGGGCCGTCGGCGTCGAAGCAAGTTTTGTCGCTGAAAGCGCGCAGTCACCGGAGCGTACTGATGTGGATGACGAGCACTTGGCAGCGGCAAAAATGGCGAGTAAGCCAGCTTCCGCCCTCGGGCCGTCGGCGTCGGAGCAAGTTTTGTCGCTGAAAGCGCGCAGTCACCGGAGCGTACTTATGTACGTGAGGATGACGAGCACTTGGCAGCGGCAAAAATGGCGAGTAAGCCAGGCCCGACATAAAATTTGCGGCTTAAGTGCCGATTACTGATGGGCAAAGCCCAGGCCGCGACGAAGGCAGCGGCGAGAATAAATGCCTTCACTGTTATTGTTGGCACGCTGCCGACCAACACCAATCTAATTAACAGAAGTGTGGATACCGTCTTATGGAGCAAAACCCGCAGTCACAGCTCAAGCTTCTTGTCACCCGTGGTAAGGAGCAAGGCTATCTGACCTATGCTGAGGTCAATGACCATCTGCCGGAAGATATCGTCGACTCCGATCAGATCGAAGACATCATCCAGATGATTAACGACATGGGCATTCAGGTGGTTGAAGAAGCCCCGGACGCCGACGATCTGATGCTGAATGAAAACAGCTCCGATACTGACGAAGATGCCGCGGAAGCTGCCGCTCAGGTATTATCCAGCGTTGAATCTGAAATTGGCCGCACCACTGACCCGGTTCGCATGTACATGCGTGAAATGGGTACCGTTGAACTGCTGACCCGCGAAGGCGAAATCGACATCGCGAAGCGTATCGAAGACGGTATTAACCAGGTTCAGTGTTCCGTTGCTGAATACCCGGAAGCCATTACCTACCTGCTGGATCAGTACGATCGCGTTGAAGCAGGCGAGTCGCGCCTGTCAGATTTAATCACTGGCTTTGTTGATCCTAACGCTGAAGAAGACCTGGCACCGACCGCCACTCACGTGGGTTCTGAGCTGTCTGAAGCCGATCGTAACGACGACGAAGATGACGACGAAGAGAGCGATGACGACAGCTCTGACGACGATAACTCTATCGATCCAGAACTGGCGCGCGAGAAGTTCTCTGACCTGCGCACGCAGTACGAAACCACGCGTGACGTGATCAAAAGCAAAGGACGCAGCCATGCTGCCTCGGTTGCCGAGATCCAGAACCTGTCTGACGTCTTTAAGCAGTTCCGCCTGGTACCGAAGCAGTTCGACTACCTCGTGAACAACATGCGTGAAATGATGGAGCGTGTCCGTACTCAGGAACGTTTGATCATGAAGCTGTGTATTGAAGTGTGCAAAATGCCGAAGAAAAACTTCATTACGCTGTTCACCGGTAACGAGACTAACGAGAGCTGGTTCAAAGCCGCACTGGCCATGAACAAGCCGTGGTCTGAAAAACTGCTGGACGTGCAGGATGACGTGATGCGTTCTCTGCAGAAACTGGCCCAGATTGAAGAAGAAACCGGCCTGACCATCGAGCAGGTGAAAGACATCAACCGTCGTATGTCGATCGGTGAAGCGAAAGCCCGCCGCGCGAAGAAAGAGATGGTTGAAGCTAACCTGCGTCTGGTCATTTCCATCGCGAAGAAATACACCAACCGTGGTCTGCAGTTCCTGGATCTGATTCAGGAAGGTAACATCGGCCTGATGAAAGCGGTTGATAAGTTCGAATACCGTCGCGGCTATAAGTTCTCAACTTATGCCACATGGTGGATTCGTCAGGCGATTACCCGTTCTATCGCTGACCAGGCGCGTACCATCCGTATTCCGGTGCACATGATTGAGACGATCAACAAACTCAACCGTATCTCGCGCCAGATGCTTCAGGAGATGGGCCGCGAGCCGACGCCAGAAGAACTGGCTGAGCGCATGCTGATGCCTGAAGATAAGATCCGCAAGGTGCTGAAGATTGCCAAAGAGCCTATCTCTATGGAGACGCCGATTGGTGATGATGAAGATTCACATCTGGGTGATTTTATCGAAGACACCACGCTGGAGCTGCCGCTGGACTCTGCCACCTCTGAGAGCCTGCGTTCTGCCACCCATGACGTGCTGGCTGGCCTGACCGCCCGTGAAGCCAAAGTGCTGCGCATGCGTTTCGGCATCGATATGAACACCGACCACACGTTAGAAGAAGTGGGCAAACAGTTTGACGTTACTCGTGAGCGTATCCGTCAGATTGAAGCAAAAGCCCTGCGTAAACTTCGCCATCCGAGCCGCTCGGAAGTGCTGCGTAGCTTCCTCGACGACTAAGTCAGTTAAAACCCCGGTTCGCCGGGGTTTTTTTTATATCTGCCGCCCTGCCCTACTTTTCACGCCTGACCTTTAACCTTGTGCCTGTAGCGCATCGTACATCTGACGATACATCGCCACCATCTCTTCCAGTGATGCCCGATTCAGTCCGCTGGGATTCGGCAGCACCCAGACCTGGGTTTTCCCCATGTAAATCGGCTGCTCGCCCCACTCCACCTTGCTCTGCCGAAACGCGCGTTTAAAGGCATCCTTACCCAGGATAGCCAGCGCAGCAGGTTGATAACGTATCACCTTATCCATCAGCCGCTGACCGCCATCGCGAAGCTCATCACCACCCAGTTCATTCGCCTGAATGGTCGGACGCTCGACCAGCATCGTGATACCGCATCCGGTCTCCAGTAAGCGCTGCTCCTCTTCCGGCTTCAGCTGCTGCTCGGTAAACCCTGCCAGATAAATCACCTTCCAGAAGCGGTTACCCGGATGCGCAAAATGGTAGCCGGTGTGCGCCGTCGACTGACCGGGATTGATACCGCAAAACAGCACGTTCAGGTCCGATGCGATGATATCGGTGATGTTGTGTTCGCTCATGGGGCTCCTGGCTTTGCGCTGCGCCTTACAGCCGCTCACGCATCCTTATTCGTCATAATCTTGCCACTGATTAAAGCGCATTTACCGGTTAACGTCCTGGCCTGAGTGGGCTTTTTTTATTGTTAAGCGGGGAAAGACATTTAAGGATAACAGCGTCAGTTGCACCGCCGCCCATCAGCCAGAGATTTTCGTCTGTTTTATCATAGTTATCAGCAAGTAAAACATTGCTGCTTATTTCAGCAACCAGCCGAACAACGCTGGATTGCCCCGGACAGATACTTTATAATCCCCGCTCCATTGGCCCCTTAGCTCAGTGGTTAGAGCAGGCGACTCATAATCGCTTGGTCGCTGGTTCAAACCCAGCAGGGGCCACCAGATTTAGTGATGAAAATCATTCAGTTAAGCCACCTCGCAAGGGTGGCTTTTTTGTTTTCAGAATTCGTCATTGGTCGTAAAATACCAGATATAGATCTTCTCAAACGGCCGAGACGGCAAAATGATTCGCCGCCAGTTTGCGATGAAGGGCGGAGCACAATCCTATGAGAAATTCATAAAAGAACAGGCTCAAGATAAGCCCTGGTTGGGAGATAAAGCAGATAAGCGGCGAACCATAATGGCTTTTGCCTGCGAGGTAATGGGAAACCAACTTGCAACTAAGTTTAACGCGAAAATTTTTGCTTCTTATCGCGAGTAGCGGTTAAGTGGCAAAATTACCTGCTCCAACCGAGTGGAGACGGTAACGCCTCGTACGGTCAATTTAGAGCTGGTGTATTTCAGGGCAATGTTTAACGAGTTACGCCGATTGGATGAATGGACCGCACCCAACCCGTTAGAGGACGTGCGCGAGTTTAAAATCAGTGAATCGGAAATGGCGTATCTCACCATTGAGGAAATCAGAACCCTTCTCCAAGAATGCGAGAACAGCCGCTCCAAAGATCTGACAACTATTGTAAAAATCTGCCTGGCAACTGGTGCACGATGGAGTGAGGCCGAAGGCTTAAAGGGAAACCAAATCCGCGCCGGTCAGATCATCTACGTTAAAACTAAAGGCAAGAAAAACCGAGCGGTGCCGATAACTGAAAAATTACAGGCTGAACTGCCATCGACAAGAAAAGCACAGTTGCTCTTTAAACCATGCTACTCAGCCTTTAGAAAGGCCATGCAACGCGCCGGTATCGAAACACCTGCTGGCCAGCTTACGCATGTTTTGCGTCATACCTTTGCGTCCCATTTCATGATGAACGTCTCGTACTTCAGCGGATATTGGGGCATACAGATATTAAGGTGACGATGCGATATGCGCACTTGGCACCGGATCATTTGTCTGAGGCCTTGAGGCTTAATCCCTTGAGTATAATGGACTAAAGAAGATGTTAATGGACAACAAAAAATATCAATACAACTTGTACGAAATTCTTTGCCTAATGACATATGGTGAAGCATTTGAAGCTTATCGTGTTGATGACTACGACAAGGAGATTATTGAATGGGCTGAGAGGGAAATCATAGCAGGAAATGATTCAGAAACCGTTTTAATTCTCGCCTCTCTAAACTTAGATAAAAAACCTGATCAGTATGAGGTAAAATATTACCTTTCAGCTTATATGCGCCAAGAAGGTATTTTCATGCCGAATCTTAGCGAAAGCTCTGTTGTATGGTTAAGAATTAAAACTTGGTTTTTACTTCATGTTGAATCTGTCGCCGAAATCGGACTCAGATTACACCAAATTCCTGCGTTCCCACTGAGTTCTAATTCTCTTTTATCTAGCAAAATCACTTGGCAATACTATCATTTATACGAAGAATTGTTTGAAGACTGGGGACCAGATTATCCTGCCAAAGCGTCTAAAATGAGCGAGCCAGAAATAATTAACTACATAAAGGACAGATTAAAACCGCTTTATCGAATCCTTACCAATAAAGATTGGGTTGACTTATTATCTGGAAACTATCGCAATTCTCCTAAGGTACGTAAACAGGAAATAAATTGATGGGCGTTGAATTTCATATAACAAGAGCAGAGTTTTGGGCTGAAAACGATGATAATCAAATCAGTTCTGATGAATGGTTAAATATCATAAATAACGATCCCGAACTTAGTCTTTCCCCAAGAAATGGAGAGTTTAACGCCATATGGAATGGGGATGGTTCGGACGGAGAAGACTGGCTTGATTGGTCTAAAGGTAACATTTATACCAAATGGCCACCAACTCCTCTCTATCGGAAAATGCTCCAAATTTCTCAGGAGCTGAACGCGAAGGTGATGGATGATGATGGCACGTTATACGAGACTCCAAACGCTTGGCAATTCGATCCAGAAAACAGGGAAACCACGGCTTCTGCTAACTCTCAAAATGGCAGCAAAGTGGCAGCAGAGCGCAACGCTATTCAACGCTTTCTGTTGCTATTCGGTCTAAAGAAAAGATAAAGATCAGTAAGTTACTGATTTCACTCACTTCAAATTGGGACCTCATAATCACTTGCTCACTGACTTAAGTCTAACGAAAATGAAGCTTGTAAGGTTAGCCAAAATTTCAAAATGACTTGCTGGGGTAACATTCAATTTTTTTCGCTTACATCGATAAACAGGTTGCAGCAAAACACGATATTACTGTGAGGCATTTAAAATGGTAGATATAAATCCTTTATTTAAAATTAAACACACTTACTATATCTTACATAAAGATAAACAACAATACCGACCCAGGCAAAGACAAACCCCATTGGGTAAAATGGAACAAATCACACAATAAAATAAGCGCCAACAACACTGACTATAATCGGTACAAGATAGAAAAAAGATTGCATTAACCATACAATAAAAAGCTTCATTTACTCAAACTCCATCAAAGCCTCAGCTATTTTATCAAAGTTGTAATGGCCACATTAAAAAATTCACAATAGCGAAATTTAGCTTTTTCCATTTACCACACATATAATTAACTCAACATTTCACCCACAAATTTATCCCTTCGGCTCAATTCCCCTTGCCTTTAATGCCTCCCTCGCCAAATTCTTCAACCAGTTTGCCAGACTAATTCCTTCTTCAGTTGCAACCTCATTGAGCTGTTTTTTCAAGGCAGGATCAATGCGCATTTTAAATTGTGGGGACTTGCCTCCACCTTTTGGTTTTTTTTCACGCATTATTATTGACATGTGGCTACCTACTCCCTCAGTTTAGCCTTATAAAAGACCACACTAACACGAGGTCTTTTAAGAGAGCAACGCTCCGGCAGTGATGCAACACATACCGGAGCGTTTAACCACAACGTTCAGTGTTAAGGAACAACGCTATGGCTAATACCGATAGTAACACAACCGCCCATCATCAAATCGTGGACATTCAGCCAGTTATTGAATCTGCGATCTCAAACCTCTTGAAAACGCCGCTCGGCACCACGCACGATCTCTTTCAGGTGCTGGATACGTGCGTGCGCTATGTCGATGCCCTGGTGGAATGTAACGAGCTCGCAGCTCGCATGGCGCTATGCGGTCGCCTGCTTGCTGCACTGGAAGTCCTGAGGGTTCTGTTGGACCAGCCACTGCCAGAACACCTGATTGAGCGCCTCACAGTGGATAAAGTTGAGCATAAAGCCTGTCGAAGCGGCGGTTCGATTGATTCAGAAGAGATGCGGCAATATTGCAGCGCATTGACGTTAGTGTTGCTAAATCAGCAGGCCTCGACGGATTTGCAGAAACATATCACCGGCTTGTTATTCCAGATGGTTAACATTATGAGTGACGACTTAACCGCGCCTCGCTTTGTGCGAACAGAGTCGGGGCTAGTGATGATTGAGAGCAAATTTACACATATCGTTCACTGATTTTGGACCCTTCCCTTCTTCCGCAGGGAAGAAGGGAATTCTCATGCAAAATTTAAAATATCACTGTTGACTCACTCTCAGTGCCAAAATGCTTTATAACCCTGAGTTTTCTTCTGCCGAAAATACCGCCACAATTCATCTCCATTCACTGGACATATATTTTGTCGTGCTGACACTCCTGGAATCTTTTCATTCCCGTACAGTTATTGCCACTGTCCCCAAGGGTCCGCGCGCCCTACCCGCCGTACAGTTATTAACAGAACTCCCAGAGGGCGCTGTCGCCCCCTTAAACGTCAACGGCTCGCTGGCCTTCAGCCTCATCTCCCTGCGATCCCATCCAGGCCGCAGCCATAAAAAAACCCGCTTTCGCGGGTTGGGCTTACAGCAGCTGCGGTGAGGGGTTATTGCTGCCTTTTGCCATCATCGGCACCGTATTGATCTGCGCCGGTTCGACGATAATCCCGGACACGCTCTCCAGGGTTTTAAAGGTACAACTGCAGTTAATGTTCTGGCACTGGTGATAACGTTCTTTCGTCTCTTTCGAAACGTAGCGACTGCTTTTCGTATGGGCGGCGGTCTGACATTTTGGGCAATGCATCATGGTGGTTCTCCTCTCTGGCATACAACAATATTAGCCAAAGACTAAACAAAAAGCAACTTAAATTAGACTTAATCTAAATCGCCTGTTTTTCCACTAAGACGTAATCCACGTTTTCAACCATCAGCTCCAGGTTCAACAAGGTGGTAAATCCACTTTTATCGATGGTATGCACGATATTGGTAATCAGCCATTTTTGATTATCGATGACCGATTTAAAGCCCTGGGCTTTGACCGGCGTTTCAGGAATCAGCTTTGCAGCGCCCAGTGCCAGTAGGATCTTCAACGTAGCCCGGTTACGTTGCAGATCCTGCCACTTCGCTTTAGCCGCCTCCTCTGCTTCCTCCTGGCTACTGAAATGCGTATTCAGTACGAACAGCTTCTTATTGCTGCCAAAAACATAGGTTTTTCCCGGGTCTTGTTGCCCGATTGTGGGGATATTTTTGGCCGCCGGATGGACAGGGTTCACCGCCGGTGTTGCTGGCGGTATCGTGTTGACGGTTATCCCTTTCTGCTGCGCCTTTTTCTGATCGTACCATTTTGCTTCAACGCCACTGTAATCGTCGCGCTTAAACAATTTGTACTCATACTTATCGCCATCCTGTCGGTTCAGATTCAGGAGTGGAATCGGCTTTCCGCTCACGGTCACGCCCTGCCCGGGGGGAAAGAACAGTAGCGTCTTATCTTTTATTGCCGCCACCGCGCCAACCAGCATAGCCAGCCGGGTAATGAACGTGCCGTCCGTTTCCTGCGTCTGATCGATATGCTTAATCTTTTTTTTGGCTATCTCCGGCCGCACGTCGGAGGTAAGTCCGTTACGTTTCGCGATTTTGTCCACAACCTCGCCAACCGTCATGTCTGGATATGAATCAGTGATTTTAACATCGAGCGAACCGCTAAAATCGGCGCTTCGGGCGACAACCGTTATCGTGTCCGGCGCGCCCTGGTAGGTGACCTGATCAATGATGTAGGAGCCTTTATCTGCAAGCGGCTGCCCCTTCCAGCCTATCTCTAAGACTATTTTCGCGCCAAAGGGCGGCATGACCAACTGGCCGTCACTGTCGTCGAGCACCAGGTCCAGCTGATCGACCTCCAGGCCGCGGTTGTCCGTCAACTTCAGAGAAATCAGCCGTGGGCGAATATCTTCCGTTTTATCCTTCGTCTCAATTTTGATAGTAAAGTCCGGCGTAGGCGCAACGCGCAGGGGCACTGGAATCGGGACGATATCGCTCATCTCAGCGCCCTCCATTCAGCGCAGAAGTGGCGCTGTTGATGACAGAGCCGACCCGTTGCGCTGCGTCGCTGACCCGGTTTTGCAGTTCTTCCGCCTGCCTTTTTAAGTCCCCGAACATACTGGTTAGTGAATCGTCTACCCGCATCAGGTTGAGGGTAAAGCCTATCTTGCGCGCGCTGCCGTCGCTGTAGAACTCCGTATGCGTGGCCGAGAAATCCGTCACAACAAACATGCCGTAAATAATGCCATTGCCGCCAATCAGCGGCCACGCCAGCCCTTCATCGGCCATAGTCTTCAGCGCCAGCAGTGTGACATTGCCGCCGGTGATTTCAGGCCGGAGTTCGCCAGACAGCTTGATTTTATCGTCGCCGCCGCCCAAAAACTGGGTCGACTCACGACGCCCCACGCGGCTGTTTTTCGCCCAGCGATAGGTAATGTCATGCTGTAAATTGTCGAAGGGAAGGGTTTGCCGTACAAACGGCATCATGCCTAATATCATCATCATGGTTAATTAATCCAGACTAAACATGGAGTTATAGCTATGGTCAGACGTGGACCACGGCGATGCAGTGGAATACTGCGCAACGGCCTGTCCAATCGCCTGAGGCTCACCTGTCGCATAGATATTGTTGGTGATCGTGTGCTGACGGTTATCCACGTTTGAATTGTTAACCGAGGGCAAAGGCTGATTGAGCGTACTGTTCAGGCTGGCGCGCGATGCGGCCGGACGGGCATCCGCGTTATCCTCATCCTCTTCATCCTGCTCACGCATTTTGGGCGGAGGCAGCTTGTCTTTCACCTTGTCAGATTTCTCATCGATGATGCCAAGCTTGCCCAGCACCCAGTCAATGCCGCCTCGCAGCTGATTCAGGGCTTCACCGGGTAATTTGAGTGCCGTCGCCAGCATATTGCCGAAGCGCTGTCCCATCTCACCTGCCGAGGCCAGTTCCTGTTGAGAAAACTTCACCGGTTCCAGCAGCTTTGAGAACCAGGCCCCCAGCTCGGACACTTTATTGCTGAACCACTCAAATACCGGCTTCAGCGGCGCGAACGCGTCGCTTATCGGCCCCATCGCCGCACTGAAGCCCTGAGCGATGCCGCTGATAAAGGCGCTAATCGGTTCCCAGTACTGATAAACCAGCATGGCCCCCGCCGCGATAGCGGCACCAAGCACCACCACCGGCAGCGTGATCGCTCCCAGCGTGGCCGTAATGGCGCCGCCGATGATGGCAAATGCACCGCCAAGCAGCTCCACACCCGCCATGATGGTGCTCAGCCCGCTAATGACCGGCCAGGCAATGTTCCCGACGCTGGCCAGGGAATCCACCAAGGTCAGCCCACCGGCCGCCAGCGTCAGCAGGCTGTCAGAAAGTTGAGGATTGATATTCATGACGCCGGTCAGAACGGACTGGACGGATAAGCCGTCCTGACTGATAGCTTGCAGGTGGGTATCCACAGAGGCATCTGCTGCAGGCGGCTGGGCAGCGGGCGCCTGAGACAGCTGATCCAGCCGGCCACTGGCCGCACCCTTCATCAATGCTGCAGCAGGTGCGGCGCCCTGTTGACCAAAGATGGCCTGCAGATAAGTGGCCTGCTGGGCAGCGTCGAGCTTGTTTTTCTCAAACGCCGCCTGCACCTGGCTGAGCACCGCGAAAATGGGCTGACTGTTGCCCTGGTCGTCAGCGGTTTGCACATTCAACGCTTTAAGCGCGCTGTCTGCGCTGGCATCAGGCGCCTGAACGTGCGTTAACATCGCACTGGCGCCGGCGCCTGCCTGGCTGCCCGTTATACCGTTTTCCGCCAGCACGCCCATCATGGCCGCAGTCTGGCCAACGCTCAGTCCCGCCTGTTTTGCCACTGGGCCGACACTGGCCATCGCCTTATTGAGCTCTGTGATATTGCCCGCGCCCTGCCCGTCAACGCGTCCCTTGCCGTCTTTCGCGTCACTGGGTGACAGGTAATCGATAACTTTGCGACCCTTCTCGACAAAGTCTTTGGCTTTCGAACTGGCGCTTTGTACGTTATCTGCCAGCGCCATGCCCGCACGGTAACGTTCACGGGTGCGGTTGAGCTTGTCCTGACGCTGATTTAGCAGATTCATGGACTCACCCTGCGCATTGAGGGTGGATGTCGTGCGCTCTGTTTGTTGATTTAGCTTCTGGCGCTCGCTGCTCAACCGGCGCGTGGAAATTCCCGCCTCGTTCAGGGACTGGCGCTGATCCTGTACTGACTGACGCAGTTGAAGGTTTTTTTGCTGCAGCGCGTTAGCCGACTGACGCAGCTTATCCAGCGCCTGGGTTTGTTCCGCGGTAGGGTTTTGAGTGTTTTTAAGTTGAATGGCAAGTGCCGCTGCTTCTGCCCGGGTATTTTTAAGATTTTGTTGGGTCAGCGTCAGTTCTTTGCGGGTTTCACGGAACCCTTCAATCTGCGCGGATTTAGCATTGAGCTCGTCCAGGCGATCCTGCGTTTCCTGAATATCCGCAGACAGCTTTTCGGTTTCTTTACGTACGGCATTGAACGGGCGCGTAGCCCGATCAACCGCTTCCAGCAGCACTTGCAGCTTGAGCGTGTTACTCATCTGAGGTTACTCCACTGCGGATCATCACTCTATGCCGCCAGTCGAGTAACTCTTCCAGCGACATGGGATACATTTCTGAGGGTGGCCAGTGAAAAACGCTGGCAATATCGGCCATCAGGTCATTGACCGTCAGATCGCGGGGCCAGCTTACGCGGCCGATTTCGCTGACAAAAAACCAATCACCTTGCCGCCCAGGGCAATCAGGTCAACTGGGTCCAGTGCGTTGCACTCTGCTTTGGTCAGCGAAGGCATGGTGATGCGGGGCAGCACCATCAACAGGGCATCCACATCGGACGAGGCCAGGTCAGCCAGCCGCACACCGCGCAGCGCGCCGGCGGTCGGTTTCATCAGCTCAACCTGAGCGATCACCACATCGCCACGTGAAATCGGGCTTTCCAGCACCACCAGGTTTTCTTTCAGTTCTGGCTTATCAAGCTGTTCCATTTTTTCTCCATCCCAATCAAGAGGGGCCAGCGCAGGACGCGCCGGCCGTTGTTATTACACCAGGCCGAGGTTTTTACGGCGCTGTTCCAGACGATCGACGCCGTTGACCTTCTCCACCATGTTGACGGTGTCGATTTCAATCAGCTCTTTGCCATTCCAGGTCAGTTTGAAATAGGTGTTTTTACTGGTGATTTTGGTTTCGGTGTTTTCGCCCTGTTTTGCTTCACCGAAGTCAAAGGACTGGTGCTTACCGCGTACTTCGATTTCCACGGCGATTTCTTCGCCGGTGTCATCACGCTGATAAGAACCGGTGAAACGCAACGGTACGTTCGCCATCGCGCCCCACTGGCTTAATACCAGTTCATCCATCCCGCCCAGCGTCCACTCCATATCGAGTGCCGCATCGTCCAGGCCGTTATCAATGAATGCCGCACCGTTCATACCGCCAGCGCGGTAGGTATCCAGCTTGCGTGACAGCTTCGGCAGCGTAACTGCGGTGACGATGCCCTGATAGCTGTTTGAATCGTTGAAGAGGTTCAACCCCTTGAGTTTACGTGGCAGTGCCATTTATCCGGCTCCTTAGCTGTTTACGGATGCGGCGAAGTTCGCCAGATAGGTATCGGTGATGCGCTGACGCAGGGTCAGATCTTCCAGCGGCGGCACCGGCGTGTAGTCGTAATCGATAAACAGTTTGCCCGCCTTCAGGCTCTCTTTATCGTTGGCGCTTTCGTCGTACCAGCAGTTGGCGCCCAGCAGATAACCGGCGCTGACCAGCTCACGGAACTTGGCATTGATACCGGCGATGATTTCGCGTACCAGTACTGGCGTCAGCGGTTTGTCGTTGGCCCACATGTGCGCTTCCGCCATGGTATCGGCCAGCACCTGTGCTGAACGGGTGTAGTTTTCAAAGGCAAAAAGTGGATCATCGCTGCAGGTGCGGTTGCCCCAGAAACGGAAACCGTCCTTGCGAATCAGCGTGGTAACACATTTTTCGTTCAGCAGATCGGCATCGGTGCCGGTCTGTTGCAGATCCCAGAAAACATCTGCAGAGATACCCGTCACGCCATTGACGCCCACGTTAGACAGGGTTTTATGCCAGCCGGTGTCGTTGTCAATTTTGGCGCGCAGGCCCAGCGCACGTGCGGTGGCATAAGCCATTTCAGATTTATTGGTTGCCGTGTTCCAGGCAATAAAATCTGGCCAGATCACCATCAGCTCGCGCTGGCTGAAGTTTTCGCGGTACTTCATGGCGTCAGAAATGGTTTTGCTGTTCCAGGCAGAGACGTAGGCAAAGCCACGCAGCTGCTGGGCAATGCTGGCCAGCGCTGTCGCCACTTCCAGCGAATCCAGACCCGGCACGCCAAGAATGCGCGGTTTAACACCCAGCTGCGTTTGCGCGCTGAGCAGCGCCTTCATGCCGGTGTATTTACCGTTCGCATCCGTCGAGCCAATCAGGTTAGAGGTGGTTTCAGCCTGGCTCGCGCCTTCTGCAACGCGAACCACGACGGTTACCGGCTTCGCTTGGTCAGCAATCGCCTGCAGCGCGGCCGCTAAGGTGCCTTTGGTACCGGCTTTACCGATAGCTGCCTGCACGTTGGTCAGCAGAACAGGTGTGTTAAGAGGAAATGCCGTTGCATCAGCATCTTCTGCGGTGCAGATCATGCCAACAATGGCGGTTGAAACTGTTGAAATGGTGCGTGTACCGTCATTGACTTCGACGACGCGGACACCGTGATGAAAATCAGACATCTGTAGCACTCCGTGTTGTGGGTGTGCTCAGAGTGTCAGGTCAGTGGGAAGGATGCATGCGATTGCGGTTTGCTGGCATATGACTAAACAGCACTTGAACTAATCGCAATTATTGTGAAGGATTCTCAGCGCCAGACAGCGCACGAAAAAAATAACCCATTGTAAATATTAAACTTAATGACTCAACGATTCTTTTTAACAGAAGTTTTTATGAGGTTCGCTTTTCATGATATATCCAAGCGTATGAACAGGGGCACAGGGGAAATAAAGAACAGGATTTGACGTTACTGCAAATGGCTCAGCTGGGGCCAAAACTTAAGGTCTGGGAAGTGATGAGTGAAACCGTTAATTGTAATGAAGTGATACGCCGCGCGATAAATTCATCCGTTAATGACTGATGAAGGATATCGCCGCAGCGTAGTAGATGCAGAGCGAAGAATGTCATCCTGCTCAACCAGCTCTCAAATTTCCAGCATGCTACTCTGGTGCTTGAGGCCAGTCGGGTTTGGCTGTATCCACACGGTTAAGCATTACCCGATATTTTTTCCAGGAAAGTAAACGGGCTTTTTCTTCATCAGTGGCCATCTCTAAGTCTGCGGCATCCTGAAGCGGCGCAACGACTTTAGATGCTGCGACAAGTCGCTTAGCTTTTTCAGCTTCTGCAAAAGCCGTCAGCTCTTGCTCCGTATAAATCCGCTCTACAATGCCCTTACCGTCAAACACCCAACCACCGGTATTATCGGCAAGACGGTTTTGCTCCGTATTTTCAATCTCCGTTACGCTAAGCCCATCAGGAAATAAAGAGGATACATCGGTAAAATTGTTCGCAATAGCCGCGACAATCCCTTTTTCACGATACGCAATTTTGATAGTGTCTGGCGAAAACAATTTCTGACTTTCATACCATTCATTACCGTCTTCATCGAACAAAAACCATGCACCGCCCTGTGCCAGCGCTTTCTGCTGCTCGGTTTTGGGTTCACCACGTTTAAAGTTTTTAAGATTCATCATTATGAGCGTCCCACCGTTATCCATTGACCACTTCTGTAATACTGGATATAGCTCCAGAAAAGCCCTTCTGCGGAATAATCAGCATCACCATTGGTAAAACCGGTTAATACGGTATTCGCATTGCGATAATCCGTGATGCCGTTAGCTCCGACCTGGTGCTCTGCTGTTAAGCGTATATCGGTAACCCTGTTAGCCTGGCCATCGTTAGCTTTATTCCATGCATCATTAGCTGTATTACGGACAGCGTTTAGCTGATCACTTAGCCAACCGCCCCACGCAGCACCATAAACATTGCCATCTGTATTTAAAAATGCGGCGCCAGCGTAGACCTGACCGGGAGATCTTAGATTGCCGGTATGCGGCTCAAACGACCACGCCTGTGATGTACCATCATCACCTATGACGTGGATACAACCATTAGCAAAATGGCCATCACCCAACGTCAGTGCACCAAAACTGACTGACGTCCCATACCCTAACCCTTCAGTTTGTATGAGGCCTTTAACGATGGGGGAGTAGTAGCTGTTGCCTCTGGGCGCGGCATATCCAAATGGCTTAACGAATGGCGCTCTCGGATCTTTATATTGGTCAGCATAAGCACCGGATGCAGGCCAGTTGGCATTCTGTGTAGCGTAATGTTCCGCACCATCAAGATACGCTACAGACCCGCCAGCTGCCGGAACGGCCCCCACCTGTGCTGGAGTCGGCGGATTTTTTTCATAGAACATCGCACCTAAAGGAAAATCATCAATCTGGCCGAGAAGTTTTTGGCTATCCCATCCCAAAATGACTTTGTTCATTCCCTCTGCGGCCATCGCATCACCGCCACCGGCTTGAACAGCATTGATATCGCGGGCTGTGGGCTTATTACCTGTATGATAAAATTCATACCAGGCGTTCCACTCCTTGTTGTCGCCATTTCGCCCGCGGAAAGCAATACGGTTTCCTGTCTGATATTTCGCGGACATCTGTAAATGGTAATCCTCTCCAAGCCCGGCATAGCTCAGCAAAGATCCATCAAAGCCAGGGGAGTTTTTAGCAGAGGCATAAACAAAACTGACCGCATTCGCCGGTAAGTCATTCGCATCTTTATAGGTAAACCCATCTACTGCGCTAGCTGCTATTGAGCGAACTGCAATTGCACCACCATTAACCAGCACATGTCCTGCAGTAACATCGTCTTTGGATGTTTGCACATCGCTTAATGCTGCCGTGCCTAACTTAAGATTTTGCCTCGCTAATGCTTTATCTGGCAAATCAGCCAGATTCTGCTCTTTAAGTAAGTACTGATCATGAGGATTGGCTGCATCGACGTGCTTTTTCATCACGTCATCCGTATAGGCCTTCACCTCGATAACTTTGTCATCGACATACTGACGCGTTGCTAACACAACCGAAGGGTCGATCTTTAGCGTAACGGAACTGGGACTATTTACGATCAGAATCATGCGCACGGTCTGAGTACGACCGCTGCCTTCCTGCAGCTTTGGCTTGTAAGTTTCCGCGCAGTTCGCGACGGCAACCATCGTGCCGTCGTCGTCATACAGGGCAATCTCGCGGATCCAGAAGCCACCCTCGTCCTCTGGAATAATCTGTTCAGCAATAATATGGTTGCTGTTAGCGGTATCTGTTTTCAGCGTATTCAGTGCGGCACGGCGCTTTTCGCTAATCAATTTGGTCTGCGCGGGGTCCGGTGTTGGCAGGCTGCCTCCACCATCGCCCAAAGCCATTTCGGTAATCTTCAGTTGAGTACCTTGGGCTGCGGCATTGGCCAGCTTTGCCGCGCCCTGATTGGTCAGTAGGGCAAAATATTTCGTTGTCATGCTCTCACTTCCGTCAGATCATTAAGATGGACCGCTGCACGGTGTAACCTGAACCGCCTGCGGTGTTGATTAAGGTATAAAGGGATAAACGGTTAATTCGTCACCGCTATAGCTGGCGACAGTCACAGGTAAAGAACCCGTTGAATCAAGATTGATAGACAATCCAATCAAATGTCGGCTAACCGGTTTTGCATCAGCAATTAACCGCTCAAGCTCGTTGTACATTGCCTCATCAATCCCGGCTTCCTGCACGCCAACATCGATGCGAAAGGTGCCCGGAACCCCATCGTTTTGCCACCATTCGGTGAAACGGATCAGGTAGCCAATCGGCTCCACCACACGACGCAGAGAGCCAATCGTCCCTTTGTGTTTATGGATATATTCCGATGCAGCAACCACGCTGCGTTTCGTGCTTTCGCTCCAGCCCGAATCCCAACGATCCACCGACCAGGCCCAGGCCAGGTAAGGCAGTAGCTCCACCGGACAGGTCTGCGAATTCCATAACTGGCGCAAAGGAACAGGAATGGATTCCAGCGCTGCGCAGGCTTCAGCCGCGGCAACTTCCAGGGCTGATGAACCCGTTGGCAGCAGGCGTTTACTCATCGGAACCTCCTACCGTGATCTGGTAGCCGGTGCAGAACGCCGCCTGGGTTTTATCCAGCACCACATCGGCCACCGGCTGGGCCAGTTCGACGCGCTGTACACCTTCTACATGTAGCGCGGCATACAGCGCAGACTTGCGAATATCGCGGCCTAAACGTGCCTGGGTGTTTACAAATGCCTTGAGCTTCGCCTCGGATGCGGCACGGATGGGCTCCGCCTCGGGACCGGGATACAAATACAGCGTGGCGTCAACGCGATAATCCACAATCTGAGCCGACTGGACGGTAACCCGGTCAGCAACCGGACGAACATCTTCATCATTTAGCGCGGCATTCACGATCGCCAGCAGGTCGCTGCCCGCCGCACCGTTGCCTTCGCGGGACAGCACGGTAATCGTGACGCTGGCGGGAGAGGGACTGATAGCCGAGGCATCGGCTACGCGGCCATCGGCGCTGCGTGCATGAAATTCGTAAGCACCGGACGGCCCCGCAACACTCAGCCCTTCAAACGCGGCGGCAATGCGGGCGCGGAAGTCTTCATCCCGCTCCATTACCGCCTCAACAGGGGGCGTAACGGTATTATCCGCCGGCGTCAGCACCAGCCGCGTCACGCCGTTGTTGGCGCCCAGTTGATCCAGATCGCTGCCATTGGCCCAGGCCACCATCACCGCCTTGGCCGCCTCGTTGATGCGCTGACGCAGAATGACTTCCCGGTAGGCGTTCTCCTGCAGGAGTTTCACCAGCGGGTCGGACTCCAGCGCCAGAACCCGGGCAACCGATGCCTGCTCGTCTGCAGGATAGAGCGAAATCAAGGTGGCTTTGCGTTCGGCAAGCAGCGTTTCATAGTCCAGCGTTTCCACCACGTTTGGCGCAGGCAGCTGGCTCAGGTCGATAGTAGGCATGATTCAACTCACAGGGACGGTTAACGAAAAATCCTGCGCGGTGTCCGCACGGTTGCCGGTGATTTCCACCACCATCCCGCCGTCAAACGCAGATTCAAAATTAATGGCAGTCAGGCTGATGCGCGGCTCCCACTGCAGGATCGCCATATAACAGGCCGACATGATTTGCAGGCGCAACCTGTCGTTCTGCGGCTGGTCAATTAGCGCCGACAACAGTGAACCGTAGTTACGGCGCATCACCCGCGATCCCAGCGGCGTCGTCAGAATGTCACGGACGGACTGGCGGATATGCTCCAGCTCAACGAGGGTTACGCCTGTTTCGCGGCTCATGCCGGTGTAGCGTGCTGTTGTCATAATGGTGCTCCTGTGGTGCCACCGCTGTCGCCCGGATGCTGGTGCGTATGCAGCACTTTGCCGTTGGAGGCGAAGCTGCCGCCGCTGTGCGACACATCGCCCTTCATGGTGCCGCCCTGGGTCACTTCCAGCGTGGCGGTTTTCAGTAACGTGGTGCACTCCACCTCTGGCGTATCCAGCAGGATTTTGACAGCCGCCTTGATCGTCGCCGTCTGAATCCCTTCGGCTTTCAGCGCGCCGGTTGCAGGCTCGTATTCAATGACCGCACCATCGGGAAAAGAGTAGTGCAGCGCATCGGCAGAGGCCGAGGGCGCCGGACTGGCGTCAGCGAACACGCCGGGTAACACGAAGCCGCTGTTCAGCTCACCGCCCAGGCTTATGATCAGCACCTGCTCGCCTGGCGACGGCGCATTCCATGAACGGGTTCTTCCCGCCCGGGCACTTAGCCAGTGCAGCCAGTCAGTGGTGTTATCGCCGGTTTTTACCCGGCAGGTTCCCGCCTCCAGATTGATGGCGGCAACGGTGCCAATGCGGACCATGTTGCGCAGCAAGCGCTTGATTTCTAATATTTGCTCGTTCATGGCATTAGTTTCTCGTTGCAGGAGAAAAGCGGCAATCGAATGCCGTCTACCCAAGGATGGCTAAACAGCGCGTCAGCGGATAAGGGTTATCGCTATGTTTTCCATTCGCTGACCAGCTTGCCTTTGATGTACAACTGCCAGGGGCGCTCAACATTTTCCGGCATAGCCGGTTCTGGCAGATGCGTGATGTGTAATGCGCCGTTCTGCTGCTCAACCCAGACGCGTTCGGTCAGTTGCAGAGTGATATTCACCTTACTGCGCCCATCGCCGGTTGCCTCAAGGGTGAAGGTAAAGCCGGTGCGACGTTTCTCATCCGAAACCATGATGTCGGGCTGGTTTTCCCGAAGCCATGTCAGCAGGGGAACCATGATCAGATCGATATCCTCTGCGTAGTCAGTAATCGTGACGGCCAGCTGGAAGTGGTATTCAAACGACAGCGAGCTGGCCAGCGTGGAAACCAGGTTTCCGGACTGAATCGCTATCGTCAGGTTGTCAGGATTTTGCTGAAGCAGCGGAACGCTGTTTATCAGCACCTGGCGTAGTTGGGTCGCTTTCAACATCATGCTGCTCCTGGCACGCTTTAATCATCTCAATCTGCAACCCGCACGATGCGAGCGCAGCCTCTAACTGGCGGTTATCCGCCGCCAAATCACCCTGCGTCTGCAGGTTGTTTTCCGGAATGGGGCAACTTGTCACGCGTGGACAACCAGTCCAGATAATCTCGGGCATTGCTGAAGGCCGGACGGCTGTGCAGCCGGATAACGTCAGCAGGCAAAGCAGCAGCGCTCCAGGCACGTAAAGCGGGATTGGCATCGGTTTCTCTTCTGATAATGGTTTCACGATGGAGCGCCTGCGCGCTGGCCTGGTTCTGAAGCAGCCGCAGCGCCGCCTCACGTTTTCGGCTAGCCTGGATATCCGCATCGAGTTGGGCCAGCGCCTTGTCCCGGCTGCTGACGTCAGCCGTCAGCGTACTCACCCTGCGCAGTGCCTCATCCCGTTGATGAGTCATCACGCTAAGGCGCCAGCCGGTTAAGCCCAGGGCAATAAGCAAAATGGCGATCGCCAGTGCAACCAGTCGCATCATGCCGCTCCTTTTAAACACCACGCCATTTCGCGCTGGCGACGGTTATCCAGGCCCGGGTTGTAGGTGCCTTTGACATATACCCAGCGCTTAAGCTGCAGGCAGGCATCGTGCCAGCGGCCGCTGTTGATCAATCCCGCCAGCGTTGAGTGACAGGCGGCGTGCACGCCAACGTTAAAACCGAATGACACCACCGCGTCATAAACCTGGTACGGCATTTCACGTGGCATGCACTGGTCGATCCCGCGTTCAACGCGCATCACGTCGTAAACCAGGTTTACTGCGGCCTGGCGCTCGTTCACCACGCTGGTCGGGGTAACACCTTGCGTGTGACCAATGCCGTTGGTCCAGACGCCGGCGCTGCACTGATAGGGCGAGGTGCGGCAGCCTTCTGCATCGGCAATCAGCTTCAGGCCGGCTTCAGAGGTTTTCAGCATGTTGATTTGCGGTAGCAACGCGGCCAGGGCCAGTACGGCCGCCACGGCGCAACGTTTAGCGGTCTGGCTCAAAGTTAAGCCCCTGTAAGTTGCGCTGCTGTAGCTCGTAAGTTTTGCGACGGTAGTGCCAGTTGATAAAAAACGTCGCAACGTTAGTGCACATGGTCAAAACGGCGACGCCAGAGCCAACCATAAAGGCGATATCCTGCGGTGTGTGACGTCCAAACCACATCAGGACGATCCCGATGAGGTAATTAATCAGAGAACTGATTTTTTCCATTGGCGCTAATCCCACAGATTGAGGGTTTCACCCGTGGCCGCCTGAGGCAGCTCCGGTAACACCACTCTGCATCCGTGCGGTAATGTTGGGCCTTGTTCTGCCAGGCCAGGATTGGCGGCATAAACCTGTTCAACCGCCTGCTGCGTGCGTCCGTAGTAACGCCAGCAGATCTCATCAACGGTTTCTTCCTGTTGTGCGTAAATCAGCATTGATTGGCCCCTTATGAGCGTAAAAGCCATGGTCGAGTAGGCGATAAGTTGAGAACATCCGCTGTCGTGGTGACAGGCAATAAAGGCCCCGTTGGCCAACAGAAACCTGTTCAGAGAATTGCACCGTCGGGCCACCAAACCGCCCTGAAGCCGAATCCGGATAACCCGGATACGCGATGTGCATTGGCCTTCGCGCAGAGCGATCCAGAGATTGCTGTGCCTGCCGCTTGTCAGAAGTAGTGTGTGCCTCAGCAGGCGCTTGCTCAACGCAAGGCCGTCCGCTCAAGGCTGGGCGGGCAGAGGGTTACACCCTGAATGCGGGCGTCGATGGAAGGGTCGCGAAAGCGCTGGGATGACGTGAGCGTATTTGCTTTCACAGCGACGACCGGGAGAGGTCGTAAGCCAGCAACAGGAAAGGGGCAGTAACCAAAAGATTGCCGCGAACGCTGACAGGAAAGCGGCCGGGATAACGTTATTCAGTAAAGGTGGGGGAAGACTACGCCTGGCGAACAGGGGTTGCTGCAAACGCCTGCAGGCAGCAGATGCCCGGCGTTTTCGGTCGGTCATGACGCAATGTCAGCGATAAAACGCACTGGCCCGGTTTTGCTGTTGCCCGCGCCTGAACCCTCTCATCCGTTAAGATGGCTCAGGCAACGGACAACCGTCCTGATGTCACAGTGAACGCGTCGCCATCATGATTTTTTTAATGGCGTCGCCGCAAAGACAACAGAAAAGTGGTTATCGGAAAGGGTGTAGTTCGCAGCGATTTCAGCGATCAAATTTAACGCGATTTCCCTGTCACGCTCCCGGCAGGCTCCTTCACTGGTAAGCCTGGCGATAAGTTCGACGCGTTCAAGCATGACTCGCTCATGTAATTCATTTCCCACAATTCCCTCCCCCAAAATAAATACTGTACATACATACAGTATCATAGCATTCATTAACTGTGGAAGCGTTTTAAGATAGTTCGTAAAAAATTATATCATGTTGATAGGCATCAACTTTTGTTGTACTGCCTGCCAGACAGGTGAAGGCACACTCACGCCAGAAGCGTAAGAAAAATCAATAGATTTTCTTCATTTATCCATCCAAAACAGCAGGTTTTCACTCCGCCTTTTCGTCACGTCAGGGCGAAAAAGAAATCCTCACCGTTGGCTGGGCCGCAGGAGAAGCATCGCCTCTGTCGTGGCCTGAAACAGGGCCAGGAATGCGTAAAGGCGAAGCCCGGCAGATAAACCTGGAAGCCCTTTCGCCTTGGTGACCTCTGCGCCACGGATCTGTGTGCAGATCGCCAGATACCTCACTTCCGGCATAAAAACGGCTTACGGGGTCCGTACAGTTATTAACAGAACTCCAAGACAACGAAGCGGACTGGCTTTTTTCGTCGCCCGCATCTTCAGCACGTTTGGGCACCAGCTTCCATAGCTTTAACCGCGTCAGGACTGGCGTATCAGCACCAACAGCAGTGGCGTAAACGCCCTTAATTGACTGGATTTCCTCACCAAACGCATTACAGCTTTCGGCGGGCTGGTACCAGGTGCGCACCGCAAGCGCGTCGCGTTTAACGAACGGGCCGCCCTGGGCATTGATGTAGTCGGCCCACTGACCGGCATCGGCCGCATCGTGCACCGCGGCGAATTCCACGCTCAGGCCATGCGCGGTTTCGGTGTCCGCCATGCGGCGAAGTTCGCGATAAACTGTTACGGGCGCACCTCCGATAAACTGAAACTGGCGGATGTGCCAGCGTGCTGCCCATGCCGACACCGCCATCGCTGTCTCTCTTAGCGGTTTACCGCTCTCGTTATCCCGCTCGCCCTCTAGCGCATAGCCGTCAATATTTTTAGAAACATATTTGGCAACATAGCCGGTCGCGCTGCCTTTCGCCGGATCGATCGCTTCGACGTGAAAACGGGCTTTGCGCGCCTTTGGGCTGTCTAGTTCCTCACTGTCCTGCTGGCAGGCGTAATGGCGCAGGATCTCGTCTACGCGATTAACGTCTTCAGGGCGCATAAACATCAGCAGATGCCAGTGGGGCGTGCCATCATGATGCGGCTCCGCAACCCGTAAACCAAAAATACTGATCTTTTCACGGTGCAGTTTGGCCCGCACTTTTTGCCAGAGTGAGCAGAGATAGCGCTGTGTTTCGGCCGGGCTGGCCCCCGTCCATTTAGCGTTACGGTGACCACTCTGCAAGGTCGCGTGATAGCGTGACGGCGCGGTTAACGTGTAGAAGCAGGCCCGAAAGCCCATATCCTGACAGATGGTTTCGAAGCCACGAATACGCGTCATCAGTTCAGCACGGCGAATAGCCGGATTGGCTACGCTGCCGTTGTATTTTTCAATCAGGCTGATGCGGTTGCCCTCTTCATCCTCCAGATCCATTCCCTGGAGGAAATCACGGGTACGGCGGCGTTGCTCACGCCATTCCGCTACGGCCATAAGGCTGGCATAAGGGGAATGCGTTTTATTGACGTTCGCCAGGGCGATATGCAGATGTTCACGCCAGAAGGCACTGATACGACGCAGTTGGCCTTTCCACCATTTTTCCGCCTGCATACGCAGAATGGCTGAGGTCACCGCTTCAGGGCAGAATACGCGGGCGCTGACGGTTTCCCATAAAGGCGGCGTCAGACCCAGCTCACGGGTGATCACCGCCGCGGTCATATACAGCCTGTGGGTATAACGGTAGTCCGTATCGGTTTGGGCGTGAGTGTGCAGTTGCACCAGCTCCGCGTGAATGAAATGCGCGATATCCCCTGCCAACACATCAGTGTCGGCACGGGACATATCCGGAAGGCGGTTAAAGCGTTTCATCAGTTCCCACAGCGTGCCGGCGGCTCTGGCTGCGCCCTGCGGGCAGGACATGCTGCGGGTCAGCTGTGCGACAACGCCCGTGCGCATATCATGCAGTTGATAACGTCGATTAACAGCGTCAACACGTGGCAATGTGCGCTCAACAAAGGTTTTTGCTAAGTAGGCATTGGCCCGGGCTGTTCCCTGCTGCTGCTCCAGACTGGCAAGACGACGCTTCACGTCCATCTGGACAATGCTGGGCTGGGCACGAAGAATTTTCTGTCCGTGCAACCACGCCGCAATCTGTCGATGACGCTGCTGCTGCTGGTCATGGGTCAGATACGGGCTGGCTATCGCCAGCCGCGGGGCGTTCCACGGGTAAGCGAACGACATCATCGCGTATTCCCGTAGTGAAGACGTGCTCTCAGCTCGCTCAACTCCTGACAGGAGAGGCAGCGGGTCACGCCCTGCAGCGCACGACGGCGCGCTTCAGGAATCGGTGCGTCGCACTCTTCACAGAACGAGGCGCCGATCGCCACAGGACGTTGCGTAACCTGCGCGATATTTTGCGCCAGGATTTCCTCGCTGCGCTGCTGCGCAATATCGATTGCATCTGCCATTAGCGCATCTCACCTGATTCGTTTTCATAACGCTCAGCTTCAGATCGCAACAGCTCTGCTGCTTCGATGCCGTTTAGCGTCTGCCGCGTAATGTGCGCTGCCATCGCACTCAGCCGCTTCGCCACGGCCAGCGCGCAGGCTTTACGCTCATTATCGAGCAGTTTATTGAGGGTAAAGGCCATGGCGTCGTTCATTGGATGTGTCTCGGTATTCATCATTTCTCTCCAGATTTTGGGCAAAGGCATGCCCGACGGGTTTACGTCATCACTTCAGGGGTGATTTATTTATTCAGGCAGAAAGCAGTCAGCCGTTGAGAACTGACGCGGCAACATGTTTCCCCAGCGGGCCAGCTTATTCATTGCTAAAATGATGTGCTCACGGCGTGCCTGGTCAAAAAACTGGAAAGGCCTGCCAATGTCTTCCAGCCTGAACATGCCCGGGCAGTCGCGGTTAGCCAGGGTTAATACGCAAAATTTAAAGTCATCATTTTGACGATTAAAATAGCGAAGCGATGGGTTTCGGTTGTGATCGCGCAGCAAGCGCCAGTGCTGTCGAAACGCATCAAACGTCATTTTTTCGCTGTGGCAGTCTTGCTCTGCGGTGAAACGTGGCCCGGCAGATGACTGACTGATGACCTGGACGGTGCGGTTCATAGGCTCCTCCGAAAACGTTGCAGCGGGTTTTGACGAATCAATACCCTCATCGTTGTTACAGTGACGTTTTACTGGCGGCGGATTCGCGCCTGTCTCATCCATGACGCTCGTTAAGCATTAAGCGAAACGGCAGGTGCGCAGACGGTTTCCCCCCAGATTGCCCCGGGCAGGGCGCGTTGCTGCGCCAGCCGCGGCCTGAGAGCGCTTTCGACCCTGAAAGCGCGCTTTTACGCGCCTCTCCACGTGCGCTGACTGCATTAGCCCTGCATCTCATTGCGACAATAAGGTTCTGGCTTGATGATTGTAAAAATGAGCCTCATCAGGCAAAATCTTGAGTTATCAGATAAAGCCGCACCCTGTTGCATCATTCAAAGGCTAACTTAAACTGGAGGATACTTAGACTAAATCTAAGTGTCAATAAAAATGAGCGTTTATACTAATTTCAAATTTCCGAACTCGAGCGCAGAAGCTCTGGATCGCGTTGTCGATGCCTACGGCTTTACCATGAAAATGCAGCTTGCAGATCACCTTGGAATTGCAGCAAGTAGCCTGTCTGCACGCTATAAACGTGATGTTTTTCCTTCAGATATCGTTTTACAGTGCGTGATGGAAACGGGCGCAGACCTGCAATGGTTGATCACAGGCAAAGGCTCAAAATTCTCTGAAAGCAAACCCGACACGCCCACGCTGGTTAGAAAAAAGCTAATCAGCGGCAAAATCGAGGAAGCGGGTTATGTGATGCTGGATAAAGCGTTATACGCGCCATTGAAACAGGAACCGCGCAGTGCTTTCTTACTGTTGGCGGAAACCACCCAGTACATCATCGATACCGATTTTGAAGATATGCATGACGGCGTCTGGTTGGTCGAAATTGAAGGAACCGCCAGCGTCAGGACACTAACGCGCATTCCGGTCAGGAAAGTGCACGTCAGCGGCATCGGCGTAGCGTTTGATTGCGGGATTGATGATATCAGGCTGATTGGCCGCGTGGTTCTGACGATTCAATAAACCGGCGTCGTGCGCACGGCAACGCCTTATCACGGCCTCAGCGTTACTCACAGAATGCGGTACAACGCGGGCCGCCTGCCTCAGGCCGCCCGCTCCGCTCTTAGCGGCAAGGGTTTCCCACTAAAGCGGCTTGCTGATCGCTGAGGTTGGCTCCCCGGTCGATACAGGTTTAACCGTGGCTCGCCCGTTACCGCCAGCGTTAACGCTTAATACAGTCCGGCCTTCCCCGCTGAAGAGAAAAGCCGCATTTTGTGCTCGACAACGGCTTTCGCCGCCGCCATCGGGCGCACGTAGAGTGCGCTGGGTTCATGTCCGTTTGACTGCAATTCTTCCTGCAGCGCGACATAAAACGCCTTCTTCATATCGCTGGAGATATTGATTTTCCCTACGCCATACTTAATCGACTCCGCGACCTCGCTGTCTTTGTTGCCCGAGCCGCCGTGCAGAACCAGCGGAATTGTCAGCCGCTGTCTGATGGCTTTGAGACGGTCAATATCCAGTACAGGCTGTTTACCCGCAGGATACAAACCATGCGACGTGCCGATGGCCACGGCAAGCGTATCCACTCCGGTTTCTCTGGCAAACCGCTCCGCCTGGTCGGGATCGGTATAGAGAATTTCACTGTGCCCCCCTTCCGCGCTCCCCTCTGCCACGCCAATCGTTCCCAGTTCGGCTTCTACCGAGACGTTAACCTTGTGGGCAATGGCGGTGATTTCACGCGTCAGCGCGATATTCTCTTCAAATGGCAAGCCTGAGGCATCGATCATGACCGAAGTATAGCCGGTGCGGATGGCGGTTAAAATATGCGCCAGCGTCTGGCCGTGATCCTGATGAATCACCACCGGCACGGAAGCGTTAACCGCCAGCTCCCTGAGATAGGCGATGAAACTGTCGCCGACGAAAGCGTGCTCATCGGGATGCACTTCCAGGATGACGGGAGATTGCAGGGATTCCGCCACCTCAATGACCAGCCGGGCAAACTCAGCGGAGGCGATGTTGAAGGCACCGACGCCGAACTGATTCTCCTGCGCCACCTTCAGTAACGCCTTCATATTTATCAACATAATTCACTCCTGCGGTAAATGTTGCGGATGATCTTTTTTAATCACTCTGAGGATCAGTGCGGTAAACAGCGCACCGGCGAGAATGGCAAACAGGTAGGCTGAGACATGGGTAATGACGTTCGGTATGAACATAACGAAGATCCCGCCATGCGGTGCGCGGGAAGCACAGCCGAGCATCATTGACAGTGCGCCAGCCAGCCCCGAGCCCGCCACAATGGCGGGAATGACGCGAAGCGGATCCGCCACGGCATACGGAATGGCCCCCTCGGTGATAAAAGAGAGGCCGAGCACGTAGGTGACCTTGCCGGTTTCGCGCTCCTGAACGCTGAATTTCTTTTTAAAAAGGGTGGTGGCAAGGGCAATGCCCAAGGGAGGAACCATTCCCGCAGCCATGCATGCTGCGATGGGTTCGTAGATTCCGGTCGACATCAATCCAATCGCGAACATACAGACGGTTTTGTTAAGTGGCCCGCCCATATCGAAAGCCACCATCATTCCGATAAGCAATCCGAAGATAGCAGCGTTGGCATTTCCCATATCCGTCAGGAAGGTAGTCAGGCTCTGTAACAGAAGCTTAATGGGCTGGCCGACGACCAGAATCATCAGCGCACCGGTCAGGAACACGCTTAACAGTGGCACAATCAGAATGGGTTTAAGTCCGGCAATGGCCTTGGGTAAGTTGATGTACTTCACCACGAGCAGCGTGATGTAGCCCGCCATAAAGCCCGCCAGTAAGGCGCCAAGAAAACCCGATCCGGTATGAATGGCTAACATGCCGCCCACCGCGCCCGACACAATCCCCATATTGCCACTAATCGACTTGCTGATGCCCAGTGAAAGAATCGGCAGCATTAACGCAAAAGCGGCACCGCCACCAATATCGGACAGCATCTTTGCAATGGGGTTATAGAGGGGATCGCCTGGCGTGGCGGCAGTGATCCCAAAAGAAAAACTGAGGGCAATTAATATCCCGCCAGCCACGACAAAGGGGATCATCAGGTTGACGCCGGTAATCAGATGCACATAGATGCTCGACAGCGCCGCTTTTTTGTCTTTGTCTCTGCCCTGCAAGGTTACGTCTTCTGATGAGGCGGAACAGATTTCGCCGGTTAAGGCTCCGGATAAAATGTCGTCCAGTAATCCAGCGGCATCTCTCGCGGCTCGGGTAACGGACACGGTAATCATGCTTTTGCCGATAAAGCGGGAGCAATCAATCTTTTTATCCGCGGCAATAAGCACGATATCAGCACGTTTAATATCCTCTTCAGTGAAAATATAGTCACTTTCAACGGCACCCTGTGTTTCAACAAGGATCGTTATGCCTTTTTTCTCTGCGCTCTTTTTTAAATTGGCTTCCGCCAGATAAGTGTGTGCTACGCCTGTGGGACAGGCGGTAATCGCAATAATATTCATTTTTCCTCCCGGTGAAAGGCTTACTCCTGGGTGTTATTAACTAATAAATTAAATAAGGCCTCTTTTGTCTGTGCGTTTAGTAATGCCTCAACGACTTCATCATCGCCAAGGGCAATTGAAATTTTTGCCAGTAGCTTTATATGTCCCGCGCCGCTGTCGGCTTCTTTAACCGCAAACAGAATCACGAGGCTGACCGGCGAATCGTCCATGGTTTCCCATTCCACGGGGGACGCCAGTTTGGCTACCGCGATCCGGGTTTCGTTCACCCACTGCGATTTTCCATGCGGGATCGCTATCTGATTTTCGAAGCCGGTAGAACCTAATGCTTCGCGCAGCATGACGTCATGAATAAAACCTTCTTTGTTGCTGATAATATTTAATTCACACAAGCTTTGCGTTAATTTCTCAATAACCTCATCTTTATTTTTTGCATTTAGATTCATAAAAACACAGGTCTGACTTAACAGATCGGCCACAACAATTTTATTATGCATCCGTTACTCCGTTAGCATTATCTTCTTTATTAAGGCACTCCATCACCCGCAAAACATCTCTGTTTGAAAACAGGGCAGAAACATAGGCCACAGGATGTTCAGTCTCCTCCAGTCTGATCGTGGAGATAATTAAATCGCACCTGACTTTCTTAATGGCTTCGTTCAGGCGGGCACCCGGCACAATATCCACGATCTCCCATTCGGGAAAGGCCCGGCTGATTCGGCTGGAAAGCAGCTGAGATGTACCAATGCCGCTGGAGCACACCAGCATGACGCGTTTAGTTGCATGACACTTTTCTAACGCGTTCTGAATGTAAATAGTCAGATAGGCAATCTCATCATCCGACGCTGTCGGAAGCCCCCACTGCTGATTAAGGTGCAACACGGCCTGTTTGACGACGTTAAATACCGCGGCAAATTCTTTACGTATCTCGTCCAGCAACGGGTTGTGAATAACAATGCGGTAGGCCAGCCGATTAAGCATGGGCTTCACATGTGACACCAACGCGTTAAGCAGCACGCTGTCGCTGCCAATATTCTGTCTTAATAACGAAGAAAGCCGGGTGATTAAGGTCGTGGCGTAGTTCACGGCGTCTTCGTCGTAGTGCGATGGAGAGGGAAAACCGGCGCTAAACGGATGCCGACCCGACGAGATGAGGTATTGATAAATATAGTGAACCTCAACGGGCGCGAAGGAGACCGCGTAATTTTCCTCCAGCCATCTGACCGCTTGCCGGGCGACTGACCATTCGTGATTGTTGTAACCTGCCATGTCCGACTCCGCTGGCGCGGGTGGCGTGCCGTTAAGCGCTCTTTTAATCGTCACCAGCAGATGGGAAAACAGGTTGGTATAATAGGGCTCGCTAATGGCGCAGTGCAGCGCCTCTTCAATGTAGGTGATCAGATTAATGCAGCAGGCCACATTGTCACTGCCAAACTCCGCCACCAGCTGAACGCGCGAAAAACGATCGATGCGGCTGTCGGCGACAGGGTAACCACTCATCACGCTGAATGTAATAATCTCTTTCAGCGCCAGACGAATATCCCGGTCGCTGCCGGTAATACAGGTTCCGCTATGGCTACGCGCAATGCGCAGTGAAAAAGGCGTTAACCAGACCTCTATTTTTCGTAAATCTGCCACGATGGAAGAGCGGCTGATAAAATATTTTTCCGCCAATGCGCTCAGCGTGAGCGGTGATGGAGAACAGGTAAGCAAGTCTGTTGTGATGGCGACCAGCCTTTTATTTTTCAACAAACCTTTTACCTCTTCCCCATGCAGTTCCACAGGTAAGGCGACGCCATTTTCCAGCAACAATCCCAACCCGGGTTTGCTAAGGATTCGGCTCTCCTTGTCGGCGAAATAGTGATTAACGGAATCCACATCGCGGCGCAGCGTACTGGCTGAAACCTTCAGCGTCCGGGCAATATCTGTTGCCGAGCGCCATTCGCCCTGAGAAGCTAAAAGATGAATTAATGCCTTTTGTCTTTGGGTCAGCACGTTGACTCCCGGCTTCGCTAGGTGATCCAGATGCTCGGTCATTACCGTTATATCTGCCTTGTTCCGGTAGAGAAATACCAAACCATGGCGTCGATATGACCATAATAGTGAACAGTGCACCTGCAATGCTGCTAACCCGGTTCCATTCGTGCAAACTCCAGTGTGTCGCGGCGTGACAGAAAGAGCGGGCCTGAACATCAGGCCCGATGCGGTTAATGTCCGCCAAAGACTTTTTCAACTTCTTCGGGTTTGTCATGTACGCCAAAACGATCGACAACGGTTTTTGTCGCCTCGTTCATGCCACGAATCTCGACATCCGCCCCTGTCCGACGGAATTTAACCACCACCCGATCAAGCGCGTTAACAGACGTGATGTCCCAGAAATGGGCATGGGTTACGTCAATCACCACCTTTTCCAGATCCTCCTGAACGTCAAAGCTGCGGACAAAGCGATCGGCGGAGGCGAAAAATACCTGCCCGGTAACGGCGTAATGGCGACAATCGCCTGATCGCGTGGAACTGACCGTCATGAAGCGTGCCACTTTGGTGGCAAAATTTAATGCAGCAATCAGCACGCCCACGATGACGCCAAAGGCAAGATTATGGGTAAAAACCACGACCAGGACGGTAGCTATCATGACGACGCTGCTTGAGAGAGGATGGGTGCGTAACGTCGCCACCGAACGCCAGGAGAAGGTACCTATCGAAACCATTATCATGACCGCGACCAGTGCCGCCATGGGAATCTGAGATACCCACTGGCGCAGAAACACCACCATCACCAGCAACGTGATACCCGCCGTGAGTGTGGAAAGCCGTCCACGACCGCCTGATTTTACATTGATCACCGACTGACCAATCATCGCGCAGCCTGCCATTCCGCCGATGAAGGAGGTACAGATGTTGGCAATGCCCTGCCCCTTACATTCGCGGTTTTTGTCGCTCGCGGTGTCCGTCATGTCATCAATAATGGTCGCCGTCATCATCGACTCCAGCAAGCCAACCACGGCCAGACCTGCGGAGTAAGGCAAAATGATCAACAAGGTGTCCATGTTCAAAGGCACGTCGGGAAGCAGAAAAATGGGCAGGCTGTCAGGCAGTTTGCCCATATCGCCCACGGTTCGCACATCCAGGTGCAGAAACAATGAAACTGCCGTCAGAATCACAATGCAGATCAGCGGTGACGGCAGTGTTTTGTCGAACAGTGGATAAAGATAAATAATCGCCAGGCCGGCGGCGGTGAGCGCATAAACATGCCAGGTGACATGAGTGAGTTCAGGCAACTGTGCCAGGAAAATCAGAATGGCCAGCGCATTAACGAATCCCGTGACCACCGAACGCGACACATAGCGCATCAGGTTGCCGAGTTTACAGTAACCCGCAATGACCTGAAGTACGCCGGTGAGCAACGATGCGGCAAGCAGATACTGCAGCCCGTGCGTTTTGACCAGCGTCACCATCAGCAACGCCATCGCGCCGGTGGATGAGGAAATCATCGCCGGACGCCCACCAAAAAAAGCCATGACAACCGGAATACAGAAGGCGGAGTAAAGACCCACTTGAGGATCGACACCCGCGATGGCAGAAAAAGCGATCGCTTCAGGAATCAGCGCGAGCGCGACAACAATACCAGCCAGCACGTCACCACGGACGTTACCCAGCCAGTCCTTACTCGTCGAGGACAGCAACATAGTATTTTCTCAAATTTTGAATGCAGTTCGCCCAAAAGGGCAGATTTCAGACAGAAAGCGTCACATCCACAGACGGGATGTCAATGAGGTGCGTCCGAATGGGATCGGGACGACAGGGAAGGGATAAAACTCAGGGTGGCGTGATACGCATGACGGTTAAAAACTCCTTATCAGCATGGGCTGGCTGCAGCAAGGCACTGCAGTAACATTGCCGGGTCATCTCAGGCAACGCCCTGTTCAGCTGACTACTTTACACAAAAAATCACCCGCACTGGAAGCCTGAATTTGCCTTACAGCCCAGGCCCTCCCGGCCAGCGGCGGGAGAAATCCTCAATAAGCGCTTGTAAAACTGCTGTTTATTGATTTTATAACATTGCGTGCCGCAGGCGCATATAGCCTGACTGACCGCATAAATGAACGGTCAGCCAGGCGTGACGCATCGCTTCGGCGCGTCGTTACACTCTGAATGCCTCAACCATACCGCGTAATGAATGTGCCTGTTCAGACAGGGACTGCGAAGCAGACGAAGACTCTTCGACGAGTGCCGCGTTATTCTGGGTGACCCCGTCCATCTGGCTGACCGCAATGCTGACCTGAGAAATGCCCTGCATCTGCTCCGAGGACGCCATCGAAATCTCATCCATTGCGCCCGCCAGTTCGTTCACCATGCCCACGACTTTTAAGATGCTTTCACCCGTACCGGCCGCGACGTGCACGCCGCTGTCCACCTGCTCTACGGCACGTTCGATAAGTTCTTTAATCTCTTTAGCTGCGGTGGCGCTTCGCTGCGCCAGCGTTCTGACCTCGCCGGCAACAACGGCAAATCCGCGTCCGTCTTCACCCGCCCGCGCCGCTTCGACAGCGGCGTTCAACGCCAGGATGTTTGTCTGGAACGCGATACTTTCAATCACGCCGGTGATGTCACGAACCTTGGTAGCACTGGATGCGATTTCATTCATGGTGTGAGACATCAACTGCACCTCTGACTCACCAGTGCGTGCCAGGGTTGCAGCCTCTCTGGCAACGGTGGCGGTATGCTGAGCACTGGCAGTATTACTTTTCACCGTCGCGGTCAACTGTTCCATACTGGCCGCCGTTTCCTGCAGGGCTGCGGCCTGCTGTTCAGTGCGTGATGACAGCTCAGTATTGCCCTGGGCGATCTCGTCCGAGGCGGAGGCGACCGAACCTGCCGATTCTTTGATTTGCGTAACCAGACTTCGCAGGCTGGACTGCATGTTAGCCAGCGAGGCAAGCAGGCTGCTGGAATCGTTGTGGCGGAGTATGACTGGCGCTGTGAGGTCGCCGCTGGCGATGGCCGCAGACAGTGCCTGGGCCTGGGCCGGTTCCCCGCCCAGTTGGCGCATCAATACTCGGGTAATGATGAAGCCCGCCGCAATTGAAATCGCCACGGAAAGCGAGGCCAGAATCATTAAGATTGTGGTTGCTCTGTGAACGTTTTGACTGGTGTTTTCAACCGACCGCTCACTGTCTTCCATTTGAATGTTCGTCATTTCCTTGAGGGCCTCCAGCAACTGGCCCTGCAGCGGCCTGACCGTTTTTATCAGGTAGCTTATCGCTTCTTGCTGTTTATTTTGCAGGCCTAACTGCCCTGCGTGATCCAGCACGGCGAGAACGGGGCCTTCGCTGCTGACGATCTTGTCGAAGGCTTCCCGGGCCTGCGGGGTTGAATCTTCGGCGACCATGGCAGCAAGCCGTTCGCGGTTTTCAATATAACGGGCTTTTTGCGTGACAATACGCTGCCATTCCTTCTGCATCTGGTCGGCTTCGGTCAGCAGGGCAAGGTTACGAACGATGACGGCCATATCACGTAACCCGCCGTACATTTCCATCCCCAGACGGTATTTCTTCATTTTGACATTGACGGCGTTGTCCATGCCATTACGGGCATTATTCAGGCCGTTATAGGCCACCGAGGTGCAGATAATGAATAACGTAATCAACAGGCCAAAGCTGATAGTGAGACGCGTAGAGATTTTCATGGGGACTCCTGTTTATGTTAGGAAACAGGTATCGGTTGAAATAATAAAAACCACAGTAAAAAAATCATAAATAATAGTTATAATAATGTAAGTCATTGATAATTATGTTATTATAATAATTTCCTGTAATAATTTGACGAATGCGAATTTATATTCTATCGCGCCATGAAAAAATAAATATCACCAACCAACCCTTTATTAAAAAATATTCCATGCTTCCTTTTCGATTAAGAAAAATAATATAAAACGTCGTTGCTGCGGCATACTCTGCTGATTGATGGGCTTAACGCTATGGATTTTTGCTGTCAGCCGCGATTGTCCGGTCAGGAAGACCCGCAGACTGTCCAGGGAGTGGGTTTGTGCAACGGACAGGATAACGAAAGGATAAGTTACTGGCTGTGCCTGACGATCACCGCTGCGATCATGGCAACGAAACCGGTAGCGATGACGGTTTGGGTTTGGGTTTGGGTTTGGGTTTGGGTTTGGGTTTGGATTGAGGTTTGGATTCGGATTGAGGTTTGGATTCGGATTGAGGTTTGGATTCGGATTGAGGTTTGGATTCGGATCGAGGTTTGGATTCGGATTGAGGTTTGGATTCGGATTGAGGTTTGGGTTTGGATTGAGGTTTGGGTTTGCGGGTGAGATAACAGGAGCCAGACTGCCGCCATTCATAATTAGCGCTGCGCGAGAGAAACTGAGTCGCGTTAAGCGTTATCACTTTAATTTTTATGCATGCGCATGCCAGCATCCCGACAAGGGCGCTTTTTTAAAACACACAGAATAATTAAACGGGGATATTATCGGCACATTTTTTAAAAACTTTACTGTTTTTGTATTTTTTAATAAATGAAAAGGTTTTCATTTATCACAACCCCGGACATACCTATTTATGATTAGCCTGAGGTTATCGAAAAAATATTAATTTGGCTTAACCGGATCCAAAAGAAAATATTGTGCATTTCTAACGTGGAAAATAACACACCACATTCTATAATCTCCTCTACTATGGAAAGTAGAATTTCCCCTGCGCATTTCAACAGACACATAGTGACCTAGAGTCACGCGCAAGGCCTTGATAAATAGAAATTTAACAAAGATTATTATAAATAAATTACACAAATAATATTTGATGGCATTCATCAAAAAACACCATTTCACCTGGAATTCAATAAATGAAAAACATTCTCAATAACATTAGTCTGCCGACTAAATTCCTGATCCTGGGGATTTTCGCGTTGGTATTATTTGTCTTTCCCACCTATTTATTTATCCAGACGGGTAATCAGGCTATTGATGCGAAGAAACAAGAGCTGCAGGGCGTACCGGTCGAAAAAGATATCCTGACGTTGCTTAACCTGATTCAGCGTCACCGGGCTGAAAGTGCAATCGCCATTTCATTGAATAAACCTGATAATGCGCCGCGCCTGGCACTTGCCTCTCAGATAGATACCCTGACAGATACTATTGCCGCAGAATTACGCCAGTATGATGCCAGTGCGCAGCCGACCCAGCGCTTCAACGGCGTCAAAGCCGCCTGGTCTCAGCTTCAGCAAGATGTTGCATCGGGTAAATTGACGCTGGCTACCAGCCTTTCGCATCACGCGCTGCTGATTCAGAACTTACTGGACACCAACCAGGACATTCTTGATTTATATGGTCTTTCTTTGGACGCGGACCTCAATACGTATCAACTTATCATGAGTATCTATGGTCGGTTACCTGAACTGACCGAGACGCTTGGACGCATCAGAGCCAGCGGTACCTCTGTGATTGCCGCGGGTGACAACGCATCCGATTCTTCACGCGGCACGATGGAGTACCAGATTGAAGGGGGTAATGCGGCGCTGGAAAAATTCAGTAATGTGTTAAATAAAGCGTTTGCCGTAGAGCCGGATCTCAAATCTGAATTTACCGCGCTGGCGAATGATGCCTTCCAACGTTCCGCCAGCGTCCTTAAACTGGCTGAAGATGTCTTTATTACAAAACGTGTTCAAATTACCCCTGTTGAATATGTCAAAGACTTCACCCAGGCTATTAACACTTATAACGATCTTGGTATGAAACTCAGCCAGCAGCTGGGAAAAACACTGAACGACCAAATCGACCAACGTCGTCGTTCACAATATATATTGCTGGCTTCACTGATCGCCGTGGCCTTGCTGGCCGTATGTGTGGCGGTGATGATCAGCCGGTCCGTTACCCGTCCGGTAAAAGAAGCGGTTTTACTTGCCAGTAAAGTGGCCGCCGGTGATTTAACGACGACGATTACCGTGTCAGGTAAAAATGAAATTGCTGAGTTGCTCAATGCGCTCTCGCAAATGCAGCAACGTCTTGCGCTTCTGGTATCGAATATTAAAAACAATGCGTCAACCATCGCAAACTCCTCTGAAGAGATTGCGATGGGGAATAACGACCTCTCTTCCCGAACTGAAGAACAAGCGGCCTCACTGGCGGAAACCGCGGCCAGCATGGAGCAGCTCTCTTCAATCATCAAGCAGAATGCTGACAACACGCGCTACGCATCAGATATGGCGGTTTCAGCCACTAACGCAGCGCTGAAGAGCGGCGAAGCGATGACTTCTGTAATGACTACTATGCAAAAAATTCGCAGCAGTTCGGGGCAAATCGAAGAAATCACCTCCGTTATTGACAGCATCGCCTTCCAGACGAATATTCTGGCGCTGAATGCGGCCGTGGAAGCAGCGCGTGCGGGCGAGACGGGCAAAGGTTTTGCCGTGGTTGCCGCTGAAGTCCGGGCGCTGGCCCAGCGTTCGGCCAGCGCAGCGAAAGAAATTAAGGGCCTGATTGAGCAGTCTGTTGGGCATTCGAATGAGGGCTTAATGCTGGCGCAGGATGCCGGCAGCAAAGTAAAACAGAGCGTCGAAGCAATTGAACAGACGTCTCAGTTGATTCGCGATATCTCCTCATCCTCTGAAGAGCAAAGCAGCGGCGTAAGCCAGATAAATATTGCGGTTAATCAGATGGACCAGGTCACGCAGCAAAACGCCGTGCTGGTTGAACAGTCGGCGTCTTCTGCTGACGAGCTGGCAAAACGTGCGAGCGATCTGCGCGACATGGTCTCTGTGTTCCGGACCGCTTAATCTTCTCCTTTTGCCACTGCCGTCAGCCTTTGGCTGGCGCAGTGGCCGTTATAATCCCTCATGCCCGGCGTTAGCCAGGCAACTTTCGACCAGAAAAACAGCGAAATCACACGGATGATTAATTGAATGATTACCGAAAGAAACTTATTCTGTTCGCCGTAAAAAAACAGTAAGCGGTCAACGGCACTCTGCTAATGTCCGAAGGCTGGGGTTGTTGCGGTCCATCGGTGCATTCTCATTTTGATATAGAGCACCTACCCGTTGGGCTAAGCTGTGCTAACCTTCCGGTCTGAGAATCGCCATTCGGGGAGAATATGAACAACGTTTTTGACGAAAAAATGACGGACATCATCATCGGTGAGATGGTGACGCAGCTACTGAATGAGGATGCGGCTATCTCGTGGAGCATTCTCCTTGAGAGGCTGCAACAGTTTCTGGACATCGAGCGGGATGAAACCCGGCTCAGAGCGGCTTTGCGGGCGATGGAGGAGATACGCGCCGAAATGCTGTTACATCCGGCCGAGAACAACGGGGTTGAACCTCATCCGGCAAATCTTCATCAGCTTCACTAAGTATTGAGCAACACGGCTGGACATTCCGTTTACACGTTGTGAGTGGTCTACCGTCTGAACGACAATTTATAATATCGAAACAATGACAGTAATAATCCAGAAGCCACTGCTCTGGCGGATAACCGCCCCATGAGCGACGAGACCGCCACTGAAGATATCTATACCCTGATTGGCAGGATAGTTGCCCATCTGCTCAGGCCAGATGGGGAAATACACCTGCAGGACATACTCAGTTCGTTGCACCACTTCAGCCAGCAAAGTTCCGATAAAGGTGAAAAGCGAGCCTGCGAGGAAGCCATCCGTTTGCTCTCCAGACAGCTCCACTGAGAGACAGTCACTCAGCTCGCTGCCGGGTGTTACCTTATATCGCCAGGCCTGCTAACGCCTCAGAACAGAACCCGGTTTTTTGCCCTTATGCCTGTTCTTCCTGAGAGCACGTGCGGCCGACCACAATCTCAAGGCAACTCCGCAATACATCCAGCTGTACAACATCTTCTGTACTCTCCAGCTCGGCAATCAGATTGATAATAATGGCCTTGCTGGTCACTTTTTGTCCCTGAATGACAATATTACGGATCACTGCATCCAGCACTTCACTTTCAGCCTCAAGTTTATCGCCCGCACCGCGAAAGAGGCGCATAATTTCCGCTTCGGTCGTGCTTTGCTGAGTGTCGATGGTGTTCTGCATGATGCTCTTCTTAATCAATGTCAATTTAGTGGACACGTGGTAATGCCGCGAAGCGGGCAGAAATACAGACGTGTCTGTCCTGGGTAGTGATGATTGCACTACGCATAGTAAAAAAGTTTTTTGAAAAGGCGTGAGACGAGCCTTAATGCTTGCGACTGTTGTCCGGGACGCTTTGACCGAATGCAAGCGCCGCAGAATCAACGGGATCACGCGCGGAGGCAAACTCGCTCTGCACTTCGGCGAGCACCTTTTCAATGGCCTCTTGCCGCCCGGCATCCTTTTCATCTCTGAGCATAGACTTTAGCCTGTTAGCCAGAGTTGCACCGCTGATTCTGTCATTGCTGTCCAGTAGCGCAATCACCGCCTCGCCCATAATGTGCTCTGTCAGTTTCTCAAGTTTGTCTTTCAGCATACCCGCACCTCTGATGACATTGTGCCCATACAACCGGGCAAACCAGCCTCAAACGCTCAGGCTTCTAATGACCTGCTAATTTGGCCGATCAGATTGATGCTGCGAGACGTTATTACCCTTTAACGCAACGCGGCACGAATCTCAGCGGTCAAAAAGCATGCCGATAAGTTTCTGGTAATGCTGCTCTTCTTGAGGCCCGGTCGACTGGCTAAGGCGACGGATCAGCGCGCTGCAAATGGCCTTACGGTTAAGGCTTTTACCTGCATGCAGGATCTCAAGAATGACCTGACCCAGCGTCTCTTTCTCAGAAGGCTGCGTGTCATTGCCGAAGTAGCGCGCAATATCACGGACGGTGTTTGTAGTGGTTTCGTTCTGATGCATGCTAAACCCCCAGATGTGAAATTGAGTGAACTATAACCAAGCCTTGCCCACTAAACTTATACAACATCTGGAAAATTGTACAGGAATTCCGTTTATTCCCTGCGCTGGGAATTGTGCATAAAGTGCTATGCCCTGTATAACAATTACTTGCGTGAGTATCAGATTCTTAACCTTTAGAACGTTACCCACTCTTTAACAGGCAAAGACTGTCTTAGACATTCCTGTTTCATGTCGCAAGGTGAACCTTGTACAAGTCTCTGGCAGCGAAGCTATCTGTCATCGTCCTCATCCGAACGGAATCGGATGACATCATCATTGCGCTTCGCGTTTTCATTCTGGTTCGCCGACATAAGCCACCTCAGACTCGCATTGGGGCGGGCATGCGACTGCCTGAACTGTTTCAGCCAGCTACGGGCAGCAAAAATCTCTGCCAGTCTGTTGTCACAGGTTTCCTCTTCGGCCATCTGGTTGAGCTCTGTGATGAGCGTATCAAAACTTATTTCTTTCTCACCGAGAGCCAGGCTGACCACGGCTTCACCAAGAATGACGTGCTCTTTCTCATCGTCATGAAATAACACTGTATCCTCCTGCTTTATAAATTACATCGTTACTACATAAGCTATTTTAGTGACCCGAGGCCAGATGACAAAAATATTTCCTGGCCATCAGAACAATATTTTACAGGTGCGAATATCTTATATTTTAAATGCTTTTTTTAACCTGATGAAAAACAATCATTTTGTGGGTTAATTTACTTACTAAAATCCTGTAAAAGACTATTCTTAAAGCGCAGCCTGGCTGAAAATGGTCGAACCAAGCCTGACGCTGCAAGGCTTGCGGGTCGGTGGTCATTAACGTCTCGACATCTTTAAAGAGGCAATCTGCGCAGCATTTAACCCTATAACCTGCTTTATTTTATGATTTTCATCTGATAATTTCACTTGTCACTTTTTAAGCGCCCGCTTATCACAGTTTACAAAACCACACTCAATGCAGTGTTATTTTTTTACCGATGCAGAAGACAGGATTTATTGCGGATAACATTTCCCGACGAGGTGACCAGCCCAATTTCCCCCTCCTGCAACGTTCAAAAAATCAGGCAGGTTTCGCGGTGAGTTTGAAAAAAAAATATGCGCGGGTATGCCGGTATTCGTGTTTCTCAGCGTCGTGCAGACATTGTCACACCGGGCCCAGAGAAAGTAAGCCAAACGGCACAGATTTTTGTTAGGGCACGATCGGTAATACTGCTGTACAGCAGCCCCCAGGATCGGTTAACTTGCGCACAACTCTTCCTACTTTACTCAAGGGAACACTATGCGCCAGAACGGTTTACCACCTTCGGGGAAAACCAGCAGTCTGGCCCACTATTTCAGCCAGATTGATCATCCCCACCAGCTCGAAACGCTGGGCAGGATAGCGGTTGAAATACTTCGCGAGAATAAGCCCGTCAGTCGACGGATCATCTGTCTTAAGCTCATCGGTTATCTTGAAAAAGCCACCTGTGAGGAAGACGCTTTGCATTATCGTGAACTACTGGCCATGCTATTCAGTCAATAACACCTGCTAAACCGTGCTTCCATCAATGAGCACGTCAAACCCAACACCGCCCTCTACGTAACATCACGTCGGAATCCGTCTCTCCCTCGCTGCGCTCTGCTGTAAAGCACAGTGCGAGTAGCGGTTTTCAGATGCGCTACGGAGGGCGAGCTCCCCCCTTACGCTTTACGACAAAATGCAAACCCCCTGACGCCGACAAAAAAAATGCCCGCACCTCGTTAAAGGGTCGGGCCGGAGTTCTCAGGGAAATCCTAAATGACTTCCAAACAGCGTTTTTAAATTAGTTCACCATCTGAATTGTCGCCAGTCGAAATCGGACAAATTTTTTCTATAGCTGAAATACGTCTCTAATTTTTTGCTGATAAGTGCCGTCTGACAGTAAGAATTAAGCTTCATATCACATTTTTGCAAAGTCTTATCGGGCCGGTTCCATGTTCTGCCTGGCAAGCCGATAAGGGTAATGTGAGTTGATTATCACAATGATTGTCCTGACCACATGTTGCTTACTTCGGCACCCTTGCGGTGCCGGTTTTTTGTCATGCGTAGGGTCAATAAGTGCCTGGCGGGGTTTGCCAGGCACAGTGAAACGCTATCCCTGGCGGGAACACGGCGAAGGCTTAATTCAACGGGGTGAGATAGAGTTGTTCAAACCGGGGTGCGCTGACCGGAGAGCCCGTCTGATTCCCCTGCAAAACGTCGCATTCAGCCGCGCAAATCAACGCGTGCTGTGCGTCGTTCTCAATGCCCTCGGCGGCCACCGTAATCCCCATATTTTTAGCCAGTGACGCGATAGCGTTGATTAACAGCCGGGTTTTGTTGCTCTTCTCCAGTTGCAGAGTCAGTGATTTATCAATCTTAAGCCCCGCGACGCAGCGATGTTGTAACAGGCTCATTGAGGCAAGGCTTCGGCCAAAGTGATCAACGATCAATAATGCTCCCGTCGCCTGAATGGCTTCTAAAACCTGCGATTTGATGTCCACAGTATTGGTCAGCAAGGGTTCGTCCACTTCCAGGTCGATAAAACCTGCGTCATCGCCGGCACACTGACGGATCACCTCTTCAAGGCCAGCCTCCATTAGCTGGCGCGGAAACAGGTTAATACTGACCCGCAGGGACATATTTTGCGCACGCCACTGCTTAACCTGACTGACGGCAGACTGAACAATCCACGTCCCCAGAGTAATGGACAAAGGGCTTTTAATCAGCATATCGATGAAATCAGCGGGAAACAGCAGGCCCCGCGCCGGATGCATCCAGCGTACCAGGGCTTCACAGCCGATTAACTCGCCATTCTGGGCATCAAACCGCGGTTGATAATGCAGAACAAACTGCTGCTGGCGAACGGCGGCTTCCAGCTCACGTTCAAACCGACGCCGCCCCAGTTCCGCCTCACGAAACTCAGACTTAAACAGCACTGACTGGCCTTTGCCGCCTGCCTTAGCCCGGTACAACGCCAGATCGGCTGCTGACATCACCGATGAGGTATCCGTCGCGTGATGGGGAAAACTGGCCACCCCGGTGCTGGCACCGACCGCTATAGTCGAATCCATGTAATGAAAAGGCGTCTGAATCGCGGCGGTGAGTTGCTGGGCAATCTTCATCGCCTCATCGCTACCGCAGGGCAGTAAAACGATAAACTCATCGCCCCCCAGACGAGCGGCGGCGATAGCCTGAGTGCAGACAGCGCGGATTTGCTCAGCCACATGGCAAAGCAATGCATCACCAGCCGCATGACCGCGGGTATCGTTAACGTCTTTGAAACTGTCTAAATCTGTCATCAGCAGCGTATAAGGTACGCCTGATTCAGTTAGTTTGCTGAGCTGCGTCATGAAGGCGCTTCGGCTGGCAAGCCGTGTCAGCATGTCCAGTGAGGCCAACTCGCACAGACGGGCTTCGCTCTCGTAACGAAGCGTCACATCCCGAATGATCATACCGATGTAACGCTCAATGCCCTCCCGCCAGCCGGAAAAAGAGACTTCCGCCGGAAACTCTTCCCCATTACACCGCTTGCCCCAGATCTGCAAGGTACGCGGCGCAGAGATAGCCGCCTCTTCATGTTCAAGGCGCTCAAGCTCATTGCGGTAATCCGTCTGGCAGCGCTCCGGAATGAGTCCGGCAACGTATTTACCCGCCATCTCTTCAGCATCATAGCCAAACATGTTGGTCGCTGCAGGGTTCCAGAAGGTAATCCCCCGGTTCAAATCCGTACAGATAATGGCATCGGGCGAGGTTATCGAGATGGCTTCGAGGCGCTGCTGACTGGCATGACGCAGCACCTCCATACGATGAACTTCCATGCGATCCATGACCAGTGCGGCAAGATCGGTCAGATTCTGACGGTCGGTCGTACTCATCGCGGGGCGTGGATGATTATCGGTCAGACAGAGCGTACCAATGCGATGCCCGTCCGGCGTAATCAGCGGCACACCCGCATAGAACCGGATAAAAGGATAACCCTGCACCAGCGGGCTGTTTGCGAAACGGGGATCGTCGAGCGCATTGGGAACGCAAAGGATATCGTCACTTTCGAGCGTGTGGTGGCAGAACGCGACGCTTCGCGAGGTTTCTGTGATTTGCAAACCATAACGCGACTTAAAAAACTGCCGTTTTTCATCAATCAGCGACACAAATGCGACCGGCACGCTGAACAGTCTGGCCGCCAGGATAGTCAGTCGATCAAAGGCTTCATTGGGCGGCGTATCCATCAGATGGTACTGGGCAAGCGCACGCAAGCGTGCGACTTCACAGCCGCTTTCAGTTGAGTGCTTCAGAGTTTGTCCTCCTGAGGTCATATACTGTGGCCGGGCATCTCACAGTAAAAAGAGGACGCCTGCAATCAGACAGAACCAGGTAACGCACTACACATCAACCTGAAGCCGCAACATAGGTCCGCCTGTACAGCATAATGTCTGAGATCAGAAACCTGTACTGATAACGACATCTACTCTTACATAGTGCCCGATGTTGCAATTATCGTCCGTTCAGGAGCGAACTTCATAGCTAAAACCGTGTTTACGCTTTCAAAGGGTAAAAATCGTCATTTTTTCTGTTGCGGCACCAGTTCGTAATGGGGATGGCGCCCTGCAAGCAGCAGCAGAAGCTCATACTCCCCCTGACTCAGCAGGGCGACCTTGGCGGTGGCCTCTTTGGTTTGCCATGCCCGCAAACTCAGGTCGAAGCGTTCGGCAGCCCCTTCCTGCGACAGGCCAGCGGCAATCCGCAGTTCACGCACGTTATTCTGGACGGTAACGGGCCGTCGGACGATTGAATTTCCCAAACCAGGCTCCCTGTGGATAAAGTAGGGTAACAGGTCGTCAGCCGATCCCTTCGGTGTCCGCTGACACATCTGTCTGCAACCGTTGCAGCACACATTTCATAAGGATTTTTAATCTTATCTGTTGAAATGTCAAACAGGGGGCAGCTCGTCTGTAGGGATTATTTATCTCTAAAAGGAGGGTCAGTTCAGCCCGGCTTATTTTGATTAAGCGAAACGCCTTTATATTTAACTGGCTCAAAATTTTGGTTTTTATTCTGTGTTGTTATTATGTAAGTAAATATTTATCACGGAATGCTCTATTTAATGCAAACAAAAAACCCCGCATCCAATACGGGGTTTTAAAAGGCATCGCGGCAGGTTAGCGCGTTTATAAGGTATCAGGTTGTTCCCAGTCCCTTAATATCTTATGAGACAGGCACGAATTAACGGCCAAACGCGACCCACGCATCATCATCTTTGGTCGGTGCAGAGACGATGTGACGCTTCGCCGGTGCTGGCGTGACTGGGGAAAACTGAGCTGGGGACGTCGCGGGTAGCGTAAACCGCGTGATCACGCTGGTCAGCGTTTCCGTCTGATTATTCATGCTCTCTGCTGAAGCCGATATCTTATGAACCAGCGTGCTGTTTTGCTGCGTCACACGGTCAATCTCGGCAACGGCGATCGTCACCTGAGAAAGGCCCTTGCTTTGCTCTTCGGATGCCAGCGCTATCTGGCTAATCAGCTCGTTAACGCTGCTCACGCTCTGCAGGACCTCTTCCATCGTGCTGCCGGCGCTGTCGGCTGCTCCGCGCCCTTCACCAATGCGCGCGACCGTGTCCGCAATCAGCCCTTCTATCTCTTTCGCCGCTTCGGCACTGCGCTGGGCCAGCGACCGAACTTCGCTGGCAACAACCGCAAAGCCACGCCCCTGTTCCCCGGCACGTGCGGCCTCAACCGCGGCGTTGAGGGCCAAAATGTTGGTCTGGAACGCGATGCCATTAATAGTGGCAGTAAACTGGCGGATTTTTTCAGCCCCCACGGCAAGTCCCGTCATCGCGGTCACTACCGTTTTAACCAGCTGCTCGCCTTTCTGCGTTGTCTGGGCTGTTATACCTGCCAGCTCACGCGCTTCACGACTGTTTTCAGCATTGTGCCGAACGGTGGCCGTCAGTTGCTCCATGCTGGCAGCCGTCTCCTCCAGCGCCGCTGCCTGGGTGGCCGTTCGGTTCGACAGGTCAGCATTCCCTTTCGCAATATCTCCCGCTTCAAAGTTCAAAACAGAGGCGTTATCGCGAATAGCCAGAACGGTATTTAACAAACTTTGTTGCATTTCTTTTAATAAAGGAACCATTTGCCCGACACAATTCCTGCCAAGATCTTCGGGTTCACGGGTCAGATCACCTTCGGCAATCACGCGGAAGTGAGCGCGCAGTTTCGCGACCGGTCGCACCAGGTGCACCACCAGATAACGGTCGCAAAAGAGCAGCAGCGCGGTGACGGCGGCCAGCGTCACCAGAAAGAGATCGACCAGCTTCTGATGCTCATTGCGCAGCGGTGCCTGATCAGCGGAAAGCTGCTGTTCAAGTGCCGTAAGCCGTTCCTGAGCCGCTGCGGGATAATCCTGAGGCGCGCTGGTGAGTGCGGTACGATACCGCTGCCAGTCAGCCTCTGCCGGTGCCTGGGCGGCGATGTCTGCATGCGTAGCCGTTGCGTTAGCCTGCACCTGCAAGCTGGCGCGATTAAGAAAAACCAGCTGCTGAGTCAGGCTGTTACTGCGGCTGGCCTGATGGTCGATTTCATTGATGATGAACGATCCATATGCGCCTGCTAACGCGATAATCATGACAGCAGCGATAAGGATCCAGAGGACAACGCGTCTGATTGTAAAATTTTTTAGAATATTCATGGTATTTCCCCGGTGTGGCGACGTAAAAAAAGCTAAAATAAAATATTCACGGCTAATAGTTGCGAGCAAAACAATAGCGCGCTACTCTTATCTGAGTATTGTGGCAGCGTTATTGAAAAAATAAAAATCAAAAATTGATTAAATGTATGCATCGTCGATAACTAATAAATTCATTAAAGAAAATAAAAAGAGACATAAAACCAGAACGCGCCTATTATTTACCGAGAAAAAAACTATTTTTTATTTTCCTTTCGCCGAGTCCGGCCTCATTCCGGTGTTTTTATTCGACATTTTTTCTTTTTAATTTCGCGCCGTGAGCAATCCGGAGCGGAGGACACACATGCTTATGAATCTCGACGGCGATCATGAACGCCGCACGCGTGCCCTTGAGGCCCTTCGCTACCCCGATGAAAGTCGGGATGATGTGCTGAGAAAATTCGTCAGGCTTGCCAGTCAGGCGCTGAATATTCCCGGAAGCTTTATTTCGGTCATTGATGACGAATTCCAGTACATTCGTGCCTCACACAACTTCAAGCTGGAGCGCTCCTCCCGCGAGGACTCCCTTTGCCGCTTCGCGGTAGACAGCGATGCTGCGGTGGTGGTGCCAGACACGTTTCTGGACAGCCGGTTCGCGGCCCACCCGCTGATCATTGGTGCCCCCTTTATTCGTTTTTATGCGGGCGTACCGCTTAAAAACCGCGATGGCATTAATCTGGGCACGCTGTGTGTGACCGATATTCAGCCGCATCCTTTCACCCCGGCACAAATCACGACGCTGACACTGCTGTCATCACTGGTGATGTCATTTCTGGAAGCGTGGCATTCTGCAGGATTTATCGATCCGGTGACGAATCTGCCAAATCGTCAGCGCCTGATCCGCGACATGCATTATCTGGCGGCTGCCGGTGACACCACGCTGCGTCGCCTGGTCCTGATTGACTGTATAGATATGCCCCGTGCCTATGAACTGGCCCGTTCAATGGGCATGGCCCCGGTCGAAAGCCTGCTTAAAGATGTTGCGACACTGCTGCCTTTACGCCTGCGTCCTGCACCCAGCGATATTCTTTACACCGTGGCGACTGGACGTTTTGCCGTGCTGACCCGGGCGGACAGCCGCATCAGTGCTAACTGGGTGGCCTGCCAGATGGCGGGCATCAGTGCGGACCTGGGTGAAGGCCTCTCGGTGGGGCTGAGTACACACACCGGTGAAGTCGATTTTGTCTCCGGCATTTTCCCCCCTCACGAAACGCTGCGTCAGGCAGTCAGTGCCTTGCATGAAGCCATCGATCGGGGATTGCCCTCTTTACGCTTTAGCGAGGCCACCGACAACAAACGTACCCAGGACTTCACCCTGGTAAACGATCTGGCGAGGGCGTTGCGGGAAAATAGCGGCCTGTATCTGGTTTACCAACCCAAAATTTGCTTACAAAGCGGCAAGCCTATTGGGCTGGAGGCGCTGATTCGCTGGCGCCATCCCGTACACGGTGAACTCTCCCCTGCCTCATTTATTCCGCTGGCCGAGCAGACAGAGATACTCACGAGCCTGACCACCTGGGTCATAGACAACGTGATTACGCGCCTGAAACGTCTGCGCAATAGCTGTATCCAGTTGCCGATCACGATTAACGTTAGTGAGCGTGATTTCTCGATTGATGGCTTCGCGGACGTGCTGGAAGAGAGAATGTTAAAGGCGAAACTCCCCACGTCGCTGCTGGGAATTGAGTGCCTGGAAACAGAGCGCATTGTGGAAAGCCCTTCCGCCATGCGCGGACTTGAAATGCTTAAACTGCGCGGCTTCGGTATTTCTCTTGATGATTTTGGCACCGGCTACAGCAATATCAGCTATCTTCGCCGTATGCCGCTGGACGTGATTAAACTGGACAGGTCGTTGATCAGTGAGCTGTCGTCAGATACGGCGTCACGCATCATCGCCCGCAACATCATCGCCATGCTGAAAGAGCTGGATTATGTCGTGCTGGCTGAAGGCGTAGAATGCGTCGATACCGTCGAGGCATTAACAGAATATGGTTGTGACCAGGCGCAGGGCTTTTTCTACTCCCGGCCGCTGGCAGACAGTGAACTGGATCACTGGCTGCACTGGAAACTGCGTGAGATGTGCTGATACACGGCGCGCAGGCTTATCCGGCCGGATAGCGAGAGATCGCGCCCTCGTGGCTTATCATCACCCGATTACGGCCATCCCCTTTGGCCGCATACAACGCTTCGTCTGCCCGTCTTAACAGGGCGTCTTTGTCCTCCGTTTCACTTAGCGTCGCGACGCCGAGAGAGACAGTCATCGCACTGATAAACGGAAATGACGTTTTGCTGACGGCTTCACGGATGCGTTCCGCCATCGCGGCCGCGTCGTTCAGTGCCGTACCGGGAAGCAGCAAAATAAACTCCTCCCCCCCAAAACGGCTTATCACATCCAGCGTGCGGCATCGCTTACGCAACAACCCTGCCAGGCTTACCAGAACCTCGTCTCCCGCATCATGCCCGTAGCGATCGTTGATCTTTTTGAAGTGATCGATATCAATAGCGATGGCGCTTTGCACAGGCTCTTCGCTGTGCTGCGCCGCCTGAATATAAAAGCCGCGCCGGTTATTCAGTCCGGTCAGCGGATCGGTCATGGCTTTATCATTCAGGTCGGCAACGTGCCCGGCGACCGCCCGACGATGCTGCTGAACCGCCTCTCTCAACCTGTCCGCTTCGTTATACCAGGTGTTAACCGATGAGAGCAGCTCCGGGCTGGCATCGCTACCACCATCGCGCACCATTCCGGCCAGTTTTTCCAGCGGATAAGAGATGCGCGTCGCCAGAAAGGCCATACAGGTTGCGGTGAGCACGATAACACCGAGGATAAACCAGAACGCGCTCCTGGCCGTGTGCGCCATCAGGCTACCCACGGTTTCTGAGGTGCCTGACATAAAAATATTCCAGTCGGTTTTTTGCAGGCTGGCATAGCCGATGAGGTATTTTTTGCCCTCCTCCTGAATCATTAACTGACCACTCGTGGTTGAGGCCAGCCGCTTTTGCAACTGTGGGCTTAGCGCCATGCGTTTGCCAACCTGGGCTGGATCGTGACTGAAAATAACGGAGCCGTCATCACTGACAATACTCACCGAGGTGCCATCCCCGTAATAATGCTGGCTCAGCACATCACTCAACATGCTCTGTTTCTTCAGGTAGATGGTTCCACAGATAAAACCAAGATAACGACCATCCGCTGCAAACAGGGGCTGTGACAGCAGCACGACGTAATTGCCTGAAGGGGAGTTGAAAGGCGAGGAAATAAAGGGCTTACGGAACGTAATAGCCTGCTCTGTCTGCGGAGTGTCTACTTTCACGCCCACGAGGCTGAGGCTTTCAGGCGAAACGGAAGCGATAACGGCATGACGATCAACAACAGCGACCGAATTGAAAAAGCCGGACTGCTGCAGTAAACGCGTGGTTTCGCGATGCAGCCTGTTCAGATCGTTGAGATCGGTGATCTGATTAGCACTCCAGGCCAGTTCGCGCTGAGCAATAGTCAGGTAATGATCGGTCGTATCCGCCAGCTTGCGCGCGTAGGCGATGTTACTGTCTAACAACGACTCTTCAATATTGCTCTTTTGAAAAATAAACAGCGCGCCCAACAGCAGACCTGAAGTCAGTATGACGCTTCCAATGGATAACGCGGTAAGGAGCGTTCGTAGATGTATTTTTCTGCGATACATATTGGGTTGCGCTGAGGATGAGTTAGTCAAATTTTAACCGCCGCAGCGCCAGACAAACGCGAGAATAAACGCCTGTTTACTTGTCTTTCATACTGAATGACGTTACGCATTGCTGTAAAAGCAGCCTGATACTCTTTTTTTTGCGTTGTGCAGCATTTAGGCGCCGTGAAGGTGTAATCTGGGCCAGCGGTTACCCGGGCGTTTTTGGGTTTACCCTTGCCAGGCATTCCAGCCAGATAACGCCTCTGGCGGCGGCGCAAAGCCTTTCGTGATAAGCGGAATCATCCGATCACGGCACGGTTGCCTGTGCTTTTCTCTGCGCTAATAATGTTCAACACCAACACAGACTCTGAGGAAGACCATGATGAAAAGCGCTGTTCTTAGCATGCTGGCCAAAATTTCAAAAATGGATGCTGAAACGAAAGAACTGGTTGCTCAGACAGAAGCGCAATCGCTGTTGCTCAGCGCGTTGACGCTGACCGTGGGCAAAAGCGGCGGTGTCGAAGAGCTGATTTCAGCGATCAGTCAGGCCATCAATACGGTTCTGGAGTCCTCTGACGGCCTGATTAAATCCGATGCGGAGCTTCTGCTGACCAAATTTCAGGAGCAGTTAACGCTGACCCGGCTGGTGGATGAGGAGTCAAAAGAGTTTCTGAAAAGCGTTCCTCAAAAATCGCTTCCCTCCGTCTCCGGTAATGAAAAAATTACCGACTGCTAGCCACCGCCTCTGAGGGCGATGCGTTAAGCGCGTCTGTCTGTCTTTTATCGTCACGCCTGTGGTAGGGTATTTATTTGCCTGTACGTGGATAAGGTTCGATGAAAAAACAGCGAGTTGGCATCGTGTTCGGTGGCAAATCTTCTGAGCATGAAGTGTCATTGCAGTCGGCTAAGAATATTGTTGATGCGATTGATAAAACCCGGTTTGAGGTTGTGCTGCTGGGGATTGATAAGCAAGGCCAGTGGCATCTTAATGATGCCTCAAACTTTCTGCTGAATGCGGAAAATCCGTCGCTGATTGCCTTGAACCGCACGGCAAAACAGGTCGCACTCATCCCCGGCGAACCCCAAAACCAGATCATTGACCGAATGGACGCCCATCCGCTGTCGCAGCTCGACGTGATTTTTCCCGTGGTTCACGGCACGCAAGGCGAAGACGGTTCCCTGCAGGGTTTGCTGCGTATGGCTTCGCTCCCCTTCGTTGGCTCGGACGTGCTGGGCTCTGCCGTCAGCATGGATAAAGACGTCACAAAACGCCTGCTGCGGGATGCCGGTTTAAAGGTTGCCCCCTGGCTGAGCGTGACGCAGGCGCAGATGAACAAACTGGACATCGAAGCCGTTATCGCACGCTTTGGACTCCCGCTTTTTATCAAGCCAGCGAATCAGGGATCGTCCGTTGGCGTCAGTAAGGTCACCACCGCTGCAGCGTTTCGTGCGGCGCTGGAGCTGGCGTTTAGGTTTGACAATAAGGTTCTGATTGAAAAAGGGATTAAAGGTCGCGAGATCGAGTGCGCCGTGCTGGGCAACGATTACCCAGAGGCCAGCCCCTGCGGCGAAGTCGTGGTGAGCGATGCCTTTTATTCCTATGACACCAAGTACATTAGCGAAACCGGCGCACACACGGTGATTCCGGCGGACATTCCTGCGGCTGTCGATGAGGCGATTCGTGAGGTGGCGCTCACCGCCTTCACCGCGCTGTCCTGTTTTGGTCTGGCCCGTGTTGACGTGTTCCATACCGAAGACGGTGAGATTATCGTGAATGAGGTGAATACCTTACCCGGCTTCACCAACATCAGCATGTATCCTAAGCTTTGGCAGGCGGCAGGTCTGAGCTATCAGGATCTGATTACCCGCCTGATTGAGCTGGCACTGGAACGTCATCAACAGAACGCGTCGCTCAAAACCAGCGTTAATTAATCGCCGCCAGCGGCCTGCTCAGGCAACGTCGCTGGTCATCTCACTGCGCGCATTGCCGGGTGAGGTCTGATTACGGCCGTTTCGCTTAGAGATATAAAGGTTTTTATCCGCGGCAGAGATCAAACGATTAACCGTTTCGGCCCACTCCACACCGGGTTGCGCCTGGCCGTATGCCAGCCCCAGGCTGACGGTGACGGTGACCGCGTTGCCATGCAGTAAGAATTTCTCTTTAACGATGCTCTGACGAATGCCTTCAGCCAGTGAATAAATCATTTCCGGCGAGAGGTCGAACTGCACAATCACAAACTCCTCTCCGCCAAACCGGCAGATATGACCGTGGTTGCCCACCAGCGGCGAAATGCGCCGCGCGATCTCTTCCAGTACCCTGTCGCCCGCATCATGGCCAAAATTGTCATTGACCGATTTAAAGTAGTCCACATCCAGCAGGATCACCCCAACCTGGCGTTGCTCAGAACAGGCTTCATTGCGGAGATGTTCATACAGCCCCGAACGCGACAGGAGCTGGGTCAGAAAATCGTAGTCCGCACGTAGCGCCAGACGTTCATTGAGCTGGCGAATCGCATCCATGCTTACTGCCACAATTAACGGACTCAGGGCAATCGTGGCTACGCCGAGGCGCGCTGAGGTCAGATGGCTGATGGGCAGCAGACTGTTATCGCCCTGAATATTCATCACACCGTGAGAAACCAAAATAATTTGGCTAATCCCGGTTATCAGGGTGATCAGGCTGGTCAGCGGCACAGGCAACACGATGGCACACCAGATTAGGGCTGGCACCGGTAAGGTAAGGCTGCCTGCCCCGCCCATTAACGCCCCGGCGACCAGTGACAGCACGACGGCAATTAACGGGACAATTTTGCCCATCTGCAGCCGCCGGGCTGAAATCCTCACGCGCCAGCTTGAGGTTAACAGAAACGGCAGCAGCATGAGTCCGGTCGAAAACTGCTCGCTGAACCAGTTCATCCACGCATCGGCAAATTCGGCATTTATGCTGCCGACCTGCGCCAGGCCGCCCCAGGTGGCGCAACCGAACGCCGCCAGCAGGCAAGCCGGAAAAATGCGCATGGCGTTAGCGATACGCTCGCTGCTGGAGTCGTGCTGATACTGCCGCCCCATCACCACGACGCAAATCAGGATAAACAGAATATTGGCAACGTTCAGTGTGAACGCCGGTAAGGTCCAGCCTGAAAACACCGCGTCGTTAAATACCATGGCGCTGAAACAAACAAGATAAAAACGGGTGCGATGAAGAAAGGGATAGCGCAGCATCATACCGGCAATAAAGGCGTTAACCGGCCAGAACAGGGATAAGTCATGGGGAATACGCAGATGTCCGCCGACAAAACAGAACATCAGAGTAATCATAAACAGCCAGAGGGCACTTTTTTTAGCATTGTGCTCTTCAAACAGCTTAACGCGCATACGTCTGGACCTTGTCACAAAGAGGCTTACCATCACGCCGCTTACGGGGTATATGGCGTTATGATTATTTAACCCTGAATCTTGTCTGCGCCATTCAAAGAAAAGCACCCTTAAATGAACGAACGTTAGCGATTTGAAGCCCGTTACTGGGTATAAGCATGCACGCAGAGATCCCCATTCATTATGTCTTACAAATAAAAAAATCGGATATCCGAGATATCCGATTTTTCACGTTTTGTCTGACTGTTTTGGTCTGAACGGTTATTTCACCGCCACCGGCCATTGACTCAGACGGATTCCCCGCTTATCCGCATTCTCACCAAAATCCTTCAGGACGGCTTTAACGTCCGGATCGATGTATTCTGCATTATCGTTATCGACGATTACCACGCTATTTTCGGGTATTTTATCAAGCAGCCCCTGCAGTTTAGGATTGTGCATAAACGTCAGATTTTGCTGGAAACGTAAAACGTAGTGGTCGTCATAACGTGTAAGCTGCAATGCGTTACGGTGGCTCTTGTAGATGCTGTAAAGGATCTGGGTGGCAATACCGATACCGATACCGACCAGCATCCCCAGCGTAATAATCCCGATAATCGTGGCCAGGAACGGTACGTACTGTTGCGCGCCCATGCGGAACTGCTCAATAAACAGACGGGGTGCGGCCAGCTTGTAGCCGGTGTACAGCAGCACCGCCGCGAGGCTGGCGAGCGGGATAGCATTCAGCATTTCACTGAACCACATTCCGCAAATCAGCAGCATGACGCCATGCAGCAAAATGGACAGTTTAGTTTGTGCGCCAGCGTTGACGTTAGCCGAACTCCGGACGATCACCGCCGTAATGGGCATGGCACCAAGGAAGCCGGCCGTCAGGTTACCTATGCCCTGGGCAAACATTTCTCTGTTGGGTGACGGCGCTGGGGTTTGCGGCCGCAGCTTTTTCAGGGCTTCCTGGCTTAACAACGTTTCCAGACTCGCCACCAGCGCCAGGGTCAGGGCCACGACCCAGACCTGTGGTTTTTTCCATGCCATCCAGTCCGGGGTTTCCAGCTCCGCCATCATCGCGGAAACGCTGTCAAAAGCGGGCAGTGAAATGCGCGGTAGGGCACCGGTGAGTTCAGGGAACAGTCGCGCGCCTGCAACGGTCACCACACAGCCAAACAGCACGGCGAACAAGGGGCCAGGTATCCATGCCAGTGCCTTGATTCCTTTAATGGGTCCGGTTGTCCATACAAACAGAATGAACAAGCCCACTAAAGAAACCAGCAGCGCGGACAGCGAGAATGTCATTTCCCCGTTGACCAGCGACACTAACTTCACGCTGCCGCCCGCGCCCAGCGCGACCGGTATCTGCTGCATAATCAGCAGCAACCCAATCGCCGCCAGCATGCCCTTGATGACGCTGCCGGGCACCAGGGCGATGAAACGCCCGGCGCGTAACAGGCCAAACAGACATTGCAGCACCCCGGCGATAATCAGGGCGGTCAGAAACGCGGAGAAGCTGCCCAGCGTCGCCATAGAGGCCACGACGATGGTCACCAGGCCCGCGGCCGGTCCGCTGACCGCAAAACGTGAAGGGCTCAGGGAGGTCACGAGTATCCCGCCAATCACCCCCGTCAATAAACCGGCAAACGGCGGCAGTCCGCTGGCCTGTGCGATGCCCAGGCAGAGCGGCAGTGCGACCAGAAACACAACCAGCCCTGCCGGCACATCGCGGCGTAATGTATCCAGATTCATGGTGAAGACTCCTCTGCAGATTGCTGAATCAACTCTTTAAGATGACCCGATTGCAGGTCGTAAACACAGCCAAACACGTCCAGTTCCTGACCAGACTGCCAGGCCTGCCGTACCGGTTCGGCCGCCACCAGATTGGCAAACTGCACCAAAACATTGGCCTCAACCAGACGATTCAGTTTCTCGCTTTCCGTCTCCTGCGTGGCTTCGCTGTGAAGATGACTCGCTAACCCACGCCGCAGAAAAGTAATACGCCGTGCCAGTGCCGAATCCTCAGTGGCCAGCGGGCTGTCGGGCAGCGATAAGGCCGCCTGAACGCCTCCGCAGCCGTAGTGACCGCTCAGCACGATTCGCTTTACCCCAAGGTAAAAAACGGCATATTGCAGCACGCTTAGCAGGTTATCGTCCTCTGCCACGACCATATTGGCGATATTACGGTGAACAAACAGTTCACCAGGATGCGACCCCGTTAATACCTCCGCCGGTACCCGACTGTCTGAACAGCCTATCCATAATGAATGCGGTTTTTGCTGATATAAGGATTTTTCAAAATAGGCGGGGTTACGCTGGCGGCGCTGAAGTGCCCAACTGCGATTTTTCGCTAATAAGGGTTTAAGTGTCGTCACAATCATCTTCTCTCTACGACCGGGAACAGGACGTTCTGGCTGACCACGGAGTGGACCCGCTCACTTAATATCTGCGAATGGGTTACGAAACCTGAAGCTCATCACATTAAAAGGTTATAGCTGCTTATCATTATCAATGCACACGGAATATTTCAGCCCAGAAAAACAGGGCGTTTTATGTAAGCACTTATTCAACAAACGTCATGGTTACGTAAATAAAATTAAGAGGTCATACCACTGAGGTATCTGGTTACTTTAATTATTTATCATTAAAATCATTTAGTTAAATATTTATCAGGAAAAGCAAAACTGACAAATAAATACAAAACGCTTTCCGGGCGAGAATGAAAAAAAACAGAGGTCGCGCATCAGACCAGGATTACTCTTAAATGCAGAATTTATGAATAGCACAATCCACCGCCTTTATTCGAATTAGGCAGTTAAATGAACTTTGTTAAAGGGAATATTAAAGCAAGAGATGGTTAATTTAATTTGCATGAGAATAGTGACGACAGTAAGTAAATGCCCACAGCGATGTAAAAAGAGCCTACTCATTGCAGGCTCTCTGTATTGACACATTATTTACCGTTCCAGGCCCTCAGGCGCGCTTCACGGACGGAGAGCTGCTGTTCAGGCGTCAGTTTATTGTAATTCTCGGCCATCCCGCTCTCCCAGTCGCCGTAGAGCGGGTTCGGCAACACAATGAACTGTGTACCAAACTGTGCATGGTTACGCTCAACAAACGCCTGGCGCTGTGCATTCCCCTGATGCCAGGTTGCCCCACCAAAATCGTTCAGGTTGTCACCGATATACAACACCACGTTGTAGCCCGCATTTTTGATTGCATCGAAACGTGCCTGTTTGTTTGATGAGTCCGTTTTCAGGCTCACCGTTTTTTCGCTCACGCCGCTAAAACCAAGCTGTTCAAGGTTAGCCACCGTCGCAGCGTAATCTTTCTGATCGCGGTTGGAGACATAGAATACGGTGCCGCCATGGCTGTTGACATAACGGGCAAACTCCACCGCGCCGGGAACGGCTCTGGCCTGACGCGCCTGGGTCCAGGCTGACCAGGTTTTATCGCTGAAAGGCTGTCCATTTTTTGCCTGCCAGGCACTGTAGGCGCTGTTATCGAGCATGGTTTCATCTAAATCGACGATGACCGCCTTAGGCTTGCCGGTCAGCGAAGCCGATTGATCAAAGGCCAGACGGGCGCTGTTAAATGCCTGCCAGCTGAGCGCCTGATATTCGCCGGACTGCTGGAACCAGTCTAACGCCAGCACCGATTGCTGCCCCAGTTGCTGCTGTGCCTGCTGCCGGGCAGGTTGCGCACAGCCCGCCAGCGCCAGCACAACCATGGCTGACAGCGCGACATTCACTGAATTTTTCATCGTTTCATCCTAAGGTGTGAAAGATTTGAGTGGGTAACGCTTCAAAAATGTAGCAGTTAACGTAAGCTGAGGGCAGCAGATTGCACGCTGACCTGACAGGAGAAGAGGATGTCCGCCATGCCGCGTTCGCCATTACTTGATGCACTCGACTGGGTCGATTACGCTTTTCAGCCCGCAGGTGAACCGCCGCCCGAGGATGCGGCCTATGGTCATCAGCGCCACAGCGCCGTGGTCGTCACCGATATCCATAATTTCCCCCCTAAAAGCTGTGATGCAGATGGCGTGATTGCCACCGGACACCGACCCGTCGCCGTGTACACGGCCGACTGTTTACCCGTATTGTTTGCCGACCGGCAAGAGAGACAGGTGGCCGCCGTGCATGCCGGCCTGCAGGGCACGCTGGCCGGGGTGCTGTACCGCGCCGTGGAGCAACTCTGTGAACGCGGCGCAACGCCCCAGAGCCTGACCGTGGCGATTGGCCCGGCGCTGGCGCCCTGTTGTTTTGAGCTGGATCGGCAACGCCTGGCAGATATTGAGCGGTTGCCAGGTATCCCCCTGCCGCTGCGCTATCACGAGCAGCAGCCTCGTAATCCGTTCGCACTGCGCCCCCAGGCCGTTGCCACCCAGGCAGGCATCTGGTTCGATTTACCGCAGCTGGCTAAGCAGATGCTGGTCAATACAGGCATACCGGCAGCACAAATCGACCTGATTCCTCTGTGTACTTACTGCGCCACCGAATCTGGCTCCAGCTACCGTTTCAATACCCATCACGGCAGCGGCTATCGTTCGCGCTATTCCTGGATTCGCCGCCGCTGAATTCCACTGAGTCTGCTCTTCTGCGGCGTGTTTAAGGGGCGGACTGCCGCGCCGGGTAGTGACGCTTTTATGATGTTTCTCACACCCTGATGCCATTTCACTTTTTTTTAACATAGAAATGGTTGAAGCTAACTCATCCGACCACTTTATCTGTGAGTGATTATGACAGCGCTGCCCTCCCACTATCCTGCTTTATTCACCCCGCTCGATCTGGGCTTTACTCAGCTCAGAAACCGTTTTCTGATGGGGTCAATGCATACCGGCCTTGAAGAGCGTGAAGAGGGCGCGGCCAGGCTGGCGGCATTCTATGGCGAGCGGGCACGGGAAGGCGTGGCGCTGATCGTCACAGGCGGTGTGTCACCGAATCCCCAGGGCGTGACCGCCGAACACGGCGCGGTGCTGAACGAGGAATCACAGTGCGACTGGCACCGACAAATTACCGCCGCGGTGCATCAGCATGAGGGGAAAATCGCCCTGCAGATATTGCACACCGGTCGCTACAGCTTTCAGCGCGATCTGGTTGCCCCCTCTGCGATACAGGCCCCCATCAATCGCTTTACTCCGCGTGAACTGAGCGATGCCGAGATTGAACAGACCATTGCCGATTTCGCCCACTGTGCCCGGCTCGCCCAGAAGGCGGGCTACGATGGTGTGGAAATCATGGGTTCCGAAGGTTATCTGATTAACCAGTTTCTGGTGCAGCATACCAACCAGCGCCAGGATCGTTGGGGCGGTGATTTTACCGGGCGCATGCAATTTGCCCTGGCAATTACTCGTGCGGTACGCGCGGCCACTGGCGAGCGCTTTATTATTATCTTCCGGCTGTCGATGCTGGATTTAATTCACCACGGCAGCACGTTAGAAGAGACGCTGCAGCTGGCCAGCGAGCTGGAACGCTGTGGTGTGACGCTGTTTAATACCGGCATCGGCTGGCATGAGGCGCGAATTCCAACCATTGCCACCTGCGTACCCCGCGCCGCCTTTGCCTGGGTCACGCGCCGTTTGCGTCAGCACGTCGCGGTGCCGGTGGTGGCGACTAACCGTATCAACCACCCGCAGGTGGCCGAACAGCTATTACAGGATGGCTGTGCAGACATGGTGTCGATGGCGCGACCTTTTCTGGCCGATGCTGCCTTTGTCAGCAAGGCGCAGCGGGGGGATGACAACAGCATCAACACCTGTATCGCCTGTAATCAGGCCTGTCTGGACCAGATTTTTGCCGGTCATGTGACCTCCTGCCTGGTTAACCCCCGCGCCTGCCATGAATCCCTGATGCCCGTTACGCCGACGCGCGCAGCTAAACGGCTGGCCGTGGTCGGTGCCGGACCGGCGGGCATGGCGTTTGCGTTGCAGGCGGCAGAACGGGGGCATCAGGTAACACTTTATGATGCCGCGCCAGACATCGGCGGGCAGTTCAATATCGCCCGTCAGATCCCTGGCAAAGAAGAGTTCAGCGAAACCCTGCGCTATTTTCGTCATCGTTTACCTGCGGCAGGCGTGGTCATTAAAACAGGTTGCCGGGTGGTCAGCGCCGCTATGCTGGCTGACGTCGATGAGGTTATCCTGGCAACCGGCATTAAACCCCGCACGCCAGAGATTCCCGGTATCGATCATCCCAGCGTGCTGAGCTATCTGGATGTGCTGGCGGATAAACGTCCGGTTGGGCAGCGCGTGGCGATCATTGGCGCAGGCGGGATCGGGTTTGATACGGCAGAATACCTTTCTCAACCGCATCAGACCGAAACGGTGGACGACTTTTATCGTGAATGGGGCATCGATCACAGCCTGACGCAGCGCGGAGGTCTGATCGCCCCCGCGCCGCTGCCATCCCCTCGCCAAATCTGGCTGCTTCAGCGTAAGGCGGGCAAGCCCGGCGCAACGCTGGCGAAAACCACCGGCTGGATCCACCGCAGCAGCCTGCAGTCACGCGGCGTTGAAATGTGGGGCGGGATTACGTATCTGGCGATTGATGATGAAGGACTACACATCAAACGCGACGGCGAACCGCTTGTCCTGCCGGTTGATAATGTGATTATCTGCGCCGGTCAGGAGCCGCAACGCGAACTGGAAGCGGCATTGCGGGCAAACGGCAAACCGGTGCAGGTAATTGGCGGGGCCGATGTGGCGCAAGAGCTGGATGCCCGTCGGGCAATCGCCCAGGCCACCGCACTGGCGTTAACGCTTTAGTTAACGCATTTTTACGGCGCGCAGCACCACAAATTTTTTGTTGGAGGCCACCAGCGTGCAGTTACCGAACAGCTTTTTCAGCTTGTGGTGGTAATCAAGGTGGCGGTTGCCAACGATGCGCAGTTCTCCACCATATTGCAGGCAGCGTTTCGCATCGCGGAACATCTGCCAGGCCAGGTGGTCGGTGACCGCGTGCTGCTGGTGGAAGGGTGGATTACAGAGCACGGCATGCAAGGTATCGGATGGATAGCCACTGAGCACGTTGTTGACCCGGAACTGGCAGCGCGACAGATCGTCTGGGCGGTTGACCTCAACGTTTAACCGGCTGGAGGCCACTGCCATATAAGACTCATCAAGGAAATGCACCTCTGCCTCAGGATTCTGCGCCAGCGCCATCAGCCCGATAACGCCATTGCCACAGCCCAGATCGACGATTTCGCCCTCAATATTTTCCGGCAGATGCTGCATGAACAAGCGCGCACCGATATCCAGAGAAGATCGGGAAAACACGTTGGCATGGTTGTGAATCTGGTAAGGCGTTCCGTCCAGCGGCCAGACCTGCGTTGGCGCTTTTTCACGCAGCGCGGGTTGGGTGAACTGACTGTATATCACCCGCGCTTTTTTTACGGCCAGCGAGGTTTTGGTTTCACCAATGATCTGTTCAAACAGTTGCAGCGTGGAGGTATGAATCTCTTTCGCACGCCCCGCCGCCAGCACTACGGTTTCCGGGGTAATCACCTGACGCACCGCACGCAGTTGCTGCTCCAGCAGGGCCAGCGTTTTAGGAACTTTAATCAACACCAGTGCGGGCGCCGCCGGTAAGTCAGAGAGGCTGTCGAGGAAATGGACGTCGCTGTCATCCAGCGCATTCAGGCGCAGGTTCTGGCGCGTTGCCTGCTGGCTCAGCCAGGAATCACTAATATGCCACACCGGACGCGAATGCAGCGCGCAGGTTAACGCCCCGAAACTGTCGTTAAAAATCAACGCCGGACCCGATGGCAGGCTTTGCTGCAACAGATATTCATCAGCGGCATCCCAGGCTTGTAACGGACTCTCGTCACGCATCTGCGGGAAACGATGCAGGGTTAGTGCGCGATCGTTCAGTTCAAGTTGGCTCATGAATTCTCCGGCGTGGTACACTTTGGTTGATTTTCGCCCCAAAAAGGGGGCGCAGTATACTGTCTTTCGCCGGGAATCTCTAATGTCCTCACTTATCTATCTTCAGGGTTATCCTGAGTCCATCCTTGAGCAGGTGCAGACCCTTATCGATCGCCAGCGTTTAGGCCCGGTGCTGCAACAGCGCTATCCTGATATGCATGACAGAGTGAGTGATAAGGCGCTGTACGACTTCACACTGGCGCTGAAAAACCGCTACATGCGAAATGCTCCGCCGATCAATAAGGTGGTATGGGATAACAAGATTAAGGTGATGAAGCATGCGCTGGGTTTGCACACCGCCATCTCCCGCGTGCAGGGCGGCAACCTGAAAGCCAAAGCCGAGATCCGTATTTCGACGTTTTTCCGCCAGGCGCCCGAACCCTTTTTACGCATGATCGTGGTGCATGAGCTGGCACACCTGAAAGAGAAAAACCACGACAAGGCATTCTATCAGCTGTGCTGCCATATGGAGCCGGACTACCACCAGCTCGAATTCGATGCGCGCCTGTGGATGACGGAACAGGCGATGCGGGGCAACGCAGCTTAGAGAAATTGCTGCGCTTGCTGAATCAGGCTGGTTTTGGTGAGCGCCCCCAGGAAACGGCGCTCCTGCGGGTTATTCAGCACCGGCAGGCGCTCCAGCGTCACGGCCGCAAAGGCTTCCCACCCTTCCCGTAGGCTTTGATTCTGATAGGCGACCGGGAAATCCTGATCCATCACGCACTGCACCGGCGAGTCCAGATTAATCTCCTGTGCCAGCACACTGCGCGATATCTCATGAATCGAGACAACGCCCAGGAATGCACCTTCCGCGTTGATCACGTAAACATAGCGTTCGCGCTTAAGCGAACTCACCGCCAGCGCTTCGCCCACCGACGCTTCAGGCTGGAGCGCCGCGCCCGGAATAATCAGCTCGCTGATGCGCATATTATCGAAGTCATATTTGGCTTCAGAGCGGTTGAAGTGGTGAGTCACGACCGGATAGGTACTTGCCATTTGCAGGCGATAAACCACCATTGTCGCCAGCACGGAGGCGATCATGACCGGGAACAGCAAACTACTGTTGAGCGTCATTTCCAGCACCATCAGCATCGCCATCAGGGGAGCCTGACTCACGGCAGCCAGCACCGCCGCCATGCCTACGGCGGCGAACAGCAAAACGTTATCTAGCGGAAGATGCAGCGCCACGCCGCCGAGTGCAATGACCATGCCCAGCAGCGCGCCAATGAGCAGGGACGGCGTAAACAGCCCGCCCACCGCATTGGACCCCACGGAAAGAGTGGTTGCCAGGGTTTTTAACACCAGTAGCAGCAGTAACCCGGACAGCAGATAATGACCCGCCATCACCTTCACAATCACCTCGTAACCATTGCCGAGGATATCGGTTGAGATCAGCGCCAGCAGGCCCACGGCAAATCCCCCTGCCCCAAGGCGCAACGGCAAGGACTTGACCCGACTGAACAGCGTTTTAGCGCGCGCAATCAGCCGAATAAGGAGTAAGCCGGCCAGACCAGACAGTAAACCGATCAGGATGGTAATCAGCAGGCTGTAACTATCCATCGTGAAGCTGACATCGGCCAGCGGATACAGCGCATTACGGAAGCCTAACGTCCACATGGTCATAACCGCCACAGCGGACGACACCACCAGCGGAATCAGCCGTTGTAAAGCCGACATGCCAAAAGCAATTTCCGCCACGAAGATAGCCGACGCCAGCGGCGCATGATAAACCGACGAAAGACCGGCGGCGGCGGCCATGGCGACGACGTCACTGTTTTTTAACTGCAACGCGCCGGGCAACACGCGCCCAATGATGCTGCCGCACAGGGCGGCAAGCTGAACCATTGGGCCTTCTTTACCGATTGACGCGCCGCTGCCAATACTGGCTATCGACGACAGTGCCCGGAAGAGCGAGGTTTTGGTGGGCACGACATCAAGGCGCGCGTTGATGACTTCCAGATAATCTGTTTTTACGGTTTGCTGCTGCTCGATTGCCACCGCATAGCGCAGGAAGAATCCCGCCAGCAGTCCGCCGACACCGACCAGAACCGGCCAGAATATCCAGGGCCAGAGATGCAGAGATTCGGTAATGTCGTTGCTGCGGCCAAACAGCAACTGATTGATAAACTCGATCGTTTCACGAAATAACAAGGTAACTAACGACGCCGCACAGCCAACCGGGATGGCGATAAGCAATGTGGTCCAGTTTAGTGCATGTTTACTTCCTTTCACCTGCGCTCCCCGTCTTGTGCTTAACGTGCGTTATCGAGACATATTATTGGAATGGAGATCTCAGGATCAACGTCTGGCGTTGCCTGCCCGGTTTCAGATGCTACTCTGCGTTTTTATCTGTGCAGGAGGCTAACCGTGATTCGCTTTGCCATTGTGGGAACCAACTGGATTACGCGTCAGTTTATTGAAGCGGCACATGAAACCGGCAAGATGACGCTCTGTGCCGTCTATTCGCGCACTCTGCAGCAGGCAGAGGCATTCCGTCATGATTATCCCTGCGACCAGCTTTTTACGTCGCTGGAGGCCATGGCCGCCCATCCTGAAATCGATGCCGTGTATATCGCCAGCCCCAACGCCCTGCACTGTCAGCAGGCCATGCTGTTTATGTCGCAGGGTAAACACGTGATTTGCGAAAAGCCGCTGGCCTCGAATCTACAGGAAGCTGAGGCGATGATCGCCTGCGCCTTCCGGCATCAGGTCGTGCTGTTTGAAGCCTTTAAAACCGCCAGCTTACCGAACTTTATTCAACTGCAACAGGGGCTGGCAAAGACTGGCACACTGCGCAAGGTGCTGCTGAACTATTGCCAGTATTCCTCTCGTTATCCGCGTTACCTGAATGGCGAGCGGCCTAATACTTTCGATCCCCGCTGGTCCAACGGCTCCATCATGGATATCGGTTACTATTGCCTGGCGCTGGCCGTCACGCTATGGGGCGAGCCGCAGCAGGTTAACGCCTCCGCCACCCTGCTGGAAAGCGGCGTCGATGCGCACGGCACGGTGATCCTCAATTATGGTGAGTTTGATGTCACGATTGTGCACTCCAAGGTCAGTGACTCCGTGCTGGCCAGTGAAATTCAGGGTGAGGCGGGATCGCTGGTGATAAACCGCATCGCTGAGTGCCAGTCAGTGACCTTTATCCCGCGTGAAGGGGATAAACAGGCGTTAACCCAGCCGCAGCATATCAACAGCATGTTGTATGAAGCAGAGACCTTTGTGCGGCTGGTTGAACAGCGCCATGTCAGCCATCCGGCGCTGGCGGTTTCTCGTTGCGTGGCCGGATTACTCACCGAGATCCGACGTCAGACGGGCGTCGTTTTTCCGGCCGATGCATCCTGAATGTAAATATTTCAAAATATGACTGGCAATGATTGATTCCTGAGCGCCAGCCACGTAACTTACCCGCTTGCAAAGGGGAGTAACTTGTAAGCTGATTGATCGTCACTACGTTGCGCACGCATCCGGTCATCAGGCAACCCAGAATCAATTCCTGAGTTGTAAGTGAGACCTTGCCGGAAGGCGAGGTTTGCTTACACTGAATAAGCGGCTGACGTCTTCTGACTTCAGCCGTTTTTTTATTTTTCAGACAGGATACGATTATGCAAACTGTAGGTACGCCACTCCTCTGGGGCAGTTTTGCGGTTGTAGTAGTTATCATGCTGGCGATTGACCTGTTCTTACAGGGTCGTCGCGGTTCGCAAACCATGTCCTTTAAACAGGCTGCGGTCTGGTCGCTGATTTGGGTTTCCGTCTCGCTCCTGTTCAGTGCTGCATTTTGGTGGTATCTGGACGGCACCGCCGGACGCGAAGTCGCCACCAGTCAGACGCTGGCTTTCCTGACCGGCTACGTGCTGGAAAAATCCCTCGCGGTCGATAACGTTTTCGTCTGGCTGATGCTGTTCAGCTACTTCTCTGTTCCTGCCAACCTGCAACGTCGTGTGCTGATCTACGGTGTACTGGGCGCTATCGTGCTGCGTACCATCATGATCTTCGCGGGTAGCTGGCTGGTCACGCAGTTTAGCTGGATCCTGTATATCTTCGGTGCCTTCCTGCTGTTTACCGGTATCAAAATGGCGATGGCGAAAGAGGATGATGCGGCGGTGGGCGACAAACCGGTGGTGCGCTGGTTGCGTAAACACCTGCGCATGACCGACACGCTGGAAGGGGAGAAATTCTTTACCCGCAAGAACGGCGTACTGTTTGCGACACCGCTGCTGCTGGTACTGATCATGGTCGAATTAAGTGATGTGATCTTTGCCGTCGACAGTATCCCGGCCATCTTTGCCGTCACCACCGATCCCTTTATCGTTCTGACCTCAAACCTGTTTGCGATTCTGGGCCTGCGCGCCATGTACTTCCTGCTGTCTAACGTCGCGGAACGCTTCTCAATGCTGAAATACGGCCTGGCTGTCGTGTTGGTGTTTATCGGTATCAAGATGCTGATTGTCGATATTTACCATATCCCGGTGGCGATATCGCTGGGCGTCGTGGGCGCGATTCTTGCCTCAACCCTGATGATCAACGCCTGGGTGAATCACAAGAACGACAAGAAGAAGCTGACTAAGCCTTAACGACAGGGTAAGGAAACACAGTGAAAAAGGGCGGCAGACATGCCGCCCTTGCGTTTACAGCGTCACGCCGCTTTTAAAAATAGCCAGCTCACGGAAATCATTCTTTTCATTGTTGGTTAATTGCCCGTTGGCAATCGCCACGATGGTGTCAACAAAGTCGGCTAACAGCGCGTCCATGCTCATGCCTTCGACCAGCCTTCCGGCGTTGAAATCAATCCAGTGCGGTTTCTTTTCGGCCAGCGGCGTGTTGGTGGCCAGCTTGACCGTAGGGACAAATCCGCCGTACGGCGTGCCGCGCCCGGTGCTGAACAGCACCATATGGCAGCCCGCACCGGCCAGCGCACTGGTCGCCACCGCATCGTTCCCCGGCGCGCTGAGCAAGTTAAGGCCCGGCGTTGTCAGACGTTCACCATACTTGAGCACGTCCACCACCTGACTTTGCCCCGCCTTTTGTGTACAGCCGAGTGACTTCTCTTCCAGCGTGGTAATACCGCCTGCTTTATTACCCGGTGACGGGTTTTCATAGATGGGCTGATGATGATCGATAAAGTACTGTTTGAAGTCGTTAATCATCGACACGGTTTTGTCGAAGGTAGCCCGATCCCGGCAACGGCCCATCAGAATCCGTTCGGCCCCAAACATCTCCGGCACTTCCGTCAGCACCGTGGTACCGCCGTTGGCGATCATCTGATCGGAGAAGCGCCCCAGCAGCGGATTCGCCGTAATGCCTGAGAAGCCATCGGAACCGCCACATTCCAGACCGAACTTGAGCTCGCTGAGTGTGCCGGGCGAGCGGCGATCGTGACGCATTTTTTCATAGAGTGCGTGCAGCCGTTCCAGTCCGGCTTCCACTTCATCGTCGTGCTGCTGGCACACCATAAACTCAACGCGATCGCTTTCAAACGCGCCCAGGGTTTCACGAAACACATCCACCTGGTTATTCTCGCAGCCCAGGCCGATGACCAACACCGCGCCGGCATTGGGATGGCGCACCATGTTTTGTAGCATGGTGCGGGTGTTGTCATGATCCTGGCCCAGCTGCGAACAGCCAAAGGTGTGACTAAACAGAAAAGCGCCGTCTGTACCGGCGGCCTCCTGCGTCTCCTTCAGAAAGCGCTGTAAAATCTGTCGCGCAATGCCATTTACGCAGCCGACGGTCGGTAAGATCCACAGCTCGTTCCGAATACCGACATCGCCATTGGCGCGACGGTAAAGTTGTACCTCACGGTCGCCTGGCTGGGTGGCTGACGCAATCTGGTCGGGCTGATATTCATAGTGATCCAGGTCGCTAAGATTGGTGCGCGCATTGTGGGAATGAATCAGCTCCCCTGCCCCAACGGCCTGAGTCGCATGCGCAATCGGCAAACCATATTTTATGATCAACTCGTCCTTGCCGATGGCGCGCAAGGCAAACTTGTGCCCCCGTCCCACGTCCTGAAGCAGCGTGACGGGCTGGGCGGCGAGTTCAATCGTGGTGTCGGCTTCCATATCATGCAACGCCACGGCAACATTGTCCTGCGGATGAATTTTTATGGCGTCTTGCATGGTTATCTCCGTTGGCTCAGCGCGTCACGTATACCGTGCGCGAGGATGCGTTGCAGGTGCTGGCTGACCGTTTCGGCCAGGCCGGGTTGCTGTGTTAAATCTTGTCCCCAGTGCTCGGCATCACTTAATACGCGATTGACCAACGCTAAAGGAGAGATCTGCTCTGCTGCCACGGCGGCCCAGCCCTCTGAGTAGCATTCCAGCCAGTGCGGCTCATCCTGCAGAGGCCAGCTTTTATCCGCCGATTCCCCGCGATAAAACGCAATCAGGGCTGCCAGCGCAAACGTCAGGTGCTGTGGCCACTGCCCTGTTTTCGCATGCGACATCAGCAAAGGTTGTAGCAAGCGCGTACGGAACTTGGTCATGCCGTTCAGGGCGATGGAAAGCAGTGCATGGCGAATAAACGGATTGCGGAAGCGACGCAGTACCGCATCGGCAAAAGCGTTAAGCTCATCAGCGGGCAAATCCAGCGTGGGAATAATCTCTTTGTGCAGCAGCGCATCCACGTACGCCGAGATTTGCTCATCGTCCATCGCCTCTCCTACGCTCTCCAGCCCCGCCAGATACGCAACCGGCACCATGGCCGTGTGAGCGCCGTTCAGAATCGCGACTTTTTGCGCTTTGTACGGGGCAATATCGTCAACGTGGCGGACATGCGGCGCCAGTGCGGCAAGCTTCAGTTCGTCAAACAGCGCAGCTGGCCCCTGAAGAACAAATTGATAATAAACTTCACCGGCCACCAGAAAGCGATCCTGATAGCCCAGTTGGGTTTCAAGCGTGGCGCTCTCTGACGGGAAGCCGGTTACAATGCGATCTACCAGCGTGTTATAGAATGCGCAGCGCGTATCAACCCAGCGTTGAAATTCCCTGGGCAGTTGCCAGAGATCGGCATAGCGCAGCACATGTTCACGCAGCATATCGCCATTGTGATCGACCAGCTCACAGGGCACGATGAGCCAGCCTTTCTCTTTATCACCGTCGAAATGCTGGTAACGCGCCCACAGCAGTTGCGTCAGCTTGCCCGGAAAGCTGGATGCAGGCCGATCGTCCAAGCGATCCGTTTCGGTAAACGCGATGCCGGCTTCGGTGGTATTGGAGAAAACGAACCGCATAGCAGGCTGACGTGCCAGCGCCATAAAATCGTCAAACTGCTGGTAAGGCTGAATCTCACGGTTAAGGCTGCGGATCAGGCGGCTTTCGCTCACCTGTTCGCCTTGCGCGTTCAGCCCGCGGATCAGCGTGGTATACAGACCGTTCTGCTGATTCAGATTGTCGCTGACGTCGCGATTACGCGGCCTGACCACCACCACACCGGCGTCTGTGCCCTGATGTTCATTGAGCCAGTCAAGTTGCCAGTCGATAAAGGCACGCAGAAAGTTACCTTCACCGAACTGAATCACGCGATCGTGGTAGACCGCGCCGGGAAAGTCGTGGCGGTTTAGCCGCTTCATGGTCAGGCTCCCAGCTCAATGCCAAAATAGTCACGGGCATTGTTGAAGCAAATGTTTTGTACCATCTGGCCCAACAGCGCTTCATCTGCAGGCGCTTCGCCCTGTTCGACCCAGCGGCCAATCATCTGGCACAGCAGACGACGGAAATATTCATGACGGGTATAAGAAAGGAAGCTGCGGCTGTCGGTTAACATCCCGACGAAGCGGCTCAGCAGGCCAATTTGCGCCAGCTGCGTCATCTGGCGCTGCATGCCATCCAGTTGATCGTTAAACCACCAGGCGGAACCAAACTGCATTTTCCCGGCCTGGCCTTCGCCCTGGAAATTTCCGGCCATGGTCGCCAGCACTTCATTATCCCGCGGATTCAGACAATAGAGGACGGTTTTAGGCAAGGCGTTATTGAGGTTTTGCGCACCGAGTAAGCGGGCCAGCGGCTCGGCGACGGGTTGATCGTTGATGGAGTCAAAGCCCACATCTGCGCCCAGAAGTTGGAACTGGCGTTGGTTGGTATTGCGCAGCGCGCCGATATGGTACTGCTGCACCCATCCGCGACGAGCATATTCCCCCCCGAGCCATACCAGCACTGCGGTTTTAAACTGGGCGATAGCCTGGGCATCCGGCTTTGCGCCTCCGCGACGATGCGCCAGAATGCTGTCCAGCGTGGTTTCATCGGCATCGGCATAACATACGACGTCCAGCGCATGGTCGGAAATCTTGCAGCCGTGTGCCGCAAAGTGATCCAGACGTTTGCTCAGCGCCTGACGTAAATCATCAAAGCGCTGCACGCTGATATCGGTCAGGCTTTCCAGTTTTTCAATCCACGGCAGGAAGGTGTCGGCTTCGATATTAAAGGCTTTATCCGGACGCCAGCTTGGCAACACCTTCACCTTGAAGCTGCTGTCTTCTGCCAATACGCGGTGATGTGTCAGATCGTCCAGCGGATCGTCGGTGGTCCCGACCATCTTAACGTTCATCTGCTGCATGATGCCGCGCGCGGTGAAATCGTCCTGCGCCAGTAAATCGTTGCAACGCTGCCAGATCTCATCAGCCGTTTTTTCGGACAGCAGCACGCCGGTAATGCCGAAGGGACGCCGCAGCTCCAGATGCGTCCAGTGGTAAAGCGGATTGCCAATGGTTTGCGGCACGGTGCGCGCCCAGGCATTGAATTTATCCCGATCGCTGGCGTCGCCGGTGCACAGCGCCTCAGCCACACCGTTAGCCCGCATCGCCCGCCACTTATAGTGATCGCCTTTCAGCCAGATATCGTAAAGGTTGGCAAAACGATAGTTTTCAGCAATCTGCTGCGGCGGTAAATGGCAGTGATAATCATAGACAGGCTGGTCTTTGGCGTAGTCGTGATAGAGACGACGGGCGAACTCAGTGTCCAGCAAAAAATCCTCGGTCATGAAACGCGACATAAAAAGCTTCCTTATGGGATGACCCCTGAATGGCTCAAAGTTATCATACCAATTTTGGCTGACTGCAGGTTTTTTTACGACTCAGGTCACATTTAAGCAAGATGATCACATCCCATATGGACCTTATTGTCGCCCGCAGCGCGCTAACTGGCTGTGTTCTCGTCTGTTTGCAGTATCCCACAAGCTATTGCGGGTTTTTGTGATGGCTTTCAACTTTTAAAGTTGTATAACAAGTTAGGCTCTCGCTTTACCGCAAGGTAACAACTTTCTTACACAAGGCAAGGCAGATAACGGTCGCTGGTGCAGGGCCGGCGGGCGTGAGCAGAGCTGTATCACGAGATGTCCCGCTCCAGATAACAACAGCGGTAAGACCGCGCAAACAACTGGAAGAGGTACAGAATGCGTAAGATCAAAGGATTACGCTGGTATATGATTGGCCTGGTTACCCTGGGTACGGTACTCGGCTATCTGACGCGTAACACGATTGCCGTGGCAGCCCCGACGCTACAAACCGAACTGCATATCACCACCCAGCAATACTCCTATATTGTGGCGGCATACTCTGCCTGCTACACCGTCATGCAGCCTGTCGCAGGTTACGTTCTTGACTTACTGGGCACCAAAGTGGGCTACGCGGTGTTTGCTGTGCTGTGGGCGATCTTTTGCGCCGCGACGGCGCTGGCGGGAAGCTGGGGCGGTCTGGCCCTGGCGCGCGGCGCAGTGGGTGCCGCAGAAGCCGCGATGATCCCTGCCGGGCTAAAAGCCAGTAGCGAATGGTTTCCGGCGAAAGAACGCTCGGTAGCGGTGGGCTATTTTAACGTCGGCTCCTCCATCGGCGCGATGCTGGCACCTCCCCTGGTGGTCTGGGCGATTGTTGCGCACAGCTGGCAGATGGCCTTTATTATCGCGGGCGTACTGAGCATGATTTGGGCGCTATGCTGGCTGGTGTTTTATAAGCATCCCAAGCAGCAGAAAAAGCTGAGTGACGAAGAGCGCCACTACATTATTTCGGGTCAGGAGCTGCAGCATCAAACCGGCAACACCACCAAAATGTCGGCCCTGCAGATCCTGCGCAATCGCCAGTTCTGGGGCATCGCCCTGCCACGCTTTCTGGCTGAACCGGCATGGGGAACGTTCAACGCCTGGATTCCGCTGTTTATGTTTAAAGTTTACGGCTTTAACCTGAAAGAGATCGCGCTGTTCGCCTGGATGCCCATGCTGTTTGCCGACTTTGGTTGTATCCTGGGCGGTTACTTGCCCCCGCTGTTTCAGCGCTGGTTTGGGGTCAACCTGATTGTGTCACGTAAGATGGTGGTCACCATGGGCGCAATCTTAATGATCGGCCCGGGCACCATTGGTTTATTTACCAGCCCTTATATTGCTATCGCGCTGCTGTGCGTAGGCGGCTTTGCCCACCAGGCGCTGTCTGGTGCGTTGATTACCCTGTCTTCCGATGTATTTGGTCGTAACGAAGTTGCCACGGCGAACGGCCTGACCGGGATGGCGGCCTGGACAGCCAGCACCCTGTTTGCGCTGGTCGTCGGTGCGTTGGCCGATACATTAGGCTTTAGCCCACTGTTTGCCGCCCTGGCCGTGTTCGACTTGCTCGGTGCCGTGGTGATCTGGACAGTGTTAAAAAATAAACCCATTTCTGAACTGCAGACCGCCCCTTCCCCTTCTCAGGCTGCGCCGATACGTAGCTGATCCTGAGGGCTGGCCCGTGCCAGCCCTTTTCTTCTCTTGCCGCAAAGTGGTATAACAACTTATCTGCTCGTTACTTTGGATTGCCTCATGGACCTCACTGAATCTCGTCGACTTTATCAACAGCTGGCCAGCGAGTTAAAACGCCGCATTGAAAACGGGGTTTACCAGGTGGGAGAGAAACTGCCCGCAGAGCGCCTGATCGCTGAAGAAATGGAAGTCAGCCGCACGGTGGTGCGCGAAGCCATCATCATGCTGGAGGTTGAAGGCTACGTTGAGGTGCGCAAAGGCTCGGGCATTCACGTGATTTCCAGCCAGCAGCAAAACCGGGTCGCCGAAAGCAGCAGCCAGCTAGAGTTTGCCGCCTTTGGCCCGTTTGAACTGTTGCAGGCGCGCCAGCTTATTGAAAGTAACGTTGCCGAGTTCGCAGCAACCCAGGTGACACGTCAGGATATTGTCGATTTAATGGCGATTCAGGAGAAAGCGCGACAGGAGGACCATTTCAGGGACTCTGAATGGGATATGAGGTTTCACGTTCGTATTGCTCAGTCGACGCAAAACAGCGCCCTGGCCGCGATTGTCGAGAAGATGTGGCTGCACCGTTTACACAACCCTTACTGGCTTAAGCTGCATGAGCATATCGATCAGCGCAGTATCGTAAGCTGGTGCGACGATCACGATCAGATTCTTAAAGCATTAATCCGCAAAGATCCCGCCGCCAGTAAGCTGGCAATGTGGCAACATCTCGAAAATACTAAGCAGATGTTATTTAACGCCACCGCCGACGATTTTGAGTTCAATGTTGACCGCTACATGTTCAGTGAAAATCCGGTTGTCCTTCCGGATGCAGATACGATTCAGCGTTAATTTGACTGAAAAACAGTCAGTTAATCTGCAATAGTGTCAGGACATGTAAAACTCCTTTTTACATCGAGATACAGAGGGTAAAACTCCTGTTCGTTTAGGAGTAGTTCTGTCTCCGAAGCTTGATTTTTGTTACAGTTATCATCCTTTTCTTACCTTTTGCGATAAGGGCTTATCAAATCGCTGATTTAACAATCAGTTCTGGAAGGATCCAGAAACGCTTGCTCAGACTACGCTCTCAGAATCGATAAAAAATGTCAGTCTGCGCTGAGGTCCCTGTGGGACATGTTCAACGATGATGTTCGGGAATGATTGATGGAAATTTTGCAAGCGCTGCTGCATGCCTTGTGGCAACAGGATTATGAAACGCTTTCCGATCCAACACTGGTGTGGGCAATTTACGGCGTCTTATTTATGATCCTTTTTCTGGAAAACGGCTTATTGCCTGCCGCTTTCCTGCCCGGTGACAGCCTGCTGATTCTGGTGGGCGTGCTGATTGCCAAAGGAACCATGAGTTTTCCGCTGACCATTCTGGTCCTCACCACCGGCGCCAGCCTGGGTTGCTGGGTGAGCTATATTCAGGGCCGCTGGCTGGGGAACACGCCGACGGTGCAAAACTGGCTATCACACCTTCCTGCCCGCTATCATCAGCGTGCACATAATCTGTTTCACCGTCACGGCTTATCGGCACTGCTCATTGGCCGTTTCATTGCTTTCGTGCGTACGCTGCTGCCTACAATTGCGGGCCTTTCCGGTTTAAGCAACGCCCGTTTCCAGTTTTTTAACTGGATGAGTGGCTTTCTGTGGGTCGTCATTCTCACGGTTCTGGGCTTTGCCTTAGGCAAAACGCCGATCTTCCGCCGCTACGAAGATGAACTGATGTTTTTCCTGATGATGCTGCCGCTGGTGTTGCTGGTGATTGGGCTGGTGGGCTCGCTGATTGTGCTGTGGCGTAAACGCCGCGCAAACCAGCGTGGTGAGGGCTCATGAAACCTTTACACGCTTTTCCTAAACGCTGGCTTCCCTGGTTAATTGGCGGGGCATTTGCGCTGGTAGCGGTCAGCATGATGCCCAGCCTGATGCGCCATGAAAACGTGGTACAGATTCGCGTTTCGCACGCGGGTGCCCCGATGCCCGATGGCTTCTATCTCTATCAGCAGCTGAGCGCCCAGGGTATTCGAATCAAAAGCATCACGCCCTCAGGGGATGCGTTGATTATTCATTTTGACAACGAAGAGCAAAGCCTCGCCGCGCAGAAAGTTCTGCGTCGATTGCTGCCGGACGGGTTTATCGTCGCGCAACACGACCAGGCGGCTCACCTTTCACTTGCTTAATTCGTCGCCCTTCTTAAACGCTTAGCGCACTTTCAGGCTGTGCTAAGCGTTTCTCTGTATATCGGTGATCTTTGGACTTTTTCCACCTGATGTCTATGCTTAAACTAAGGCGCGTTATCAGCGCACTGCGGAGGGTTCTTGCAGTGCGCTGAATTAAGTCAGGCAACAATGGAAGGTACAAAGCCGAATGAAACATACGTTACTACTGGGAATCACGCTGTTTTCTCTTTCAGGCTCCCTGATGGCGGCACAGTCGCTGTGTCAGCAAAAAGAGCAGGACATTCAGCGTGAAATCGAGATGGCTCAGAAGCACAACAATCAGCGCCGTGTGAACGGTCTGGAGCGCGCCCTTACCGAGGTGCGCGCGGGATGTACTGATAAAAAGCTTAAAGCCTCGCATCTGGAAAAAATCAACGCTCAGAAAGAGAAAGTGGCTGAGCGTGAGCGCGAACTCAAGGAAGAGCGCGACGAAGGTCATGACAAGGACAAGATTGCAAAACGCGAACGCAAGCTGGAAGAAGCACGCCAGGAGCTTAAGAAGTTACAGGCGGAGCCCTATTAATCGGATTCAATCTACTGATGTTAAAGGAGTATTTTATGTCTAAAGACACATCATCGGAATATTTGCGTGCTGAATTGAAAAACCTGGCGGATACGCTGGAAGAAGTCCTGAGCAGCGGGACTGAAAAGTCCAAAGGTGAACTGGATAAGCTCCGTCACAAAGCGCGCGTTGCGCTGGACAGCTCTCGTGAGCGTTTAGGTGAATCGGGTGAGCGCCTGGCGGCGACTACGCGCGAAGCGGCGCAGAAAGCAGATGGTTATGTGCGTGATAATCCATGGCATGGCGTGGGTATCGGTGCCGCCATCGGCGTTGCCATCGGTATGCTGATCTCGCGTCGTTAATCATGACGGATTCACAGCAGAACCACGGACCGGCCAAAGGGGTCATCAATATTGGTCAGCGTATCGTCACCACGCTGGTTGGTATGGTCGAAACACGCGTTCGTCTTGCAGTGGTAGAGCTGGAAGAAGAGAAGGCCAATATCATCCAGATGCTGTTGATGCTTGGCCTGACCATGCTGTTCACGGCTTTTGGCCTGATGAGCCTGATGGTGCTGATTATCTGGGCAGTTGATGCGCAGTATCGTTTAATGGCTATTGCCATCACCACTGGCGTGCTGTTCTTGCTGGCGTTGATCTTTGGGCTATGGACACTGCGTAAATCACGTCAGTCAACCCTGCTGCGCCACACGCGCAAGGAACTGGCTAACGATCGTGATCTGCTTGAGGATAACCGGTAATGAGCCGCCGCGAGCGTGAAGCGCGTATCGATGAACTGCTGAAACAGGTTCAGCAGCAGCGTCTGGACCTGAGTGCCGCGCGGCGTAGCTGGCTGGAGATCACCGCGCCCTACGATCGTGGCTGGTTTACGTTTTTGAGTCTGAAACGCTATCTGGCCATTGGCAGTAGTGCATTAGCTATCTATTCCATTCGCAGTCCTAATCGCCTGCTACGCTGGGCGAAACGGGGCTTTGGCCTGTGGAGTACCTGGCGCATGGTTAAATCAGCCCTTCCCCCGCGTTGAATCCCCAAAGCCAGTCCAGTGCGACTGGCTTTTTCTTTTTTCAGTTTTACTGAATAACATCGACAGTTTATATCGCTTACAACTGTCACTTCGCGCGACTATCATCTCCAACTATCAGCCCGGCCAATTGCAACCATGCAGTTAACGGGAATATTCACCGCGGGCATCGCTGCCTTGCAAACTTTTAGCGTTGGAGTAGATGATGAAAAAATTCGAAGACAGTGGTTTGTTAGCCGCCCGTATCCTGATGACTATCCTGTTTATTACTGCAGGCTGGGGCAAAATCACCGGTTACGCCGGCACTCAGCACTATATGGAAGCCATGGGCGTGCCCGGCTTCATGCTGCCGCTGGTTATTCTGCTGGAGTTTGGCGGCGGCCTGGCCATCATGTTTGGCTTCCTGACCCGTTTTACCGCGCTGTTTACCGCTGGCTTTACGATTCTGACCGCGTTTCTGTTTCACAGTAACTTCGCCGAGGGCGTGAACCAGCTGATGTTCATGAAGAACCTGTCTATCGCTGGTGGTTTCCTGGTGTTAGGTCTGGTAGGTCCGGGTGCGTACAGTATCGATCGCCTGATCAGCAAAAAACCTCAGGGTGCTCTGGCGCGCTAACTGACGCCTGACTACACCGCTTTTCTGACGCACCGGTTGCTTTCTGCCGGTGCGTTTTGCTTTTATGAGCAAAATCCTTTGCCGGGCGGTTTGAAGCGATCATGTCCTACCATCCCGCAGAGCCCCAGGCCCACCCGGTGCTTAAGGTAAGCCTAATCTAGTCATGGAAATATAGCGTTCCGTCCCTCTTCTTTTTGGCAACGCTATGAAAGTATCTTATGGTCAGTGGCTTCCCCATCACGATGCACCCTTTTTTCGACGGCTTCATCTTTTGGTCGCCGTGCTGATCCTTTCGCAGATCATCAATTCCAATTTTACCGCACGTGAAGCGCTCGGCGAGCACAGCCTGGAGACGCTGATAACCTGGCTACATATACTCTCAGGACTGTTGCTGATCGCTGCGGGCGTTATCATGCTCATCTGGATGCTGGTTCAGCGAGGTTTTCGCTGGTACTTCGCCTGGCTCACGCTGGATTTTCGGGGTATTCGAAACGATGTCGTACAGCTGACCGGCCTGAAACTCCCACAGGCACATGGCGGTGGCATAGCCGCGACGGTGCAGGGCCTGGGGGTTATCGCGTTGATCGCCGTCGCCTGTTCTGGTGGGCTATGGTTTTTATTTAACAGTACGTCGCTCGCCACGCCTGATTTGACGCGTTGGGTATTGCACTGGCATAAATTCCTGACCACCTTTGTAGAGATTTATTTTTACAGCCATGGCGCGATGGGCGTGCTTCATATCCTGCTATCCCGCTATGAAAAATAGCAAAGGGCACGCATGCAGGCTGTCGCCCTCCTGATTAAACGAATCGCTTATCACTGGAAGACCCGATGCTACATAGTGAATCGCATAAAATTGAACACGCCGGATGGCTACGGGCTGCCGTATTGGGCGCGAATGATGGCATCGTTTCGACCGCCAGCCTGCTGGCCGGCGTCGTTTCTGCCAGCAGCAGTCATCACAATGTTTTGCTCGCCGGGCTGGCAGGTATTGTTGGAGGCGCAATGTCGATGGCGACGGGAGAATACGTCTCGGTGTCCTCGCAGTCAGATACTGAAAAAGCTTCTCTGCGGCAGGAGAAAGCCGAACTCGAGGCCGATTTTGCGGCTGAAACGGTGGAGCTGTCAGCCATATACAGGGCGCGTGGCCTGTCGCCCGAGCTGGCTCGTCAGGTCGCAGAACAGTTGATGGCCCATGATGCCTTAGCCGCTCATGCCAGAGATGAGCTGGGCATTACCGATTTCAGCAGTGCCAAACCCCTTCAGGCCGCTCTGTTTTCTGCGGTCAGCTTTGCCTCAGGCAGTATTTTACCCTTCGCCGTTGCCATGCTGATCACCGGCCCCTTCGCCTTGCCCGCCATTGCGGTCTCGGCGCTCCTGGCATTGACGCTTCTGGGCGCGACGGCGGCCAAAGCCGGTGATGCGCCGGTGAGGAAAAGCGTCACGCGCATTTGCTTCTGGAGCCTGCTGGCGATGACGCTGTCTGCATCAGTCGGCTATCTTTCAGGTATGGCGCTTGGCTGACGCGCTTACTGGGTAAGGATGCATCTGCCGCCCTCAGCGCGTCAGATGCTGCCCGACAATCAGCCCGAGCTGGCCTGCCAGCGTCGTGCCCGTGACAGATTCGCCGCCCGCAGACTGCCCCTGCAGAATTTCAAGTTGTCCCTGCCCACAGCCAATAACCAGCGGTGTAACTGAAACAACTTCACCCGGCTGGCTGGCTTTACGCGCATCAATAACGCGGGTTTGCCAGACGGTGAATCGCTGTGAGTCTGCCAATGTAAAAGCGCCGGGCCAGGGAAACGCCAGCGCCCGAACAAGGTTATGGATATCGCGGGCGGGCGCCTGCCAGTGAATTTGGCCATCTTCCGGCTTACGGCTGCCAAAACAGCTTGCTGCACGCTCGTCCTGAGGGGTTTCGGTAAGCTCGCCCGCCACCAGCGCATCAAGCCAGGTCGGTAGCATTTGCGCCGTGGTCGCAACCAGTCGGGTATGCAGTGCCAGGGCATTGTCCTGTGGATGAATTTCAACGGCCTTCTGCGCCAGAATCGGGCCGGCATCAGGACGTTTAATCATGCGGTGTAGGGTCACACCGGTTTGCGTCTCGCCTTTAATAATTACCCAATTGAGATGGGCACGGCCCCGATAAGCCGGCAGCAAGGCGGCATGCACGTTATAGGCCCCTTTTTTAACAGAGGAGAGGATGGCTTCGCTGAGAACCTGACGGTAAGAGAAGCAGAACAGATAATCTGCCTCAAGGCTGGCTATGCGGGCTTGCCATTCGGCGGTATTGACATCCTCGGTGATAAAAACCGGGATGTTGTGGCGCTCAGCCAGGCGGGCGACGGAGCCGTAAAACTGCGCGCCGGACGCGGGATCTGCATGGGTAAACAGGGCACTAACCGTGAATCCGGCATCCATTAACGCCTTCAGGCCGGTACAGGCCATTTCGTGATAACCAAAGAGTACCGCTTTCATTCCGCTTTCCTTCATCTTTTTTTCGCCTGATCCTGCGGGACGGGCGTGATGGACGGCTTGTTCGTTACAGGCCGTAGACAGCCCCATGATAAGGCATTCTTAGCCCGATTACGCCTCTGGCCCGTTCGCCGTATAGCGCGCATTTATGCGGGTGGGCGAAATGTTTGGCAACGCACGTGGTGCGCTGTCGAAGTTATCCATAACCGCCTATGGTTAAAGTCGGAAATATTCTTTTTATCGTTTGTACGGGAGACAAGATGGGTCAGCTAATTGATGGTGTCTGGCATGACACCTGGTATGACACGAAATCAACCGGTGGGCGCTTTAAGCGTTCGGAATCCGCATGGCGTAACTGGGTTACGCCCGACGGTAGCGCAGGACTGAGCGGCAAAGCCGGATTTACGGCGGAACGCGATCGCTATCACCTCTACGTGTCGCTTGCCTGCCCGTGGGCGCACCGCACCCTGCTGATGCGTCAGCTTAAAGGTCTGGACAGCATGATTGATGTCTCGGTGGTGCATCCGCTGATGCTGGAAAACGGCTGGACGTTTGATGACAGTTTTCCGGATGCAACTGGCGATAAACTGCACCAAAATGAATTTCTTTATCAGCTCTATCTCCATGCGGATGCCGACTACAGCGGGCGTGTCACCGTGCCCGTGTTATGGGACAAACAGCAGAACACCATCGTTAGCAATGAGTCTGCCGATATTATTCGCATGTTTAACAGCGCGTTCGATGCAGTCGGGGCGCGGGCGGGGGATTACTATCCGGCTGACCTGCGAGAGAAGATTGATGCGCTCAATGGCTGGATTTACGACACCATTAACAACGGCGTGTACAAAGCCGGTTTTGCCACCTCTCAGTCCGCTTACGATGAAGCCGTAACCGCCCTGTTCCACTCACTGTCGCGGGTAGAGCAGATCTTGGGTCAGCATCGCTATCTGGCTGGCGACAGGTTAACCGAGGCCGATTTACGCTTATGGACCACGCTGGTGCGCTTTGATCCGGTTTACGTCACCCATTTTAAATGCGATCGCCACCGTATCAGCGACTATCTGAACCTGAGCGGTTTCCTGCGCGACATTTACCAGATGCCGGGTATCGCCGACACAGTAAACCTGCCTCACATTCGTCACCACTACTACTGCAGTCATAAAACCATCAACCCGCACGGGGTGATCTCTGTCGGCCCGGCCTTTGACTGGGATGCGCCGCACGGTCGCGGTTAACAACAGAACACCGCGTTGAATTGGATGTGAAAAGACCTGACGTGCGCTGACTAACAGCACATGTCAGGTCAAACAGGGCTGAATGACGGTCAGAAAAACTTATAAGCGATATTTAAAATGGTGAGTAAGCCAATCGCGCTGACAAAAACGTTGTCAGCCCGGCCTTTGTATTTTGCCAGTGCAGGGACTTTGCTGATGGCATACATGGGTAACAGGCAGAGCAGCGAGGCGATAATCGGCGCGCCCATCGCCTCAATCAGGTCGAGAATATTGGGGTTAAGGTAAGCTACCAGCCAGGTCGAGCCCATAATAAAGACCATGCTCAGCGTATTCAGCTTACGGCTGGACACAGCGTCTTTATCGCCCTTATAGCGAAATTTGATAATCAATCCGTTTAACCCTTCCAGCGTGCCCAGATAGTGCCCAAAGAAGGATTTGAAAATAGCGACCAGAGCAATCACCGAGGCGCTGTATTCCAGTACCGTAGAGAAGGTGGACTTCTCACCCGACAGGGCGGAAAAGTGATTCGCCAGGTAGGAGAGCACAGGGATATTTTGAGCCTTCGCGTCCGCCATATCCTGCGGGGATAAGGTAAACAGACAGCTAAAGGCAAAGAACATCACTACCGCCACCATCAGTATGCTGGCGCGGGAGATGATCTGGCTGCACTTGTTTTCGGTATAGGTCCGGCCCATTTCCGGCTCGTATTCTTCCCGCTTTGACACCACAAAAGAAGAAACAATCGGCGAAAAATTGAACGAGAACACCATAATAGAAATGCCTAACCACACGGTAACCAGAATGCCATCGTGCCCGGTCAGGGCGATGTCGCTCAGGTTAACCTGATCGATCACGGCGGTATTCCAGTAGGGGATTAACGACAGCGAAATCAGCACCAGGCTGGCGATAAACGGAAACACCAGCCAGCTCATCACCTTTACCATCAGGTCTTTACCAAACCAGATCACAAAAGCCATCAACAGCAGCAGCAACAGCGCCACCACACCGCGATTGAGGGCCGGCAGCAGTAGCTGATATTGCCAGAACGCCATGAAGGTATTGGTGATGGTGACGCCATAAATCCAGAGCAGCGGGCAAATCGCGAAAAAGTAGAGAAAAGTAATGACCACCCCGCCCGTTTTTCCGAAATGCTCTTCTACCGTTTCGGTAATATTGCCCGATACGTTACTGCCTGACAGACACAGTCGGGCCAGCGCCCGATGGCAGTAAAACGCGATGGGCCAGGCCAGCACCAGCATGATCAAGATAGGGATCAGCCCACCGTAACCGGCCCGAATGGGAAAGAAAAGCACGCCGGCGCCAATGGCCGTGCCAAACAGTCCGAGTGTCCATGTGGTATCGGACTTACGCCAGGTTGAGGTTTTTTCCTGGTCGAGAATATTTTCAGAATTACTCATAACTTATCCTTTATGCGTCAGCAAAACCCGTAATCTGGGAAACCCGGGACAAATCAATATTGCCGCCTGAGATAATGCACACCGTTTTCCGCCCCTGAATGTAGTGGTCGACTTTGCCGCTCAGTAACGCGGCGCATGCCAGCGCGCCGGCACCTTCTGTGACCACTTTGTTTCGCTGAATCAATGCAATCATACTTTTACGAATGTCGTCTTCACTCACTAACACCATCTCATCGACCAATTCTCTCACAATCGCGAAGGTGAGATCGCCCGGACAGGCGACATCGCAGCCGTCCGCAAGGGTGCCGGTAAGACGATGGCGCGTAATGGTATCAGCAAAAAAGGAGGCTGCCATACCGTGAACGTTTTCAGACTGCACGCCGATGACGGTAATCGTGGGATTAATGGACTTGATCGCCGTGGCAATCCCGGCAATGAGCCCGCCGCCGCCTACGGGAACGATGACGTTATCGACATCAAAGAGATCCTCAAGAATTTCCAGACCGATGGTGCCCTGTCCGGCAATGATTTTCACATCATCATAAGGCGGGATAAATATGCGGCCTTCGCTGGCCACAATGTCTTCCACTTTGGTTAGCGTGTCATTAAAGTTTTCACCATAAATGACCACCTCCGCGGAGTAATCGCGCGTCGCCGCTTCTTTGGATTTTGGCGCACCCGCAGGCATGACCACTTTGCCGTCAATATGCAGCATGGCGCACGACAGTGAAACGCCCTGCGCATGGTTACCCGCTGAGCAGGCGACAACGCCCTGACGTTTTTCTTTCTCCGTCAGTGAGCTCATTTTATTGAATGCACCACGAATCTTAAAAGAACCCGTTCGCTGCATATTTTCAAATTTAAGGAATATTTCTCCGTCGCAGCGCTCGCTGAGATAGTTTGAACGTGGCATGCCGGTTTTATAAACTTTCCCTGTGAGTCTCTCTCTGGCAGCATAAATTTCATCAAGGCTAACGGGAAGGTTTTTATTGATATTCATATCGACTCCTTTTTCAGGCAGGGTTTATTCAGCAAAATTCCCCGAAGAGAAATGCGATCGTATAAAAGCTGAAAAAAAGTAATAAACTTACCGTTTTCGCTTCGCAGCATGCTGTAACAGCATGAGCTTACGCAGTTGATTTAAAAAGAAACGGGCAGCGAGAGGATAGGAAAAGGATGGCGATAAAACAGCGTATTGTGTGGAAGAAACTGTATTACTGACGGAAGGGATAAAACGTATTCTTGCAGAAGAGACGGGGTTAAAGCGATTCGTTAATAGGGGGCGAACAGTGCTCTGATACAGTGTTAGCCGGGGCGTTCGTCGTTGCGTATACCTGTGCATGATGTCATTCCTTTACGTCGCCTTTATCCGCTACGAATCTTAATCATCATAAAAAAATGGGATTGTGCTGTTTCTCACACTTCACTCTTTTCTTATGAGAACCAATGCTTTTATTTATACTGACTTTGTGAAGATCAATAAAATATCTTTTTTTCACTTAAGAATATTTCGCCGAAAAAAGCAGAGCGATGAAACAGCCGTTAACAGAACAAGGATAAGGGAAGACAATCACGCTATTTAAGACGGGCTTAGCCGGGAAAGGGGGAAGGTCATTATTATCCCTGAAACGCTGAAGATAACGCATCCAATAGCATTTTAATGCGCGACGTTTGCCGATGAGTCGCGTTAAAAGATTAACGCCCATCTGTTCAATGGGCGTTATTTAAAAGTTATTTCGTTTCGCACGCGACGGGCCAGGGCTTCGCAGGGGAGTTGAACGGATGGTACTGGTAGCACCAGGTTTCCGACACCACCTTGTCTTGTGCTTTCAAATAGAGCTTAAGCTCTACCGGATCGCCTTCGCCGGCGACCAAATCAAACTGCGCCAGCCAGTTGCCTGAATCGTCCGGCAATTTAGACACGAGCACGTTCTCAAAAGTACCACGCGATGCAGAAAGCACGGCTTCGGGGGAAACGCCTGACGGCAGATGATTAAGCACATCGCCACGGAACTCGACGGCAAACTTACGGCTGTCATGCGGACGATCGGAACCCGGTACACCGCCCCGGCCCAGTCGGGTAGCCCCACAACGCGCCAGAGGAGAAGGATAAGGCTCATCGGCCAGCCAGTGCAAACGATAATGGAAATGATGCTGATCGCCCGCTTTTGCTGGCGCATCCGGTACCCACATGGCGACGATATTGTCGTAGATTTCATCGTCAGTCGGGATTTCCATCAGTTGAACTGAGCCTTTGCCCCATTCCCCTCGCGGTTCCACCCACAGATCGGGACGTTTCTCGTAGTGCGCAGCGTCCAGATAGCTGTCGAAATCCCGATCTTTCTGCAGTAAACCAAAGCCGCGCGGGTTCTCATCATGAAAACTGGACGTGACCACGCGTAATGGGTTATTTAACGGCCGCCAGATATGTTCGCCGCTGCCGGTCCACATCGCCAGACCATCGGAGTCATGCACTTCCGGGCGCCAGTCTGTCGCCGCTCCTTTAACCGTTTTTGAGAACCAGTACATGGAGGTCAGAGGCGCGATACCGAAACGCTGAATGTCCTTACGCAGGAAAAGCGTACATTCGACATCCTGTATAACCCCTTTGCCGCGCTGCAGGATAAATTTGTAGGCGCCCGTGATACTCGGCCCGTTGAGTAGCGCATAGACCGTGAGATGTTTGCTGTCGTCTTTCGGCGCTTCAAACCAGAAATCCGTAAAGTCAGGGAACTCTTCATCGACACCCGGCTGAACGGTATTCAGCGCAATACCGCGCGCGGATAAACCAAACTGACCCAGCTCGCCGATGGCGCGGAAATAAGACGCGCCCATAAAAGATATCCAGTCATTTTGTGGATTGGTTTTTAGCGTGTCCTGGCTGGCCAGCACTCTAAAACCTGAGAATACGTTACCTTTCAGCGCCGGCAACGTAACGTTTTTATCCGTCGTGGTGAAGTAGTCAATATTTTGAATAATTTCACGCGCGGCGTTATTTTCCACGACGTGCATTTTCACCGGCATACGGTGTAAACCGTTTACCATGAAAAAGGTAACAGGAAACCGTCCGGCATTTTTAAACAGCGCATAGTCCGGCTTGTAGACGGTTTTCATGTAGGCGTCATAGGTTATGTTGGATAACAATGACGGGTCGAATGAGGTGGGTTTTTCATAGGGTTTGGCTGCCAGGGCCTTGGCCTGGGCAATCAAGGTTTCAAAGTTAAATGCTTCGCTGTTACCTAACTTGAGAACGCCTGCTGCGATAGCGCCGGGAGAAATGCCTAATGCAGATAAGGCAGCAAACGCCCCGGAATAAGTCAGTAAAGTCCTTCTTGTAACCATGATCCACCTGTTTTTTTAATCTTCATTCAATGAATTCGCGCCCAATGGGGCAAAACGTAAAATAATGACGTGTGGCAAGCTGCCTTCAACTATAGACGAGAGAAACCGTTGCCTCCCAAACAGATGGCAAGCCATCATCTGACACATCGGATGAGCCTATAGTGCATTGGAAAGAAAATGGATGGGATTTGCCTGAGAAACAAAGCCTCTGGCAACGCGGCCCATTTTTCTTGCCAGATCAGGAGAGTGAATCGCGTTTCCTCTCAGGGTCGCCAGCGCAGAAGCGCCCTGACCGGCTAACGCCACATTGTTTTACAACGGTATCGGGCAACGCCCTTCATCGCGCTGGTCAGCCCGCGTCAGCAAGGAGCCGTGGCCTGCTTGCCGATATCCCCCGCGTCTGGTGGCGGCAGCGACGCCTGCTTTGCCGCGCCATAAAGCAAAAACCCCGCTTGCGCGGGGTTTGCATTAAGAAGTCGAAACTGACCGATAAGCCGGGTTCTGTCGTGGACAGTCATTCATCTAGGCCAGCAATCGCTCACTGGCTCAAGCAGCCTACCCGGGTTCAGTACGGGCCGTACCATGTGAACCCCTATTTGGCCTTGCTCCGGGTGGAGTTTACCGTGCCACGGACTGTTACCAGCCGCGCGGTGCGCTCTTACCGCACCCTTTCACCCTTACCTGATCCCATTACTGGGCCATCGGCGGTTTGCTCTCTGTTGCACTGGTCGTGGGTTTCCCCCCCAGGCGTTACCTGGCACCCTGCCCTATGGAGCCCGGACTTTCCTCCCCTCCGCCCGTCTCCTTCAGAGAAGGACGACGACGAAGCGGCGACTGTCTGGTCAGCTTCGGCGCGCATTATAGAGGGTTTAGCCCGCGCTGTCACGCCCGGCGCGCAGGCAACTCAACAGGCTCAGGCCTGCTGCTCAAGCGCATGTTTATAGAGCGCATTCTTTTTCACACCGTGTATCTCAGCCGTGAGCGCCGCCGCCTTTTTCAACGGCAGTTCCTGCTGCAACAACGCCAGCGTGCGCAGTGCATCTGCGGGTAATGCCTCTTCGTCAGGATGATGGCCTTCAACGATGAGCACCATCTCACCTTTACGGCGATTTTCATCCTCTTTCACCCAGGCCAGGAGTTCCCCCACCGGTGCGCCATTCAGGTTTTCCCAGGTTTTGGTTAATTCGCGCGCCAGCACGACGTAACGGCCAGCCCCCAGCTCCGTGACCATATCCTGCAGGCTGTCCAGCAAACGGTGCGTGGATTCGTAAAAGATTAAGGTACGCGGCTCCTCGGCCAGCGCCCGAAGCGCATCACACCGCGCCTTTGTTTTGGCGGGTAGAAATCCTTCGTAACAGAAACGATCAGACGGCAATCCCGCTGCGCTTAATGCTGTTATCGCTGCGCAGGCACCCGGTAAAGGAACGATGCGAATACCGGCCTCACGGCAGCGGCGAACCAGGTGATAACCCGGATCGTTGATCAATGGCGTGCCAGCATCAGAAACCAGAGCTATGCTTTCTCCCTGTTGCAGCCTGGTTAGCAGGATTTCTGCTTTCTGCTGTTCGTTGTGGTCATGAAGTGCGAAGAGTCGCGCATTGATGGCGAAATGTTGTAGCAACAGTCCGGTATGACGTGTATCTTCCGCTGCGACCAGATCGACGCTGGAAAGTACCGCTAGCGCCCGCTGGGTAATGTCAGCCAAATTACCTATTGGGGTTGGCACGATGTAGAGCGTGCTGGCGGAAATGTCTGCCCGATCGAGTTGTTTCATTGTTTCATCCGAATTGCCGATTTAATATTGAGCATCTTGAAAAAAACATCACTGGATACAGTATGCTTCCTTCAAAAATCGTTCGTCATAAAGCAGGACGCTTTGTGCCTGTCCTTCTTGCTGGTCTGATTTTAGCCGCGTGTAGTGGCCAGGGCCCGAAAAGCCAGTCCGTAGACATCCAGGCACCCGTTACTAATAATTCCGCCTACTATCTGCAGCAGGTGCAGCAAAGCAGCGATGATAGCAAGACCGACTGGCAATTACTCGCAATCCGCGCCCTGTTGAAAGAAGGAAAATATCCGCAGGCTGCTCAGGCGATCGGCGAACTGCCTAATCAGCTTTCTGATAAACAGCAGCAAGAATTACTGCTGCTGAAAGCCCAGTCTCTGGTTGCTCAGCAAAAGATTGCCGATGCCCAACCGATATTGAGTCAGGTGAAAACCAGCGAGCTGTCTCAGGATCAGCTGGCGCGCTACTACGGTTTACAGATTGCCAGCGCACAGGGTAAAACCTCGCTGGCCCTGCTCCGCGCCTATATTGCTCAGGAGCCATTGCTTAAAGGCGATGAACGCCAGCAGAATATCGATGCCACCTGGCAGGCGCTGACCCAGCTGTCGCAGCAGGATATGAATTCGCTGGTGATCAATGCCGACGAAAACATTCTGCAGGGCTGGCTGGATCTGCTCACGGCGTGGCATGCCAACGCGCAGGATGCCAACATGCTGAAGTCAGCCATTAAAGACTGGCAGACGCGCTATCCCGATAACCCTGCTGCAAAAACCTTACCGACCCAGCTGAGCCAGGTGCAGAACTTTACCAAAGCGTCCACCAGCACTATCGCGCTGCTGCTGCCGCTGAACGGTCAGGCTCAGATGTTCGCCAGCGCTATCCAGAAAGGCTTTAACGACGCGAAGAACGGCACCCTCGCTACTGCGCCTCAGGCGACGCCGGGCAGCGCCCAGGATCCTATCGCGATAAATCAGCAGCAGCCTGCAGATGCGAATGCGGTCGTCAGCCCGTCAGCTAACCCGGCGGCTGCGCAGCAGAGCGGCACGGCGCAGCAACCGGCAACGACGCAACAGCAGCCTCAGCAACAGCCGGCCGCCGAACCCGCCAGCAATGCGCAGGTGAAGGTTTACGACACCAGCAGTCAGCCCATCGCGCAGGTGATGCAGCAGGCCCAACAGGATGGTGCCACGCTCGTTGTTGGACCGCTGTTGAAAAACAACGTTGAAACGGTCGCGAACAGCCAGACACCGCTGAATGTCCTGGCGCTGAACGAGCCAGAGCAAATCCAGAACCATCCGAATATGTGCTATTTTGCGCTGTCGCCTGAAGATGAAGCGCGCGATGCGGCGCATCATATCTGGGACCAGGGCAAACGCCAGCCGCTGCTGTTAGTGCCTCGCAACGGCCTGGGCGATCGCGTAACGGCGGCCTTTACGAAAGAGTGGCAGTCACTGGGCGGCGGCACCGTGCTCCAGCAGCGCTTTGGTTCTGTTTCAGAACTCAAGCAGGGCATCAATAGCGGTGCAGGCATCAGCATGAGCGGTACGCCCGTGGTTATGCCCTCGTCTTCTCAGCCGCAAAGCGTTTCCGTTGCGGGCCTGAACATTCCGGCACCGCAAACCAGCACCCCGGCCGCCAGCAGTGGCGGAGCCATTGATGCCGCTTATATCGTCTCGACTCAGGATGAACTGCAACTGATCAAACCGATGATCAGCATGCGCACCGGTAGCCGCAGCAACGTTGCGCTCTACGCCAGTTCGCGCAGCGCGCAGGCGGGCGCAGGGCCGGATTTCCGTCTGGAAATGGAAGGGCTGCAGTTCAGCGATATCCCCCTGCTTTCCGGCGCAAATCCGGCGTTGATGCAGCAGGCCGCGAAGTCGTTCAATAACGATTACTCGCTGGTGCGTCTGTACGCAATGGGGATTGATGCGTGGACGCTGGCTAACCACTTTAACCAGATGCGTCAGGTGCCGGGCTTCTCGCTCGACGGCAATACCGGCAAGCTGAGCGCCACCGCTGATTGTGTGATCAACAGGAAGTTGACATGGAACCAGTATCGCCAGGGCAACATCGTACCGGCCAGCTAAACCGCCGCCGTACGGGTGCCGAGCACGAACAACTCGCCCGCCGCTATCTTGAGCGGGCGGGGTTAACATGGGTCGCCAGCAATGTTTACTATCGCGCAGGGGAACTAGACCTGATAATGCGAGACAACCAGTGTTGGGTGTTCGTCGAAGTGCGTTACCGGCGTAACGCACGCTTCGGCGGCAGTCTGGCCAGTATTACCCGACAGAAACAACACAAGCTGCTGCGTGCCGCCTCTCTGTGGCTGGCGCAACGCGGCGGCAGTTTTGAAACAGTGAATTGCCGTTTCGACATCATTGCCATTACCGGCACGGCGCTTGAATGGTTGCCGAATGCCTTTAATGCAGACGTTTAGAACCAGGTGGTCGTGTGCAGGAAAGAATTAAAGCGTGTTTTACCGAAAGTATTCAAACTCAAATCGCTGCTGCAGAGGCGTTACCCGATGCCATTTCGCGTGCAGCAATGACAATGGTGCAGTCGCTTCTCAACGGTAACAAAATACTGAGCTGTGGTAATGGTGCGTCATCCGCCAATGCTCAGCACTTTGCCGCCAGCATGATCAACCGCTTTGAAACCGAACGCCCCAGCCTGCCCGCGCTGGCCTTAAGTGCGGACAACGTCATGCTGACGGCGATCAGTAACGATCGTCTGCATGACGAAATTTACGCTAAGCAGGTGCGTGCACTGGGACAAACCGGTGACGTTCTGCTGGCAATCTCTACACGCGGGAATACACGGGACATCGTGAAGGCCGTCGAAGCCGCCGTCACGCGCGATATGACTATCGTTGCGCTTACCGGTTATGATGGGGGCGAATTAGCCGGATTGCTGGGACCGCAGGATGTGGAAATTCGTATTCCTTCACATCGTAGTGCTCGCATTCAGGAGATGCATATGTTAACACTCAACTGTTTGTGCGATCTGATTGATAACACCTTGTTTCCCCACCAGGAATGACGGAAGGAGCACCAATGAAAGCATTGAACGCTATAGCCATTGTTTTAACCGCCATGCTGCTGCAGGGCTGCGTCGCGGTGGTTGCCGGTAGCGCCGCTGTGGCGACCAAAACCGCCACCGATCCCCGCTCTGTCGGAACGCAGGTCGATGACGGCACGCTGGAATTACGCGTCAGCAACGCGCTGGCAAAAGATCAGCAAATCAAAACCGATGCTCGCGTCATTGCTACCGCCTATCAGGGTAAAGTCCTGCTAACCGGTCAGGCCCCGAGTCAGGAGATTGCCAACCGCGCGAAACAGATCACCATGGGCGTTGATGGCGCAACCGAAGTCTATAACGAGATTCGGATTGGGCCGAAAGTCAGCCTTGGCACCTCGTCGTCTGATACCTGGATTACCACCAAGATTCGCTCGCAGCTGTTGGGCAGCGATCAGGTGAAATCATCAAGCGTCAAAGTCACCACGGAAAACGGTGAAGTGTTCCTGCTGGGCCTGGTGACGCCAGAAGAAGCCAAAGCCGCCGCGGACATTGCCAGCCGGGTCAGCGGCGTGAAACACGTCACCACCGCGTTTACCATGGTGAAGTAATGCTGAGTTAACCCCAGGACAGCTGTCCGGGTTGTTACTGGCGCAGACAGAAAAGCCGCACCCTGTTGGGTTGCGGCTTTTTTATTGCGGGTTTAGCCGTGACCGGGTCAGAGCCAACAAACGCTTTCCGGCTTGCCGCCCAGCATTATCGCGCCGCCCGAGGTTGTCTCCGCTGGCGGCGGCGTAACGAGAGAAGGCCTCAGACCGGAATATCGATCACCAGTGCGCGGGTCGGGGTTTTCGCTGACAGCCACAGCTGTTGCTCTTCCTGCAAAAATGCGCCATCGCCACAGCCCAGCTGTTCCTGATGAGCGCCCCCGGCCGAGGCCTCAAACGCGCCATGGATAGATTGCAGATAGGCGCGCGCGCCCTGAAGCGGCACCAGATGCTGCTCGCCTGCCGCCAGCTCAACCTGATGAATCCAGACCTGCTGACGCAACTGCAGGCTGCTGTCGCCGCCATCTGGTGAGGCCAGCAGTTGCGAACGCATGCCGCCCGACAACGTCATTTTCTGCATACGGGGATTTTCACGTTCCGGGCAGGCCGCCAGCCAGAGCTGCATACGGGTTAACGGGCGATCTTTACTCGGATTAAGTTCGCTGTAGCTCACGCCGGGCTGAGCGGAGAGCAGCAACGCCTCACCTTCACGCACGCTGATGTGATTACCCTCGCTGTCCCGGTATTCCGCCTCACCCTGTAAAACGATATTCAGCACATCCACCTGAGGATAGGTGCGCGGCTGAAACGCCGCGCCGGGTGCCAGGACTTCCTGATTCAAAACGCGTAAGGAGGCATAACCCATTAATTTGGGATCGAAATAGTGGCCAAAAGAGAAGCTGTAGCGCGCCTGTAACCAACCGTAATCGGCCTGACCACAAGCGGATGCACTGCGTGTCGTAATCATTATGTACCTCCAGCATCCGTCGGCAAGAATCGACGACGGGAAATATGCCTTTATGGTAAAAGTCTGGACGCCGGATTGTTAGCCAGTTAATCTGCCGTGCATATTCAAATTTCCTGACAGAGAACCGGGATGGCCAAAGACCGTGCGTTAACCCTTGAAGCTTTACGTGTGATGGATGCTATCGATCGCCGCGGCAGCTTTGCCGCCGCCGCCGATGAACTGGGCCGCGTGCCCTCAGCGCTTAGCTACACCATGCAGAAACTGGAAGAAGAGCTGGATGTGGTGCTGTTTGACCGTTCGGGCCATCGAACGAAGTTCACCAATGTCGGAAGAATGTTACTGGAGCGCGGTCGGGTGTTGCTGGAGGCTGCCGACAAGCTCACGACCGATGCCGAGGCGCTGGCACGCGGCTGGGAAACCCAGCTGACTATCGTGACGGAAGCGTTAGTGCCCACCGATGCGCTGTTTCCGTTGGTCACGAAGCTGGCTGACAAAGCCAATACTCAGATCGCCATCATCACAGAAGTACTGGCTGGCGCCTGGGAGAGACTGGAACAGGGGCGGGCTGATATTGTCATTGCACCGGATATGCATTTTCGCGCCTCGACCGAAATAAACACCCGCAAACTTTACAGCATCATCAGCGTTTACGTTGCCAGCCCTGACCATCCAATACACAACGAACCCGAGCCGCTTTCAGAGGTCACCCGGGTAAAATATCGCGGCATTGCCGTGGCAGATACGGCCCGCGAACGTCCGGTTCTGACCGTGCAACTGCTGGACAAGCAACAGCGCCTGACCGTCAGTACGATGGATGACAAACGTCGCGCGCTCCTGGCCGGTTTAGGGGTCGCCACCATGCCTTATAACATGGTGGAGCAGGACATTGCAGAGGGCCGCTTGCGGGTGGTCAGCCCGGAGTATTCGCGTGAGGTCGATATCATCATGGCCTGGCGGCGTGACAGCATGGGTGAGGCAAAAGCCTGGTGCCTGCGCGAAATTCCTCGCCTGCTGGCCCGGAAAAACTCACCGACGCCGGGCGCCCATCCCTGAAGATTACAGCCGGCTCAGACAGTCCAGCGCGACGCTTTTAAAGCAGGCAAAGTCACTGCTGTCGCGCAATCGCGTCATCGCCCGCTCGCGCATAAAGGTCACGAACAGGTCATAGATAGCCATCGCTTCCTCATACTCGTTTTTGCTGATTGCCAGCAGGAAAATCACGTAAGCCGTGTCCTCGCCCCAGGGGATCCCCTGCGGGGCCAGCACGGTGTACACCACCGTTTTTTTCGCCATCAGCCCCAGCGAATGCGGAAGCGCAATCCCTTCGCCCAGCATGGTGCTGACAATGGCTTCACGCTCCTCAACGGAAGCATAAAACGCGTTGTCCACCACGCCTTCTGCCTCCAGCCGATCGCATAACAGCCGAAACAGCGCAGACTGACTCATCGGCCGATCGATGATGCAGAAATGGCGGGCATCAAAAAATTTCTCCAACATATAGGGCCGGGTGCGGTCCACCAGCACCAGCTTGCCTATCTGCTCCCGTTGAAATTCCGTCGGGAAAGGCGCGACCACGACAACCGGTTTCTCTTTTTCACTCAGCCGCGTAGTGGAAATCACAAAATCTTCTTCGATGCGCTGGCGGGCCTCATATTCACGCTGCGACAGGCACTGCGTCACCTGCAACTGGGGATAGTTGCGCATTAACATGGCTTCGATCATGCGGAGCGTCGAAGTACCGCTGTCGCACACCAGCAGTACCTGAGGGCGACGCTGGTAACCCACGTTATAATGGCGCTCCAGCCCGACGCCGATATGAAGCACCAGAAAACCAATTTCATTTTCGCTAATCGTATAGGGCGAATATTTTCCCCAACTGGACACCGCCGCCAGCGTCACATCGTAGGCCATTGGATAGTGCTGCTTGATGTTGCTTAATAACGGGTTAGGAATATGGATCTGATAACGCACGCGCGTGATCATCGTTTTAATATGGGTAAGCAGATCGGCACGGAGTTGAGGATCGTTCTGCAGATCGTAATAGTAGTGAGTGTTAATAAAGCTGAGCAGGTAGTTAACCAGCGCCTCCGCATCGTCAGCATTAATGGCGCTGGGGGCAACGTCCTGAATGCGTCGGGCGGCGATATTCACCCGCAGCCAGCTCTCTTCCGCCGGAGAAACCGGTTTAACGGTAAGCGGCCGCAGCGCATGGATCAGCGTCTGCGCAGACTCGCGCACGTCCTCCCCGATCTCTTCCACCTGCGGATCGCTCAGCGGATAGCCTTCATTGATGCGACGTAGCGCCACCGCGCAGTAAAAACGCAAATAGCGTTCGCCTTCATCACTGAGGCGGATATTGTGCTGGGCAAGGCCGTTTTGCAGCAGCGGCTGAAGAGTTTCCAGCAGGCCGCTTTCCAGCGATTCGGGCACGATCAGCGGGCTGTCAGGCTGCTCCTGATCGATCTCAAACAGCAGATCGGTTAAGCAGGTGCGGATCGCCACTTCACTGCCAAACAGCTTCATGCCGTGATGGGGTTTGCTTTCGATACTCAACTGATAACGGCCGAGCCATTCGCGCACGTCGGCCATGTCATTCTGCAGCGTGGCACGGCTGACAAACCACTCCTCTGCCAGGGTTTCCAGCTTCAGGGAATAGGCGGCGGTGAGGAAACGCACCAGCAGGTAGCGGATTCGGTCGTGTGAGGTGCGCGGCACCCGCAGAGGCGCACGCGTCTGCTGCTGCAGCACGTTAAAGCGCAGCGCATCAATAATTTTAAGCTGGTAGCCCGCACCGCGATTCAGGACAAACTGCGCGCCGTGCTGCTGCAGCATGGCGTTGAGCGCGGTAATATCCGTGCGTACGGTGCGCGTGGACACCGCAAACCGCCGTGCCAGTTCGTCCTGGGGGAGCGTTTCGTTTTTCAATGCGTCGAACAGTTGCGCAAGGCGCTGATTCGGGAATCTCACGTCGGGTTACCTGCTTCAGCGGTTAACAAGAACAAAGTAAACGTCAGACTGCCGGAAAACAGGCGGCAGGTCTATTATGCCCTGCGCGCCCGTAATCTGTCCTTGAAGTGGCGCACAGGCCTGGGCTCAGTCCAGCAGACTTTTACAGATGGCCAGCAGTTGGCGCACGTCTTCCACGCGGGTTTCGCCACTGGCTTTGTCGATGATCGAACTGTATATGTGGGGAATGATCTTGCTCACGCCAGCGTCCAGGGCAATACGCAGGATCGGCCCAACGTTTTGCAGATCGATCCCGCCGGTCGGCTCCAGCCAGAAATCCTGTTTCGCACAGGCTTCGGCCACCGCGCGGTACTCGTCCACCGTGTCCAGACCGCCCATTGGAAAATACTTCACGGAACTGCCGCCCATGTCCTTCAGTAACGCAATCGCGGTATCAATGGGCACAATTCCGTCGCTGCTCTGTGAACTGAGGGGACCGGTGGAAATTTTCACCTTGCCCGGCGTGCCGGTTGGTGAAATCAGCCCGTTGACTACCGTTTGTGACTGACCGAGCAGCGCGCGGCTGGTGCCGACGCCGGTAAACACCTGATTAACATGTTGCGGCTGTAGCACGGCGGCCAGTTCGCTGACCATTCGCGACTGCCGGGGATCGCCCGCGCCCAGGCCGATGGACAGCGCGTTATCAATCAGCGCGGCGTACTCGCGCATATCCGCAATAGCGGCCTCGTTGCTGGGGTAGTTTTTTGATAACACGCCGACCAGTACGTGGCCTTCTGCGGCCTGCCAGATGGCTCGCGCGTTCTCTTTTGAACCCGCCAGCACGTTAAGACACAGGCGATCCTGATAAAAATTGGGGGTTAGCGTCATGCTATTTTTCTCCTGTTAACAGCGCCTGAATGCGGGTGAAAATAATCTGCAGCTGCTCAGCGCTGACGCTGCGCACGTCGGCTTCAATAATGCCCTCATTGGCTTTGTATCCACGGAAGTAAATGGCGATATCACCGTTTTTTAGCGCCTGCACCAGATCGCCGGTCTGATGCCCGATTGTGGTCTCATCGAATTTGATCTCTGCCCGGGCAATGTCGCGCCCGGCGGCATCCCATACAACGCGCGCACTGACGCCATCCAGACCGTTAAGGTTGTTGATGAAAGGCGTCATTTTTTCCACCATCTGGGCGCCGGTGGTTTTCGGCAGGGTCAGGTAGGATTCAATGGCCTGGGTCAGTCCCAGAATCCCCTCTTTGCCCACTTTCATGGTGCGGCCAATGCCGTTGCTCTGGCGCTTCACCCACTCGACAAGCTGATGTTTCCCGATAACCAGGCCGCTGGTGGGGCCTTCAATGGCTTTAGCCCCGCTGTAAATAACCAGATCGGCACCCGCCCGGTAATAGCACTGCAGATCTTCCTCAGCGGCGGCATCCACGATAAGCGGCACGCCATGCTTACGTGCCACCTCGGCGGCCTGCGCGACGCTCAGGTGGCTCTTTTGTACGCAGTGATGGGACTTCACATAGAGAATGGCCGCCGTCTGGGCGGTGACTGCGGCGGAAAGCTGCTGGGGCGAGCACTCGTTACTGTAACCCGCCTCAACCGTCCGACCGCCGCCCAGCGCAATCATGCTGCCAACGGGCGCGCCGTAATTCACGTTATGCCCTTTTGGCACCACGATGTCGTGCGGCACGGTCAGCGGTGCGCTATGTAAATTATCCAGCAGCCAGTCGTCATCTTTCACAATGACGGCAGCCACGCTTTGGGCGATGCCCGCAGAAGCACAGGACACCACCAGCGCATTTTCCACCTGCAGCAAATTAGCGATGTAAGCCCCGGTCTTATCAACCAGGTCCTTCACTTCAAAATAGTGCTCCAGGCCGTATTTAACCGTATCAACCACGTCGCTGGCCGGTGTAGACACGCCAAGAATGGTCATGCGGCCAGAGGCATTAATGACCTGCTTCAGGCCATATTTCTCATACAGTGAAGACATTGTGTTTTTTCCCTTCTTCAGTCATCCAGCACTCACCGGCGACGATAGCCGCCAGAGGAATCAATTGGCGATCGCCCTGCTCCGCCAGCCCTTCCGCATCCACAAACGACACGGATTCGTGCGCCACGGTAAACAGGGTAAAGTCGGCATCAAGTCCGGGCTCAATAGCACCTTTGCTGCGTAATCTCAGCCCGCTGGCCGCCTGATGCGTTACGCAGGCAATAATCTGTGGCAGCGTCATGCCTACATTGAAAAATTTCGACATCACGTGCGCCAGGGTATAAACCGGTCCGTTCAGACGATTGCGGCAGTAGATGTCTGAACTGATGGTGTCAGGCAGAATGCCTTGGGCAATCGCCGCGCGCGCCACCTCAAAGCTGAAGCTGGCACTGCCGTGGCCAACATCAAGCCGCACGTCCCTTGCCAGGGCCTGTTTTACCGCTGCACGCAGTTGCCCTTCGGGCGTCAGGATGCGGTTTGGCTTGCCGTTGTAGCAGTGCGTGATGATGTCGCCGGAGGTCAGCAACGCGGCGATTTCATCGAGGTTGGGGGGATTGTTACCAATGTGCACCATCAGGGGCAGGTTGCCATTTTCCTGCTGAATCGCCTTCGCCAGCACCAGCGGCTGAATGCCGTTTTCGCCCACTACGCTGCTGCTCATCCGGGCTTTAAGCCCGACGATAAAATCGGGATGACGTCTTACCGCGTCGGCAATCGCCGGGCGATCAATCTGCGTCATGTCCGCCAGTTCATTTTGGGTAACGATGCCGGTGCGGGCGATATTCAGCAGCGCAAAAACCTGGGTGGTGACCGCTTGCGTGCGCTGTCTGAAATCATCAATGTCGTCTGCACCTGTACTGCCTGCATCGACAACACAGGTGACGCCGCTTTCCACGCCAATCCGGTCGGGATGATCGTGGTAGATGGGCGATTTTTCATAGCAGTGTACGTGGGAGTCGATCCAGCCCGCACTGAGATAGCAGTTCGCCGCCAGGGTTTGTTCCACTCTGGCCCTACCGGTTACCTCACCCACGGCGGCTATTTTTCCGTCGAGTATGGCGATATCGATCAGACGTTCATCCGGCAGTCGCGCCCGACGCAGAATCAGATCGTACATAGGAATCTCCTTTGACTGCCCCGATCGGCCTTCACCGATCGGGCATTAACGCGATCAGATCGCGACCGGAAAAATCGCGCCGAGGATCATGGCACCGAGGATCGCCCCGCCGGTGATCGGTTTGTTCCACAGATAGAACACCAGCGCACCCAACAGCGAACCGAGACCGATAGGAATGGAGGCGCCCATGGCGGCCAGGATAATCAATGGCCCCAGGAAGCGTCCTGATGCATTGCCCGCGCCCATCATCACGTCCGCACCATAGGTGCTGTTGCTTTGATTAATGGTGAACTTACGCGCCAGAATGATGACGTAGCCTATCGCCACACCGATAACCAGACCGGTGACCAGCGAAGCCGCAAAATTCGCCACCGGGAAGACAAAACCGGCGCCCAGCAGCAGCGCGGGCACGCCCAACCCGACGCCGGTCTGGATGGCACCACCGATATCCAGAATCCCGACCAGCGATCCTTCAATGATGCGGGCGAACAGAAAGCTGGCACCGAAAGCGGCCACCGCGCCGTAAACGCCGGTATCGATGCCCGCCCGTAACATCGAGACGAAGGCCACTTCGTTAAAAGCGCCGATACCGTACAGGTAGTACATATGGGTCCCGGCAAACACGCCGGAGGAGAGCAGACCGACAAAAATCGGGAATGACCAGTCGGCATACCAGAAACCTTTGTTTGATTCTTCCATTGCAGACGCTCCGTTATTTGCCGCTCAGGCTGTTATGAATACTGTCGAGCCAGCCAGGAATGCCGAGCTGGAAGGATTGCAGCATCTTCATATCGAAACCGCGGAAGAAGGCGCTGAGAACAAACAGGGCGACGATGGCGGTCATCATGATTTTGGTCACTTTGTTCCAGCCGCTCTCTTCAACCCCTTTACCAATCAAAATGCCCAGCACCAGGCCCGGTACGGCATTGCCCATAATCAGCTGTGCCAGACCGCCGAAGATGGTGGCCCAAAAGCCCGATTTCTTACCGGCGTCAATTGCCGCCAGCCAGAAGATCACCGGCATGACCGTGTTCACCAGCAAATTAGCGGCCGGTACCAGCACCTTTACCGCCGTGACCTGCAGGGCCGCCGGAACGGCAGAGGCGGTCGAGTTGAGAAAAGCCACCACCACCATGCCGATGATGCCGCAGGCGATAGCCATCTTTTTCGGGTCGTATAGCGTCTCTGCCACATTGCGGTTTTTGATCATGATCGCCGCCGCGCCCCAGTTGGGGATGATGCGATGATCCACGTCCTGCGTGAACGCACCCGCCGCCACGGAGGAGGCCCAGGCGTTAAAGAAGAATCCCAACCCAAAAGAGAAGTGAGAGGCAGGATCGCCTTCACAGGAGTTAAGTTCACCCAGTGTGCGAAAGGCGCCCATACCTTGTGTCGTCGGGGCATGGAACATGCGGGCGGCACCGGCGCCCACACCGACGCCCACGAGGCCGCCGATAATTAACGACTTGAGCAAAATGATGAGAAACATCCTCTTTCCTTATATGTGTTGTTTGAGGCTGACTTACACGCGGGTGAACTCGACCTTATCGCCGTCCAGGCAGGTCACGTTAATGGTGACCTCCAGGTCGACGCTGAAGAGCCTGCGCTCGCGTGCCAGGAAAAAGAAAAGGAATTTTTCGGTTGTGACGCGTTCCCGCGCGCGCACCACCTTTACGTCCTGCGGTTCAATGCGCAGCAGAATCTTATTGGCGTTGCGCAGGACTTCGTGCTGTACACGACTCAGCGCATCTGCGAAGGCTTTCGCCTTGGTGTCGCCCTTACCGCTTACGGCAACCGAGGTTGTAAAGGTCTCTTTCATTCCTTATCCACCGTGTTTTTTGTTCCAGGCCTGAACCAGACGTTCACCCAGCTCTTCTTTGTCCATAAAGCCGAAGCCCAGCACGTTCGCGCCTTCATTAATGGCGGTCACGCCTTCATCCACAGAGCGCATACCATGTTTGGCCTTATAGCCGTATTTGTTTTGCGCCGTAATCGCGCCTGCCCCTCCGCTGCCGCAAAAGGAGATACCGAAATCGGCATTCTCTGCTTTCATGACGTCGCCCAGCTTCATGTCTGCCGCGACGCCCGGCACCACAACGGCACGGCCACCGGCTTTTTCTACGCCAGCCGCCACTTTTTGTCCTTTACCTAAACGATCGCCGATCACTACGGTTACCATATGTCTGTTCCTCTCAGGGTTGGAAAATTAGTCGTTCTTCGCCACTTCAAAGTGGACAGAAAGCAGCCAGGCTTCTTCTGGTGGCAAATTGCCAAACAGGTCCACCACCTGCTGTGCCAGCGCCATCGACTCTTTGGAAATTTCGTCAAACAGCTCAGCCTCAACCTCTGGCACACTCTCGCCGGTGACGGATCGCAATGCCATTGCCCGCACGTGCGAAGCCAGCATTTGTATCTGCACGGCATTCGGCTGGATGGCCCGCTCGGCAAAAAGCACCTCAATCTGCGCCATCACGCGATCCGTCAGGGCCTGAATCCTTTGCTGTTCATCTTGTGACGCATTCATCGCTACCGCTCCCTTACCCGTACTCATCGTCTGCTTCCCATTTCGCGCTTAGCGTGATCTCAAACTAACCAGAGGCGGCAGCGCTGTGGAGAACGACTTTTTCCGTTTCGAAGTGGAAATCCGGCCCTTGTGAGTGATCCGGAACGCAAACTTGCGCGTTCGCTTAGCGGACGGATTATTTTTACCAGATTAAACAGTGAGTTAAAAAAGGGATATCACACAGGAAAGGCGGCAGATGAGGAATAAACAGAAAACCGGGTTGCTGGTCAGCCGTCACAAAACTGGCAAACAGCAACCCTGAGGGCAAGGTAACAGAGAAACTTATGACTCAGCGTCAGTGGGCTGACGTAATGGCGTAACGCGGTTTTTGTCGTCAACGGGCTGGAGGCGATGCGTTTTACGTCGGCTAATGGCGGCCACGATCAGGGCAAAACGCGCTTCATTCAGCTTGTAGCAGAAGCCCATGATCAACGCCGCCGCAATCGCCAGCGAACAGGGCCAGATAAAGATCAGCTGCCTTAAACCTGCCAGCGTGCCATCGCTTTGTACGGCATTGGGCACGTAGCCTATTTGCGTCAGCATCAGACCGGGCAAAAATCCCGCCAGCGCGGCGGATATCTTGCGAAAGAAGGTGTAGCCCGTGTAACAGGCACCTTCTGCCCGAATGCCGGTTTTCCACTCCCCGTACTCGACGGTATCCGGCACCAGCGCCCAGTTAAGGCTGTTAACGAATGCCGTACCGAAAAACGCCACGCAGGAGAACATGACGAACAGCAGAGAGCTGCTTCCCCAGAGAAAGTTACCCAGATCGCCCAGGGCCCAGAGGATGAGTCCCCCCAGATAAACCTGTTTCTTACCAAACTGTTTTACCGCTGTGGGCACCAGCAGTACGCCCACCAGAATACAGCCCATGCTGAAGAAGCCCATCCAGGAGAGCAAATGAACATCGTTCAGCACGTACTGCGTGTAGTAGACCTGAATGGCCAGCTTGATATTAAACGCCGCCAGGGTACAGAGGTTCGCGAGGCACAGAACCAGCAACGGCGGATTGTGAAAGATGGCGCGGAAGGCCGTTGCCACACCGGGTTTATGATGCGTCGGGGTGAGCTCAACATAGCGCTCTTTAACCCCGCTGTAACAGAACCACATGCACAGCAGCCCGGCGACCACAAAGACGGCGGCGGCAACCTGATAGCCCAGCGCACTTTTGCCAACAAACAGCGACTGAATGGGCATAAAGCACACGGTGCAAACCAGTAATCCCACCGTTGCCCCGCCCTGCCGCCAGGCGGCGAGGTGGGCGCGTTCGTGGGGATTTTTGGTTATGGCTGGCACCATTGCGCCATAGGAACAGTTCATCAGGCTGTAAAACAGACCAAACGTCATAAACAGGGCGGTCGCGATCGTTGTCTTTATCGTCAGGCTAAAGTCGTTAGCAACAAACTGTGCCGCAGCCACCAGCGCTACCGGCAGCGAGAAATAGAGAATAAAAGGTCTGAATTTTCCTCTCGTGCCAATATGGCGGCGTGAATCCAGCACAATGCCGGTGAACATATCGGTTAGGGCGGTAAAGAATTTCGCCACCAGGAAAATCACCCCGCCGTACCAGGCTGGCATGCCCAGCTCATCGGTGTAGAACTTGAGTAAATAAAGCGTCCCGATAGTCAGCATCAGGTTGGAGCCAAAATCACCGACGCCGTAAGCCACCTTCTCACGCAGCGGGAGTTTCAGCGTTAATGGATCGGAGCCTGTCTTCATAAGTGATCCTTTTAGCGCCGCGACCGGCGCAGTCACAAAGCCAAATTAGCGCTGACGCTTACGTGCATCGATCTCCTCAATGATACGGACATACATCTTCTCATTGAGATTGTAGAAGCACCCCATGGCCACGATGGTGATCACGGCCAGCGCACCGGGATAGATGAACATCAGCTGCTTCAACCCTTCTACCGTTCCGGACGACTGAATCACGTTGGGCACGTAGCCGATTTGTGTCAGCATCCAGCCGGGGAAAAAGCCGGCCAGCGCCTGTGAGACCTTACGGAAAAAGGTAAAACCGGTATAAACCGTACCTTCAGAACGAACGCCCGTCCGCCATTCCCCGTACTCCACCGTATCGGAAACCAGCGCCCAGTTAAGGCTGTTGACAAAGGCTGAGCCAAAAAAAGCCAGACAGGAATACGCGACAAAACTGACCGAACCGCCGCCGAAGAAATAGTTGAGCAGATCGCCCGCGACCCAAATCAGCAAACCGCCGATATACACTTTTTTCTTACCAAAGCGCCTGACCGCGCCGGGCATCATAAATACGCCAATAAAAATGCACCCCATGCTGAAGAATCCCATCCATGACAGCAGAATGGGATCGTTCAGCACGTACTGGGTGTAATAAACCTGGATCGCCAGTTTGACGTTAAAGGCGCCCAGTGTGCATAAGTTGGCAATGCACAGGATAAACAGTGGACGGTTGCCCGCGATGGCACGGAACGACGCTAACAGTCCCGGTTTCTGCGTGGGGCTGCTGGCGGGTTGCTCGACATAACGCTCTTTTACGCCGGCATAACACCACCACATAAAAAATAAGCCAAACGCCGAGAACAGCGTGGCCGCAACGACATAACTCAGCTGCGGATTGCCTTCAATCAGGTTCATGACCGGTACAAAACCCACGGTACAGATCAGCAAGCCCAGCGTTGCGCCGCCCTGCCGCCAGGCGGCCAGTGCGGCACGCTCGTCGGGGTTTTTCGTCATCGCGGGCACCATCGCACCGTAGGAACAGTTCATCATGCTGAAGAACAGGCCATACATCATAAACAGCACTGTGGCGACGATCGTTTTTCCGGTGACGTCAAACGGCGTACCCACAAAATTGGCGATAGCTAACAGAGTTACCGGAAAGGCCGCGTACAGCACGAAGGGGCGGAACTTGCCTTTCGGGCCAATCCGACGCCGCGAATCCAGCATGATGCCGGTACCCATATCGGTAAAGGCGGTAAAAAACTTGGCCACCAGGAAAATGATGCCGCCGTAGGTTCCCGGCAGCTCCAGCACGTCGGTATAGAACTTCAGGAGGTAGAGCGTACCGATATCTAATAAAATATTTGAACCCAGATCGCCGATGCCATAGGCGACTTTCTCTTTGAAGGGCAACCGTAACGTCGCCGGTTCACTGCCGGAAGCAAGATGGTGTTGGCTCATGATTTCTCTCCGCTGCCCCACTGAACCTGTCAGCAGGGCCGCTTTTTCAGGATGGTTTTGAAGCGTTTTGTTGCTCGATTTCAGCGCGAATAGCGGCCACTTTTTTACCAAACAGCAGCTGCATGACGGCCAGCAGGCCAAATGAGGGCACCAGTACCTGCCAGGCCGGGATATCCAGAGCGCCTTTGATCAGCATGGAGCCCGAAGCAATCAGCAGGAGAAACACCATCAGTCGGAAAGCCCGCACGGAGATACGCTTGTGCACATACTGGCCCACTAACGATCCCAGGATCATGGTAGGAATGCAGAACATCACCAGCTTGACCGTTGAGACCGTTAAAATGCCGCTGGTGGTCAGGCCGCCAATAATGGCGATGTTATTCGCGGTAAAAAATGCATTGAGCGTGCCGCGAAAAGCAGCGGGTGCCAGATTCCTTAACATGCCGTAGATCACGACGGGCGGACCGTTGGTGGCAAACGCCGAGCCGAGCGCCCCGGCGATAATACCGGTGGGCATCACTATCCAGTTTTTGTCATAGACAGGCAGACGAGGAATAAACAGGCTGTAGAACGAATAAAGGATCAGGAAAACGCCCAGCCCGGTTTTCATCACGTCGTCCGGAAAATTGGACAGCGCGTAAATGCCCAAAGGGATACCGGCAAAGGAGAACAGGATCAGCACCAGGGCTGACTTCCAGTTGGTTTCCTTGCGAGACAGCCAGGTGGCATACAGCGCCGTTGCCGTCCCCACAATCACCGACATCGGTGCAGCCATTTTGACCGGCAGCAGCAACGTCACCAGCGGCATCGTAACCAGCGCGCCACCAAATCCCGCACAGATGCCAATAAAGGTGTACAGAAACATAATGGCAATAATGATGCAGACGACCTCAGTGGTGATTTCCAGACCTTCAGGTGTAAGTAGCGTAAAGAAATCCATAATCCTTTCTCCCGCTACTGTGGCAATATCTGACTGCCAGCAAGCCGTAATGAAGCAAACAATGACTGCCATTCGCTGTCTGCCCGATAAAATACCGGCGGCTGCCCCATCGGCGCGGCGACAGTGATATCCCCGCCGTTTAACGTTTCTCCGGTCCACATGTTGACCCAGCGGTCTTCAGGCAGATAGAGCGACCAGTCGCGGCGGCCCTCTTCATAAACCGGTGCCACCAGCAGGTCACGCCCCAGCAGATATTGGTATTTGAGCGTGTAGGTGCGGGCATCCGCTTCATAGTGCAAAAACAAAGGGCGCATAACGGGTAAGCCCGAGTGGGCATTCTGCGCGACAGCCTGCTTGATATAAGGTTTTAAGGTGGTGAAGATCGTGGACATGCGGGCAAAGTGGGCAATGGTTTCTTCATCGCTGTCAAACTGCCAGTTATCGCCAGGACGGTTCCCTTCATGGGTGCGCATCATCGGGGTAAAAGCATTGAAGTCACACCAGCGAAGCAGCAGTTCTTTACTGCGTTTCATGCCGTACAGCGTGGTGTAGCCACCGATGTCGCTGTGATGCAAACCGTGGCCGCTCATCGCCAGTGACAGCGCGGCGGGCACCACCGAGGCCAGGCCATCGTCCAGGCTCCAGTCAACATTTTGATCCCCGGCCCACATCATCACGGAGTATTTCTGACTGCCGGTGTAACCCGCACGCATAAAGAACAGCACGTCACCGAGTTTGCCGGTTTCTTCCAGCGCCTCGTAGTTACACTTCGCCCACAGCGCGGGCCAGGCATTGTGCATGATTTCGGCGCTGACGCCGTTGTGCAGATACGTGTCCGTTGGCAGGTACTCCCCAAAATCCGCCATCCAGCCACGACAGCCCAGGGCAATCAGATTGTCTTTGATGACGCCTTTGAACCAGTGGTAAGCCTCCGGATTCGTGAGATCGACGACGCCCGCATAAAACTCACCAAATTCGACGTGGTAATCGTCCCCAGCCGCATTTTTGGTCAGATATCCTTTCCGGGCGGCCTCTTCGCACAGGTTACGGTCGCTGGCGACGTAAGGGTTGATATAAGACAGGAACTGTACGCCTTCCGCTTTCCACTGCTGAATGCGCGCGTCCAGTTGGGGATAAAGCTCGCTGTCCCACTGCCAGTTCCACATCACGCGTTTGCCGAAGGAGGTCATCCGGATGCCGGACCAGTCCTGCGCCCAGATGCCATTCACTTTCACGCCCGCCTGACGCATTTTGTCCAGCTTCTGCTGGCAGACGTCGGTGCCGCCTTGGATCCCCAGCGTGACGCCATCGTAAACCCAGTCCGGTAATACCGGCTGACGCCCCAACAGGGCACTCATTTTTTCCAGCAGGGCGATGTAGGTATCGGCACATTCAAAACGTAACGTGGCGTTATTTTCCCAGAAAGCCAGTTCATGATAATCCGCTGCGCTGAAGTCAAAATTCATGTAGCCGCTGTTATCCACATGGCAGTAATACTTCTGGCTGCTGACAAAGGTCGGCTGTGGGAAAAAGGTCCAGTAGTAATCTCCGCCGGCATTCTCTGCACAGTCAGCCTGCCAGGTGACCACGCTTTTCTTATTGCGCCCGACGCCCTGTTCGCTGGTCCAGAGTGGAAAAGGTTTCCCGCGCAAATCAAAACAGGAAAACTGCTCGCCACAGCCGTAGATATGATCGTCGTCCAAGGCTGACAGCCTCAGCCAGATACGGTTAAGCCTGTCGCTGTCGTTTGTCAGCGTAAGCAACAGGCGGCCGTTTTCATCTGTGCCGATGATCAGCGTGGCGCTAAATACCTCTCCGCGTGAGAAGCGCACCGTCCAGCCGGTGTCCTGCGCGGTCACAACGGCCGAGGTTAACGCCAGTTTTTCATTCAACCGGTCTTTAATACTGAAATTGCCGCGAAACATGTCGATATCGGCGTTGCCATTGCCTATCCACAGACAGGGTTTTTCCTCGCTGTGGCTAAGAATCTGTCGGTTTTGATAAGTCAGTGAAAAGCCGTTACCGGCGGCAGTCAGCTTTACGCCTGCCGTCTCAGGATGTTGTAAATGCATTCTGACCTCTGCGTTGTAGGATAAAAAATAAGGTTTAGCGTGATTCGTACTGGTCACAGCCAATCGTGAACGTCATGAGATGGCGCGCCTGTGGCGCAAGAAAAATCACATCAATGCCAGAATTGAACGCGTCAGGTGGACAACTCATCGGCTCGGCTGCCAATCCCGTGCGGCCAAGTTTTTCGCCGCTGTAAATTTGCAACCAGGGTTGATCGCTGCGTAAGAAAACCGAAAGTGCCTGCTGTGGACAGGTTAATCTCACCTCCCATTCGCGTCCGGCTGCGCGGGTGTTAACACTGCAGTCGATCTGCGTCGACGCCAACCGACGCGGGGTAAGAAAATCCCCTTCTGCAATCGCGGCCGGCAGCGTAAGCAGGCAGTGATCCACCAGGGTCATGTTGCAGGTCAGATAAGGATGCGAACCGACACCGTAGGGCGCGGGTTGATCGCCTACGTTCTGGCTGCTGATACTGACCTGCAGGCCCTGTGCGGCATCAAGCCGGTAAGTCACTGCCGATAGCAACGCAAACGGATAGCCGTAACTGGGCGGCAGGAAAACCGTTAAGGTCGCCTCGCTGTCGGTGTGTTTGACGATCTGCCAGTCACGCCAGGCCAATAAGCCGTGAATGGCGGTAACGCCTTCGTGGTCATTGATGGGTAGCTGAAGCAGCTTGCCGTTATGTTTCCAGGTTCCTTTCGAGACGCGATTCGGCCAGGGAATCAGGACTTTGCCCATATGCGCCAGCGGCATTGCCTCCGGAGGATGTGGGAGCACCAGATGGCGGCCCGCGTGCGTCAGCTCAGCCAGGCCAGCGCCTACGGTGACGATTTTTGCCTGATATTCTCCAGCGTGAAGAACAAGGGTTTGTCCGCTGCTGTGCATAGCTGGTACTCCCGTTAGTCTGTTTTTCGGGGGTTATTTCGCATTACAGTCCAGTAATCCTGCCGCTACGGCGGGTGCCAGCCCCGGTGCCAGAGGAAGGCGCGGGATCACCAGGCAATGCAGCAGGTGATAGATATCCTGTTTGCCGTCCCACACTTTGGTGGTCACCTTGTTTTCGCAATCCAGCTCTTGCCACCATGAGCCATTCTCGAAATCCATCATGTAAGTGATGCAGTAATCCCACCATTTCTGGTACCAGGCTTCGTATTGCGCCTCGCCAGTGACGGTATACAGGGCGTAAGCCGTGCCCATTGCCTCAACCACGGGCCAGCGCACTCTTTCGCTCACTACGGGCTTGCCATCCCAGTCCACGGTGTAAACAAACCCGTCTGCGCCATCGGGCGCCCAGGCATCGCGGATAGTGGCGTGGAATAAGCCTTTCGCATCTTCAATAAGCCAGGCCGGCGGCGTTTCGAAGCGCGCTTCCAGCGCAGCATGCAGATGCAGCATCAGACGTCCCCATTCAATCCAGTGTCCGGGCGTGCCGCCATAAGCCCGGAAGCGGTGAGCGGGATTCTCTTTGTTGTAATCGCGTAATGGGTTCCAGTCAGTGTCGAAGTGTTCATTGACGCGGTACTCACCGTTGCGCGCGACGTCGTGAATAATCACCGAGGTGACACGCAGCGCGCGATCCAGCCATTTCTTGTCGTGCGTGACGTCATAGACAATCAGGAAGGCTTCAACGGCGTGCATATTGGCATTGCCGCCGCGGTAGTCTTCTGTCTTGCTAAAGGCTTCATCCCAGGACTCCAGGCACATCTGTTCGTCTTCACTCCAGAAGTAGCGATCGATCACGTCGATCGCGTCATCCAGCAGCTGGCGGGCGGCAGGATGCCCCGTAGTGACCGCACTGGCCGCGCCCAGCAACACGAAAAAGTGCTGATAACCCTGTTTGGACGCATCAACGACGCCTTCATCGTTTACGCAGGCATACCAGCCGCCGTACTGTTTATCGCGCAGCGCACCATTCAGGGCGCTAATGCCGTGATCGACCAGTTGATAAGCTCCCGGCCGTCCCATCGAGGCCGCAACGGCATAGACATGCAGCATGCGTGCGGTAATCCACAGGTGCGTGCCCATCTCGGGTTTTACCTGCCCGGTATTCCCCAGCCAGCCAAATCCGGTGGCGACCGCTGCGTTTTTACCAAAGTCGAGAATCCTGTCCGTTTCCTGTTCGAGCCAGCGGTTATGACTCAGCGTGTTAAACCATTTCATTTACGTTGCCCTCTTAGCGTTTAGCCATCATTTCATCTACGATCTCACCCAGCCGTTGCAGCCTGGGGACGGAGACATCCCGCAACATCAGGTCGGTATCCGGTAAGCCAATGACGGAAGACCAGACGGCTCGCCCGGCCAGGAAGCCCGATGCGCCCGCCTGCATCGCCACCCGCACGGCGCGCGGGAATAATTTTTCATCAATGCCGGACGAGAGAATGACCCACGGCATCGCGATCCGATCGTTGAGCTTTTGCGCGGCCGCCAGCAGATCCGACTGTGTACCTTTGCCGTACAGGGGCATTTCCACCTTGTAGAGATCCGCGCCGCTGTTGCCCAATTCTGTGGCCGCGTCCAGGATCGCCTGCTCGCGATCAAAGCGATCGCCACGGCGCGGTGGCCTGACTACCGGTTCGATAATGCTGAGCAGGCCATGGCGGTGGCAGCGGGTGTTGAAGGCCTTAACCATGTCGAGACGTTGCTGCGGATCTTCATCGCTGCGCCACAGCACCAGCAGCTTCAGCGCCTTCGCGCCGTCACGCTTCATCGCCACCGGATCGACGTTGTTATCGATCGCCACGCTGTCCACCGGAATGCCATTGCCCGGAATGAATTCATCCGCCGCGACGATAAGGCCGCAGCCGGGGGCAACCGCTTGCCGTTCGACGATGTGCGGGAAACAAAACTGTTGATCAATCAGGATCGCCGAGGCATAGGGCGATAACACGCTGGCGGCATTGACTTTAAACTCGGTCAGCACGCGATCGCTGACGGGTAGTGACGCGACAGCGGCCGCGAACATCAAACGCATGGCCTCACGCTGATCGACTGCGAGCATGGCGAAACCACCTGAAGGTCGGGTGATGTCTTTAAGGGTGTAATGAGTCATGCTTCTTTCCTCTGAATTAAGCGTCACACTGTGTGGGGAGAAATGAGGCCCGCGCTGGCGCGAACATGTTCAAGGATGGCGGTCCAGTCCTCGCGTCCGCGTCCGGCAGCGCGGGCCTGGTTGTAAACTTCACGTGAGGCAGCCCCGAGCGGCATCGGTACATGCAGCTGGTTGGCAACATCCAGCGCAATCCCCAGGTCCTTATGCGCCAGATCGATCATGAAGGCCGGTGAGCGATCCCCTTTCAGTACCTTGTCAGGCCAGGTCGTGGTGAAATGCCCTTTGCCCGCAGGCGTGCCGTTCATCACCTGCAACGCCACGTCAAACGACAGCCCCAGACCTTCACACAGCACCGCCGCTTCCGCCGAGAGGGCATTCAGGGCGATGCTCATGTAGTTGTTGATCAGCTTGACGCGAATCCCCATACCGGGGCCGCCTGCCACGACCAGCTCATTGCCCATCGCCATAAGCACGGGTTTTGCTCGTGCAACCTGTTGCGGCGTGCCGCCTGCCAGTAGCAGCAGTGAACCGGCTATCGCATGGTCTGACGTGCGGCCGACGGGCACGTCCATCATGCTGAAACCGCGAGCGGCCATCTCACCGATCAGCCGATCGGTTTGCAGCGGATGGATCGTGGACATATCAATCACCAGCGCAGTGGATGCCAGCGTGGTACACACACCTTTGTCGCCAAGCAGTACGGAACGCACTAACTCGCCGTTGGGCAGCATGGTGATAACAAACTCGGCCCCGGTTGCCGCCTCCGCAGCAGAAACGCTCGCCCGGGCGCCCTTATCAACCAGACGCGCGACGGCCTGAGGATCCACATCAAAGACGTTGAGCTGATGGCCCTGCTTCAGCAGATTGCTCGCCATCGGCGCGCCCATTTGTCCCAATCCAATAAACGCAATTACCGACATACCGCTCTCCCAACCCCGTTATTGTCATATTTTGTCATTAAAGACGACCTTTACTGTCTTTTTTAGATCATATTTGTAATTTCTGGTCAAAAAATTGACAGGTGTCACTTTTAAAACATTTGATGAAATTAAAATGACAACACCAACAAAATGTGAGGAAGCGTTATGACGCGTATTGCTTGTGTAGGGATCACCGTATTAGATCGCATTTGGTATCTGGATACCTTGCCGTCTCAGAGCGGAAAATATGTGGCAAACAACTATCGGGAAGTCGGCGGTGGTCCGGCTGCTACAGCGGCCGTTGCCGCAGCTAAACTGGGTGCAGAGGTGGATTTTATTGGTCGGGTTGGTGACGATGACACAGGGAAGAGACTGCTGTCTGAGTTAAATGAGTACGGCGTAAAGACCCGATATACTAAGGTTTTTGAGGCCGCCCGCTCTTCACAATCCGCGATTCTGGTGGATGCCGAGGGGGAACGGATGATTGCCAACTACCCTAGCCCGGACTTAGCAGAATGCGCAGACTGGCTAACAGAGATCGACTTCTCACAATGGGATGCGGTGCTGGCAGATGTTCGCTGGCACCAGGGTGCCAAGTGCGCGTTTACCCTGGCCCGCCAACAGGGCGTTCCCACCATTCTGGATGGGGATGTGACCCCGCAGGACATTGGGGAGCTGGTGGCGTTAAGCGATCATGCGGCATTTTCAGCGCCGGGTTTACAGCGCTTAACCGGGCTGGAGGGGGAAACGGCGGCGTTAAAAAAAGCACAAATGCTCACAAATGGTCATGTCTATGTTACCCAGGGCGCTCAGGGCTGCGTCTGGCTGGACGCCGGCACGCTCCAGCATCAGCCCGCCTTTGAGGTACAGGTCGTCGATACCACCGGCGCGGGCGACGTCTTCCACGGGGGGCTGGCCGTGAAACTGGCGCAGAAGGGCTCTGTCACAGAGGCCGTGCGCTTTGCCAGTGCGGTCGCGGCGCTAAAATGTACGCGACCGGGCGGGCGAGACGGGATCCCTGATTATGATCAAACCTGTTCTTTTATGTCGGTAAATGTATAAACTGTGTGCCATGGTGGTATTCAGAGAACAATCCATGATCCTCACGGACGTAACCGGTAATCCTCGCCACGATCGTTTGCTCAGGCTGATCGCTGAACGTGGCTACATGAATATTGATGAACTCGCCTTGCTGCTCGACGTTTCCACACAAACGGTCAGGCGCGATATTCGTAAACTCAGCGATCAGGGATTAATCACGCGTCATCATGGTGGTGCGGGCCGTGCATCCAGCGTAGTGAACACCGCTTTTGAACAGCGCGAAGTCTCACAGACTGAAGAAAAACGTGCGATTGCGGAAGCCATTGCGGACTATATTCCCGATGGATCAACGGTATTTATCACTATTGGCACTACGGTTGAACACGTCGCCCGGGCGCTGGCAAATCATAAACATCTGCGCGTTATCACCAACAGCCTTCGTGTCGCCCATATTCTGTACAAATGCCCACAGTTTGAAGTGATGGTGCCCGGCGGCACGCTGCGTCCCCACAACGGTGGCATTATTGGCCCGGTCACGTCCGCGTTTGTGGCCGGTTTTCGGGCAGATTATCTGGTTACCAGCATGGGCGCCATTGAGAGCGATGGGGCGCTACTGGAATTTGATGTTAACGAGGCCGCCGTGGCGCAAACCATGATGGCGCATGCGCGTCATATTTTGTTAGCGGCAGACCACACCAAGTTTCAGGCATCGGCAGCGGTAGAAATGGGCAGCGTTACCCAGGCGACCGCCCTGTTTACAGATCGGTTGCCGGCAACGGCGTTGCAGAACGTGCTTAAAGCGCATCAGGTGGAAATCATTCAGGCGACGCCAGGCGGCGATGAAGAGCCCTGAGCAATTAACCCCGGCAAGCCGGGGCTATCGGTAAAATTAGCGGAACTTCTTGTGGTTTTCGTTACGGATAGCCGCCAGCTTCTGCGCTTCTGCTTTGGCTTCATCCAGTTTACCCTGCTTAGCCAGCGCATCCGCTTTATCAATCTGGGCGATCAGGTCATCCATACCTTTGTGAAAGTCTTTCATTTCCGGGCTGTCCGGGGCTTTGCCTTCCAGCTTGTCCGGCGTGCCTTTTTTGGCATCCTCAGCTTTAGCACGCAAATCACTTAACATCTTGTGCAACTGGTCGGCGCTTTTCGCCCCGTCCAGTGACTTATAGATACCCGACATATCTTTCATATCGTGCTCAAGAGAGGCAGCACCGGCGGTCACGCTCACGGATAACACGGCTACAGCTAACAACGACATAAGCTCTTTACGCATGCTCAGCTTCCTTTTTATTGTGGGAATGCTTTTTATAAAAAAACGGAGGGTCGATGCCCTCCGCTTGCTATCGCATAAACAACTTAAAAGAGATTTTACTGTCCGGCAATATACATTTCGGGGAGTAAGACCGAACCGCACTGAATATTGCTACGGGTTTCAATGTCATCGCCCACGGTGACAATGTTCCGCCACATGTCGCCTAAGTTACCGGCGATAGTAATTTCGCTTACCGGATACTGGATTTCACCGTTTTCTACCCAGAAACCGGCTGCGCCACGTGAGTAGTCGCCCGTGATCGCACTGACGCCCTGCCCCATCAGTTCTGTCACCACCAGGCCGGTGCCCATCTGCTTCAGCATAGCGTCGAAGCTGTGCCCCTGACCGGCGATGCGCCAGTTGTGGATACCGCCCGCGTGGCCGGTGCTGGTCAGGCCCAGCTTGCGCGCCGAATAGCTGGTCATCAGCCAGGTTTGCAGCACGCCATCTTTGATAATGTCGCGAGCCTGGGTGCGAACGCCTTCGCTGTCAAACGGCGTTGACGCTAAACCTTTCAACAGGTGCGGCTGCTCCTGAATGGTCAGCCACTCAGGCAGAATCTGTTTGCCCATGGCATCCAGCAAGAAGGTGGATTTCCGATACACGCTGCTACCGCTGATGGCGCCCACCAGGTGACCGAACAGACCCGTTGCCACTTCGGGGGCAAAGATCACCGGCGCTTTCATGGTGTCGAGCTTGCGTGGCGCAAGACGCGACAGCGTTCGGCGCGCGCATTCTGCGCCGACCCAGTCCGGGCTTTTTAAATCGTCGATTGCCCGGCCGATGGTGTAAGCATAGTCACGCTCCATATTGCCGTCCTGCTCAGCAATCACGCAGCTGGAAAGCGAATGGCGGCTGGAGCAGTAGCTCTGTAACATGCCGTGGCTGTTGCCGAAGACTTTAATCCCGATGTGGCTGTTAAAGCTGCCGCCTTCGGTGTTGGTGATGCGTTTGTCCGCCTGCAGCGCCGCCTGTTCTGCCTGGGCCGCCAGTTTGATGGCGTAATCGGCATCGATCTCCCACGGATGGTAAAGATCGAGATCCGGAGCCTCATAAGCCAGTAATTCTGCATCCGCCGGTCCGGCAAAAGGATCGGGTGACGTATAGCGTGCAATATCGATCGCCGCCTGCACAGTCCGTTTGATCGCGTCTGGGCTGAGATCGGTCGATGAAGCACTGCCTTTACGGTTTTGATGATAAACGGTAATACCCAGTGCGCCGTCGCTGTTGAACTCAACGTTTTCTACCTCGCCGTAGCGGGTACTCACACCAATACCGGTCGTCTTGCTCACCGCGACTTCCGCGCCATCCGTACTTGCTTTTGCCAGTTCAAGCGCCTGTGCAATTGCCTGTTCCAGTGCTGTTCGCTGTTCTGCAACTTGAGTTGATACGTTCATCGACCTGCCGTCTAATCTTATGGTTGAATAATTTGAGTCTATCAGAGTCAGAGAACAATTTCGCAGTCACCCGATAAACTGGTAGGATTAGCCTCTTTTTTTTGGAGCCAGATATGACTAAGCAGCCTGATGAGTGGCTCGACGATGTACCCGATAATCACGAAGAAGAAGATGAAGAGATTATTTGGGTTAGTAAGAGCGAAATAAAACGTGATGCTGAAGAGCTGAAACGCCTGGGTGCCGAGCTGGTCGATCTGGGTAAAAACTCTCTGGATAAAATTCCGCTGGACGAGCGTTTACGTAACGAGATTGAACTGGCACAGCGCATCAAGAAAGAAGGTCGCCGCCGTCAGTTACAGCTTATCGGTAAACTGTTGCGCAGTATGGATGTTGAGCCGATCCGCATCGCACTCGACAAACTCAAGAACCGTCACAACCAGCAGGTCGCCCTGTTCCACAAACTGGAAATGCTGCGCGATCGTCTGATTGATGAGGGTGATGAGGCGATGGCGGACGTGATCGCCCTTTATCCGCAGGCCGATCGCCAGCAGCTGCGTAGCATGATCCGTAATGCGCAGAAGGAAAAAGCCGGTAACAAACCGCCAAAATCTGCCCGTCAGATTTTTCAGTATCTGCGTGAGTTAGCCGAAACCGTCTGACCTTTCCGCTGATTTGCGGCTGAGCAGCGCCCAGCCGCAGGGTTTTCTTCTCCCGTCTGAGGGAGAGGAACGGGTCCGCTAGTGATCAGCGCGCCAGACGATCCAGCAGCTTCTGATGAATCCCACCAAAGCCCCCGTTACTCATGACCAGGATGGAATCGCCCGGCTGGGCCGTTTTCGCGATCGTCTCTACCAGCGTATCGATATCCGCGCTGCAGTGAGCGGGCTGCATGCAGGCTTCTGCGACGTCCGCGACCTGCCACGGAATATGGCTCGGCTGGAACAGGAACACTTCGTCTGCGCGCGCCAGCGACGGCGCCAGCTCATTTTTATTCACGCCCATTTTCATGGTGTTTGAACGCGGCTCCAGCACCGCCAGAATGCGCGCGGTGCCGCCCACTTTACTGCGCAGTGCGCTCAGCGTGGCCAGAATCGCCGTCGGGTGGTGGGCAAAATCATCATAGATCTTGATGCCGTTGACCTCACCGCGCAGCTCAAGACGGCGGCGGGCATTAATAAAGCTGTCCAGCGCCTGGCTTGCGTCCTCAGGTTTTACGCCGACATGGCGCGCTGCCGCAATCGCCATCAGGCCATTGTGCATGTTGTGCTCGCCTACCAGTCCCCAGTCCACCTCGCCCACTTTTTCACCCGCCAGCAGCACTTCCCAGCGGGAGGCATCCGGCGTCAGCTTCTTCGCCTGCCAGTGACCGCCGTCGCCCACATGCTCCTGTTCGCTCCAGCAGCCCATTGCCATCACCTGCTTCAGGTTATGATCGTGCTCTGGCAGCAGGATCTTGCCCTGACCCGGCACAATGCGTACCAGATGATGAAACTGTTTCTGGATGGCCCGCAGATCGTCAAAAATATCGGCATGATCGAATTCAAGATTATTCAGAATCAGCGTACGTGGGCAGTAATGGACGAATTTCGAGCGCTTGTCGAAAAACGCGCAGTCGTATTCATCAGCCTCAATGACAAAGAATGGGCTTTTTCCTAATTTTGCAGAAACATCGAAGTTACCGGGTACGCCACCAATAATAAAGCCAGGTTCAAGGCCGCAGGCTTCCAGAATCCACGCTGCCATGCCTGCTGTGGTGGTTTTACCGTGCGTGCCCGCCACGGCCAGCACCCAGCGATCGCGCAGCACAAAATCGTGCAGCCATTGGGGGCCAGAGAGGTAAGGAATGTTGCGTTCCAGTACCGCTTCCACGCAGGGGTTACCGCGCGTCATGGCGTTGCCAATAATGACCAGGTCCGGTACGGGCTCAAGCTGGCTCGCATCGTAACCCTCTGTTAATTCAATGCCTTGCTGCTCAAGCAACGTGCTCATCGGTGGATAGACATTGGCGTCAGAGCCTGTCACCTGATGACCAAGGGAGCGGGCCAGCATAGCCAGTCCGCCCATAAAAGTGCCACATATCCCGAGGATGTGAATGCGCATAACGAGGTCCATAACTCAAAAGTTCGGCGCACAGTGTAACCTCGCTTGCACACGGAAGAAACGGATTAGGACTATGGTTTTTAAAGTTCAATCGGCTAAACTGCGTACGCATCCACGGGCAGTTAAGTATGCCGCTGCCACTCCATCGATGATTCAGGGAATGTGTTATGAAAACGTTGGGCGAATTTATCGTCGAGAAGCAACACGACTTTCCGCACGCCACAGGTGAACTGACGGCACTTATCTCAGCCATTAAGCTGGGTGCTAAAATTATTCACCGTGATATCAACAAAGCCGGCTTAGTCGATATTCTTGGTGCCAGCGGCGTTGAGAATGTTCAGGGTGAACAGCAGATGAAACTGGATCTGTTCGCCAACGAAAAACTCAAAGCCGCACTGAAAGCACGCGGCATTGTTGCCGGTATCGCTTCTGAAGAAGAAGATGAGTTTGTTATCTTTGAAGGCGAGGAAAACGGAAAATACGTCGTATTGATGGACCCGCTCGACGGTTCGTCGAACATCGATGTTAACGTCTCCGTCGGCACCATTTTCTCCATCTATCGCCGCGTCAGCGAGCCAGGTACGCCAGTTGTCGAAGCCGACTTCATGCAGCCAGGCAACAAACAGGTTGCCGCCGGTTACGTCGTTTATGGCTCATCCACCATGATGGTGTACACCACCGGCTGTGGCGTCCATGCGTTTACCTATGATCCCTCTCTGGGCGTGTTCTGCCTCAGCCATGAACGCATGACCTATCCGGAAGTGGGTTACACCTATTCCATTAACGAAGGTAACTACATTCGTTTCCCACAGGGCGTGAAAAAGTACCTGAAATTCTGTCAGGAAGAGGATGTGGCGACTCACCGTCCTTACACATCACGCTATATCGGCTCTCTGGTCGCGGATTTTCACCGTAACCTGCTGAAGGGCGGTATTTATCTTTATCCCAGCACCGCCAGCCATCCAAAAGGCAAGCTGCGCCTGCTGTATGAGTGCAACCCAATGGCTTTCCTGGCGGAGCAGGCCGGCGGTAAAGCCAGCGACGGTCAGAACCGTATCCTGGATATTCCCCCGGTCACGCTGCACCAACGCTGTCCGTTCTACTGCGGTAACACCGCCATGGTTGACGATGTAGAGCGTTTCCTGGCTGAATTCCCCGAGTGCCGTCAGGGCTAAACATCAAGGGCGCGCGTGACGCGCCCTTTTTGCGTTACGACTGCTGCAGCCTGAACTGCGCCATCGCCGCCTGGAGCTGCTCGGATTGCGACTCCAGTGAATGGGTCGCCGCCGTTGCCTGTTCTACCAGCGCCGCGTTCTGCTGCGCCGCTTCATCCATCTGCGTGACCGCGTGATTCACCTGATCGATTCCCCGGCTCTGCTCTTCTGACGCCATGGAAATCTCTTTCATCAGGGCCGTAACCCGCATAACTTCAGCGGCAATCTCATCCATTGTTTCACCCGCACGCGTCGCCATTTCACTGCCCTCTTTGACGCGCGTTTGTGAATCACCGATCAGCGTACGGATCTCTTTCGCCGCACTGGCACTGCGCTGTGCCAGCGTACGAACCTCGTTGGCGACCACGGCAAATCCGCGCCCCTGCTCTCCGGCACGTGCCGCTTCCACCGCCGCGTTCAGTGCCAGGATATTGGTCTGGAAAGCAATGCCGTCAATGACGCTCAGGATATCGCCGATACGGTTAGCGCTGTCGGTGATTTCATGCATTTTTTCCATAACATAATTCACCACCTCTGCGCCGCGATCGGCACTGTCAGACACGGCGTTAGCCAGTTGATGGGCCTGCTGGGCATTGCTGGCGTTAAGACGGACCGTTGCAGTTAGCTGCTCCATGCTGGCCGCCGTTTGCTCCAGCGATGCCGCTGACTCTTCGGTACGTTGGGAAAGATGGACATTGCCGGCGGCCAGTTCACGGCTACCGATATCAATTTTCAGGCCGGCTTCGCGCACCTGATTAACCGATTCGCGCAACGCATGCTGCATGCCCGCCAGCGCATTGTTCAGGCGCCCCAACTCATTATTGCCCGCCAGCGGCAACGTCTGGGACAAATCGCCCGCCGCAATCTGCTCAAGATGGATGATCGCGTTGTTTAGCGGAATCAGCAGCATGCGGCGCAACAGCACCCAGGCCAGCACCAGCAGCAACAACGAGAGTCCGACGGCCACGGCTATCAGCACTTTCATCATGATTTCATTGCGCTGGGCTTCAACTAATTGCGCCTGGGTAATCTCATCGGCTTTTTTACCGAAGGTTTCTACCGCTTTGCTGTATTTCGCCGAAAGCGGCTCCAGCTTGCCTTCCAGCAGCTGGTAGTATTCATCGTTGTACTGTTTATCCAGCGCCTTCATCATTGGCAGGATGCCCTGATCGAGGTAGTCCTTATAGCTGGATGCGATGGCATCGGCCATAATTTTCCCTTCAGCGGTCACGGTACCGGCATCGACAAATCGCTTAAGATTCTGCTGCGATGCCGCGACATCAGCCTGCGCCGTTTTGGTGACCTGCGCGCCCTCATCCAGTAAACCAATCTCAATTTTACGCACCGCCAGCGCAGCACTGGCCCGTGCGCGCATTAAATCGGCATTACTTTGATACAAGCTGTTTAACTCGATTCCCTGAATGCGGTTGATCACATCCAAAGAACGGTTACCTTTATTAATGGCCACAATGCCCATCACACTCACCGCCAACAGCAGCAGTGTCATGAATGCCAGCAACGCCAGCAACCCCGTGCGTAGTGATAACTGTTTCATCTTGATCGTTTCCGTATGAGTAGTAAAAGGCGAAAAAAATTTCGACAACCCTTAAACGGAGAAAGTATCGGCACTGCGATTCGTAAACTTTAGCGCCAGTGAATGATTAACCCATCCATTACCGCTAATCTGTTAATGAATCTGAAGGTATTGTGTTAAAAAAACAAAAGGTGAAATCCATGAAAAGAAGATGGGTGTTGCTGTTACTCTTCAGCTGCAACGCGGCAGTTGCGGAGCAGTCCACTATTGATGTCACATTAAATCAATGCCTTAATCAAGCTGATACCACGTTGGCCTTGATGCAATGCCAGGATGCGGCGACCCAGGAATGGGATAAGGAAATGAACACGCAGTACAGTGCATTGATGAAAAAATTAAGCGGACAGCCCAGAGAAAAACTGCGTGCCGCACAGCGCGCATGGATGAAATACCGTGAGGCATGGTTAGCGGCGAGCCGCAGCCAACTGAATACGCAGGGCACCCTTGGTCCCGTTGCGCTGGCGGCGCAGAGTACAGCCCTGGTACGCAATCAAACGTTACAACTGCAATCTTTGGCCAATGGCAGTTGCGCTAACCCCGACGATTGTTGATTAATGTCAGTCCGTTGTTGGCTTTTTGCCAATGTTGTCTTTTACCTGCAGGGAAAAATCATGGCTGCTTATGCCTCTACGCTGATATTAATCGGCCTTGCCATACTGAGCTATTTTGTCCACAACACCGCCGTCACCCTTTCTATATTGATTCTGCTGGCCATCAAACTGACCCCGTTGGCGCAGTTCTTCCCTTACGTGGAAAAACAGGGCATTACGATAGGCATTATCATCCTTACGGTGGCGGTCATGGCCCCGCTCGCCAGCGGTTCGTTGCCCGCCTCCTCCCTGATCAAGTCCTTTGCCAGTTGGCAATCCATTGTGGCGGTGCTGGTGGGTATTTTTGTCGCCTGGCTGGGCGGCCGTGGCGTCAGCTATATGAGCGTGCAACCTTCGGTCATTGGCGGGTTGTTGATGGGCACGGTGATTGGTGTGGCGTTTTTCCGCGGCGTCCCGGTAGGGCCATTGATTGCTGCGGGCATTGTTTCCCTGTTCATCACGGCCAAATAGCGTCGAGGAGCATTCCGAAACGCCAAAAAGGGGGCGTACTTTCACAGTCAGTTGGCTATAATAGCCAACACTCAACACACGACGACTGAAGGAATTCCCGATGAGTTTGAACCAGGTGCCAGCAGGTAAAGACCTGCCAGAAGATATCTACGTAATTATTGAGATCCCGGCCAATGCCGATCCGATCAAATATGAAGTTGATAAAGATTCTGGAGCCCTGTTTGTAGATCGCTTCATGTCCACTGCGATGTTCTATCCGTGCAACTATGGTTACATCAACCATACCCTGTCACTGGATGGTGATCCGGTAGACGTGCTGGTTCCTACCCAGTACCCACTGGAGCCAGGCTCAGTGATCCGTTGCCGCCCGGTTGGCGTATTAAAAATGACCGACGAGTCAGGTGAAGATGCCAAGCTGGTTGCCGTTCCGCATACCAAGCTCACCAAAGAATACGATCACATTAAAGATGTGAACGACCTGCCAGAGCTGCTGCGTGCGCAGATCACCCATTTCTTTGAGCACTACAAAGATCTGGAAAAAGGCAAATGGGTTAAGGTTGACGGCTGGGATAACGCTGAAGCAGCGAAAGCTGAGATCATCTCTTCTTTCGAGCGTGCGGCGAAGAAATAAATCCCCTTGCGCTGAAACGCCCTACCGCTTTTCAGCACAGGACAAAAGGCAAACGACATTTCCTTTGTCATACATACAGGCCCTGCTACGGGCCTGTATTTTTTTGTCGTTGTTCAGCTGCTTCGTTGCGGGCTGGCCGCCTGTTAGTGCTGGCATCCCTTTAATGTGAAATCGACGGTTAAACGATCGCGATACTTATACAGGTCATAGTCCTGATTATGCGCAATGCGTTCTCCATGGCACATCGACATGACCACATCCTCATGGCTTACCGTAATATCGTCCTGTATGGGAACCCTGTGAAGAAATGATAATGAGGCAGGCTGGAGAGTCGCCTGAAAACAGGAATAAAAGGGTTCATCAAGATCATGAACCCTTTTATCTGAATGGCATTCAGCTTAACTGGCTGGTGAGTCCAACGAATTAATCGCTTTCCTGCTCCTCTTCACGTTTCAGCCAGTCGCCGCTCATAATGCGCTGACGTCCTGAAACTGAACGTTGATAAACATAAAGCCACGCGCTCCCAAACGGCGTCTGAATCAGAAAACGTTTGTATTCTCCGCCTTTGGTGCGAAGCGCATCTAACTCGGCGAGGATGGAGGCATCAATTCGGTATACTTCGCAATATACCGTTCCTTCGCCAGTAATCACGCCGGGATAGTGACCCAGACTGTAAAGCTCATAGCCCTCAATCTGATGGTCACCCAACCATTGCGCGTGTGTCATCCAGTGACTGTTTCCCTGTTTGCGCCGTAAACTGCCATAGACAATTATTCGCATTGCTAAAACTCAAACTGATAAAGCAAATCAAGAGCCTGATCCACACCGGACACGGCTTCCAAATAGAGTTTGGGCATCAGGCGGTAACGCAAGGTTAACGTTGCCAGTGAATCAAAAATGCCCACTCCGTATTTTACTTGTAGACCCGGCAGTACATAGCCGCTGACCTGCACCTGTTGACTGTCGCCAACGCCGGTGGTGTCGAGAGCAAGGTTACTTACACCGAACGTCTCGCCGATTTTACCCACAACCTGCCCACTTTGTGCAACCCCTAAGCCGACTAACGCCGAAGTTAGTGCGTTACCGTCACCGTCGCTTTTCAGTCCCTGACCCCGTAACAGGTATGAAAGGGCTTCCTGCTGTGACATCGCCGGATCGGAGAACACTTCTACTTTTGGCTCGTCTGCCAGCCCCGTGACGCGCAACCCTGCGGTGACGCCATCCTCTGTTGCATCCGGATTACGAATCGCCTCCAGGTTGAGATAAGGCTGGTCTGGCGGGCCTGCAAACTGCAGTTCACCTTTGCGTACGATCAAGTCCTGACCATAGGCATGGAAACGGCCGGATGGAATGTTGATCTGTCCATTAAGCCCCAGTCCGGATTTATCCTGCACCATTTTCAGATCGCCATTGAGCCGGGCTTTTAGTCCAAAGGCCGACAGACGTACGTCGTTTCCGACGTGAATGGTCAGGTTACTGTTAATCGGTATTGAGGCGGTTTTAGGCTCAATCGGTTTGAGGTTCTTATCCAGCATCACCTCGTCAGAGGAGACGCCCACGGCGCTCTCTGGCACCTCTTGTACCGTGATGCGCGCCCATGGGATATCCACCCGGCCGTCAAGGTTAAAGGCGGCTGGCGTAGCCTCAAAGACCACATCCGGGGAAACGTCCATGCGCACCATGGGCGGCACGGTGACGCGAACCCGACTGCCTTTAGCGGCAACGCGCGCACGCCAGTTATCCAACTGACTCCAGTCCGCATCACCACTCAGGTTAATGTTGCCCTGTGCGGTCTGGAGCAGGCCATTCAGCGTCGAACTCATGCCGTTAAACACCATATTCAGGCTGGCACTGGTGAGATCCACCGGCATGAAGTTGCCTTTTACATTCACATCTTTGAGGCCGAGTTGACCAAAAATCTGCGGCTGCTGTGCCGTTCCTCCCAGACGCAGATTACTGTTCAGATTGCCTTTGATGCTTTCGCCCTGCATCAACGCCGGGTTGATCATTGCCAGGGAGATGTTGCGGATATTCACGTTGCCGCCCAGCGTACGGCGCTGCTGCGGATCGGTAATCTGCACATTGCCGTCCAGTTGACCGTTATTCACGATGCGAATCAGCCAGTCGAGCTGAGCCCGTCCGTCCCGCAGTGCCGCATTAACGTTAATCGTGTTAAAGGCGATGGGCAGCGTATTGCCCTGCACATCCTGCGCGACTTTCACGTTGTTACTCTTCAGCGCCAGCGTGCCGACGGGCAGTTTACCCTCCGCCGTCCAGTTGACGCGGGCATCACCGCTGAACACGCCGCTCAGCTGCGTTTGATCGGTCAGGAAGGGTTTCAACATTGCCAGATCGAAGCGGTTTAACACCACGTGAGCATGACCACTGGGGCCGGCTTCAATGGGCTCTGGCACACAAAGCTGTGCATTGGGGTTTTGCCAGCAGTGGGGGCCGATCGTCGCGCTCTGTTTCTGATTAAAATAGTCAATGGTCATCGCACGCGTCAGTCGCCATTCACCCACCGGCGTGTCAAAACGCGTATTATTAAGGCTGCCTTTCCACGTCTCTGTCTGACGGTCAAAGCTGCCGTTGAGCGCAAGCTGTCCTGATACCGGCTCACCCTGTACGTTGAGTTTGAGCTGGTGCTGCTTTTCATCACCCTCGGCATTGAGCGTCAGCAGGCTGATGTTGAGTGCATCCTGTTTTAGCTGTTCAACCCGCAATTGAAGTTTACCGGCGATCTGATCGCTGGAGCGCACGTCGCTTTTCAGGGTGATGCGGCGGACAAGCAGTTGCTGCCAGCGTAAACCCGTGGCGGTAAGATCGGCCAGCAACTGTGGCGCTTTCAGCGTACCGCGTGCTTTGATATCCCCTTTCACCACGCCGCCCAGGCCTGGAAGTGCATTATCAAGACGGGGCGCATCAACGTTGGCATCCAGGTTCAGGCTATCTGCCAGACTGCCTTTTATCTCCAGGTGATTGCGTCCCAGCGCTATTTTGATGCCGGGGATATCCCATTGGTTGTAGCTGTTGCCCCTTAAGGTCCCCTCTGCGCTGACCGCATTCTGCTTAACGTTACCTTTTAGCATCAGTTGCGGTACGCTGACCTGCCAGCTGCCGCCATACAGGCTGCCGCGCGTGGTAATGTTGCCGTTCAGCTTTGCCGGCCAGTCAGGATACTGGCGTGCGGTATTGATGCCGTCCAGCGTCAACTCACTGCGCCAGCTGATCGCTTTGCTCCAGTCCACCAGCGCTGTCAGATCAACGTTGCCCTGTAACACCGCCACACGCAGCTTATCCAGACTGAACTGCTGAACGTTGCCTTTCCCCTCCAGGGCGACCGTCGCAGGCGGCACCGACTCCCCTTTGACCGACGTACGGAGCGACATGACATAGTCAGTCGCCTTGCCGTTGAACTGGTAGTGAAGATCGTCGGCCTGATACTGAACCGGCCCGGTCAGGGGCCAGCGTAACTGCGGACTGGTCAGGTTGAGCGCCAGCGGAAGCCCAATAACGGCGGGCTGGGCGCTGGCATCGAGCTGCGCGCGCACCGGGCCTGAAAGCGTTAGCGCCAGTTTCAACTCGTCGCGCATCGCGCCTTTTACTGTCAGATTTAGCTTTTCGCCTTTCACCGGATCAACGTTCACGTCACCGTTTAGCGCCAAATCAACGGGCCAGTTGTCGGCCAGCGTCGCCTGACCGCTGCCGTTCAGCTTGCCCAGGTTTGAATCCACCGCCAGCTTTTGCAACTGCATATGCCGGTCGAGGGTTTTTGCCTTCACCTGCAATCGGCTCACCGTAATATCGGTATCCCCAGTAATCCGCAACTGCTCGCCCACAATGTCCTGTACATCAATGTCCAGCGGAAGCTGAAAGTCGGGCAGTTCAGGCAACAGCGGTTTGGCAAACATCGCCTGTAAGGTTTCGCCCAGCGGCTTCTCGTCGGGCTTCGGCTGCTGTATTTTGGGCTGCACCACCTGCTCTTTTGCCACCTGCGCCGCTTTCGGCAGCGCAATCAGCAGGCTTTGAATATGGGTGGGATTGAGCGTCAGCGCACGATCCTGCCACTGCAGGCCGGTGGTAAAATCCACCAGCGAAATAGCGGTATCATCCACTTTCACGTTTATATTGTGCAGGCCCACGTGGCGCAGGGCGATCGGATAGGGCGTGCTGAGGTTTGTCTTGCCGCTTTCTTCTTCCGGCGGCGCGGTGGAGGGCGTCATCTTTTTGCTGTCGACCACCACGCTGATATCCTTCAGCGTAAGATCGTTCACACAAACAGACGAGTGCAGCAGGCAGTTAAGATCCACGGCCAGATGGATATTGCCCGCGTTAACGCTGACGCCAGGCATCTCATAGCGCAATCCACTGAGGGTAAGATTACGCCAGCCACCGTCCACTTTGTTGATGGATAGCCCCGGCACCCAGCGCGTAGCGCCCTTCAGCACCAGATGTAATCCCGGCGTTGTACCAATCAAAAATGCCAGGCCGGCAAACAGCAGCACTAAAAAAATCAAAAAGCCAATCAGGACCTTTTTCCAGCGCGTCATAATTCAGGCCCCAATCCTACGTAAAATTGCACACCATGCTCCTCGCTGTCGCCAATAGGGCGGGCAATATCAAACTTAATGGGCCCCACGGGTGATGCCCAGCGTACGCCGATGCCGGCACCGGTTTTGATATTGCTTTGACTGATGTCATTAACGGCCTCACCGGAGTCAATAAACACCGCACCCCACCATTTGCCGCTGACGTTGTATTGATATTCCAGCGAACCGGTGGCCATTTTTGAGGCCCCGGTCAGTTTGCCGTCACTGTCACGGGGCGAAACGTTTTTGTATTTATAACCGCGAATGCTGCGATCCCCGCCGGCGAAGAAACGCAGGTCCGGCGGCACCCTGTCGAAGTCGTTGGTTTCAATCCATCCCACTGTGCCGCGCGCGATAAAGCGGTTCTTTTCGCCCAGTGTGCGGATCCAGACGTTTTGCGCCTGCAGGATCAAGAAATCGACATCCGATCCCCAGGTGGTATCGGACACATCGGCGGAATAACGCTGCGAGTCGCCCCAAGTGGGCATTAAGCCCCCGCGCGAACGGGTGCGGTTGAGACTGACGCCGGGATAGAGCAGCATCGTGGTGTTAGTGACGTTACCCTGTGTAAAGTGGTCCAGGCTCCAGCGCAGATTAAGGGCTCTTTGCCAGCCGCTGCTGCTGTCCCAGTTACGTGATACCGCCAGCGTACTGGTGTCCGCCTTGGTATCGTTGAGGTCGGTACGCTTCAGGCCGCCCGAGAACGTGTAGTACTGCTCCAGGGGGCTTTTCAGCAAGGGGACTTTATAACTGAGATCGACCTGCTGCTCGGGGGCAGAGACATAGGCACTGGCGACCATGCTGTGACCGCGATCGTTAACCCAGGGCTTTCTCCACGTTCCTTTCAGGCGCGGTCCGACATCGGTTGAATAACCGACACCGGCTTCGATGGTGTTTTTAGCGCGGGGCGATACCACCGCATTCAAGGGCAGGACTTTGGTTTTACGTCCCTGCTTAAACTCAGGCGCAACCACAACTGACTGGAACCAGCCGGTCGCAGAAAGACGGCGGTTAAGCTCCGCCAGATCGCGCGAGCTGTAGTAATCGCCCTCTTTAAAAGGGACTAAATTTTGCAAATAGGCTTCGCGAATCTGCGAACCTTCAAAGCTGACATTGCCAAAACGATAGCGCGGGCCGCTGTTGTAATCGAGATCCCAAAAGGCTTCGTGGCGCGCAACGGAAACGCCCAGCTCGCTTTTCTCAAACTCACCGTCGAAATAGCCGTTACGGAGGGCAAGGTTAGTGAAGCCGCTTTTGAATTTGTCGTACTGCCCGTGATTCAGCACCGTTCCGACTTTGGGGCGCCCCTGCGCGATCCAGTTTTTATAGTCCGCATCGTTTTTAGCCTGGCCGGTGACGATAATCGTACTGCCCGCAATTTTTACCGGCTGACCGGGCGTGACGCGGGCGATTAACACCGGACGGCCGCCCTGAGGTGGCGCGGGCCGGGATACGAAGTCGATATCCGGCTCATAATAGCCAAGCGCACGCAGCCCCTCTTTTATTGCCGCGGATACGCGGGAGCGAAAGCGGCCATCGTTGGTGACTTCATCGCTGCCAATAGTCGACAGGCGTGCCCTGACGTTTTTTTGCAGTTCTCCGGTTAGCCCTTCCAGCTGTAGTCGAACCGGCGCTGCCCCGAAGGCGGGCGCGACGAGTAGCAAACCCGCCATGCAATAAACATAAAATCGTGGCACCTGTACTCCTGTCTGTCATGCCTGCCCCATTCCACAGGGCGCGTGTTAATCCTCGTTACCGATACGATCGCGACGGCAACTCACTCATCATAGCCGCACTTTTTGCTAACTGGCAGTGTACAACGAGTTATAAGTCAAATTGAGCATTATTGTCGGCAAAACCCACTTACGTTACAACGATGTTGTTACGTCGCAGGCGCCATTGCCGTTTGTCCGCCTGACCGGGCGGTTGATGACAGACTGCCCGATGGCCTCACAGGACGCCACCGATTGCCCTCTGGCGGCGGCATCGTCGCTGCTGCTATAATCACCCACCACAGGCATCCCGCCTGTCTTCATTTCTGCCCCGACGCTCACGCATTGTGTTAAATGGGCGCAGACATTTTTGGCACGGATAGCTCCCCTTGCGTCACCAGCACAGGGAATGACCGCCTAAACCGCACGCTGCCCAGGCCAAAAATGACAAGTGAATAACTCTTTGGATCTCATATGCTTGATAGCTTACTTGTCATTCTGCTACTGATCGTAATCAGTGCTTTTTTCTCTCTTTCAGAAATCTCGCTGGCCGCCGCCCGCAAGATTAAGCTGAAACTTCTGGCCGACGAAGGCAACATCAACGCTCAGCGCGTTTTGAAAATGCAGGAAACACCCGGCATGTTCTTTACCGTGGTGCAAATCGGCCTGAATGCCGTGGCGATCCTCGGTGGTATCGTCGGTGATGCGGCGTTTTCGCCCGCGTTTTCCAGCCTGTTTAACCGCTTTATGTCGCATGAACTTGCCGAACAGCTTAGCTTTATCTGCTCGTTTACCATCGTGACCAGCCTGTTTATTCTGTTTGCCGACCTGACCCCGAAACGCGTCGGTATGATCGCGCCCGAAACCATCGCCCTGCGCATTATCAATCCCATGCGCTTCTGCTTGCTGGTGATGCGCCCGCTGGTGTGGCTGTTCAACGGTCTGGCCAACGTCTTCTTTCGCATTTTTAAACTGCCGATGGTGCGTAAAGACGATATTACCTCTGACGATATTTATGCGGTTGTCGAAGCCGGTGCGCTGGCCGGTGTGCTGCGTAAGCAGGAGCACGAACTCATTGAGAACGTGTTTGAACTGGAGTCGCGTACCGTCCCTTCCTCCATGACCTCACGCGAAAACATTGTCTGGTTCGATCTGCACGAAGATGAAGTCAGCCTGAAAACCAAAATCGCTCAACATCCTCACTCTAAATTCCTGGTCTGTAATGGCGATATTGACCATATTGTGGGCTATGTCGACTCTAAAGAGCTCCTGCTGCGCGTGCTGGGAAATCAGAGCATGGCGCTGAACAGCGGGGTTCAGATCCGATCGGCGCTTATTGTGCCCGATACGCTGACGTTATCTGAGGCGCTGGAAAGCTTTAAGACGGCGGGTGACGATTTTGCGGTCATCATGAACGAGTACGCGCTGGTGGTGGGCATCATTACGCTTAACGACGTCATGACCACGCTGATGGGCGACCTGGTGGGCCAGGGCATGGAAGAGCAAATCGTCGCACGTGACGAAAACTCCTGGCTGGTGGAAGGCGGTACGCCGATAGATGATGTCATGCGCGTGCTGGATATTGATGATTTTCCGCAGTCAGGTAACTACGAAACCATTGGCGGCTTTATGATGTATATGCTGCGCAAAATCCCGAAGCGCACAGACTTTGTGAAGTTTGCCGGTTACAAGTTCGAAGTGGTGGATATCGACAGCTACCGAATTGACCAGCTACTGGTGACGCGGATTGATGAACGCCCGCCGATGCTGAATGTGGCAAAAACCGAAGAGTAGAAACACTAAGGGCGCCAACGGCGCCCTGTTATTTAGTTGAACTCTAGCTTGAGACGAACGACCTGGCGGTTAATTTCTGACATCACGCTCAGGTGCTGTTTGTCTTTGACCCGTGGGATCAGGACTTTACCTTTATCAAACTCGAATGCGCCAACATCCTTGATGTACAACCTTCCTTTAAACAGCGTCTTAACATATTTTGCTATCTGTAGTGGATTATAGCGCTGGAAGATTTTCATAGTGATTAACTCCTTAATTTTTAAGCACGCTTCACCGTTGCCAAATTCGGTACGGATCCATGAAGCGCGAATTCGAGATAAACTATAGAACACTCTGTTTGCTTCGCACGATAAGAAATAAATTTTTTTACCGTTCTGACACAACATTACAGAATACTCTGTTATTTACTTTTCACTATTCAGTGTAAACCTTCATTGGTTAAAGAATTGTGTTGTCGATAGCAAAGCTGACAGCTTTTTGAGACAGCCGCATCATCCCTACTTAATATGACAGTGGAATGACTAACTGGTCTGATCACTGGAGAGAATAATGATGCGTGCAACACTGGCAGCACTGGCTTTATCGTTGTTAATTCCCGTTAGCGCGCTGGCGCATAACATTGAGCTGGGCAAACGTGTGCCAGCAGTGGGCGTCAACGACAAAGGCGAGCTGATTTTACAGCAGGAAAAATTCAGTTATAAAAACTGGAACAGCGCTCAGCTGAGCGGAAAAGTCCGCGTAGTACAGCATATTGCCGGGCGCTCATCCGCGAAAGAGATGAACGCGGCGCTGGTTGAAGCTATCAAGGCAGCGAAATTGCCTCACGACCGCTATCAGACCACCACCATTGTTAATACCGATGATGCCATTCCTGGCACCAGCATGTTCGTACGCAGCAGTATTCACAGTAATAAGCAGCAGTATCCCTGGTCGCAGTTTATCGTCGACAGCAATGGCAATGTGCAGCACGCCTGGCAATTACAGCAGGGCGGCTCGGCTATTGTGGTACTGGATAAAACGGGTCAGGTTAAATACGTTAAAGACGGGGCGCTCTCTCAGCAGGAGGTGCAGCAGGTGATGAGCTTATTAAAATCGCTGTTGCAGGACTGAAGGCGGGAAGCGGGAGGGCTGCGCCTCCCGCACTGGGTTAAAACAGCGAGACGCGAAAGCCGGGATTAAGAAAAGATTCACGCGGTGCATAGTCCAGTGTTCTTCCCTGCCAGTCGTGAACGTGAGCACCCGCGGCCGCGGCAACGGCATGACCCGCTCCGGTATCCCAAATATTGGTTGGCCCAAAGCGCGGATAGAGCTGTGCTTTCCCTTCTGCCACCAGGCAAAACTTCAGTGATGACCCGGTTGCCACCGTCTGATGTTCCCCCAGTTGCTTGAGGTACTCTTTCATCTCGTCGTCGTCGTTGTGCGAACGGCTCACCACCACTAACGGTGGACGCGCATCAAGCACATGAATCTGTTGTCGCTCGCCGTTCTCTTCTTTCCAGGCTTTGCCCTCTGCGGCGGAATACATCACGCCCAGCGCGGGGGCATAAACCACGCCCATTACCGGTTTGCCCTGCTCAATCAGCGCAATATTCACGGTAAATTCGCCGTTACGTTTGATAAATTCTTTGGTGCCATCCAGCGGGTCAACCAGCCAGTAACATTGCCAGTGCTGGCGAACCTCCCAGCCGGGCGGATCTTCCTCTGATAGTACCGGAATATCCGGTGTCAGCTGTTTTAAGCCCGACACAATCACATCATGAGCGGCCAGGTCTGCCGCCGTGACAGGAGAATCATCCGCTTTGTGAGAAACGTCTGTCGGAACGGAACCGTTGTAGACCTGCATAATCGCGTCGCCTGCTTCACGCGCCAGTTGGCTTATTTGCTCTAACATTTTCCACCTCATGTATGAGAATGCTACGCGTTAACTGTCATACCCGTTGGAATACAGTCTAGCAGCTTCACGTTCATCTCTGATTTCAGGCAAACATTCTGAATCATTTTTCAGGTATATCAACATAATAGAAAAAAATGGCAACGATATCCTTTTACAAAGCCTGCAACGCGTTTCGCCCGACCCCAGCGTGCGGCTGACTCAAAACGTTATCTTCATCACGATTTAATCTGCCCTTTCATCAGAGTTTTACATTATTTTTGTAGCCTTGATCTATTAGCTTTGGGAGCGAGCATGTTTAAGGCGGGAATGATGTTACTGGCGTTGAGCGTTTCAGTTGCAGCACAGGGAGCCACCGTGGATTTACGCGTGCTGGAAACGACCGATCTGCACAGCAATATAATGGACTTCGACTACTACAAAGATACGCCCACGGAAAAATATGGTCTGGTGCGCACCGCCTCGTTAATCCATGCAGCGCGTCAGGAAGTCACCAACAGCGTTTTGGTAGACAATGGCGATCTTATTCAGGGCAGCCCGCTGGGCGACTATATGGCCGCAAAAGGGCTCAAACAGGGCGACATCCATCCTGTCTATAAAGCCATGAATACGCTTGATTACAGCGTCGGTACGTTGGGCAACCATGAGTTTAACTACGGCCTGCCGTACCTGCAAAAAGCGCTGGCTGGCGCGCGCTTCCCCTATGTGAATGCGAACGTTATCGATCTGAAAAGCGGTAAGCCTCTGTTTACGCCCTACCTGATTAAACCGACCCGCGTGACCGATCGTGAGGGTAAAACACATACCCTGCAGGTGGGCTATATCGGCTTTGTCCCGCCGCAAATTATGGTGTGGGATAAAGCCAACCTGCACGACAAGGTGCGGGTGGATGACATCACAGAAACCGCACGTCGCTATGTCCCAGAGATGCGCGCTAAAGGCGCGGATGTTGTTATCGCCCTTGCCCACTCCGGTCTGAGTAGCGAACCTTATCAGGCCATGGCTGAAAATTCTGTTTATTACCTCAGCGAGGTCGCAGGCATTGATGCCATTATGTTTGGCCATGCGCACGCCGTTTTCCCGGGCAAGGAGTTTGCACGGATTAAAGGTGCGGATATTGAGAAAGGAACCCTTAACGGTATTCCTGCGGTGATGCCGGGCATGTGGGGCGATCATCTGGGCGTGGTGGATCTGGCGCTGAGCAACGCAGGTGGCCGCTGGCACGTTACTCACGGCACCGCACAGGCGCGCCCTGTCTATGACACCGCAAACAAGACATCGCTGGCCGCAGAAGATCCGGCACTGGTTAACGTCCTGAAAGACGATCACCATGCCACCCGCGAGTTTGTCGCTCAGCCCATCGGAAAATCCGCCGACGTGATGTACAGCTACCTGTCGCTGGTTCAGGACGATCCCACCGTTCAGATTGTGAATAACGCTCAGCGCGCCTACGTGGAGCATTTTATTCAGGGCGATCCCGATCTGGCAACGCTGCCGGTGCTGTCGGCCGCTGCGCCGTTTAAAGCCGGTGGACGTAAGAACGATCCTGCCAGCTACGTGGAAGTGGAGAAAGGTGACCTGACGTTCCGCAATGCGGCGGATCTTTATCTCTATCCCAATACGCTGGTGGTGATGAAAGTGAGCGGCGAGCAGGTAAAAGAGTGGCTGGAATGCTCCGCAGGCCAGTTTAATCAGATCGATCCGACCAGCACCCGAACGCAATCGTTAATCAACTGGAATTTCCGCACCTATAACTTCGACGTGATCGACGGTGTGAGTTACCAGATTGATGTGACACAGCCGGCCCGTTATGACGAAGAGTGCCAACTGATTCATCCTGATGCCTCACGTGTTAAGGATCTTCGCTGGCAGGGGCAACCCATCGATCCTAAAGCGACCTTCCTGGTGGCGACCAATAACTACCGGGCCTACAGCGGTAAATTCGCGGGCACGGGCGACAAGTACATTGCTTTTGCCTCACCGGATGAAAACCGCGCTATCCTGGCGGCCTATATCAGCGCAGAAACCAAAAAGCAGGGTGAAGTGCGCCCTCAGGCTGACAATAACTGGCGGCTGGCGACGATCAAGGCTGCACAGCCCCTTGATATTCGCTTTGAAACCGCGCCCGGTGATAAAGCCACGCACTTTATTCAACAGCATGCGCAGTATCCAATGAAGGCAACAGGGAATGACGAGACGGGATTTGCTCTCTGGCAGGTAAATTTACAGCAGTAAGAGGGCTAAGGGCGGCATCGCGCCGCCCTTTTATCCTTACAGGATTTCCAGCAGCTCAACTTCAAAAATCAGGGTGCTGAATGGCGGGATGGACGCACCCGCACCGCGCTCGCCGTAAGCGAGGTTGTGTGGAATAACCAGTTCCCATTTGGAACCCACCGGCATCAGCGTCAGCGCTTCGATCCAGCCCGCAATCACGCCGGTAACCGGGAATTCAGCCGGTTCGCCGCGAGCGACTGAGCTGTCAAAGACGGTGCCGTCGATCAGTTTACCGGTGTAATGCACGCGTACGCGGTCCTGGCGCGATGGAATCGGACCTTCCCCCTGCGTCATCACGCTGAACTGTAAACCTGACTCGGTGCTGCTGACGCCTTCGCGCTGGGCATGGTCCTGCAGGAAAGCCTGGCCTTCTGCGGCCATCGCTTCCACGCGCTCACGACGCACGCTTTCCGCACGCTCATGGACTTCACGCAGCGCGCGATGGACCACATCAACAGGCACCGCGGGTGAGTTCCCTTCCAGCGCGTCGCGCAGGCCCGCGAGCAGTGCTTCTGGCTGCAGCCCCTGCAGACCAGACTCCAGCAGCTGCTGGCCAACCTGTAAACCAATACCGTAACTTGCTTGTGCTTCGACGCTGTCGAAAGAAGGGGTAGTCATCTTCGTTCCTTTCACTCTCGGATATAGTAAGACGGGCAGCATAGCAGCGCAGGCCGCTGGCGTAAAATCCACAGCGCCGCAGATGACTTTTGCTGGCGAAAGAGAAACAATACGCAGGTCAAATTTATCAATGCTGGCAGGCACTTCGCGTCCACATTGCCCATACTGTATAAGTGACAAGTTTTTCCTTGTCAGTGGCACTATAAGAAAGAGAGAAAATATGGGCCAGATTGCCCCTCGTCGCCGCAGGACGCACGCACTGCGTATTTTAACCCGGTTACAGGCCTGGCTGCCGCAACGAACGCGGCCGCAAGGTGCCGGAGCGGAGGAACCTGATATGCCTTCAAACGTCTCGTCTCGCCTGCCTCACTGGCTTTATCGAATCTGGCATTTCACAGACGATATCCGCTGGATGGACCCGCTGCCGGCTTTCCACCGTCGTGGGATCGTGCTCGCTTTACTCATCCTGCTGCTGGCCTTTCTCTGGCCGTCCAGCACGCCACAGTATCCGGTAGAACGGCCTGTGACGCCTTCGGCAGAAAAAGAGGTGCCGATGCAGGCGGACATCTACAATAACAAACCGGCTCAATCCGCGTCTCAGCCAGAGGCAAAGGCCGATTCTCAGGGTGACTGGCATAGCTACCAGATTGCGTCCGGGCAGACGCTGGCGCAGCTGTTCCGCGACAATAATCTTCCGGTGAATGACGTCTTTGCGATGGCGCGCGTCGAAGGTAACGATCAGCCGCTCAGCACATTAAAAGAGGGCCAACAGGTGAAAATCCGTCGGGATGCAAAAGGCGTCGTGACAGGTTTAACGCTGGATGGCGCGAACGGCCCGGTGCTGTTTACCCGCCAGCCGGACGGCAGCTTTTTACGGGTAGAATAAGCGATAACCGGTGGCTCACGTCACCGGCTGTCCGTTATCCCGCTTTTTTGATTTTATTGACCAGCACGATCCCCGAACAGACCAGCAGCAGGGCAAGCAGATACTTGATGCCCAACATATCTTCACCCTGGAAAACGGCGGAGAGCACCGTGCCTGCTACAGGCATCACGACGTTAAACGGCGCAATCATGCTGACGCGGTTATATTTTAGCAGCACGCTCCACAAGGCAAAGGGCACTGACGAGATCAGCGTCAGATAACCCAACACCGCCCCAGCACCGATACTGTTGATCTGCAGCGTCTCACTCGCCAGGCCACCGCCCATTACCATGACGCCCCGCCCAGAGCCAACTGCCAGCCGGTCATCACCTTCGGATCGATAGTGTGAGAAATGCGTTTTCCCTATCGCGTGGCGGCAGAGAGGAGAAACGCGGCCAGCACCACAAAGCCGTTACCCTGCCAGACAAACTGAAAATCACTCAGTCTACTTTCGAGGTTGACCAGCATCACGCCGCTAAAACCCAGAAGGCAGCCAGGCGATTTGTTGTCGCTGAGCCTGTCATTTTGATAGATAAAATGCGCCAGCATGATGCTAAAAAATGTGTCCGTGGCGTTCATGATCGAACCTTTTACCCCTGTGGTAAACGCGAGCCCGATTTAGAAAAACGTGTATTGAAGGGCGGTTTGCATGCTACCCAACAGGACAAGCTGACTAAACTGGCGGGGGATAAACGGTAAACCGGTTTGCGCTGCACCAGGGCGAAAAGAAACAATATCAGCCCCGCTAACAGAAAACGATAACCGGCAAAAACCCCTTTCGAGGCAATATCGTCTGGGCGATTCGATACAGCACGTAGCCGCTTTTGATCGCGGGGTAAGAACGTCCCCGGAGCAAACAGCACCGCGTTGCGCAGGCAAAAAACCCATTTCGACGGGTGAACACGGATTCGACAGAAGGATATGCATGGACGTAGCCAATAATAAAATCGCGTTTCATTTTATATTGAACATGCCCGGAGGAGCCTGAATCTGCAAGACAGAGAAGGGAATTCTGTTACGTCGTTAAAACAAAAACGCCGACACTAGTGTCGGCGTTCAGGTGTGGCAGGTAACTAAAAATTAGCCTGCTACTACGTTCACGATCAGTTTCGCGAAGACTTCGCTGTGAACCTGGAAGTCCACTTCGTGCTCACCGGTGGTGCGCAGAACGCCGTTCGGTAAACGAACTTCGCTCTTAGCGACTTCAACGCCAGCTGCAGTGACTGCATCAGCGATGTCGCGGGTACCGATGGAACCGAACAGTTTACCTTCATCGCCTGCTTTAGACGTGATGGTAACGGTGCCCAGTGCGTTGATTTTCTCTGCGCGAGCATTGGATGCTGCCAGAACGTCAGCCAGTTTGGCTTCCAGTTCTGCACGACGTGCTTCGAAGAATTCAACGTTTTTCTTGGTAGCAGGAACAGCTTTACCCTGTGGAACCAGGAAGTTACGAGCGTAGCCCGCTTTAACATTAACCTGATCACCCAGGCTGCCCAGGTTTGCTACTTTATCAAGCAGAATAACTTGCATTACCTTATCCTCTTAAAGTCGTTAATGGACAACAGCCGTTACTGATGACGATCAGTGTACGGCAGCAGAGACAGGTAACGCGCGCGCTTGATAGCACGAGCCAGCTGACGCTGGTATTTTGCGCGAGTACCAGTGATACGGCTTGGTACAATCTTGCCGCTTTCAGTGATGTAGTTTTTCAGCGTTGCGATATCTTTATAATCGATCTCTTGAACGCCTTCCGCGGTGAAACGGCAGAACTTGCGACGACGGAAATAACGTGCCATTTGGCTAGTCTCCAGAATCTATCAATTCAATCTGCTCGGCATGTAACACCATTTTACTCTGACCATTTCGCGCCTGATGGCAGCTGATAAAGCCTTCGAGAATGAGTTGCGTGCCGACCGTTATATGTTGAGTAATCACCTGATGGGCGCTGCCGCTAATAATAACAGGCATTCGACACCAGGCTTGCCGGTGAAATCCGGCCTCCTTCTGCACCGAGTTGTGCTCAAGCACGAACTGACAGTGCGGAATTCCTGACGGGCTAATTTTACGGACTGGCGTCTTGCACACCGTGCCAGACAAGCGCAGCCGATTAACCGTCACGATGGATTACTCTTCAGAATCCCCAGCATCTGAGTCATCAGCGGATTCGTTAGCAAAATCTTCGCGGCGCTCACGACGCTCGTCTTTCGCTTTAACCATCGGTGATGCTTCAGTTACCGCGTTTTTAACGCGCATAACCATGCTACGGATAACGGCGTCGTTGAAGCGGAAGTTCGTTTCCAGCTCGTCGATCACTTCCTGCGGCGCTTCTACGTTCAGCAGAACATAGTGTGCTTTGTGCAGTTTGTTGATCGGGTAAGCCAGCTGACGACGGCCCCAGTCTTCCAGACGGTGGATCGTGCCTTCTGCACCAGTGATAGCACCAGTGTAACGCTCGATCATGCCCGGAACCTGTTCGCTCTGGTCAGGATGAACCATAAATACGATTTCGTAATGACGCATCGAAATTGCTCCTTACGGATTATTCAGCCTCCTGTCAGGGTCAGCTGCGGCCCACGGAAGCAAGGAACGTTATAGGTTGTGAGTCACTGTAATGACACACACCTCTGAATGCAGCTGAAAAATTGACGCGTAATCATACTGGCGGCAACGCACAAACTCAAGCGGGGATTTCATTTAAATTGTCGGGAGACGCCCGCTTTCCGCCCTTGTGTGCGGAAAGCGGGAATGCAGAGGCAAACAGAGGCTGAAACGGAAGGCGCTGTCGTTTACGGGCTAGAGTTGGCGCTTAAAAAAGCTGACCAGCGCCGTCAGGCCCGACGGCGTAATTTTGTGTCCGATATGCTTTTCGGATAACGAAACAAGATGGGCATCCAGCCTCTGCTCATGCAGAGCCCGTTCCAGCCGCTGGGTTTCTGCGAAAGGGACGACCTCATCGGCCTCACCGTGCCATAGCAGGAGGGGGCGGTCCGCGAGATTATGTAGCCGGGCAGCGGGATCGTAATCCGCCAGCGGCGCCATCCGTTTTGTGAACTGTGCCTGCTGTTCCGGGCCCGTTACCGTGACAGGCGGGAACAGCGTGTGGCTGAGTTGCATAAAATAGCCGGACCCCATCATGCAGGCGACGCTGTGAATATGCGCATAGCGCGCCATCACCCCTAACGCCGTCATTCCGCCCATTGAGGCCCCGGCGACGGCAAGACGGTCGCCGGCAATCAGGTCATCAGCGCGTAACGCGGCCTCTATCAACGGGAATTCATCAATGTTTTGTTTGAGGATGTCCCAAAAATGGCTAAACCGCGCGTCGGCATCGCCGTTATAGCGTGCGCCATGCATATCGGCGTCGGGCATCAGGGTACGAAACCCCGCCTGGGCCAGGGCCACCGCAAAGTAGGCATAAACCTCTTTCGACGAGGTAAAGCCATGATAAAACACGACCGTTGGCAGCCGCTGCTGGCGCTGGCCTGCGGGTGCTGCATGCAAACATTCAATACCTGCCAGCCTTTCCGTGGTGAGTTCAATCATATTTTCTCCTGAAGCAGGGGCGGCCTTTAGCGCCTCGCCAACGACGATAACCTGGGTAATGGTTTACAACATTACAATAGTAATAATTTCTAAACTAAATATTTCCGCTGCGCTGCCGTTGTTAATGCATATTTGACAAGAAAACAAAGGTAATCTATGAAACGTTTCTCTCTTAGCAGAACGAGCCTTGGAGTGAAGCTATGCGTCATCACTTCCTTCAGCGTAGGCGTTTTGTTATTGGCGTTAACCCTTATCCAAAGCCAGAATGCTTCACGCCAGTTGGAAAGTCTTGCCGTCGATGACATGGTTAATCAGGTGCAGGGCATCACCGAGATGGCATCCATGTTTAATGCGACGCTGACGCAGGAAGTCGGCAACTATACTCAGCTCTTCGTCAGCTTTTTACCTAAACGCTTCAGCCGCGATGAAACCGCACGTGTTCAGGTCGGCGAATTTTCCACACCGACCCTGCGTGCCGGCCTTAAAACCCTTAACCTCGATCAGATCGCCGTCGATGATTTTACGGATCGCACCTCGGCTGTCGCGACGATTTTTGTCCGCGATGGTGACAATTTTATCCGTATTTCCACGTCCCTGAAGAAACAGGATGGCAGCCGGGCGATCGGTACCCAACTTGATCCTGCCAGCGCCGCCTGGAAAAGCGTCATGAAGGGGGAAACCTTCCGGGGCCTGGCCACCTTATTCGATCACCGTTACATCACGCAGTATCAACCGATTAAAGACGACAGCGGTGCCGTCATCGCGATTCTGTTTGTCGGCGTCCAGATCGATAAGCAGTACGGCCTGATGCGCGAAAAAGTGCTGGCTCGCCGCCTGGGCGACAGCGGGCATTTCTATGTGCTCAATGGTTCGCCGGGCGCGGCGCAGGGACAATATCTGTTTGATAAACAAAATGAAGGCAAGCGTCCAGACTGGCAGGATAGCGTCATGAAGCAGATGCTGGCGCAGCCCGAGGGTGTTCAGCAAGTCGAAATCGACGGTGAAACGAAGATGCTCGCCTGGCAACAGCTGCCCGGCTGGAACTGGATTGTGGTCGGTGAAGTTAATCGTGACAGCCTGCTGGCTCCGGTTATTCACAGCCGAAATCTGTTTCTTATCACCGGCCTGATTCTGGTGTTGCTGTTTGCCCCCTGCTTTGTCTGGTACAGCCGCCGCGCCATCACGCGACCGTTACAACAGGTTATTCACTTAGCTGAGCAGTATGCCGCCGGCAATTTGCTGGAGCATCTGGACACCACGCGTCATGACGAAGTGGGTCAGTTGATTAACGCCATTAACGGCATCGGCGAGGGGCTGGAGAAGATTGTTGCCCAGGTTCGCCGTGCCGCGCAGGAGATCAGTGACGGCACGGATACCATTGCAGCCAGCAGCCACAACATCAGTGAGCAGATTGGCCGCCAGGCCAGCAGCGTTGAAGAAACCTCTGCCAGCATGGAGCAGTTTGGTGCGACCGTTGAGCACACCGCCGATAGCCTGCGTCAGGCCATGTCGCTGGTCGCGGAGGCTAGCGGTATCGTGAGTAATGGCAACCAGACGGTGACCCGCTCGGTCAGCACGATGTCGGCCATTAACGTGTCTTCGCAGAGCATTGCCGAAATTACCCACGTTATCGAGTCCATCGCGTTCCAGACCAATATTTTGGCCCTGAATGCCGCCGTCGAAGCCGCGCGTGCAGGTGAGCACGGTCGTGGATTTGCCGTAGTGGCAGCCGAAGTGCGTGCGCTGGCACAGCGTTCGGCACAGGCGGCAAAAGAGATCGATACGCTGATCGCGACCTCGATACGTCACGTTGCGGAGGGACATACACTGTCGGAGCAAACCCGTGACGCGATGAGCGATATCGTGACGCATATTGAGCAGGTTCAGGCATTAATGGGTGAGATTAACGTTGCCGCACAACAGCAGACGGCGGGCATTGGTCAGGTCAATCTGGCGATGAACCAGATAAGCCAGGCTACCCATCAAAACAGTGAGCTGGTTGCACAGGCAGAAAACACGGCCCAGAGCCTGAGCGACAAGGGGCATCATTTGACGCAGCTGGTCAGTGTTTTCTCGATCAAATCGTGAAGATAACGGGCGGGTAGCTTACACTTATCCACTTAACCTGACGGCGAGAAATCTGCTATGCGTTACGCTCTGTTACTGACGTTAAGTTTGTTGTTAAGTGGCTGCTCGCTGTTCCAGGTGACGCCAAAGGCCCCGCCCGCGCCAACAGGTCACGCGCAGTCTATTACCCGTGCCCAGAGTGGTGGTTTACCGAAGCTGGGCACCATCAGCGCCAGCGTAAGAGGCTCGCCTGACGACGCGCAGCGTGCCATTGCTGCGCGCGCGAATCAGGCCGGTGCCGTTTATTATCAGATTTTGATGGTCGACGAAACGGTTACCCCCGGGATCTGGTACACAACTGCCATCCTGTATGGCGCCTCACCTGCCGCTGGCGCGCGCCAGTAAGCGGTCGGTCAGTGGCCCCTCGATTTTGCGCGTGCCGCGCGGGTCGAGCCACTGACTGCACCATGCATCCGCCACTAACGGCTCGGCGTGCTTCAACAACTGTGCCGCCGTCGCCAGTTGCAGCAGCCTGTTGGTAAGTTCACGGGCCTGCGACTCATCCATTTTGCTCAGGTGCAGAGCCAGCTGTCGCCAGCTGCGATCGAAATGGCGGTTACAGCCTTTAACGGCGTCAAACGCCTGCCTGAGCATGTCCAGCGTGCCGCTCTGGCGGCCCACCACTCTTAATACGTCAAGGCACATCACGTTGCCCGATCCTTCCCAGATACTGTTAACCGGAATATCACGATAGAGGCGAGGCAGTTCGCTGTCTTCGCAATAGCCCACGCCGCCCAGTATCTCCATGGCCTCAGCGATAAAGGGGGCACCTGCTTTACAGATCACATATTTCGCCGCCGGGGTGAATAACCGGGCGAAGGCGGCTTCATGGACGTTGGCGGGAGAAGACCAGGCACGAGCCAGGCGTAGCAGCAGTGCCGTTTGCCCTTCTAACTGCAAGGCCTGACGCGCCAGCACCTGACGCATGATCGGTTGATCCACCAGAGTTTTGCCCATGACCTGACGCTGATGTGCGTGGTACAGCGCAACGGAAAACGCCCGGCGCATTTGGCCGTGGCTGCCCAGCGCGCAGTCAAGACGCGTCATGCCCGCCATTTTCAGGATCAGACGAACGCCTTCGCCCTCTTCGCCCAGCAGCCAGCCGGTCGCCTCCCTGAACTCCACCTCACTGCTGGCGTTGGATCGGTTACCGAGCTTGTCTTTTAACCGCTCAATGACGATGGCATTTCGTGAACCGTCCGGCAGCAGCCGTGGCAGAAAGAAGCAGCTGAGCCCCTGCTGCGTTTGCGCAAGAATCACATGCGCATCGCTTTGCGGCACAGAGAAAAACCATTTATGCCCGACGATACGATAGGCTTCACCGCTTCCGCGCCTGTCCAGGGGCTCTGCGCGCGTCGTGTTGGTCAGCACATCGCTGCCGCCCTGCTTTTCAGTCATGCCCATGCCAATCAGCAGACCGCGCTTCTGATCGCCCGGAACCGCATGCGTGTCGTAACGATCGCTGAGTAAGGGTTCAAGCCAGGACTCAAACCGGGCAGGCAAATAACGCTGTAGTAAAGGGATTGCCGCGTGGGTCATGGTCACCGGACAGAGCGTTCCGGCCTCAACCTGAGCATGCAAGATAAAGCGTGCCGCACGGGCCACGCTGGCATTTGGCTGTACGTCAGGCTGCCAGCTGAGGTTATGCAGACGGCTGGCGCAAAGGCCCTGCATCAGTACATGCCAGGCTGGATGAAAGCGGACGTCATCCAGCCTGACGCCGCGTGCATCATAACGGTGGAGTTCAGGCGGACTGGCATTGGCGAGCCTGCCCAGCTCCAGCGATTCTGCACTGCCCAGCTGCCTGCCGACTGACGCCAGCCACTCGCTGTCCCAGCCGCCGCCTTCACGCTGCAGTGCGTCACACAGCGGAACATCAGACAGAAACAGATTGCTGTGACTGAGGGGAAAAGGTTGGTTGAAAACGGTGTGAGTTGTCCAGGTCATAACGGCTCCTCGCGGATATCACTCACTCAGTATGTAAGGTGAGCCACCATTATGACCGGACAGAAAGACTAAATTGCGGCAGCGATCACGCGTTACGCTGACGAACCGCTTCAAACAGGCAGACGCCAGTGGCCACTGACACATTGAGGGACGAAACGCTGCCTGCCATAGGGATACTGATTAGCTCATCGCAGTGCTCACGCGTCAGGCGACGCATCCCTTCACCTTCAGCCCCCATGACAAGCGCCATCGACCCGGTCATCTTGCTTTGGTATACAGTATGGTCGGCTTCGCCAGCGGTGCCGACGACCCAGATGTTATATTCCTGCAGCAGGCGCAAGGTGCGTGCCAGATTGGTTACCCTGATGAGGGGAACGTTTTCTGCCGCACCACTGGCAACCTTTTTCGCCGTCGCGTTCAGCGGTGCGGAGCGATCTTTGGGGACGATCACGGCATGGGCGCCTGCGGCATCGGCGCTACGTAAGCAGGCACCGAGGTTGTGGGGATCGGTAACGCCGTCGAGCACCAGCAGGAACGGCTTTTCCAGGCTCTGCAGCAGATCCGGCAGATCGCCTTCCTGATACTGGCGGCCCGGCTTCACACGCGCCACGATCCCCTGATGTACGCCGCCTTCCACCTGGCTGTCCAGCCATTTACGATCGGCCAGTTGAATCACGATCCCTTGAGCTTCTAACGCGGTCACCAGCGGTTGCAGGCGACGATCGTCGCGGCCTTTGAGAATAAAGACTTCCTGGAAACGCTGAGGATCGCGTTCCAGCAGCGCCTGCACGGCATGGATACCAAAAATAATTTCGCTCATCAATCTGCTCAGTGGTTGGAAATGAATGGATAACAGCCCCTGCATGCACGCAGGGGCTGATGTGCGCATCAGGCCGGCTTCGCCTTCTTCGCGGCACGCTTAGCCTTGGTGGCGGCGGCGATTTTACGGGTTTTCTCGGAAACTTTTTTACTTTTTTTCTCAGTCTTTGCTGCAGCAGGCTGACTGCTGCTGTTGCGGAAGGCTGAATCCGGCTCGAAATTCGTTTTGCGACCGGCCTGGCGGCGATGCTTCGTCGGTGCCTTAGCGTTCCGCTTCGCCTTATCCCGTTCCGTTTTGCCTTCGCCACGTACCTGGCGCTTGCTGGAAACCAGCGCAAAGTCGATTTTACGCTCGTCCATATGGACCGCTTCGACCCGCACTTCAACGGTATCGCCCAAGCGATAGGTACGACCGCCAGATTCGCCAATCAGTCGCTGCCCTACCGGATCGAAACGATAGTAGTCGTTGTCCAGCGTAGAGACATGAACCAGCCCGTCGATAAAGAGATCGCTCAGGCGCACAAAGAAGCCGAATCCGGTCACGCTGGAGATCACGCCGTTAAAGACGTTGCCTACCTGATCCTGCATAAAGTCACACTTCAGCCAGTCTGCCACATCGCGAGTGGCCTCATCGGCACGGCGCTCTGTCATGGAGCAGTGCTGGCCCAGCTGCAGCATCTGTTGCATATCGTAATGGTAGCCGCCGGTAGCCGTGGTCAGGCCTTTTACTTCGCCCTGCTCTTTTGCCAGCAGATACTTGATGGCGCGATGCAGTAACAAATCCGGATAGCGGCGGATTGGCGAAGTGAAGTGCGCATAAGAGGCCAGCGCCAGGCCAAAGTGGCCCCGGTTTTCCGGATCGTACACCGCCTGTTTCATGGAACGCAGCAGCATGGTTTGCAGCATTTCCGCGTCGGGGCGATCGGCAACCTGATCCAGTAGCGCGGCGTAATCGATCGGCTGCGGTTTGTTACCGCCCGGTAAGCTCAGACCCAACTCATTCAATACCGTGCGGAAGCTTTTGATACTGTCATCGCTGGGACGATCGTGATCGCGGAACAGTGCCGGTTCCTGATGCTTCTCGACGAAACGCGCGGAGGCAATGTTTGCCAGAATCATGCACTCTTCAATCAGCTTGTGAGCATCATTGCGTGAGGTGCGCTCGACACGTTCAATTCGACGTTCCGCGTTGAAGATAAATTTCGCTTCTTCGGTTTCAAATGAGATGCCGCCGCGCTCTTCACGGGCCGTTTCCAGCACCTGATACATGTTGTGCAGTTCCTGCAGGTCTTTCACCAGCGGCGCATATTGCTCACGCAGTTCCGGATTGCCCTGCAGAATATTCCAGACTTTGTTATAGGTCAGACGTGCATGGGAGTTCATCACGGCTTCATAATGCTTAAAGCCGGTGAGCTTACCTTTTGACGACACGGTCATTTCGCACACCATACACAGGCGATCGACCTGTGGATTCAGCGAACACAAGCCGTTCGACAGCACTTCCGGCAGCATCGGCACCACCTGCGAAGGGAAATAGACCGAGGTACCGCGCTGCTGCGCTTCGTTGTCAAGCGGTGTGCCGGGACGAACATAGTAACTGACGTCTGCAATCGCGACCCACAGCCGCCAGCCGCCGCCGCGTTTTTTCTCGCAGTAAACCGCATCATCGAAGTCGCGCGCATCTTCACCATCAATAGTGACCAATGGCAGATCGCGAAGGTCAACACGGCCTTTTTTTGCCGACTCCGGGACCTCTTCATTCAGTTTGCCCACCTGAGCCTCAACTTCTGGCGGCCAGCTGTGCGGAATTTCATGCGTGCGCAGCGCCATATCGACCGCCAGACTGGTGCCCATGTCATCGCCCAGAATCTCTGCGATTTTGCCGATCGCCTTCGAACGACGCGTCGGGCGCTGCAACAGTTCAACCACCACCACGGAGCCCATTCGGGCATTCATGGTTTCGTCAGGGCCAATCAGGATGTCGAAGCTCAGACGGCTGTCATCAGGCACCACAAATCCCACGCCCGCGTCCGTAAAGTAGCGGCCGACGATTTGATTGTTACGCGGTTCCTGTACCCGCACCACACGGGCTTCACGGCGGCCTTTGCGATCCGCACCCAGTGGCTGGGCCAGAATCACGTCGCCGTGCATGCAGAATTTCATCTGTTCCGCAGACAGGTAGAGATCGTCTTTTTGTCCTTCTGCGCGCAGAAAGCCATAGCCATCACGGTGGCCAATGACTTTTCCACGGAGCAGATCGAGACGTTCTGGCAAGGCATAACACTGGCGGCGGGTAAAAACTAACTGACCGTCACGCTCCATCGCACGTAAACGACGGCGCAAGGCTTCGAGGTGTTCTTCTTCCTGCAGGTTCATCTCTTGTGCCAGCTCTTCACGGCTGGCCGGTTTTTCTCGTTTTTCTAATAACGCCAGAATAAATTCACGGCTTGGAATAGGGTTTTCGTACTTTTCAGCTTCTCTGTCCAGAAAAGGATCTTTTGACATTACGGTTCCTCCGATGTCATTTAATATTCATTGCCACCGGCGGTTCGGACAATATAATTTCATATAAAGGTGTATTACCTTCTACTAAGTCTGCCAGCGTGTAGCCATCCAGCTCCTGTAAAAACAGCTGCACGGCGTCATGTAAGGCCTTTTTAAGGCGGCAGGCGGGCGCGATAGAGCAGTTCGAGCAATCCACTAACTGTAGTGGCTCCATTTTGCGTACCACTTCACCTATCACGATGTCCCTGGCGCTCATGCCCAGGCGGATACCACCATTTTTACCACGAATGGCGGAGACGAATCCTGCACGACTAAGCTGATTGATAATTTTGACCATATGATTACGCGATACGCCATAGGTATCGGTGACTTCAGTGATATTGGTCAGCCTGCCTTCCGGCAAGGTGGCCATGTAAATCAGCGCCCGCAGGCCGTAATCGGTAAAACTTGTTAGCTGCACAGTGACCTCAGTCAATCATCCGGTGGCACGTCTATGCTCGCCCGTCCTGCTCTTTATTTCAATGTTGAACTGGCTCTTTCGTATCGAGCTACGATGATAAACCAGACTGTTGACGACCGTGTATTTTTTTCAGCCAGTGAAGGGTTTGACAAGCGAAGGGGCGTTTAGTGGCATCAAATTACATAAAAACAAAGGCCGGACAATGTCCGGCCACAGGATGATTATGCGTTGAAGGGATCGCGCAGAATCATCGTCTCGCTACGGTCTGGACCCGTTGAAATAATATCAATTGGCACACCGGTCACTTCTTCTACACGTTTAATGTAGTTACGCGCGGCCTGGGGCAGGCCTTCCAGCGTTTTCACGCCAAAGGTTGTCTCGCTCCAGCCCGGCAGGGTTTCGTAGATCGGCTCAATGCCTTCCCAGTTTTCCGCTGCCAGCGGCGTGGTGGTGACTTCGCTGCCATCAGGCATGCGGTAAGCCACACAAATTTTCACTTCTTTCAGACCATCCAGCACGTCCAGCTTGGTCATGCAGAAACCGGAGAGCGAGTTAATCTGCACGGCACGACGTACAGCAACCGCATCCAGCCAGCCAGTACGGCGGCGACGGCCTGTTGTGGCGCCAAACTCGTTGCCCTGCTTGCACAGGAACTCACCGGTTTCGTCGAATAACTCGGTCGGGAACGGGCCTGCACCGACACGCGTTGAGTAAGCTTTAACGATACCCAGGACGTAATCCACAAAGCGTGGACCAATACCTGACCCCGTCGCCACGCCACCGGCAGTGGTATTTGAGGAGGTCACATAGGGGTAAGTACCGTGGTCAATATCCAGCAGCGTGCCCTGGGCACCTTCGAACATGATCAGATCGCCACGCTTACGCGCAACGTCTAACAGTTCAGAAACGTCAACAACCATGCTGGTGAGGATGTCGGCAACCGCCATCACATCGCTCAGCACTTTGTCGTAGTCAACGGCTTCTTCTTTGTAGTAATGCACCAGCTGGAAGTTATACAGGTCGATCACTTCTTTCAGCTTGGCTGCAAAGGTTTCTTTGTTAAACAGGTCGCTGACGCGCAGTGCACGGCGGGCTACTTTGTCTTCATAAGCAGGACCGATACCGCGACCTGTGGTACCAATGGCTTTTGCACCACGCGCTTTCTCGCGCGCCATATCCATTGCCACATGGTATTGCAGGATCAACGGGCAGGCTTCAGAAATCAGCAGACGTTCGCGTACCGGAATTCCACGCTCTTCCAGGCCTTTCATCTCTTTCATCAGAGCTTCAGGAGAAAGCACCACGCCATTACCAATGATGCTGGTAACGTTGTCACGCAGAATGCCAGAAGGGATTAAGTGGAGGACGGTTTTTTCACCGTTGATGACAAGTGTATGGCCCGCATTGTGGCCGCCTTGATAACGCACAACGTAATTAGCGCGCTCAGTCAGAAGGTCTACAATCTTACCTTTACCTTCGTCACCCCATTGGGTGCCCAGTACGACGACGTTCTTACCCATTTCTCAAAATCACCGATTGCTTAAAAAAGGATTCTACCATCTGATTTTTCGGTTTTCAGCACTTTTAGCATACGATTGCGCGCTTTTTTGCCTGAGTTTTGATCACTACAACATCCAGGGGTAAAATCGAGGCTGAGATACCATTCAGACGGCGAGGCTGAACGCATTAGAGTTCGCCATGCAGCCGCAACATACAGTAAATCACCATTCCTGCCACCACCAATCCCCCGCCAAATCGATGTAACAGGCGATCGGGCAATTGTGTCATGCTCAAAATCACACGTCGCCACAGACGTGGCATAAACATTGGCCCCAGGCCTTCCAGCACCAGAACCAACGCCAGTGCCATCCAGATATTCACGTTCATACTGCATCCAAAAAAAAGGCCGACAACATTGTCGGCCTGTTAGTTATATCAGTTCTTAACGCGTGGCGTTAGAAGGCGCCTTCATATAGCGGAAGAAGTCGCTATCCGGGCTCAGCACCATGACGTCCTGATTTTCATTGAAGCTGTTTTCATACGCGCGCAGGCTGCGGATAAAGGCATAGAAATCCGGATCCTGGCTGAATGCGTTGGCAAACAGTTTCGCCGCTTCTGCATCACCATCACCGCGGGTAATCAATGCCTCACGCTGTGCTTCTGCCAGCGTACGGGTGACCTGGTAATCGGCCTGGGCGCGCAGTTTTTCGGCCTCTTCCTGACCCTGCGAACGCTGACTACGTGCAACGGCTTCACGTTCTGCGCGCATACGGTTGAAGATCGCATCCGACACTTCCGTCGGCAGGTTGATCTGTTTGATGCGCACATCTACAACCTGAATCCCTAACGCCGCCATACTGTTTGGATTAGGCGCAGGTTCGCTGCTGTTGGTTTCACGCTCAACTCGCGCGGCTGCACTGGCGATAGCATCATCCGCAGCAGGCGTGGCAACTTCGTCGTCACCGCCCGCTGTACCGGTGTTCAATGCATCGCGCACGTCGGTGGTTAAACGGCCTCGTGAATCGGTCACGATGTCTTTAACGTCAAGACGTCCCATCTCTGAACGTAAACGGTCACTGAATTTACGTTTCAGCAGGACTTCAGCCTGAGAAACATCCCCGCCACCGGTCGCCAGGTAGTAACGACTGAAATCGCTGATGCGCCACTTGATGTAAGAGTCCACGATCAGGTCTTTCTTCTCTTTGGTTACAAAGCGATCGGCCTGGTTGTCCATGGTCTGGATACGTGCATCCAGCATCTTAACCGTTTCGATAAACGGAATTTTAAAATGAAGACCCGGCGCAAACACCTGCGGTTTGTTTTCGCTATCGCGTAACACTTTACCAAAGCGCAGAACGATACCGCGCTCGCCTTCCTGAACCACGAACAGCGACGCATAAAAGGCCACCAACGCGATAATGATTAGTACAATTACTGGCTTACGCATTGATTACTCTCTCCCTTCGCGCTGGGTATCGTTGCGCAGAGCATTGGCTCGACGCTGATCCATGATGCTGTCTGGACTGTATGACGACGTGTCATTGCGGCTGGCACTGCGATCGGAAAGCGAGGGCAATGTTGAGCTGCTTTTTTGTCCACTCTTCGCGGATGAAGACTCGCCGCCACGCATCAGTTGATCGAGAGGCAGGACCATCAGATTGTTACCGCGATCGTTCACCAGCACTTTACGTGTATGGCTCAGCACGCGTTCCATGGTCTCGATATACAGACGCTCTTTGGTGATTTCCGGCGCGGCTTTGTACTCAGGCAACAGCTTGGCAAAACGCGCGACTTCACCCTGTGCTTCCAGAACCGTACGCTCTTTATAGGCACGCGCTTCTTCCAGCACACGCTGTGCACGACCGTTAGCACGCGGCTGCACTTCGTTGGCATAGGCTTCGGCTTCACGTACGTACTGCTCACGGTTTTCACGTGCGGCAATCGCATCGTCAAACGCCGACTTCACTTCTTCTGGGGGACGTGCCGCCTGGAAGTTCACGTCGAGAACCGTAATGCCCATATTGTAAGGACGAATGGTTTCGTCGATTTCACGCTGGGTTTCGCTGCGCACGACCGTACGACCTTCGGTCAGAATACGATCCATGGTAGAGCGACCAATGACGCCACGCAGGGCGCTGTCGGTTGCCTGACGCAGGCTGTCGTCGGCGCTGGTCACCGCGAATAAATAGCGCTCAGGATCGGTAACGCGATACTGTACGTTCATTTCAACGCGCACGACGTTTTCATCAGAGGTCAGCATCACACCTGATGCCGCCAGTTCGCGAACGGCTTCGACGTTGACCGCACGCACCTGATCGATAAAGGTCGGTTTCCAGTTCAGGCCCGGCTCCACCAGGTGGCTGAACTTACCAAAGCGAGTGACTACGCCCCGCTCGGCTTCTTTTATCGTGTAAAATCCGCTCGCGGCCCAGATGACGACGGCGGCTACGGCGACGATACCAAAGATTTTGCCACTACCACCGGAACTGCGCTGACCGTTATCACCTTTTTTGCCACCACCGAATCCGCCGAGCTTTTTGCTCAGTTTACGGAAGATATCATCCAGATCAGGAGGCCCAGATTCCTTACCTCCCTTATTTCCCCCAGAGTTGCCGCCTTGATTATTGCTGCTTCCCCACGGGTCGCGGTCCTGTCCGTTATTTCCGGGCTGATTCCACGCCATGTCATTACTCCATTTATAGTTTTAGCGGCTTACCCGTTGTATTCCGTATTGTCGCAACGCTGGCTACGCTCATTGCCCTGACCCTTTGCAAAGTCACTGTCAGAGAGCAAACCCCCAACGCCGCACGACAACATAAAATCCTCAGAGTAAGTTCGATTTGGCAATATCAAACAATATAACTGGTCAGCGACGGCTCCTGCTTGCACAAGCGGCGCCAGTCAATCACGGGCATACGCACATGCAACCCTACACAGCCGTCTTCTTCGTTCCACTCTTTTTCAATCGCCTGCAACTGATAGAAGCGGCTGCGTAAGCGACCCGCCTCCGGCGGCAGACGTAAATCATACTGCGCAATTTCACCGGACAACCGCTCGGAAAGCGCCTGCCACAATAAAGGAATGCCGACGCCGGACTGTGCAGAGAGCCACACGCGGACCGGCATATTTTCTTCATCACGGTCGATGCGCGGCTCAAAACCGTCCAGCATGTCGATCTTATTCATGATCAGTAACGCGGGGATTTCATCAGCGTCGATTTCCTCCAACACCTCATTAACCGCGCCGATATTTTCATTAACCCGGACATCGGCGGCATCGATCACGTGCATCAGCAGCGTGGCCTGACGCGTCTCTTGCAGGGTAGCTTTGAAGGCGGCAACCAGATCGTGCGGCAGGTGGCGAATGAAGCCAACGGTATCGGCCAACACCACTTCGCCCACATCAGCGACGTTTAGCCGACGCAGCGTGGGGTCCAGCGTCGCAAACAGCTGGTCCGCGGCATAGACATTGGCAGACGTAATGGCGTTAAAGAGAGTAGATTTACCGGCGTTGGTGTAGCCCACCAGTGAAACAGTCGGGACGTCCGCTTTGGCACGCGCCTGGCGGCCCTGCTCGCGCTGTTTTTCAACACGTTCAAGACGCGACAAAATCTGGCTAATGCGCCCGCGAAGTAAACGGCGGTCAGTTTCTAACTGGGTTTCACCCGGACCACGCAGGCCAATCCCGCCCTTCTGGCGTTCAAGGTGCGTCCAGCCACGTACCAGACGTGTTGCAAGGTGACGCAACTGCGCCAGCTCAACCTGCAATTTACCTTCGTGGGTACGTGCGCGTTGGGCAAAAATATCAAGAATCAAGCCAGTGCGGTCGATAACACGGCACTCGCACAGGCGCTCAAGATTACGTTCCTGAGCGGGCGTTAAAGCATGATCGAAAAGAACGACCGATGCTCCACTTGTTTTTACCGCATCGGCAATTTCAACGGCCTTTCCTTCACCGACAAAATACTTTGGGTGTGGCGCTTTACGACTGCCGGTGACAACCTGCAGTGCTTCAACGCCAGCAGAAGACACCAGGGTTTCGAATTCCTGTAAATCTTCCAGCTCTTTGTCTTGGGAGAACCAGATGTGTACCAGTACGGCCTGCTCACCGGCATCATAACGGTCAAACAAGCTATAACCTCGCTTATATAAAAAGACCAGGATGGAAAACCTGACGCTTTCCGATCCTGGTTAAACGGTGCCGCCTTACTCTGCGTTATCACCGTCTTGTTGTGGCTGCGACTGCGCAGAAGTGCTGCTGCCGCCATGATGGTAATTGTTGCTGCTGCCACCGCCGGTATTGTTGCTATGGTGAGAAACCGGGCGTGAAGGCACGACGGTAGAAATGGCGTGCTTATAAACCATCTGACTTACCGTGTTTTTCAACAAGATCACGAACTGATCAAAGGATTCGATCTGACCTTGCAGCTTAATACCGTTAACCAAATAAATCGAAACCGGAACACGTTCACGACGCAGTGCGTTCAGAAACGGGTCTTGTAATGATTGCCCCTTAGCCATTCTATCTTTTCCTTATATGCTTGTTGTTTGTTGCTTGTAGAACACAGTGGTTCTGAAAAAAACTGCGTAAAAATTTGCGCACGTAACTTGCCAATTGTACACAATCACCCATGCTTCGCACTAACAACCTTCAGTACTGTATCACGCGCTGAGTGAGGTTCATCACTGTCTAGCCAGTGAATATTTTCCCAACCACGTAACCAGGTCATCTGGCGTTTAGCGAGTTGCCGGGTTGCGCAAACTCCCCGATAAACCATTTCGTCGTAATCGATCTCGCCAGCCAAATACGACCACATCTGGCGATAGCCAACACAACGAATGGAAGGCATATCCGTATGCAAATCACCTCGTGCAAACAGGGCCCGAGACTCCGCTTCAAATCCTGACGCCAACATCTGATCAAAACGCAGTGCGATGCGTTGATGCAACAGTTCGCGGTTCGCGGGGGCGATAGCAAACTGATGCACATCGTAGGGTAACGCTTCACCAGAAATTTTTGTCAGTTCCGTTAAAGTTTTACCCGAAATAAAAAAAACTTCCAGTGCTCGCGAAAGTCTCTGCGGATCATTCGGATGAATACGACTGCCTGCGACCGGATCAATTTCGCAAAGTTGACGATGTAAAGCTTCCCAGCCTCTTTCATTCGCCATTTGCTCTATTTTTTGACGAACCTCCGGATCGGCCGAGGGCAGCGGCGACAATCCTTCAAGTAACGCCTTGAAGTAGAGCATAGTTCCACCAACAAGCAACGGAATTCGTCCATGCTGAACGATATCCGCCATTTCTGCTAACGCATCCCGCCGGAACTCTGCCGCCGAATAGGCTTCGGCAGGATCGCGAATGTCCAGCAAACGATGGGGCGCCAGCGCCCGCTCTTCTGCAGAGGGTTTTGCCGTACCGACATCCATCTGACGATAAATCAGAGCCGAATCTACGCTGATAAGCTCTACAGGTAAGTGCTTGCGCAATTCGATCGCTAATGCGGTTTTGCCTGACGCTGTAGGCCCCATCAAAAATATTGCCTTTGGCCGGCCAGCCTGGTTCAGTTCACTCATGCTTCAACGCGTTGACCGCGCTCTCAATCTCAATGGCTTGTACTAAGCCAGAAGGTGGCGATTTCAGTAACTGCGGACAAAGCCTTTCGAGCTCAGCCAGCAAGGTAATCGCCTGGGAGTGATTCCAGTGTTGAGGCTCTGCATCTTCACGTCGCGCCAGCCACTGGGCCAGTTGCGTAGCAGAGTTCTCTTGCTGCCGGGCGAGATAGCCTAACAGTTCAGGAATCAAGATTTGTAAATTTTGTGTTCGTAACGGTAAAGGCACCGCACGCAGGATAATGTGGTCACCCTCAGGGTGTAAATCAATGCCCATCAGGTTGAGCAGGCTGAGATTTTCCTGGGCCGCCTTGCGCTCCGCCGAGGCGATTTTTAACCGCACCGGGATCAAAAGCGGCTGTGATTTCAGCCCACCTTCGGTAGGTTCTAACTGTGCCTGCTTTAACCAGCGGGTTGCCACAGGCAGAGCCATTAGCAGTAACCGCTGGCCCTGCTCAAGCAGAGCATACTGGCCTTCAAGCACGGTTAACACGCGGCCAAAACTGTGGGCGTGAGCCGCCAGAGGTGGCACGGCACTGACCGGCTCTCGTGCCGCAGGCTCGGCACTTTTGGTTGCCGGCGAACTCGCCGGCGTTTTAAGAAGCTGCTGGTAAACCCGGCCTTCGCGTTGGCTGTATCCGGCGTCTTTATTTTGCCAGGCGGGTGCAACCGATGGCCTGGCCGCGTCACCTGTGACAGCCGGCTGGCTGAAATGATTGCCGCCTGCCGCCTGGCGGTTCTCCTGCTGCCAACGCGGAGTGGGTTCTTCAGCCTGTAACGTTGGCAGAACCGGGGAGGCGCTTTCCTGCAGCACGCTCATGACGCCCTGATAGATGAAGTCATGCACCAGACGTGACTGATGAAAACGCACTTCGTGTTTTGCCGGATGCACATTTACATCGACCTGATGCGGATCTATCTCTAAATACAAGACGTAAGCGGGGTGCTGATCATCCTGTAGCTGGCTCTGAAACGCCTGACGGATAGCATGATTGATCAGCTTGTCACGCATCATGCGGCCATTAACATAGCAATACTGAATATCACTCACCTGACGGGAGCCGGACGGATCGGCAACCCAGCCGCGCAATACAAGGTCATCATGTTGCCAGTCTATGCGTAGCGCATGCTGCATGAAGGTCGTCCCGCATATGGCACCCAGCCGACGCTCACGTTGCCCGTCATCATTGACGGCCCGGTACTGACGCATCAGTTTGCCGTTATGGCTTAATGAGATAGCCACGTCAAAGCGCGCCAGCGCGATGCGCCGGATCACTTCATCAATATGCCCGAATTCAGTTTTTTCAGTGCGCATGAATTTGCGCCGGGCTGGCGTGTTGTAAAACAGGTCAAGCACTTCCAGCGTCGATCCACAAGGATGGGCGGCGGGCTTAACAGTAACGTCCATATCGCGCCCTTCAGCATACGCCTGCCAGGCTTCGTTTTGCTCGGCCGTGCGCGATGTCAGGGTCAGACGAGACACTGAGCTGATACTGGCCAGGGCTTCACCGCGAAAGCCCAGGCTCATAATGGCCTCAAGATCGTCCAGCGAAGCAATTTTACTCGTGGCATGCCGAGCCAGCGCCATTGCCAGCTCATTTTTCGCTATACCGCAGCCGTTATCGCGGATGCGAATCAGTTTTGCGCCACCCTTTTCAATTTCCACATCAATGCGCGTCGCCCCGGCATCAAGGCTGTTTTCCACCAGCTCTTTGACGACCGATGCAGGACGCTCAACCACTTCTCCCGCCGCAATTTGGTTTGCGAGTTGCGGCGGCAAAATTTGTATTGGCATGCTGGATATCCTTGTGGCTGACAACCCGGCACGGCGGCCGGGCTAACAATCAGGATGCAGGGATTTTCAGGTTCTGACCCAACATCACGTTGGTGGATTTCAGGTTATTCGCCTGGAGAATCGATTTAGGGCTGACGCCATAATGCGCGGCGATACTGCTCAGCGAGTCTCCCCGCACCACTTTATGCCGCACCGGGCGATGCGCCCCTGAGGAAGCCGGTGCGGTACGGCTGGCCACCGCACTGGCCGGAACTTTCAGCCGCTGCCCCACCCAGACAACATCGCGCTTCAGGGTGTTCATCTGCCGCAGTGTTGCCATGCTCACGCCATATTTTGCCGCGATTCCTGAGAGCGTTTCGCCGCGCGTTACAGTATGCCGCTGAATGGCGCCCGTATACTGCGTCTCTCCGGTCGCCGGATTACTGACTACGCTGACCGCTGGCGACGTAGCCAGCGGCCGGTTTTCCTCCTTTGGGACCGATTGTAGCGGGTGCGCCAGGAAATAAGCGCGCAGTCCTTTATATATCGACTGAGCAATCTTATCCTGGTGTGCGCTACTGCCGAGCAGTCGCTCCTCCGAGGCATTACTAATAAAACCGGTTTCCACCAACAGGGAAGGAATATCCGGCGAACGTAACACGCCAAGACTGGCATGCTCAGGTAAACGCTTGTGTAAAGACGTGACGCCACGCAGCTGCTGAATCACCTTCGTCGCGATGTCATACCCGACGCGCTGCGAGTGACCAAACTGCAAATCCAGCACGGCCTGACTCAGATAGGGATCGGCCTGACTGTTCGCCAGCAGATCGCCTGCTCCGCCTAACAGTTCTGACTGTTTCTCTTTCTGCTCCAGCCAGTTTGCCATCTCACTGTTCGCGCGGCGGTTAGACAATACCCAAACAGAGGCTCCGGTTGCCGCATGGCTGGGTGCCGCATCGGCGTGAATTGACACCAGCACGTTAGCATTCGCTTTGCGCGCAACGTCTGAACGGCCCATTACAGAGATAAAATAGTCGCCGTCACGCGTCAGAACCCCTTTGAACATGGGATCGTCGTTTAACAACACTTTCAGTTTACGCGCAATGGCGATGGTGACGTTTTTCTCTTTAAGTCCGTGCTGGCCTATCGCCCCGGGATCCTGGCCTCCGTGTCCGGCATCAATGGCTACAATAACCGTGTCGTTTCGGCTGGCAACCCCACCGGGACGGACCGTGCTGTTGGTGTTGGTGACCGTGGTCACCGGGTTAGCATTGAACGGATTACTGGCTGCGGTTTCCCGTGCTCGTGTCGGCGCAGGCTCGGCTGCAACCACGGGCGCGCTGCGCGTAACGGCCGGATGTTTACCCTGTATGGTAAAGACCACGCTGTACTGACTGCCGTTGCGTTGCGTAACGGCGCGGGTTTTTCCAGACTGCGTCAGCTCAAAGACCAGACGTATGCTTTGTTTATCTTTTGGGGTACTGGTACGAATGCGTTTAACGATGTTATCGCCGCTAAACGTCAGGGGTAAGCCTTTGATGACGCCGCTTTGACGAATATCCAGCACCACACGGTCGGGATTGTGTAGCGGAAAGTAGGCATAAACCGGTTGGCCGGAAAAACTCAGCGTAACCGTGGCCTGATTTCCGCCATTCGATACCTGAATATCAGACAGGTTAGCGGCAAACAGGGGGCCGGTAATGAGTAGCAATCCTGCCACAACGAGCATTTTCATCCATGTCATCATGCCCGGACCCTGCCTTGTTCGATCTGATCAACCCAGCGCTGCCCCTGGGCGGAGTGCGCAACCAGCTCGGCTTGCCGCGCTTCATCGACATAACGGAGCGTCAACGCCACGTCCGGCGGGGGCAAAATACCGGCGCCCTGTTGGGGCCACTCAACCAGACAAACCGCGTCGTTCGTGAAGTAGTCACGAATGCCCATAAACTCCAGCTCTTCCGGATCGGCAAGGCGGTAGAGATCGAAATGATAAACGGAACGCCCTTCAAGAACATAAGGCTCGACGAGGGTGTAGGTAGGGCTTTTCACATTGCCCGGATGACCGGATGCCTGCAAGAAACCGCGGCTGAAGGTGGTCTTTCCTGCGCCGAGGTCGCCATAAAGATAGATCACCGCCGCATTGCCACAGGCCTGCGCCAGTTGAGCACCCAGTTCGAGTGTTGCCGCCTCATTGGGCAAAGATATAACACAGCTCTTCATGCTTCTTGATTCATCTCTGGATTAACAAACTGCCACAGCAGATCAAATAAGTCTGATGCCAGCATGCCGCGCGTGCCCCGCTGCTCAGCCAACGTATCAGCGGCAGCACCGTGAGCAACACAACCTGCACAGGCAGCATCAAACAGCGCCAATTTTTGTCCCATTAACGAGGCAATAATACCGGTGAGCACATCACCCATACCGCCCGATGCCATCCCGGCATTACCCACATCGGCAAACGCCATTTGCCCGTTTTCACTGGCGATAATCGTGCCCGCACCTTTTAATACGGCAACGCCACCATAACGTTTCGCCAGCTCTCGTGCGGCTTGTAAGCGGTCACTCTCAATTTCGCTGGTCTTAACACCCAGTAAACGAGCAGCTTCACCCGGATGCGGCGTTATAATGCGATTCTGACGTTTCTCAGCGCTTATTGCCAGCAAGTTAAGCGCATCTGCATCCCAAAGCATGGGCTTTTCAGTACTTTTAACCTTTTCGAGCACCTTTTTGCCCCATTCCCGCTGTCCCAGCCCCGGACCGATGGCGATGACGTCCGCCCATTCCAGCGCATCAGCCAGTCCCGCGTCCGTGAGCACATCCACCATAATTTCCGGGCGCGCGGTGAGGATAGGGATAATATTGTCTTTGTGAGTAAGCACTCGCACCAAACCACTTCCCGTTCGTAGCGCGGCTTCTGCCGACATCCGCACGGCACCGGCGGTGCCGCTGTCACCGCCTATCACCAACAAACGCCCCTGATCGCCTTTGTGGGACGTTGCTTTACGCGGTTTCAGCCAGTGGGATAAGAAACGGGCATCATAGCGAGCCATAGGCGGCGACTGCGCTGACAGAAAGCTTTGCAGTCCCAGGTCGGCAAAGTAAAGCGACCCAATACAGTCCCGCGCCTTGCCGGTAAGCTGTCCGGGCTTCAGCGCAATAACGCTCAACGTATGCGTGGCATTGATAACCTCTCCCGGTGTGTTGCCTGTCGCTGCAGACAGACCAGAGGGGAGGTCAATCGCCATGACCGGCGCGTCATGTGCGTTTACCTGAGTTATCAGGGTGGAAACAGGTTCGGCGGGCGCCCGGCTGATGCCTGTTCCCAATAACGCATCGACGATAATATCGACCTTTTCAGGCCAGGCCACGTCGGGCGCATGGATCACCCCACCCGCTTCAAGCCAGCTGTTTCTGGCGGCCTCTGCTTCGTCGGGCAGCGGCTTATTGCTATGACAGGCCAGAAGCGTCACCTGTTTGCCTGCAGCCTGCGCCAGACGGGCAACCACATAACCATCGCCTCCGTTATTGCCATGACCGCACAGCACCAGCCAGTGCTCTGCATCCGGCCAGTGGACAGTTATATGCTCATAGGCGGCCTGTCCTGCCCTTAACATCAGCTCGTAGAGCGAGATACCCAGTGCATCGGCACCCTCACGCTCAAGTTGTGCCAGTGCCTGCGCAGGCCAGACAGAGTGTGGTAAACTGCTGCCGTTTCTCTTCGAATTCTGGTTAGTCATGTCATACCCTCTCGATCTTGATCAACTCGCTCAACACATTAAACAGTGGGGACGCGATCTCGGCTTTCAGCAGGTCGGTATTACCGACACCGATCTCAGCGCTGAAGAACCGCGTCTGCAGGCATGGCTGGACAAACAGTACCATGGCGAGATGGAATGGATGGCCCGCCATGGAATGATGCGTGCGCGTCCCCATGAGCTGTTACCCGGTACGCTGCGGGTGATCAGCGTGCGCATGAATTATCTTCCTGCCAAAGCCGCTTTCGCCAGTACGCTGAAAAACCCACAGTTAGGTTATGTCAGCCGCTATGCGCTGGGCCGTGATTATCACAAAGTATTGCGCAATCGCCTGAAAAAGCTCGGAGAAATGATTCAGGCCCACTGTGGCGAAAGCCAGTTTCGTCCGTTTGTCGATTCTGCCCCACTGCTTGAACGCCCTCTGGCAGAGAAAGCCGGATTGGGCTGGACCGGCAAACACTCATTGATCCTGAACCGCGAAGCGGGCTCATGGTTTTTCCTGGGGGAATTGCTGATCGATCTGCCTCTGCCGATAGATTCCCCACAGGAAGAGCAGTGTGGACGCTGCGTGGCCTGCATGACGATTTGCCCGACAGGCGCTATCGTGGCGCCCTACACGGTGGATGCCCGCCGCTGCATTTCCTACCTGACGATTGAGCTCGAAGGCGCCATCCCCGAAGCGCTGCGGCCCCTGATGGGGAACCGCATTTATGGCTGTGACGACTGCCAGCTCATCTGTCCCTGGAACCGCTATGGGCAACTGACTGACGAAGCGGATTTTTCACCCCGCGCAGCGCTGCATGCGCCAGCGTTAACCGCCCTGTTTCAGTGGGATGAAGCGAAATTCCTGCGTACTACCGAAGGCTCTCCCATCCGCCGAATTGGTTATCAGCGCTGGTCACGCAATATTGCGGTGGCGCTGGGGAATGCCCCGTGGAGTGCAGAGATCCTCCCCATACTCGAACAGCGGCTGGGGGAAAGTGATTTACTGGACGAACATATTCAGTGGGCCATTGCGCAGCAACAGGATAAGCGAAAGCACGTAGAGATTGACGTACAGCCAGCACAGCAAAAAAGGCTCGTCAGGGTAATAGAGAAGGGATTGCCGCGTGATGCCTGATTGCGCAACGATGCACAGGAAACAGATTTCCACATCCTGTGAATAAAAATAAAAACACCTTGTCATTCAATCGTAATAACACAAGTGACAGAATCAAATAACATAATGAAATATTATTATTTCATTAACTATCAATAGGTTAAATAAAATTTGTGTTATTTTGCAAATGCGTCTAGCGTTTGGCTTAATCCCTATATCTGTGGATAACTCTGTTTAAAAGAGTTTTACAGAACGGCAAAAAAGCATGAACAGTCATCTGTCCTGCTGTGGATAACTCTGACTGTAGTACTAAAGATCATCATCCAGCCTGGCAGGCTGCGACAAAGAAAGTGACAAAACTGGAGCGGGAAACGAGACTCGAACTCGCGACCCCGACCTTGGCAAGGTCGTGCTCTACCAACTGAGCTATTCCCGCATAGAAGGGCACTGCTAAACATATTTTGGAGCGGGAAACGAGACTCGAACTCGCGACCCCGACCTTGGCAAGGTCGTGCTCTACCAACTGAGCTATTCCCGCATAGAGGGTACTGCTAAACATAATCTGGAGCGGGAAACGAGACTCGAACTCGCGACCCCGACCTTGGCAAGGTCGTGCTCTACCAACTGAGCTATTCCCGCGCCTTGTACCGTCATAAATTCTTCACCGGTACGGGGTGCGCATTATACGAGAAATCGCTGCTGCTGCAAGATGCTTACAGCAAAAATTTGCGCTTTTGATGCGTTTGCTGCTTATTGCATCAACCTGGCGATTTCCTGCGCACCCTTTGCGGTTTAAAGCTGCAAAAAGTGTTGGCGGTAGTACGCCAGTTCGGCAACGGACTCACGAATATCGTCTAACGCCTGATGCGAGCCGCTCTTTTTGAAGCCTGGAAGAATGTCTGGCTTCCAACGACGAGCCAGTTCCTTGAGCGTGCTGACATCTAAATAGCGGTAGTGGAAATAGGCTTCCAGCTCTGGCATGTACTTGAACAGGAAACGGCGATCCTGCCCAATGCTGTTGCCGCAGATGGGCGAGGTATTTGCGGGCACCCACTGCTGTAGGAACTCGATAGTCGCTTTTTCCGCAGCGCGATCGTCAATCTTACTGGCCTTTACCCGTTCCACCAAACCGCTATTCGTATGTGTACGAACGTTCCATTCGTCCATTAAGGCGAGCTGTGCATCTGACTGATGAACCGCCATCACCGGCCCTTCAGCCAGGATATTGAGGTCGGCATCGGTCACGATAGTGGCGATCTCAATAATGCGATCGCGTTCCGGATCGAGTCCGGTCATTTCAAGGTCGATCCAAATTAGATTATTTTCGTTTCCAGTGGCCATGCTGTTACCTGTGGTTGCTGAGTCGTCATTCATCATGAATAAGGTGTATCATAGACGTTTTGCCCCTCAGGGCGAAATCCAGCTAAACGGTGAGGGTGAGTGAGTAAAAATAAACTGTCTAAAGGTCAACAACGTCGCGTAAGCGCTAACCACGATCGTCGTTTGAACCAGCGCAAAACGCGCCCGGAAGCGGACGATAATTTGTTTGGTCAGGACGCAGAGGGCGTGGTGGTCAGCCGATTTGGCATGCATGCCGATGTCGAGGACAGTGCTGGCCTTACCCACCGTTGCAATATACGTCGCACGATTCGTTCGCTGGTCACCGGCGATCGGGTGGTATGGCGTCCCGCGCTAAACGGCGGTAAAGGTATTGTTGAAGCGGTGCACGAACGCACCAGCGTGCTGACGCGCCCCGATTTCTACGATGGCGTTAAACCCATCGCCGCAAACATCGATCAAATTATTATCGTGTCCGCGATTCTGCCAGAGCTGTCACTGAATATTATCGACCGTTATCTGGTCGCCAGCGAAACACTGGATATTGAGCCCCTGCTGGTGCTGAACAAAATCGATCTGCTGGATGACAACGCACGTGCGTTTGTTGACGAGCAGATGGAGATTTACCGCAAGATTGGTTATCGGGTATTGATGGTTTCCAGCCATGTGAAAGAGGGTTTGAATGCACTGCAGGCAGCCTTAACTGACCGGATAAGTATCTTTGCCGGGCAGTCCGGCGTAGGTAAGTCCAGCCTGCTGAACGCCCTGCTTGGCTTCGATCAACAGCAGGACACCGCCATTCTGACCAATGATGTTTCCGATGTTTCCGGACTGGGCCAACATACCACGACCGCATCCCGGCTTTATCATTTCCCCGAGGGCGGGGATGTGATTGATTCTCCGGGTGTCCGTGAGTTTGGTTTGTGGCATCTTGAGCCGGAACAAATCACGCGTGGATTTGTCGAATTCCGTGCGTTCTTAGGCGATTGTAAGTTTCGTGACTGTAAGCATGACACCGATCCGGGCTGTGCGATTCGTGAAGCCGTTGAAAACGGCAAAATCGATCAATCACGCTTCTATAACTATCACCGTATTCTTGAAAGCATGGCGCAAATGAAAACCCGGAAAAACTTCGCCGAGAGTGAAGATTAAGGCCCGTAACGGCGTATTCGCCATCTGACTGGGGCGCTGTTACAATCCGCTCCCTTTTTGTCAATGTTATGAAAGATAGCCAGGAGGCTAGGGTGTTTGATCGTTTTAAACTCGGCTTGAATCACATTCTTCCAAAAAAATGGCTGACTGAACTTGCGGGTTGGGGAGCCAGCCGTCGCGGCGGCTGGCTGACGAAGCTGGTCATTGATATTTTTGTCTGGTTTTACAAAGTCGATATGGCTGAAGCACGGAAACCGGATACCGCCAGCTACCGCACCTTTAACGATTTCTTTGTTCGTCCGTTAAAGGACGATGCACGCCCAATCGCTCCCGATGCCAGCCTGATCGTTCTGCCTGCTGACGGCGCGATCAGCCAGCTTGGCCATATTGAAGGCGATCAGATTTTCCAGGCGAAAGGCCATTACTACACGATCGACGCCCTGCTCGCCGGTAATGAGCATATGGCGGCACAGTTTCGTGAGGGGGAATTTGCGACCACTTACCTGGCACCGCGTGATTATCACCGCGTCCACATGCCTTGTAACGGCATCCTGCGTGAGATGATCTATGTACCGGGCGATCTTTACTCCGTTAATCCGCTGACCGCACGTAACATCCCTAACCTCTTTGCCCGTAACGAGCGCGTAATTTGTTACTTTGAAACCGATATGGGCCCGATGGTGCAGATCCTGGTGGGCGCAACGATTGTCGGCAGCATTGAAACCGTTTGGGCAGGCACCGTCACACCGCCGCGCGAAGGCATTATTAAACGCTGGCATTACCCGGCCGCCGATCATGACGGTGCCGTGGTATTACTCAAAGGTCAGGAAATGGGCCGCTTTAAACTGGGTTCTACGGTAATCAACCTGTTCGCGCCTGGCCGAATCAAGCTGGCGGAAAGCCTTGAGGCGGAAAGTAAGGTTCGACTGGGCCAACCTTTAGCGCTCGCCCTTCCACTGACGACTACCGCGCCTGACGCTGTCGAGTAGAACCTATGTTCGTGCGTTCGATCTTTTGTCTGCTGCTGAGCCTCTGGCTCAGCTCTTCTACGCTAGCCGCCAGCCTGCCTGATGCCAGCCAGCTCAAACAGCAGCTGGAAGAGGTCAAAGCCACTAAAAATGCCCCCTCGCAAACTGAACAAATTCAGTCACTGGAAGCCGCACTGGCCTCGCTCTCTGAACGCGATGATGCCCTCGAACGCGCACAACAGTATCAACAGGTTATTGACGATTTTCCGCGCCTTGCCCGCGAGTTAAGGCAGCAAATCGCCACGCTTAACGACAACGCTAAAACCGTGCGCAGCACGATGACCAGCGCAGAGCTGGAACAAGAGATTCTGCAAATCAGCAGTCAGCTGATTGAAGAAGGACGCCAGGCCCAGCAGGAGCAGGACCGTGCCAGAGAGATCAGTGATTCCCTGTCGCAGTTGCCACAGCAGCAAACGGAAGCGCGCCGGGCACTGACCGAGAGCGAACGGCGCTTACAGAGTGCCGGCAGCGCTGCCACTCCAGTCGGTCAGGCCCAACTGGTGGCTCGCCAGGCAGAAAATGCCGCCAATAAAGCCAAAGTCGATGAGTATGAGCTGGCGCAGTTGTCGGCCAACAATCGCCAGGAGCTGGCTCGCATGCGTGCCGAGGTGCATCAGCGCAAAGTGACCCAGCTTGATAATTATCTGCAGGCTTTACGTAATCAACTGAATGAACAACGTCAGCGCGAGGCCGAAACGGCGCTGGCGCGTACGGAACAGCTGGCGGAAAACAGTGGTGATTTACCGCCCGAGATCAGTGAGCAGTTTCGGGTTAACCGCGATTTGTCCGGTGCGCTGAATCAGCAGGCACAGCGCATGGATCTGGTGGCATCGCAACAGCGCCTCGCCACCAATCAAATTATTCAGGTCCGTCAGGCGCTGGCAACGTTGCGGGAACAATCCCAGTGGCTGGGTGCCTCTAACCTGCTCGGCGATGCGCTTCGGGCACAGGTGGCGCGTTTACCCGATATGCCGAAATCTCAGCAAATCGATAATGAAATGGCACAGCTGCGCGTTCAGCGCCTGCATTATGAAGATCTTCTGGAACGACAGAATGCGCTTCGCAAAGCACATCAGGCGGACGGGCAGCCTTTTACCAGCGACCAAAAGCGCATTCTGGATGCACAGTTAAAAACGCAGCGAGAATTGCTGAACTCCCTGATATCCGGCTGCGATACGCTGATTCTGGAAATCACTAAACTCAAGGTCGCCAATACGCAGCTTCAGGATGCGTTAACCGAAGTCAAAGACGCCACGCACCGCTATCTGTTCTGGACAGCGGATGTCAGCCCCATTTCATTGAGCTATCCTCTGGACGTGGCTAAAGGCCTGTCGCACCTGCTTACGCTGGATACGCTTGGGCAGCTTGGCAAAGCTCTGGCAATGATGTTTACCAGCCGCAGCACCGTCCTGCCCATTTTGGGTGCCGTGTTGCTGGTCGGTTTTAGCCTGAGTACACGTCGTCACTTCAACGCTTTTTTGGAACGCTCAGCCAGTAAGGTTGGTAAGGTCACCCAGGATCGCTTCCGCCTGACCATCCGCACTGTTTTCTGGTCAATTCTGGTCGCGCTTCCGCTTCCTGTGCTTTGGGCAACCCTGGGATACGGGCTGCAAAACGCCTGGCCGTATCCGGTAGCCGTTGCTATCGGCGATGGCATTACGGCGACGCTGCCTCTGCTGTGGATATTCATGGTCAGCGCCCAGTTTGCCCGCGCCAACGGTTTGTTCATTGTGCATTTCCGCTGGCCGCAGGTACGCGTTGCGCGTGCCATGCGTTACTACTCGTTGAGTATTGGCCTGATCGTGCCGCTGATTATGCTGCTGATCACCTTTGATAACCTTGACGATCGTCTTTTCTCTGCCACCCTGGGCCGACTGTGTTTTATTTTGATCTGTGGCGCCCTGAGTCTTGTTACGGTAAGTCTAAAACGTGCAGGGATCCCTCTTTATCTTGATAAAGAGGGCAACGGCGAAAACATGATTAACCGCCTGCTGTGGAATATTATGATCGCCATTCCATTGCTGGCCGCGCTGGCCTCCATGATTGGTTACCTTGAAACAGCGCAGGCGCTGCTGGCACGTCTGGAAACCTCGGTGGCAATCTGGTTTTTCCTGCTGGTTATTTACCATATCATTCGCCGCTGGATGCTGATTCAACGACGCAGGCTGGGGTTCGATCGCGCACGCCAGCGCCGGGCCGATATGCTGGCCAATCGCGCGCGCAACGAAGAAGAAAAAGATCAGGCGCAAAATACTGACGTTATTGAAATAGAAGAGCCCGTGATTGATTTGGACGCCATCAGTGCTCAGTCACTGCGCCTGGTCAGGTCAATCCTGACGCTGATTGCGCTGGTGTCAGTCATTGTCCTGTGGTCGGAAATCCACTCTGCGTTTGGTTTCCTTGAGAATATTCGTTTATGGGATGTCAACACCTCCGTTCAGGGTGTGGAGAGTATTCAACCCATTACGCTGGGCGCCGTTCTGATCGCCATCCTGGTGTTCGTGATTACGACGCAGCTGGTGCGCAATATGCCGGCCCTGCTTGAGCTGGCCCTGCTGCAGCATCTTGATTTGTCGCCAGGCACCGGCTATGCCATTACCACGCTGACCAAGTATTTGCTGCTGCTAATTGGTGGCTTGCTCGGCTTCTCATTGATTGGAATTGAATGGTCCAAGCTGCAGTGGCTGGTGACCGGCCTGGGTGTTGGGTTGGGATTTGGCCTGCAGGAGATTTTTGCGAACTTTATCTCCGGCCTGATTATTTTGTTTGAAAAACCCATTCGTATTGGCGATACCGTTACTATTCGCGATCTGACCGGCAGCATTACGCGCATCAATACCCGCGCCACGACAATTACAGACTGGGATCGCAAAGAGATCATCGTGCCTAATAAGGCCTTTATTACAGAACAGTTTGTTAACTGGTCGCTGTCGGACTCCGTCACGCGCGTCGTGCTGACCATACCCGCTCCCGCACAGGTAAGCAGCGAGGAGGTCACCACGTTGCTGAAGCTGGCTGCAGAACGTTGTAGCTACGTTCTGGATACACCGCCGCCGGAAGTGTTTCTGGTTGACCTGCAGCAGGGAATACAGTTGTTTGAGCTACGCGTCCACGCCGCTGAAATGGGCCATCGCATGCCGCTTCGCCATGAACTGCATCAGCTTATCCTGCACGGCTTTGCAGAACATGGTATCGAAATGCCTTTCCCACCCTTCCAGATGCGGGTAGAAACCTTAAGCAGAAAAACGCCTGCCGGAAATGGTGCGTCGACGACGCGGACTTTTAAATCAGGCGGATTATAAAAAAAAACGCCCGGTCTGACCGGGCGTTTTCCTGTTCGGGCTGCGGGGATTATTGCTTCACAAAAGCTTCGCCCTGCGCGATATCTTTTTTCAGTGTTTCCAGCATGCCATCCAGCGCCTGCTGTTCGAACGGGCTAAGGGCACCAACAGGCTTACGCTCCGCCACGCCGTTTTTACCTAACAGCAGGGGCTGAGAGAAGAAGCGGGCATGCTCGCCATCGCCTTCCACGTAGGCACACTCCACAACGTTCGCTTCGCCGTTTAAGGCACGTACCAGCGATAAACCGAAACGGGCGGCGGCCTGCCCCATGGATAACGTTGCTGAACCCCCACCAGCCTTCGCTTCCACCACTTCTGTACCGGCGTTTTGAATACGTTTGGTGAGGTCAGCCACTTCCTGATCGCTAAAGCTGACGCCCGCAACCTGGGACAGTAATGGCAGAATAGTGACGCCTGAGTGTCCCCCCACCACGGGCACGTTCACCTCGCCAGGCTGTTTGCCTTTCAGCTCAGCGACAAAGGTATTGGCGCGAATAATGTCCAGCGTTGTCACGCCAAACAGTCGATTCTTGTCATAAACACCGTGTTTCTTCAGGACCTCGGCCGCAATCGCCACCGTCGTGTTAACCGGATTGGTGATCACCCCAATTAACGCTTTCGGCGCTGTCGTAGCAACCTGCTCAATCAAATTACGCACGATGCCGGCATTGACGTTAAACAAATCGGCCCGATCCATACCAGGCTTACGCGCTACCCCAGCAGAGATGAGCACGACATCCGCACCTTTTAAAGCCGGGGTGGCATCTTCCCCACTAAAACCCTTAACGTTAACTGCGGTAGGAATGTGGCTGAGATCGACCGCGACGCCAGGCGTGACGGGCGCGATGTCGTAGAGAGAAAGTTCTGAACCTGCGGGAAGCTGGGTTTTGAGTAGAAGTGCTAGCGCCTGGCCTATGCCACCAGCGGCACCGAGTACGGCAACTTTCATTCATAACTCCTTATTAAGGTGGGGCAGAGAAGAGCCGAAATTCCATCTGTGTCAGACCTTAATCAACTGCTCAGGTGATGACGGGTATCCGAGACTATTTTACGCGCTAATGCCCGCAGTCTCGGGATTTTAAAACTTACTTATCATCGCTATATCGTCCTCATCCTGCGTTGCAGACAACGAGCTAACCTGTTTGCCGTGTCAGGGCTACCTCAGGTAAGCGCCGACGACGGTGACGGGATTTCTCTCCAACTGTTGCGCGGGAGTTGGCCGGTATCACCTGAAATCGACAACCTTGACGTCGGCAGACAGAGAACGGCAGTGTAAATTTTTATTTTCTTACCTCATCAATAATATAACAGCTTTGCAACCTTTGCCTTTCCAGGCTGTGAGCTGGGTTTTGGTCTGAGTAAATTCTTTGCTATTATCGCCGCCCGCCATGGATACCGCCCCGTTCAATTAACAACCAATTGCATAAAAATTCATTTATATGCATAATAATGACTTTGCTGCGGTCTGTTCCGCGGTTTTTCTTACATTTACTGGTAAATTATGCGAAACCCATCGAAACAAGACGATCTGATCAAAGCCTTCAAGGCTTTATTAAAAGAAGAAAAATTCAGTTCTCAGGGCGAAATTGTTCAGGCGCTTCAGGAAGACGGCTTTGAGAACATCAACCAGTCCAAAGTTTCCCGGATGCTGACAAAGTTTGGCGCGGTGCGGACCCGCAATGCCAAAATGGAGATGGTGTACTGTTTGCCTGCCGAGCTGGGCGTGCCGACAACAACCAGTCCATTGAAGAATCTGGTTCTGGATATTGACTACAATGATGCGCTGGTCGTGATCCATACCAGCCCTGGCGCAGCGCAGCTGATCGCTCGCCTGCTGGATTCTCTGGGTAAATCTGAGGGGATTCTGGGGACGATTGCGGGTGATGACACCATTTTTATCACGCCGGCACGCGCCTTTACCGTCAAACAACTTCACGATGCTATCCTCGTCCTGTTTGAACAAGAGCTATAGTCGTTCCCGCTAACCGGCAGCACATCGCCGGTTTATTCTGCCCGTTATCCCCCTCTTCCTTCTGTCAGCTCTCTTTCAGCCGATACGTTACTTTTCAAGGCATTACTCTTTAGCCGCGTCGTTTTCAGCGCATAAAATATTGGTCATACCCTTTGCCACCTTTAACATTACGCGCTATTTTACACTGCTTTACATTCAAATACTGGCGTCATCACCCAGACCAAAACAGATAAGCAGCCAGATCAACCATGATTTTTCGCACTAAAAGTTAAAGTAACGTATCTTACTGTTTTTATGCGTAATTACCCATCTGTAGTGGCATTTTAGCCATTTTTAATAACTTTTAGTTATTAAAAAATCCCAAATGGTTAAATTGCATCAACAAAACATTATTAGGCAGGTATTAATTTCTGCCGTTATTAGTCCTATACTTAGTTTCGTGATGTGAATCACACTAATAAAAAAGAAGAACAACCAGGACGAGGACATCTTTTATGAAAACTAAATCTACCATCGCTGCCTTGAGCATTTTATCTGCCCTGTCATTCGGCGCTTCTGCAGCAGATTATATTTCTGCTTCACAAGCACAAAATCTGCAGCCTGTTGGCACGGTAAGCGTGAGCGGTGTGGCCGGCGCGCCATCCGATATCAGACAGCAACTGAGCGATAAAGCCGATCAACAAGGCGCGAAAGCTTTCCGTGTTATTGAGGCCTATAACGACGGCAACTACCACGCGACGGCTGAGCTGTACAAATAAACTCGCAGGACCTGACAGGTAACCAGCGGTCCCAATGCGACCGCTGGTTAAACATCCTTACCGGAGAATGAATCATGAAAATCCAATTAACGATTGCCGCGCTGGGCGTGGCTTCACTGCTCTCTTTTGGTGCCAATGCCGCTAGCATGGTCACAAATCAGCAGGCGCAAGACATGAATCTGCAGCCGCTAAACCAAACAATTAGCGTAAGCGGTATCAATGGCGACCAGACCAACATCCGCCAGGTACTGTCTGAGAAAGCGGATGCACAAGGTGCAGGCCATTACCGCGTGATTGAGAACAACCGTGACGATACCTTCCACGTCACCGCCGAACTGTATAAATAATTCATCTGCGGCAATGTTGCCGCCCTGACAAAATCGATGACCCGCTCTATGTATGCCATTCCGCAGGTTGTTGATTGCTATGAGGAATAAATCATGAACATCAAATCAACCATCGCAACGATGAGTCTGCTCTCCGTGATCGCTTTTGGCGCTTCAGCAGCGCAGCTCGTCACGGCCGATCAAACGCAGAATCTGCAACCTGCAGGAACCGTAAGCATCAGTGGCGTTGCGGGTTCACCTATCGACTATCGCGCCCAGCTGTCCCAGAAAGCGGATGAACAAGGCGCAAGTGCCTATAAAATTATTGAGGCTAATACCGGTGACAGCTACCACATCACCGCGCAGCTGTATAAATAGTTCCTCGTCTGACGTATGACGAACCCTTTAGCCCCGCTCGCCGGGGCTTTTTTTTGCCTGAAACGCGCGGTGAGTGAACTGTGACAGGGGGTAAGCAAAGGCAGCCTTCATCCGCCAATGTTAATCGACGGGATTCAGCGACATAAAACGACATGAGCAGAAGAAGTCTGGCTTACGCGGGGGATTAATACGCTGTCAACAGTACCGTAAATCACAGACCTAAGGCGCAATATATCAATGGGCAATCTGCGCCAAATCATCGTCTGACAGTCCGGTCATCTCTGCGACAAGGCTGGGAGGCAAACCGTTTTGCAGCATTGTTCGCGCGATTTTTAGTGCAGCCGACCGTTCTCCCTCACTGCGGCCTTTCACCAGGCCACGTTGTTCACCAAGCTGAAGGCCCTCTTCCAGGCCCTTTTCCATCCCCTTTTCAATGCCTTTCTGCTCAAGCTGTTGTGCGATGGTCATCAATGCATCCTCATGTTGCGGCACCCGCTGCGCCAGCGTTCTGACGAAAAGGTCAGCGTCCGCGGTTTCGCCCGCCTGTAAAAGATAGTTTACCAACGATATAACCTGTGATGAAGAGAGATAACCCGCCAGTGTGACAGGGGCCAGCTTATCGATGAGTTCTGCTAAATCTCTTTGATGAATATGCTTTTGCAGCAGTGTTAATGCAGCCATGCTGCGGTGGCCGACAATCTCCTCATCAGGAATCACCGTCACGTCCACTAGCGGAAAAGCGTTGCTGTAGAGCCGACTGGCGAAGGCGGGAATCGAAAATTCGTCCAGCCAGCGGGTACTATAGGGATAGGGACTGCGTTTGCCACTATAGAATAAAATCGGAATGACTAACGGGAGTTTTTTGTGCCCGGCATCCAGGTGCCGCTGCATTGCCGCAATGGCATAACGCATCAGTCTGAATGCCATATGCCTGTCAGGTGATGACTGATGTTCAATCAACACATGGATATAGCCATCATCGCGGCTTGTGGTTTTTAGACTGTACAGTATATCGCTAAAATATTGCCGTAAGTCCTCTTCCACAAAAGCGCCAGATTCCAGTTTTAACGTATCCAGATCGCACAGCGCGAGAAACTCTGCCGGAAGATGCAATGCCATAAAATCACGGGCAATGGTGGGCTGGGACAAAAATTGACGGAATGTCGCATCATGGGGCGTGGGCGTGCCATTTTTACTTTTCATGTAACCTGTCCTGATGATGAGGTGGCAGGTTAGCACGACCTGAAAATGCTCAGCGTCAGCAAACGGTGACGTTGCGAGAGCTCTCGAGGAATTTCTCGCACGTGGGCGACCCGATAATACACGTTAGTCGGTCTTCAACGCTGTTAACGCTCTATTACGTTAAATTGCAGTTGTCCTTCCAGCTCCTCTTCCGCCTCGTCGAACAGCAGAATTAAGGCTCCATATCGCCGCTTCTGCCCTTGTCCTAAATTCACAAACTCTATTTTCAGGGGGAGAGGTAAACCTTTGCAGACAATGATGTCCCACAATCCATCCAAATCACAGATGGCGTACGCCTTTAAAGCAAAGCGTTCGCAAAATTGCCGTAAAAAATGGGCCTGATCGACAATCTCATTAAAATCAAAACGCTCGACTCTCATACTGGCGACTCCCGTTATCCGGTTCTGGGCGGCCCTGCGCCGCCCGGATATTCATCTAACTTAACCCGCCGAGGTGCAGCGCTTTGACCTCCAGGTACTCATCCATCCCCAGTACCGATCCTTCACGTCCCAGACCAGACTCTTTCACGCCGCCAAAGGGGGCCAACTCTGTCGAGACCGCACACTCATTGATGCCAATCATTCCACTTTCGAGCGCGGCAGAGACCCGGAATACCCGCTGCAGGTTTTGCGTATAAAAATACGCCGCCAGCCCGTATTCCGTCTGGTTGGCACGACGGATAACCTCTTCTTCGTCATCAAAGCGGAAACAGGCTGCCACCGGGCCAAACGTTTCTTCCTGAGCCAGTTTCATGCCTTCATGTGCCTCAACAATGACCGTTGGCTGCCAAAAATTACCGCCCAGCGCGTGTCGCTGACCACCCGTCAGCACTTTTCCACCCTGAGCAATGGCATCTTTGACATGCTCTTCGACTTTTTCTAATGCGGATGATTCGATTAACGGGCCGACGACCACGCCATTATCCATGCCGTTTCCGACGCTAAGTTTATCCACTTCAGCGGCCAGTTGGGTCGTAAAACGTTCGTAAACTGCACTGTGAATGAAAAAGCGGTTAACGCTGACACAAACCTGACCGGCATTGCGGAATTTATTGGCGATGGCTCCCTGCACGGCTGCATCGATATCTGCATCTTCAAAGACGATATAGGGCGCATTACCGCCCAGTTCCATCGAAACCTTTTTCATGGTTTCAGCAGCGTTACGCATTAGCGTTTTCCCCACTGCCGTGGAACCGGTAAAGGAAATTTTACGTACGGCTTTGCTGGACATAATGGCATCGCTAATGGCATGCGTGTCGCCTGCTACACCGTTAAGCACGCCATCAGGGATGCCGGCTTTTTTTGCCAGCGCCAGTAAGGCAAATGCGGAAAGCGGTGTGTTATTCGCGGGTTTAATAATGCCTGTACATCCCGCTGCCAGCGCCGGGCCTAACTTACGTGTCAGCATCGCCATAGGGAAATTCCAGGGCGTGATAGCGGCGACGACGCCGACCGGCTCACGGGTTGCCAGAATGCGCGAGCCCGCTTTAGCAGGAGGGATGATTTCACCGTTAGCCCGTTTAGCCTGCTCGGCGAACCATTGAATAAAGCTGGCGGCATATTCCACTTCGCCTTCTGCTTCCTTGAGCGGCTTGCCTTGCTCCGTTGTCATTAACTCAGCCAGCCAGCGTTTGTGTTCAATGATTAACCTATACCAGCGGTACAGCAGTTCTGAACGCCCCTTGGCGGTCTGTGCTCGCCACGCTGGGAAAGCATCCTGGGCAGCCTTTATTGCAGCTTCCGTTTCCGTTTTTCCTGCTTTTGCCACCTGAGCGACGACCTCGCCCGTGGCAGGATTCGTCACGTCAAAGGTAGACGTGGTACGCAGCCATTGCCCGTTTACCAGATAGCCTGTCTGGAACAGTTCGCTGTCGTGCAGTGAAGAATGCATTAGGTGCTCCTGTCGGTTTGTCATCTGTCAGGAAAGTATAGATGGCAAAAATGACAGGTCAGGTAACACGGGGGATCATCATGGCCGCCAGCGCTTGCCGCGGCCATAATTCAGATTTGGACGAGCGTATTTTGATATTTTTTCAGCATCTCAGCCAGTCGCGTTACCGGCTCGGTCACGCTGGTTGGGGCGTCATAGTGCGCCAGCTTGTGCTGATAGACATCCAGCTCTTTGAGTAACCGTTCGAAATAGTAACGGCGCTTTTCGTCACTGCGTACCGAGATGATCCGATCCGCCGTGTGGCGCAGCTGGCGATGATACGCAGACAGATCGGCATTAACCGGCACATCGGCAGCACGTAATCGCTGATGACCAATGATTAAGGTCAGGGCAATGCGATATTTGTCGATGTCACCCGGGAACAGGTTAAGCAGTAAAAAGAGCTGCTGATAGAGTGCCGGAAGATGGTTTTCACGACGGCGAGCCTGGTTAGTGGTCATCGCCGAGACCGCCGCATACATGAAGCGGTTGAGCAATTTACGGCCCGTGCGCGCTTTGGACTTATCCCGAATCAACAGGATGACCATCAACGCAACGAAGCTGCCGATCCACTGTCCCAGCGCATTGTCGATAAACTGCGTAAAGTTGAACTGCATCGGATTATCCAGCACCAGCACGTTGATTGTGCCGACCATGGCTCCCAGCGTACCAATCTGCCTGCGCTGAATTAAAATGCCGGAAATAAACCCTAACAGGCCAATGGCAATGCACAGCAGCACGGCACTTTGTTGGGTGTTGGGCAAAATATACATGAAATAGAGTGCGCCCAGCGGGACCGCCACCGTCATACCGTAAACAAAGTCTTTAGCCATCATGAGCGGATTGGGCATGCGCATCGCCAGTGCCGTAATCACGCCCAACATGACCATACAGCCGCTACCTGATGTCCAGCCGGTATAGAGCCAGAACAGCGAACCGAGCGCAGTCGCTACAAAGGTGCGAACACCGTTAATCATCGCATGGTGGTTTTCAGCAGAACGCGCCTGAATCACGACCTCGCGCTGAAGAATCCCCTCCTCCAGCGCTGTGATACGGCCGTTACTTTTGATGCCATGCGTCAGCAGCTGATATTCCGTTGCTGCCTCAACCCAGCTTTCCAGCGTCTCGGGGACCGTTTTACTGCTGACGGCAATTAACCGTCGCAGCGCTTTCATACGCTTGTGTACGTCTTCTGCCGTCGCTGCCTCTTTCTCCATTAACACACGATACTGCGTTGCAATGTAGTCAGGCCGTGAGTTTTGAATTAAAAAGGTTTCAGCCGCCTGGGTAATCATCGTCAGTGACAGAGTGTTCAGCATTTGCAGCCGTCGACTGGTATTCTGCCAGCGCGAAGACTCCATCATCAACTGGCTACGCATACTGCTGAGCGCCGTGGTACGCCGTACCAAAGCCCCCCAGGCTTTATCGACTTCTTCTTTGTCCTCATGCGCCACGCACAGCTGCAGCAACCTGTAATGCGCCACCAGCAGCGAGTCAACTTCAGCATCAATCACTTTTTTAATCGAACGTGGCGAGAAAATCATATCGGCCAGAATGGCGCACAGGATCCCTAAAATGATCTCGCTACAGCGTTCCACGGCATATTGCGGGACCAGCGTCAGCCCACCACTGGCATTCGCCGTCACGACAATAATTAACGCGGTGTAACCAGCCAGTCCGAGCGCATAGGAGTTTTCAACCTTGATCAGCGAAGACAGCCATACGCAGAAACCCGCCCAAATACAACACAACAGCAGCATGACTACCGGTGCGCGTACGGTCGCAATCATGATGACCAGCGCGGCGACACAGCCAATAAAGGTTCCGATGATACGAAGAATACCGCGATAGCGTAATGCGCCCGAATAGGGATCGCCGCCTGCCGCAAACGCCGTCCCGCCTGCCACAATGCCCGCCGTCATGACGGCCCAGCGGGGGGTTTCAAGGTTAAGATGAAAGCCGATCATCAGCGCCGCAACCAGCGCAAAAGTCAGCTTTATCGGGAACCGCAGGAACTCAGTCATAGCGTCCTCTTAACCAAACTCACGCAGACGGTTAAAGAAGGACATGATGGGCGATGTATCAGTATGCTGACGATCCTCTGTGCCAGTGATGACCACGGTCGCTGTCGTTCCGGCCGGATAGTGATTGCCGGGGTCCTGGTCAAGACGGATGCGAACCGGTACGCGCTGCGCCAGGCGTACCCACTCCAGGTTAGACTGGACCGTTGCCATTCCTTTACTGTCAACGCTGCTGCTGCTGTTGGTCACGCCTGCCGCGATGCTGTCAACCGTACCGCGCAGCGTCACATTGCTGCCCAATGGCGTGATCTCGGCCCGAAAGCCGGGGCGCACACCATGCAGCTTGGTCTCTTCGAGGTAAGCCAGCACGTAAAATGAGCGCTGCTGTACCAGCGCCACGGCAACCGCTCCCCGCGTAATGAATTCGCCCTGGTAGACGTTCAGGTTCGTCACCCATCCATCTGACGGCGCGGTGATCGTGGTTCGTTCCAGGTCGATCTTAGCCAGATCGCGGGTAGCGACAGATTTTGCCAGTTGATGTTCACTGGTTTGCAGATCGTTGTTGGACTGCTCAATGGCTTCGCGTGACATCGCAGAGGTCCCGAGTCGGTTTCGACGTCCGGCCTCACGGCGTTTTTCATTAACCAGTGCCTGGTAATATTCCACATCAGCCTGCGCTTCATCTAACGCTTTTTGGTACCGTGGACGATCGACCACAAACAGCGTGTCACCTTTTTTAACCCGTTGGTTGTCGTGAACGGGAACCTCGGTAATTAACCCGGTGACATCAGGTGAAATCGCGACCACATCGGCCGCAAACCTTGCATCGCGTGTCCAGGGGGATTCGGTATAGAACACCCAGGCACGGAATATGATAATGACGGCGATGATGACCAGCAGGATGGTGATCGCGTAACGCGCGATTTTTCTTATAAGCGTGTTCACGTAAACCTCAAACAAATAAACGGGATACCAGATAAAATACACAGCAGTAAAGGGCTGTATTGAAGAGTGCCGGATGCCAGACAAGATCGTAGATACCGCTGGGCGTCAGCACGCGTTTCACCATCCAGAACAGCATGAGCGAAACGATGAGTTCGATGAAAATGGGCGGAAAAGAGAGCCCAAACATGACAAATACCGGAAGTACACTCATTAAAAATCCTTAGTTCGATACGGCCGGGATAATTCACCGCCTGAAGGACGCAAACGCCTGCGCGCCATAAGCCACATCTGAACTACGGCTGACTTAATAATAGCGTATCATCGGGTGTTTTCAGGTAATGAAGCGTCGCCAGGTCATACCCCGGTCGACATATAGTAACGCGCTTAACTATACGTTTTCTACTGAATGTGATCTAAATCACTTTTTAGCCAGAGTAAACAATGGAACGACTCAAAGGTATGTCGATTTTTGCCAAAGTAGTTGAACTGGGTTCTTTTACTGCGGCCGCACGACAGCTTCACCTTAGCGTGTCATCAATTAGCCAGATTGTCGCCAAACTGGAAGATGCGCTGCAGGTAAAGCTACTCAACCGCAGTACGCGCAGCATTGGGCTCACTGAAGCCGGTAAAATCTACTATCAGGGCTGTCGCCGTATGCTGGCAGAGGCTAACCAGGTTCACGAACAGCTTTATGCCTTTAACAACACGCCGATCGGCGTACTACGCATTGGCAGCTCTTCCACGATGGCACAGAACGTGCTGGCCGGTATGACGAGCGATATGCTGCGTGATTACCCGGGGCTGAGCGTCAACCTGGTCACCGGTATTCCTGCGCCAGATTTAATCGCGGATGGGCTGGACGTGGTGATCCGGGTGGGCGCTTTAAAGGATTCGAGCCTGTTCTCGCGCCGACTCGGGGCGATGCCAATGGTGGTCTGTGCCGCTAAACACTATCTGACGCAGCATGGGACGCCGGAAAAACCTGGCGATATCACTAAATTTGCCTGGCTGGAATACAGCGTAAGGCCAGATAACAATTTTGAGCTGATTGCCCCCGAAGGCATCGTTACGCGTTTATCACCGCAGGGGCGTTTTGTCACCAATGACTCTCAGACGCTCATCCGCTGGCTTAAGGCCGGTAATGGCATCGCCTATGTCCCGATGATGTGGGTGGCGGATGAAATCAAGAAAGGTGAGATTGATATTTTGTTCCCGCAGTACCAATCTGACCCACGACCGGTTTATGCGCTTTATACTGAAAGAGACAAGCTGCCGCTGAAAGTGCAGGTTTGCATCGACTATCTGACGCAGTATTTCGAGCAGGTTGCCGAGCAGTACAAACAGCACCGCAAAAGCTAAAAACCCGCCAGTTGGCGGGTTTTGCGTCTCGGTCAGGCGGTGCCGCCGATTGTCAGCTTATCCAGCTTGAGTGTGGGTTGCCCCACGCCTACCGGCAGGCTCTGTCCTTCTTTACCACAGACGCCAACGCCTTTATCCAGCGCCAGGTCGTTGCCGACCATCGAAATTTGCTGCATTGCCTCGATACCGGAGCCGATCAATGTCGCCCCTTTTACGGGTTTGGTCACTTTGCCCTTCTCAATCAGATAGGCTTCCGAGGTGGAGAACACAAATTTTCCGGAAGTGATATCGACCTGACCGCCGCCAAAGTTAGGGGCATATAATCCGTACTCCACGCTTTCAATGATGTCCTGCGGCGTGGATTTACCGGCAAGCATATAAGTATTTGTCATACGCGGCATCGGCAGGTGCGCATAGGATTCGCGACGACCATTACCGGTGGGATTCACCCCCATCAGACGGGCATTCAGCTTATCCTGCATATAGCCTTTCAATACGCCATTTTCGATCAGCACATTGTATTGCCCCGGCACGCCTTCATCGTCGATAGCTAACGAACCCCGCAATCCATCAATCGTGCCGTCATCGACAACGGTGCACAGATCAGAAGCGACCAGTTGGCCCATCTTGCCGCTAAAGACCGATGTACCACGGCGATTGAAATCACCTTCCAGGCCGTGACCTACGGCTTCGTGCAGCAGTACGCCCGGCCAGCCAGCGCCCAACACCACGGGTAAGGTTCCTGCAGGCGCAGCCACCGCTGACAGATTTACCAGCGCCATGCGCACGGCCTCACGAGCCCAGGCATCGGCCCGCACCTCGCCGTTCTCATCGGCCAGGAAAAAGGCATAGCCGGTACGCGCACCGCCGCCGCTTGAACCGCGCTCACGCTTGCCCTGATCTTCAACCTGGACGCTGATGGACAGACGAACCAGTGGGCGGACATCGGCGGCTAAGGTGCCGTCAGTGGCGGCAACCAGGACCTGCTCATAGACGCCAGTCAGGCTGGCATTGACTTCCTGAACGCGGGGATCGGCAGCACGTGCGACCTGGTCTACACGATGCAGAAGGGCTATTTTATCTTCACGGCTCAGGCTACCGAGCGGATCGACCGGCGCGTACAGCGAGCGGTTAACTACGGCCGACAGCGTCTGTGCCTTGCCGTTGCCTTGTTCACGCACAATGCTGCGTGCCGCTTCAGAAGATAAACGCAACGCATTCAGGGTAATTTGGTCAGCATAGGCAAAGCCGGTTTTTTCACCGCTTACGGCGCGTACGCCCACGCCCTGATCGATATGGTAGGACCCGTCTTTAATGATTTTATCTTCCAGAACCCAGGATTCATGGAAGCTGGACTGGAAATAGAGATCGGCATAGTCCAGACGACGTTCTGAAAGCTGCCCTAACAGGGAAAAAAGGTCCTGCTGATTAATGTTGTTAGCAGTTAGCAACTGCTCACTTACCAGATTCAGAGTCATCGTTTCTCACTTAATATGTGCTCGGATAATCATAGCCTGCGGCAATTATGTTACGCCGTCAAATATCACTTGTTATAGGTTTCGCGTGGTTTACGCATTACTTCATCAATTTCAGGCTTATCCAGCGGCCCGCTGATGTGATAACGCAGCACGGAAATCTTACTCCAGAGCGGCCCCAGCACCTTGCTGGCAGCAAATACCGCAGCGCCCACCACCGGATTGATGGCAAACGCAGCCGCTACGCCGACTGAGGCTGAGATTTCTGGCGTGACTATCGCTTCCATATCAATGCGGCGCTTCACCAGGTCCATATTCCCCTGCATGGCGATATCCGCTTCCAGCCCATCGACAAGCAGGTTATCCGTGCGTACGACGCCATTTTCAATCCAGGCGGTGCCGTTGATGGCATCGAAGTAGAATCCTTTGTTAAAGGTATCGCTGAAGTCAAAACGCAGTTTGCGCAACAACGCATCAAAGCTCAGCAGACGCAGGATCTGTCCCGCAGCGCCGGTATCCACATCACTGATTTGCCCTTTGCCAAAATGCGTTTTTAATGTGCCGCTCAGCGTTTCCGCTGCAGGCTGCCACGGTGCAGAGCGCCAGTGCAGATCATAATCAATCTTGAAAGGCGCATCCCGCAGCGGTGTATTTACGCCAAACCAGTTGGTGGCGTTATTGATGTTGCTGCCCTGTAATGTGCCTTTCAATGAGGTTCGCTGGTCGTCTGGACGATTAACCCATTCGCCCTGAATATTCAGGCGCGAGGTGCCGGTGTCAACCAGTCCGTTAGTGAGTGCTAACGTACTTCCATTGGGCTGCAGTCTGGCGTTCACCCGGCCATACTTCTGCCCCATCAGCCAGCATTCCGCACACTGCAGCTGTAAGGCAGGCCACTGACTAAAATCGATCCGCTCGCTCTTTTGTCCCAGCGGTGAAGTCGACGCGCCTTTTTGATCGGCCGTCGCCTTCCATTCTGGATTGTAATACAGGTAATCCAGTGCAATCTGCCACGGGGCCGAAGGTGAGGTCGTTAACTGGCCTCTCAGCTCATCGGCGTTGACCTTCACCCGGGTCTTACCACTCATTTCCTGAGTGAGAGAGGTATCAACGTTATGCCACTGTTGCCCGGCCAGAGTCACAGAAGGACTGCGCAGGATAATATTGCCTGGCAGCGTTGCGCCGCCCACCTGATGCTCACCCGTCGTCGAACGGGTTGATCCGCCGCCGCCGGTCGCCATCAATGCCGCCCAGGCTTCGCCATCCAGCGCCGGCAGGTTCAGCACCATTCCCGATCGGTCTGGCAACGTCGGTAGGGTTTTTGTATCGTTAAGCCAGATGCCCCGATCGACGCGCAGTGTGGGTTCCAGCAGCCAGCGGCTGTTGAACTTATGTCGTTCATCCACGCTACCGCTGAGATCAAAATGCGTTAAATCGCCTTTAGCATTGACGGCGATCGGCAGGCTTTCGCCCGCTTTTTTATCAAGCGGCGAAGGTAAGCGACTACTTACTTCTTTTCCGTCACCTTTCAAGGCTACGTCATAACGCGCGCCGCCCTTGTGCGGTAAGGAAACGTTCACCTCACCCTGCCAGGGAAGATGCCCGGCCAGTTGGGTGCCAATCTGAGGCGGCATTCCGGTAATTTTTGCCAGCTGCCAGTCAGCAAGCAACTTTACGTTAACGCCAAAATCATCGGGGTTTTCTTTCGTACTAAAGCTGACATTGAGTGGCTGACCAAACCAGTTAGCCTGCATCTTATCGCTTTCGAGATTGCCGTTGTCATAACGAAACTGTCCTGTCAGATGCGTCATGGTGGTGTTCAGCGGCTTGATATGCAGGCTGTTATTGTTCATCACCACATCACCGCTGGCGCGAACATCCTTACCATCCAGCGGAATATCAAGTTTGAGGTGGCCCTTGGTCAGACCTTTAATCTGTAGCTGCTCCAGCGCCGCGCCCAGCGAGGACTTAAGTGGCGTGTGCTGAAAGTATTCGCCAATTTCCTGCCCATAACCGCTGATATCGCCATTGATAATCAGCTTTTCCTTCATGTAATCAGGAATGACGGCGCTGACGTTGCGGGCATTAACCTCCCCCAGTTTTGCCAGAGGAGCCTGCATCCACAAACCGTCATTGAGAAAGTTAAGATCGATATCGAGATTGCTGATATCCGGCCAGCCCGGCTGGAAGCCATAGGTAGCCTTGCGTAACGGTACCCAGACCTGAAACATGCCGTCGTTGTGCTGGAAGGGGAAAAGCGCCGGATTGCCATTGAACAGCAGCGTGGCATTGTCGACCCTGCCCCCTTTTACGGCACCGCTCAGATAGCGCGTAAGTGAATGCCCCATTAACGGCGTTGGGAAATAGCGCCAGGCATCGCCCGCGTCAGTAACGTTGATCCCGGCCAGGATATCCAGCTGAGGATGCGTATCGGTATTTTGCTGATAACGGAAATCGCCATGCGCCCAGAGTGAACGCGCCTGTACATCAAGATCCTGACCTGCCAGAGTCAGTCCGTGTTGGTCACGCAGCCAGTTCATGCTGCCGGTCACCTTCTTGATCTCTAACGGGGCCTGGAACATATCACCATAGGGCACCGTAGCCTGACCCATCGCAATCCTGGCCTGTCCGTTATTCAGGCTGCCTGCTGCCTCGCCACTTAAATGACTGATTCCCGGAACCAGTTTCCAGTACTGCCAGCTGAAATCTCGCCATTTAACCTGAAAGCGTGTCTGCTCAGGCTGCTCAACAGGAATATCCAAGGCCAGCCCGTCAATGGTGCCGCGAGGTCGCAGTGCTCGCCAGTTATCAAACAGCGCCGGTGACAAGGGCGCAAACAGCGGCACCAGGGGGGCAATATGGTCCAGCGCCAGTTGCGTCGCGCGAACCCGTACCTCAGCGTCGCTGTTGCTGCCCAGCATCTGCGCGTCCTGAGGTTGCCAGAGCAGCGAAAAATGACCAGCGGGCCAGGCGTTACCGTCTGTGCTGAGTTTGGTTTGCGGCACATTAACCACCCAGCCATTTTTGTAACGCGACAGATGGGCAGTAAGGTTATCAACGCTCAGCGTATGTAGGCCGCTTTCGCCCTGCCAGCTTGCGCCGCCCCGACTTAACAGCAGATCGCCGGCATAGACGTCGCCATCGCGCAAATTAACCCAGGCCGCCAGACTGAATCGGGCACTGTCAAGACGCGTATTATCCCGCACCCAGCGGCCCAGCCAGGGGCGCATATCAACGTCATCAGCCTGCATCCAGATACGACCATCGTTGAGTAAGCCACCGCTGTCTTTCAGGTCGAGACGGACCTGCACCACGCCGTGCTGGCCGGTAAAGCTCGACAAGCTGACTTCACCTTCAGCCCGATGCCGGGTGTTTTCATTCAGCCATGTCAGTTTCGGTATCGCCAGTTCAGCATGTTGGCCGGATGGCGTGATAAAACGAATGGTGCTGTCACGCAGGTCAAAGTGATCGAACTGGCGCAAAAACAGATCGTTAACCTGGGTGAGTTTGAAACTGTGCTTGTCATTGTCACTGGTTAACAGAGGCTGTGTGCTGTCGAGATGTAACTGCCAGAAGGTAAGATCGCGGAACTGCCAGCGCCAGTGAAGCAGTGACTGCCAGACGTCCAGTGCCACGGTGATACGCGCGATAGAGAGCGACCCCGTCTCTTTCATATCGACGTCTAAATTGCGGATTTGTAGCGTGGGCCCAAAATTCTCCCACTTGCCACGTAGCTCACTGGCTTTCACGTTGACGCCGCTGGCGTCAGAAACCCACTGAAGGACCTGACTGCGATAGGCATCGAGATGCGGCATCGCCAGACGTAGCGCGCTGACGAGCAGCGCCACAATCACAACGACTGTCGCGAGCAGCAGTAACAGAATTCTTGGCAACTGCCTCACTCACACCTCTCCTTGTCTACCGTTAACGACGGATGGTTGCTGCTCATACCCGGCGTCCTATGACATAGCGGTATGGGTTCACATTTTACCCTAAAATGTGCAGTCAGGCATCGTCAGCCCGACCAGCCAGTATTACATCATCACCACGTCAAATTGTTCCTGGGTGTAAAGCGCTTCGACATGCACCTTTACCTGCTTGCCCACGAAAAGCTCCACTTCGGCCAGCGCATGGGACTCATCCGTTTTCAACGCTTCACCTACGGTTGGCGAAACATACACCAGGAAACGATCCGAATCATAAGCATGGTGCACGCGGACGATTTCGCGCATGATTTCATAGCACACGGTTTCAACCGTTTTCAGCGTGCCGCGCCCTTTGCACACAGGACAGTCTTCGCACAGCACGTGCTCAATGCTTTCGCGCGTGCGCTTGCGGGTCATTTCCACCAGCCCCAATGCGGAAAAACCGCTGATACCTGTCTTGACCCGATCTTTATTCAGCGCCGTTTCCAGTGAATGCAGTACGCGACGACGATGATCTTCATTACTCATATCAATGAAGTCGATGATAATAATGCCGCCAAGGTTGCGAAGCCTTAGCTGACGTGCAATGGCCTGAGTGGCTTCCACGTTGGTATTAAAGATCGTCTCATCAAGGTTTCGGTGTCCGACAAAGGCACCCGTGTTGATGTCTATCGTCGTCATCGCTTCAGTTTGATCGATGATGAGGTATCCGCCAGATTTGAGTTCAACTTTACGCTCCAGCGAGCGTTGAATCTCATTTTCAACGTCGAACAGATCGAAGATGGGCTGCTTGCCGTTGTAAAGTTCGAGCTTGCTGGCCATCTCGGGGATGTATTCGCTGGTAAACTCGTTAAGTAAATCACAGGTCAGCCGCGAGTCTACGCGAATGCGGTCAAGGGCTGCGCCGGCAAAGTCTCGCAGAATACGCTGCGCCAGCGCCAGTTCGCCATAAAGCAGGCAACGTGTCTGGTTACGTTTTTTCCGCTCGCTGACTTTGGTCCACAGACGTTTCAGAAAGGCGGCATCCTGTGCCAGCTCTTCTTCGCCAATGCCTTCGGCTGCCGTGCGAATAATAAAGCCGCCCAGATCGTCGCAGTAGTCAGCTACTACCGCTTTGAGACGCTCGCGTTCTTTTTCACTGGCAATACGTTGAGAAACCCCGACGTGCGCAGCACCAGGCATGAACACCAAATAACGGGAAGGCAACGTGATATCCGTAGTCAGGCGCGCGCCTTTTGTGCCAAGCGGGTCTTTCACTACCTGCACGACCAAATCCTGCCCCTGACGAACCAGTTCTGCGATATCGCGTACGACAAAATTTTTCTTTTCATCGCCTGCGACACATTCCGTATGCGGCATGATGTCAGAAGCATGCAGGAAAGCGGCCTTGTCCAGTCCGATATCCACAAAGGCCGCCTGCATGCCAGGCAGCACGCGACTGACGCGTCCCTTGTAGATATTGCCAACGATGCCGCGTCGGGCTTCACGCTCAATATGGATTTCCTGCAGGATGCCGCCGTCGATATAGGCGACACGCGTTTCAGCAGGCGTAACATTAACCAGTAGTTCAGCCGTCATGTTAACCCCTTACGGCACGCAGTGACTGAAAATGGTCGATCAGCTCCGCTGTCTCAACCAAGGGCAATCCGACCACCGCGTGATAACTTCCATTGATTTTACGAACAAAGTTTCCGCCCTTCCCCTGAATGCCGTATGCGCCGGCTTTATCCATGGGTTCACCTGTTGCGATGTAATCGGTAATGTCGCGCGCGGTTAAGTTACGAAATGTCACCTCGGTTACCACCAGGCAGTCCAGCACCTGCTGACGATCGGCGAGGGCAATTGCGGTCATGACCTGATGGGTTTTCCCGGAGAGTTTACTGAGCATGGCGCTGGCATGGTCGGCATCGTGCGGTTTTTCCAGCACTTCTCCATTGAGCACGACAATGGTATCCGCGCCCAGCACCGGCAGATCGTGTTGGGCAATCAGCGTGCCGGCTTTCGCTTTGTCATGCGCCAGGCGGCGGACATAAACGTCTGCCGCTTCATGGGGCTGACGCTGTTCTTCAACGTCAGTGATGATGCGCTCAAAGGTCAGACCCAGTTGGGTCAGCAGCTCACGTCGACGGGGAGACGCGGAGGCCAGATAAAGGGTTACCATAAATTTCCTTATTGAACAGCGAACTGACGGCGGATCTTTCTCATTAATAAGAATAGCCACGGCCAGAGAATCCCGTCGACAACACTGCTCCAGAAAATTTCAGGGCGGAATGAGACGTTGATCACCAGAAACTCCGCCCAGAAGACGATCACATCCATTGCTAATGACAGCACCATAACCATTAACGCCTGCTGCCACAACGCTAAGTTACGGAATAGCTGGAATTTAAATGCGACCAGATAGGCGATGATGCTCAGCGCCAACGCCCGAACGCCGAGCGTCGAACCCGCGATTAAATCCATAATCGCTCCCAGCAGAAAACCACTTCCGACGTTGACACGGTGCGGTAGCGCCAGAACCCAATACACGAGAATCAGCAATAGCCATGATGGCCGGAACATATAGATCTGTTCCGGCCACGGCATGATTTGCAGAATAAAGGCCATAAGGAAGGACAGCCAGATAACCCATCGACCCTGGCTGCGATATCGACTCAATTCTGGCCTCCGCGTGAGCGCGAAGCGGAACCCTGTGCGGCGCTTTCGCCACTGCCCGAAGCCGGAGTGGTGTTCTGCGCTGAAGGCGCAGGAGGGCCCATTTCACCGGCGGGAGGCAGAACCTGCGGCATCATTTGCATCAGCCGTTCATTAGCTACCCGATGAACATCGTCAGGTGCCATCGGCATCTCGCCTTTGCGATCCGCGCCCCACAGCAGCAGCAGGTAACGCAGACGTTGCAGACCCGCGGTGGGATGCGCCTGAATGACCGTGTAGGCGCGCTGTGTGTCAACCTTGACCGATGACACAACACCCACCGGATAGCCTTCAGGGAAACGGCCACCTAAACCAGAGGTGACCAGCACGTCACCAACGCGAATGTCAGTATTGCCCGGCAGATGCTCCAGCTGCAGATCTTCCGTACAGCCATTACCCGCTGCGATGACACGAATGTCATTGCGCAGCACCTGAATAGGCAGCGCATGTGATGCATCACAAATCAACAGAACACGGCTGGTGAACTGGCCTACGGCAATCACCTGACCGACCACACCTTTATCACTGATAACCGGCTGGCCTTCGTATACGCCATTCGCACTGCCCTTATCGATCACGACCTGATCGGTGTAAGGATCGGTGCCGGTAGAGATCACCTGGGTCACCATCTTGTGCTCGTCCTGACGCAGTGGGGAACCCAGCAGCTCGCGCAGGCGCGCGTTCTCCTGCTTATATTGCCCCAGCATGAGCAGGTCGCTGTTCTTCAGAAAAAGCTCTCGACGTAACGCTTTATTTTCCAGTTCGAGCTGCTGGCGAGAAGCCAGCGTGTCTGACACGCCATCAAGTAGCTGGCGCGGCCCGTTGGCCAGGAAGTAAAACGGACTGACCGACGTGTCCAGATAGTTGCGTATTTGAGTAAATGAACTCACGCGACTATCAGCGATGATAATGGCAATCGCCACAATCACCGCCAGAAATAGACGCAATTGCAGAGAAGGCCCTCTGCTAAAAATCGGCTTCATATAATCTGCGTGTTCCTCGACTACAAGGTAAGAAAGTACGGGCGGGCCGCACTTTCCTGGGCTGGTCACATCATACCGATGCACGCAGCGCCGGTTTACACGCTACTCCCTGCGCATTGTTACAACGATTCCAGCCGGTTGAGGCAATTATTCTTCGCTGAATAAATCGCCGCCATGCATGTCGATCATTTCCAACGCTTTACCGCCACCGCGAGCCACGCAGGTCAGGGGATCTTCCGCGACGACCACAGGAATACCGGTTTCTTCCATCAGCAGGCGATCCAGGTTACGCAGCAGCGCACCACCACCGGTCAGTACCATACCGCGCTCGGAGATATCAGATGCCAGCTCCGGCGGGCACTGTTCCAGCGCAACCATGACTGCACTGACGATACCTGTCAGAGGCTCTTGCAGGGCTTCAAGAATCTCGTTGGAATTAAGTGTAAAGCCGCGTGGCACACCTTCCGCCAGGTTACGTCCACGCACTTCAATTTCGCGCACTTCATCGCCCGGATAAGCCGAGCCGATCTCATGCTTGATGCGTTCTGCCGTGGCTTCACCAATCAGTGAACCATAGTTACGGCGCACATAATTAATAATGGCTTCGTCGAAACGATCACCGCCGATACGGACGGATGACGAGTACACGACGCCGTTCAGGGAAATAACGGCGACTTCAGTGGTACCACCACCGATATCGACGACCATAGAACCCGTTGCTTCGGAAACCGGTAGGCCAGCACCAATCGCGGCCGCCATCGGCTCTTCAATCAGGAAAACTTCGCGGGCGCCAGCGCCCTGGGCCGATTCGCGAATCGCACGACGTTCAACCTGGGTAGCGCCAACTGGCACACAGACCAGCACGCGCGGGCTTGGACGCATAAAGCTGTTGCTGTGAACCTGCTTAATGAAGTGCTGCAGCATTTTTTCCGTCACAAAGAAATCGGCGATAACGCCATCTTTCATTGGACGAATAGCTGCGATATTGCCTGGCGTACGGCCAAGCATCTGTTTGGCGTCATGACCTACTGCCGCCACGCTTTTTGGTGAACCGGCACGATCCTGGCGAATAGCAACCACGGAAGGCTCGTTCAGCACGATGCCTTGTCCTTTTACATAAATCAGGGTGTTCGCGGTACCCAGGTCAATGGACAAGTCATTTGAAAACATGCCACGAAATTTTTTAAACATACTAAAGGATAATCCTGCAAGCTGGAGGCGGAAAATAAAATCCGCTTACTTTACCAACCACACGAAGCTGCCACAAGGCGCAAAAACGTTCTGCTTCGGTGAAAAATTAGACTGCATTCGCTTTACATCATTTATGCCTGTTGCGCACACGAGCGGAACAGCGATACCACGGCATCAGAGCGGCATGTTAAAGAATTTTCTTAACTTTACTCCGACATAAAATCTAACATTTCAGGCGCATTATTCTGCCTGTTTATTGTCACATATTCACCAAAAGCGCAGGCGATAACCCTGAAACCGGTCAAACGATTAAAAACGGTAACGTTGGGAGTACTTTTTTACGTTACTGTTAACCGGTTGTGAAGGTGAAAAAAAGTCACCCTGACCACCTTCTACACCTAACCCGACCAAAGTCTGCCACTCTGCGTGCGTTCGCACGCCAGTCGCATACAGCTGCGTCCCGGTGGGTTTGCAAACATCCAGTAAGCTTCGCACGAACAGCTGGTTTTCTGTACGGCGCTCAATATTACGCACTAAACCCGCATCCAGCTTGATCAACTCAACCGGTAACTGCCGGATATAGGCACTGCTGACCACCGTCAAACCCGCCTGATTAACGGCGATGCGACAACCGAACGCCTGCAATGCGTGAAATACGGGAATCAAATCGCTGATGTGTTGACAGACGTCCCCTTCTGCAAGTTCAAATAAAAATCGCTTTCTTTGACTTTTTGGGCACTGCAGCAACATCGTGTGCAACCAGGCAATAAAGGGACGTTTCAGCAACGACTCAATGTTAACGGGGATCGCCAGCGTCTCTTCCGGCCAAAGTTCAGAGAGTGCGGCAACGCGTAATACCATCTGCCGGTCCCAGTTCTCAGCCATACCGAGCTGCTGAACCAGGGGCATATATTCTGCCGACAGGACCTCTTTATCCCCGTCAAAAATGCGCGTGAGCAGAACGCGATGCCGCACCTTACCCTCTCTGTCCACGGCGGGCTTTTGATATAACCGGGGGCCGCCGCGACTTAAGGTATTTTCCAGCAGAGTACGCCAGCGAACGCTGCCGCGCCCGGCATCCAGGGGATTTCCTGCGCCATTGGACCAGTTGTTTCCGCCCGACAGGGTTGCCCGACGCGTGGCCATTTCAACGTTTTCCATGACCTGGGGCACCGTCTGTCCGCTGTGCCATGCGCTGATACCAATGTGGATAAAATCGTCCCGGTTGACCATGCGCATAGGCGGCAGGGCATCGACCGCATTGATGAGGTGATCGGCGATGCTGTTGGCCTCTTTCAGGCTGCGGTGCGGCAGTAAGACCGCAAAATCGCTGCGAAAATAGCGGGCCAGAAGTGCGCCGGGGTAGCGCATGACAAAGGTCGACAACATATTCACGACATTGAAGAGATACTCTTCGACCAGCACGGGCCCCAGTGAATCATCATGTGTATCAAGTTCAGGAAAACGGATCATCATGACCACGCCATGCGTGCCAACATCTTCCTGATCTTCAAGCAGCGTTGCCAGCTGACTGTCGAAGAAAAGGCGATTATTCAGCCCCGTCCGCCCGTCCTGTGCAGCGAAGGTACGAATTAAAGTATCAATGCGTACACGCTGCTCACCGGCTTCCTGTAAATCGGAGAGCAACACGTCAATTGCCCGGCTGGCTTTAGGCGGCCACTCATCAGCATGCTTCTGGCGATAAAGCTGGCGCGCGCCGCTGAGTATTGATGCCGATCGGCTCTCCAGCTGTTCCATTCCGCGCCATTGTCTTACCAGCCAGCGATGGGTGATGAACAGCGTCACCGCCATAATCAGCACCACCAGCATCAGGGCGGCAAGCGTATAGGTGGTGGGAATAGATCGTAGCCAGGTTTGTGCCGGGTCAAGTATCGTCAATTGCAAACGCATACCCGGCTGATGCATCAGCGCAATGTCAAAGTGGATGTAGCGGTTTTTTTGATGTTGCAGCATCTGGTTTTCATGGCGGGAAAGCGTAAAAACATTCTGCCGGCCATTGTATAAAGATAATTGCTCAGCGTTGATGACGGGTAAGACCGGCGCAAGCCAGGCTTCTAACGCATCGGGCGGCTGTTTTAGCAAGACTTTATCCACTTCCGTTGCCAAAACCTGTACGCGATTTTCAACGCGTTGATGCGTGAGCCAGAAAACGCTAAAAGCACAGCCCACCAGCATTAAAACCATTGCCAGTACGCTAATAAATGTAATAAATGCAGAAAGTTTGGTAGTTAATCGCATCCCTGTGCCTGTTTCACTACGGTTGTAGCCGAATCACGCCGCCCCTCTGCCCGTCCGCCGGGAGAAATTTTGAGAAAAATAACACAAATTGTTCCCGGCGGCAGCGAGGTCGTGCATGAAGCCGAAGTATACCGTTGAGAAAGGCCCAGAGCGCTTAATTATCCTTTTTTCAGCGCATTCTCATTGGAAGGGTTTACCAGGAAATTTCACATTTTTGCGGCAAAATTCGCCAGCTTAAGTAATAGTCATCATGCTGATGATGAAAATCGAGCCGGAGAAGAGACGATGACGCTGAAAAAACGCCTGACTGAAGCTGATGTAACGCCAGAAAACATCTTTAATATGAATCGTCGTCGCGTGCTTCAGACCCTGGGTCTGGGCGCTGCCGCTATCAGCATTCCCGGCATGGCCAACGCCGATATTCTGAGTTGGTTTAAAGGCAATGACCGCCCACCCGCGCCCGCAGGCCGCGCTCTGGACTTTACCAAACCTGCACAATACCAGGCTAACCTGCCGTTGACGCCTGCAGATAAGGTTTCGGGCTATAACAATTTCTATGAGTTTGGCCTTGATAAAGCCGATCCGGCCGCCAATGCGGGGACGCTAAAGACCGATCCCTGGAAGCTGACGATTGAAGGCGAAGTGGCAAAGCCCATCACATTAGATATGGATGATATCTTCAAACGCTTTGCCATGGAGCAGCGTATCTATCGGATGCGATGCGTTGAAGCCTGGTCGATGGTGGTGCCCTGGATAGGTTTCGAACTCAATAAACTCCTGAAGCTGGCAGAACCCACCAGCAAAGCGCGCTTTGTCGCTTTCCAGACACTTTATGCTCCCGATCAGATGCCTGGTCAAAAAGATCGCTTTATCGGCGGCGGGCTAAATTACCCTTATGTAGAAGGTTTGCGTCTGGATGAAGCCATGCATCCCCTCACGATTCTGACGACAGGCGTTTACGGTAAAGCGCTGCCCCCACAGAATGGCGCCCCGATTCGCCTGACGGTCCCGTGGAAATATGGCTTTAAGGGCATCAAGTCCATTGTGAAAATCACGCTGACGCATGATCAGCCACCGACGACCTGGAACCAGATTGCCGATAACGAGTACGGCTTCTATGCCAACGTTAATCCGCATGTTAATCATCCACGCTGGTCGCAGGCGACCGAGCGTTTTATTGGTCCGGGCAGCAGCTTTAATGTGGATCGTCAGCCGACATTACTCTTCAACGGTTATGCCGATCAGGTCGCGTCGCTGTATCGCGGTATGGATTTACGGGAGAATTATTGAGTGCGCCTGACAATAAAGCAGATCGGCTGGCTTAAAGTCCTGCTACATCTGGCGGCTTTCTTACCGCTGGTTTACTTGATTATGGCCGCTATGCAGGGCGGTCTTAGCGCCGATCCCGCCAAAGATATCCAGCATTTTACCGGCCGTATGGCGCTGAAACTGCTACTGGCGACGCTGCTTGTCTCGCCGTTAACGCGCATCGCCAAACAGCCTTTGCTCATTCGCACCCGACGGCTGCTGGGGATCTGGACTTTTTTCTGGGCCAGCCTGCATTTAACCAGCTACTACCTGCTGGAACTGGGCATTAACAACCTTGGTCTGCTCGGTAGCGAACTGATTTCACGCCCCTATCTCACGCTGGGAATTATTTGCTGGTTTATTCTGCTGGCGCTGGCGGTGACCTCTTTTCAACGCATGCAGCGAAAACTGGGCAGACGCTGGCAAACCTTGCACAACGCGATTTATCTGGTCGCGATTTTGGCCCCAATTCACTACATATGGTCGGTAAAAATCCTTTCTCCCCAGCCTGTCATCTACGCGCTTTTCGCCCTGTTCCTGTTAGCCTGGCGCTATAAAAAGTTCATTAAATGGTGGCCGCGTTAGCCCCTGCGCTTCTCCTAACGTCTGCGAAAAATGGGGTCCACAGGCCGCACCCGATCAACTTCGCAGATAAGACCAGTATTTTGCTGCGAAATGCCACGAAACGGATATAATGCCCGGCTTTATTGCGATATGACGCTTCTTTTTTACTGTGACGGGTGACAAATGGAAAGCGGCAAGGTATTTTACGCGATGCCTCAATGATTGCGGGAGATGGCAGCAAGATGGCCGACAAATTACATATTCTGCTTTTGAACGGTCCCAACCTTAATCTGTTAGGGACGCGCGAGCCTGAAAAATACGGGGATGTCACCCTGGATCAGATCGTTTCCGATTTGAGCCATCAGGCAGACCAGCTGAATGTAAGATTAAGCCATATGCAATCCAATGCTGAATTTCAGCTTATTGATCGCATTCATGAGGCAAAAGGCAATGTGGATTATATCCTTATCAATCCTGCTGCGTTTACGCATACCAGCGTAGCATTACGTGATGCGCTGCTAGCGGTGAATATTCCCTTTATCGAAGTTCACCTGTCAAATGTGCACGGTCGCGAGCCTTTTCGCCATCACTCCTATTTTTCTGATGTCTCTGCTGGCGTCATTTGTGGGCTTGGCGCTGACGGTTACTCGTGGGCATTGCAAACGGCAGTAAAGCGCCTGTCTCATACTAATTAATCAAACTGAGTACGGAACCCCATTCATGGATATTCGTAAAATTAAAAAACTGATCGAACTGGTTGAAGAATCTGGCATTTCTGAGCTGGAAATCTCCGAAGGCGAAGAGTCTGTTCGCATCAGTCGCGCACCTGCAAATACCGGTTACCCAATGATGCAACAGGCTTATGCCGCGCCGGTTGCTCAACAGCCTGCTCTGGCGACAGCCGTTGCACCTGTTGCCGCCGTTGCAGAAGCCGCGCCTGCTGAGATCAGCGGCCACATCGTACGTTCACCAATGGTAGGGACCTTCTATCGCACACCAAGCCCGGATGCAAAAGCGTTCGTGGAAGTGGGTCAGAAAGTCAATGCAGGTGACACGCTGTGCATCGTTGAAGCCATGAAAATGATGAACCAGATTGAAGCGGATAAGTCTGGCGTTGTTAAAGCCATTCTGGTGGAAAGTGGTCAGCCGGTAGAATTTGACGAGCCACTTGTTGTCATCGAATAACGGGGCGAACCATGCTGGATAAAATTGTTATTGCTAACCGCGGTGAGATTGCGCTGCGCATTCTGCGTGCCTGTAAAGAACTGGGCATCAAGACTGTCGCGGTCCATTCAAGCGCGGATCGTGACCTGAAGCACGTGCTGCTGGCAGACGAAACGGTTTGCATCGGCCCGGCGCAGTCGGTCAAAAGTTACCTCAACATCCCGGCGCTGATTTCTGCCGCTGAGATCACCGGCGCGGTGGCGATTCACCCCGGCTACGGCTTCCTTTCTGAGAACGCCGATTTTGCTGAGCAGGTTGAGCGTTCTGGCTTTATCTTCGTCGGTCCGAAAGCCGATACCATTCGCCTGATGGGCGATAAAGTGTCCGCGATTACCGCGATGAAGAAAGCGGGCGTTCCTACCGTCCCCGGCTCCGATGGCTCGCTCACCGATGACATGGAAAAAAACCGTGCCTTCGCCAAGCGCATCGGCTATCCGGTTATTATCAAAGCCTCTGGCGGCGGCGGCGGTCGCGGCATGCGCGTTGTGCGTAGCGATAAAGATCTGGAACAATCCATCAACATGACGAAAGCGGAAGCCAAAGCGGCTTTCAACAACGACATGGTTTACATGGAAAAGTATCTGGAGAATCCACGCCATATCGAGATTCAGGTACTGGCCGACGGCCAGGGCAATGCCATTTATCTGGGCGAACGCGACTGTTCAATGCAGCGTCGTCACCAGAAGGTCGTGGAAGAAGCGCCAGCACCGGGGATCACGCCAGAATTGCGTTCCTTCATCGGTGAGCGTTGCACCCGAGCCTGTATTGATATTGGCTATCGCGGGGCAGGTACGTTTGAATTCCTGTATGAAAACGGCGAGTTCTATTTCATTGAAATGAACACCCGTATCCAGGTTGAGCATCCGGTTACCGAGATGATCACCGGCGTTGACCTGATTAAAGAGCAGCTGCGTATTGCTGCGGGTCAGCCACTGTCAATCAAGCAGGAAGACGTGATTATTCGCGGTCATGCGGTCGAGTGCCGTATCAACGCGGAAGATCCGGTTAGCTTCCTGCCAAGCCCGGGCAAAATCACCCGCTTCCATGCGCCGGGTGGTTTTGGCGTGCGTTGGGAATCTCATATTTATGCCGGTTACAGCGTACCGCCTTATTATGACTCCATGATTGGCAAGTTAATCACCTACGGTGAAACCCGCGATATCGCCATTGCACGTATGAAAAATGCCCTGGCGGAGCTGATTATCGACGGTATCAAAACCAACATCGAACTGCAGATGAAAATCATGTCCGATGAGAACTTCCAGCAGGGTGGAACCAATATCCACTATCTGGAGAAAAAGCTTGGCCTGCACGAGAAGTAATCGCCACGCTGAGTCAGTCTGAGGCCGGATATTCCGGCCTTTTTCTTTTCCCGCTGGCGTTGAGGTCACACTATGGACGCGCGTTATTTACAGGCTCATAAAGAAGCTCGCTGGTCACTCTATCTGACGCTGGCCTGGTTAGCCGTCTGGGGCGGTTCTGCCTGGTTAGGGGGAAATGCCACTGGCCTGACCGGCTTACCTCGCTGGTTTGAGCTCTCCTGTCTTTTTGCCCCCCTGCTGTTCATTTTTTTATGCTGGATGATGGTGCGTAAGATCTTCCGGAATATGTCGCTGGAGGATGAAAATGAACACTGAAATCATTCTTCCACTGCTGGCTTATCTGGCTGTTATCGCGGGCCTTTCCGTCTTTGCGATGCGAAAACAACGCCAGGGAAATTTCCTGACTGAGTATTTCCTGGGCAGCCGCTCAATGGGCGGATTTGTCCTGGCAATGACCATCACGACCACCTATATCAGTGCGAGCTCGTTTATCGGCGGGCCGGGTGCAGCTTATAAGTACGGCCTGGGCTGGGTGCTGCTGGCTATGGTACAGGTGCCTGCTGTCTGGCTGTCGTTAGGCGTGCTGGGTAAAAAGTTTGCCATTCTGGCGCGCAAGCACAACGCCGTGACCCTTAACGATATGCTCTATGCACGCTATGGCAGTACGCTGCTGGTCTGGTTAGCTAGCCTGAGCCTGCTGATTGCCTTCGTGGGCGCGATGGCCGTGCAGTTTATTGGTGGCGCGCGTCTGCTGGAAACCGCTGCCGGGATCCCTTACGACACCGGCCTGTTGATCTTTGGCGGTACAATAGCGCTTTATACGGCCTTCGGCGGCTTCCGCGCCAGTGTGCTGAATGATGCGATGCAGGGCGTGGTGATGCTGATAGGCACGTTTTTACTGCTGTTTGCCGTTATTCACCACGCTGGCGGTATTCACTCGGCCGTCGATAAACTGCACGCCATCGATCCCAAGCTGCTGTCGCCGGAGGGGCCGGGCGATATTATTACGCCCACGTTCCTGAGCTCGTTTATCGTGCTGGTCTGCTTTGGCGTCATCGGCCTGCCGCACACCGCCGTTCGCTGTATCTCTTACAAGGACAGTAAAGCGGTACACCGGGCTATTGTGCTTGGCACCATTGTTGTTGTGCTCCTGATGCTGGGAATGCATCTGGCCGGGGCGCTCGGACGCGCGGTATTACCTGACCTGACCGTGCCGGACAGCGTTATCCCTACGCTGATGATCACCGTGCTACCACCACTGGCTGCCGGGCTGTTTTTAGCCGCGCCGATGGCGGCGATCATGTCCACTATCAATGCCCAGTTGCTGCAGGCCTCCGCTACGCTGGTGAAAGATCTCTACCTGCGCCTTGCACCGCAGCAAATCGATAATGAGCCGCGGTTGCGAATATTATCGGGAACGGTGACCTTTTTGCTGGGTGTCATACTGCTGTTTGTCGCCTGGCATCCGCCAGACATGATTATCTGGCTCAACCTGCTGGCTTTTGGTGGTCTGGAAGCCGTGTTCTTATGGCCGCTGGTGCTGGGTTTATATTGGGAGCGCGCTAACGCCGCCGGCGCTGTCAGCGGCATGGTGGTGGGCGGAGGATGTTATGCCGTTCTGGCAACCTTTGGTCTGCAACTATGGGGTTTTCATCCCATTGTGCCGTCATTAATGTTAAGTCTGCTGGCATTCCTGGTCGGCAACCTGTTTGGGCGCTTACCGCATGCGGTTGATGCACCACAACACTGAATTAAGAGAGACGTTATGCCTTGGATTCAAATCAAAATTAACAGTTCTGGCGCAAACGCGGAAGGACTGAGCGACGCGCTAATGGAAGTCGGTGCCGTGTCTGTGACCTTTCAGGACACAAACGATACGCCGGTATATGAACCTATGCCGGGTGAAACGCGTTTATGGGGTGATACCGACGTTATCGGATTGTTCGACGCTGAAAGCGACATGGATGGCGTGATTGCGGAACTGTCTCAACATCCGCTGCTCGGCGAGAATTTCCGTCACAAGATCGAGCAGATCGAAGACAAAGACTGGGAACGTGAATGGATGGAAAACTTCCATCCTATGCGGTTCGGTGAGCGTTTGTGGATCTGTCCAAGCTGGCGCGATGTACCCGACCCCGATGCCGTCAATGTGATGCTCGATCCCGGCCTGGCGTTCGGAACCGGCACGCACCCCACCACTTCACTGTGCCTGACGTGGCTCGACGGCTTGGATCTCGCGGGTAAAACCGTGATCGATTTTGGCTGCGGTTCAGGGATCCTGGCAATTGCGGCGCTTAAACTTGGGGCGGCGCAGGCTATTGGTATTGATATTGATCCCCAGGCGATCCAGGCCAGCCGCGACAACGCCGAGCGCAATGGGGTGGCCGATCGTTTATCCCTGTATCTGCCGCATCAGCAGCCGGAAAACCTGCAGGCTGATGTCGTGGTCGCGAATATCCTGGCCGGGCCGCTCCGCGAGCTGGCACCGCTTATTCGTGTCCTGCCTAAATCTGGCGGGCATCTTGGTTTGTCAGGCGTACTGGAGAGCCAGGCTGAAAGCGTCTGTGAAGCTTACAGGACGCATTTTGCGCTCGATCCCGTTGCAGTCAAGGAAGAGTGGTGTCGTATTACAGGCGTTAAAACCGCTTAGCCTTTCAGGCATTGCAGGTACCAACAGCAGCCCTGGCGAATCGGTAGGGCTGTTAAACATTCGTTACTGTCCGTTCAGTGTTTCACCCAGAGCCGCGATTGCAATCGGCTGAGGCTAAACCCTCTTGTGGCGCAGTCTTTGTGGTTGATAAAACCGCTGCTTGTATCGTTAATCACGGTATGTGACGTTTTTTATCTGGTGAATACCGAATCTTCGTCGGAAAAACCTTTGTTCACAAAATAAACACAAACACTTAATCTACTGATTTATATTGTTATTTATCCTTATCAACAGGGTCCAGGCAGGATAAAAGCGGTTTTCTTGTGAATTGTTCAAAGTTTGGCCTTTCATCTTCATAAAAAAATGCGTAATATACGCCGCCTTGCAGACACAGTATGGCATTACGACTTCATGCGCATTGGAAACCTCCAGCTGAGAAATCGACTGATTGCAGCGCCGATGGCCGGTATTACCGACAGGCCTTTCAGAACGCTTTGTCACGAGATGGGTGCAGGAATGGCGGTTTCTGAGATGTTGTCATCGAACCCCGAAGTCTGGGCCAGTGACAAATCTCGTTTACGCATGGTGCACAGTGATGAACCCGGCATTCGTGCCGTCCAGATTGCAGGCTGTGATCCCAGTGAGATGGCCCAGGCTGCACGTATTAATGTTGATGCTGGTGCACAGGTTATTGATATTAATATGGGTTGCCCGGCAAAAAAGGTGAACCGCAAAATGGCGGGCTCCGCCTTACTGCAGTATCCCTCAGTAGTAGAGTCAATTCTCTCTGCCGTGGTAAATGCTGTTGATGTCCCGGTAACGCTGAAAATCCGTACCGGATGGGATCCAGAAAACAGAAACTGTGTCGCGATTGCCCAATTGGCTGAACGCTGTGGCATTCAGGCTTTGACGATACATGGCCGCACTCGTGCCTGCCTGTTCAACGGAGACGCTGAATACGACAGTATTCGGACAGTTAAGCAGAGTGTTTCTATTCCGATTATCGCGAATGGAGACATAACTGACCCGCATAAAGCCAGAGCAGTGCTCGACTACACCGGAGCCGATGCTCTGATGATAGGACGTGCTGCTCAGGGAAGACCGTGGATCTTCCGGGAAATCCAGCATTATCTGGACACTGGGGAGCTGCTTGCCCCGCTGCCACTGGCAGAGGTCAAGCGTTTGCTTGTTTCGCATATACGTGAGCTGCACGACTTTTACGGTTCAGGCAAGGGATACCGTATAGCGCGAAAGCACGTCTCCTGGTATCTCCAGGAACATGCCCCAAATGACCAGTTTCGGCGCACATTCAACGCCATTGAGGATGCCAGCGAACAGCTGGAGGCGTTGGAGGCATACTTCGAAAATCTTGCGTAACGAAATAAAGAGCTGAAAGAACTATGTTCGAACAACGCGTAAATTCTGACGTACTGACCGTTTCTACCGTTAACTCACAGGATCAGGTAACTCAAAAACCTTTGCGTGATTCGGTTAAACAGGCACTGAAGAACTATTTTGCTCAACTGAATGGTCAGGATGTTAGTGACCTGTATGAGCTGGTTTTGGCTGAAGTCGAGCAGCCTCTGTTGGACATGGTGATGCAGTATACCCGTGGCAACCAGACCCGTGCTGCCCTGATGATGGGTATCAACCGCGGTACGCTGCGTAAGAAACTGAAAAAATACGGCATGAACTGATTCAGGTTCAGGCCGTTAATCTCGCCAGCCTTAGGGCTGGCGTTTTTATTTGTGCCCTGACACACAAATTGTTTTAAAACTTGTGAAACAGTTGCGTCAAATATGGTAACTGTAGTTGCAGTCGCCAGCGTGATTTTTAACGGGCTGCCTTTTTCACATCGTCCTCATTTCCATCCCTGTTTTTTTCCGTTTCCAGCCTCTCAGCCCCGCTATAGCGGCCTTGTGTGAGCCTGCTTTACTTTTTTCGCAACGAGCACCCTGCTTGCAGTCAGCACATGCAACGCTGCTCACAATGTTGCTAAATAGTGAAACATTTTGCACTAAATGTGATCCCTACGACTCGAAATGCTTCCTTTTGGTGCGTCATATTAACGCAGCCTTCCAGATAATTCAGATTATTACCCGATCTTTCAGGTGACTTCAGGATTCTGCAAACCTGGCACTGGCTTTGCAAAGTCGTGGGGGGCCGTTCGCCACAGACAGGACGCACAATAAAGTGCGCAATACATAACAACACAACATGACATGCCACACAGGATGCTTTATGAAAAAGATGATGCTCTCTACTCTGGTTGCTGCGGCTTCTCTGCTTGCCGTTGCTCAGCAGGCCCATGCAGGCCCTACACTCGATGCGATTAAAAAGAAAGGCTTCATTCAGTGTGGGATCAGCGATGGCCTGCCGGGGTTCTCTTATGCGGATGCCAGCGGCAAATTTACCGGCCTTGATGTGGATATCTGTCGTGCTGCCGCGGCCGCCGTATTTGGCGACGCCACAAAAGTGAAGTACACCCCGCTGACGGCAAAAGAGCGTTTTACCGCGCTGCAGTCCGGCGAAGTCGACGTGCTTTCTCGCAATACCACCTGGACCTCATCACGTGACGGCGGCATGGGCTTCATGTTTACCGGCGTCAACTACTACGACGGCATTGGCTTCCTGACCCACAAGAAAGCGGGTCTGAAGAGCGCGAAAGAACTCGACGGTGCGACCGTCTGTATTCAGGCGGGCACCGATACCGAGCTGAACGTCGCTGACTTCTTCAAAGCCAACAAAATGCAGTACACGCCGGTCACCTTCGATCGCTCTGATGAATCCGCTAAGGCACTGGACAGCGGTCGTTGCGATACGCTGGCCTCTGACCAGTCTCAGCTGTACGCCCTGCGCATTAAATTAGGTAAGCCAGACGACTTTATCGTCTTGCCTGAAGTGATTTCTAAAGAACCACTGGGGCCGCTTGTACGTCGCGGTGATGATGACTGGTTCACCATTGTTAAGTGGTCGCTTTTCGCCATGCTGAACGCCGAAGAGATGGGCATCAACTCCAAAAACGTTGATGAAATGACGGCTAAACCGGCAACACCTGATATGGCTCACCTGCTGGGCGCTGAAGGTGATTTCGGCAAAGACCTGAAGCTGGATAACAAATGGGCTTACAACATCATTAAACAGGTAGGTAACTATCAGGAAAGTTTTGATCGCAACGTCGGTAAAGACAGCCCGTTAAAAATCGCTCGCGGCCAGAATGCACTCTGGAATCAGGGCGGTATTCAGTACGCGCCACCGGTACGTTAATCGCGCCTCAACCCGTCGGGCACCGTTTTCTACGGTGCCCCAGCAAAGCTTTTGTTATTGAGGTTTAAACATGTCACAACGCCCAACCGTGAAAAGGGATTTTTCGTTCGGTAATCCCACGGTTCGAGCCTGGCTTTACCAGATAGTTGCGATCATTATTGTAGTTGCTGTGGTGGGCTACCTTATCCACAACACCGTTATCAATCTCGCTAATCGCGGTATTACTTCCGGGTTTGGTTTTCTGGAGCGCAATGCGGGTTTCGGCATTGTTCAGCATCTTATTGACTACACTGAGGGTGACACCTACGCACGCGTCTTTCTGGTCGGGCTGACCAATACGTTACTGGTTTCGGCTCTCTGTATTGTTTTTGCATCTGTTCTGGGTTTTTTTATCGGACTGGCACGCCTGTCAGATAACTGGTTACTGCGTAAAATCGCCAATATCTATATTGAAACTTTCCGCAATATTCCTCCCTTACTCCAGATCTTCTTTTGGTATTTTGCGGTATTACGTAACCTGCCCGGCCCCCGTCAGGCGCTCAATGCTTTCGATCTGGCCTTCGTCAGCAACCGTGGCCTGTATGTGCCCTGGCCGACCTATGCACCGGGAAGCTGGCCATTTGTTTTTGCCCTCGTTTTGTCTGTTGTCGCGAGTTACGCCCTGTTCCGCTTCAACCGTCAGCATCAGCTTAAAACCGGTCAATTTCGTCGCACCTGGCCTGTCGCCATTTTGATGTTGTTACTCTTTCCCTTCATTGCACATCTGGGCTTTGGCGCAGCCATGCATTGGGACATTCCTGAGTTACGCGGCTTTAACTTTAGGGGCGGTTTCGTCATGATTCCTGAGCTGGCGGCACTGACGCTGGCGCTGTCGATTTATACCTCCTCGTTTATTGCGGAAGTCATTCGTTCAGGTATTCAGGCTGTGCCCTATGGGCAGCATGAGGCGGCCCGCTCGCTGGGATTACCCAATCCGGTCACCTTGCGTCAGGTTATTATCCCTCAGGCGATGCGCGTGATCATTCCTCCCCTTACCAGCCAGTATCTGAATATTGTGAAGAACTCTTCTCTGGCTGCGGCAATTGGCTATCCCGATATGGTGTCGTTGTTTGCCGGAACGGTCCTGAATCAGACCGGCCAGGCCATCGAAACCATTGCTATCACCATGAGCGTCTATCTGATTATCAGCCTGCTGATTTCAATGTTGATGAACTTCTACAACCGCAAAATCGCGCTGGTTGAGCGTTAAGAGAACGGGATAACTATGTCTGTCACTACACACGAAACACCGCAGATAGCCTCATCACCGCTGAGCCGGGCCTGGCTGTGGGCGCGCAAAAATCTGTTTTCAGGGTGGTTTAATACCTGTCTGACGCTGCTTTGCATCTGGCTTATCTGGCATGTGATTCCACCTGCTCTGAACTGGCTGATCTTCGATGCAAACTGGTTCGGCACAACACGCGCAGACTGTACGAAAGAGGGGGCATGTTGGGTCTTTATTCATGCCCGCTTTGGCCAGTTTATGTATGGGCTTTATCCACATGAACTGCGCTGGCGCATCAACCTGGCGCTGGTCATTGGGCTGGCATCCATTGTGCCGATGTTTATTAAACGGCTGCCTTATCGTGGACGCTACATTGCCGCATGGGCAGTATGCTATCCCCTTGTTGTCTGGTTTCTGTTATATGGCGGTTTCTTAGGGCTGGACCGGGTGGAAACCCGTCAATGGGGTGGGCTTACACTGACGCTGATCATTGCATCCGTTGGTATCGCTGGCGCCTTACCGCTGGGGATTTTACTGGCGCTGGGACGACGCTCCCGGATGCCGGTGGTGCGAACGCTGTCAGTGATTTTTATTGAGTTCTGGCGCGGCGTGCCGCTGATAACCGTGCTGTTTATGTCTTCGGTCATGTTGCCGTTGTTTATGGCAGAAGGAACGACCATCGACAAACTGGTGCGTGCACTGGTTGGCGTGATCTTGTTCCAGTCGGCTTATGTGGCAGAGGTGGTACGTGGTGGACTGCAAGCCTTGCCTAAGGGGCAGTATGAAGCTGCTGAATCGCTGGCTCTGGGATACTGGAAGACGCAAATGCTGGTCATCCTTCCGCAGGCCTTAAAGCTGACTATTCCAGGACTGGTGAATACCATTATCGCGTTATTCAAAGATACCAGCCTGGTCATCATTATTGGTTTATTCGATCTGTTTAGTAGCGTGCAGCAGGCTACCGTCGATCCCGCCTGGCTAGGAATGTCTACTGAAGGCTATGTCTTTGCCGCGCTGGTCTACTGGATTTTCTGTTTTAGCATGTCGCGTTACAGCCAGTATCTGGAAAAACGTTTTCACACCGGGCGCAAATCGCACTGAGGTTTCTATGACACAAATAATAACTGATTCAACCAATGCGATGATTTCGCTGGAAAATGTGAACAAGTGGTACGGGCAATTCCATGTGCTGAAAGATATTAATCTTCAGGTTAAACCCCAGGAACGTATCGTCTTGTGTGGTCCATCAGGTTCAGGCAAATCCACCACAATTCGCTGCATCAACCATCTTGAAGAACACCAGAAGGGCCGTATTGTGGTTGATGGTATTCATTTGAATGATGATGTGCGCAACATTGAGCGGGTCCGTACCGAGGTCGGTATGGTGTTTCAACATTTTAACCTTTTCCCTCATCTTACCGTTTTGCAGAACTGCACGCTGGCGCCCATGTGGGTGCGTAAAATTGCCAAAAAGGAAGCCGAAGAGCTTGCTATGCACTACCTCAAACGTGTTCGTATTGAGGAACATGCGCATAAGTTTCCCGGCCAGCTTTCTGGGGGACAGCAACAGCGCGTAGCTATCGCACGTTCGCTATGCATGAAGCCTAAAATCATGCTGTTTGATGAGCCGACCTCTGCTCTGGATCCAGAGATGGTGAAGGAAGTGCTCGATACGATGATTGGACTGGCCGAAGATGGTATGACAATGCTTTGTGTGACGCACGAAATGGGCTTTGCCCGTACGGTAGCCGACAGAGTGATCTTTATGGATCGCGGTGAGATCGTGGAAGTCGCTCCTCCGCAGGAGTTTTTTGCTAATCCTCGGTCAGAGCGTACCCGCGCTTTCCTGTCTCAGGTTATCCACTAACCCCTCTTATCTTTCCCCGCATCTTCGTCTACGACGGAGGTGCGGTTTCCCCCATGACGCCCAGCATAATATTCTTCTGCTACGCGAATAATCGCACTGCGTTAACTGTGGTTGCACAACGCCTCAGCTGCCAGCGTTGCTTATAATCGCGTTTCATTACGCTAACAACCCTGTTTGAGCTCAGTTGCCCGGTTTTTTAGTCGGCGTTTTATTCGTATGGAAAGGAGCATTCGAAAGTTTTCAGTGCCCAATGGGGGCCTTCCGCGCGCGATAATCGGCTCGATATTGGCTTTTTACCGCATCGCAGACGTAAAAAAGCCCCGCACTTTCGTACGGGGCTTTTCTGTTTGATGCCTGGCAGTTCCCTACTCTCGCATGGGGAGACCCCACACTACCATCGGCGCTACGGCGTTTCACTTCTGAGTTCGGCATGGGGTCAGGTGGGACCACCGCGCTACAGCCGCCAGGCAAATTCTTTATTTGCCGAACTCTAGCCATATATAACTGGTGCTGATACCCAGAGTCGAACTGGGGACCTCACCCTTACCAAGGGTGCGCTCTACCAACTGAGCCATATCAGCACGCAACAGGTACTCCCGGCACTGTTATGCTGATGCTCGGGTCTTTCAATTTGATGCCTGGCAGTTTATGAATCACGCTGTGATTCACCCTTCGGGCCGCTGCTTCGCAGCGTTCAAAAGCGTTCGCTTTTGTCCTACTCTACTGAGTAGTGAACTGCCCGAGGTTACGTGCAGGTCCTTCAATTTGATGCCTGGCAGTTCCCTACTCTCGCATGGGGAGACCCCACACTACCATCGGCGCTACGGCGTTTCACTTCTGAGTTCGGCATGGGGTCAGGTGGGACCACCGCGCTAAGGCCGCCAGGCAAATTCTTTGTGCTCCGTCCTGCGTCTTTCACGCTGCTGCCGCGCTGGCTTCCCTCGCGACGCTCAGTCACATACCTCAGTATGCTCCTTCACCCCGTCTCGGTTGCCGCCTTGCACTCAGCGCAAAATCCTTCGGACTCGCGTCCGC
>NZ_QGTU01000002.1:0-691670 GCF_003182295.1 Pantoea sp. AG702 | reverse complement strand
TCGTGAGGCTTTGATATTTTTTACGTCCGGAGACGCTGATATCAATCCTGCGAGTGCCCACACAGATTGTCTGATAAATTGTTAAAGAGCAGTGCGAACAGCGGGTTAACCGTCTGTCGCGAGGTGGCGTATATTACGCTTTCCTCCTTCAGAGTCAACCTCTTTTTCAGAAGTTTTTCTCCGGCGGAAACTCCTGGGAGCCTCCTGCTGAACACCGCGTTACGTAAGCCGTTGTGCCGTGTCAGTGGAGGCGCATTATAGGGAAGCTTTCACAGAGCGCAAGTGCAAATTTGAACTTTTTTGCTGTTCGTCTGAAATTTGCACAAAGGGGCTGTTTTACGCGCTTTTAATACGGGCAGGTAACTCGGCAAGACTCTTTATTACCCAGTCAGCCAGCGCTTCACCTTCAGCCGTGACCGGCTTACCGCTGCGCACAAGGACTTTCTTACCTACGCCGGCGGCCTCGGCGGCTTGCATATCTTCCAGTTTGTCACCCACCATATAAGAGGCCGCCATATCGATGTGCAACTCTTGTTGCGCGGACAGTAACATTCCGGGCTGAGGCTTACGGCAGTCACACTGCTGGCGATATTCTTCAACCGTCGCGTCGGGAAGGTGCGGGCAGAAATAGATCCCATCAAGGTCGATATCCCGATCGGCCAGCGACCAGTCCATCCACTCGGTAAGCCGCATAAACTGATCTTCGCTAAACATACCGCGAGCAATACCAGACTGGTTAGTCACGACAACCAACGCAAAGCCCATCTTCTTTAATTGTTGCAATGCTTCAATGACGCCATCAATAAACTGGAAATTATCGATTTCGTGGACGTAGCCGTGATCAACATTGAGGGTGCCATCGCGATCGAGAAAAATGGCCGGGACTTTATTCGTCACGTAAAAACTCCTGCTATAAAAATTGCCGATCAGTATCGCACGATTGCGATTAAAGGGAGAATGTCTGATTGAATCACTTCCATTGATTTAGACGTCTGGATGCCTTACCATCCATCCAGCTTATGCATGCTTTCAGTGATGAGAGCACACCAGACCACGGACAATGCAAGACGATAATAAATAACGTAATGATTAAATTAGAAAATATTACCAAAGTGTTCCAGCAAGGTTCGCGATCGATACAGGCATTATCGAATGTCAGCCTGCACGTACCTGCCGGGCAAATCTATGGCGTCATCGGTGCATCCGGTGCCGGTAAAAGCACGCTCATTCGTTGCGTGAATCTGCTTGAACGCCCGACTTCCGGCCGCGTGCTGGTTGACGGTGCAGACTTAACGGCGCTGGGCGAACGGCAACTGACTCAAGCCCGCCGTCAGATCGGCATGATTTTCCAGCACTTTAACCTGATGAACTCACGCACGGTTGCGGGCAACGTTGCGCTGCCGTTAGAGCTGGGTCAGCTCTCTCGTGAGGAAATTAAAAAGCGTGTGACCGAGCTGCTGGATCTGGTCGGCCTGGCTGATAAACACGACGCCTGGCCAGCCAATCTTTCCGGTGGTCAGAAACAGCGCGTCGCTATCGCGCGTGCGCTGGCAAGCAACCCTAAAGTCCTTCTGTGTGATGAAGCCACCAGCGCGCTCGATCCGGCAACAACCCGTTCGATTCTTGAATTGCTCAAAGATATTAACCGTCGTCTTGGCCTGACCATTCTGCTGATTACGCATGAGATGGATGTCGTAAAACGCATCTGCGATCAGGTCGCAGTGATAAGCCAGGGCGAGTTAATTGAAAAGGACAGCGTGAGCGAAGTCTTCTCGCATCCTAAAACGCCGCTGGCACAACAGTTTATCCAGTCAACGCTGCACCTGGATATTCCGGACGATTATCAACAGCGCCTGTCACCTGAAGCAGGCCCAGAGAGCATGCCCTTACTGCGTATGGAATTCACCGGGCAGTCTGTCGATGCACCTTTACTCTCTGAAGCCGCGCGTCGTTTCAATATCAACAACAACATTATTAGTGCGCAGATGGATTATGCCGGCGGTGTGAAGTTCGGCATCATGCTGGCGGAAATTCACGGCAGCGAAAGCGATACACAGGCCGCGATTCAGTGGCTGCAGGAACATCACGTAAAAGTAGAGGTACTAGGTTATGTCTGAAGCGATGATTGCGTTGCTGGGGCGCGGCGTGTGGGAAACGTTGATGATGACCTTTGTCTCTGGCTTTTTCGGTTTCGTACTGGGATTACCGGTAGGCGTCCTGCTATATGTGACCCGTCCGGGTCAGATTCTGGAAAACAAAGGTTTGTATCGGGTGCTGTCGGCGCTGGTCAACATCTTCCGCTCTATTCCCTTTATTATCCTGCTGGTCTGGATGATTCCGTTTACCCGCATCATTGTTGGCACCTCTATTGGCTTGCAGGCCGCCATTGTGCCACTGACCGTGGGTGCGGCGCCCTTTATTGCCCGTATGGTTGAGAACGCCCTGCTGGAACTGCCAACCGGACTGATCGAAGCGTCACGCGCCATGGGTGCCACACCGATGCAAATCGTGCGAAAAGTGCTGCTGCCCGAAGCCCTGCCCGGCCTCGTCAATGCGGCCACCATCACGTTGATTACGCTGGTCGGCTACTCTGCAATGGGCGGAGCCGTGGGCGCGGGCGGTCTGGGACAGATTGGCTACCAATACGGTTATATCGGATATAACGCGACAGTGATGAATACGGTATTAGTGTTATTAGTCGTTTTGGTGTATCTCATACAATTCTGTGGCGACCGCATCGTGCGTGCTGTGTCCCATAAATAAGCAAGCAATATCACTATTAAGGAAAGGATATGTCTTTCAAATTTAAAAAAATTGCCGCTGTGGGTGCATTAATTGGCGCGATTGCGCTGGCAGGATGCGATCAAAAAGCCAAAGATCCAAACCACATTAAAGTGGGCGTGATTGTCGGCGCAGAACAGCAGGTTGCGGAAGCGGCGGCTAAAGTCGCTAAAGACAAGTATGGCCTGGATGTTGAGCTGGTCACCTTTAACGACTACGTGCTGCCTAACGAAGCACTGAGCAAAGGTGATATTGATGTGAATGCCTTCCAGCATAAACCGTATCTGGATCAACAAATCAAAGATCGTGGTTACAAGCTGGTATCCGTTGGTAACTCTTTCGTTTATCCGATTGCGGGCTACTCGAAAAAGATCAAATCACTCGACCAACTGCAGGACGGCGCGCAGGTTGCCATTCCTAATGACCCAACTAACCTTGGTCGTTCGCTGCTGCTGCTGCAGAAAGTGGGCCTGATTAAGCTGAAAGACGGTGTGGGCCTGCTGCCAACCTCACTGGATATCGTTGAGAATCCAAAACATCTGAAGATTGTTGAGCTGGAAGCGCCACAGCTGCCACGTTCACTGGACGATCAGCAAATCGCACTGGCGGTCATCAACACGACTTACGCCAGCCAGATCGGCCTGACACCGGCGAAAGATGGCATCTTTGTTGAAGATAAAGACTCACCGTACGTGAACCTGATTGTTGCGCGTGAGGACAATAAAGACGCAGAAAACGTGAAAAAATTCGTGCAGGCTTATCAGTCTGACGAGGTCGCGGATGCGGCGAACAAAGTCTTTAACGGTGGTGCAGTTAAAGGCTGGTAATTCAGCCTCCCATCTCTCCTCAGGGCGGCTTATAGCCGCCCTTTCTGATATTGCGCTTTGCTGACTTGTTATTTATCCGTGTCCTTGTTTCAATAACGCCACTTTTTGAAACTTGAGGATGTTGCCATGCGTTTTTTACCGCTCTGCTTGTTAGCATTGATGCTGACAGGGTGTGTTCGAGAGTACCACCCAATAAGCAGCGCACCTTCTCATCCGCAGCAATCCAGCGAACCGACACGTAAGCCAACGTATCGTCCCGCGCCTGTTAAGGTTTACACCGATGCGGCCGATCTGGTGAGCAAACCCTTCCGCGATTTAGGCGAAGTGTCCGCTGAAGATTGCCAGGTGAGCAATCAGAGCTCCCCCCCAAATATCGCTACCGCACGTAAACGTATGCAGATTAAAGCGTCACAGATGAAAGCCAATGCTGTACTGCTGCATAAATGTGAAATCGTCAGCAGCACACCGGGCTGTTACCGTCAGGCTGTTTGTCAGGGATCGGCGTTGAAAGTCACCAGTCAATGAGTGAATTCGCCTTTGCGCAAATCGGCGTGATACGTTCACCCTGGAAAGAGAAGTTCGCCGTGCCGCGTCAGCCTGGGCTGGTACAGGACGGCGGCGGCGAACTGCATCTTTTGCCGCCTTATAACCAGGCGGATGCCGTGCGCGGTCTGGAAGACTTCAGCCACCTCTGGATTCTGTTTGTTTTTCATCAGACCATGGAAGGCGGCTGGCGCCCTACCGTACGGCCTCCACGGCTGGGCGGTAACGCGCGCATGGGCGTTTTTGCCACCCGCTCCACCTTTCGCCCCAATCCCGTCGGCATGTCGCTGGTTGAGCTCAAAGGCATTCGCTGCGAGAAGCAGCAGGTCATTCTGCAACTGGGCAGCCTGGATTTAGTGGACGGTACGCCGGTTGTCGATATCAAACCCTACCTGCCTTTTGCCGAGGCCCTGCCCGAAGCGCGCGCCGGTTTCGCGCAGGCCGCGCCGGAAAGCACTATGCCGGTCCGGTTTTCAGCGCTTGCCCAACAGCAGTTGCAACAGCACGCCCGCTATCCGCATCTGGCACGCTTTATCAGCGACGTTCTCGCTCAGGATCCGCGGCCCGCTTACCGTAAAGGTGAAATCCAGGACAGGGAATATGCCGCCTGGCTAATGGAGTTTAACGTGCGCTGGCGCATTGATGACGCAGGGACGGAAGTCGTGGCTATCGATCCGCGTTAAAACCCGCTTTTTAGCCAGTGATCTCACTGGTACACTAGCCGCCAGCAAATTTTGTCTGTGAATTTCCGATCAACTGGAATCGTAATCAATGCGTACTACTCAATATCTGCTCTCTACTCAGAAAGAGACACCTTCTGACGCGGAAGTGATCAGCCACCAGCTGATGCTGCGTGCCGGGATGATCCGTAAACTGGCTTCAGGCTTATATACTTGGCTGCCAACCGGACTGCGCGTATTAAAAAAGGTCGAAAACATCGTCCGTGAAGAAATGAACAATGCCGGTGCCATTGAGATTTCAATGCCTGTGGTGCAACCCGCCGATCTGTGGCAGGAGAGCGGTCGTTGGGAACAGTACGGTCCAGAGCTATTGCGCGTTGCCGATCGCCATGAGCGCCCGTTTGTGCTCGGTCCGACGCACGAAGAAGTGATCACCGATCTGATTCGTAATGAGCTGAGCTCCTACAAACAGCTGCCGCTGAATCTGTATCAAATCCAGACTAAATTCCGTGATGAAGTGCGCCCGCGCTTTGGCGTAATGCGTTCGCGTGAATTCATCATGAAGGATGCTTACTCCTTCCATACTTCTCAGGAATCGCTGCAGGAAACCTATGACGCGATGTATCGCGCCTACAGCCAGATTTTCAATCGTATGGGGCTGGATTTCCGTGCAGTGCAGGCTGATACCGGCTCAATTGGTGGTAGCGCATCTCACGAATTCCAGGTGCTGGCGCAGAGCGGTGAGGATGACGTGATTTTCTCAACGGCGTCTGACTTCGCCGCCAACATTGAATTTGCTGAAGCCGTCGCGCCCGCGGGCGATCGTCCTGCGCCTGCAGAAGAGATGCGTGAGGTGGATACGCCGAATACCAAAACCATCGCAGAACTGGTGAGCCAGTTCCAGCAGCCGATTGAGAAAACCGTGAAAACCCTGATGGTGAAGGGCGCAGAAGAAAGCGGTCACGCGTTGGTGGCGTTGCTGGTTCGCGGCGATCACGAACTGAACGAAATCAAGGCAGAGAAATCGCCTCTGGTTGCTTCTCCGCTGACCTTTGCCACCGAAGAAGAGATCCGCGCAGCGGTTGGTGCGGGTCCTGGTTCGCTCGGCCCAGTGGGGCTGAATATGCCAGTTATCGCAGACCGTACCGTGGCGAAGATGAGCGATTTTAGTGCCGGTGCCAACATTGAGGGTAAACACTATTTCGGCATCAACTGGGAACGCGATCTGCCAATGGCGCAGGTAGCCGATCTGCGTAACGTCGTGGAAGGTGACCTGAGCCCGGATGGCAAAGGTACGTTGCAGATTAAACGTGGTATCGAAGTCGGCCACATTTTCCAGCTGGGCACCAAATACTCTGAAGCGATGAAAGCCTCCGTACAGGGCGAAGACGGTCGTAACCAGATCATGACCATGGGCTGCTACGGCATCGGCATCACCCGCGTGGTTGCGGCGGCCATCGAGCAGAACCATGACGACCGCGGCATCATCTGGCCTGCTGCGCTGGCGCCGTTCGAAGTGGCGATTCTGCCGATGAATATGCAGAAATCGTTCCGCGTGAAAGAGTTAGCGGAAGAGCTGTACAACACGCTGCGCGCCAAAGGCGTAGAGGTGATTCTGGACGATCGTAAAGAGCGTCCGGGCGTGATGTTTGCGGATATGGAGCTGATTGGCGTACCGCACACCATCGTGATTGGCGATCGCAATCTTGATAATCAGGAGATTGAGTATAAAGCCCGTCGTGCCGGTGAGAAGCAGATGATCAAGCAGGATGAGATTGTCGAATTTCTGCTTAACGCGCTTAACAAGTAACCGCACTATAACGCCCCTTTAAGGGGCGTTTTTTTTGCTGAATAACGCGCGGCTATCAGGCTTGTTCCCGCATTCTGCCCCTGTCTGACTTGTCATAACGCCCCATGCACATGCCCCTTATTGCACCTTACCGCGCAGCGCTTTGGTATTGCTGCGCCGTGACTTGCCTTCCAGCCTACGCTCTTTCGAGGCGCGCGTAGGTCGTGTTGAGCGCCGGACTTTCTCTACCGTGGTAAGTTCGCGGATCAGGTTGACCAGCCGCTGCAGTGCCGCCTCCCTGTTCATCTCCTGACTCCGGTACTCCTGCGCCTTGATGATCACGGTTCCGTCACCGGTAATTAAATGGTGGCTGGCATTTAGCAGTCGCTCTTTATAGAACGGTGGCAAGGACGAGGCAGCAATGTCGAAACGTAGATGAATGGCGGTGCTGGTTTTATTCACATGCTGACCGCCAGAACCCTGCGCCCGAATAGCCGTCAGTTCAATTTCACTGTCCGGCAGCTCAACGTTGCGTGACAGCATAATCATCTGTCACCTGCCTGCGTACAGTACGCGTTTTTTTGTATGGGGCTATCCATTCACTGAACCTTTCGTGCTTTATCCTGAGTCGTCTTAGACGGCGTAGCCAGCTACTTTAGCAGTGATTTGCGCGCGGTTCCTGTTTTTGCCTGGCTGATTTTCTGGAAATGCCTGTGATATAGTCGCTAATCAACCAGAGTGTTTCTGCTCTGCTGAGGAGGTGCCTGTGCAAAAATATTGTGAGTTAGTTCGCCAAAAATATGCCGAAATCGGCAGCGGAGATCTGGGATATGTACCCGATGCCATTGGCTGCGCCTTAAAAGCGCTGGATGATATTGCCGCGAATGTTGCGCTAAACGCTTCTCTCAGGGAACAGGCGGCCTATGCCGCCGCAAACTTATTGGTGAGCGACTATGTTGATGAATGAAGCTTATAAACCCATCAATTGCGATGACTACGATAATCTGGAACTCGCCTGCCAAAAAAACTGGATGCTGTCGCTGGAGTTAAAAGACGGTGAACAGCTTAAGGCCAAAGCCAAAGATATTCTTTCACGTAAAAACGTTGAATATCTGGCGATTGACCTTTCCGGTGAAACGCGCGAGTTACGCCTCGATCACATTGCCAGCTTCAGCCATCCTGAACTCGGCACCGTTGTTGTCAGCGAAGAGTAATTCACTTCCCGTCGGGCGGGATGCACTCCCGCCCACCTCATTCAGGTTTCAACGAACTGTAATAGGCGGCTAAATTCGCCATATCCTCATCATTTAAGCCTGCCACAAATGCCTTCATGACTTCAGCCTGTCCCCCGCTTCGTTCCCCTTTCTTATAGGCCTGTAATGCCTGGTTAAGATAGGCCGCATTTTGGCCAGCCAGATTGGGATAGAGAGGCGTGGTTGCTTTACCCTGTGCCCCGTGGCAGGCCATACAGGCGGCCGCGCGTTGCTCACCCGCGTTCACATCGCCTGCGGCGTGGACCGGTAAAACAGTTATCAGCAGCAAGGCTGCTATGCGTTGCATTATTCCGGCTCTCCCGTCGTTTTCTGCCAGTTGACTTGCCAGCCAGCGGCATCCTCGCTGGCACCTTCGCGGGTAACAAACAGCCCGGGCGCGCAAATCAACGTCTGATTAAAATAAATTAATGGAATACGCGCGCGTTGCCAGGGCGGGATATTCAGCCTCTGCCAGATTTTTTTTATATCTCGTCCGCCTGGGCGATTCACGATATGCACATAGCCTGTTGCGTGAAACCGCACGAATACCTGCTCCTGCGGTTGTGGGCAGCGAAGCGTACTCGTGCTTTTTTCGGCCGTCAGTACGCCCAGGTTTTGTGGCAAATGCAGAGGTTGTTCGACGTCATTCCAGGCGATTTCACAGTCAGCTAAAGAGGCGCTGAGCGGCAAGTGGTAAAGCTGCTGCCGGTAGCGACGGATCTCGTGGTTGCCCAGCTTCAGGCGCGGCTGCGCATCTTCACGGCACAACATGATCTCCTGACGGATTCGACGTAATGCTTCGCGCGACGGCATTTTCTCGCCCTGAGCGGCCAGCCAGCGACGCAGCAGGGCGTTGCCTTTTACCTCACTCATGGTCAGCAAAGGTGTGAAGCACAGGCTACCGTCGGGTTGAATAAGCTCGCTAAGCGGCTCAGCCAGTAACTCATCCAGCAGTTGCTCCTGCTCGCCACACAAGGCGGCACTGCGCGCCGACGCCTCGGCAAAATGCGGCCAGCGGCGCAGAACCGTCGGCAACAGCTGCTGACGCAGAAAGTTTCGGTCATAGCGCTGATCCTGATTGCTTTCATCTTCAACCCAGACCAGTTGATGCGCCTCGGCATACTGCTCCAGGCTCAGGCGGGAATGGTTTAACAAGGGTCTGAGTAAGGCATGTCCGGCAAACGTCGTCGCCGCCGGCATGGCCGCCAGGCCCGCCGGGCCGCTGCCGCGCTTCAGCGCCAGGAGCAGCGTTTCACACTGATCGTCCAGATGCTGCGCGGTTAGCAGCTTTTCATCCGCGCACAGCGCCTGCCCCAGAGCCTGATAGCGCACCTGCCGCGCTGCCGCTTCAATGCCTTGTCCCTGATCCGTTACCTGCACACGCAGGACTTCACAAGGAATCTGCCACCGTTCGCACAGGCACAGGCAGTGCGCTGCCCAGCTATCGGCATTCGGGCTGAGGCCATGATGCACATGCAGCGCACGCAGCCGTGACTGCGGGCGCGCTTGCTGCCAGGCCCGCAGTTGATGAAGCAGAACGGTAGAATCCAGACCACCGCTGAACGCCACGACCAGCGCGTCATTTTCCTTTAACAGTGCGTCAAAATCAGACATGTTCTCAATCCATACCGCGGCCAGTGGAGTCGCCCAAAGCCGCCATTTTACGCCTGATAGAGTTCCAGCGGCAAACCATCCGGATCGGCAAAGAACGTGCAGGGCTTTCCGGTTAGCTCATCGATGCGGATCGCTTCACATATCACGCCCTGCGTTGCCAGATAGCGCATCGCCGCTTCAACGTCCGGCACGCTGAAGGCCAGATGACGCAGGCCACAGGCTTCCGGTTGACTGACGCGTGCGGGCGGTTTGGGAAACGAAAACAGCTCAATCGTATACTGACCGTTCAGTGCCAGATCCCCTTTCCACGAATCACGCGCTTCACGATAGTGTTCGCTTTGCAGTTCAAACCCCAGAATGTCGCAGTAAAACGCTTTGCTGCGCGAATAGTCTGATGCAATGATCGCGATATGATGGATGTGCGTTAGCTGTAGCATCGTTGCTTCCTGTTAAACATGACGTCCTGTTAGCCGGCCTGTTTCAGCACACGTACCCGATATTCCCCCTCTTCGGTGAGGATCGCGCCGTGAATATCCGTCTCAAAGCCAGGATAGTGGCGTCCAATGCTACACAGCATTAACAGGAAGTCGAGTACGGCGCGGCTTTGTTCTGTGATCATTTCACCAGGCATCACCAGAGGAACGCCCGGAGGATAAGGCAGGATCATGTTGGCAGAGATGCGGCCCACCAGCTCATTGATGTTCACGGTTTCAATATTGCCCTTCACCTGTTGCTGAAAAGCCTGATGCGGCGTCATTTTCATCTCGGGCAACACGTCAAACGCCTTCAACATGAGCCGCGGTAAATCATGTTGCTGGATAAGACGGTGGATCCCCTGCGCCAGCGCCTGAATACGCATGTTGCGATAAAAATCGGGATCCTCCGCATAGAGATCCGGCAACATATTTTTGACCCGGAGATTGAGATCGTAGGCGCGCTTAAATTCCGTTAACCCTCGCAGCACGCTCATCGCTTTGGTTTTATCAATGCCGATACTAAACAGGAATAACAGATTGTAAGGGCCGGTTTTTTCAACCACGATGCCGCGCTCATCCAGGAACTTCGCCACCAGCGCCGCCGGAATGCCCTCTTCCGCCATCACGCCCAGCTCGCTCATGCCGGGTGTCAGGATCGTTACCTTGATCGGATCAAGATACATGTGGTCGCGATCGGCCTGGGTGAATCCGTGCCAGTCCTCTTCCCCCGGCTGTATCGGCCAGCACTGGGCTTCATCAACGTGTTCAGGCTGCCAGATATCAAAAAACCAGCTGTCGCACTCTTCTCGCAACCGCTGTATCTCACGACGGAAATGCAGGGCGCGTTCCACTGACCGGTTAATGAGCCTTTTGCCCGGATTTCCCCGCAGCATCGCCGCCGCTGTCTCAATGGATGAGACGATGGCATAGTTCGGTGAGGTGGTGGTGTGCATCATGTAGGCTTCATTAAACGTCTGCTCGTCATAGTCGCCTTTAATATGAATCAGCGAAGCCTGGGAAAAAGCCGCCAGCAGTTTATGGGTGGACTGCGTTTCATAGAAGACTTTACCCGGCACCCGCTCACCGCTCATGCCGCTTTTCCCCTCATAGATGGGATGAAAGTTGGTATAGGGAACCCAGGCAGAATCAAAGTGGATCGACGGCACCTCAAGGGTTTGCTTGATGTACTGAGTGTTGTAGAGCAAACCGTCGTAGGTCGAATTGGTAATCACCGCATGTACCGGCCAACTGGCGCGCGGCGTGACCGCCACTTTTTGCTCGATGCTGGCACGGGTGAACTCTTTTTGCGGAATACCGCCCAAAATACCCAATGCGTTGCGTGTTGGCTTGAGCCAGATGGGGATCAAATCGCTCATCATCAACAGATGCGTGAGCGACTTATGGCAGTTGCGGTCCACCAGAATCGTGCTGCCTGCCGGGGCAGCATACATTCCGACGATTTTATTCGAGGTCGAGGTGCCGTTGGTCACCATGTAGCTCTGTTCCGCACCAAAAGTGCGGGCGATATACTCCTCGGCTTCCAGATGCGGCCCTGTGTGGTCCAGCAGCGATCCCAGTTCCGTTACCGAAATCGAGATATCCGACTTCAGCGTATTGGCACCAAAAAAGTCATAGAACAAGCAGCCGACCGGGCTTTTCTGGAAGGCCGTACCGGCCATATGGCCAGGGGTACAGAAGGTGTATTTCCCCTCTTTCACATAGGTAAACAACGCTTTGGTCAACGGCGGCGTGATGTTGTCGAGGTAGTCATCTGTGTACTGTCGGATGTGAAGAGCAATATCGTCGGCGGCATTCAGAGCATATTCAAAGAAATGCAGTGGCATACGCATTTCATTAATACTGATATCCATCTGGGAATGGGTATTGATAAAGGCATACAGCGGCAGGTATTCATTAAGCTGATTGATTTCACCACACAGCTCCGGGCTGTTGTGTTCATCCCAGTCAAAAATGACGCCGCTGATACGGGGATTGTGTTCAATGAGTTTTAGCAGATCGTCATTGTTTTTCGGCCGGATGAGTTGAAAACCTTGCTGACTCAGCGCGACTTCCAGTTCGCGCAAGGGTTCATCTTTGTAAAACACGCCATGCGCGCCCATGATCGCCAGAATATTCAATGCACATCTCCCTGATTGTTGAGGCATTAAGTAAGCATAGCGAATGATGCCACTCAACTGCAGTCAGATTAATGGCATAAAAAAAGCGGACCGAAGTCCGCTTTATCGTCATGAAGCACAATCAGGCGTAGCCGTAGCTCATCAGACGTTGATAACGGCGATCGAGCAGTTCTTCGGTGCTGAGCCCTTCCAGATCTGCCAGATCGGCCAGCAGTTGCTGTTTCAGCGACTGCGCCATTTCGACAGGATGACGATGCGCCCCGCCCAGTGGCTCAGGGATAACCGAGTCAATCAGCTTCAGCTCTTTCAGACGCGGCGCGGTAATACCCATCGCTTCGGCTGCCAGAGGCGCTTTATCGGCGCTTTTCCACAGAATAGAGGCACAGCCTTCCGGAGAGATAACAGAGTAAGTGCTGTACTGCAGCATGTTAACTTTATCACCCACACCAATGGCCAGCGCACCACCGGAACCGCCTTCACCGATGACCGTACAGATCACAGGCACCTTCAGACCGGACATTTCCCGCAGATTACGGGCAATAGCCTCAGACTGACCACGCTCTTCCGCACCAACGCCAGGATAAGCGCCAGGCGTGTCGATAAAGGTCAGGATTGGCATCTTGAAACGCTCAGCCATTTCCATCAGGCGCAGCGCTTTGCGATAGCCTTCTGGTGCTGGCATGCCAAAATTACGGCGAATCTTCTCTTTGGTTTCACGTCCTTTCTGGTGACCAATGATCATGACCGGGCGACCATCAAGGCGCGCAATCCCGCCCACAATGGCTTTGTCATCCGCATAAGCACGGTCACCCGCCAGCTCATCGAAATCGTCAAAGGCATTGCGCACGTAATCAAAGGTATAAGGACGTAGCGGATGGCGTGCCAGTTGTGCAATTTGCCATGCGCCCAAATCGGCGAAGATTTTACGGGTCAGCTCAACGCTTTTCTCGCGCAGTCGCTTCACTTCTTCGTCGAGATTGACGTGTTTATCGTCCTGACGACCAATCGAGGTTAGCGAATCAATCTTCGCTTCCAGTTCTGCAATTGGCTGTTCAAAATCCAGGTAATTAAGACTCATAATGTTCCTGTTTTAGTCAAACTCCAGTTCCACCTGCTCCGATCCAATTAACGACCGCAAATCGTTGAGTAAACGATCGCTGGGCGAAATTCGCCACGCTGCACCAAAGCGTAGCTTCGCTCGCGCGTCGGCTCTCTGATAGTAGAGATGCACTGGAATTGTCCCTGAACGATGAGGTTCCAGGGACTGACGGAGTCGGTTTAATAGCTGGTCATCAATTTGCCTGTCCGTCAGCGAGATAGCAAGTCCACGGGCGTATTTTTCGCGCGCTTCGTCGATGTCCATGACTTCCCGGGCGGTCATTTTAAGCCCACCACTGAAGTCATCAAAGCTGACCTGTCCGCTGACGATCAGGATACGGTCTTTCTCCAGCAGTTGCTGGTATTTATCTAACGCATCGGTAAATAACATGACTTCGAGACGGCCGGAACGATCGTCAAGTGTACAAATACCAATTCGGTTGCCGCGTTTGGTCACCATTACACGCGCAGCAATCACCAGACCTGCCGCAACGGTAATCTTACCACGATCGGTAGGATGCATATCTTTCAAACGCATCCCGCCAACGTAACGCTCAATTTCTTTTAAATACTGATTAATAGGATGGCCGGTAAGATACAACCCAAGGGTTTCTCGTTCACCATCCAACTGCACCTGTTCCGGCCAGGGCGTCACGCTGGCATAGGACTGTTCTACCTGTTCAGGCTCGTCGGCCAGTACGCCAAACATGTCCGCCTGGCCGATCGCTTCGGCTTTCGCATGCTGATCCGCCGCCTTCAGCGCATCGTTAAGGGCGCTCATTAAGGCAGCGCGGTGTGGGCCGAGACGATCAAAGGCACCTGACATGATCAGTTTTTCCATGACCCGACGGTTGATCTTTTTGGTATCGGTGCGCGCGCAGAGATCGAACAGCTCCCGGAAATAACCGCCCTCGTTACGCGCATCGATGATCGCTTCGATCGGCCCTTCACCGACGCCTTTAATGGCGCCGATGCCGTAAACGATCTCGCCCTCATCATTGACGTGGAACTGATACAGGCCCGAGTTAATATCCGGCGGCAGGACCTTTAGCCCCATGCGCCAGCACTCATCCACCAGGCCAACCACTTTTTCCGTGTTATCCATATCCGCCGTCATGACCGCAGCCATAAATTCGGCCGGATAATGCGCTTTCAGCCACAGCGTTTGATAGGACACCAGCGCATAAGCCGCAGAGTGCGATTTGTTAAAACCGTATCCGGCAAATTTCTCTACCAGATCGAAGATTTTCATCGACAGTTCGCCGTCGATGCCCATGCTTTCAGCGCCGTCTTTAAATACGGAGCGCTGCTTGGCCATCTCTTCGGGTTTCTTTTTACCCATGGCGCGACGCAGCATATCCGCCCCGCCGAGCGTATAGCCAGACAGGACCTGGGCGATCTGCATCACCTGTTCCTGATACAGGATAATGCCGTAGGTCGGCTCGAGAACCGGCTTCAGGCTTTCATGCTGCCACTGGATATCAGGATAGGAGATGGCTTCCCGACCGTGCTTACGGTCGATAAAGTTATCCACCATGCCCGACTGCAACGGGCCAGGGCGGAACAGCGCCACGAGGGCGATCATGTCTTCAAAGCAGTCAGGTTTCAGACGCTTGATCAGATCTTTCATGCCGCGCGATTCAAGCTGGAAAACCGCCGTGGTTTCCGCGCGCTGCAGCATATCAAAGCTTTTCTTGTCTTCAAGCGGAATGGTGGCGATATCGATCGGCGGCAACCCCTGCTTTTCACGGCGCGGGTTAATCATCTTCAGTGCCCAGTCGATAATGGTCAGCGTACGCAGCCCCAGGAAGTCAAACTTCACCAGGCCGGCATATTCCACATCATTTTTATCAAACTGCGTCACCGGATACTGGCCGTTTTCGTCACAGTACAGTGGCGCAAAATCGGTAATTTTGGTGGGCGCAATCACTACTCCACCCGCGTGCTTACCGGCGTTTCGCGTAACACCTTCCAGCTTGCGCGCCATATCAATTAGCGCTTTGACTTCCTCATCGGCCTCATAAATTTCAGGCAGTTGCGGCTCTGCAGCAAAGGCTTTTTCCAGCGTCATGCCCGGATCGGGCGGCACCAGCTTTGAAATACGATCGACAAAACCATAGGGATGGCCCAGAACGCGTCCCACGTCACGAATGACCGCCTTAGCCGCCATGGTGCCGAAAGTAATAATCTGAGACACCGCTTCGCGGCCGTACATGTCGGCCACGTGTTCAATCACCTGGTCACGTTTCTCCATGCAGAAATCGACGTCGAAGTCGGGCATGGAAACACGTTCTGGGTTCAGGAAACGTTCGAACAGCAGGTCGAACTCCAGCGGATCAAGGTCAGTGATCTTGAGCGCATAGGCGACTAAGGATCCCGCACCAGAACCACGGCCCGGCCCAACCGGCACGCCGTTATCTTTCGACCACTGGATAAACTCCATCACGATCAGGAAGTAGCCAGGGAACCCCATCTGGTTAATAACGTTGAGTTCCACTTCCAGACGTTCATCGTATTCCGGCCGCTTTTCGGCCCGTACGGCTTCGTCCGGAAACAGCATCGCGAGGCGCTCTTCCAGCCCCTCGCGGGATTTCATCACCAAAAAGTCTTCGGTGGTCATATCCCCTGTCGGGAACTGGGGCAGAAAGTACTCACCCAGCCGGACCGTGACGTTACAACGCTTAGCAATCTCTACGCTGTTTTCCAGCGCTTCCGGGATGTCCGCGAACAGCTCGCACATCTCCTCTTCGCTGCGCATGTATTGCTGAGGACTGTAATGGCGAGGACGTTTCGGATCGTCGAGCGTGTAACCATCATGAATGGCAACGCGGATCTCGTGGGCGTCGAAATCTTCTTCATTGATGAAGCAGACTTCATTCGTGGCAACAACGGGGATCCCTTCTGCAATCGCCAGCTCAACCGCCGCATGCAGATAGCTCTCCTCATCAGGACGACCGGTACGGACCAGCTCCAGGAAGTAGCGATCGGCGAAATGCTGTTGATAGAAAGCCAGGCAGTCAGACACCAGCGCGCTGTTACCTCGTAGCAGGCTGCGGCCAACATCCCCTCGACGGCCCCCGGACAGCAGAATCAGTCCTTCCTGCAGTTCGGCCAGCCAGTCGCGATCGATAATCGGGCCAGCAATACCGTAACCCCGTTGGTAAGCACGGGAAATCAGCAGTGTCAGATTCTGATAGCCGGTATTATTTGCCGCCAGCACGGTAATCTGGGTCAGTTCATCGCCCATCAACTCGCTGGCAACGTTAAAATCTGCCCCGATAATCGGTTTAACCCCTGCCCCGTGCGCACCGCCGTAAAATTTCACCAGCCCGCAAAGGTTGGTGAAGTCGGTAATCGCGATGGCTGGCATACCCAGCGCAGCCGCTTTCTTGATCAACGGGCCGGTTTTCGCCAGGCCGTCGACCATGGAATAGTCGCTGTGTACGCGCAGATGTATAAAACGGGGTTCGGCCATATCAGTTTCCGGTTAAAACAGGTTCGGATTAGCGCAGCGTGGTCAGGCTGCTCGCCAGTACATCGGCATCAATCAGCGCATTACGCACCGGCGCAAAGCTGCTGCGGTGATGAGGGGTTGCACCGTACTGCGTCAATTTTTCCATGTGTAACGCCGTAGGATAACCTTTATGCTGCGCAAAACCATACTGCGGAAACAACAAATCCAGCTCTGCCATTTCACGATCGCGCGTGACCTTGGCGATGATGGAGGCGGCACTGATTTCGGCGACCAGGCTGTCGCCCTTCACCACCGCCAGAGAAGGCATCGGCAACGCCGGACAGCGATTGCCGTCAATCAGCACAAAGTCTGGCGTGATGGACAGGCCAGCGACCGCGCGCTGCATCGCCAGCATCGTGGCGTGCAGGATATTAAGATTGTCGATCTCGTCCGGTTCTGCGCGCCCCAGGCTCCAGGCGAGCGCTTTCTCTTTGATTTGATCAAACAGCGCGAGACGGCGTTTTTCTGACAGTTTTTTGGAGTCTGCCAGGCCGGGAACAGGATTCGCGGGATCGAGGATCACGGCGGCGGTCACAACGGCCCCGACTAATGGCCCGCGCCCGACTTCGTCCACCCCGGCAATACAACCGGCGGCAGGATAGATAAAATCAGCCATTGGCAAGCTCCAGCACCGCATCTGCGGCTTGTTCGTCAGCGTTCCAGCGGATCTGCTGGTGCAGTTCATAAAAGGTGTTCAGCAGCGTTTCACGTTCACGACTGGCATGCAGCAACGGATCCAGCGCCGCGGCCAGCGCCTCAGGCTGACATTCATCCTGCAACAGCTCTTTGACCAGTTCGCGCCCGGCCAGCAGATTCGGCAAAGAGACGTAATCCGTTTTGACCAGTCGTTTAGCCAGCCAGAAGGTAAACGGCTTCATGCGGTAGCCAACCACCATCGGGCATTTTGCCAGCATGCACTCCAGCGCCGCCGTTCCCGAAGCCAGTAGCGCAGCATCACTTGCCACCATGGCTTCCCTGCCCTGACCATCCAGCAGGTGCATCGGCAGCTCAGGCGCGACCTCCGCTTTAATTTTTTCAAACTGTTCGCGGCGCTTAGCGTTAACCAGGGGCACGACAATTTCCAGCGCCGGATAGTGCGTACGCAGACGCTGTGCGGTTTTAAGGAAATCCGCACTCAGCATTTCGACTTCGGCACCCCGGCTGCCGGGAAGCAGTGCCAGACAGAGCGCGTGCTCGTCTATGCCAAGATGGCGGCGAGCGGCGGCCTTGTCGGGCTGTAACGGCATGGCATCCGCCATGGTATGACCAATAAAGCGACAGGGAACGTTGAAACGGTCGTAGAAGGCTTTTTCAAACGGCAGAAACGCCAATACCAGATCGGTATTGCGGCCGATTTTAAAGACGCGCTTTTGTCGCCAGGCCCAGACAGAGGGGCTGACGTAATGAATGGTGCGAATGCCTGCGCGTTTGAGATGGCCTTCCAGCGTGATGTTGAAATCCGGCGCATCAATACCGACAAAGACGTCAGGCTGAAGCGCGGTAAAGCGCTGCGTAAGATCGCGACGTATACTTAATAAACGCCGTAACCGCCCCAGCACCTCCACAATGCCCATCACCGCCAGCTCTTCCATCTCGTACCAGGCTTCGCAACCTTCGGCCTGCATTAGCGGACCCGCGACGCCAACAAAACGGGCATCAGGATGACGCGCTTTTAATGCCCGAATCAGGCCTGCGCCAAGGATATCGCCAGAGGTTTCTCCGGCGACCAGGGCAATCGTAAGGGGACGCGCTGACATGAATTAGCGAATTAATCCACGAGTTGAACGAGCAAAGAAATCAAAGAAAGGCTGCACTTCGCTGTGCTGCTGAGCAATCGCCTCGATTTCCGGTTTGACTTCATCCAGCGTTCTGCCGCTGCGATAAAGTAACTTGTAGGCGTTGCGGATAGCGTGCAGTGCTTCTTTGCTGAAGCCACGGCGCTTCAGGCCTTCAATGTTGATACCGAATGGCGTGGCATGGTTGCCTTGCGCAATGACATAGGGCGGCACATCCTGAGCCACGCCTGAACAACCACCAACCATCACATGTGCGCCAATGGTGCACCACTGGTGCACGGCCGTCATGCCGCCAATAATGGCGAAATCGTCGACAGTGACATGGCCGCCTAGTGTCGCATTGTTGGCCATAATGCAGCGGTTGCCAATGACACAGTCATGCGCGATATGGACGTTAACCATTAACAGATTGTCACTGCCGACAACCGTGACATTTGTGCCCTGAGTCGTGCCACGATGAATGGTCACGCTTTCACGAATACGGTTACGATCGCCAATGTCAACACGGGTGGGTTCACCCGCGTATTTCAGATCCTGATTCACTTCACCGATAGAAGCAAACTGATAGATCTGGTTGTCTTTACCGATACGCGTATGGCCGTTTACCACCACGTGTGACTTAAGGACGGTTCCCTCACCAATCTCGACATTCGCCCCGACAAAACAGAAAGGACCAATATGAACGCCGGGGCCGATAACAGCCCCGTCTTCGATAACTGAACTGGGATGGATGTTGGCGGTTGGATCAATCACGAGTTATGCCTCCCGGCTACGGGCACACATCATGGTCGCTTCACAGACGATTTTACCGTCGACAGTCGCTACGCCATTGAAGCGAGTCAGACCACGGCGGGTTTTCTCGAAGGTCACTTCCATAATCATTTGATCGCCCGGTACGACCGGACGCTTGAAACGGGCATTATCAATGCCAGCAAAATAATAAAGCTCGCCTGGCTCCAGTTTACCCACGCTTTTAAATGCCAGAATGCCGGTGGCCTGTGCCATCGCTTCCAGAATCAGAACGCCGGGAAAAATCGGTTTACCAGGGAAATGCCCCTGGAAAAACGGCTCGTTAAAGGAGACATTCTTTACGGCGCGCAGATATTTGTTTTCTTCAAAATCCAGCACGCGATCTACCAGCAGAAACGGATAACGGTGCGGCAGCAGCTCTAAAATCTCTTCAATTTGCAGAGTATGAGTTTCAGTAGTCAAAATACTCTTCCTGTCCTAAAAATCTGATGACATCAATAACACGGCCTGCACCGATCATCATGATCGTTGGCAGGCCGCAAATAGGTTCCGTGGCGCCTGGCTTCCCTGCTTAACACTGTTATTATGAAAGCCGGTCTGTCATGGGATGGCGTCTAGTCGTCTTTGCCGACTTTCCGCTCGATTGCTTTTAAGCGTTTGCTTAGTTCATCGATATTCATCACCAACGCTGCAGTTTTGCGCCAGGTTTTGTTGGGCTGTAATGGAATGCCTGAGGAGTATACACCAGGTTCTGTTATCGGACGCATAACCATGCCCATGCCGGTTACGGTTACTTTGTCACAGATTTCCATATGGCCATTAATGACGCTGGCACCGCCAATCATACAATAACGACCAATTTTCAAACTACCCGCCATGATCACACCGCCAGCAACCGCAGTATTGTCGCCAATAAACACGTTGTGAGCAATCTGACATTGGTTATCTATGATAACACCATTGCCGATCAGAGTGTTATCCAGCGCACCACGATCGATGGTGGTACAGGCACCGATTTCGACCCGATCGCCAATGATGACCGAACCCAACTGCGGGATTTTCACCCAGTTGCCACGATCGTTAGCATAACCGAACCCATCTGAACCTATCACCGTGCCGGACTGAATCAGACAATCCTGACCAATCTGCACCTCATGGTAAACCGAGACGTTAGCCCATAAACGCGAGCCGTTGCCGATACGGGTTTTTTTGCCAACAAAACAGCCTGGGCCGATGACCACGTTGTCACCGAGTACCACGTCGGACTCAATAACGGCATTGGCGCCGATGGACACATTCTCACCCAGTCTGGCGCTGGAATCGATTACGGCGCTCGGCGCAATGTGCTGCGCAGGCTGCGGCGTCGTATCCAGTAACTGCGCCATTCGCGCATAGGTAAGATAGGGGTTTTTAACAACCAGCGCGGCGGTTTTACACCACTCCAGATCCGCTTCCGTCAGCACCACGGCTGAAGCCTGGATCAGGGCGAGCTGCTCGCGGTAACGGCTGTTGGCAAGAAACGTGATTTGACCAGTGGTGGCGGATTGCATAGAAGCAATGCCGGAGATGACGATATCGCCATCTCCGTGCAATTCTGCATCCAACTGCTGGGCTAAATCAGCCAGTCGAATTGATGACATCGATTATTTAACCTGCTTCGCAACTTCATCGGTGATGTCTTTAACATCAGAACCCGAATACAGCACAGCCTGAGAATTCAGCACCAGGTCATAGCCGCCGCTTTTGGCAACCGACTGAACAGCAGTCTGGATTTTTTCCAGCAGCTTGTTACGCTCCTGAACCTGACGGGTCTGGTTGTCTTTCTCAAACGCGTCGGCTTTTGCCTGGAAAGCATTACGCTCAGAGTCAATCTGCTTCTCTTTCTTGCTGCGCTCGCTCGCCTTCATGGTTGGCGCGTTACGCTGCAGATCCTGCATTTCCTGCTGGATTTTGTCGTGCTGAGAACGGAGTTCTGCCGCGCGGCCCTGGAATTCACTCTCGAGCTGCTTGGTGATAGTCGCGCGCTGAGGTGATTTCTGGAAAACCTGGCTCAGATCCACAGTTGCGACTTTATCCGCCGCCTGTGCGCCAGCAGAAGCAGCCAATGCAACACCCAGAGTAACTGCACATAACAACTTTTTCACTATAAACTCCTTACCCTCAACATGTATGTTTGCAGCGTGGAGCATAGCAATGCCCCACGTGTGCAAGCTAATTTTTTAACATCCCTGTATAGAACATTACCAGGTTTTACCAATGTTAAACTGGAACTGCTCTGACTTATCTCCCTCAACTTTCTTAACCGGCTGGGCATAGGAGAAGACTAACGGCCCCAGCGGTGACATCCACTGTAAAGACACACCGGTCGAAACGCGAATGTTGTTCGGATCGCTGTAGTCAGGAATACCGGCAGCGCGCGTCTCCGCCGTGTTCTGCCATTTAGTATCCCAGACCGTACCCGCATCCACAAACAGCGAAGTGCGGACGGAATTCGAATATTTCTCACTCAGGAACGGTGTTGGCGTGATCAGCTCAAGGCTGGCAATCGCCATCGCGTTACCCCCGATTGCATCGCTCGACTTACAGATACCGTTCGGATCGCTCAGGTTACAGTATGACGAACCATTGTTCAGGTAAGCGGCTTTCGGACCGATGGTATTGGACTGGAACCCGCGCACGGTACTCGAACCGCCGGCGTAGAAGTTCTCATAGAACGGCATCTCTTTACCGCTAATGCCGTCACCGTAGCCCACACGACCGCGACCTAATACAACCCAGGTATGATCTTTATTGATCGGAACATACTGCTGGCTGTCCAGGGTCATTTTGTAGAACTGGTTATCTGAACCTGGAATCGTGACTTTGCCGTTCAGGTTAGTACGGTTACCTGAGGTGGCAAAGAAACCACGGTCGAGCGTGTTATAGGTCCAGCCATAGTTAAAGGTGAAGTCGTCAGCAGAGAAGTCGCCGTTGCTGTTCAACTGCTGTGGCTTACCGACCGAGTCAAGATAACGCCACATCGCAACCTGTGGACGCATGTCTGACAGGTCGTTATGGACATAGCCCAGACCGACGCGCAGCGAGTTGTTCTCGTTGATTGGGAAGCCCAATGTACCGTCTGTACCGTAACTTCTGTTGGTATAGCCGGAGAGATCGGCGTTGCTGGCCTTAAAGTTGTTGTAGAACACCCGGCCGCCCAGACTCACACCGTCAACGGTAAAGTAGGGATCGGTCAGGGAGAATTCTGCATAGGTCTGGTAATCGTTTTTAGTGCCGCTAATCCCCACGGTATTACCGGTGCCGAGCCAGTTATCCTGGGTAACACCGACCTGGAAACTCACGCCACTTTCTGTACCGTAGCCGACGCCAAAGTTAAAGGTACCGGTATTGCGTTCTTTAACTTTATAGACCACGTCAACCTGGTCAGGTGAGCCGGGAACGCGCTGCGTATCCACGTCAACGGTTTCAAAATAGCCCGTACGATTCAGACGCTCTTTGCCCTGATCGACCAGGTCGCTGCCCAGCCAGGCGCCTTCCATCTGACGCATTTCACGACGCAGTACGGCATCTTTTGATGTATCGTTTCCTTCGAAGCGCACTTTACGCACGTAGTAGCGGTTACCCGCATCGACGTTGATGTGCAGCTTAACGGTTTTATCCGCATCGTTAATTTCAGGCTGTGTCACAACACGTGGATAGGCATAGCCGTAGCGACCCAGCAGTTTCTTAATGTCATCTTCCATCGACGTGACTTTCGTGCCGTTATACAGCTCGCCCGCCGGAATTTTGGTCAGATGTTCGATTTCGGCCGAATGACCCGCCATGCTGCCGTTAACGATTACGCCAGCAATCTTGTACTGATCGCCTTCGGTAATGTTCACGGTGATGTAGATGCCTTTCTTATCCGGCGTCAGGCTGACCTGGGTCGAATCAATGTTGAAACGCGCATAACCCCGATCCAGATAGAAGCTGCGCAGGGTTTCAAGGTCGCCCGCCAGTTTCTGCTTCTGGTATTTACGGTCGCCCACCACGTTCCACCACGGCACTTCGTCACGCAACTGGAAGCGGGAAATGAGCTCGTCGGAGCTAAAAGCTTTGTTACCGACGATATTGATCTGCTGAATTTTGGCAGAAACACCTTCGGTAAACACCAGTTTCAAATCGACGCGGTTACGCGGCAGCGGTGTGACTACGGCTTTAACGCTGGCGGTGTATTTGCCCACGCTGTAGTAGAAGTCTTCCAGGCCCTTCTCAATCGAAGAGATGGTGGTGCGGTCCAGCGCTTCGCCGACGCGCACGCCTGAGGCTTCAAGGTTTTGTTTGAGCTGATCGTCTTTAACCGCTTTGTTACCGCTGAAGGTAATGCTGGCGATGGTGGGACGTTCTTTGACCTGAACAATCAGCGTATTACCATCTCGCAGGACCTGAACATCCTCAAAGTTGCCAGTTGCGAACAGGGAGCGAATGGTATTTCTGACGTCATCGTCATTCACCGTATCGCCAACCCGAACTGGCATGCTCAGCAGAGCCGCGCCGACGGCGACTCGCTGCAGCCCTTCGAAATGAATGTCCTTCACCACGAAATCGTCTGCACCGTAAACGGTGGCGCTGCTAAACAGCAGCGACGCTATGAGCAACTTTTTCATCGCCATCGTTATTATGCGTTTTCCTAACACATCCCACGTAAGCTCGCGTTCCAGCGGTTACAAACGTGAGAAATCATTGAAAAGTGCAAGCCCCATTAACATCACCAGCAGTATTGAACCGATGCGGTAACTAAAGTCTTGAACTCGCTCGGACACCGGTCCCCCTTTGATCTTTTCAATCGCAAGGAAGAGCAAGTGCCCACCATCTAAAACCGGTAGCGGGAACAGGTTGATGATCCCTAAGTTGACGCTAATCAACGCCAGGAACATCAGGTAGTAAATCATTCCATACTCGGCTGACAAACCTGCACCTTGCGCAATCGAAATCGGGCCGCTCAGGTTGTTCAGCTTCACATCGCCGGTTATTAACTTGCCCAACATAGAGACGGTCAGCTTCATTAACTGCCAGGTTTTTACACTGGCTTCACCAATGGCTGAAAACGCACCATATTGTCTTACCGTTTTATACTCGTCTGGCAGCGGTACGACTCGGGGAATCACCCCCGCAAACCCTTGTGCTTTGTTCCCAGGTTTCGCTTCGGGCGTCAGGGTTAACTGCACCGCGTCACCGTTGCGATCGACCTCAAGAGCAATACTTTTTCCTGGGTTATCCCGAACCTGGGTAGCAAAAGGCTGCCACTGCGATAATAACTGACCATCGACTTTAACGATCCTGTCGCCAGCTTGCAAACCGGCTGCACTGGCAGGCGAATTCTTTTGCACTTCAGCCAGGGTCGTTTCAATCTGCGGGCCCCGGGGACGAATTCCCAGCGCGACGACAGGGTCCTGCTTATCAGGTTCGAACTGCCAGTTGCGCAAATCGACCTGTTTTTGCTGCGTCCCCTGTTCGCCAAAACGACCCACTGTTAATGTCGTGCTGGCCTCACCGATTTTACCGATCAATGCCATGCGCACAGCTTCCCAGTCAGGCGTTTCGATACCGTCAACGGCCTTAAGTTCCGTCCCGGGTGTAATTTGCGCTTCTGCGGCGACCGAACCGTTCAGAATTTCACCAACTACCGGTTTAATACCCGGCACGCCGTGGATGAACACGACCCAGTAGGCAAAGATAGCAAACAGGAAATTGGCAATCGGGCCGGCAGCAATAATAGACGCGCGCTGCCAAATCGCTTTATTGTTAAACGCCTGGTGCCGAAGCTCGGCGGGAACGCTTTCTACCCGCTCGTCCAGCATTTTGACATAACCGCCAAGGGGAATGAGCGCAATCACAAATTCGGTGCCGTGACGATCGCGGCGTTGCCATAACGCCTTGCCAAAGCCGATAGAAAAGCGCTCTACTCTCACACCGCAACGCCGCGCCACCCAAAAATGGCCAAACTCATGCACGGTGATTAACACGCCCAGTGCAATGATAAATGCGGCAAAACTCCAGATTACGCTTAACATCGTCGTTTGCCCTTAAAGTGTCTGAAACACCAACAGCAATAAACAGGCAAATACCGGCACTGCTGCTGTCAGGCTGTCGATGCGGTCAAGAATACCGCCATGTCCGGGAATCAGGCTCCCGCTGTCTTTGATACCGGCCTCGCGTTTAAACATGCTTTCCGTCAGATCGCCCAGTACCGAAGCAAGGGTGGAAATCACGGCGCAGATCACCAGCGTGCCGGTGGGAACGGAAAGCGGCGCAAAACTGGCGAACAGGACGGCAATCAGCGCAGAAGAGAGCAGTCCGCCCAGAAAACCTTCCCATGTTTTACCGGGCGACACTTTTGGCGCCAGCTTATGTTTGCCAAACAGTTTGCCGAACATGTAGGCACCGGAATCAGCGCCCCATACCAGAAACATAACAAACAGCAGCCACCAGGCACCGGCAAAGTGATCGGCTTCGTAATGATACTGGCGGAGCGCCATCATGCCCCAGAAGAAAGGAATGACCGTTAACGCACCAAACAGCAGACGCAAGGGTCGGGAAGTCCGCCATAACGCAGCAGAGGCAGGATAGAACAGAACCAGTAACAGCGCGGCAATCCACCAGGCCAGTGAGGCCCACAGCCAGCCCGCCACCTGCGGCAGGTGCGCGTTATGTTCGTAGGGAGGAAGCGTAAACAGCATCAGCGTCAGAGCCAGACCGCATATCAGCGCGAGCCAGATCCGTTGTTGACGCGATGCCATACCAGACAGCTGCCCCCATTCCCAGGCGGCCAGCATGCAGATAATAATCGTAATAATTGCAAAGCCAACAGGCGGTAACCAGAACAATGCAGCGATCACCAGCGGGATGAGAATCAGCGCGGTGATCAGACGAGACTTCAGCAAAGGTTACCCCCAGATTGCTCAGGCGCCGCCTGGTGCAGCGCCGCCAAAGCGTCGCTCCCGCAGAGAGAATGCATTCAGTGCACCTTCAAAAACGTGTTCATCAAAATCCGGCCAGAGCACATCAGTAAAATAGAATTCCGCATAGGCAATTTGCCACAACAGGAAGTTGCTAATCCGATGCTCTCCCCCGGTCCTTATCACTAAATCCACTGGCGCCAACTGGTTCATGCACAGTTGCGACGTCAGGCTCTCTTCGGTTATCTGATCAGGGCGTAACAAGCCTTCCTGAACCTGTTCAGCCAACTTTTTAACGCCTTCGATAATATCCCATCGCCCGCCGTAGTTCGCAGCAATGTTTAGCGTGAGTCGATCGTTATTCTCCGTCAGCGCTTCTGCCCGACGGACACGTTCCTGAATGCGGGGGCTGAAGCGGCTGATATCGCCAATGATGCGTAAGCGAACATTATGCTTGTGCAGGCTTTTCACTTCACTGTCCAGCGCCCAGACAAACAGCTCCATCAAGGCAGTGACTTCCTGCGCAGGACGGCTCCAGTTTTCGCTACTAAAGGCGTAAAGCGTTAACGCTTCAAGATTATTACTGACGGCAAAGCTAACGGCGCGACGTACTGATTTCACGCCCGCTTTGTGACCGGAGATACGCAGTTTTCCCTGGTTCTTAGCCCAACGGCCATTGCCATCCATAATGATAGCAACGTGGCGTGGACCGGTTCCCTGTTGGTCATCGGTGTTGTTGTGATTTTCAGACGACATAACGCGTAATCAATTCCTTTCATCAGAAATGCTGTGGTTTCTGAATACATTGCGCCCGGTACAAATCCCGGCACTGTCTGCCAGGCCACACCGAATTTGGTGACAGACCGTTAAACGCGAGCCAGCGACTATAACATTTTCACCTGAAGCGAACAAATAGCCTCAACGCAATCGTTGTTATGCCGTGAAGCGTGGCAACATTTCGGTCGCAGCGGCGCGTGCCATACGATCGATTTCGATGACAGCGTCCACTGAATCCGGTTCCTGGCCGTGCTGCGATGACAGCACTGCGCTGTTTAACGCTGCGATATCGGTAAAACGAATTCGCTGATTCAGGAACGCCGCCACGGCGATCTCATTGGCAGCATTAAGCGTGGTGGTGGCCGCCTGCCCGGCCTCGCAGGCATCAATTGCCAGTTTAAGACAGGGGTAACGGCCAAAATCAGGTTCTGAGAACGTCAGCGCCGACATGCGGGTAAAGTCCAGCGGTGTGACCCCAGCGTGAATACGCGCTGGCCAGGCCATACTGTGGGCGATAGGGGTTCGCATGTCAGGTGAACCTAACTGTGCCAGCACGCTGCCATCGCAGTAACGCACCATGGAGTGGATCACCGATTGGGGGTGCAAAATCACTTCCATCTGCGCGGCACTGGCGTTGAACAGCCAACGAGCTTCAATGTATTCAAGACCTTTATTCATCATGGTGGCCGAATCAACCGAGATTTTACGCCCCATTGACCAGTTCGGATGTGCACAAGCCTGATCTGGCGACATATTGCGCAGATCCGCTAAATTTGTGTCACGAAAAGGGCCACCCGATCCCGTAAGAATAATCGACTCAATGCCGTTATTCTGCAGGTCAGCGTAACCTAACTGATGCTGGATGGTAGCGGGCAAACTCTGAAAAATCGCATTGTGCTCGCTGTCTACCGGCAACAGCTGCGCCTTATGCTGGCGCACAGCCTCCATAAATAAACGGCCGCACGTCACCAGGGATTCTTTATTCGCCAGCAGGACGGTTTTACCCGCGCGAATCGCTGCCAACGTGGGCAGTAAACCTGAGGCGCCCACAATCGCCGCCATCACCTGGTCAACCTCATCCAGCGCGGCCAGTTCACAGGCTGCCTGAACGCCGGAGAGCACTTCAGTCTTCACCTTCAATGCTCTCAGTCGCTCACGTAGCGCAACAGCGGCTTCTTCGTCTGCCATCGCCGCATAGCGGGGTTGGAACTGTACGCACTGCTCAGCCATCAGGGCCACGTTTTTACCGGCAACCAGCGCCGTGATCTGATAGCGCGTAGGATTGGCACTGACGACTGCCAGCGTGCTGGTGCCTATCGAACCGGTTGAACCGAGCAGAGTTAATCGCTTCATAATGCTGTCCATGTAGAGGTGAAAGCGTGGGGCACAATGTAAAACGCCGCCAGAGGTGACATTCTGTCAGAATGCCTCTCTGTACGGCGTTTTGGTCGGCGATGATGGAATCAGAAGTCCATCAACTCCGCTTCTTTTTCGGCCAGTGCCGCATCAACTTTCTTGATGTGCGCATCGGTCATTTTCTGGATTTCATCCTGCGAACGACGTTCGTCGTCTTCGCTGATTTCTTTATCTTTCAGCAACGCTTTGATTTTATCGTTGGCGTCGCGACGAACGTTACGTACAGACACACGTCCCTGCTCGGCTTCACCGCGTACGATTTTAATCAGATCTTTACGACGCTCTTCCGTCAGCGCAGGGAGCGGAACACGAATGTCCGAACCCGCTGAGTTTGGATTGAGGCCAAGATCGGACGCCATAATCGCTTTTTCAACGGCCGGGCCGAGAGAGCGATCAAACACGTTGATTTTCAGCGTGCGGGAGTCTTCAACGGTAACGGAAGCCAGCTGACGCAGTGGCGTCGGCGTACCGTAATATTCAACGATAATGCCGTCGAGCAGAGAAGGTGAAGCACGGCCTGTGCGTACCTTGCTGATAGTGGTTTTGAATGCCTCGACGCATTTGTCCATGCGCGTATCAGCATCTTTTTTAATGTCGTTAATCACGTTAAAACCCTTGGATTCGGTTTGACCTGGCCAGTTCCGGCATCACCGGAAGCGGGATCGATAATCATCGATAATCCTGACTGGTGCACGGCTAAACATTACCGCACTGACAGAATATACCTTATTTTATCTCGCCTCGGGTATTAATGCGTAATCAGGGTACCTTCTTTTTCACCCATCACTACGCGACGCAATGCGCCAGGTTTGTTCATATTGAAAACGCGGATTGGCAGTTTGTGATCGCGCGCCAGCGTAAACGCGGCGAGATCCATCACTTTAAGCTCTTGATCCAGCACTTCCGCATAAGTCAGTTTTTCATACAGCGTTGCATCAGGGTGCTTCACCGGGTCGGCCGAGTAAACACCGTCAACTTTCGTGGCTTTCAGCACTACATCCGCTTCGATTTCAATACCACGCAGACAGGCGGCTGAATCCGTCGTGAAGAAAGGATTGCCCGTACCCGCAGAAAAGATAACCACACGGTTATTACGTAACAGGCTGATGGCTTCTGCCCAGCTGTAGTTATCGCAAACGCCGTTGAGGGGAATCGCGGACATCAGACGGGCATTGACGTACGCGCGGTGCAGTGCATCACGCATCGCCAGGCCGTTCATTACCGTAGCAAGCATCCCCATGTGGTCACCCACAACGCGGTTCATGCCCGCCTGCGCCAGGCCGGCTCCGCGGAACAGGTTACCGCCGCCAATCACAACGCCCACCTGGATACCCAGCTCGACCAGTTCTTTGACTTCCTGAGCCATGCGGTCAAGCACGCTCGCGTCGATACCAAAACCCTCTGCACCTTGAAGTGCTTCGCCACTGAGTTTTAGCAGGATACGTTGATAAACAGGTTTTGCGTTGGTCGCCATGGTCAATTCGTCCTGGAAGATATGATGAATAAGAAGTAATTCCGATCAATCATCCGCTTAGAGCAAAAGAATTACTATTGGGATGAAACTGAAAACGTATCTTTTGCCTGTGGCAGACAAAAAAGAACCGCCATCTGGCGGTTCTTTCAGATCATTAAGACTGTTTGGACATTGCTGCAACTTCAGCAGCAAAATCAGTCTCAACTTTTTCGATGCCTTCGCCCACTTCAAAGCGGATGAAGTTGATTACGTCAGCGCCCTGCTCTTTCAGCGCCTGGCCAACGGTTTTGCTTGGATCGATAACGAATGCCTGACCGGTCAGAGAGACTTCACCGGTGAATTTCTTCATACGGCCTTCAACCATCTTCTCTGCGATCTCTTTTGGCTTACCAGACTGCATCGCGATGTCCAGCTGAACCTGGTATTCTTTATCAACCACTTCCGCAGAAACGTCTTCTGGCTTAACAAACTCAGGTTTGCTTGCCGCAACGTGCATTGCGATCTGTTTGATCAGATCTTCGTTAGCGCCTTTGGCAGAAACCAGAACGCCGATACGTGCGCCGTGCAGGTAGCTGCCCAGTTCTTCGCCTTCCAGAAGAGCAACGCGACGAATGTTGATGTTCTCGCCGATTTTAGCAACCAGGGCAACACGTTCTTCTTCGAACTGTGCTTTCAGCACTTCAACGTCGGTGATGCGGTCAGCCGCAGCAGCGTCAAGAACTTTATCAGCAAACGCCTGGAAACCGCCGTCTTTTGCTACGAAGTCAGTCTGGCAGTTCACTTCCAGAATCACACCGTAGTTACCAACGATTTTGGTTTTGATTACGCCATCAGCAGCAACGTTACCCGCTTTTTTCGCTGCTTTAATTGCGCCAGACTTACGCATGTTTTCAATCGCCAGCTCGATGTCGCCGCTCGCTTCAGTCAGCGCTTTTTTGCAGTCCATCATGCCTGCGCCAGTACGCTCACGCAGTTCTTTTACCAATGCAGCGGTAATTTCAGCCATTCCAGAATCCTCGGTTCGTACCTGAGCACAAGTGCATCAGAAGGTACTTATTTGCGGAAAATTTACTCTGTCCCGCCGTCCTGAACAGGGGCGTAACAGACTTGGATAAAATAAAGGGGCCATGTTTGGCCCCTTACAGATCACATCTGAATGCTAAGGGCTCTTATGCAGAGCAAACCTTAATTAAGCGTTTTCTAAAGACGCTTCTTCAGCCTGCTCAGCCAGATCCTGAGAGCGGCCTTCGCGAACGGTGGTCGCAACGGCAGTCAGGTACAGGTTGATAGCACGGATCGCATCGTCGTTACCTGGGATAACGTAATCAACGCCATCTGGATCAGAGTTAGTATCAACGATAGCAAATACTGGGATACCCAGGTTGTTTGCTTCTTTGATTGCGATGTGTTCGTGGTCAGCATCGACAACAAACAGTGCATCCGGCAAACCGCCCATGTCTTTGATACCGCCCAGGCTGTTTTCCAGCTTGGCCAGTTCACGAGCGCGCATCAGCGCTTCTTTCTTGGTCAGTTTGTCGAAAGTGCCGTCCTGAGACTGCGTCTCAAGCTCTTTCAGACGTTTGATAGACTGACGAACGGTTTTCCAGTTGGTCAGCATGCCACCCAACCAGCGGTGGTTTACGAAGAACTGGTCGCAGCTCAGTGCAGACTCTTTGATCGCTTCGGCAGCAGCGCGCTTAGTACCAACGAACAGAATCTTACCTTTACGGGAAGAGATTTTGGTCAACTCAGCCAGAGCGTCGTTGAACATTGGTACAGTTTTCTCAAGGTTGATGATGTGAACTTTGTTACGCGCACCGAAAATGAATGGCTTCATTTTTGGGCACCAGTAACGGGTCTGGTGACCGAAGTGAACACCAGCCTTGAGCATATCGCGCATGGAAACAGTTGCCATGATTACTACCTCTAGTTTAATTGGGGTTGGGCCTCCATGTATCCCATACAACCGACCTCTTTCAAGGCACCCCGGCGTATGTGTCGATACATGTGTGTTTTATTACACATAGTGAGATTATTGCGTTTCCCGCTGACCTTAACGGCCATACAGAGAATCGTCGGCGCGCTTTATACCACAATCACGCTTTGGACGCCAATAAATGTTCGCTTACGGCCTGTGGTGCGTTCTCTGTTTGGCAGCCCTTTTGGCTTGCTGTTAACATGAGAGCACAGCATTCATTATCGCTGAAAATTTCAGCAGCAGCGGAATAATTTAATGGCAATCTCAATTAAAACCCCCGAAGAAATCGAAAAAATGCGCGTCGCTGGCCGCCTCGCCGCCGAAGTGTTAGAAATGATCGAACCCCATGTGCAGCCTGGCGTGACCACGGGTGAACTGGATCGTCTCTGCCACGAACACATTACGCAGCATCAGCAGGCGATTTCTGCCTGCCTGGGTTACCACGGTTTTCCGAAATCCGTCTGCATCTCGGTAAATGAAGTGGTCTGTCACGGTATTCCGAGCGACGATCGTCCGTTGAAAGATGGCGACATCGTTAACATCGACGTGACCGTGATTAAAGACGAGTACCACGGCGATACCTCGAAAATGTTTATCGTCGGCAAGCCGACGATCCAGGGTGAGCGCCTGTGCCGCGTGACTCAGGAAAGCCTTTATTTATCACTGCGTCTGGTGAAGCCGGGTATTCGCCTGCGCGAGCTGGGCCGCGCTATCCAGAAATATGTTGAAGCGAATGACTTCTCAGTGGTGCGTGAATACTGCGGTCATGGCATCGGCAAGGGCTTTCATGAAGAGCCACAGGTTCTGCACTACGATGCAGACGACAGCGGTGTCGTCCTGCAGGCCGGCATGACCTTTACCGTGGAACCGATGGTGAACGCCGGTGATTATCGCATTCGTACCATGAAAGACGGCTGGACGGTGAAAACCAAAGATCGCAGCTTGTCGGCGCAGTACGAGCATACTATTGTGGTGACGGATAACGGCTGTGAGATTTTAACCCTGCGTAAAGACGACACCCTTCCCGCGGTGTTAGTTAACCAGGCGTAATTCCTCCCCTGATAAAAGGCCGGCGCTCTGCCGGTTTTTTTATGGTTACTGATGAGAACGCTGCATGAGCCTGTCGCAAGAAGTGAAAAACGGTCTGAATGATTCGCCTGGCGAGTGGCAGGACGATCAGCTATCACGTGAAATACTCAAGCAGCGCCTGGAGTGCTTTCAACAGCACCTGGCGGCGGCCTTTGATAGCGGTGAGGCGGCAGAGAATCTGATTCATGCCCGAACCCTGTTTATCGATCGCCTTCTGCGTCGCCTGTGGCGTTACTTTGGCTTCGACAGCATGAAATCCATCGCTCTGGTTGCTGTCGGGGGTTATGGTCGGGGTGAGCTTCACCCGCTTTCCGATATTGACATATTGATTCTCAGCCGCCAGCCGCTTAACGAAGAGGCCGCCCAAAGCGCCAGCGCGCTGCTGACGCTGATGTGGGATCTCAAACTGGAAGTGGGCCACAGCGTGCGTAGCCTGGAAGAGTGCCTGTTGGAAGGCTTATCCGACCTGACGGTGGCGACCAACCTGATTGAAGCGCGGATGCTGGCCGGTGATGTCGCGCTGTTCCTCGAACTGCAGAAAAATGTCTTTAGCGATGGCTTCTGGCCGTCGTCCCGCTTTTTTGCCGCCAAAATTGAAGAGCAACAAGAGCGTCATACGCGCTATCACGGTACCAGCTACAACCTGGAACCGGATATTAAAAGCAGCCCGGGCGGTTTACGTGATATTCATACGTTACAGTGGGTTGCGCGACGGCACTTCGGCGCGACAACGCTCGACGAGATGGTGGGCTTTGGCTTTCTGACCGACGCCGAACGCGCCGAACTGAATGAATGCCAGGCCTTTCTCTGGCGGATTCGGTTTGCGCTGCATCTGTTGCTGCCGCGTTATGACAACCGGCTACTGTTCGATCGCCAGCTTAGCGTTGCCCAGCGCCTTCAGTATCAGGGCGAAGGCAACGAGCCGGTTGAACGCATGATGAAGGATTTTTATCGCGTCACGCGTCGTATCGGCGAACTGAACCAGATGCTGCTGCAGTTGTTCGATGAAGCCATTCTGGCCCTCTCTACCAATGAAAAACCCTGCGCTATTGATGATGACTTTCAGCTACGGGGTAACCTGATCGATCTGCGCGATGAAACGCTGTTTGATCGGGAGCCTCAGGCGATAATGCGCATGTTTTACGTCATGGTGCGCAATGACAACATCAAAGGGATCTATTCGACCACGCTGCGCCGCCTGCGCCACACACGTCGCCATCTTAAGCAGCCGCTCTGTCAGTTGCCTGAAGCACGCCGTCTGTTTATGTCGATCCTGCGTCATCCCGGTGCGGTCAGTCGTGCATTAGTTCCGATGCATCGCCATAGCGTACTCTGGGCCTATACGCCGCTCTGGGGTCAGATCGTTGGGCAGATGCAGTTTGACCTGTTCCACGCCTATACCGTGGATGAGCACACCATTCGGGTTCTTCAGAAGCTGGAAAGTTTTGCCAACGAAGCGACGCGTCCACAACATCCTTTATGCGTTGAACTCTGGCCGCGCCTGCCTCAGCAAGAGTTACTGCTGATGGCGGCGCTGCTGCATGACATTGCGAAAGGACGTAACGGCGATCACTCTGTTCTTGGCGCGCAGGATGCGCTGGAGTTCGCCGAGATGCACGGCCTTAACTCGCGTGAAACGCAACTTGTCGCATGGCTGGTACGGCATCATCTGTTAATGTCCGTGACCGCGCAGCGTCGTGATATTCAGGACCCCACGGTGATTCAGCAGTTCGCCGAGGTCATGCAGAACGAAAACCGACTGCGTTATCTGGTGTGCCTGACGGTGGCTGATATCTGCGCCACCAATGAGAGCCTGTGGAACAGCTGGAAGCAAAGTCTGCTGCGAGAGTTGTTCTTCGCCACCGAAAAACAGCTGCGTCGCGGCATGGAAAACAGTCCGGATCTGCGGGAACGCGTACGTCATCACCGCCTGCAGGCGCTGGCGCTGCTGCGTATGGACAACATCAATGAAGAGCGGTTACATCACATCTGGAATCGCTGTCGCGCCGACTATTTTCTGCGCCATACGCCCAACCAGATTGCCTGGCATGCCCGCCACTTACTGGGACACGATCTTAATCAACCGCTGGTGCTGGTCAGCCCGCAGGCAACGCGCGGCGGGACCGAAATTTTTATCTGGAGTCCCGATCGCCCGCACCTGTTCGCCGCCGTGGCAGGAGAGCTGGATCGTCGCAACCTCAGCGTGCATGATGCGCAAATTTTTACCAGCCGCGATGGCATGGCGATGGATACCTTTATTGTACTGGAGCCGGATGGCAGTCCCCTGTCGCCCGATCGTCATGCGATGATCATTCAGGCGCTGGAGCAGGCGATAACCCAGAGAGAGTGGGTGCCACCGCGCACCCGCCGTCAGGCCGCCAGGCTTAAGCACTTTAGCGTGGATACCGAAGTGAATTTCCTGCCAACTCACACCGATCGCCGCAGTTATCTGGAGCTGGTAGCCCTGGATCAGCCCGGTTTACTGGCGCGCGTGGGGGAAGTGTTTGCCGATCTCGGCGTCTCTCTGCATGGTGCGCGCATCAGCACCATTGGCGAGCGCGTGGAAGATTTGTTTATTTTAGCCAATAGCGAACGCAAGGCACTGGATGAGGAAATGCGTCAGACGTTGCAACAACGGTTGACAGAAGCCCTTAATCCAAACGATAAAGTGTGACCCGCTTCAATTTGTGAACATCAACTTTTTACCCGTGCCGGTCACTGGCTGGCACCACAAATGACAGATCAGGAAAAAATATGCAACAGTTACAGAGTGTTATTGAATCTGCCTTCGAACGTCGCGCTGACATCACCCCGACCAGTGTGGATACTGAAACCCGCGAGGCGATTAATCAGGTTATCGCCAAACTGGACAGTGGTGAACTGCGCGTTTCTGAAAAAATCGACGGCGAATGGGTAACGCATCAGTGGCTGAAAAAAGCCGTTCTGCTCTCTTTCCGCATTAATGACAATCAGGTGATGGAAGGGGCTGAAACCCGTTTTTACGACAAAGTGCCAATGAAGTTTGCCGACTGGGACGATGCGCGCTTCAAAGAAGCCGGCTTCCGCGTGGTGCCGCCCGCTGCCGTTCGCAAAGGGGCTTTTATTGCGCGCAACACGGTTCTGATGCCTTCCTACGTGAACATCGGCGCCTTTGTGGACGAAGGCACAATGGTTGATACCTGGGCAACCGTCGGTTCCTGTGCACAGATTGGTAAAAACGTACATTTATCCGGTGGTGTAGGAATCGGTGGCGTACTCGAGCCGCTGCAGGCCAACCCCACCATCATTGAAGATAACTGCTTTATTGGCGCACGTTCTGAAATCGTTGAAGGCGTGATCGTTGAAGAAGGCTCCGTGATTTCAATGGGTGTTTATATCGGTCAGAGCACCAAAATTTATGACCGCGAAACCGGCGAAATCCACTACGGTCGCGTGCCTGCCGGCTCGGTCGTGGTATCCGGTAACCTGCCGTCTAAAGATGGCCGCTACAGCCTTTACTGCGCAGTCATTGTGAAAAAAGTTGATGCGAAAACGCTGGCGAAAACCGGCATCAATGAACTGCTGCGTACGATCGACTAATCTGTCGGACGGGCTGTACGGCAGCCCGTCATCTTTTGTTTACAGCTGTTACGGGTAATGTTGTTTTTCTACACGAACCAACAGGTGCGTTTACTTTTCATCCAGGTCATAATTCGCGCCAGTTAAATCCTGTTGCGCACTGATTCATGTTATTTATGTCTATAGTCATTAAGTCATGAACAATTCTGCGCGCCTATCATTTGGTGGAAAATAATTATGTATGACAATATTAAGAGCTTAGGCATTAGTAACCCTGACGATATCGATCGCTACAGCCTGCGTCAGGAAGCGAATAACGATATTTTGAAAATTTATTTCCGCAAAGATAAAGGTGAATTTTTCGCCAAAAGCGTGAAATTTAAATATCCTCGCCAGCGCAAGACCGTCGTTGCTGATAACGCGTCACAAGGCTATCGCGAAGTGCAGGAAATCAGCCCGAACCTGCGTTATGTGATCGATGAACTGGACCAGATCTGCCAGCGCGATCAGGTGGAAGTCGATCTGAAACGTAAAATCCTTGATGATCTGCGTCATCTTGAAGGCGTCGTTTCCCATAAAATCGCCGAAATTGAATCCGATCTGGAAAAACTGACCCGCAGCGGCCGTTAATTATTTCAGATTTACATCAGGCCAGCCGCATTAAGTGTGATTCACTTGACGCGTCTGGCCTTTTTTATTGGCAATCTGCGCGGCTATCGCCTGAGTAACACCACATCACGTAGCACCTCTGCTGAGCCGGTACGCCATTCAGGACGATCAATCCAGGATTGGTAACGTTCTGACTTAAGTGTGACGTCAGCCAACAGCAGTAAGGGGATTAACCGCTCGCTTTGGCGTTCGCGGGTTTTCCACGGCCAGCGGCGTGATGGATCGCTAAAGGGCGCCATATAATCCAGCGCCGCCAGTAGCGAGCCACCCTGCTTGTTTTGATAGTGCCAGAGATCGTCCAGCCCACGCTGAGAAGCTAACGCCGCGATAGCGGTTAGCGCCTGCAAATTAAAGACGCTGTAATGAAAGGAGCGGGTTCGCGCCAGCTCAAGTGGCTGAGTCCCCTCTTTCTGTATTTGCCCATCAATTTTTCGTTTGGCCAGCGCCGACATATCAGCGATCACCGTGTTTTTGCCCAGGTAAGCGGCAATACCGGCAACCTGTACGCTGTACCAGCTGCCATGATTATTTGGGGCATCCCGCTCCTGTTGCGCCAGCTGGCTGGTCTGCAGCCAGCTAAGATAGTCACTGAACCAGCGATGTAACGCCGCCTCGTCGCTGTCGCGCCAGCCGGGTGACTGGCGCAACAGCACCAGCGCATCAACAATGCGGGTCGCAAAATAGCGCCCATCCAGTACGCCATCATGACGGCCAGGCGTCCTGCCTGGAATCCCCTGGGCATAATTCAGGTTTGGATTCATACGGCTGGCAGGATCGATAAACCAGTGGCGGATCATCGATTGTGCTTTGCTGGCATAGCGTGCATCGCCAGAAAAGAACCAGGCCAGCGAGAGTGTCTGTACATCTGCGCTAAAGCGCGCCAGCCGCACGCCGTCGGTTTGGTTATTTTTCGTGTCGGGATTAATCTCACCATCCCGACGAATCCAGGGCAACCCCGTTTTCTGCTTTCCGTCCGGCCACCAGTAGGCGCTCAGGCTCAGATAGTCATGCCGCGATCCGCTGGGCGGCATCAGCCCCTTATCCATCACGCTGGGATCGGGCTGGCTGAGCGCCTTTTCTGCCTGATGTTGCAGCTGACGCCAGGCCTGTTCCGTCAGTGTGCTCGCCTGATGATTCTGCAAAGCCTGCCGGGTATTCATCAGGGCATCAGTAGAGAGAAAAATCAGGCTGTCAGGCCGTGCCTGGCAGGTAAACGTAACGATTAGCAGGCAAACTATGGCGGGCAATATACGCATCGGGCGTCCTCATGGTTTCATAAGCAGCGTCATCAGCCCTGCTCATCCAGCTGTAACGCAATATACAGCAGTAATCGATCGTCAAAATGACCAAGGTTCAGTCCGGTTAACTCAGCGATCCGATTCAGTCGATACTCCAGCGTATTACGATGAATAAACAGCGCGCGTGATGTTGCGCCGGGCTGGACGTTATTGCTGAACCAGGCGCTTAAGGTCCGGCGCAGTAAACCGTTGCTGTCCATGCTTTTCAGTTTTTCCAGCGGACGTGCCAGCTCGTTCGCCTGCCAGCCACCGCGTAAACTGTCCAGTAATACCGGCAGCATCAGATCCTGATAAAAATAGCTGCGGACGTCTGGCATGCGCTGCTTTCCAACGGCCATGGTGGTGCGCGCAGTGCGGTAAGAGCGGGCGATGCTGCCCGGACCGGTAAAGAAGTTGCCCAGCGCAATACGCATGCGCAGATGACCGCTTTCGTTCATTCGCTGCATCAGTTGCTCAACCCGCTTGCGATGATCGTGACGGTCGTAACGTCCGTGTGTGTTTAATGCCGGTTTCAGTACGACCATTTCGGTTAGCGACACAATGGCTATCAGGTTATCCCGAACGGGGGTGGTGAGTAAGGTTTGCAGCTGCTGTAATTCAGACATGGCGCTGTCCACGCCTAACTGCCCGCTGTCGACTTCGATCACTGCCACCACGCGGGGCTGATTAAGATCGATACCCAGGCGCTGTGCCCACTCTGTCAGCTGTGGCGTCAGCGCATCACTTCTTATCAGGTTGAGCACCAGCTCTTCACGCAGTCGGCTGTCCTGAGCCAGCATATGTAATAGCCGGGCCTGCTCCAGCATCATCTCTGCCGCCATACAGACTAATTCGCCATAGTGACGCAGTGCGCCCGGCTCGCCTGTCAGGCCAATGACGCCTACGATCGCCCCGTCAATACGTAGCGGAAGATTGATGCCTGGCCGCACGCCGTGCAGATGTTTTGCCACAGCATCGTCGATATCCACGATGCGCCCCTGAGACAACACCAACAGCGCGCCCTCATGCAACTCCCCGATGCGCTCCCTGTCACCACTGCCAATGATTCGCCCACGCGCATCCATCACGTTGACATTGCCATCAATGATTTTCATGGTGCGCGCAACAATTTCCTGCGCCAGCCGCGCGTCGAGATGACAGGTAGCCATCCTTATCTCCTGAGTCATATGAGAGGAAGGACAGAATAGCCGTGTGACACGCGGAGAACATTATGCATTCGCCCATAGCCGCGCCGGCTTTGGCAGAAATGCGGCAGGCATCACATTTGTGATCTGTGCCATAAAAAAGGCGGACCGAAGTCCGCCTGATAAGCATCAAGCAGTGATTACTGCATCAGCAGGTAGAGCGATGTGTCGCCACGTTGCACATTCAGCGCCAGCACCGGTGGTTTGGTATCGAGGATCTTGCGTAGTTCCCCTAAGTTGGTCACCGGCTGCTGGTTGACGCCAAGAATCAGGTCGCCTTTTTTCAGACCCACTCTTGCCGCCGCACTGCCCGCTTTCACGCTATCGACCCGCACGCCTTTCTCTTTGCCTGCGTTATTACTCAGATCTGCACCTTCAATGCCGGTGTAAATCGTAGCGGACTGCACTTTGTCCTGGGTGCTCTGCTGCAGCTGCACGGAGACATCCAGCGGTTTGCCATCACGCAGCAGGCCCAGCTTCAGCGTCGTGCCTACCGGTAAAGAGCCGACTTCAGCGCGCAGCGAGGCAAAGCTGGTGAGCGGCTTGCCGTTCATAGAAACGATCACGTCACCCGCTTTAATACCGCCTTTCGCTGCCGCGGAATTGGGCACGACCTGACTAACAAAGGCGCCGCGCTGCGCATCGACCTTCATCGCTTTAGCCAGTTCAGAGTTGAGCTCTGTTCCCATGATACCCAGCTCACCGCGTTTCACCTGACCATACTCCACCATCTGTGCGGTCAGGTTTTTCACCATGTTGCTGGGGATGGCAAAACCAATACCAATGTTGCCGCCGTCTGGGGCCAGAATCGCGGTGTTAATACCAATCAGCTCACCGTTGAGGTTCACCAGCGCGCCACCCGAGTTACCGCGGTTAATCGCGGCATCGGTCTGGATAAAGTTTTCGTAGTTTTCAACGTTGAGACCACTGCGCCCCAACGCCGAAACGATGCCCGAGGTTACGGTTTCGCCCAGACCATAGGGGTTACCGATTGCTACGGTATAATCGCCAACGCGCAAATTATCGGAGTCAGCCATTTTAATGGCGGTCAGATTTTTCGCGCCTTCCAGCTGAATCAGCGCTATATCCGAGCTGGGATCTTTGCCGATGACTTTGGCGTCGTAGCTACGACCATCGCTCAGTTTGACCTGAATTTTCGTCGCATCGTTGACCACATGGTTGTTGGTTACCACATAGCCTTTTTCTGCGTTAATGATCACGCCAGAACCCAGCGCTCTGAATTTTTGCTGCTGGGTATCCGGGCCTGCAGGCGCACCGCCGCCGCTCCCGCCCGCGCCCTGGCACAGCGGCGAGCCCATGAACGGAGAACCGTCCTGACAGAAAGGCGAATTATCGCCAAAAAATTGCTGGAACTGCTGCGGCATACGCGGCGTTTTGACCGTTGTACTGCCTTCCACGCTGATGCTCACAACGGAAGGCATCACCTTCTCCAGCATGGGGGCAAGGCTTGGCAACGGCTGGCTTGGGGAAGATGAAACGGAAGAGGATGTCTCCGCAGCGAAAGCACTCACAGGGGTCAGTGCCATGCCAAGACTAAGCGCCAGAGCGCTTAACATTAACGAGGTTTTTTTCATTTTGGTATCTCACAATGATGGATATACTGACCATTGCTGTGGTCGAATGTTGAGATAAATGTTTTAGCGCGAAGTTCCTCGAAAAGTTTTAGGCAAAGGTAAAAATTTATTCGCGCTCTTTACAATTCTCTGCTTATTCCACCGCCATCAAACGACGGTACTCATCCCAGGCATAGAGATCGGTCATGCCGCTAATGTAATCCTGAATCAGACGAAAGCGATAATAACGTTCCCATAACAAACGCTCATATTTGTGTTCAACAACCAGCGTGCGCATTTTATACAGATAGGCTTTTCTGTGCTTTCCGGAAAGTTTATGGAAAAGACGTGTCTCAATCGGATGGTTGCGCAAAAAATCTTCATTTATCAGTGTAGTAAAGTCTTCATAATTCAACATCATTAACGGTTGGTATATTTCAAGCAACCCCTTTATGACGCGATAACCCTGCAGCTCCAGCTGTTCAACTTCGGAATGATTAAACACCTGCTGCCGTGCTACAGTTTTAAATATTTGTAATAAACGCCCCTCTTCGCCGCCATCTTCTAATAATGCATGGTTGAAGTTTCCGTCAAAAATAGCGGGCAGATTGTCGATAAAACGTTTAACGGCATAGGTGACCAGAACGTTCTGAACATTAACCCGGAGGGACATGAAAAATTGATCGCTTCGGCTGCGGCGTTTTTTACTTCCTGCTTCGCGCCAGGCCTCACCTACGGTACGGCTGAACGCATCATTGTTATTTATTGGCCCCCAGGCTTTGCTGAGGAATTCATACAAACTGTCGACATTGAAAATGGCTTTTTCGACGGCGTCATCCAGATCGGCAATACAATATGAAATGTCATCAGCCGCTTCCATGATATAGGTCAGCGGGAAGCGATGATGCTCCGTCAGATGCGTGGCGGCACGGAGGTCGCTGATATATTCCCGCTCAGACAAATAAAAGCCCGGCTTTTTCATTAATACGCTAAATTCGGCCGGTTTCTCACCCTGCCACCATGCCGGCGCGGTATATTTAAGAATACAGGCCACCTGAGAGTAGCTCAGGTTGAGCTGCAGCAAGGTGTGCACCATACGGATCGCCTGGGCATTGCCTTCAAAATGGCATAAATCCTGACGAATCATAGCGTTCATTTGATTAAAGGACTGGCGCTGCTCTTCGCTTTCGACGCCAGCCACCAGCGGATCGACCAGTTCGGCAGCCAGATTATCTTCAAACCAGTCGTTAATGGCAGCTTCGCCAAAATGCCCGAACGGAGGATTCCCGACGTCATGCAACAGACACGCCATTTCGACCAGACTTTCAAAGGCCCCTTCCATGTCGTCCAGTCCATATTTTGCCAGCCCACCCTGCATTTTTAAGGTTTGCAGAATCTCTTTGCTGATATATCGACCGGTTTGCTGCACTTCAAGCGAATGCGTCAGGCGTGAACGGACGGCGGCGTTGCGCTCAAGCGGAAAGACCTGGGTTTTTTGTTGCAGTCGGCGAATGGCCGCCGAATTAATGATGCGTCCACGATCGCTTTCAAAATGGCGGGTAATAAAATATTCACCTTGCGGATCTTTACGGTTGCTATAAGGGCGAGTGAAGCTGATCTTCTTCCTGAAATTGATCGCCGCCATACCTGTCCCCTTATTTTTTCGTGAAATGATCCCGTCAGTGCCATGATAGACTATGCCCGATTTTTACATTCATTACATTAGCGAGACGCAAAATGAAAGCAGGCATCATTGGCGCAATGGAGCAGGAAGTGACCCTGCTGCGTGACAAAATTGAAAATCGTCAGACTCTGTCTCTGGCGGGCTGTGAAATTTACACTGGCACACTCAATGGTGTTGACGTTGCCTTGCTGAAATCAGGCATTGGTAAAACCTCGGCAGCCCTTGGCACCACGCTGTTGCTGCAGCTGTGTAAACCCGATCTCGTTATTAATACCGGTTCCGCAGGCGGTTTAGCCCCGACGTTAGCCGTAGGTGACATCGTGGTGTCGGAAGAAGTGCGCTATCACGATGCCGATGTGACCGCGTTTGGCTATGAGCCGGGCCAGATGGCAGGTTGTCCGGCTGCCTTTACGGCTGACAGCACCCTGATTGCCGAGGCGGAAGCCTGCATTAAGCAGCTCAACCTGAACGCGGTTCGCGGCCTGGTGGTGAGCGGCGATGCGTTTATCAACGGGGCTGAGCCCCTGGCGCGCATCCGGGCGACTTTCCCACAGGCTATTGCGGTTGAAATGGAAGCGACCGCCATCGGCCATGTCTGTCATCAGTTCCAGGTGCCTTTTGTGGTCGTCAGAGCGATTTCCGACGTGGCCGATAAGGAATCACACCTGAGTTTTGACGAGTTTCTGAGCGTCGCGGCCAGCCAGTCGTCACTGATGGTTGAAAATTTGCTGGCCCGTCTGGCTCGTGGCTAAACGGCTGTTGTTGTGCTGGCTGCTGCTGTTGAGCAGCAGCCTGTATGCTGCCCCACCCCGCGTCATCACCCTTGCTCCCCATCTGACTGAGCTCGCCTTTGCCGCAGGTATTACCCCGATTGCGGTCAGCGCCTGGTCCAGCTATCCGCCTGAAGCAAAAAACATTGAACAGGTCGCTAACTGGCAGGGCATCAATCTTGAACGTATTTTGCAGCTTAAACCCGATGTGGTGTTGGCGTGGCGCGGCGGCAATCCGCAGCGTCAGGTAGACCAGCTGCAGCAGTTGGGTATTAAGGTTGAATGGGTCAATGCCGCAACGCTGGATGGCATGATTGATGCACTGGCAGGATTAGCAAAGTGGAGTCCAGCTCCGCAACGTGCCGCACAAGCCGCCGAGGAGCTGCGCCAGCAGGAAGCGGCTTTGCGGGAGCGCTACCACACACAACATCCCGTTCCCGTCTTTCTGCAGTTTGGCTTTTCGCCTATGTTTACCGCGGCTAAGGCGACGCTGCAAAACGATATCATCAGGCTGTGTGGCGGGCAGAATATCTTTGCCGACAGTGCGGTGAGCTGGCCCCAGGTGAGCCGGGAACAGGTGCTGATGCGCCATCCGCAGGTCATCGTCACAACAGGTGATGCACAGCAGGCGAGTCACACGGCGCAGTTCTGGCGACCGCAGCTTAACGTCAGCGTGATTGCCATTAACGACGACTGGCTCAGCCGTCCGGGACCGCGCATCCTGTTAGCCGCCGACCAACTGTGTAAAGGCCTGCACCCGGGTAAATAATGCTGTCGGTTCTGCATGCGTTACACCGTCAACTAAAGAAATCACCCTGACTGCCGTTAATTTTAAGTATGAGACACGTGCCACGTATGCCCGATGTCCGTTTTAGCGCTTAGCGCATTCGACTACACCAGGAATTTAAATATGACCAAAGCACCGCTTCTGGCCATAGGGCTTCTGATCGCGCAGCAGGCCTACGCGGGATCGACGACCGGCTCTATTAACGTCAGACTCGTCATCTATTCACGTTGTGAAGTTAACCGTTCAATGGGGCAGTCTGTGCCGCAGGTTGAGTGCGGTCGTCAGATAAACGCACAGCCGCGCGTGACACAAACGGTGTTAAAGCGACAGGGAAGCAGCGGGACGAACGATCGTCTGGTGACGGTTGAATGGTAGCCGAGGCCGCCCGCTGAGGCGGCCCGATAATCAGATACTGAATGACGACCCGCAGCCGCAGGTGGTTTTGGCGTTAGGGTTGGTGACGATAAAGCGCGATCCTTCCAGCCCTTCCGTGTAATCCACAGAACCGCCCACCAGATACTGCAGGCTCATGGGATCAACCACCAGCGAGACGCCCTGCTTTTCAATGGTCATGTCGCCGTCGTTCATTTGATCGTCGAATGTAAAACCATACTGAAAGCCGCTGCAACCACCACCAGTGATATACACACGCAGCTTCAGTGCCGGGTTCTCTTCGTCAGCAATCAGATTCTTAACTTTTTTGGCTGCTGCGTCGGTAAACTGCAACGGCAGTGCTACTACTTCATCACTCATGAGTTACTCCGTAAACGTCCGGGTCAGAAAACGACCTCAATATTGCTATTATCTGCCAGCGACCCGGCGCAATCAAGCTTTCAGCTTCGCACTCTGTGCCGGATTCACTTTGATGATTATAGCGGCCTTTCGTCAGCAGCCCCTCTTCCGTAGAATAGCCCGATATTTTATGAACTGCTGGAGCCGAAAATGAGTAAGTCTGAAGAACTGTTCGCCGAAGCACAACGCCTGATCCCCGGCGGTGTGAACTCGCCGGTACGGGCGTTTACCGGTGTGGGTGGCGTTCCGCTGTTCATTGAGCATGCTGACGGTGCATATCTTTATGACGCCGACGGTAAAAAGTACATCGACTATGTTGGGTCATGGGGCCCGATGGTGCTGGGACATAACAATGATGGCATTCGTCAGGCCGTGATTGAGGCTGCCCAGCGCGGCCTGAGCTTCGGGGCACCAACCGAGATGGAAGTCACCATGGCGCAGCTGGTGTGTAAACTGGTGCCCAGCATGGAAATGGTGCGGATGGTGAACTCCGGCACCGAAGCCACCATGAGCGCGATTCGTCTGGCGCGCGGTTTTACCGGTCGCGACAAAATCATCAAGTTTGAAGGGTGCTACCACGGTCATGCCGACCATCTGCTGGTGAAAGCCGGTTCCGGTGCGCTGACGCTGGGGCAGCCTAACTCACCGGGCGTGCCCGCCGATTTTGCCAAGCATACGCTGACCTGTACATATAACGATCTGGATTCGGTGCGCGCTGCGTTTGAACAGTATCCGCAGGCTATCGCCGCTATTATTGTCGAGCCCGTGGCCGGAAACATGAACTGTATTCCGCCCCAACCCGAATTCTTACCCGGCCTGCGCGCGCTCTGTGATGAGTTTGGCGCACTGCTGATTATCGATGAAGTGATGACGGGTTTCCGCGTTGCCCTGGGCGGTGCGCAAGAGTACTACAACGTTAAACCGGATCTCACCTGCCTCGGCAAAATCATCGGTGGCGGTATGCCGGTGGGTGCTTTTGGCGGCCGTCGCGAAGTCATGGAGGCACTGGCACCGACCGGACCGGTTTATCAGGCGGGTACGCTGTCCGGTAACCCTGTCGCTATGGCTGCCGGCTATGCCTGCTTAACCCAGATTGCCCAGCCGGGCATGCATGACAAACTCAATCGTCTGACCTCACAGTTAGCGCAGGGACTGCTCGACGCGGCAAAACAGGAAAATATTCCGGTGGTGGTGAATCAGGTTGGCGGCATGTTTGGCCTGTTCTTTACCGATGCCGACAGCGTCACCTGCTATAAAGATGTGACGCAGTGCGATGTTGAACGCTTCAAGCGCTTTTTCCACCTGATGCTTGAAGAAGGCGTTTACTTTGCACCGTCCGCCTTTGAAGCCGGCTTTATGTCGCTGGCGCACAGCGCAGAGGACATTCAGCACACTGTCGATGCCGCCCGTCGCTGCTTCGCTAAGCTGTAAAAAAATGCAGACCGGCAAACGCCGGTCATTTTTTAACGAGCGCGCCGCAATAACCAAATAAAATAGGGTGCCCCTAAAAATGTGGCCATCAATCCCGCCGGAATTTGGTTTGGGAACGCCACCATTCGCCCACACCAGTCAGCTATCATCATTAAACCTGCGCCAAGCACACCCGACAGCAACAGCTGCGGCAACGCGCGACGGAACCCCAGCATGCGCGCCATGTGTGGTGCCATCAGCCCCACGAAGCTCAATGGCCCAATCGTCAGCGTGGCACTGGCCGTTAAGGCCGCGGCCAGCAGCAGCAGCGCCAGCCGCGAGGCGGTGAGCGCCATGCCGGCCGAGCGCGCCGTGGCGCTTCCCAAAGGCAGCAGCGTGAGCCAGCGGCTGGCCAGCGGCGCTAACGACACCAGCACGACTGCACAGCCTGCACTTTGCAGCGCCTGGGTGGCGCTGACGTTATAGGTCGAGCCGGAGATCCAGGTCAGTAAACCCGACATCCGGGGATCGCCACTGGCCATCAACAACATCAGAATGGTGACAAAAGCGCTGTTTAACGCCATCCCGGCCAACAGCATGCGTTCGGGTGAAAACCCGCCACGGCTGGCAACCAGCATAATGATCGCCAGGGTTACCGCTGCGCCCAGCGCACCGGCAGGCAACAGAAACGCCAACGCATTACCGGGTACCAGGAATAGCATCACGACCACACCACAGGCCGCCCCGGAACTGATGCCCAAGACTTCCGGGCTGGCCATCGGGTTACCGGTCAGTCGCTGAATCAGGCTACCGGCTACGCCCAGCATTAAGCCTACCGCCAGGGCCGCCAGCACGCGCGGTGCGCGCCAGGGTAGCAGCTGCTGTAGCATGTCACCCTGGGTCCAGATCCAGCCTTGCGCGTCCCGTCCAAACGCCAGACAGAGCCAGGCCAGCATGCCTAACACCACCAGACCGGTCAGGCTCCAGCGCAGAAAATGATGACGTTCAACCGGCACGCTGTCGCCCTGATCCAGTGCGGGGGGAACGGACCCCGTCCGCAGGCGCGGGAGCAGCCAGAGCAGAATCGGCACGCCCAGTAACGCCGTCACCGTGCCGGTGGAAACCTCGCGCCAGTGCGTCGTAAGCCACAGGACGCAGGCATCCGCCAGCCACAGCAGCAATGCGCCAATCAGCGGAGCCAGCAGCATGCGGCTCAGCAAGCGGCGTCCACCGAGCAGCCTTGCCAGCAGCGGCGCAAACAGGCCGATAAAACCAATGATGCCGGCGACGCTCACCAGCTGTGCGCTCAGCAGTATTGCCAGCGCCAGAATCGCTAGCCGGGTGACGGACAGGGCCAGCCCGAGGTTTTTTGCCACGCCATCGTCCAACCCCATGAGCGTCAGCGGCCGCAGAAGTGCCAGTGACAGTATCAGCGCCAGCACCAGGCGCGGCCAGAGCTGGGTAACGCTGTCCCAGCTCATCTGGTTCAGTGCGCCCGTGCTCCACAAAAACATATTTTGCAACTGGTCGTGATTGAAGATGGCGAAGATCTGATTAACCGCCCCGCTGTAGAGACTCAGGATCAGCCCTGCCAGAATCAGGGTAACGGGCGATAAGCGTTTACTCCAGGCCACGCTAAAGACCAGCGCCCCCACCAGCAACGCACCACCTGAGGCGGCAAGCTGCTGGGTGAGTGCTCCGCCCGGCAGGTGCCACAATGTGGCGACGGTGATCCCCAACTGTGCGCCGGATGAAACCCCTAGCGTTCCCGGTTCCGCCAGCGGGTTTCGCAGTACCTGTTGAAACAGCAAGCCCGCTAATCCCAGACCGGCACCCACCAACAGCGCCAGCGCCCAGCGCGGCAGCAAACTGTAGTGAAACACCATCTGCTGGACATTAGCGGTATCCGGTGACCACAAGGCCTGAGTCCACTGCCCCGGAGGCAGGGCCTGCTGAAGGTTTATCGCGGTGAGCGCCAGCGCGAGCAGAAACAGGACGCTCAGCACGGTGACAGGAAAATAACGATGCCGCATCAGACCTTCTCCAGCGCATGTTCCAGCACGCGTATAAAATGCAGGGCCGACAATGTTGCCCCGTAGTACCAGACCGCCGGTACGCGTTGAAAATGACCGCTTTGGACAAAAGGCATTGCCTGCCACAGCGGGCTGCGCGACAGCTGCTGCATAACGGCCGCATTGTCGTGGTCGAAGCAGATGGCTTCGACATCGTGAAACGCCGCCAGCCTTTCCAGGCCAATCACTGAACTTCCCCAGAAATTGGTTTCTCCCTGCCAGGCATTCTTCAGGCCAAGCCGTTCCATGACTTCAAGGAATAAGCTGTTCTTACCGAAGGTGATGGCATGGCGGCTGTCAAGCAGTGACATCAGCAAGATAGCGCGTCCGGCATAGGGAGCCAGACGCTGACGGGCTGCGGCGATTTCCGCATCCACGTATTGCAGATGCGCTTCAGCCTGAGCTTCCCGCCCCAGCCTGGCCCCGAGCGCGCGCAGCGAGACACGCGCGCGCGACAAGGGTTTACCGTCGCCGCCGTGCAGGTCAAACCCCATAATGGGCGCAATACGCTGGAGTTTCTCTTTAGGCGGTCCATAGCCGTTTGAACAGAGAATCAGGGAGGGATGCATCTGGGTCATCAGTTCAAGGTTAGGCTCGGTACGCAGCCCAACATCCACCACGCCGGCAGGCAAGGCTGGCTGCCCGACCCAGATATTATAATTATGCACATCGGCGACCCCAAAGGGCTTAACGCCTAACGCCAGCAGCAGTTCGGTGGGTAACCACTCCAGCGCGATGATGCGAGCGGGATCGGGCTGCGCCGCCTGGAGTGAAAAGGGGCTCATCAGTGGCGATAACGCCATCGCCATCATCAGGCGACGGCGGAATAAATCGGGCATTATCCTGTCCTTAACACACAAAGCTCACCGGCGCGCCGCCGCCAGGATGGGGAAAGATCCCCATTGGAATACCATAGATATCCTGCAAAACGTCCGCCTGCATGATGTGCTCCGGGCCGCCTTGCGCGATAAGCCCGCCGCCACGTAATGCCACCAGATGGTCGCAGTAACGGGCCGCCATGTTGATGTCATGCAATACGGTAATGACGGTTAAGCCATGCTCCCGGCTCAGCGTCTGAATCAGGGCCAGCACGTCCACCTGGTGGGCAATGTCCAGTGCGGAAGTGGGTTCATCCAGCAGCAGACAGCGGCTGTTTTGCGCCACCATCATCGCCAGCCAGGCCCGTTGCCGTTCCCCACCCGATAAGCTGTCTACCAGACGAGAGGCAAAAGGCGTTAATCCGACGAGCGAAATCGCCTGCTCAACGCGTGCCCGGTCCTCCTGACTGAAACGTCCCAGCGCCCCATGCCAGGGATAACGCCCGATGGCCACCAGCTCACGCACCGTCATGCCTTCGGCAGCCGGTAACTGCTGCGGTAAATAGGCGACCTCACGGGCAAACAATTTGCTTTTTAAGCTCTCTACAGGCCGACCGTTAAGGAGCACCCGGCCTTCGCTGGCCGCGTGATGCCGTCCCAACATTTTTAACAGCGTGGATTTGCCTGAACCGTTATGACCTATCAGTGCGGTCACTTTGCCTGGTGTAAAAGAGAGAGACAGCGGCTGGAGAAGCGTGCGACCGGGTACACGAAAGCTGGCATTCTCCAGTTGGAAGGTCGTTTGTTGATGCTGCGGAAGCTGCATGGTAATCCCTGTAAACGGGCGCCGAAGCGCCCTCATCTATCAGAACCGGAACGTGGCGGTACCTGTAATCTGCCGTTCAGCGCCCCAGTAGCACGCATACTCACGGTAACAACTGGCAACGTAGTCGCGGTTAAACAGATTGTTAACGTTAACGCCTACCGTTGAGCCAGGCAAACCAAAACGTCCTAAATCATATTTCAGTGCAGCATCGACAGTGGTATAACCCGCCACGCTAAAGTTCTGGTTGACATCAGGACCTGTGCTATACAGCCCCTGACTTTCGCCCACGTAACGGACGCCCGCTCCGACCGTGACGCCTGACAGCGCGGTTTCGTGGAAGGTATAGTCACTCCACAGTGACGCCATGTGTTTGGGCACCTGTACCGGGGTTTTGCCCTGGAGCTGGGTATCTTCCGTATACTCGGCATCGGTATAGGTATAAGAGGCCGTCAGGTTTACGTTGGCGTTTAGCGCCGCTTTGGCTTCCAGTTCCACACCGCGAGAACGGATTTCGCCGCTCTGGATGCTGGCAAACGGATGCAATGGGTTGGGATCTGCCGTCAGATTTTTGGTCTTAGTCAGTTCATATACCGCGGCTGTCATGACGATTGGCCGATCTTTCGGTACATATTTCACACCGGCTTCATACTGCTTAGCCCGAGAAGGATCGAACGCGTTCCCCTCATACGTCGAGCCCGCATTAGGAAGGAAGGCTTCGCTGTAGCTGAAGTAAGGTGCGATACCGTTATCGAATACGTAGTTCAGACCGCCGCGCCAGGTAAAGGCCTGATCGTTTTGACGATCGAGATTACCGTTATAGCGGTTGTATACTGACGTCATGGCGTAATCATATCGGCCACCTAACGTCAGAACCCAGCGATCCCACTCCATCTGATCCTGCGCATACAAACCTGTCTGGCGCTGTTTATTTAAGTGCTTGTAGGGTTCAGCATAGGGCGAAGTCGTATCATTGCCATATTGCGGGTTAAACGGATTTAACGCTGTTGCTGTACCGAACTGTGCGTCAATATCATTACGGGTACGCTGGAAATCAACGCCAAGCAATAAGGTATGAGCGAGTTCACCGGTGGCAAATTTAGCCTGTACCTGATTGTCCACAGCAAACTGGTTCAGCTTCTCTTTGGAAAGTGCTGAATTGCGCGTAATCAGCTGCGTGTCCGGATTATAACCAAAGCCGTAAATACTGCGGTAATCCGTGGTTAACTCGGCATAGCGCAGATTCTGACGCACCGTCCAGGTATCATCAAAACGGTGCTCGAAGCTGTAGCCCAGCATTTTGGTGTTGCGTGAGATGCGGTTGCTCTTCTCGCCCTCATCAAAGTTGGTCGGCAGTTTGTACTGGCTGCCATCAGGCCGGGTGATCGGCACAACGGTCCCTTCACGCGGCAGCCAGCCGTAATAGCCGGTGTCCGGCTCGTTCTGGAAATAGGTCAGCAGATCTAAACGGGTATTTTCATCCGGACGCCAGCTGAATGAAGGGGCGATAGTGTAACGCTTTTGTTTATTGTTCGCCTGTTGGGCATCCTGGCTGCTGGCCTGGCCTGTCAGGCGATAGCTGTATACGCCCGCATCGTCTATGGCACCGCCAAAGTCGAAACCGGTGGAATAAAGATTATGGTTGCCCATCTGGAACTGGACTTCGCGCAGCGTTTCCTGAGTGGGACGCTTGCTGACTAAAGCGACAACCCCGCCGGGATTGCTTTTACCGTACAGCACGGAAACCGGACCGCGCAGCAGTTCAGCCCGCTCCAGAAAATAGGGATCGATAGCGAATTCAGAGTAGTTGTCACCCTGCAGCTTAAGCCCATCAAGATACTGGTTGGTGTTGGTTTCGCTAAAGCCGCGAATCGACAGCGCGTCAATGACCGAAGAGCTGCCGCGGTTGCCGGTGAGTACGCCTGGCGTATAGTTAAACGCCTGCTTGACGCTGCTGACGTTGCGCATCTCCATCTCTTCACGCGTGACCACGGAAACCGACTGCGGGTTCTTTTCAATCGGCGTATCCGTTTTGGTACCGGTAGCGCTGCGTTTCGCAGCAACGGTGGCCGCCGGTCCCCACGGATTTTCCTGCCCGACAGCGGCACCACCGTTGGCCGAAACCACCACCGTTTGTTCGGCGAAGGCCAGCGAACTTGCGCCGCCGGAAAGCAGCGCAATCATCAGTGCCAGAGGGCGACGGGTAAATAACCTTTGTGGGAAACCAAAAGTGGTGGTGCGCGCAGTCATGAAGGTGTCTCTCAAATGGGGATGAATAAGCGAATCGAAACGATAATGATTATTATAACGTTTCGATAATATGCGAGATCCAACATTTTCTGCAAGCGGAATTCCCTTCAGTGGCGCTGTTTGTCGCTCGATTCCTTCATCATCAGCAGGCACAAAAAAAGGCACCTGAGTGCCTTTTTTAACCGCTTTTAGCCGGTTATTTACCAAACATATCTTTTATCCAGCCCGCAACGCCATCACTGTCTTTCTGTTCCTGTTGTTGCTGCTGTTGCAATTGTTGCTGCTGTTGCTGTTGTTGCTGCTGCATTTGCTGCTGCTGAACCTGCTGCTGCTGCTGTTGACACAGCGCGTTGGGATCCAGCGCCCAAACCGGTAGCGAACGCCAGGTGCTGCTGCCCGAGCCACAAACAAAGTTGCCTGCCGAATCTATATTCATCATCGTGACATCTTCAGGCGGCGTCAGCTGCAACGGCATGGGTGCCTGGTTATCAAGATAGCGACGATAGATCTGCATGGCGCCGCTGGCACCGTACAGTTTGGTGGGCTGGTTGTTATCACGCCCTACCCAGGTTATCGCTACTTCTTTACCGTCGATGCCCGCAAACCAGCTGTCGATCAGGTCGTTTGTGGTGCCTGTTTTACCTGCCAGATGCGCATTCGGGAAACGCGCGCCCAGGGCGCGCGCTGTACCGTGATCGGCAACCTGCTGCATCGTGTAGAGCGTTAAATAGGCCGCCTGCGCCGGTTCAACCCGCTGGGCCTGTGGGAAGCTCTGGTACAGTACGGTTCCGTCTTCCGCAATGACGGAGCGCACTGCAGACAGATCGGCACGATTCCCTCCGCTGGCAATCGACTGGAATGCCTGGGCAACTTCAACCGGCGTCAGGTTGAGTGCGCCCAGCAGCATAGCCGGCACCGGGTTGAGCTGATCTTTTGGCACGCCCAGTTTGGTCCAGGTATCCACCACTGCATTGAGCCCCAGCGTCATGCCCAGGTTCACCGTTGGCACGTTCATAGAGTTGGTTAACGCGTCCACCAGCATAACTTTGCCACTGAAGCGGCGGTCGTCATTCATGGGTTTCCAGACGCTGCCGTTGGGCTGTTTCAGCGCAATAGGTTCGTCGGCGATCCAGGTATTCAGCCGGTACGTATTCGGCTGGCTCAGTGCGGTAAGATACGTCGCGGGTTTCGCCAGAGAACCAATTGAACGGCGAGCCTGTAACGCACGGTTATAGCCTGCAAACTGCGGATCGGCGCCGCCGACCATCGCGCGAACTTCACCCGTGAAGCGGTCAACGACCACCATTGCGGTTTCCAGATCTTTCAAACCGCGCTGCTTTTTCAGGGTGGGAATACCGTCGATCACCGCTTTTTCAGCGGCATCCTGTGAGACCGGATCTAACGTGGTGAAAATTTTCACACCCGACAGATCTTTGACCTTGTCGCCCAGCTTCGCCTGCAGCTCATTACGCACCATTTGCATAAAGGCAGGCTGAGGCGTGATCACACCGCCTTTCGGTTGCACGCCTAACGGACGGGCTGACAGCATGTCATACAGTTCCTGGTCGATGACTTTCTGCTGCTGCAGTAAGCGCAGAACCAGATTGCGTCGTTCCAGCGCCAGCTTCGGGTTACGCCATGGATTATAGAGCGAAGCACCTTTTACCATGCCAACCAGCATTGCCTGCTGATCGAGGCTCAGTTCATCTACCGGTCGGCCAAAGTAGTAAAGGCTGGCCAGGGGGAAACCACGAATCTGATCGTTACCTGCCTGGCCGAGGTACACCTCGTTAAGGTAAAGCTCCAGAATGCGATCTTTACTGTAACGGGCGTCCATGATCACGGCCATATAGGCTTCACGCGCTTTACGCCACAGTGAACGCTCGTTGGTCAGGAACAGGTTTTTTACCAGCTGCTGAGTCAGCGTGCTGCCGCCCTGCACCGCTTTACCTGCCGTAATATTCGCGACGAAGGCACGACCGATAGAATAGGGGCTGATACCGTCATGCTCGTAAAAATGGCGATCTTCGGTGGCGATCAGCGTATCAACCAGCAGATCCGGGAAACCCGCACGGGGCACAAACAGGCGTTGTTCACCGTTGGGTGACTGCAGCATAGTAATCAGACGTGGATCAAGACGGAAGAAACCAAAATCACGTCCGGTTTCAACGTTTTTAATCTCGCTGAGTTCATCTTTGCTAAAGGTCATACGGGCATGGATCTGCCCCTCTTTGCTGTCCGGAAAATCAAACGGACGGCGCAACAGTTCAATGGTGTTGCCCTTAACCGAGAACTCACCCGGGCGCGTAATACGTGAAACTTCACGGTATTGCGTGCCTTCAAGCAGCGCGATCATTTCACTTTTGTTGTAGGCCATGCCAGGTTCAAGGCTGACCATACGACCATATACGGCAGCGGGCAGCTGCCAGACTTTCCCGTCTATACGGCTGCGAATTTCCGAGTCGAGGTATACGCCCCACGCGGCCATTACCACCACAAATACCAGGAACAGCTTAATTAACCATCCCAGCCAACGGCGTTTGCCGCGCGGCGGTTTTCCACCTTTACCTTTACGTGGCACCGGCGCTTCCTCCTCGTAGTCATCATCAAAATCGTCCTGAGCATCGTCATCGATGTCTCTGCGCCGCCCACGGCGGGCGCTGCTGCGCGGTGGCAGCGGTTTTCCTTTGCGCCCAATAGGTTCGCGATCGTTCCCAGACATGCGTTTTATTCTCCAGACATAGCTTACGGCTGCGCCGCTACTCTAACTGCTTTCTTCACTGTCGCATGGCAGAACCCTCTGAATTAACCTGAGGTTCCGCCCTGTGACGTATTCTTTTTTGTCCGCCTTGTCGGCAAGGCAGAGGCAGGATCGTCAGGCCAGGGATGTTTGGGATAACGCCCTTTCATCTCTTTTTGCACGTCCGCATAGGCACCCCGCCAGAAGGCCGCAAGATCGCGGGTGATCTGTAAAGGGCGCTGGGCGGGCGATAACAGCTCCAGTACCAGTGGAACCCGCCCTTCTGCCACGGTCGGATTGCTGGCTTCGCCAAACATTTCCTGGATGCGTACCGCCAGTGCAGGCGGTTTATCCGCATCATAGCGGATGGGCAGCCGACTTCCGGTGGGCACAGTGTAATGAGTTGGCAGCACAGTATCCAGCCGCTGACGTTGTGACCATGTGAGCAAATGTAAGAGCGCGCTGACAAGGTTCACGGACTGTAAACTCTTCAGGTCGCGCACTCCGCTCATCTCAGGCAGAAGCCAGTGTTCGAGCGACTCAAGCAGGCTGGCGTCATCAACCTGAGGCCACGGCTCATCGGGTAACCATTGGGCCGCACACTGAATGCGCAGGCGCAACTGCCCGGACGCCGGCGTCCAGCCCAACACCGAGAGTCCTTTTTTACTGATCCACCGTAGCATGGCCGCCTGCAGTACTTCTGTATCGGGCCGGGCAAGCGGTTGGGTTTTCAGGACCAGTTCGCCAATCTGCTCACGCCGCAACGTGCGCAGTGTGCCTTTCTCCTCATCCCATTCCACCTCGGTACGCTGTTCAACGAGCAGCGGACACTGTTGCGTCAGGGTATCAATATCGACGGGCATGGCCAGCAGGATGCGCGCGTCCGGCGCGCTGCTGCCCTGTAACAATGTGGGCGCGATTAACCATTCGTAACGCGTCAGTGCCTGTTGTTCGTCCAGCATCGCGCCCAGTCCGTTAGCGAGCTGATACCGGCCGCTGTTATCGCGACGTCGTGCCAGGCGATCGCTGAATCCAGCGGTCAGCAGCGCGGCAAACCGGTCTTCGTCCACCCGGCCACCCAGGACGCCGATGCGTTTTTGCCAGTGCTGTGCGCGGCGTTGCCACTGAGGCGATGGACGATAAAGCGCGTCACGTAAATCGACGCTGGCGCTGCGAGGAGGATCTTCCAGAATGGCCACCAGCAAGGCCGCGCTGGCAACGGCATCAGCGTCACCGCCTGCCGCACATAACATCGCGCTAAGACGGGCGTCGCTGCCCAACTGCGCCATTCGTCGTCCCAGGGCATTAAGATGGCCCTGATCGTCCAGCGCCCCCAGCCGCAACAGCTGCTGCCGGGCCGCACGCAAATGCTTTTCCGGCGGCAGATCGATCCACTGTAGCTGATCGATACGGGTACATCCCCACTGCAGCAGCTCCAGCCACAGCGAGGTGAGATCGCTGTGCAAAATTTCCGCTTCGCTCTGCGCAGGCGCGCGTGAGGCCTGTTCCTGCGCTACCAGATGCAGGCAAATACCGGGCATGACACGTCCGGCTCGTCCGGCGCGCTGCGTCATGGAGGCCTGACTGACGCGCTGGGTCTGCAGCCGCGTCACACCGCTGCGGGCATCAAACAGCGCGCTTCGTTCCTGCGCGCTGTCCACCACCAGGCGAATGCCTTCAATTGTCAGGCTGGTTTCGGCGATGTTGGTCGCCAGCACCACTTTGCGGCGTCCGCTGGCGGCAGGCAGGATGGCCCGTTTCTGGGCCGCAAGGGGAAGTGCGCCATACAGCGGAGTCAGATCCACATCAGCGTCAACGCGCGCTTCCAGCTCTCGCTTTACCCGCTCGATTTCCGCAACGCCAGGCAGAAACAACAGCAGTGAGCCCGTTTCCTCTCGCAGCAACTGCGCGACTTCGCGCGCCACCGCCTCTTCAAACCGCAGAGTCTGGCTCAACGCCGTGTAGCGGCGTTCAACCGGGTAGCTCCGCCCTTCCGAGGTAATGAGAGGGGCATTCGGTAACAAGGCTGCCAGCCTGGCGTTATCGAGCGTCGCCGACATCAGCAGGATTTTCAAATCTTCACGCAACCCCTGCTGCACGTCCAGCAGCAGCGCCAGCGCCAGATCGGCCTGGAGGCTGCGCTCATGAAACTCATCCAGGATAACCAATGATACGCCGTCCAGCATGGGATCCTGCTGCAGCATTCGGGTCAGAATGCCTTCGGTCACCACTTCAAGCCGGGTCATCGGCCCTGCGCAGCTTTCGCCACGCATACGGTAGCCTACGGTCGCGCCGGGTTGTTCACCCAACTGTTCTGCCAAGCGTTGCGCCACATTACGTGCGGCAAGCCGACGCGGCTCCAGCATAATGATGCGTCCCGCTATCGCCCGATGCTGTAAAAGCTGAAGCGGCAACCAGGTGGATTTACCTGCGCCAGTGGGCGCGGCCAGCAGGATGTTTGAGGCGTCGTTAAGCGCGCTCAGAAGGTCAGGCAACACCGCGCTGACGGGTAGATCACTCACCGCAAACTCCACGAATGGCTGTGTTAAGATGGCGCGCATTGTAGCACTCATCCGTGAGGATTGCCGGAGACCGCCATGGCGTCACAACGCTTATTTTTTGCTATTACCCCGCCAGAGGCGCTGCAACAGCAACTGGTGCACTGGCGGGCACACACGTTTAGTGAGGATGCTGGCCGCCCGATTGCAGCCGCCAACCTCCACCTGACGCTGGCTTTTCTGGGGGATGTCTCCCCTGAAACCTCAACCCAGTTGCAGACGCTGGCGTCGCGTATCCGCCAGCCCGCGTTTGACGTCGCATTAGACGATGCGGGCCACTGGCCTCGTCCCGGCGTGGTGTGGCTGGGTTGCCAGCGTCCGCCGCGCGGCTTGTTACAGTTAGCAAGCCTGCTGCGCGCCCAGGCCGCGCGCCAAGGCTGCGGGCAACCGGCCCAGCCCTTTCATCCCCACGTGACGCTGCTGCGTGCGGCGACGCAGCCCGTCGCCCTGCCCCCTCGCGGCTTTCACTGGCAATTTTCAGCCAGCGAATTTTCCCTTTTCGCCTCCGAGTACGTGCAAGGCCGGACCCGCTACCGCACGCTGGCCAGTTGGCCCTTACTGCCTTAATCAGGAGCCTTATGCTTTTTTCCCCCGTTCTCAAATCTGCGCGACTGGTTACCCGCTATAAACGTTTTCTGGCCGATGTCGTGACGCCTGAAGGCGAGACGCTGACAATACATTGCGCCAATACCGGCGCAATGACCGGCTGTGCAACCCCGGGCGACACCGTTTGGTATTCAACCTCTGACAGCCTGACGCGCAAATATCCGCATAGCTGGGAGATGACCGAGACGCAGCAGGGCCACTGGATCTGCGTGAATACCCTGCGCGCCAACCAACTGGTACGTGAGGCGCTAAGCAAAAACCAGATTTTACCGCTGGCGGGCTACGAGGAATGTCAGGCCGAAGTCAAATATGGCACTGAAAAAAGCCGAATTGATTTCCTGCTCAAGGCACAGGATCGACCTGAGTGCTATATTGAGGTGAAATCCGTGACGCTTTTGCAGGAAGGTAAAGGCTATTTTCCGGATGCGGTGACGATTCGAGGACAGAAACACCTGCGCGAGCTGAGTCAGGCTGTGGCAGAGGGTCATCGGGCCGTTTTGTTGTTTGCCGTTCTGCACTCGGGGATTGAGGACGTTTCCCCGGCGCGTCACATTGATGCCGCTTACGCAGAGCAACTGGTACAGGCGCAGCTGAGTGGCGTGGAGATTTTGGCTTATCGGGCAGAACTGTCATCCGCCGGGATGTTATTAACGACGCCGGTTGACGTAACATTGTAATATCACTGGCATCCTTCTGTGATATGACTACCTTCTGTCAGGGGTCAACTACGCTGTTCCTCACAGGCTTGTCAAGATGCGATCAGGAATAATTGCCAACCTTGACTGCTTCTGTTATTTATAGCGGCCTGTTTTTTCCCCGTTGGGGGATCGATGTACCCAGGAGAGGGCCATAAACACGGTCAGCGTGAATGCGCTTACCGATGGCTATCGAAGGGTATAGTGCGTGTTATCCAGGAGAGAAACAACATGCAAGAAGGGCAAAACCGTAAAACATCGTCCCTGAGTATTCTCGCCATCGCTGGGGTGGAGCCTTATCAGGAGAAGCCGGGCGAAGAGTATATGAATGACGCGCAACTGGACCATTTTCGCAAGATTCTGGAAGCCTGGCGCAATCAATTGCGGGACGAAGTCGATCGCACCGTTACACATATGCAGGATGAAGCTGCTAACTTCCCTGACCCGGTTGACCGTGCCGCTCAGGAAGAAGAGTTCAGCCTGGAACTGCGTAACCGCGACCGCGAGCGTAAGTTAATTAAAAAGATCGAGAAAACGCTGAAGAAAGTCGAAGATGATGACTTTGGCTATTGCGATTCCTGTGGCGTAGAGATCGGTATCCGCCGTCTTGAAGCGCGTCCTACCGCCGATCTGTGTATCGACTGTAAGACACTGGCAGAAATTCGTGAGAAGCAAATGGCGGGTTAATGTTGCCGTCTGACTGCAGCCACACGGCGGAAGAAGTCCCACTTTTTCCGCCGTGTGATTCATAACGCCTATGTCATACTCATCCTGCGTTGGGCGCTTCGCGCCATCTCCCTCTGGCGAACTCCATTTCGGCTCCCTGATTGCTGCGTTAGGCAGTTACCTGAGCGCACGTTCACAGCACGGCCGCTGGCTGGTTCGTATTGAAGATATCGATCCGCCGCGCGAAGTCGCCGGTGCCGCAACGCGTATTCTGCAACAGCTGGAGCATTACGGCCTGTTCTGGGACGGCGAGGTGATGTGGCAATCCCAGAGACACAACGCTTATCGCGATGCACTGCACTGGTTAAGAGCGCACCGTCAAAGCTATTTCTGCACCTGTACCCGAAGCCGCATTCAGCAAGCCGGTGGCTTTTATGATGGTCACTGTCGGGATCGTCAATGCGGCCCCGAAGGTGCGGCCCTGCGCCTGCGCCAGCATGCGCCTGTTTATGGTTTTCAGGATCGGCTCAGAGGCGAGATCATTGCCGATCGGCGGCTGGCTGAGGAAGATTTTATCATTCATCGTCGTGATGGGCTGTTTGCTTACAATCTGGCTGTCGTCGTGGACGATCATCATCAGGGCATCACGGAAATTGTGCGCGGTGCAGACTTAATTGAGCCTACGGTACGGCAGATTGCTCTTTACCAGCAATTTGGCTGGGCGCTACCGGACTATTTACATTTGCCGCTGGCAACGACGGCCGATGGTCACAAACTTTCTAAGCAAAATCATGCGCCCGCGTTACCGGAAGGGGATACGCGGCCGAGCCTGGTGCAGGCTTTACGCTTTCTGGGGCAGCCTGTCGCCGAAGGCTGGATGGACAAAACGCAGGAGAAACTGCTGTCTGACGCCGTGAAGCAGTGGAATATCGCTTTGATACCTCACGATAACGCCCTGATAACGGATGCATAGACAACAGCATTCTCAAATGATTCACAACAGGCTATGATTAGCCGCTGATTTTACCTACACCCTAATTGTCACTGTCGAGGTGTCCCATTTTTACCCGAGTCGCTAATTTTTGCCGGAAAGTCCTGAAGCGTGATGACGAGGAAGCACCAGCAGAGGTTGAACCTGAGAGTCATATGACCATCATTCCTCGTGAAAGCCACACCATCTCACGTAAAGACATCAGCGAAAATGCCCTCAAGGTGCTGTATCGTCTGAATAAAGCCGGTTATGAAGCCTATCTTGTTGGCGGCGGCGTGCGCGATTTGCTGCTGGGACAGAAGCCTAAAGACTTCGACGTGACCACAAACGCCACGCCGGAGCAGATGCGTAAACTGTTCCGCAACTGCCGTCTGGTTGGCCGCCGCTTCCGTCTGGCGCACGTGATGTTTGGGCCGGAAGTGATCGAAGTGGCGACATTCCGCGGTCATCATCAGATTGAAGAGACCAGCGACGATCATAACAATTCTCAGCGTGCCCAGAGCGGTATGCTGCTGCGCGACAATATTTTCGGCAGCATCGAAGATGATGCTCAGCGTCGCGATCTGACGATCAACAGCCTCTATTACAGCGTGGCCGATTTTTCGGTTCGGGATTATGTTGGTGGTCTGAACGATCTGCAGCAAGGCATTATTCGCTTGATTGGCGATCCGGAAACCCGTTATCGCGAAGATCCTGTGCGCATGCTGCGCGTTGCGCGTTTCGCTGCCAAATTAAATATGCGTATTGCGCCTGAAACGGCTGAGCCGATTCCCCGTCTGGCGTCGTTACTTCGTGACGTGCCCGCCGCGCGTCTGTTTGAAGAGTCGCTAAAACTGCTGCAGGCCGGCTATGGTTACAGTACCTGGCTTAAGCTGTGTGAATACCAGTTATTTCAGCCGCTGTTCCCCACGCTGGCCCGTAACTTTACCGAGAACGGCGACAGCCACATGGAGCGCATGCTGGCCCAGGTGCTGAAGAACACGGATAACCGTATTCAAAATGATATGCGGGTTAATCCGGCCTTCCTGTTCGCCGCGATGTTCTGGTATCCACAGCTCGAAGCGGCTGAACGCATTGCGCAGGAAAGTGGCCTGACCTATTACGATGCCTTTGCCCTGGCCATGAACGATACGCTGGACGAAGCCTGCCGTGCGTTAGCCATTCCCAAGCGCATCACATCGTTGATTCGCGACATCTGGCAGCTGCAGCTACGCATGTCTCGTCGCCACGGTAAGCGGGCCTGGAAGCTGATGGAGCATCCTAAGTTCCGTGCTGCTTACGACCTGCTCTCGCTGCGAGCGGAGGTAGAAAACAATCCGGAACTGCTGCGCCTGAGTAAGTGGTGGGGAGAGTTCCAGGTTGCCGCGCCGCCACAGCAAAAAACGATGCTGAATACCCTGGGAGACGATCCGGCCCCGCGCAGCCGCACGCGCCGCCCTCGTCGCCGTTCAACGGCTCCGCGTCGTGATAACAACAACGCCTCATGACCCGGGTTTATCTGGCATTAGGCAGTAACCTTGCCGATCCGCTGCATCAGATTGATGCAGCGCTCTCAGCCCTGGACGCTCTCCCTGAGACTCAACGCGTAGCTACCTCCCCCTTTTACCGCACGCCGCCCTATGGCCCACCCGACCAGCCGGACTACCTCAATGCGGCGGTAGCGCTTGAAACCACGCTCACTGCCGAGGCGCTCCTGGATCAAACCCAGCGAATTGAACGGGAACATGGTCGCGTTCGCAAAGCCGAGCGCTGGGGCCCGCGCACGCTGGATATTGATATCATGCTGTTTGGTACAGCCAGCCTCAACAGCGATCGGCTGATCGTGCCGCATTACGACCTGCTTAATCGCGCATTTATGCTGGTACCGCTGCTGGCGATTGCGCCCAATCTGCACCTGCCTGATGGCCGCCCGCTTCAGCCGCTTCTGGCCAGACTTGACTGCTCCAGCATCCGTCCCTGGCACAGTTGATCATCTATTCACACGTCACAGATTCCGCTCAGCAACGCGATACAGTAAAATGCGTCCATCTGAATTTCTGAGTTGAGAGCGCCATGAAACCCACCACCATTTCTCATTTGCGTCAGTGGAAAGAAAGCGGCAAAAAATTCGCGACCCTGACCGCCTACGAGTTTAGTTTCGCCCGGCTATTTGCCGATGAGGGCATTCAGGTGCTACTGGTAGGCGACTCGCTGGGAATGACCGTACAGGGCCATGATTCGACGTTGCCTGTAACGGTAAGCGATATCGCCTACCATACCGCAGCGGTGCGTCGGGGTGCGCCTCAGTCGCTCTTACTGGCTGACCTGCCCTTCATGAGTTATGCCACGCCAGAGCAAACCTTTAATAACGCAGCGCAGCTCATGCGAGACGGAGCCAATATGGTGAAGCTGGAAGGCGGCGCATGGCTGGCAGACAGCGTACGCATGCTGACGGAGCGCGCCGTGCCGGTATGTGGCCATCTGGGATTAACGCCGCAGTCTGTGAATATTTTTGGCGGTTATAAAGTACAGGGGCGCGATGAAGCAGGCGCGGAGCAGCTTCTGGCTGATGCGCTGGCTATCGAAGCGGCGGGGGCTCAGCTGCTGGTGCTGGAATGTGTCCCTGTTGCGCTGGCGCAGCGCGTGACCCAGGCGCTGGCGATTCCGGTGATTGGTATCGGCGCAGGTAACGTTACCGACGGTCAGATACTGGTCATGCACGACGCCCTAGGGATCACCGGCGGGCACGTGCCCAAATTTGCGAAAAACTTTCTGGCTGAGACCGGCGACATCCGGGCGGCCATCCGCCGCTATATTGCTGAAGTTGAAGCAGGAAGCTATCCCGCTGTTGAACACAGTTTCCAGTAATTCAGGAGAATTGCCGTGCTGATCATCGACACTCTGCCTATGTTGCGACGTGACGTTCGTCGCTGGCGCGAGCAAGGTAAACGTATCGCGCTGGTGCCGACAATGGGCAACCTGCACGAAGGGCATTTAACGCTGGTCGACGAGGCGCGTGAACGGGGTGATATCGTTATCGTGTCCATTTTCGTCAACCCCATGCAGTTTGATCGTCCTGACGATTTGGCTCGCTATCCGCGTACGCTCCAGGAGGATTGCGAGAAGCTCAACCGTCACGGCGTCGATGTCGTGTTTGCGCCCTCACCTGCCGAGGTTTATCCCCAGGGGCTGGCGAATCAGACGTTCGTAGAGGTCCCGGTGTTGTCATCGCTGCTGGAAGGCGCGAGCCGTCCCGGCCATTTTCGCGGCGTCGCGACCATCGTCAGCAAGTTGTTTAATCTGGTTCAGCCCGATATAGCCTGCTTCGGCGAGAAAGATTTTCAGCAGTTAGCCATCATTCGTAAAATGGTGGCGGATATGGGGTTCGACATCGAGATTGTCGGTGTGCCCACCGTCCGTGCCAAAGATGGCCTGGCGCTCAGCTCACGCAACGGCTATCTCACTGACGATGAACGCAAGCTGGCCCCCGGTTTGAGTCAGGTAATGAATGAAATGGCCGCCCGACTGGCTAATGGCGAGCGGCAGATTGACGATATTATTGATGCCGCGAATCTGTCGCTGCAGGAAAAAGGATTGCGTCCGGATGGCCTGGCAATCTGCGATGCAGAAACGCTAGCGCCTCTGACGGTGGACAGCCAGCGTGCCGTGGTTTTAATGGCGGCCTGGCTGGGGAACGCACGGCTGATCGATAATCAACAGGTCGACCTCACGCAGTAAAGGCTGCAGGTCGTATTTTTGGCTGTATAACAAGGTTTCTGACTATGATTCGCACGGTTTTACAAGGCAAATTGCATCGCGTGAAGGTGACGCAGGCAGACCTCAACTATGAAGGCTCCTGCGCCATCGATCAGGATTTCCTTGATGCTTCTGGCATCCTGCAATACGAAGCCATCGATATTTACAACGTGACCAACGGTCAGCGTTTCTCTACCTATGCTATCGCCGCCGAACGAGGTTCAAAAATCATTTCGGTCAACGGCGCAGCGGCGCGCTGTGCCTGTGAAGGCGATATCCTGATTATCTGCTCCTATGTGCAGGTTGAAGATGCAGAAGCCCGTCAGTGGAAGCCCAACGTGGCCTACTTTGAAGGGGATAATCAGATGAAGCGCCTGGCGAAAGCCTTGCCGGTACAGTTGGCGTAAGCCCGGCCCACATAAAAAAGCAGCGATATCGCTGCTTTTTTTGTCCGTCATGGCATCAGGTACGCAATCCGCGCCCGCGCTGAATCAGGAAGTAGACCGCGATATAGAACACCACGATAAAGGCAATCAGTACCGATAAGGTCAGCGCCAGCGGAACATCGTGGATGCCGAGGAAACCAAAGCGGAAGCCGCTTATCATGTACACCACCGGGTTCAGCTTTGAAATGGCTTGCCACACGGGCGGTAACAGCGTCAGCGAATAAAACACGCCGCCCAGGTAAGTTAATGGCGTCAGTACAAAGGTCGGTATCAGGCTGATATCGTCAAAGGTACGGGCAAACACCGCGTTAATCAGGCCGGCCAGCGAAAACAGCACGGCAGTGAGCAGCAGCGTGACGGCAACCATCATCCATGAATGAACGTGGAAAGGGACAAAAAACAGCGACACCGCCGTAACCAGCACACCGACACAAACGCCGCGTGCCACACCGCCACCGACATAGCCCGCAATGATGATGTGCGTCGGCACCGGTGCCACCAGCAGCTCTTCGATATTGCGCTGAAACTTGGCGCTAAAAAACGAGGAAGCCACGTTGGCATAGGCGTTGGTGATCACCGACATCATAATCAGGCCAGGCACAATAAACTGCATGTAGCTGAACCCATTCATATCGCCGATACGCGCACCAATAAGGTTGCCGAAGATAATAAAATACAGCGTCATGGTGATAACGGGTGGCACCAGCGTCTGAATCCAGATACGGGCGAAGCGGTTCACCTCCCTGGCCCAGATGCTCTTTAACGCCACCCAGTACAAATGTGTCATGCTTTAGCTCCTGTTTTTCCTTGCGTCAGGCCGACGAACAGCTCTTCCAGACGATTCGCTTTGTTGCGCATACTCAGTACCTGCACGCCCTGAGCGCTGAGCTGGCTAAATACGCTGTTCAGCCCCTGCTCACGTAGGACTTCGACCTCCAGCGTCGATGTATCGACCAGGCGATACTGGAAACCTTCCAGCGACGGCAGCGGACTGCGCGGGGCCAGATCCAGGATAAAGGTTTCCGATTTCAGCTTTGACAGCAGAGATTTCATTGAGGTGTTTTCCACCAGCTCGCCATTTTGAATAATGCCGATGTTGCGGCACAGCATTTCTGCCTCTTCAAGATAGTGAGTGGTCAGAATGATAGTGGTGCCCTGCGCGTTCAGATCTTTCAAAAACACCCACATCGAGCGGCGCAGTTCAATATCGACCCCGGCGGTAGGTTCATCCAGAATCAGCAGCTTGGGCGCATGCATCAGGGCGCGGGCGATCATCAAACGACGTTTCATGCCACCGGACAACATCCGCGCGCGCTCGTTGCGTTTTTCCCACAGGTCGAGTTGCTTCAGGTGCTTTTCCGCACGTTGCAGGGCTTCACGGCGCTCAACGCCATAGTAACCGGCCTGATTCACTACGATCTGCATGACCGTTTCAAACGGGTTAAAGTTAAACTCCTGTGGGACAAGGCCCAACTGGCGTTTGGCGTTCACTACGTCTTTTTCCAGATCGTAGCCAAAAACCCTGACGCTGCCCTCAGACTTATTCACCAGCGAACTGATAATGCCGATAGTGGTCGATTTACCCGCGCCGTTAGGCCCTAAAAGCGCATAAAAATCACCGGCTTCGACGTTCAGATCGATGCCCTTGAGCGCCTGTACGCCGCCGGGATAGGTCTTGGTCAGCCGGGAAAGTTCCAGTGCATAGGTCATTCTGAATACATACCCTGTTGTATGGCATTGTAATGCCGTTTGAATTTAGGAAGCCTTCGCCTATAGTACGCGCACGCAAATGCGCAGTAACAGGTTGCTTAACGCCATGACAGATATTGATACCCTGATCAGTAATAACCGCGAATGGTCCACATTACTGGTCAAAGAAGATCCCGGCTTTTTTGAGCGACTGGCTCAGGCGCAAAAACCGCGTTTCCTCTGGATTGGCTGTTCAGACAGCCGCGTGCCCGCCGAACGCCTTACCGGCCTTGAGCCCGGCGAACTGTTTGTTCATCGCAACGTCGCCAACCTGGTCATTCATACCGACCTCAACTGCCTTTCTGTGGTGCAGTACGCGGTAGAGGTGTTAGAAGTTGAACATATCATCGTGTGCGGCCACTATGGCTGCGGTGGTGTTCAGGCCGCTATGGATAACCCGGAGCTGGGTCTCATAGATAACTGGCTGCTGCACATTCGCGATCTCTGGTACAAGCATAGCGTGTTACTGGGGGAACTCCCGCCGGATAAACGCCTGGATAAACTTTGCGAAATCAACGTTGTTGAGCAGGTTTATAATCTTGGGCATTCCACGATTCTGCAATCCGCCTGGAAACGTGGACGCAAAGTGTCGCTCCATGGCTGGGTTTACGGTATCCAGGATGGCTGCCTGCGCAATCTTGATGTGACGGCAAGCAGCCGGGAGAACCTTGAACAACGCTATCGTCACGGCATGGCTAATCTGTTAGTTAAGGGCGATTTTCAGCGCCAGTAACGCTGTTGCGCGACAAGCCTACACGAAACGACGGGCTCAGGCCTTGGAAGAATGTGCGGTCAACGGCATTCAGTCTTCGAGAGGCACCACTTTGCCGATGTAAGGGAGGTGGCGATAATGTTGTGCATAATCAATACCAAAGCCCACCACAAACTCATCGGGAATAGAAAAGCCGACGTATTCAACGTTGACGTTGACTTCCCGACGTTCAGGCTTATCCAGCAGCGTACAAATCGCCAGGGATTTTGGCTCACGCAAGCGCAGGATTTCACGCACTTTCGAAAGCGTGTTACCGGAGTCGATAATGTCTTCGACAATTAAAACATCTTTGCCGCGAATATCTTCATCCAGGTCTTTCAGGATTTTCACATCCCGGGTCGTGGACATACCGCTGCCGTAACTGGATGCGGTCATAAAATCCACTTCGTGCGGAACGTCAATGACGCGGCATAAATCAGCCATAAACATAAATGAGCCACGAAGTAGCCCCACCAGCACCATATCACTGCCGCTGTCGCGGTAATGGTCGGTGATTTCTTTGCCCAGTTCAGCGATGCGCGCGGCGATTGCCTGTTCAGGGATCATTACGTCAACAGTATGTTTCATTGCCTTTTGCCCGGTAGCTCACAAAGCCACGCAGTCTATCATAGTAGAAAGGCGTACTGACGCCGCGCGGAAAAAGCAAACGTTTACGTGTAGTAAAAATCTTCACCTGTCGTCTGGCAGTTGCACAGTCAGCATTACCTTAGAACAACACAGCATTTAACAGCATTAATTGCTGCATGATAGGATTTTATCAACATATCGTTATGCAGTTAACGACCTTATTGGGAGATCTCAATGACTTCACCCTCAAGTAAGAAAACGCACGTTGGCGATCGTCAACTGCATCCTGAAACCCAGATGCTGAATTATGGCTACGATCCTCGCCTGTCGGAAGGTGCCGTGAAGCCGCCCGTGTTTCTTACCTCTACCTTTGTTTTCGACAGCGCAGAAGAAGGCCGCGACTTTTTCGACTATGTTTCAGGCCGTCGTCAGCCTCCGGAAGGCAAAAGCGGCGGACTGGTTTATTCCCGCTTTAATCATCCCAACAGCGAGATCGTAGAAGATCGCCTGGCCATTTACGAACAGGCGGAAAGCTGTGCCCTGTTTGCTTCCGGTATGGCGGCTATCTCGACAACGCTGTTAACCTTTGCACGACCGGGAGAAGTCATTCTGCATTCGCAGCCGCTGTATGGCGGCACGGAAACGTTGCTGAGTAAGACACTGCACAATCTGGACATTCAGGCGGTCGGCTTCAGCGACGGACACGATGAAGCAAAAGTGCGTGATGCGGCTCATCGTGCGATGGCGCAGGGACGCGTCGCGATGATTCTGGTGGAAACCCCGGCGAATCCCACCAACAGCCTGGTGAATATTGCGCTGATGGGGCGCATCGCCGACGAGATCGATCGGCATCAGGGTTCGCGTCCGGTCATCGCCTGTGATAACACCTTGCTGGGCCCGATTTTTCAACAGCCGCTGACGCTGGGGGCGGACTTATCGCTGTATTCTCTGACGAAATATGTCGGCGGGCACTCTGACCTGATCGCTGGCGCGGTGATGGGTAAGAAAACGCTGATGACGCAAATTCGCGCCCTCCGCAGCGCTATCGGTACGCAACTGGATCCGCACTCAAGCTGGATGATTGGCCGTTCACTGGAAACGCTGTCGCTGCGCATGGAAAAAGCCTTTCGCAATGCCGAAGCCGTTGCCGCCTTTCTGCAGCCGCATCCTAAGGTAGCAGCGTTGCACTGGTTGCCCTATCTGGATGCAGAAAGCCCCGCGGGCAAAACGTATCGCGAGCAGTGCAGCGGCGCCGGCTCGACCTTCTCTTTTGATATCGTGGGCGGACAACCTGCCGCGTTTCGCTTTCTCAATGCGCTTGCGTTGTTTAAGCAGGCCGTTAGCCTGGGCGGCACCGAGTCACTTGCCAGCCATCCCGGCACAACCACGCATTCTGGCGTGCCGGATGCAGTCCGTGAGCGCATCGGTATTACCGACGCGACGATACGCTTATCGATCGGCATCGAACATGCCGGAGATCTGGTAGAAGACATCCGACTGGCCCTTGAACAAGCCTGATCAGGTCACGGTGAAGCCCAGCATCATCCCGGTATCTTCATGCTCCAGCAAATGGCAGTGGGCCATATAAGCATGATCGGCGGCGGCGGCGTGATTGAAACGCACCAGTACTTCACTGCGCCAGCCGTCGACATTCACCATGTCTTTCCATCCCTGACGATGGGCGGCGGGCGGTTTGCCGTTTTCTGAAAGAATACGGAACTGTGTACCGTGAATATGAAAAGGATGCAGCATGCTGTCGCCTTCGCCGGAAATGGTCCATTTTTCCACGGCGCCCTGTTTCACATTGAAGGCGGGACGCGTCATATCAAATGCCAGACCGTTAATTTTATTGCCGTTATGGAAATCATACGCGGCAGTGGACATTGCGCCATGGTCCATATTTTGGTGATCCATCGTCTCTGCGCCGCTGTCATGTTTCATCTCGCTCGCGTCGTTGCCCATTGGCATAGCGTGCTGCCCTCCTTTGCCCATGGCTTTCTCACCGTAACGCGCCATTAACGCCTGCATACCTTGCTGATCCAACTGGGGATCCATACTGAGCTGCAGCCAGCGCGTTGTCAGGCCTTCTGTTTTTGGCACAGCTGGCAGCGTGGCGAGCTGGTCGGGTAAAGTTGCACTGGCCATGATCCGCAGCGGCAAGATATTCACCAGCGGCAGGGGGCGATCGAAAGGTGCCAGCGTCATGCCCATTTGCGTGACCGGCAGCGTGACGATATCAAAGGCGTTGCCGTCAGAGGTATCGACCATGATCTCAAAACGCTCACCAGGGAGCAGCGGAAGTGAATCCACTTTCACCGGCTCCGACAGCAGCCCACCGTCACTGGCGATAACACACAGGGGACGTTTGTCGCTGGCCGCGATATGCAGCGAACGGGCATTGCAGCCGTTAAGCAGGCGCAGACGTAGCCAGCCACGCGGCACGGCGTGCTGCGGATACTGCACGCCATTCGTCAGCATCATGTCGCCAAACCAGCCCACCGCCGCGCGCATCACGTCAAGTTGATAATCGATATGCTCGCCAGACTGACTCAGCTGCTTATCCTGAAAGATAAGCGGTACATCGTCGGTGCCCCACTGTCTGGGCAGCCGGAGCGTACCTGACGGCTGATCCTCCAGCAAAATTAACCCCGCCAGGCCCTGAGCGACCTGATGGCCGGTTTTGCCGTGTAGATGCGGATGGTACCAGCAGGTTGCCGCAGGCTGATCCGGGGTAAAGGTCACCTGACGCATCGCACCCGGTGCAATGACGCCCTGTGGGCCGCCGTCTACCTCACCGGGAATGTCCAGCCCGTGCCAGTGAAGCGTAGTCGCTTCTTTAAGCCGGTTATGAATGTTGATGGTGGCTGTCGTACCGCGCTTCAGGCGAATCGCCGGGCCCAGCAGGCTGCCATTGTAGCCCCAGGTGGGTACGGCTTTCCCCTGCCACTGCGTCGTGCCCTCCATCGCCGTCAGGCTGTACAGGCCATTCGCATCCGCCTCCAGCAACGCGGGAATAAGAAGCGGCGGTCGGGTGGCGGCCATGAGCGAGCGGCTCCAGAGCGGCAGCGCACCCGCCGCGCCCAGTGCCGCGCTGAGTTTCAAAAAGTGGCGACGTTGCATAATCAGCATCCTTGTAACGAAATTACCTGAAGCCTAAACCCTGCCCTTATGGCAAGGTCAAGCATAGCCGGACAGAATGCCCCGAAAAGCGTAAATTGATCGAAAATCTTTACATAACTGTGCTAACGTCTTAAGACAATTATCTGATGAGAATAACTATGAAGAAAAGCATCAAGATCCTGCTGCTGGCGGGACTCTTCGGCTTCTCCTCCACCAGCTTTGCCCTGAGCGAATCCGAAGCAGAAGATCTTGCCGATCTCACTGCCGTATTCGTTTATTTAAAAAATGATTGTGGCTACCAGGATTTGCCCGATGCGCAGATTCGTAAGGCGTTGGTGTTTTTTGCTCAGCAGAACCGCTGGGACTTAAGCAATTACAACAACTACAACATGAAAGCCCTCGGCGAAGCCAGCTATCGTGATTTAAGCGGCATCGCCATTGCTAATGACCAAAAATGTAAGTCGTTGGCCCGGGATTCTCTCAGCCTGCTTGCTTATGTAAAGTAGCGCGCCAGCCCGCTCTCCCACCAGACATTTGCCCGTGCAAGGACTATCATAGTTAGCTATGATGTCCCGCCGATTTTCGGGGTGATGTCACGAAAGGAGAGCTTCATCATGGCCCAAAATGAGATGTGGTATGAAACACTTCATGCCGGCTTTGGCCAGTATTTTACCGTCGATAAACAGCTTTATCGGGATAAAACGGCCCACCAGGATTTAATCATCTTTGAAAACGCGGCCATGGGTCGCGTCATGGCGCTGGATGGCGTGGTGCAAACAACCGAACGTGATGAGTTTATCTATCACGAGATGATGACGCACGTGCCGTTGCTGGCTCACGGCTCGGCAAAAAGCGTGCTGATCATCGGCGGCGGCGACGGTGCCATGTTGCGCGAAGTGTCCCGCCACGCTGATATCCAAAAAATCACAATGGTCGAGATTGATGCTGGCGTGGTCACCTTTTGCCGTCAGTATTTGCCCAATCACAGTGCCGGCGCTTACGACGATCCGCGTCTCAATCTGGTTATCGATGACGGCGTGAATTTCGTCAATCACACCACTGAAAAGTTTGACGTTATTATCTCAGACTGTACCGATCCCATCGGTCCGGGCGAAAGCCTGTTTACCTCTGAATTCTATGCAGGCTGTAAAAAAGCCCTGAATGAGAACGGTATTTTCGTTGCACAAAACGGCGTCTGCTTCCTGCAGCAGGACGAGGCAGTGAACAGCCATCGTAAACTCAGCCACTACTTCCAGGATGTCAGCTTTTATCAGGCGGCTATCCCGACCTACTATGGCGGGATCATGACGTTTGCCTGGGCCAGCGACAATCCTGCTTTGCGCCAGCCCGACGCGGCCCTGTTACAGGCGCGTTTAGAAGCCTCTGGCTTGCGCTGCCGTTACTATACACCGGCGATTCATACTGGCAGCTTTGCCCTGCCACAATATCTGTTGAATGCACTGGAAGACCCGCGCTGACTGGGCATTTATAAGGGGGTGAATAAAATTGCAAAAGCTAAAACTACATGGCTTCAATAACCTGACCAAAAGCCTGAGTTTTTGTATCTACGATATTTGCTATGCAAATACTGAAGCTGAACGTGATGGGTATATTGCTTATATCGATGAGCAATATAATGCCAATCGCCTGACAGAAATTCTGACCGAAACCTGTTCCATCATTGGCGCAAATGTCCTGAATATTGCCCGTCAGGATTATGAGCCACAGGGTGCCAGCGTGACCATTCTGGTCAGTGAGGAACCCATCGATCCCAAAGATATTGATACGTCAGAACATCCGGGTCCGCTGCCCAACTCCGTCGTTGCGCACCTTGATAAGAGTCATATCTGTGTACATACCTATCCAGAGAGCCACCCAGAAGGCGGCCTTTGCACCTTCCGTGCCGACATCGAAGTATCGACCTGTGGCGTGATCTCCCCTCTTAAGGCGCTTAATTATCTGATTCATCAGTTGGAGTCAGACATCGTCACGGTGGATTATCGCGTGCGCGGCTTCACGCGTGACGTGAACGGCGTGAAACATTTTATCGACCATGAAATCAATTCTATTCAGAACTTTATGTCTGAAGACATGAAGGGCATGTACGACATGGTGGATGTTAACGTTTACCAGGAAAACATCTTTCACACCAAGATGTTATTAAAAGAGTTCGATTTAAAACACTATCTTTTCAATACCCGCCCTGAAGATCTGACGCCTCAGGAGCATAAACGTATTACCGACCTGCTGTGGAAGGAAATGCGTGAGATTTACTACGGCAGAAATATTCCGTCAGTGGGATTAAAAACGTACTAGTCACCCTACCGCTGCCCTGCCCCCTGCGTTGGGGGCCATTTTCTCCTTCGTCATTATCCATGCCTCTTCCCGTTTCAACCAGAACAGGACTTATTATGCGCTGCAAACCAGGATGGCCGCCGTCCGGTTAATTTGCCTCTTCTGGTGGCTTTATCGCCTGGTGGCCGCGAGCACTTTTCTTGTAATACGCGCAGAACCCCGCGTCTCACTTTCTCCTGCTCAGCGCTGTCATCGCTGCCCTCCTCCGGCCGTTCTTGTCTCTTTTCCGCTACAACACAGGCATTAATTCAAATATTCAGTACTAAACACTAAAAAACCAATCCAGATCCGTCAAAATCATTAATTTAGTTAACATGAATTTCTGTAATGAAAATGATGTGACATAACAAACTGCATCGCTTTACGCCACGCTAACCAATGCTTTTTCCATGAGGAAGATCACATTATATCGCAAGAAAACATAAGCTTAATTTTTGATTAAAAGTAAGCCATTTAAGATTAGTCATCTAAAACCTCATTAAAAACCTTAACTATCATAGGCATAAAAAGAATCCCATTAAAAAAACCAATAAAACATAAAAATAACTTAATGATCACATCACCCTGTGATATACATTAAAAAAATTTACTTTTCGCGGGTAATCGTTGGTAAGGAGAGTGATATGAGTCACGCATACTCTGTTATAAACATAAACAAACTTAACGTTTATGTGGAATTAGTGAAATGCAGCGTGCCCACACGTAACAGGACCATCCTGATAAATGGCGCGCTGGCGACCTCGTCTTCCTTTCGGAACTGGAAGCGGTTTCTGGCGGATAAATCAGATGTGATTACGTTCGATCTGCCTTTTTCCGGCAAATCGAAACCCTACAATGAGCAGGACTGTAATATCGTTACGCTGGATGATGAAGTGGCGATCATTCGGGAAATTATTTCAATCTATAAGCCTAACATTATTGCCTCTGCTTCGTGGGGCGGCGCATCGACGCTGAAGCTGTTAAATAACGGCGAAGATGGCCTGGAACACGCCATTATTGCGTCTTACTCTTTCGAATTTAACGATCGAATGCGCACCTACGTTAAACAGGCAAATCTGTACTCAAAAGAGAAAAAATTTGTCGATCTTGCGCATTTGATGAACGAAGAAGTCGGCGCCTATTTGCCGAACAAAATGAAATTCTGCAATTTCAGACACCTCACCACGCTGGATGAAATTGAGTACCGCCAGGGGCGCTTCCACCTTGAGCAAATCGCTAATATTCGCAATCATGACTACAAAAGTATTATCGATAATTCGGCATGTCAGTTTCACTTTATCAATGGCGATCTGGATATTCATACGCCGCAGAAAAACATTGAAGAGATTTGCGGCGAGTCGGACAAAACCTGCTTTTATCAGATCAGAGATGCGGGACACTTTTTAGATCTGGAAGGAAAAGTTAGCCGGGAGCGTACGGCTGCCGCCTTTAACACCATTTTTAACCAGATTGGTGTCTGAAATGAAAGTGATCATTGGCGCACTCGGCTCAGCTGGCGATGTCTTTCCCTGTATTGAAATTGGATCGCTTCTGAAAGAAAAAAATCATGATGTTTATTTGCTCGCTAACGATTACTTCAGGTCAGAAGCCGTTTCTCGCGGACTTTCCTTTGTTGCGGTGGGCGATAAAGAAACGTACGTCAACGCGGTACAGGACCGTTCGCTGTGGGAAAAAAAGCACTCTCTGAAACGTATCTCACACTATATGGCGGAACAGCAGGAAGCCATGTTCAATGCCATGAGCGCCCTTGTGGATGATGACTGCATTATCATTCATTCTTTATGGTGCTTCGCTGCAAAAGCGGTAAGTGACAAATACCAGATTAAGAAATATGCAATCAGCCTGACCAATTCAAATTTAAAATTGCAGCCCGGGCGCGTGATTAACGCGCTGGAAAAAGGCCTGCGAGTGAATCTGAACTGGAAACTGGCCTTATTTCAACGCGCACTGGTGTCACCCGCACTTCAGGATACGCTGGACAAATTACGCCGCGACAATCACCTGCCCGCCTGTCGAAATATTTATGCTGACTGGGTGAGCGGTGGACAGCGTTCGATCGTGTTATATGAACCCTGGTTCTATCAGAAAAAAGCGCATAACGGGTTTTACGCTGGTTTTATGCTTAATAAAAGCCGTGCATCAACGGATGACGAACAGATTACCGCCTTTATTGACTCCCGGACGGTGGTATTTTTTACCAGTTGGGCACTGGCTGAGAAAAAGTCCGTTAGCCAGATATTGCAGGACTTAAAAGCTGAGGGGTTAAAATGCGTACTTGTTACGCCAACAGCAACCGCCTTGTCGGTGAACGATGACGTGATGACCGTACCTCAACTGAATATTGCCCTTGTCGAAACGTGCTTATTTGCCATTCATCATGGCGGTATTGGCACCACCGCGCAGTTACTCAAGAATGGCGTTCCCCAACTGATCTATCCCCGCGCGTTCGATCAGTTTGAAAACGCCCGTGCACTTGAGCGGCTGGCCTGTGGGCTGAAAGGAAAAGGGATAAAGGAAATCCGGAAAATGGCGGCGCTTTCACGCCATAAGAAACATAATTGCGATTACTACGCGGCGCAATTTGATAAAGCGGGCAATAAAAGTCACGAACTGGAAAACTTTCTGACCCGTTAAGCCATCCGGCACAGCCAGCCAGGCATGATTTACCCTGGCTGGCCGATGGGCATCAGATCTGAAACGCGGCCGTTAATACTCTCAGGCTCCTTGCCTGTTCCGTTAACGACTGGGATGCAGAAGCGGACTGTTCGACCAACGCCGCGTTGCTCTGCGTTACGCTGTCCATTTGGGTCACAGCCACGCTGACCTGCGAAACGCCCTGCATTTGTTCTACCGATGCCAGAGCCAGCCCATCCATATATTGTGCCAGCGAGGCGACCTCGCTCGCGGCTTTAAGAATACTGTGTGCCGTATTATCTGCCGCTTTTACGCCTTTCTCGACGCCACTGACGGCTTCTTCAATCAGGGTGCCGATTTCTCGTGACGACGAGGCGCTGCGTTGAGCCAGAGTCCGGACTTCGCTCGCCACCACGGCAAAACCGCGACCATGTTCACCTGCTCTTGCTGCTTCAACGGCGGCATTCAGCGCCAGAATGTTCGTCTGAAACGCGATGCTCTGAATGACCGCCGTAATCTCTTTGACCTTGGCCGCACTCACCGAAATGCTGTGCATGGTCTGACTCATTTCATTGACGGCTTTTTCACTGGCGCGGGTCAGCGATTCCGTCTCGCGAGCCGAAGAGGCGGTGGATTCTGCGACGGAAGTGTTGTTGCGCACGGTAGCGGTAATCTGCTCCATACTGGCTGCCGTCTGCTGCAACGCGGCAGCCTGCTCCTCCGTGCGGGAAGAGAGCTCTGTATTTCCCTGTGCGATTTCGCTGGCTGCCAGTTCAACCGACGCAGCGGAGTCTTTGATCTGAGAAACCAGTGTCCGCAGATGATTTTGCATATTGGCCAGCGCCGCAAGCAGCTTGCCGGTCTCATCCTTTCGATCCACGGTAATCACGGAGGTCAGGTCGCCCCGGGCGATGGTATCAGCCGTATTCACCGCCAGCGTCAGAGGACGGGAAATGCTACGGGAAATAAGCAGTCCCAGCACCAATGAGATGGCTGTCGAAAGCACCAGCCCGCCTGTTAACGTCATTCTGGTCTTTGTACGCTCAGTGATTAACTCGTCTGCACGGGCCTGCAGCAACGATTTTTCAGTGGCAATCATTGACTCAATGACAGAGCGCATCGCATCCATTTGAACTTTCCCTTCACCCGAGGCAAAGAGCTCAAAAAAGCGCTGCTGATCCAGCGAGCCCTGATTCAGGCGTTCGCGCGCATCGATCACCTTTTGGGCATAGGTTTCCAGCCAGGCCTTTTGTCTGTTTTCCAAATCAACTAAACGTTTCTGCTGTTCCGGATTATCCTGGGTCAGCTGATGCGTACTCTCTATATATCGACTGAATGCCTGTTTTCCTTCATTAAACGGGACCAGCATCTGCGGTTTGCCGTTGAGCGCAAAACCACGCACCCCCGTCTCCATATTAAGCAGGTTTTCGGTGGCCTTGTTTAATCCTTCAACAACCTGATAAGTATGAATATTAAGCTGGCTGGCTTGTGTTACCCGGCCAAACCCGGCATAAAACAGGCCACAAACGACAATCATGACCAGCGTAATCGCGCCAAATGCAATATAGAGTCGTGTTCTGATAGATGTGTTGCTGAGCATAATTTCTCCGCGAGTGGAAAAAAATAAATAAATTCCATTAATTAACTGAGACTAATGGCAAAAACATTAATAATCAGGCATGTAAATTTAATGAAAAGCCTGTTAACGCACCCAAAAATGAGTGACGCCAATATAAACGCATTAATGTCCAGTTGATTATTAACGCAGTTGCTGAAATTTCCACTGCGTTACCTTTTTAATTTTAAGCCACTTCAAAAAATCGCAGAGATGCTTATCTATCACTATGCAGCTTCAGCGGAGCGTGAATTAACCCACCGAAATAAAAGAGATTAAAATCAAAGACTTTTAAAAGAGATGAGAATGAAAATGCTTACAACATTGCGTTGAAGGAATAAAGTGCAACGTTAATTTGACTTAGCGCCATCGCATTATTAACCAATTAAATGTTATCACTCATGTCAAAACCGCCTGTCATCTCCTCATCTTTTTGGTGAAAGGTTATATTTTAATAAAACAGAACATCGCGCGCGGCGTTAAATATTGCCCTGTGCCCCGTGCTCTTAATACAAATCAGCCCTACCTTGTGCTCTCTGAAATCGATTTTAACCTGCACATCGACTGCAACGTCGCCGATGTACAGGCCCGGGCTTAGGGTTGGAGATACAACTCTTCTATGTAGTGCAGGGCTTCGCATAGCGTACTGTCTGTGCCAAATCCCCCCGCCTTGGTAATAACCGGCAGGTCATCAATTTCACTGTTCACGAAGGTACCGCAGGGGATACAGGGAGCGACTTCGCTCTGAATACGATAACCTTCAGCGCCCAATGCGTTAGCCACCGCAATAGCGATGTCCCCACCGGTGAGAAACAGGCCGCCGGTACGAGCACGATCGAGAATCGCCAACGTGATCTCTCCCAGCCGCTGACTCAGCTTTTCACCTAAGGCTTCACGACTCAGTTCGTAGTGCGCGGTCAGAGCATCAATCTGATTACGATCGTCAACGCTGCTGCTGGTCTGAAGAACACAGTGCCTGTTCTGCATCAGAATCTCGCACGCCTGGGCCACGATATGCTCGCACTCATCTTTAGGCCCCAGAAGGGTTTGTACCGCAATTCTGACAACGTCAACGCGTCCTGAGCGCTGCGCCTGCTCAACCTGACGTCGGGTCATTTCACTCATTGAGCCTGCCACCACCAGTACCGGCAGAGTTTGATGCATAGTCATGTAACTTTCAGCCGGAAGTGCATTCGCCAGCCCCGCCGCACCGACCAATAAAGGGGGATGGGTCATGGCCAGGGCGGCCTGGGCAATTAGCGTCAGATCGTTATCATTTTCGGCATCCATGACCACGATGCCCACTCCCTGCCGGGCCAGACTTTCAAGCCGGGCACGTAGCTCACCGCCTCTTACCACGTCCAGCGACATTTCACTCACCGGCAGATGAGTCTGTAAGCCGATAAGCGTACTGATCCGCGACGAAATAATCGGGGTGCGAGGATCGCTGGCAAACTCTGTCTCCAGTAACGGACGCTGGTGCACCAGGCACTCACCCTGGCGCGTGATGCGGCCTGCCGAAGGTATGGCCGCGGCAACGATCGCCAGCGTGGCACCACTTGCCGCCATAGCCGCGGCAATCTCTGCCCCGGGGTTCCCCCGCAAGGTCGAGTCGATTTTTTTATAAATCAGTACGTTATTTTGCGTCGTGCCCAGCCAGGCAGAAAGCGCCTGAGTAACGGCAATGCTCGCCTGCTCTGCGCTAAGCGCCCGGCTATCCGTGTTGATGACGAGTACGTCAGTCCGCCGCGAGGGTTTCTGCTGTGGCGTCAGCATCACTTCGGTGCGTGCGCCCTTTTTGGCCAACTGGACACCGGTATCGTTTGCGCCCGTAAAATCGTCGGCGATGACAAGCATTTTCATCATAACTTCTCCGTGGATGACAGCGATCGCTGCTGATTACTCTTTGCCACCCATGAGGTCAGCATGGGCGTTAAAATTGCGGTAACAATGACGGACGTCGCGACCAGCGGCGTGGCCGACGCAACGACGTCCGCCAGGGCGGGATCGGCGTGAGCAATAGCAACAGGCGTGGCGACAGCATTGCCCGCCGTGCTGGATGCCGCCGCGCCGGCAATTCCGCTGCCACCTAACAAGCGATCGACTTTTATATTAAAGAAGCCGCCGACGAGCGTGGTTAAGCCCCCCAGAACAATGCCAGCCAGCCCGCCTTTGAGCAGCATGGCAAAATCAATGCTGGCGCCCAACGCAAAGGCAAAGAAGGGAATCAGTATCGGGCCGCCCTGAGACAAAAAATCGCGCATTTTTGGATCGAGATTACCGAGCAACATGCCCAGCAGCATGGGGACGATCACCACCACCACCGACATGACAGGAATATTTGCCATCCCTGCCGCGCCCAGGGCAATCATGGTGAGTACCGGACCATCGTTAAGGGAGATCACGGGGGTCGCGCCGACTTCATTGTCCTGGCCAAACTCCCCCGCGAGCGCAGCATAAAGGCCGCCATTCGTATTGCTCATGGCCGAAATGACGGCGACCGACGTCAGTCCCCACAGCCCCTCCGCGCCAAAAAAGGTATCCACAGCAAAGCCCACGGCCACAGCAATAAGAAACTTGCTTGCCGTGACGCCACCGCCTATCAACAAGGCTTTGGGTGCCGCTTTGATATATATCCCTGCGCCCATACAAAACAAAAATGCCCCAATCAGAGCAGGTGCACCTTCTTTAAAAAGCGCGGTGGTAAAGCCGCCCACCTGTAAGGCTTCGGGCGCGAGCGTATTCACGATGGCCCCTAAAACCAGCGGGACAACCATCATACCGCCCGGGATTTTTTCAACTGTTGCTTTAATATCCATATTATCACCATTATGATTAATTATAATCACCATGATGATATTAAATCATTAAGAGGAAAATTGCGGCATGAATCGCAGAATAGCGCGCGGTTAGTTGAGCATAATCAATCAATACGGAGGGGAACCACAGGGCCTGCAATACTCACCGGTATTATCTGTTTTGCATGAAGCGCCGCCAGGCAGCAATAACCGCCAGAAAATCTTCCATACCGCAGAAGCACAAGCTTTCTTCATCGTAATAATTCATGCCCTCTTCCATTTCATCGCCTTCAAAATTCAGCGTATTCGCGCGGACAATCACCTCTTCGTCATCCATCCACAGCGTGTATTCCCGCCCGATACGTTGCCACTGACGTTCACTTCCTTTTAATTTATGGGCTTCCGCTTCTACCTCATCCAGCACGCTGGCATCGTGCTCGACCTCTTCATTAAACCAGTGGCCCAGTGCTTCATGTCCCATCGACATACGAACTTTCACTTTGCCCGTGATGTCACGTAGAAATTCATACTCCATGATCTTATCTCTCTATCAGTCACTCGCGCTGTTATACCGCTATTTTCATTACCATGCACCTGCTTAGCGCACACATCCGGCTTCCTTCAGGACACTTTTCAGGCATAAAAAAAGAGGAACGCCAGAGCGTCCCTCTTAAATGGACCAACGATCAGCAATCAGACGGCGGTCTGGAAAATCACGCCATCCGCTTTTTCAGTGTACTGGCTCAACTGGTCAAAGTTGAGATAGCGATAGGTATCGCTAGCCGTTTTATCCACCTGCGCCATAAACTGCTGATACTCATCTGGCGTTGGCAGCTTACCTAACAGTGATGAGACCGCCGCCAGCTCCGCAGAAGCCAGGTAGACGTTAGCCCCTGTACCCAAACGGTTCGGGAAGTTACGGGTTGAGGTCGAAACGACCGTTGCGCCATCGGCGACACGTGCCTGGTTACCCATGCACAGTGAACAACCCGGGATCTCAATACGCGCACCGCTCTTACCGAACACGCTGTAGTAGCCTTCTTCCGTCAGCTGAGCCGCATCCATTTTGGTCGGTGGTGCGACCCACAAACGGGTTGGCAGCTGGCCTTTGTGGCTGTCCAGCAACTTACCTGCCGCGCGGAAGTGACCGATGTTGGTCATGCACGAACCGATAAAGACTTCATCAATCTTCTCGCCCTGCACATCTGACAGCAGACGCGCATCGTCGGGATCGTTTGGCGCGCACAGAATCGGCTCTTTGATCTCCGCCAGATCGATGTCAATCACCGCAGCATATTCTGCATCGGCGTCGGCTTCGAGCAGCTGTGGATCCGCCAGCCATTTCTCCATGCCTTCGATACGGCGCTCAAGCGTACGACGATCGCCGTAGCCTTCTGAGATCATCCATTTCAGCAGGACAATGTTAGATGTCAGATACTCTTTGATCGGCGCCTGATCCAGCTTGATGGTACAGCCTGCAGCAGAACGCTCAGCAGACGCATCGGTCAGTTCGAACGCCTGCTCCACTTTCAGATCGGGCAGACCTTCAATTTCAAGGATGCGACCGGAGAAGATGTTCTTCTTGCCTTTCTTCTCAACGGTTAACAGGCCCTGCTTAATCGCATACAGCGGAATGGCGTGAACCAGATCGCGCAGCGTAATGCCGGGCTGCATTTTACCTTTAAAACGTACCAGTACCGATTCCGGCATATCCAGTGGCATAACGCCGGTCGCTGCCGCAAAGGCAACCAGACCCGAACCTGCCGGGAAGGAAATACCGATTGGGAAGCGGGTGTGGGAATCGCCACCGGTGCCGACGGTATCCGGCAGCAGCATACGGTTCAGCCAGGAGTGAATTACCCCATCCCCAGGACGCAAGGAAACGCCGCCACGGTTCATGATGAAGTCTGGCAGCGTGTGGTGCGTGTTCACATCGACTGGCTTAGGATAAGCCGCCGTGTGACAGAATGACTGCATCACCAGATCGGCAGAGAAGCCCAGACATGCCAGGTCTTTCAGCTCGTCGCGGGTCATAGGACCGGTGGTATCCTGCGAGCCCACCGAGGTCATTTTCGGTTCGCAATAGGCACCCGGACGGACGCCGTCAACGCCACAGGCGCGGCCAACCATTTTCTGCGCCAGTGAGTAGCCACGTGAGCTTTCCGCCACGTCTTTCGCGATACGGAACACGGTGCTGACAGGCAGCCCCAGGGATTCACGCGCTTTGCTGGTCAGGCCACGACCGATGATCAGTGGAATACGGCCACCGGCACGCACTTCATCAATCAGCACGTCGGTTTTCAGTTCAAAACTGGCCAGCAGATCGCCGGTTTCGTGATTGCGCACTTCGCCTTTAAAAGGATAGATATCAATGACATCACCCATATTCAGGTCGTTCACATCCACTTCGATCGGCAGCGCGCCGGCATCTTCCATGGTGTTGAAGAAGATAGGCGCAATCTTGCCGCCCAGAACAACACCACCGCCTTTTTTATTCGGCACGTTAGGGATGTCATCGCCCATAAACCACAGCACCGAGTTGGTGGCCGATTTACGGGATGAACCTGTGCCCACAACGTCGCCCACATAGGCCAGCGGGAAACCTTTAGCCTGCAGTGCTTCGATCTGTTTGATCGGACCGATGTTGCCTGACTCATCCGGCTCAATGCCTTCACGGGCATTTTTCAGCATCGCCAGGGCATGCAGTGGGATATCAGGACGTGACCAGGCATCCGGTGCCGGAGACAGGTCATCGGTGTTGGTTTCACCCGTGACTTTGAAAACCGTAACGGTAATTTTTTCAGCCAGCTCAGGACGTGACAGATACCATTCGGCATCCGCCCACGACTGCATCACCTGCTTCGCGTGTGGATTGCCTGCTTTGGCTTTTTCTTCAACGTCGTAAAAGCTGTCAAACATCAGCAACGTGTGGGAAAGCGCTTTTGCCGCAATCGGTGCGAGTTTCGCATCATCTAATGCTTCAATCAGAGGATGGATGTTGTAGCCGCCCTGCATGGTACCGAGCAGTTCAACAGCTTTTTCAGGAGATACCAGAGGAGAGGTTGTTTCGCCTTTGGCGACAGCAGCCAGGAAACCTGCTTTAACATACGCCGCTTCATCGACGCCGGGTGGTACGCGGTTGACCAACAAATCGGTCAAAAATTCTTCTTCACCCGCAGGTGGATTTTTTAGCAGTTCAACCAGCGCGGCCATTTGGGAAGCATCTAATGGCTTAGGTACGATCCCTTGGGCAGCACGCTCGGCAACGTGCTTACGGTATTCTTCTAGCACGACGTTCTCCTCGCTCTCATTGTATGGGTTTCCGGTGCACCCTGATGACAACGCATTCCATGAGTAGGGTAAGGTGCCCGGTTCCGCGTGGGGCAGCATAGCAGGATTTAACCGCCTTGTTAATCTGTTTACAAAAAAGCAACATTAGGGTTTTCTGTAGCAGAATGCGCTAACTAATCCGGTGTAAACGGAAAAAAAGCAGGGCGTAAAGCCCCGCCTGCTAACACAGTCATACCCGATTACGTTTAGCGGTCGATCATACCGTATTCTGCATTGGCGTAGCGCTCACCGCGAATGTTTTCCGGGGCAAACACAGTATCCAGCATGTCGATGTCGACCTTTTTCAGCGCAACTGACACGGCGGCACAGTTTTCTTCCAGATGGTGGACTTTGCTTGCTCCCGGAATAGGCACGATATCCTCACCCTTCGCTAAAACCCACGCCAGTGCCAGTTGAGCCGCAGAAATACCATAACCCCGCGCCATCTCCATCAGTTGATCCACTAACTTTTGGTTATGTTGCTGTGACTGCTGCTGGAAACGCGGCAAGCCACGGCGGAAATCATGCGGATCAAGGTCGGTCACCGCTGCCAGCTTACCGGTCAGAAAACCGCGGCCCAGAGGGCTGTAAGGCACAAAACCGACGTTAAGTTCGCGGCAGGTAGCAAGAATGCCCTGCTCGGGATCGCGAGTCCACAGTGAGTACTCGCTTTGTAAGGCCGAAATCGGATGTACGGCACAGGCACGGCGCAGCGTGGCGGCAGACACTTCCGACAGGCCGAGGTAGCGCACTTTTCCCTCATTAATTAAATCTGCCATCGTGCCCACCACGTCTTCGATCGGCACCGCGGGATCGAAACGATGTTGATAAAGCAGGTCAATATGATCGGTGCCGAGACGCGTCAAAGATCCTTCTACTGCCTCGCGAATATGCTGTGGCTGACTGTTCACACCGGTCATGTTCTCCCAGCCCTGACCGGCACCGCTAATGCTGAAACCAAATTTCGTCGCAACGGTCACGCTATCACGGCGGCCTTTAAGGGCTTTTGCAATCAGCGCTTCGTTTGTGAAGGGCCCGTAGATCTCAGCGGTATCCAGAAAATTAATGCCCAGTTCAAATGCGCGGGAGAGCGTATTCAATGCCTGCGACTCATCCGTGTTGCCATAGGCGAAGGTCATGCCCATGCAGCCCAGCCCGAGTGCCGATACCTGTAAACCCTGATTACCTAATTGACGTTGTTGCATGACATCTTCCTCATTATTGCGGTGTTATTGTTATAATCCTCATCAATCTCAACAACAATTGTGCTTAATTTTCTAATTCAGTGAGAAAAACTCATCAATGACGTTATCCCGGGCAACGCTTCAGGAACTGGAAATGTTTTGTGCGATTGCGCACCATCGTAGCTTTCGCAAAGCCGCGCAGGCGCGTAACGTCACGCCCTCGGCACTCAGCCATGCTATGCGCCATTTCGAGCAGCGGCTCGGCGTGAGGCTGCTTAACCGCACCACTCGCAACGTTTCCCTGACCGAAGCGGGCGCGCATTTTCTCCAGCGTATTCAACCCGCGCTGGTCGAACTCTCTCAGGCCGTGGATGAACTTAATGACTGGCGGGCGCGTCCACACGGCAAGCTGAAACTCAATATGCCGCGTTCTGCTGAAACACTGTTCTTTGAAAGCTTGATTCTGCCGTTTATCCAGCGCTATCCGGAAATCACGCTGGAAATTGACAGTAATGATGCGCTGGTCGATATTCTGGAAGCGGGTTTTGATGCAGGCATTCGCTATGGCGATGTGCTGGCACAGGATATGATTGCCCTGCCCTTTGGCCCGGCAATGCGCACTCTGGTTGTCGCAAGCCCGGCCTTAATCGAACGTCATGGCGCACCACAAACGCCGGATGAACTGCTTGCATTTCCCTGCATCGAACGCCGCTTCCCCAGTGGCCGACGCTATCGCTGGGAATTCTGGCACGCGGGGCAAAGGCAGGAGATCGCGGTCAGTGGCCCGCTGGTGCTGGATAACAACGAGCGGATTTTGCAGGCCGCCCTTTCAGGGGCAGGGATCGCCTTCTTACAGGAAGCCGTGGTTAGCGCCCATCTGCAGCGCGGCGCACTCGTTGAACTGCTCAGTGGCTTTACCCAACATGCAGATGGCTTCTGGCTGTATTATCCTGGCAGGCGTTATGTCTCTGCGCCGTTGCGGCACTTTATTGACTGGCTACGCCTTAATAATAACGAAGCAGGCAATCATAAAAATTGAATAACAACGCGATCTCGCGTTAAAAAAATTAAAAAGGCGCCAAAAAGTAAATATAAAACCTTTTTAATCAGGACGTATTAACCTCTGACGATCTTATTAATGGTTCACTAAATAATCCAATAAAATGTAAAGAGACTCTGAAATAATACATGCGCAGACTGCGGTTGGGTACCTGAATCATTCTGCCTGACGTGAGAATCTGAGGTGGAAAGAGGCAGGAACCGCTCACAATAATTTTAACGCGTGCGAGCGGGGAAACCCTGATACCTCAACACTGCAAGCCCTAACCCCTCTCACGATAAAAATCAAGAGAGGTGCCACCATCAAGTCGAAATCCGGTTCGCTTGTTATCAGCGGGTCAATGCTCTTAGGATTACGTTTATCAAATTGACGTTCATTATGTGAACTTCGCCTCAGAATAATGAGTACTGAACTTTCGGCTGTCTTGAATAACGAAACCAGACAGTAAAAAATGCGTTAATGGCGGGATTGACTACGCCATTTTTGCCCGTGTAAACGTGTTAGCACAGGCGCCCTTTCTTTTATTCCTTTCATTATCCGATTGAATCTAAGCCATAAAAAAACGGCCCCATAAGGGGCCGCTATTTCAGTTCTGAAACTTATTTCTTTTTCGCTTTCGCGTTAGGCAGATCGGTGATGCTGCCTTCAAAGATTTCAGCGGCCAGGCCTACTGACTCATGCAGGGTCGGGTGCGCATGGATGGTCAATGCGATGTCTTCTGCATCACAGCCCATTTCAATGGCCAGACCAATTTCGCCCAGCAGCTCACCGCCGTTAGTACCAACGATGGCGCCACCGATAACGCGATGGGTTTCTTTGTCGAAAATCAGTTTGGTGATACCGTCTGCGCAGTCAGAAGCAATAGCACGGCCGGATGCAGCCCACGGGAATGTGGCAGTTTCGTAGCTGATGCCTTTCTCTTTCGCTTCTTTCTCGGTCAGACCTACCCAGGCAACTTCTGGTTCAGTATAGGCAATGGACGGAATCACTTTCGGATCGAAGTAGTGCTTCAGACCTGAAATGACTTCTGCCGCAACGTGGCCTTCATGCACGCCTTTATGCGCCAGCATCGGCTGCCCGACGATATCGCCGATAGCGTAGATGTGCGGCACGTTGGTGCGCATTTGTTTGTCAACGCGGATAAAGCCACGGTCGTCAACCTCAACGCCGGCTTTATCTGCATCCATGCCCTTACCGTTTGGCACGCGACCAATTGCCACCAGAACCGCATCATAACGCTGGGCTTCGCCTGGCGCTTTTTTACCTTCCATTGAAACATAGATACCGTCGTCTTTTGCTTCAACGGCGGTCACCTTAGTTTCCAGCATCAGGTTGAATTTCTTGCTGATACGTTTGGTGAAGACTTTCACCACGTCTTTATCGGCAGCCGGGATAACCTGGTCGAACATTTCAACCACGTCGATCTCTGAACCCAGCGCATGGTAAACCGTCGCCATTTCCAGACCGATAATACCGCCGCCCATGACCAGCAGACGTTTAGGCACTTCTTTCAGTTCCAGCGCATCGGTTGAATCCCACACGCGAGGATCTTCATGAGGAATGAACGGCAGCTCGATTGGGCGTGAGCCCGCAGCGATAATGGCGTTGTCGAAGTTAATGGTGGTTGCACCACCTTCACCTTCAACCACCAGCGTATTCGCACCGGTAAATTTGCCCAGGCCGTTAACAACCTTGACTTTACGACCTTTTGCCATGCCTGACAGACCGCCAGTCAGCTGGTTAATCACCTTCTCTTTCCAGCTGCGGATTTTGTTGATATCCGTTTGCGGCTGACCAAACACAATGCCGTGTTCTTCCAGCGCTTTCGCTTCTTCAATCACTTTGGCAACGTGCAGTAGCGCTTTAGACGGGATACAGCCTACGTTAAGACAGACACCGCCGAGGGTGCTGTAGCGCTCAACCAGTACGGTTTCCAGACCTAAGTCAGCGCAACGAAAAGCTGCAGAGTAACCTGCAGGACCTGCCCCAAGTACCACGACCTGAGTTTTAATCTCTGTACTCATCATGACCTCTTATTGGATTTCCGGCGGGTCAGACGCTGAGCCTATCCCATTAGGCTAGTTAACTGGCCATATTGCGTATGTTGCTACCACCCCACCGTTGACGGGTTTGCGTGGCAGGTACGCAAGCTGACTGCGCCAATTATGCCTAATGGAATAGGCTCATGATGTCCTTATTCCACCGGGACATGTTCACCGCAAGAGTTTACAGAATTGTTAATAAACTGCCAACCGCGGTGCCCTGAATGTTACAAAAAGGCCGGCATTTGCCGGCCTTTTGCGCTTTTTACATAACCAGACGACGAATGTCTGACAGCATATTGCCAATAATGGTAATGAAACGTGCGCCGTCTGCACCGTCGATAACGCGGTGATCGAAGGACAGAGAGATTGGCATCATCAGACGTGGTGCAAACTCTTTACCGTTCCACACTGGCTCCATCGCTGACTTTGACACACCCAGGATGGCCACTTCTGGCGCGTTAACAATCGGCGCAAAGTGGGTGGTGCCCAGGCCGCCAAGGCTGGAGATGGTGAAACAGCCGCCCTGCATGTCGCCTGCGGTTAGTTTGCCATCGCGCGCCTTTTTAGAGATCGCCATCAGTTCACGAGACAGTTCTGTGATGCCCTTCTTGTTCACGTCTTTAAAGACCGGAACCACCAGGCCGTTTGGCGTATCCACCGCCACACCGATGTTGATGTACTTTTTCAACGTCAGCTTCTGCGCATCTTCAGACAGTGAGCTGTTAAAGCGTGGCATCTGCTCAAGCGCCGCCGCCACCGCTTTCATGATGAAGACCACTGGCGTGTATTTCACGTCCAGCTTACGCTTCTCCGCTTCGGCGTTCTGTTGCTTACGGAAAGCTTCAAGCTCGGTAATATCGGTTTTGTCGAAGTGCGTAACGTGTGGGATCATGACCCAGTTACGGCTCAGGTTCGCACCCGAGATTTTCTGGATACGGCCCAGCTCCACTTCTTCAACTTCACCAAACTTACTGAAGTCAACTTTTGGCCATGGCAGCATGCCCGGCAGGCCGCCACCGCTGGCGGCGGCTGGCGCGGCTTCTGCGCGTTTCACGGCATCTTTAACGTAAGCCTGAACGTCTTCTTTCAGAATACGGCCTTTACGACCTGTGCCTTTAACTTTGGCCAGGTTAACGCCAAATTCACGCGCCAGACGACGAATGACCGGGGTAGCGTGAACGTAAGCGTCGTTCTCTGCAAACTCACCTTTGCTCTCTGTTTTAGCGGCGGCAGGTGCTGCTGCGGCTTTCGCTTCAGATTTGGCAGCAGGCGCCGGTGCGGCTTCCTGTTTCGCAGCCGCAGGGGCAGCCGGAGCAGCACCTTCAACTTCGAAGACCATAATCAGTGAGCCGGTGCTGACTTTATCGCCCGTCGCGACTTTCAGCTCTTTGACGAGACCCGCAAACGGTGCCGGCACTTCCATAGAGGCTTTGTCGCCTTCAACAACGATCAGTGACTGCTCGGCTTCCACCTTGTCGCCAACCTTAACGAGGATCTCGGTGACTTCAACTTCGTCTCCCCCGATATCCGGAACGTTAACGTCTTTTGCGCCCGCAGCCGCGGCAGGTGCCGATGCCGCTTCTTCTTTCACTTCTGGCTTCGCATCAGAGGCCGGTGCTGCACCTTCTGCTTCAAAGACCATGATGGCTGAACCGGTGCTGACTTTGTCGCCGGTCGCAATGGTGATCTCTTTGACCACACCCGCGAACGGAGCCGGAACTTCCATTGACGCTTTGTCACCTTCGACGACAATAAGTGACTGCTCGGCTTCGACTTTATCGCCAACCTTAACCAGAATCTCAGTGACTTCAACTTCGTCACCGCCGATATCCGGCACAGCAACTTCTTTGCTGGCACTGGCCGCAGCAGCGGCTGGCGCAGGCGCCGCGTCCGCTTTCTTCTCTTCGGCGGCGGCAGGGGCTGCTTCTGCAGCGGCTTCTGCGTCAAACATCATGATCAGCGAACCGGTTTCCACTTTGTCACCGGTTGCGATTTTGATCTCTTTCACCACGCCAGCCTGCGGCGAGGGAACTTCCATAGAGGCTTTATCGCCTTCCACGGTGATCAGCGGCTGCTCGGCTTCCACCTTGTCGCCAACCTTGACCAGAATTTCGGTGACTTCAACTTCGTCTGACCCGATATCTGGTACCTTGATTTCAATAGCCATTACTCTGTTACCTCTTAAGCCAGACGCGGGTTAACTTTATCGGCATCGATCTTGAACTTCACGATCGCATCCGCCACGACTTTCTTATCGATTTCGCCACGTTTAGCCAGTTCACCCAGCGCGGCAACCACAACGTAAGATGCATCCACTTCAAAGTGGTGACGCAGATTTTCACGACTGTCAGAGCGGCCAAAGCCATCCGTACCCAGCACGCGGTAATCGCTTGAAGGCACATAGCTGCGAACCTGCTCAGCGAACAGCTTCATGTAGTCGGTGGAGGCCACGGCTGGCGCTTCGTTCATCACCTGAGCGATGTAAGGCACGCGTGGGGCTTCCGTTGGATGCAGCATGTTCCAGCGCTCACAGTCCTGACCATCGCGGGCCAGCTCGGTGAACGAGGTGACGCTGTAAACGTCTGAACCAATGCCGTAATCGGTCGCCAGAATCTGGGCAGCTTCACGCACGTGACGCAGGATAGAGCCTGAACCCAAGAGCTGAACTTTACCTTTGCTACCCTCAACGGTTTCCAGCTTGTAGATACCTTTACGGATACCTTCCTCGGCACCTTTCGGCATCGCTGGCATGTGGTAGTTTTCGTTCAGCGTGGTGATGTAGTAATAAATATTTTCCTGCGCTTCGCCGTACATACGAACCAGACCGTCATGCATGATGACTGCCACTTCGTAGGCATACGACGGATCGTAGGAGATACAGTTAGGGATCGTCAGTGACTGAATATGGCTGTGGCCATCTTCATGCTGCAAACCTTCGCCGTTCAGGGTGGTACGGCCTGATGTACCGCCGACCAGGAAGCCACGCGCCTGTTGGTCGCCCGCCAGCCACATCAGATCGCCAATACGCTGGAATCCGAACATCGAATAATAGATGTAGAACGGAATCATCGGCAGGTTGTTGGTGCTGTAAGAGGTTGCCGCCGCCAGCCAGGATGATCCTGCGCCCAGCTCGTTAATCCCTTCCTGCAGAATCTGACCTTTCTCATCTTCTTTATAGTAAGCCACCTGCTCACGGTCCTGCGGTGTGTACTGCTGACCGTTCGGGCTGTAGATACCAATCTGACGGAACAGGCCTTCCATACCAAAGGTACGGGCTTCATCCGCAAGGATAGGCACCAGGCGATCTTTGATCGATTTGTTCTTCAGCATCACATTCAGTGCACGCACGAACGCGATGGTGGTAGAGATCTCTTTGTTCTGCTCTTCAAGCAGCGCACTGAACTCTTCCAGCGCTGGCATTTCCAGCTTTTCAGTGAACTTCGGCTGACGTGATGGCAGGTAACCGCCTAACTTCTCACGCTGGCCGTGCAGGTAGTTGTACTCTTCAGAGCCTTTATCGAAGGTGATGTAAGGCAGAGATTCGATCTTGTCGTCTTCGACCGGCACGTTGAAGCGATCGCGGATGTAGCGAACGCCATCCATGTTCATCTTCTTCACCTGGTGCGCGATGTTCTTACCTTCGGCGGTGTCGCCCATACCATAACCTTTAATGGTATGGGCCAGGATCAGAACAGGCTTGCCTTTGGTGTCCTGCGCTTTTTTCAGTGCCGCATAGATCTTCTTCGGATCGTGACCACCACGGTTCAGTGCCCAGATTTCATCATCTGACCAGTCTTTCACCAGGGCTGCGGTTTCCGGATATTTGCCGAAGAAGTGCTCACGCACATAGGCACCATCACGTGACTTAAACGTCTGGTAGTCGCCGTCAACGGTTTCGTTCATCAGCTGGATCAGTTTACCGCTGGTGTCATTACGCAGCAGTTCATCCCAACGACCGCCCCAGATAACCTTGATCACTTCCCAGCCAGCACCGGCAAAAATGCCTTCCAGCTCGTTGATGATCTTACCGTTACCGGTGACCGGTCCATCCAGACGCTGCAGGTTACAGTTGATGATGAAAACCAGGTTATCCAGTTTTTCACGGGTGGCGATGGTGATCGCACCTTTGGATTCTGGCTCATCCATCTCGCCGTCGCCCAGGAAAGCGTAAACGGTCTGACCTGAGGTATCTTTCAGACCACGGTGTTCCAGATATTTCAGGAATTTAGCCTGATAGATGGCATTGAGTGGGCCCAGACCCATGGAGACGGTCGGGAACTGCCAGAATTCCGGCATCAGTTTAGGATGCGGATAAGAGGACAGACCTTTACCGTCCACTTCCTGACGGAAGTTATTCATCTGCTCTTCAGTCAGACGACCTTCCAGGAAAGCACGGGCATAGATACCCGGAGAAATGTGGCCCTGGAAGTACACCAGATCGCCGCCGTCTTTTTCACTGCGCGCGCGGAAGAAGTGGTTAAAACACACTTCATAGATGGTGGCAGAAGACTGGAAGGAGGACATGTGGCCGCCAAGTTCCAGATCTTTCTTCGATGCGCGCAGCACCGACATGATGGCGTTCCAGCGAATGGCGGAACGGATACGACGTTCAAGTGAGGTGTTGCCCGGATAATCCGGTTCATCTTCAACGGCAATAGAGTTGATGTAGTTACTGATTGCGGCAGCACCGCCAGCAACTTTCACACCGCCTTTGCGGGCTGCACTCAGCACCTGATCAATCAGATACTGTGCACGTTCAACACCTTCTTCACGGATGACCGATTCGATCGCCTGTAGCCAGTCACGAGTTTCAATCGGATCCACGTCATTGTGTAAACGTTCTGACATGGGGGTATTCCTTATCTGTGTCTAATACGTTGAAAAATCGGGAGCCTGTTAACGTCAGGGAGACAGGCTCGTCGCACATGTTCGCACGATCTTTGCCGCACGTTATTCCTTACGTTGCTGTAAACGACGCAGGGAGCGTTCTCGACGGCTCTGCTCCCGACTTCTGTCCAGCAAGATTTCCTCAATGAACGCCAGGTGACGGTGTGAAGCCTCGCGTGCTTGTTCCGGCTCACGAGCCACAATCGCCTCGAAAATTCTGGCGCGGTGACCGCTCACTTTCGCCAGCATTTCCCGGCGCGAGTAGAGCAATTCAAAATTCTGTCGAACGTTCTGTTCCAGCATAGGTCCCATTGATCGTAGCAAATGCAAAAGCACGACATTATGGGCTGCTTCTGTGACAGCGATCTGATACTTCATTACTGCGTCTGCTTCAGCGTCGAGATCGCCGCTGTCCTGCGCCTGCTGAATATGAAGATGGCAGTCGCGAATCCGCTGTAAATCCTCTTCTGTACCGCGCAGCGCGGCATAGTAAGCGGCGATGCCTTCTAACGCGTGGCGCGTTTCCAACAGGTCAAACTGCGATTCCGGATGCTCGGCAAGAAGCCCAACGAGAGGATCGCTCACGCTCTGCCAGAGATGTTTCTGTACAAATGTTCCGCCGCCCTGACGGCGTAGTAACAATCCTTTCGCTTCTAAACGCTGGATTGCCTCACGGAGAGACGGACGTGAAACATCGAATTGTTTGGCGAGTTCGCGCTCGGGGAGCAACTTCTCTCCCGGCTGCAGCGTCCCTTCCATAATCAGGGATTCAAGTTGCTGCTCAATGGCATCGGAGAGTTTGGGTTGACGAATCTTAATGTAAGCCATCTTCCCTTCTTAGTGTGCCTGTCTGATAAAGTAAATTGGTAATACCAATTCAAAAAAGGAGCCCGTAAAGTAACAAAGTATTCACCTTGTGTCTATACGGCATCGGTGACATTAAGGTGACGTAAGGCTGTGCTTTTGCATTAACTGTTGAGTTGAAAAGTGGAAAACAGGGTGTTAACTCAATGTTAAATTTTTTCGGGTTTACCTAAAATTACACAAAGCTCCCAGTTAAACCGATTTAGCTCGCTGCGCTTTCCTTTCGCTGCGTTCAGGTTCGTTTTTTACCCACCTCGTCAACATCCCCCCTTTTTCCGCTGCTTCTTTTTCAGCCAACTCGTAACAGGTAAAGCGAAAGCAGGTGCAAAGCCCTGCGCTTATCACTATTCTGGTCGGCAGGTTACAGCTGGCGGCATTACGCAAGTCAGATTCCCTAAAAATATCAGTCTTACGTGTATTTAATTCTTTACAGTCAGAGCATCCTGCGGCGAAGAATAACAACATCATGAGGTGTGTATGGAACAACAGCACGGCGAATCGCTGAAGCGCGGTTTAAAAAACCGCCATATTCAGTTGATTGCCCTGGGTGGTGCAGTGGGAACCGGCCTGTTTCTGGGCAGTGCGTCGGTTATCAAATCCGCTGGCCCGGCCGTTATTTTAGGCTATGCCATTGCCGGATTTATCGCTTTTTTAATCATGCGCCAACTCGGCGAAATGGTCGTCGAGGAGCCGGTCGCCGGCAGCTTCAGCCATTTCGCTTACAAATACTGGGGCAACTTCGCCGGTTTTGCCTCCGGCTGGAACTACTGGGTCCTGTATGTGCTGGTGGCGATGGCCGAGCTAAGCGCGGTGGGCAAGTATATCCAGTTCTGGTGGCCTGATTTTCCTACCTGGGCCTCAGCCGCCATCTTCTTTGTGCTGATCAACGCCGTTAACCTGACCAATGTAAAAGTGTTTGGTGAGATGGAGTTCTGGTTCGCCATTATTAAGGTGATTGCGGTTATTGCCATGATCCTGTTCGGCGGCTGGCTGCTGTTTAGCGGTACCGGCGGTCCACAGGCCACCGTGCGCAACCTGTGGGAGCAAGGCGGCTTTATGCCCAACGGCCTGGGCGGACTGGTGATGGTCATGGCCATTATTATGTTTTCGTTCGGCGGACTGGAGCTGGTAGGGATTACGGCTGCCGAAGCGGACAATCCTGAAACCACGATTCCTAAAGCCACTAATCAGGTGCTGTGGCGTATTCTGATCTTTTATATCGGTTCGCTGGCGGTACTGCTTTCTTTAATGCCGTGGACGCGCGTAACCGCAGAAACCAGCCCGTTTGTGTTTATTTTCCACGAGCTGGGCGATGCGATGGTGGCTAACGCGCTGAACGTCGTCATTCTGACTGCGGCGCTGTCGGTCTATAACAGCTGCGTTTACTGTAACAGCCGTATGCTGTTTGGTCTGGCGCAGCAGGGCAATGCACCTAAAGCGCTGCTGAACGTGGACCGTCGCGGTGTGCCCGTGATGAGTATTCTGGTGTCGGCCGTTGCCACGGCATTGTGTGTACTGCTCAACTTTCTTATGCCGGCTGAAGCGTTTGGCCTGTTGATGTCGCTGGTCGTTTCTGCCCTGGTCATCAACTGGGCGATGATTAGCCTGGCGCACCTGAAATTCCGTAAAAAGAAAAATCAGCAAGGCGTAACCACCCGATTCAAGGCCGTTCTCTACCCGCTGGGTAACTGGATTTGCCTGGTGTTCCTGGCCGGCATTCTGGTTCTGATGGCCATGACGCCGGGGATGGCCATCTCCGTCTGGTTGATTCCTGTCTGGCTGATCGTTCTTGCTATTGGCTATTTCGTCAAAAATAAGACGCAAAAAGCCTGATCCCCCTGCCCACCCGCAGCCATTATTCAGCGGGTGGGCCGTCACCAGACCCGACGCGGTTCACACTTCTTCTCGCATGGCTGTTTTGTCCATCATCGCAACGATTTATTGCCGCTCATCCTGCTGATTAAACATTAATACTTCTTTTCTGTTTAATTGTTCTGCAGGAAACATTAATGACAGGTAAAACCCTCTCGTTCAGAGAAAAGCTGGGTTACGGCATGGGTGATGCCGGCTGCAACATGATTGGCGGTGCCGTCATGTTATTTCTCAGCTATTTCTATACCGACGTATTTGGCTTAGCCCCGGCGCTGGTCGGTGTGCTGTTACTCTCCGTCCGGATTCTGGATGCCATTACCGATCCGATAATGGGCGCGATTGCCGACAGAACCCAAAGCCGCTGGGGGCGCTTTCGCCCCTGGCTGCTGTGGGTATCGGTGCCCTACGTTATATTCAGTGTGCTGATGTTTACCACGCCTGACTGGAGCTATCACAGCAAAGTTATCTGGGCGTTTGTGACCTATTTTTTCATGTCCCTGACCTACACCGCGATCAATATCCCCTACTGCTCGCTGGGTGGCGTGATCACTAACGATCCTGGCGAGCGTGTATCCTGTCAGTCGTACCGTTTTGTGATGGTGGGGATTGCCACGCTGATTCTCTCGCTGTCTTTACTGCCCATGGCAGAGTGGTTTGGCGGCGACAATAAAGCGCGCGGCTACCAAATGGCGATGGGCGTACTGGCCCTGGTCGGCCTGGCGATGTTCCTGTTCTGTTTCGCAAACGTCCGTGAACGTATTCATCCTGCCGTGCCGACAAATGATGACCTGAAAAACGATTTGCGCGATGTCTGGAAGAATGACCAATGGGTGCGCATCCTGCTGCTCACGCTCTGCAACGTGTGTCCGGGGTTTATTCGTATGGCGGCGACCATGTATTACGTGACCTGGGTAATGGGCCAAACGCCGCACTTTGCGACGCTGTTTATCAGCCTTGGCGTGGTGGGCATGATGCTGGGCAGTACGCTGGCCAAAGTGCTGACCGATCGCTGGTGCAAGCTGAAAGTCTTTTTCTGGACTAATATTGTCCTGGCCCTGTTCTCCTGCGGCTTCTACGGGCTTGATCCTCATGCCACCGTAGCAATCGTTATCGCTTACTTCCTGCTGAATATCCTGCATCAAATTCCTTCCCCCCTGCACTGGTCCCTGATGGCAGACGTGGATGACTACGGTGAATGGAAAACTGGCAAGCGCATCACGGGTATCAGCTTTTCAGGCAACCTGTTCTTTCTCAAGGTCGGGTTAGCGGTAGCAGGGGCGATGGTGGGGTTCCTGCTCTCCGCTTACGGTTACGATGCGGGAGCTAAGCAGCAATCCGCCCAGGCGATTAACGGCATCGTGCTGCTGTTTACCGTTATTCCTGGCATCGGCTATTTGATTACCGCGGGCGTAGTACGACTGATGAAAGTGGATCGTACCTTAATGCAAACCATCCAACGCGATCTTGCCCTGCGTCGCATCGCGGCACAGTCGGGCAGCAACCAGCCGCTGAGCGAGATCCAGACAGGAGCACTGAAATGAGTGAACACTGGCCGAACCCCTTTATCGAACGGCGTGCCGATCCTTTTATCCTGCGCCACAGAGAGCACTACTACTTTATTGCCTCTGTGCCGGAATACGATCGTCTGGAAATCCGACGCGCCAGTACGCTAATGGACTTACGCCACGCGGAGCCGGTGGTGATCTGGCACAAGCCCGATATCGGTCCCTTCAGCGAGCTGATTTGGGCGCCGGAGCTGCATCACATTGACGGTCAATGGGTCATCTATTTTGCCGCAGCGCCCTCGCGTGACATCAAAGACGGGCTGTTTCAGCACCGCATGTATGCGCTGGTTTGCGAGGGTGAGGATCCGCTCAGCGGCCGCTGGCAGCCTGTACGCCAGGTTTTGAGCCATATCGACAGCTTCTCGCTGGATGCCACTCACTTCGTTCATCAGGGTAAAAACTGGTATTTATGGGCGCAGAAAGATCCCGGCATTCCGGGCAATTCCAACCTCTATCTTGCGGAGCTGCGCAACCCATGGACGCTTAAAGGTAAACCGGTCATGCTGAGCCGTCCGGAATATGAATGGGAGTGCGCAGGCTTTAGTGTTAATGAAGGGGCGGCGGCGATAGTGCATGGCGATCGGCTTTTTATTACCTATTCCGCCAGCGCAACGGATGAGAATTATTGTATGGGCCTGCTGTCGATTCCGCGTGATGCCGATCCGCTTAATGCCCTGGCCTGGCAGAAGTCAGCGCGGCCGGTATTCTCAACCAGTTGGGAGAACCGCCAGTACGGCCCTGGGCACAGCTGTTTTACCCAGGATGAAGCGGGGCGGGATCTGCTGGTCTACCATGCGCGCAACTATACGGAAATTGAAGGGGATCCACTGTGGGATGGCAACCGCCACACGCGCCTGAAATATTTTTACTGGCGTGAAGATGGCACACCGGATTTTGGCGTGCCACCTGCGGATTACACCAGCGTCCCGTAAATGGTCAAGAGCGCCACGACCACCACTAATACCAGTGAAATGCGTTTTGCCAGCGCCACCGCAACACGTGGCGTAGCAACCTTATCAGTATGAGGATCGCGGGCCAGCGAAAACTGTGCCAGCGTCGTCAGCACATGGTATTGAGAGCGATGCCTGTCGGTTAATGATGCAAACCAGGCAGGCAACGCTTTTTCACCATGCCCCAGCAGCGCATAGGCAACGCCCGCCAGGCGGACCGGGATCCAGTCAACCAGATGCAAAAGCGTGTCTACGCCTGATTGCGCGCGCGCCATTGGCGTACCGTGTTTTGCCAACCAGCTTTGCCAGGCCCGTAAAAAGGCGTAGCCGACCAGTAAAACTGGCCCCCATGCGCCGCCCACCACAAACCAGAACATTGGCGCCAGATAGAAACGAAAGTTAATCCAGATAAGGGCGTTTTGTAACTCGCGTAAAAATTCGCGTTCGCTGCATTCAACCGGCACGCCGTGGATCAAGGTCAGTTCTGCCGCCATCGCCTGATGCGCGGCCGCCTCATCCCGACTCGCCGCCTGCAGATAGGCATGATAATGCTGACGCACCACACCGGCACCGATGCACAGTAATCCCACCACAATCCAGAACACAAGCTGCGGGATCCCAAACAGAATCCCTTTCAGGCTCCACACCACCAGCGCAGTCAATGCCATCACGACCAACAACATCAACAGAGTACGCATGAGGGAAACCTGCCGACGGCGACGAAAAACAGGTTCAAGCCGATGATCCAGTTGCCAGTGCTCTCCCAGCTTAAACAGCCGCTCCCAACCTAAAACCAGTAACAAGGTAAATAACGTCATAGTTACTCCAGATGAATCACGATTTTTGTTGCGGTAACCGCTGCAGATAATATTGCCAGTTAAACGCCGGTCCGGGATCGGTTTTACGTCCCGGTGCAATGTCGCTGTGTCCGGTAATGCGAGCAGGCGTTATCGGATAGTGCTGTAACAAAATTTGCGTGACCTGATGCAGCGCGTGGTATTGCGCTTCGGTATAGGGCTCAACGTCCGTTCCTTCCAGCTCGATACCGATGGAGAAGTCGTTGCAGTTTTCCCGCCCTTCAAACTGCGATATGCCTGCATGCCAGGCGCGTTGATCAAAAGGAACATATTGCACAATCTCGCCATCACGACGAATTAAGCAGTGGGCTGCAACGCGCAAATGCGCGATATCAGCAAAGTAGGGATGCGCGTCTGAGGGCAGTGTGCCCGTGAACAGTTTATCGATCCACGGCCCGCCATATTCGCCAGGCGGCAGGCTGATATTATGAATGACCAGAAGAGAGGGCGCCTCGTTGTGCGGCCGTTCATTACAGTGGGGTGACGGTACCTGGCGCACACCGGTCAGCCATCCATGTTCTAATTTCATACTGATTTCTCATCGCGAAGTCGAATTGAGAATAGCATGAATTCTAAGGCATTATTGCGCCAAAATGCGCCGCGCTCTCCTCACTCTCGCCCGTTTGTTAAGTATACTAAACAAAAATCCCCTCGGGGCTGGCACCGCTTTGTTATCCAGGATATGGTAATCCCACTGTTATCTGTCTTTTGCTGGAGCTGAACGCTATGTCTGTGCGTCGCTATGATCCTGACAGTCGCCGGAGTGCGCTGCTTGAACGTATTGAAAATGATATTCCTGAAACGGTCGCACGCGCATTACAGGAAGATCTTGGCGGTGAGGTAGACAGCGAACGGGATATTACCGCCCAACTGTTGCCCGCCGAAAGTCGCGCCCACGCCCGGGTGATTACCCGCGAAGCCGGTGTTTTTTGTGGTAAACGCTGGGTAGAGGAAGTCTTCAACCAGTTGGGTGCCTATACCGCGCTGACATGGCACGTGGAAGATGGCCAAACGCTTACGCCGGATCAACTGCTGTTTGAAATCGAGGGCCCTGCCCGCCTGTTGCTCACCGCCGAACGCACCGCCCTGAACTTTGTGCAAACGCTGTCTGGCGTTGCCACCGAAGTCAGTCGCTATGTTGCGCTGCTGGAAGGCACACAGACTCAGCTTCTGGATACACGCAAAACCCTACCAGGGCTGCGCACAGCTTTGAAATATGCGGTGCTGTGCGGTGGCGGCAGCAATCACCGTCTGGGTCTGTCAGATGCCTTTTTGATTAAAGAAAATCATATCATTGCCAGTGGTTCGATTCGCGAGGCCGTGGAAAAAGCCTCCTGGCTCTATCCGGATGTACCGGTCGAAGTCGAAGTTGAGTCGTTAAAGGAGCTACAGGACGCGCTTACGGCGTCGGCCGACATCGTCATGCTGGACAACTTCACGCTGGATGAGATGCGCGAGGCGGTGAAGATAACCGAGGGCCGTGCGCTGCTGGAAGTCTCAGGCAACGTGACCGAAACGACGATCCAGGAGATTGCTCAGACCGGTGTGGACTATGTTTCCGTCGGCGCACTGACTAAACATGTCCATGCCCTGGATCTTTCTATGCGCTTTGACGCTAAATAACAGCTTGTGCCGTGCCGCTTGGCACGGCCTGTTTTGTGCTATTTCTTCCAGCGTAACCGCTGTATTGCTGTAACCCGCTGTATTTACTGCCTGCCCTTTTCCACTCTTTCCTTTTGCTGCTGTTAACGCCATCACAGGCTTTTTAAACTGCGACCTTCTTATTCAGGAGGTAATGCAATGATCTCTCAACGTGGATTCACGCTGGTCGAGTTAATGATTGTGGTCGGCATCGTGGCAATACTCAGCGCTATTGGGTTGCCCGCCTACCAAAATTATCTGCAGCGCGCCGCGCTGACCGACATGCTGCAAACGATGGTGCCGTTTAAAACGGCGGTTGAGCTTTGCGCCATTGAACGCGGCGGCCCGGACGCCTGCCAGGCCGGGCAGCGAGGGATTCCGCAAGGCACAACATCACGGTATGTTTCAGCGGTCACCGTCGTGAACGGCACGATCACCCTGACCGGACAGGAAAGCCTTAACGGGCTAAGCGTTGAAATGCTGCCCGTGTGGGACAGCAATGAAGGCAGCATTCAGTGGCAGCGCACCTGTACCAGCGCTAACACCACGCTACGTGATAATTGTCAGGAGCAGTTCCGCTTTGCCGATCGGGGAGGTGCCTATGCCCACGTCTGATGATGCGATTGCGCTCATCTGCCAGCGCTTTCGGGCGATTGTCCTTGAGCACAGTGCGACACACTTGCGCCTTGCCGTTCCTGAAAGCGTCCCGGCGGGCCTGATGGAGGCATTACAGTTTGCCAGCCAGTGTCAGGCAGAGGTGGAGTGCTGGCCTCGTGCCCGGATAGAACAGTTTGAATCGATGCGTAAACCTTTGGTGGCCAATGAAAAAGCTCCCGGCGAATCGACCATTGATACGGCCAGTCAGCTTTTGCGCCAGGCAACTCTGCGTCGTGCATCGGATATTCATATCGAACCTTATCAGAGCACTCTGCGTATTCGCCTGCGGATTGACGGGGTCCTGCATTCTCTCCCCCTGCAGTTTGATACACAACCGGCTGCGCTGCTGGCACGACTGAAAATTCTGGCCGGTCTGGATATTGCCGAACGGCGCCTGCCTCAGGACGGACAGTTTAGTTGTGACATTGACGGAAAATCGGCCTCTTTTCGGCTCTCTACCCTGCCCGTTCAGGGCGGCGAAAAAGCCGTCGTTCGCCTGCTTCAGAGTGAGGGCGCGGCCTTGTCGCTGGATAAGCTGGGATTACCCACCGCGCAGTTACGCCTTCTGACCGCCGCGCTCAGGCAGCCACAAGGGCTGATTTTGGTAACGGGCCCTACCGGGAGTGGCAAAACCTTCACGCTTTACAGTGGCCTGAGCGCGATCAACCAGCCTGATAAGAATGTCTGCAGCGTGGAAGATCCTGTTGAAATTCCTCTCCCCGGTATCAACCAGACCCAGATTAATCCAAAGTATGGCCTTGATTTTAATCGCGTGTTACGCGCCCTGTTACGTCAGGATCCGGACGTGATGATGGTCGGTGAAATACGTGACGGCGAGACGGCGGAGATTGCCGTTAAGGCAGCCCAGACCGGTCATCTGGTTCTCTCTACCCTGCATACTAACTCGACAGCGGAAACCCTGACGCGCTTGCGTCAAATGGGCATTCCCGGTTATCTGCTGGGTTCCGCACTTCGTCTAATCGTTGCCCAGCGGCTGGTCAGGCGTTTGTGCCCTCACTGCCGTAAGCCAGCACAGGCGGTTGCCCACTTTCCCGCCTCACTTTGGCCCGGAACGTTACAAACCTGGCGGGCGCCGGGCTGCGATCACTGCTTCTCCGGTTATTTTGGTCGGCTGGCCTTGTTTGAATTACTGCCCATAACGGCTAAGTTACAAAACGCCATTGCCGCCGAAATGCCACTTGAGGGCTTGCTGAGTCTGGCAAAACAGCAGGGCATGCGCACCCTGCTGGCATCAGGTCTTGAAGCCGTCAGCCGTGGGGATACCTCCCTGGAAGAAATGCAGCGCGTTGTCGGACTGGATAATGACTAGCCTTTATGTGTATCGCTGGCATGCGGTAGACGGCAGCGGAAGGTTGCAAACGGGCCACCATCTTGCGCCTGACGGCGAGACGTTGTTTTCTGACCTGGCACAGCGTCATTTACTGCCCGTCAGCTGGACGCGGGGAAAGGTGATGCGGCGAAGAGACTGGAAGTGGCAGCACAAAATTGATTTGATTCGCCAGCTCGCCACGCTGCTTAAGGCAGGCCTTCCTCTGTCACAAAGCCTGAGCCTGCTTGCCGAAGGACATTCGCAGGCGCCCTGGCGAGCCTTGATGCTGGCCCTACAACATCAGATATTAGCGGGCGAACCTTTTTCCAGCGCCTTACGACAGTGGCCGCAAATATTTCCCCCGCTTTACCCGGCGCTCATGGAGGTGGGTGAGCTGACGGGCCAGTTGGATGTCTGCTGCGAGCAGCTGGCACAGCAGCAAACGCGCCAGCAACATTTGCGGAGCAAGGTGATCAAGGCGCTGCGCTATCCGCTGTTTATTCTGGCCGTCGCACTGACCGTTACCTGCGGCATGCTGCTGTTCGTCTTGCCGGAGTTTGTTTCCGTGTATGCTTCCTTCAATGCTCCCTTGCCTGCGTTCACTGCGGCCGTGATCGGGCTCTCTGAGCGATTACAGGCATGGGGATTCCCGCTAAGTGGATTGATTATTCTGCTGGTCGCAGGGTGGCAACAGTGGCGGCGGCGTTCTGAAAACTGGCAGCGGCGCGAACAGCGCGTTTTGATGCACATTCCGATCGTTGGCGGGCTATGGCAGGGCAATCAGCTGACACAAATCTACAGCGTTCTCCAGTTGACGCAGCAGGCTGGCCTCACGCTGCTACAGGGACTTGAGGCAGCGAAAGTCACCCTGTCCTCGCGACTGTGGCAGGACGCCATCAGGCTGCTACAGAACCACATTGCGCAGGGTAATCCCCTGTATCTGGCGCTGAGCAATCATCCCTTATTTAGTCCGCTCTGCAGCCAGTTGATTCGCGTGGGGGAAGAGGCTGGCGCACTGGATGTGATGCTGGCGCGCCTGGCTGAATGGCATGAAGGGCAAACGCTGGTGCGGGCTGATAACCTTGCCGCCTCGCTGGAGCCTGTCATGATGGTGGTGATTGGCGGCATCGTTGGCACGCTGGTGATTGCCATGTATTTGCCGGTGTTTGGGCTGGGAGAAGCGATGCAGTAAAGGCGCTGTATAGCCCTTACTGCATACGCAGCAGGCAACCTTAACGATTAAAGGTTCGGTTTTCCTGCTCGGCGACCCGAATAAAGGTGGTGCGCTTGGTTAACTCTTTCAGACGCTCAGCGCCAACATAGGTGCAGGCAGAACGAAGACCACCAAGGATATCGCGGAGGGTTTCCTCTACCGGCCCGCGTAACGGAAGCTTCACCGTTTTGCCTTCGGCCGCGCGGTATTCTGCGACGCTACCGGCATGACGCTTCATGGCCGATTCTGAACTCATGCCGTAGAACAGCATGAAACGCTCACCGTTTTCTTCTGTTATACGACCTTCGCACTCATCATGCGCCGCCAGCATGCCGCCCAACATGACGAAGTCTGCGCCACCACCAAAGGCTTTTGCGATATCGCCGGGTACGCTGCAGCCACCGTCGCTGACGATCTGACCGCTCAGACCGTGCGCTGCATCGGCACATTCAATAACCGCAGAAAGCTGGGGATAGCCGACACCCGTTTTGACTCGCGTGGTGCAAACTGAGCCAGGCCCAATGCCCACTTTGACGATATCCGCCCCAGACAGGATGAGCTCTTCCACCATCTCACCGGTTACCACGTTACCCGCGCAGATTGTCTTGCCGGGAAACGTTTCACGGGCACGCTTCAGGAAATCAACAAAGTGTTCAGAGTAGCCGTTGGCGACGTCGATGCAGATAAATTGTAGCGCATCGGAGATCGCCATGATCGCAATCAGTTTATTGAGATCGGCATCCGAGGTACCGGTTGAAACCATGACATAGTTCAGTACTGAACCCGGCACGCGCTGAACAAAGGCCCGCCACTCTTCCACGCTGTAATGCTTATGGACGGCCGTTAAAAGATGAAAACCTGCCAGCGCCTCAGCCATCATAAAGGTGCCAACGGTATCCATATTGGCGGCGATAACCGGGACGCCGCTCCAGCTCAGACCGGAATGCTTAAAGGTGAATCGGCGATCCAGCTCAACCTGTGAGCGACTTTTCAGCGTGGAGCGCTTGGGGCGAATCAGTACGTCTTTAAATCCCAGTTTCAAATCTTCTTCAATGCGCATACATCGTGTCCTGGTAAGAGGTTATACACTGCCGTACATGACGCCATCAGGGTTTTCCCTGTCTCATGATACGCGCCATTCCAGCCGCAACAAGACTGCGAATTTCACTTTATTTACGCTACAATCCATTACATTCAGATGCGGATTTTTAGTGTGATCCGGCACGCATTTTTTCCTGTAACGACGCGTTGACCTGCGTGATACTGACCGACTAAGAGAGTTCGAGTGAGAAATCCCCCCTACACCGTGGCGCTGACTGGCGGAATTGGCAGCGGTAAAAGTACGATTGCCGGGTATTTTGCTGCGTCCGGTGTCGATATCATTGATGCGGATGTCATTGCACGCGAAGTCGTTGAACCCGGCACGCCAGCGCTTCAGGCCATTATCGAACGCTATGGCGATGCGATATTGACCGAACAGGGAACCTTGCAACGTTCACGGCTTAGAGAAATCATCTTTGCGACGCCCGATGAGAAAAACTGGTTAAACGCGCTGCTTCACCCGCTTATTAATGCCCGGACGCAACAGCTTAAAGCTCAGGCGGCCTCACCTTATGTTTTGTGGGTCGTGCCCTTGCTGGTCGAAAACCGGCTGCAGCGCCAGGCCGATCGCGTGCTGGTGGTCGATACCGACGAAGAGACGCAGCTCAGACGAACGCTGCAGCGCGATAATGTTTCTCTTGAGCAGGCTAAACGTATTCTTGCAGCACAGGCCACTCGCCAACAGCGCCTTGACTGTGCTGACGATATTATTGATAACAGTGGCGCACCTGAAAAGGCGCTACCCCAGGTTGCCAAGCTTCATCAGCTTTATCTAAAGCTTGCGGCAACGAGACAGGATTAACCCATGAGTACAGTCGTTCTGTTTGAACATCCACTGAATGAAAAAATGCGTACCTGGCTGCGCGTGGAATTTTTGATCGACCAGCTGCATGACATTATGCCGCTGGAAAACACCGCCACGGCACTGACTTTTTTCCGCCTGGTTGGCGAATTACTGGATATCTTCGAGCGCGGCGACATGCGCACCGAGTTGCTGAAAGAACTTGAACGCCAGCAAACGAAACTGCGCGCCTGGGCGGATGTCCCCGGTGTCGATATGTCCGTGGTCGATGCATTGCGTGACAAACTCAAAGCGCAGTCTGTTTTGCTTAACAGCGCCCCACGAATGGGCCAGCAGCTGCGGGAAGATCGTCTGATTGCCCTGGTGCGCCAGCGACTCAGCATTCCCGGCGGATGCTGTAGCTTTGATTTACCCGGCCTGCACATCTGGCTGCACCTGCCCCAGGCGACGCGCGACGCGCAGGTGACGCGCTGGATGGAAACGCTTATCCCGCTGCACAGTACGCTGGCGATGTTGCTGGATTTGATTCGCCAGTCAGGCACCTACCGTTTACAAACCAGTTTGAATGGGTTTTACCAGGATAATGCTGAAGGCGCTGATTTACTGCGGCTGCAGCTGGAAATGGAGGATGCGCTGTATCCTCAGGTTTCAGGCCATAAAAGCCGTTTTGCGATTCGTTTTATGCCATTGGACAGTGAGCGCGGCGAAGTGCCTGCGCGCCTGAATTTCCAACTGGCCTGTTGTTAGAGGTGAACATGCAGGAAGAGATAATGACGGTGGAATGTCCACAGTGCGGTAAAACGGTGATCTGGGATGAACTCAGTCCGTGGCGGCCATTTTGCAGTAAACGCTGTCAGTTGATCGATCTGGGCGAATGGGCGGCGGAAGAGAAGCGCATTCCCAGCAGTGATGATTTAAACGACAGCGACAACTGGAGTGAGGAAGAGCGCTGAGTGAGACGTGGGGCTTTGTTGCCCCACTCTGTTAAAGTTCGCCCGCCACCAGACGTGCGATCAGCTCATGATTCGCCGCAGGAAACTCATCGGCGATCAGCGCCTGTTGATCGACCCAACGCTGTGGTTGCCCTTCTTTGCCCCAGGGTTCTCCTTTCCAGCCTTCCACCAGAAAAAAGTGCAGCGTCACGCGCAGGTCATCGTAAGTGTGATCTTTCGTGCCAATTGCCCGCGCCTGCGTCACTTCAATCCCGGTTTCTTCGGCCAGTTCGCGCACCAGCCCTTCCTCTGCGCTCTCACCGGCTTCAATTTTGCCGCCGGGAAATTCCCATTTATTGGCCATATAGGAAGAGGCCGCACGCTGGGCAAGGAAAATTTGTTTACTGGCATTACGAATGATGCCGACTGCAACCTGCAGGTGCTTCATGAAAATATCCCGAAGAGTGGGTGAATGAGGGCTGATTCTAAAACATGTTAAGCAGGTTGTTAACCGCTCAGGGGGCCGAATGGTCAGCGGAAAAGTAAAAAAAAAGGAGCCAGTGGCTCCTTTTCGTTAACCGCTTATCAGGCCAGACGACCGTGACACTGTTTGTATTTTTTACCTGAACCGCACGGACAAGGATCGTTACGCCCCACTTTGCGCTCACCACCCTGCTGCGCAAGAGATTCCGCTGCCAGAATTTCTTCGCTGGCGTGGCTCAGATGCTGCTGTTGCGCCAGACGCTCGGCCTCTTCACGACGCTGTTGCTCCATCGCTTCAACCTCTTCCGGCATGCGCACCTGGACTTTGCTCAGCGTGCTGATCACTTCGTACTTCAGCGTTTCCAGCATCGCGGCAAACATGGCAAAAGATTCACGCTTATATTCCTGCTTAGGATCTTTTTGCGCATAGCCACGCAGGTGGATGCCCTGACGCAGATAGTCCATTGCGGCCAGGTGCTCTTTCCACAGCGAATCCAGCGTTTGCAGCATGACGCCTTTTTCAAAGTTGCGCATCATTTCTGCGCCGACAATCTCTTCTTTTGCCGCATAACTTTCGGCCGCGTGCGTCATGATACGTTCACGCAGTGTCTCTTCATGCAGATCCGGTTCTTTGTCCAGCCATTCGCTAATCGGCAGATCCAGATCGAAGTCGTTACGCAGGCGCTCTTCAAGGCCCGGTACATCCCACATTTCTTCCAGCGACTGAGGTGGAATGTAGCTGTCGATAATGGATTTATAGACGTCTTCGCGAATGCTGTTGATAGTGTCTGATACATCGGACACATCCAGCAGTTCATTACGCTGGCTGTAGATAGCACGACGCTGATCGTTGGCCACGTCGTCATATTCCAGCAGCTGCTTACGAATATCGAAGTTACGGCTTTCCACTTTACGCTGTGCGTTGGCAATGGCTTTGGTCACCCACGGATGCTCAATGGCCTCGCCAGGTTTCATGCCCAGCTTGCGCATCATGTTTGAAACACGATCCGAAGCAAAGATACGCATCAGCGCATCTTCCATTGACAGGTAGAAGCGTGAAGAACCGGCGTCACCCTGACGGCCTGCACGACCGCGCAGCTGGTTATCGATACGGCGAGATTCATGGCGCTCAGTACCCACGATATGCAGACCGCCAGAGGCCAGCACCGCATCATGACGAATCTGCCAGGCGGCTTTAATCTCGTCGATTTGCGCATCGGTTGGGTTTTCAAGCTCGGCAACGTCCGCATGCCAGCTACCGCCCAGCATGATATCGGTACCACGGCCCGCCATGTTTGTCGCGATGGTAACCGCGCCTGGTTGACCAGCCTGCGCCACGATGTCCGCTTCGCGGGCGTGAAACTTAGCATTCAGTACGTTGTGTTTAATGCCTGCACGTGTCAGCTCGTTCGATACCACTTCTGATTTTTCGATGGAGATCGTACCCACCAGAACCGGCTGCCCGTTAGCCGTACGCTCACGAATATCTTCGATGATGGCGTCAATCTTCTCTTTCTCGGTCATATAAACCAGATCGGCAAGATCTTTACGCACCATCGGACGGTTGGTCGGGACAACAATCGTGTCGAGTTTGTAGATGGAACTGAACTCAAACGCTTCTGTATCAGCCGTACCGGTCATCCCTGCCAGCTTGTCGTAGAGGCGGAAGTAATTCTGGAAGGTGATTGACGCCAGCGTCTGGTTTTCGTTTTGAATTTCAACGCCTTCTTTGGCTTCAACGGCCTGATGCAGACCATCTGACCAACGCCGGCCCTGCATCGTACGACCCGTGTGCTCATCAACAATGACAACTTCACCCTCTTTGACGATGTAATCAACGTCACGCGTGAACAGCGCATGGGCGCGAAGCGCAGCGGTAACGTGGTGCATCAGCATGATATTGGTCGGTGAATAAAGCGACTCACCTTCTACCATGATGCCCTGGCTCACCAGCAGTTCTTCAACTTTGACCAGGCCGCGCTCGCTCATATGTGCCTGGCGCGCTTTCTCATCAACCCAGTAGTCACCTTCGCCCTGGAAATTGTCTGAGTCTTCTTTTTCCTGACGAATCAGATGAGGAATGATTTTATTCACTTTGGTGTACAGGTCTGAACTGTCTTCTGCCGGACCCGAGATGATTAATGGCGTACGGGCTTCATCAATCAGGATGGAGTCAACCTCATCCACCAGTGCATAGTGCAGCTTACGCTGTACGCGCTCGTCAGGGCTGAACGCCATGTTGTCACGCAGGTAGTCGAAACCGTATTCGTTGTTGGTACCATAAGTAATGTCTGCGGCATAAGCTTCACGTTTGGCGACGGAAGGCAGGCCTGACATGTTGATCCCGACGCTCAGGCCAAGGAACTCAAACAGGGGGCGGTTATTTTCCGCATCACGCTGGGCCAGATAATCGTTGACGGTAACGACGTGTACGCCTTTTCCGGTTAACGCGTTCAAATAGGCTGGCAGGGTTGCCGTCAGGGTTTTACCTTCACCGGTGCGCATCTCTGCAATACAGCGGTTATTCAGCACCATCCCGCCAATCAGCTGCACGTCGAAGTGGCGCATGCCAAACACACGCTTACTGGCTTCACGTACCGTCGCAAAAGCTTCAGGAATCAGGCTTTCGAGTGATTCCCCTTTTTTCAGGCGCTCACGGAACAGCTCAGTTTTGGCTTTCAGTTCTTCATCAGAGAGCGCTTCGAATTCCGGCTCCATCTTGTTGATGATATCAACGTTTTTACGCATACGGCGCAAAGTACGATCGTTGCTGCTACCAAAAACTTTGGTCAACATTTTGATTAACATAATAAATATATTCTCAATTCAGCCGGGTCACCCGGACTGCGAAATCTAAAATGGGATTTAAAGCACAAAGATTAGCAGAACAATGGCGCGGGTCCGGCACGGATACCGTGCACTTTGCCGTGTCCGTCAGCCTGTGAGGATACCGGAGCAGCAGGAAGAGGTTGCGGGGACAAACCAACAGGGATGCCGGACTGTGCCGCCTGAGACGTTAATAACGCATGAAGGGAATCAATCAACGCCAGCTTTTGTGCGGCCAGCGGATGCACCTGCTCTTCCGCCTGCGCCTGTGGCGTTAACGTGAAAGAGAGATGGCGGATAACCGTGCGAATGGCATGCTGGTGCCAGTAGTCAACCGTAAAACTGGGGCGTCGCGAGGCTTCCTGAAGACGGATCAAATGATCAAAACGGACCGCATTGCCAATGAACAGGCTACTGGCTGAGGCTTCGGATGCCGTATTGAGTTCAGTGGTTTGCGCACACGCCGGCAAGCCAAGACTGGCCGCCACCATTCCCAGGAGGAAATGAGGCCAGAAATAGCGTCTACCTATTTGTCGCCAGCGTAGAAAAATTCCGATCACAATTGTTCCATTGCGCATAACATTTTAATTATTCACTGCTGTTTTCAGCAGCATGCAGCCTGTAAAAGCGCCAGAGATAGTAACACTAATGTGGCGCGGCGACACCTGAGTTTAGTGCGACAGTGGGAGAAATCGCGCGCGATTGTGCAGCAATTCAGCAATTGGTCGTTCTGAGCGGAGAATGCTGTCGCAACAAGCAGAAATGAATGGCGAGGCAATAAAAAAACGGCTGGTGCAACTGACCGGAGAGAGTGTCAGCGCAACCAGCCGTTTTTACGTTCTGAGCCGATATCAGGCCAGAACCAGATTAGGTGCTTTAAACGCCAGTGGCAATTCAGCTTCGTCTTCGAAGGTCGCCCATTCCCAGGCTTCCTGCTTCGCCAAAACGGCCTGCAGCAGTTTGTTGTTCAGAGCATGACCCGATTTGTACGCGGTAAACGCGCCAATAACGTTATGGCCACACATAAACAGATCGCCGATGGCATCTAACATTTTGTGACGCACAAACTCGTCTTCAAAACGCAGGCCTTCTTCATTAAGCACGCGGAAATCATCAAGGCCAATCGCACAATCTAAACTACCGCCCAGGCACAGGCCTTTAGACTGCAGATATTCGATTTCACGCATGAAGCCAAAAGTACGTGCACGGCTGATCTGACGAACAAACGCTTCGGCAGAGAATTTCATCTGGTAACGCTGAGAGCTGGAATCGATAGCCGGGTGATTGAAATCAATGGTGAAATCAAGCGAGAAACCGTTGTAGGGTTTGATCTCAGCCCATTTGTCACCGTCTTCAACACGCACGGTCTGCTTAACACGCACGAATTTCTTCGCGCTGTTCAGCTGCTCGATGCCTGCATCCATCAGCAGATAGATGAAAGGCGCTGCACTGCCGTCCATAATTGGGATTTCTGGCGCATCAACTTCGACAATAATGTTGTCAATGCCCAGACCTGCCAGTGCGGCATTTAAGTGTTCAACTGTCGAAATACGCACGCCTTCATCGTTCACCAGGCAGGTGCTCAGCATGGTGTCGCGCACGTATTTTGCATCAGCCGGAAAATCAACCGGTGGATTCAAGTCAGTGCGACGATAGATGACCCCGGTATTAGCCGGCGCAGGGCGCAGGGTCAGGCTGACTTTCTTGCCGGTATGTAAACCGACACCTGTCGCCTGAACAATACGTTTTAATGTCCTTTGTTTGATCATCGTTATTATCTCGCAATATCGCTTTCCGACCGCCAGTATACGTTACCAGCGGGCGAACACTTTAGCACAAAGAGCGGGAAATCCCAATTATAAGGTTATTCCTAGTCGGCCTGCTTGCGCAAAAACGCCGGAATATCAAGGTAATCGGGCTCTTTGTTTGACTGTGCACTCTGATCGTTTACCACTTTCGCAGCAGGTTTTTGCTCCTGCGGCAGCGGGGACATACCATGCTGCTGGTAACGATGATCCATGACAGGCTGGCTGGCAGGTTTGTTCGTTACCAGCGTGATCTCTGGACGCTTATCCATGCCGATACCGGTTGCCACCACGGTGACGCGCAGTTCGTCATTCATCTCTGGATCCAGAGAGGTACCAATTACAACGGTCGCGTTGTCTGAAGCGAAGGCGCGGATAGTGTTACCCACGGTTTCGAACTCATCCAGACGCAGGTCGAAGCCCGCAGTAATGTTGACCAGCACGCCGCGCGCACCAGAGAGGTCGATATCTTCCAGCAGTGGACTGGAGATCGCCATCTCAGCGGCTTCTTCTGCACGGTCTTCACCACAAGCCACGCCTGAACCCATCATCGCGTAACCCATTTCTGACATCACGGTACGTACGTCAGCAAAGTCCACGTTCATCAAGCCAGGACGGGTAATCAGCTCGGCGATCCCCTGTACGGCGCCTTTCAGCACGTCGTTAGCCGCACCAAACGCGTCGAGCAGGGAAATACCACGTCCGAGAACTTTTAACAGCTTGTCGTTTGGGATAGTGATCAGTGAATCCACGTGCTTGGACAGCTCAGCGATCCCCTGCTCAGCAAAGGCCATGCGCTTTTTGCCTTCAAAATTGAAGGGCTTGGTCACGACCGCAACGGTCAAAATACCTAGATCTTTGGCCACTTCAGCCACAACAGGCGCAGCGCCGGTACCGGTACCGCCACCCATACCTGCTGCGATGAACACCATGTCTGCCCCTTCCAGCGCAGAACGCAGTGCTTCGCGATCTTCCTCTGCAGAGTTACGGCCGACTTCCGGGTTCGCACCCGCTCCCAGTCCTTTGGTAATGTTATTACCAATCTGGATGGTCTGGCCGACTGCTGTTTTACGCAACGCCTGCGCGTCGGTATTCACAGCGAAGAATTCCACACCTTCGATACGCTCGCGTACCATGTGCTCTACGGCGTTGCCACCGCCACCGCCGACGCCGATGACTTTAATCACCGCGTCATTGGTTAATTCCATAGGTTCAAACATGATTTCTCTCCGTTATGTGCCTGTCGCCTGGAGATCACTAAAGAAAACAGCATGATCCCCTTTTACAAAAATTAAAACTCTTTTTTTAACCAACTATTAATACGTTTAAACCAGTTACCCACGGAAACGCGCTTTTCAGCCTCTGCGTCACCGTTCATATGTGACTCTTTACCGTAGTGCAACAGCCCGACCGCCGTGGAATAGTAAGACTCCTGGGCGTAGTCCGTCAGGCCAGTAATGTTCAGCGGCTGTCCAATGCGCACCTGCGTATGGAATACGCGCTGTGCGCAGGCTGCCAGACCTTCAATCTGCGCCGCGCCGCCGGTTAACACAATCCCGGCTGCCAGATGGTGCTTTACGCCCTGCTGGCGAAGCTGTTCCTGTAACTGCAAAATCTCGTCATTGACCAGATTTAAAAGCTCGGTATAACGTGGCTCAATCACCTCTGCCAGCGTCTGACGTTGCAGGCTTCGTGGCGGACGTCCGCCTACGCTCGGCACTTCAACGTTTTCATCTTTACCTACAATCGATCCTAGCGCACAGCCGTGACGCACTTTAATGGCTTCCGCATCGGTGGGCGGCGTACCAAATGCGTAGGCGATATCGCTGGTTACCACATTCCCCGCATAGGGGATCACCTTAGTATGACGCAATGCACCGCCAGTATAGACGGCGATATCCATTGTGCCGCCACCAATATCCACGACACAAACACCCAGCTCACGTTCGTCTTCGGTCAGGACCGCAAAGCTGGACGCCAGACCGGCAAAAATCAGTTGGTCAACTTTGAGGCCACAACGTTCAACGGCTTTAACAATATTTTTTGCCATGTCGTTGTGACAGGTGATCAAATGCACCTTTGCCTGCATGCGCACACCAGACAGGCCGACCGGATTTTTGATGCCTTCCTGGTAGTCGATAGCATATTCCTGCGGAATAACGTGCAGGATACGATGCTCATCACGAACGCGCACTGACTTCGCAGTATGCACCACGTTCTCGACATCATCCTGAGTCACTTCCTCTTCGGAAATCGGAACCATCCCGATTTCGTTCTGACAGCTGATATGTTTGCCCGATAATGCAAGGTAAACAGAGGAGATCTGGCAATCCGCCATCAACTCAGCCTGATCGATGGCGCGCTGAACGCATTTCACCACCGACTCAAGATCGTTTACGCCGCCTTTATCCATACCGCGGGACGGACAACTGCCGACCCCAATAATATTGACCATACCATCGGGCAGAATTTCCCCAACCAGGGCGGCGACCTTCGCAGTGCCGATTTCGAGTCCAACTACCAGTTTTCTGTCCGTTGCCTTGATCATTGTTGTTTAGCCTGTGCCTGGTTTTGTTGCTGATTACTGTCCTGTGGATCCATCACTATCGGTGTCCAGCCAACAGAAGCGCCAGAGTCATAGCGTAAATCAACCGAGTTGATGCGCTTGTGTTCATTCTGACCTTGCTGCAGCAGCACCGGATAGAGCTCAATAAAACGATTCAGACGCTTCATGGTATCGGTCCGCCCCAGCTCAATGCGGACATCATCGCTGGTCACTAACTGCCATGAACGTCGCGCCGTCATCGACGCCACCTTCAGGGTAAACTTCCTGGCCTTCAGCACGTCATCCATACTGTGATAACCCGCCAGCACCTCTTTTTCACTGCCTTCTGGACCGTATAACATCGGCAGCGTTTCTTTACCCATGTGGTTAGCCGGGACGCTGAATGACACACCGTCGCTGTCCACCATGTGTGAGTCATTCCAGCGCGCTACCGGTGTAAACTCCACCAAATGAATTTTCAGTTCGTCTGGCCACTGCTTACGCACACTAACCTGTTTAATCCATGGCAACCGTTCTATCTGCTGCTGGATCACGTTCACGTCCTGCGACATAAACGTGCCCGGTGAACCCAGTGACAAAATCGCCTGACGAATATCGTCATGGGTTGTGTAGTGCAGTTGCCCTGTGACCACCAGCTTCGACAGGGGTAAACGGGAGGCATCGTTCATCCACTTCAGAACGACCAGGCCACCCGCAATCATTACGCCCATCACCATCAGCAGAAACACGATGCCGAAGAGCCGGGCACCGTTACTGCGACCGGTGCGTGCCCGCTCCTGCGCTTCACGATTACGTACATTCATCGCCGCCTGTGACATATCAGTCGGCCAACTCCAGAATACGTACGACCAGTTGAGAAAATGTCAGCCCGGCCTGCTTTGCCGCCATCGGCACTAAGCTGTGGCTGGTCATGCCCGGTGAGGTGTTCGCTTCCAGCAGTTGGAAGTGTCCTTGATCGTCAGTCATGACATCAACGCGTCCCCAGCCGCTGCATCCGAGTGCACGCCAGGCTGACCACACCAGCTGTTGTAATTCCGCCTCGCGCTCGGCACTCAGCCCGGCTGGACAGAAGTACTGAGTATCGTCAGAAATGTATTTCGCTTCATAGTCATAGAACTCGCTGGCGGTCTTTATTTTTATCGCGGGCAGAATCTGGTCACCCAGAATGCCAACGGTATATTCCTCACCGCTCAGAAAAGCTTCGACCAGCACATTGTCGTCGTGGCGAAACGCCTCTTCCAGCGCAGCTGACAGATCGCTTAACTGGTTTACACGGCTGATGCCGACGCTGGATCCCTCGCTGCTCGGTTTCACGAACAGGGGTAATCCCAATGCGCTAATCGCCGCCTCGGTCGCCGCATCCAGACCGCTCTGCATCTGTTCACGCGTAATCCAGACAAATTTACCCGCCGGCAGTCCCCTGCCCTGCCACAGCAGTTTGGTGCGCAACTTGTCCATGGTGACGGCGGAAGCCATCACACCGCTGCCGGTGTAAGGCAACTGCAGGAATTCCAGCACCGCCTGAAGCGTGCCGTCCTCGCCGCCGCGACCATGCAGGGCGATAAACACCTTTTCAAAACCTTGCGCGGTTAACTCCAGCACTGAGACGTCGCGGGTATCAATACCCTGTGCATCGATACCGGCTTCACGCAGGCCCGCCAGCACGGCACCGCCGGACATCAGGGACACGTCGCGCTCGGCTGACGTGCCGCCCATTAAAACGGCAACTTTAGTCATGACGGCCCTCCACTTTACGTGCTGGCTGCAGTTTGCATTCAGCCAGCTTCCGCGCCACTTTACCGACGTTTCCTGCCCCCTGAACCAGAATCAGATCGTTGCCTGACAGCAAAGGCGCCAGCATTTCAACGAGCGCATCATGTTCCGGCACCAGAATAGGATCGACCTTGCCGCGATGACGAATGGCGCGGCACAGTGCACGGCTGTCTGCGCCTGGGATGGGCGTTTCGCCTGCGGCGTAGACATCCAGCATCAGCAAAACGTCAACCTGAGACAGCACGTTGGCAAAATCATCAAACAGGTCACGCGTGCGGGTATAACGGTGCGGCTGAAACACCATCGCCAGTTTTTTATCCGGCCAGCCCGCTCGCGCGGCTTTAATGGTGGCGTCAACTTCCGTGGGATGATGACCATAATCGTCCACCAGCATGGCGGTGCCAGGCTGCCCATTAACCGGCTCCGTAGGAAACTCACCCAGCTGGTCGAAACGACGACCGGTACCCTGGAAGCTTTCCAGCGCAGCCAGAATCGCGCTGTCTTCAATCCCTTCTTCGCTGGCCACCGCCACGGCGGCGGCGGCGTTTAAAGCATTGTGTCGACCCGGCGCATTCAGAGTGATCTGTAACGGCGCTTTGTCCTGACGAATCAGGCTGAAATGAACCTGCGCGCCGCGTTGTTCAAACGCCTCGATGCGAAAGTCGGCGTCGTCGCTGAAACCATAAGTAGTAATCTGGCGGCCGACACGCGGCAGCAGATCGCGGATCACGGCATCATCAACACACATCACCGCACGACCGTAAAACGGCAAATTGTGCAGGAAATTAATGAACGTCTGCTTCAGGTTTTCAAAATCGCCCTGATAGGTGTCCATATGATCCGCTTCGATATTGGTGACAACGGCGACCATTGGCTGTAAGTGCAGGAATGACGCATCGCTCTCGTCCGCTTCGGCGATCAGGTAGCGGCTACTGCCCAGACGTGCATGCGTGCCTGCGGCTTTTACCAGCCCCCCATTCACAAAGGTGGGGTCCAGACCGCCTTCCGCGTAAATGCTCGAGACCATCGCCGTCGTGGTGGTTTTGCCGTGCGTGCCGGCAATCGCAATACCGTGGCGAAAACGCATCAGCTCTGCCAGCATCTCTGCGCGGCGGATGACCGGGATTCGCTGTTCGCGTGCAGCCACCAGCTCAGGGTTGTCCTGCGCCACCGCACTGGAGACCACGACAACGCTGGCATCCGTTACGTTTTCCGGGCGATGGTTAAAGTAAATGGTCGCGCCCAGATTGATCAGATTCTGTGTCACCGGATTTGGCGCCAGATCAGAACCGCTGATATGGTAACCTTCATTCGCTAACACTTCGGCAATACCGCCCATGCCAGCACCACCGATGCCGACAAAGTGAATGTGCCGGACGCGACGCATCTCGGGCACGATAGAACGCAGTTTCGCCAGTTGTTGTGTATTCATTACGCTTTATTACCTACCTACTCATTCAGTTTGTGCTCAATATGAGCACGGGTCAGCCAGGCTGACCTGATGCGTTAATGTGCGGCGCGAGCCACTTCCTCCGCGACCCGTTCAGTCGCATCGGGTACCGCCACCTCGTGGGCTTTTTCAGCCATCGCGAGTAATGTTGGTCGATCCCAGTGACGCAACGTTTCCGCTACCGCCTCCGCTGTAAACTGCGGCTGCTCAAAAATTTTGGCTGCACCTGCGCCCTCAAGCGGCAAGGCATTCCAGTACTGCTGACGATCTTTATGCTGAAACGGCACGAAGATCGCCGGTAATCCTGCCGCGGCGATCTCACTCACCGTCAGTGCACCTGAGCGACAAATCACGACGTCTGCCCAGGCGTAGGCCGCTGCCATATCATCAATAAACTCGGTCACCTTGTGATGGTCCTGACCCACTTGCTGATAAGCATGTTGAACGTCCTGCAACGCGCCTTTTCCGGTCTGATGCCAGACGGTAATCTGCTCACCCAGTAGAGCCGCAATCTGGGGCACGGTCTGGTTAAGGATACGTGCGCCCTGGCTGCCACCCACCACCAGAATACGGATAGCGCCGCTGCGCCCGGCCAGACGCTGAGCCGGTGAGGGCAGTGCCAGCACGTCTGTACGTACCGGGTTTCCTACCACCTCTGCGTGAGGAAAGGCGCCGGGAAACGCCTGCATAACCTTGGTGGCGATTTTTGCCAGCCACTTGTTTGTCAGCCCGGCGATCCCGTTTTGCTCATGCAGCACCACAGGAACACCGCAGCTCCATGCAGCCAGGCCACCCGGCCCCGAAACATAGCCACCCATGCCCAGCACAACGTCAGGCCTCCAGGCTTTAATAATCTTGCGAGCCTGACGCCAGGCGTTGAAAATACGCACCGGTGCCAACAGCAGGGCTTTGATGCCCTTGCCGCGTAATCCGCTGATACGAATGAAGTCGATGTCGATACCGTGCTTCGGTACCAGATCGGCTTCCATACGATCTGCAGTGCCTAACCAGCGAACTTCCCAGCCCTGCGCTTTCAGATGATGGGCAACAGCCAGCCCCGGGAAAACGTGTCCACCGGTGCCACCTGCCATTACCATCAATCGTTTACCACTCATCGACCACCTCGGGTAAACGCCTGCGCTTTAGCCAGACGCGTTTCATAATCAATACGTAACAAAAATACGATGGCCGTCGACATAATGATCAAACTCGAGCCACCGTAACTAATCAGCGGCAACGTCAGACCTTTGGTCGGTAACATACCGGCCGCAGCGCCCACGTTGACCAGTGCCTGAAAGCTGAACCACACGCCAATTGAACAGGCTAAAAAGCCGGAAAAACGTTGATCAAGTTCAAGCGCGCGCCGGCCAATCGACATCGCACGAAAAGCCACGAAGAATACCATTAACAGCGCTAAAACCACACCGATGTAACCCAGTTCTTCTCCGATAATGGAGAAAATAAAGTCGGTATGGGCTTCGGGCAAATACTCCAGTTTCTGAACCGAATTCCCCAGCCCCTGCCCCCAGAATTCACCGCGGCCAAACGCCATCAGAGACTGCGTCAGCTGGTAGCCGCTGCCGAACGGATCTTCCCACGGATTCCAGAACGAGGTGACACGGCGCATACGGTATGGCTCGGCGATGATCAGCAGCACCACAGCAAAGATGCCGGAGCCGATAATGGCCAGGAACTGCCACAGTTTGGCCCCCGCCAGAAACAGCATCGCCAGCGTAGTGACAAACAGCACGACCACCGTCCCCAGATCGGGCTGGGCCAGCAGCAGTACGGCCAGCACCACCATCACGCCCATTGGCTTACAAAAGCCCCAGAAGTTATTTCGCACCTCTTCTACCTTGCGCACCAGGTAACTGGCGAGATAGCAGAAGAGCGTGAGTTTAGATAACTCGGCGGGCTGAATACGCAGCGGCCCCAAGGCAATCCAGCGTGACGCACCGTTTACCGAGCTGCCCACCACCAACACAATCAGCAGCATGGCGACGGAAACCATCAGCATTATGTTGCTGTAGCGCTGCCAGAAATCCATCGGAACGCGCAGCGTGACCAGCGCCATGCCGAATGCCAGCGCAATATAGAACGCATCACGCTTGGCAAAGTAGAACGGATCGTCATTCAGACGCTGACCTACCGGCATTGATGCCGACGTCACCATCACAAAACCAATCGCGGCTAATCCCAGGGTTAACCACAGCAGCGTACGATCGTAGAGCACCAGTGAGGTATCGTCGCTCTCACGCGACCCCATCACCCAGTTGCTCAGGCGACCTGACAGATAATTCACTATGCCTGCACCAGGAATCCGCATCAGCTTAACTCCCTGGCCAGCTGCGCGAAGACGTCACCGCGCTGTTCAAAATTGCGAAACTGATCGAGGCTGGCACAGGCGGGGGAAAGCAGTACCATATCGTCCGGCTGGACCTGTCTGGCGATCTGCTCCATGGCCTGCTGCAGCGTATCGGTACGCACCGCCGCGTCAGGCCGCAGCGTGGCGAGCGCATCGCCATCGCGACCAAAGCAGTACAGCCGGATACGATCGCCTTGCAGATAAGTGGCCAGCGGCGAGAAATCAGCCGATTTACCATCGCCCCCGAGCAGCAGCCAGAGCGTGCCGTTAACCTGTAAGCCTTTCAATGCCGCTTCCGTGCTGCCAACGTTGGTCGCTTTTGAATCATTGATCCAGCGCACCCCGCGACTCTGATGAACCAGTTGAAAGCGGTGTGGCAGTCCAGAGTACGCTGCCAGCGCAGACAGGCTGGTTGAGCGGGGCAGCCCTACCGCATCTGCCAGCGCTAAAGCCGCCAGCGCATTGGTGTAATTGTGTTGGCCCACCAGCGTCATTTCGTCGGTATTCAGGACCTTCTCGCCTTTGGCGCGCAGCCAGATACTGCCCTGCTGCTTATTAAGGTGATAATCGCCAATATCGATGCCAAAACTCACGCAGCGCGCGTCAGCGCCGCGTACCGGCATCGTCATGCCATCATCCGCGTTCACGACACAGACCTGCGCGTTTTCGTAAATCCGCAGTTTTGCTGCCCGATACTGCTGCATACCTAACGGATAGCGATCCATATGATCTTCAGTCACGTTAAGGATGGTGGCCGCTGCGGCTTTCAGGCTGTGAGTGGTCTCCAACTGAAAGCTGGACAGTTCAAGGACATAGAGCTGCGCAGGCGCTTTCAGCAGGCTGAGGGCGGGTAAGCCAATGTTGCCGCCGACACCGACCTGCCAGCCTGCGGCCTTCGCCATTTCGCCGACTAAGGTGGTGACCGTACTTTTTCCGTTCGAACCGGTAATTGCCACGATGGGTGCCTGTGCTTCACGGCAAAACAGCTCAATATCGCCCACGATTTCGATGCCCGCATCCGCGGCTTCGCACAGCGCCGGATGTGCCAGCGCAATACCGGGGCTGGCAACAATCAGGTCGGCAGCCAACAGCCAGTCGCTGTTGATCCCGCCCACATAGCGCTCCACCTGCTCAGGCAGCTTGTCCAGCCCGGGCGGTGACATACGGGTATCCATCACGCGTGGCGTTACGCCCTGCGCTACAAAGAAATCAACACAGGACAGCCCGGTCAGGCCCAGTCCGATGATGACAACTTTTCTCCCGCGATAGTCAGCCATGATTAACGTACCTTCAGCGTCGCCAGGCCAATCAGCACCAGCATGAGCGAAATAATCCAGAAGCGCACAATCACGCGCGGCTCCGGCCAGCCTTTAAGTTCATAGTGGTGGTGAATCGGCGCCATACGGAAAATGCGTTGCCCGCGGAGCTTGAACGATCCCACTTGCAGGATCACCGACAGGGTTTCAACAACAAACACGCCGCCCATGATCACGAGTAAAAATTCCTGACGCAGCAGCACGGCGATGGTGCCCAGTGCGCCGCCCAGCGCCAGCGATCCGACATCCCCCATAAACACCTGGGCCGGATAGGTGTTAAACCAGAGGAACCCTAACCCCGCCCCCACGATAGCGGTACAGACGATCACCAGTTCGCCAGCGTGGCGCAGATAAGGAATATGCAGATATTCTGCGAATTTCACGTTACCCGTTGCCCAGGCAACCAGCGCAAAGCCCGCCGCAACAAAGACGGTCGGCATGATCGCCAGGCCGTCCAGACCATCGGTGAGGTTAACGGCATTGCCGGTGCCGACGATGACGAAGTAAGCCAGGACGATGTAAAACAAGCCCAGCTGTGGCATAACATCTTTAAAGAAAGGCACCACCAGCTCGGTCGCCGGGGTATCTTTTCCGGCCAGGTAAAGCGCAAAAGCGACGCCCAGAGAGATCACCGACATCCAGAAATATTTCCAGCGCGCAATCAGCCCTTTCGTGTCTTTACGGACCACTTTGCGGTAATCATCGACAAAACCGATCACGCCAAAGCCCACCAGCACCACCAGTACGCACCAGACGTACGGGTTGGAAGGGTAAGCCCACATCAATACTGACAGGGTTATCGACGTCAAAATCATGATGCCGCCCATGGTCGGCGTACCGCGCTTGCTAAAGTGCGACTCCGGACCATCGTTACGCACAACCTGGCCGATTTGCAGTTTTTGCAGCCACGCAATCAGCCGTGGGCCCATCCACAGTGAAATAAACAGTGCGGTCAGCAGGCTGACAATGGCGCGAAACGTCAGATACGAAAAGACGTTGAAGCCGGAATAAAATGCGACCAGATGCTCGGCCAGCCAAACTAACATGTTCCTTTCTCCTGTAAACTCTGTACTACCTGCTCCATGGCGGCACTACGCGAGCCCTTAATCAATACGGTCATTTCCTGGTGTTCGGACAGCAGCTGGCGTAAACGTTCAGTCAGCGCGGTTTTATCGCTGAAATGTTCGCCAACGCCACTGCTTTCACTTAGGAAGTGGCTGAACTGACCGGTGCTGAGCACCCGATCCAGCCCTGCGGCTTTGGCCGCCAGCCCGACTTCACGATGAAACTTTTCGCTTTCATCACCTAATTCAGCCATATCGCCCACGACCATCACACGGTAGCCCGGCATCTCAGACAGCACCTGTGCCGCCGCAACCATCGATCCTACGTTGGCGTTATAACTGTCATCCAGAATGAGTTGATGCTCAGAGAGGCGAACAGGGAATAAGCGGCCGGGAACGGACTGAAGACTTTTCAGGCCCGCCTGAACTGCGCTAAGCGGCGCATCGACCGACAGGGCGAGCGCAGCAGCGGCCAGCGCATTGGCGATATTGTGCCGCCCGGGCAACGGCAGAATGATGTCGGCTTCTCCACGGGGCGTGCGCATCACAAAATGGGTCCCATCCTGACGAATGCGGATATCATGCGCACCGAAGTCACAGTCCGCGGCCTGAGGCGAGAAACGCCAGACCGTTTTACCGTGCAGGTTCTCCTGCCAGCGCGGCCAGTCATTGCTGTCAGCATTTAAAATGGCCGTTCCCCTGGCAGGCAGGCCGTAAAAAATTTCACCCTTCGCTTTTGCTACACCTTCCAGCGACCCGAAGCCTTCGAGGTGCGCGGCGGCCAGATTATTGACCAGTGCCGCTTCCGGACGAACCAGGTCAGTGGTGTAAGCGATTTCGCCCTGATGATTGGCGCCAAGCTCAATGACGGCATACTGATGTTCTGGCGTGAGACGCAGCAAGGTCATGGGCACGCCAAAATCGTTATTCAGGTTACCGGCGGTATGCAGCGTTTCGCCGCACTGACGCAAAATGGACGCGGTCATCTCTTTCACTGACGTTTTGCCGGATGAGCCGGTCAGCGCAACAACGCGGGCAGTGGCCTGCTGGCGCACCCATGCTGCCACCTTACCAAAGGCGATACGCGTATCTTTTACAACCACCTGAGGCACTGAGACAGGTAAATGCTTACTCACCAGCAAGGCTTTGGCACCCTTGGCGATGGCATCTTCTGCAAAGTCGTGGGCATCAAAACGCTCGCCCACGATGGCCACAAACAGGCTGCCTGCGGTGACCTTACGGGTATCCGTCGTGACGTCATTTAAAACCAGGTCATCGCCGTGCAGGGTGCCGCTGGCGATCTCTGCCAATGTGCTCAATGAAACCGGAATCATGCTACGCCTCCTAGCAGTGTGGCGACCGTGGCACGATCGGAGTAATCCAGGCGTTGATTGCCAATAATTTGATAGTCTTCGTGACCTTTTCCAGCCACCAGTACGATATCATCGGGCTGGGCCTGCATAATGGTGCTGGTCACGGCCTGCGCCCGACCGGCGACCACGCGGGCACGGCCAGGGTCAAGCAGCCCACTCAGAATATCCTGTACGATGGCCTGCGGATCTTCGCTTCGTGGGTTATCATCTGTCACCACCACGATGTCGGCAAATTGCTCAGCGATCGCTCCCATTAGTGGGCGCTTACCTTTATCACGATCGCCGCCACATCCAAACAGGCACCATAGTTTGCCTTTGCAATGCAGCCGCGCCGCTTCCAGCGCTTTCTCTAATGCATCTGGCGTATGGGCATAATCCACTACCACGGTGGGTTTACCGGTGGCGCTAAAGACCTCCATGCGTCCGTTCACCGGCTGCAGTCTTGCCGCTACGCGCAGCAGATCGTCCAGGGCGTAGCCCAGCGCCAGCAGCGTCGCCAGCGCCAGCAGTAAATTGCTGACGTTGAAGGCGCCCATCAGGCGACTGTTCATTTCGCCCTCGCCCCAGCTGGAGTCAAAACGAATGTGCGCACCATTGTCGTGATAATTCACGTCAGTCGCACGAAGCCAGCGGCCATGACAGCCGGGCTGCAGATTATTTTCCATCGTGACGGCCACAGCGTCTGGCAGGTTTGCCAGCCAGCGGCGACCGACCTCATCGTCAGCATTGATAATGGCCACACCGACCTGATGTTCGGAAAACAGCAGCCATTTAGCGGACTCGTACTGCTGCATGTCACCGTGATAATCAAGATGGTCGCGACTGAGATTCGTAAAGACGGCAGCGGCAAACGGCAGCGCTGCGACCCGATGCTGTACCAGCCCGTGCGAGGAAATTTCCATTGCCGTCAGCGATGCGCCCTTCCTGACCAGTTCGTCCAGGTTATGTTGCACATCCACCGCTGAACCGGTGGTGTTTTCAGCCGGGACCAGTTGCCCGACCAGACCATTGCCGACTGTCCCCATCACCGCGCTGGTTTCACCCAGCAGGCTGGCCCACTGCGCCAGCAGCTGTGTGGTCGTGGTTTTGCCGTTCGTACCGGTCACGCCAATCAGTTTCTGCTTTTCGCCCGGCTGCTGGTAAAAACGGCCTGCCAGGGCAGAAAGACGCTGATGCAGTTGCGCCAGATAAATCACCGGTACGCCGTGCATCTCCCGAATTTCACCGTCGCTTGCTTCCCCTTCCGCTTCCGCGATAACGGCCGCCACGCCCTGCGCAATTGCCTGAGGAATAAACCGGCGTCCGTCAACCTGATGGCCTGCAATTGCAACAAACAGATCACCTGCAGCCGCTAAGCGACTGTCCAGAGTCATGTCACGCAACGGGCGCGCGGGTGCGTCAGGCACCCACGGTCCGAGTAAGTCGCGCAGGTTACGATCTGTCACTTGATTCCTCACTTCTGTTTGTCACCAACTCGTTTTTGTCATTGGTCGGCAGGGCATCCGGTTCGATGTTCATGGTGCGCAGCACGCCGCCCATGATGGCACCGAACACCGGTGCAGAAACCGCACCACCATAATATTTACCGGCCTGGGGATCGTTAATGACCACCACCAGCGCAAAACGAGGGCGACTGGCAGGCGCAACGCCTGCGGTATACGCAATGTATTTATTCACGTAACGACCATCCGGGCCGACCTTTTTCGCCGTACCGGTTTTGATCGCCACGCGATAGCCTTTAATGGCGGCTTTTACCCCGCCGCCGCCCGGTAGCGCCACGCTTTCCATCATGTGGACCACGGTTTTCACGAGGGCCTCAGGAAACACGCGCTCTCCGCCTACCGGCGGATCAACTTTCGTTATCGACAGCGGACGGGCAATGCCAAAGCTGCCAATGGTTGCATAGACTCGCGCTAACTGTAACGGGGTTACCATTAGCCCGTAGCCGAAAGAGAAGGTGGCCCTCTCTATGTCAGACCACCGTTGTTTTTTAGGGTATAAGCCACTACTTTCCCCGACCAGCCCCAAATTGGTCGGTTTGCCCAGCCCAAAGCGCGCGTAAGTTTCTACCAGTGCTGAGGAGGGCATCGCTAACGCCAGTCGTGAAACACCAACGTTACTCGATTTCTGTAAAACACCTGTCAAAGTCAGTTCGTTATAGCGCGCGACATCTTTGATTTCATGGCCGTTGACGCGGTAGGGAACGGTATTCAGCACGCTGTTCTCTTTCACCACGCCACGTTGCAGCGCCGTCATCACTACCATCGGCTTCACCGTTGAACCGGGTTCAAAAATGTCGGTGATGGCGCGGTTACGCATCAGGTCTTTGGCCGTGTCGCTCAGATTATTCGGGTTGTATGCCGGACTGTTGGCCATCGCCAGCACTTCACCGGTGTTAACGTCCACCAGCACCGCCGTGCCTGATTCCGCTTTGTTAAACGCCACCGCGTTATTAAGTTCGCGGTAGACCAGCGCCTGCAGGCGTTCGTCGATGCTCAGCGTCAGGTTATGCGCGGCACGGCTGTCTACAGAGGAGATATCTTCGATAACACGGCCATAGCGATCTTTACGTACGGTTCGCTCGCCCGGCTCGCCGGTCAGCCATTTATCGAAGCTCTTTTCGATGCCTTCAATGCCTTCGCCATCAATATTGGTAAAGCCGATGAGGTGTGAGGTGACCTGCCCCGCCGGATAGTAGCGACGGGACTCTTCGCGCAGGTGAATGCCCGGCAGCTTGAGTTTTTTAACATATTCCCCAATGGCGGGATTAACCTGGCGCGCCAGATAAATAAAGCGCCCTTTGGGATTGGCATTTACGCGCGCGGCCAGCTGATCGATCGGGATGGAAAGCGCATCTGACAACGCTTTCCAGCGGCTGTCGAGCGTGACGCCACCGGCATCGTGCAGCTCTTTAGGATCGGCCCAGATCGCATTAACCGGCACGCTGACCGCCAGCGGACGGCCACCGCGATCGCTGATCATCCCGCGCGCGGTCGGCACCGCCTGAACGCGTAAGGAGCGTAAATCGCCCTCTTTAACCAGCTTGTCTGGATTGATCACCTGCAGCCACGCAACCCGGGACAGCAGCCCACCTAACGCCAGCAAAATGCAACCGCATAACAACGCAAAACGCCAGCTTACAAAGCTGGCTTTATCTTCTGGTTTTTTTAACTTCAGCGTTCTTTTTACGCCGTTCATTAGCAGTAACAGATCCTTATTTTTGCACCACGATGTTTTCCTGCGAAGGATCAACGTGCTGCATCTGCAGCTTTTCGGTGGCGATCCGCTCAACGCGGCTGTGATCGCCAAGGGCGTTCTCTTCCAGAATCAAATTGCGCCATTCAATGTCCAGCGCATCGCGCTCCAGCACCAGCTGCTCTCGCTGGGCAGTTAACAGGCGCGTTTTATGCGTAGTGGTGACCACCAACACGGCAGAAACCAGTACAGCAATCAGCAACAGCAGTGGAATTTTGCCTTTGCGCAAAATATCCCCGGCGATAACGCCGGGTAGGCTGTGCCTTTCGTTGCCGATCATGCGTCGGTTCTCTCCGCGATGCGTAAAACGGAACTACGCGCACGGGGGTTCTCTTTCACCTCGGCGTCACCCGGTACCATCTTGCCCAGTAACGTTAACTGACGACCGCCCAGCGCATTGAGCTGCTGTTCGGTCATTGGCAGTCCACGCGGCACCTGCGGACCCCGACTTTGATCGCGCATAAAGCGTTTTACTAAACGGTCTTCCAGCGAATGGAAGCTAATAACGGACAAACGCCCTTGTGGAGCCAGGACCTCGACCGCGCCTTTCAGGGCGGTATCGATCTCTTCCAGTTCGCTGTTAATCCAGATCCGAATCGCCTGGAAGCTGCGGGTGGCCGGATGTTTAAACTTGTCTTTAATCGGCGTGGCCGCGGCGATCACCTCTGCCAGCTCTTTCGTGCGCGTCATTGGCTGTTCACGGTTGCGCTCGACGATGGCGCGGGCGATGCGTTTTGCAAAACGCTCTTCCCCATACGTTTTCAGCACAAATGCGATATCGGCTTCTTCCGCCTGCATTAACCATTCGGCGGCAGAGTGGCCCCGCGTTGGATCCATTCGCATATCCAGCGGTCCGTCGCGCATAAAAGAAAAGCCACGTTCAGCATCATCCAGCTGCGGGGACGAAACCCCCAGATCCAGCAAGATGCCGTCGATGCGCCCAACCAGTTCACGCTCTGCCACGTAGTCCGCCAGGGCGGAAAAAGGGCCGTGAACAATGGAAAAGCGCGGATCCTTTATCTCAGCCGCCGCGGCGATAGCTTGCGGGTCACGGTCAATGGCGATGAGCTTTCCGCTGGCGCCAAGCTGCGCCAAAATTAAGCGTGAGTGACCGCCACGACCAAAAGTGCCGTCGATGTAGATTCCGTCTTCCTTGATGTTGAGGCCATTAACCGCCTCATCCAACAGCACGGTGGTGTGTTTGTAATTTTCCTGCATAGCTATAGCGATAAATCCTGCAACCGCTCAGATAAAGGCGCCTGAGCTGACTGTTCTGCGTCAATATCTTCCCTGACTTGTTGATACCAGGTCTGTTCATCCCACAGTTCAAACTTGTTGAACTGCCCAACCAGCATCACTTCTTTGCTTAAATTTGCATGCTGACGAAGCGTATTCGCCACCAGTAAGCGGCCCGCATTGTCCATCTGACATTCACTGGCATGCCCCAACAGCAAGCGCTGCACGCGGCGCTCCAGAGGATTCATGCTGGAAAGACTCGCCAGCTTCTTCTCAATGATTTCCCAGGCGGGCAAGGTGTAGAGCAACAGGCATGGCTGGTGGAGGTCGATGGTACACACCATCTGCCCCTGTGATTCCTCGTTCAGCAAATTGCGATAGCGGGTTGGTACCGCCAGGCGTCCTTTGCTGTCGAGATTGACTAACGTTGCTCCACGGAACATGCCAGTCTCACCCCTCAATTACCCAATAACACCACTTTATCCCACTTTTTACCACAAAACGAGTTTAAGGATCGTAGGAAATCATTGTCAAGCCGGAGCGGCAGGTGAATATGATTATTTACCGAGGCGGGAATTAACGCTGGGAAGGTTTCAAAACGCCAAAAGATGATTAATCAAAATTAAACTAATGAATAACTGAATAAAAAAACCTGCCCCGAAACAGCATGGCTAAAATTAGCGCGCTTATTCCGGCCGAACGGCGGCGCGTCGTTTTGAGACAGGGGACGCATTTTAGGGGATTTCTTAAAGGATGCACAGCGGCACGCGCGCGGACGGGGGTTTTAAACAGCGGCTAAGTTGTAAGTAAACAAGAATGGTCTGTTAAGTTAATTTGTTAGCATAGATGATTAGCGCTGACGCTTTTTTACTTTGTAAGGAAAGAGTTTAAAAACAGCAGGTAATAGTCAGGGGCAGACGCATTGCTGCCCTGATTTTATTTAGAAATTCTGCTTAATTGTCCCCGCCGTAATAAATTACGACGAATTCGGGTTAAACCGGGTTTGGGTTTTCTGGGTTCATCTAAAGAAGCCAACACTAATTCCAGCACCCGTTCGGCGACATCACGATGACGTTGACCCACAGACAGGACCGGACATTCAAGAAAGTCCAGCAGCTCATGATCGCCGAAGGTGGCAATCGCCAGGTCGGCCGGTAAGCGGCCGTTACGTTTCAGCGTAACATCCATAACGCCCTGCAGCAGGCCAAAAGAAGTGGTGAAAAGCGCATCTGGCATTGGATGATTTTCCAGATAGGTTTCGAACAGGGCTGCGGAGGCAGTGCGTTCAAAACTGTTACAGTAAATGTAATCTATCGGGCGCTCATCCCCTTTCCAGGCATCTCTGAAGCCCAGCTCGCGCAGAAAACTGACCGACAATTCAGGTAACGCGCCCATAAACAGCACATTACTGATTTTAAGCTGACGCAATTCAGCAGCCAGCGCAAAGGCATCATCCTGATCGGCACCCACCACGCTGGTAAAGTGTTCGCGATCCAGCGCCCGGTCCAGCGCAATAATCGGCAGCGGGTGATTAATCCAGCGCTGATAAAAAGGATGTTCGGGCGGAAGCGACGTTGAAACGATAATCGCATCAACCTGGCGTTGCAGCAGATGTTCAATACAGCGCATCTCGTTATCGGGCTGATCTTCAGAACAGGCGATCAACAGCTGGTAGCCGCGCTGGCGGGCCTGGCGTTCAAGGTAGTTAGCAATACGCGTGTAACTGGTATTTTCCAGATCGGGGATGACCAGCCCAATCGAGCGCGTGCGACCGGCGCGCAGACCTGCCGCTACCGCATTGGGATGGTAATTGTGCTCGCGCACCACCGCCATGACTTTCTCAACGGTTTTGTCGCTGACACGATACTGCCGTGCTTTCCCATTAATAACGTAACTGGCCGTGGTGCGCGATACACCCGCCAGACGCGCAATTTCATCCAGTTTCACTGTAACCCCACCATTAAACAGGCTTAAGCTGATCGTTAATCCGCAGATAAGCTATGGACATCCTTTCTAGCACATCTAACAGCAGAAAAGTGCGCGTAGCAACCGCTTTTCCGATGGTTGGCTGTCTTACGCATTAAAAAGAAAAAACCCGGCATTTCGCCGGGTTGCAAATTTCGCTGATGCTACCAGTGCGTCATTAACGCATAATGCGCTCACCACGAGACACGCCCACAATACCCGAGCGGGCCACTTCAACAATTTCCGCCACTTCCCGGACGGTGTTCAAAAAGGCATCCAGCTTGTCGCTAGTCCCTGCCAGCTGAACCGTGTAAAGCGAAGGCGTAACGTCAATGATCTGTCCACGGAAAATTTCGGCGCTGCGCTTTACCTCTTCACGGCCATAGCCCGTTGCCTGAATTTTCACCAGCATAATTTCACGTTCAACGTAAGCGCCCTGCCCCAACTCCGTGACGCGCAGTACATCGACCAGCTTGTGCAGTTGCTTCTCGATCTGCTCCAGCACTTTCTGGTCGCCCACGGTCTGAATCGTCATGCGTGACAACGTAGGATCGTCAGTGGGCGCAACGGTGAGACTCTCAATGTTATAGCCGCGTTGTGAAAACAGGCCCACTACGCGAGACAATGCGCCGGATTCGTTTTCCAGCAAAACCGATAAAATGCGACGCATAATTATGTCCTCTCCGTTTTGCTCAACCACATTTCGTCCATACTGCCACCGCGAATCTGCATCGGGTAAACATGCTCGCTGCCGTCAACGTTGACGTCAACAAAGACCAGCCGTCCTGTCGCCAGGGTTTCCAGCGCCATGGCCAGCTTCTCTTCCAGCTCAGCGGGATGATTAATGGCAATACCCACGTGGCCATAGGCTTCTGCCAGACGAACAAAATCAGGCAGCGATTCCATATAGGATTGAGAGTGGCGGCCAGAATAGATCATATCCTGCCACTGCTTCACCATGCCCAGGAAACGGTTATTCAGGTTCAGCACCAACACCGGCAAATCGTACTGCAGTGCGGTAGAGAGCTCCTGGATGTTCATCTGAATACTGCCATCGCCCGTAACGCAGATGACGGTTTCGTCAGGCAGGGCCATTTTCACCCCCAGTGCGGCAGGCAGGCCAAAGCCCATGGTGCCGAGACCACCGGAGTTGATCCAGCGACGGGGTTTATCGAAGGTGTAATAGAGGGCGGCGAACATCTGATGCTGACCCACATCCGAGGTCACATAGGCCTCCCCGTTGGTGAGACGACAAATGGTTTCGATAACCGCCTGCGGTTTGATTTTGTCGCTGGTGCGATCGTATTCGAGGCATTGACGACCACGCCAGGTTTCAATCGACTGCCACCAGTCGCGCAGACTGTCCAGTTGCTGCTTCGCTTCGCTTTGGTCAAGCAGTTCGAGCATTTGCTGTAACGTCTGTTTGGCATCCCCAACGATCGGAATATCGGCCGCCACCGTTTTTGAAATGGAAGTAGGATCGATATCGATGTGCATCACGGTAGCGTTCGGGCAATACTTCGCCAGATTGTTCGTGGTGCGGTCATCAAAACGGACGCCCACCCCGAAGATCAAATCGGCATTGTGCATGGTCATATTTGCTTCGTAGGTGCCATGCATGCCAAGCATGCCTACGCACTGACGATGACTGCCGGGAAACGCGCCCAGCCCCATCAATGACGTGGTAACCGGAATATTCAGGCGCTCGGCCAGCTGCAGCAGTTCGGCTTCGCACGAAGAGGTAATCGCGCCGCCTCCGGCGTAGATCACCGGCTTATGCGCTGCCAGCAACGTGTTTAACGCACGCTTGATCTGGCCCTTATGCCCCTGAATCGTCGGATTATAGGAGCGCATGCTCACTTCCTGCGGATAATGATAAGGCAGCTTATTGGCAGGATTGAGAATATCTTTTGGCAGATCGATAACTACCGGTCCAGGACGCCCCGTGGATGCCAGCCAGAAGGCTTTTTTCAATACCGTCGGGATCTCTTCGGTATTTTTCACCAGGAAACTGTGTTTCACCACCGGACGGGAAATACCGACCATGTCACATTCCTGGAAGGCGTCGTAGCCGATCAGGGATGAAGGCACCTGACCTGACAGAATAACCAACGGAATAGAATCCATATAGGCCGTCGCAATACCGGTGATCGCATTGGTTGCGCCCGGACCCGACGTTACCAGCACCACGCCCACTTCGCCGGTTGCGCGAGCCAGGCCATCGGCCATATGCACGGCGCCCTGCTCGTGACGAACCAGAACGTGATCAATACCGCCGACGGTCTGCAGCGCATCGTAAATGTCGAGCACTGCGCCACCCGGATAACCGAATACCTGCTTAACGCCCTGATCGATTAACGACCGGACGACCATTTCGGCTCCTGACAACATCTCCATTTTCTGCCTCCCGGCTTGAGGAACTGAATCTACTGACGACTGCTTTCCCGCTAGCCACATGCATCCTGCCCTGCTATTCGCCAATTAAGATCAAAACCTTATGTTTTTGCAAAGACAGCAGAATTCATTTCTGCTGTCCCGATACAGAGAATTCTGCTGGGTTATTTTTCTAAGAGTAGGTCGATTACCATAACCGCAGAAAAACGGGCTGGCAAACGCCAAACGCCTTTTATTAAAGGGCACAGGATACAAAGGCTCTGCTCGCCAACTTTGGCTTACGATTATTAAACTAAATACGTCTGTTAATAGCAGAGGAAAATGCTGGGATTGATATTTTTTCCAGCCGTATCTAAGAAATAAAAAAAACATATGATGCAGGCCTTCAGGCAGCCGTGTTTTGGTCGGGCACTTTTATGGCGTAAGTCTCTTATAAACGCGTCATGCACATTCGATTATGCTGCCTTTAAACAAAACCGCCTGGGTAAAATAATGCCACGACAGTAAATTATCATTATATTTCATTGCATTACTCCATCACCGTAGCCCTTCAGGCCCGGATCGTCGGCACTAAACGCCGCGCGTGCAAAGGGTCTCGTTTAATACTCTGCGCAGGCGTTAAATGTCAGAACATTTTTCTTTACTGTGACAAAAAAATAACCCTTCGCTTATGGTTGACATTGATTGGCGATTCCAGTACCAATAGAGGCAGCAAAAAATTCACGAGGTTTGAAACATGTCACGTTCTTTCCGTCTATCAGGTCTACTACTAAACGCAACTTATCTGCGCGGTAGACTTGTGGGCGAAATCAAACACTGATTCGAACCTGCTAAAAGTTAAAAACCCGCGCCTGTCGCGGGTTTTTTTATGCTCGTTGCAAGGCAAGAAACGCAAAAGGATGAACACGATGAGCCAGCAAGTTATTATTTTCGATACCACTCTGCGTGATGGTGAACAGGCATTACAAGCCAGCCTGAGTGTGAAAGAAAAACTGCAAATTGCGTTAGCGCTGGAACGTATGGGCGTTGATGTTATGGAAGTCGGTTTCCCTGTGTCCTCACCGGGTGATTTTGAATCCGTGCAAACCATTGCACGCACGATTAAAAACAGCCGGGTTTGCGGCCTGGCACGCTGTGTTGAACAAGATATTGATGCCGCCTACGAGTCTTTACGCGTCGCCGAGGCCTTCCGTATCCATACTTTTATTGCCACCTCACCCATGCACATTGCCACCAAGCTGCGCAGCACCCTGCCTGAAGTGATTGAACGTGCGGTGCGCATGGTGAAACGCGCCCGTAACTACACGGACGATGTGGAGTTTTCCTGCGAAGACGGTGGCCGTACCCCGATTGACGACCTGTGCCGCATGGTCGAAGCCGCAATTAATGCCGGTGCCACCACCATAAACATTCCGGATACCGTTGGCTACACCTTGCCAAACGAGTACGCCAACATTATCAGCCAGTTAATTCACCGCGTGCCAAACATCGATAAAGCCATCCTGTCTGTTCATACCCATGATGATTTAGGTATGGCGACCGGCAACGCGATTGCTGCCGTGCAGGCTGGCGCGCGTCAGGTGGAGGGTACGCTGAACGGGTTAGGTGAGCGCGCCGGTAACTGCGCACTGGAAGAAGTGATCATGGCGATTAAAACCCGTCAGCAGATCATGAATGTTCACACCAACATTCACCATCAGGAAATTTATCGTACCAGCCAGATGATTAGTCAGATCTGCAACATGCCAATCCCGGCTAATAAAGCGGTGGTCGGTTCTAACGCCTTTGCCCACTCTTCGGGCATTCATCAGGACGGCGTCATTAAAAACCGTGAAAACTATGAAATCCTGACTCCAGAATCCATTGGCCTGCACAAAATTCAGCTTAATCTGACATCCCGTTCCGGCCGCGCAGCGGTAAAACATCGTATGGAAGAGATGGGCTACACAGAAAGCGAATACAATCTGGACTCCCTGTATGACGCTTTCCTGAAACTGGCGGACAAGAAAGGTCAGGTGTTTGATTACGACCTGGAAGCGCTGGCTTTCATTAATAAACAAAACGAAGAGCCTGAATTTTTCCAACTGAATGATTTCAATGTGCAGTCAGGCTCCAGTATCACGGCCACCGCGTCGGTGAATCTGGGCTGCGGCGAACAAACGAAATCAGAAGCGGCGACCGGTAACGGTCCGGTTGATGCGGTTTATCAGGCCATTAACCGAATTACCCAGTTCAACGCAGAGCTGGTTAATTACAAGCTGACGGCAAAAGGCCACGGCGAGAATGCGCTGGGTCAGGTTGATATCGTGGTGGGCTACAACAATCGTAAGTTCCACGGCGTCGGTCTGGCGACAGATATCGTCGAGTCTTCTGCCAAAGCGATGGTGAACGCATTAAACAACATCTGGCGAGCCAAACAGGTCGAGAAAGAGTTACAGCGCAAGTCTAAAGATCAGAAGGAAACGGTGTAATCATGTCAAACTCTTCACATATCGCAGTACTGGCGGGCGACGGAATCGGCCCGGAAGTGATGGCCCAGGCTATCAAAGTATTGGATGCGATTCGTCAGCGTTTTAACCTGCGTATTACCACCAGTGAGTACGACGTCGGTGGTATCGCCATTGACCGTCACGGCGAACCCTTGCCACCGGCTACCGTTGCAGGCTGCGAACAGGCCAACGCAATCCTGTTTGGATCGGTAGGTGGCCCTAAGTGGGAGCACCTGCCCCCGGCCTCTCAACCCGAGCGCGGGGCGCTGTTGCCGCTGCGTAAACACTTTAAGCTGTTCAGCAACCTGCGTCCTGCGGCGCTCTACAGCGGCCTGGAAGCTTTTTGTCCCTTGCGCAGCGATATCTCAGCACGCGGTTTCGATATCCTGTGCGTACGTGAACTGACCGGCGGCATTTATTTTGGTCAGCCGAAAGGACGCGAAGGCAGCGGCCCGCACGAGCGCGCTTTTGATACCGAAGTCTATCATCGTTTTGAAATCGAACGCATTGCGCGTCAGGCTTTCGAGTCCGCCCGCAAGCGCCGTAATAAAGTCACCTCTGTCGATAAAGCTAACGTGCTGCAAACATCCGTTATGTGGCGGGAAATCGTGAACGAGATCGCGAAAGATTATCCCGATGTTCAGCTGAGCCACATGTACATCGACAACGCCACCATGCAGTTGATCAAAGATCCTTCTCAGTTCGACGTGCTGCTGTGCTCTAACCTGTTTGGCGACATTTTGTCAGACGAGTGCGCGATGATCACCGGCTCAATGGGCATGTTGCCGTCCGCCAGCCTGAGCGAAGACGGTTTTGGCCTGTATGAACCGGCTGGCGGCTCGGCGCCGGATATCGCCGGGCAAAATATTGCTAATCCCATTGCCCAGATCCTGTCACTGTCGCTGCTGCTGCGCTACAGCCTGAATGCCGATGACGCCGCCGCCGCTATTGAGCGCGCCATTAGCCGGGCGTTAGCGGAAGGCTATCGCACCAAAGACCTGGCCGGTGACGGCCCTGCGATCAGCACAGATGAGATGGGCAGCATCATTGCCCGCTTTATCGCCGAGGAAAAATAATAAAATGAAAACCTTATACCAGAAGTTATTTGATGCACATGTCGTTCACGAAGCGCCGAATGAAACACCGTTGCTCTATATCGATCGTCATCTGATTCATGAGGTGACTTCGCCACAGGCCTTTGATGGCTTGCGTGCCCACGGTCGTAAAGTTCGTCAGCCTTCAAAGACGTTTGCCACCATGGATCACAACGTGTCCACCCAGACCAAAGATATTAATGCTTCGGGCGAAATGGCGCGTATTCAGATGCAGGAACTGATGAAAAACTGTGCCGAATTCGGCGTGCAGTTGTATGATCTGAATCACCCGTTCCAGGGCATCGTGCATGTGATTGGGCCAGAGCAAGGCATGACGCTGCCCGGCATGACCATTGTCTGCGGCGATTCCCACACGGCGACGCACGGTGCCTTTGGTTCACTGGCCTTTGGTATTGGTACGTCAGAGGTTGAGCATGTTTTTGCCACGCAAACCCTGAAACAGGGCCGTGCCAAAACCATGAAGATTGAAGTGACAGGTACGGTTGCGCCGGGCATTACGGCGAAAGATATCGTACTGGCGATTATTGGTAAAACCGGCAGCGCAGGCGGTACCGGCCACGTTGTTGAATTCTGTGGCTCGGCGATTGAAGCGCTGAGCATGGAAGGCCGCATGACGCTGTGCAACATGGCTATCGAGATGGGCGCAAAAGCCGGTCTGGTCGCCCCGGATGAGACCACCTTCGCTTACCTGAAAGGTCGCCAGTTTTCACCTCAAGGTGAAAAATGGGAGCAGGCCGTTGAGTACTGGGGCACGCTGAAGTCCGACCCAGGCGCTAAGTTTGACCGCGTGGTGACGCTGCATGCGGAAGAGATTGCACCGCAGGTGACCTGGGGAACCAACCCCGGCCAGGTGATCGCGGTGGATGCGCAGATTCCCGATCCGGCTTCGTTTGCCGATCCGGTCGAGCGCGCCTCTGCGGAGAAAGCGCTGGCTTACATGAATCTGCAACCCGGCATCAAACTGACCGATGTCAGCATTGATAAAGTCTTTATTGGCTCCTGCACAAACTCACGCATTGAAGATCTGCGTGCCGCCGCCGCGATTGCCAAAGGGCGTAAGGTCGCGCCTGGCGTTCAGGCACTGGTGGTGCCGGGTTCAGGCCCGGTTAAAGCACAGGCCGAAGCGGAAGGGCTGGATAAGATCTTTATTGAAGCAGGATTTGAGTGGCGCTTGCCCGGCTGCTCAATGTGTCTGGCCATGAACAACGACCGTCTGAACCCCGGCGAGCGCTGTGCCTCAACCAGTAACCGTAACTTCGAAGGCCGCCAGGGCCGTGGCGGACGGACGCATTTGGTTAGCCCGGCAATGGCCGCCGCTGCCGCCGTTAATGGCCATTTCGCCGACATTCGCAGCCTGACATAAGGACACCATCATGGCAGAAAAATTTACCCAACATACTGGTTTGGTGGTTCCACTGGACGCCGCTAACGTCGATACCGATGCCATCATTCCAAAGCAGTTTTTGCAGAAAGTCACCCGCGTAGGCTTTGGCGCCCACCTGTTCAATGACTGGCGTTTCCTGGACGATCACGGCCTGGAACCCAATCCGGACTTCGTTCTCAACTTTCCGGAGTATAAAGGTGCTTCTATCCTGCTGACGCGGGAAAACTTTGGTTGTGGTTCGTCACGTGAGCATGCGCCCTGGGCACTGACCGATTACGGCTTTAAAGTCGTGATTGCGCCCAGCTTTGCCGATATTTTCTATGGCAACAGCTTCAACAACCAGTTACTGCCGGTTACGCTGAGCGATGAGCAGGTGGAGGAGCTGTTTACGCTGGTGAATGCGCATCCGGGTATCCGCTTCGAAGTGGATCTGGAAGCGCAGGTCGTGAAAGCGGGCAACAACACCTACAGCTTTAAGATTGATGACTTTCGTCGTCACTGCATGCTGAACGGGCTGGACAGTATCGGCCTGACGCTGCAGCACGAAAGCGCGATCTCGGCTTACGAAAGTAACCAGCCTGCCTTTATGCGTTAACGCGTAAATAATGTAACCAGCCCGTTCGGCTCTGCCGTTCGGGCTTTTTTTCATCTGGCAAAACTGCGCTAAAACAATTAATCGCGATTTATTTTATTGCAGAAATCCTGTTATTTATTCAGCAACAACGTTGATATTTTGACTCGCATCATTTTCCTCTCAACTTTCCCTTCTCTTTTTTCACAAGACGTAAATGGCTTGCTGATTTAATTAATATCATTTTCATTTTTATGTTATTTGATCGTTAACTCCATAGAGCTCACCTATAGCTTGTAGAAAAAAAAGCATTATTTCCGCTCATTCCCCCTCGCTATCATCGCCACAGATAAAGATTAACGCAAAACACATCGAGATCGTCTCAGCCTGGCTGTCGGATCTTTTGTGGAGACTCTGTATGCACGCTTATCCTCACCTGTTTACCCCGCTCACAATCAACGGAATGACGTTAAAAAACCGTGTCATCATGCCGCCAATGGGCACCAACCTGGCCAGTCTGAATGGCGAAGTGTCTCAGGAACAGCTTGATTACTATTCGCTTCGCGCCAGGGGCGGCACTGGGCTCATTACGATTGAGAATATTTGTGTGGATTTTCCCTTCGCGTCGAACGGCACCACACAACTGCGCATTGATAATGATCAGTATATTCCTGGCTTATACAAACTTACCGAGACGTTGCATAAACATGGAACCTGTGTCGCCATCCAGTTAAACCACGCCGGTGCATCAGCCTATGCCTATCGCCTCAATGGGGAAATGCCCATTTCCGCCTCCGCGGTCCCCTCCAAAAAGAATGGTAATATTCCCCGTCCGATGACGCATGAGGAAATATATCGGGCGGTTGACAAATTTGGCGACGCAGCAGAACGCGTCAGACGCGCCAATTTTGACTGCGTAGAGATTCATGCCGGTCACTCTTATTTAATCAGTCAGTTTTTATCTCCACTGTTTAATCAGCGTACTGATGAATTTGGTGGCAATATCGAGAATCGGTCGCGCTTTTTAACCCTGATTGTCGACAAAGTTCGGGCCTGCGTGGGACCGATGTTTCCCATCAGCCTGCGTATCAGCGCGGATGATTTCTTACAAGGCGGAAACACGCTGGAAGATTCGCTACACATTCTTGAACGTTGTCAGGAAAAGGTCGACATCATCAATGTGTCAGCGGCGCAGAATGACAACCTGTATTTACAGATAGACCAAATGTCTCAAGAGGATGGCTGGAAACGCTATCTGTCACGTGCCGTTCGCACCAGATTTAATAAGCCCACCGTTGTCGCAGGCAATATTCGCACCCCGCAACTTGCTGAAGACATTCTTGCTCAGGGTGACGCGGACCTGATCGCCATTGGTCGTGGGTTGATTGCTGAACCGGATTGGGTACAAAAGGTACAGAGTGGACATGAGGAGACGATGCGTAAGTGTATCTCATGCAATATTGGATGCGCCGACCATCGCATCGCCCGCTCTCTTCCCCTTCGCTGCTCAATTAACCCCGATATCATCCATGGCGACGCTTATAAGCAGCGCCAGGTCAAGCGACCGACGCGTGTCGTCGTGATCGGGGCTGGCACGGCAGGCATCGAAGCCGCCTGCACCGCCGCAGAGGTAGGGTGCAAGACCTGGCTGTTCGAAGCCAAAAACCATATCGGTGGGCTGGCTGTCGAGATCGCACGATTACCCGAAAAAAAACGTATTGCCGATTTTCCGCAATTCCTGCGCAACCGTATGGCCCGGCTGGAGAATTTGCAACTGCATCTGGGACAACAGGTTCAGCCCGAGCAGCTTGAGGTTCTGCGTCCCGACTTAATTGTTAATGCCACGGGCTCTGTCCCCCTGCTGCCGCCCATTGCGGGATTACATGAGACGATCGACCGCCCCGGCAGCGTCGTATTCACGATTACGGGCATGATTCAACACCTGGATACATTCAGCGCTCTGCAAGGCAAACGTATCGCCGTGGTCGGCGGCGGTGCCGTTGGACTCGATGTCATCGAGTATTTTGCCACCCGGGGCGCTGAAGCAGTACTGATTGAAATGCAGAATTCACCAGGACGTGACCTCGACATCATCACAAAGAGTGCCATGTTAACGCTGCTTGAACAGCACCAGGTAGAACAACACATGGACACGCAGCTCATTGAGGTCAAACCCGATCGCTTCCGCGTTAAAAACGCCCACCACACCTTCGACATCGCCTTCGACTACGGCTTTATCTGTCTGGGGATGCGCCCCAACCGCAGCGGTTTCGAGGCCGTTGAGCGCTGGGCCACCGCCAGACATATCAAAATAATGAACATCGGCGACAGCCTGAAAGCCCGGCGAATTATTGATGGTGTACGCGAAGGACGCAACGTACTGGATGCCCTGGAAGAGACTGGCGCACTGGGCAGCCACGAAGCGGCAAGCATTCCACTTTTAACTTACTGAGGACACTATCATGGCAGAACGTATTACCGGGCATACCGAGCTGATTGGGCTGATCGCCACCCCCATTCGCCACAGCATGTCGCCAACCATGCACAACGAAGCTTTCGCGCACCTTGGGCTGGACTATGTTTATCTGGCTTTTGAGGTCGGCACTGCGGAACTGGAGAAGGTGGTGCAGGGTTTTCGTGCGCTGAAGCTGCGCGGATGCAATGTTTCCATGCCCAATAAGACGGAGGTTTGCCGCTATCTGGATACGTTGTCTCCCGCAGCACAGCTTGTGGGCGCGGTGAATACCGTCGTCAATGATAACGGCGTGCTGACCGGGCACATCACGGATGGGACAGGTTATATGCGCGCCCTCGCTGAAGAGGGCATCGATATTCTGGGCAAAAAGATGACGATTCTGGGCGCGGGCGGTGCGGCAACGGCCATTTGCGTTCAGGCCGCCCTGGATGGCGTTAAGGCGATCTCGGTCTTTAACCAACGCGATAAATTCTTTGCAAATGCCCAGGAAACCGTTGCGAAGATTCGCGCCCATACTGACTGTGAGATTCACCTTTTTGACCTCGACGACCACGATCGTTTGCGTGCTGAAATTAACGACAGCGTTATTCTGACCAATGCGACCGGCGTCGGCATGAAACCCTTTGAAGGACAGATGCTGCTTCCCGACGAGAGCTTCCTGCGTCCTGAGCTTATTGTCTCCGATGTGGTCTATATCCCACGTAAAACACATTTGCTTGAGACGGCCGAGAAAAAAGGCTGCCGTATTATTAACGGTCTCGGCATGATGCTGTGGCAAGGCGCAAGCGCGTTCGAAATCTGGACGGGAAAACCGATGCCGGTTGATCACATCAAAAACATCCTTTTTTGAGGATGGCTGAGATGAAAAACAAGTATATTCCCACCGCCGCCGGGCTGTATCTCAATTACCTCATTCATGGCATGGGCGTGCTGGTCATCACTCTCAACATGGCTAACCTGCAGGCGCAATGGAACACCGATGCGGCGGGCGTATCGATTGTGATTTCCTCACTGGGCATTGGCAAACTGATTACCATCGTTACCGGTTTTCTGTCGGATCGTTTTGGCCGAAAGCCTTTTGTCTATTTTGGCATCATCAGTTACGTGGCCTTTTTCATCGGTATCCTGTTTACCCGGGATATTTATACGGCCTATTTCTTTGGCGTGCTGGCAGGAATGGCTAACAGTTTCCTTGATTCTGCTACCTATCCGGCGCTGATGGAGGCCTTCCCGGACTCCGCCAGCCGCGCTAACGTGCTGATAAAAGCGTTTGTCTCCGCCGGACAATTTTTATTGCCGTTTATCATTAGCCTGCTTATCTGGGCGGATTTGTGGTTTGGTTGGTCATTCGTGCTGGCAGCAGCCTTAATGACGATGAGCGGAATCTACCTGATCAAAATGCCGTTTCCCGATCACCGGGTACAGAAAGTCTCGGAAACATCAGCCAGCGTGACCGCGCCACCGCGTAGTCGTCTGTATCAGCTGGATATGGTTGTGTTCACCTTTTACGGCTATATCAGCATGGCGACGTTTTATCTGGTGAGCCAATGGCTGGCACAGTATGGGCAGTTTGTCGCGGGCATGCCCTACACCGCATCGGTGAAGTTACTCAGTATCTACACGGCAGGATCGCTGACCTGCGTATTCGTCACTGCGGTCATGGTGAAAAAAGTGTTGAGCTCCGCCATCGCGATGGTCATTTACACGTTCCTGTCGGCCCTCTCACTGCTGATAGTCTGCCTCTATCCAACGCCACTGATTGTTACCGGTTTTGCGTTCGTATTTGGGTTTGCAGCCGCGGGCGGCGTTATGCAACTGGGTGCAACGATTATGGCGATGAGTTTTCCACAAGCGAAAGGCTTTGCGACAGGCGTGTTTTATACCGCCGGCAGTCTGGCCAGCTTTACCATCCCTTTATTTACAGCGCATCTTTCACGAACCAGTATCGCCAGCATCATGTGGTTTGATCTGATTATTGCGGTGACAGGTTTTATCCTTGCGCTTTATATCGCTTCCCGCCAATTTCAACGTCATTGTGCGGAAACACGCCGTCAGTCCGCTACAGCGGCTAGTTGAACAGTTAAAACAGGAATGACTATGACTCAAACGGTTAGGGTTAAAAAAATCGTCTTTCAGGCAGGGCAAACGCGGCTTTGTGTGCCCTTGACAGGCCGCACTCGCGAGGAGCTTCAGGCCAGAGCACAGTTACTGACTTCCGCACAGGCAGACATTATCGAATGGCGCGTCGACCACTTCATCGAGGGTAAAGACGAGAAGCAAGTCTTGCTGGCGCTGGCCGACATTCGTCAGCAACTTGGGGAAACGCCGCTGCTCTTTACCTTCCGCAGTAAAAAAGAAGGTGGCGAAATGGACATCAGTGATGACCAATACTTCGCGCTCAACCACGCGGCCGCCTTAAGCGGGCTGGCTGATGTGATTGATATTGAGTTGTTTAACGATGAGTCACGCATCCGTTCGCTGGTAAGCGAGGCGCATAACGCAGGTGTTAAGGTCATTATGAGTAATCATGACTTTCACCAAACGCCCGCGAAGGAAGAGATCATTTACCGGTTACGTCGCATGCAGGATTTAGGTGCAGACCTGCCCAAGATTGCCGTAATGCCTCAAACACCTCAGGATGTGCTGACGCTGCTGTCTGCGACCCTGTTAATGAAAGAGCACTACGCAACGCGGCCGCTTATCACGATGTCGATGGGAAAAATGGGCGGAGTCAGTCGGGTCACCGGACGCCTGTTCGGTTCCGCAATGACGTTTGGCACCCTGGGCCAGTCCTCGGCACCAGGGCAAATCGCCGTTACACAACTGCGGGAGATGATGGAGACGCTTTCCTAGCGGCGGACATGCCCAAAGCCGCGCTTTGGGCATGTTTCCTGGCGACATCACTGTGCGTAATAATAAAGTTTTTTAGCCTCAGCGCCGCCGGTGAAAGCATTTTTGTTTTAATTGTCGCCAGACAAATATAACGCGGTGGAAGCGAATTTTTGATCGTCAGGATATGGAGATTGTAGTGCGTGAGCGCCGCAATTCTTGGCATGATGGCAATACCATAGCCGATACTGACCAACCCGGCCATTGCTAAATCCTCTTCCACATAACAGGCAATATCCGGTGACAGCGTTTGCTGGTGAAAGATGTCGTCAATAAACGGACGTAGCCCACTACTTTCTGAAAAATAGACATAGGGATAATGGATGGTTTCCGCTAAATCAACGTCGCTTTCGTGAAGACGCGCTAACGGATGATCTTTCGCTGTCACTACCACTAATTCTTGTTCAATAACCGGGATAAATTCAATATCAGGATCGTCGCCAATCCGCGAACAGATGACCATATCAACCTTATCCGCTTTGAGTGACTGCAACAACGCAACTGACGTCCCCTGTTTAAAAGAGAATGTCACATCATTATGACGAAAGTGTTGGGAGTAATTGTTGATAATTTGCGGAATAACATATTCTCCCATTGTATAGATAAACCCAATTCGGATATTTTCCCGGCACAGAAGGTGATTGTTTTTTAGCCTATCCCTGCCATTTTCCAGTGCCGACAGTGCTGTCTCAACATAGGGTAAAAAACATTTCCCACTTTCACTAATCCTTACATTTCTGCCCTGACGGAAAAAGAGTGAAACGCCTAACTCCTTTTCTAACTCAGCGATAGCATGGCTAAGAGAGGGCTGGGTGATAAAAAGACTGGATGCCGCTTCCGTGTAATGCTCCGTTTCTGACAGGCGTTTAAAATAATAAAGTTGCTTGAGGTTCATGGCATTTGCCTTTGAATGAAAAGTAAATCTGCTATCGCTACTTTATCACCGTTAAAAGGACTAATTATGTACTCAGGTCAAAATTAATGACGCTTAAAAAATGCTATAAAGAAACAAAAAAATTAGCAATATCAGACTATTTTTCAATGTAAAAAAAACATCAAAAAATAGTTTAAACTTCAGGGATACATCATGGAAAAGTTATACAATGAGGAACACGCTGGCAGGCGCACGCCGAAAGATAAACCCACGAAAGTCAGAATAATCATTCTGCTATTAATATCCGCTGGCACAATGATTAACTATCTTGATCGGACAATTTTAGGCATCGTTGCGCCAAAAATCACCCGCGAACTTGAAATCGATCCCGCTATGATGGGCGTGGCTTTTTCTGCCTTCGCCTGGACGTATACGCTGGCACAAATCCCCGGAGGGATGTTTTTAGATCGCTTTGGTAACAAACTGACCTACGCCCTTTCCGTGCTGTTTTGGTCGATTTTCACTCTACTGCAAACATTTACTCTTGGGCTCAAGTCTTTGATCTTCCTGAGACTGGGGCTGGGATTGAGCGAAGCACCCTGTTTTCCGGTTAACAGTCGCGTAGTGGCAAAATGGTTCCCGCGTCATGAACGTGCCCGCGCCACCGCAACCTATACCGTCGGGGAATATATTGGTCTGGCGGCTTTCTCGCCCTTACTCTATCTCATTCTGGAGTATCACGGCTGGCGCAGCCTTTTTTTTATTACCGGCGGAGCCGGTATTCTGTTCACGTTTATTTGGTGGCGACTTTACCATGAGCCTGAAGCATCCCAAAAAGCCAATCAGGAAGAAATTGATTACATTATCAATAATGAACCCATTGAAACATTAAAAAACACGCCCTTTAATTGGCCCGATGCCAAACGTTTACTCTGCTGCCGGCAAATTATTGGCGCCAGTCTCGGACAATTCGCTGGAAATACGACCCTGGTGTTTTTTCTGACATGGTTTCCCACCTATTTAGCGAAAGAACGGCAACTGGAATGGCTTCAGGTGGGCTTTTTCTCTGTATGGCCATTTATGGCTGCCGCTGTAGGCGTTATCTTTGGCGGGTGGCTCTCAGATAAACTGTTGAATGCAACAGGATCTATTAATCTGAGCCGAAAACTTCCGGTTATTAGCGGCCTGGTGCTTTCCGGCACGATTATTGCGGCTAACTGGATGAGTTCAGACAGCGCCGTTATCATCGTTATGTCCATTGCCTTTTTTGGACAAGGCATGGTCGGTCTGGGCTGGACAATAATCGCAGATATTGCCCCGGCTTCTATGGCAGGACTCACTGGTGGTATATTTAACTTTTGCGCCAATATTGCTTCGATTTTAGCGCCCCTGATTATCGGCATTATCATTTCAATGACAAGCAGCTTTTTTTATGCGCTCGTGTATATCGGCATCACTGCGGTGATTGGCTTAGTCGCCTATATCTTTATCATTGGCGATATTAAGCGGATTGTGCTCTAAAGCACCGTTCCCCCGGCACTGTTCTGCCGGGGGAACGTGCTTATTAAACGTCTTTAACGTTGCGTATCATTCCCAGCGTCAGTAAAGCAATCGCGGCGATCACCCAGTACACGCTGCCGTGACCAAAATGTTCAACCAGTATGCCCTGAAATAACCCCGCCAAAATAATGCCGGTCGAAATGCTGTTGGTAAACAGGGTTGTGGCTGCGCCTGCCCGCCCCGGCATCAGATCCTGAAACCACAACATTCCAATGCCCGCGACAACGCCGATAAACAGGGCGTTAAACACCTGCAGGACCAGCAGCGCCAGGTGGCTGTGAAACAGAATCAGGCCGCTGTAAAACACAACGGCGGAGGCCACCGCGCCCACCATCATCTTTCGCTTACCCCAACGTTTGGCATAGAAACCGGCCAGGATCATGACCGGGATTTCCAACCCGGCGGCCGTGCCCATTAAGAGACCGGCAAGCTTTTCGGGCAGGCCCAGATCGTTGCTGATCCACAGCGGCATATCGATAATGTACATGGTGTTACAGGTCCACATCAGCGTTGATGCGGCAAACAAAATGCGCACGTCACGAATCCGCCAGCCGCTCAGGGGGATCCCGCCCGACTGCATCAGGGAAGCCGCACGTGGCACCGAGGGCACGGTAAACCAGATCAGCAGGAAACAGAGAAAAAACAAGCCGGCCGCCACGCTGAACAGCGTAACGAAACCAAAATTCAGCGCCAGCGCAAACGACAGCGGTGGCCCAATCACCCACGCCAGCGACACCTGAGCGCGCATAATGGAACTGAACATCACCACTTCGCGCGAGGAACTGTCGGCATATTCTCGCGCCAGCGCAAAGAGCTGCGGCATGGCGACGTTCGCCAGCGACGATAACAGCACGCCCAGCGTTATCAGCGTCAGGTAATGGCGGGTAAACGCGAACAGTATGGCGTTTGCCAGGGCAAGGATACAGCACACTAAGATGATATTCCGCCGATCGCCAACGCTGTCGGAGCGCTTTGCGATCATCATGCTGACCACAATGCCGGCGATGGCATTGATGGTAAAAAACAGCCCGACCCAAAGCGGTGGCACCTGCACTTCTCGCGATAAAAACAGGCTCAGCGTCGGTGCCTGCAGCGCACCGGCCACGCCGAGGATAAAGGCGGTCACCATAAAAGCCAAAAAGACCGGATTGAAACGGCGCGAGAACGATAACAAAGATTTCATGCCTTATCCCTGACAGAACAACGGGAGAAACGGGAACAATGGAACCCCGACCCAAACCTACAACGTAAAAAAAACCAGCAGAATAACCCTGCTGGCGAAATCGTAACACACTACTCAGAAGGGACAGACATCGCTGCCAGTCCATGTCAGAGCGCCATTCATTACTGAATGCCTCCCGCTCTTCCAATACAGGAAAGATTGCCTCTAAAATGGGGTAAGAAAAACAGAGCACCTTTATCAGGGAGTTCCTCTTTTATGTCGTCATCACGTCTGAAGCAGCAGTTCATTCGTCTGTGGCAAAATTGCCAGGGACAACCACAGGAAACAACCCTGGGCGAACTGGCTGATTTGCTGCACTGTTCGCGTCGCCATATGCGAAACCTGCTCAACAGAATGCAAGCGGCTGGCTGGCTCACCTGGCAGGCCGAAGCCGGACGGGGCAAACGTTCCCTGATGACCTTCTGCTACACCGGGCTGGCGCTGCAGCAGCAGCGTGCCGAAGATCTTCTGGAGCAGGATCGTATCGATCAGTTAGTCCAGCTGGTGGGGGATAAAGATCAGGTCAGACAGATGATCAGCGCCCACCTGGGGCGGAGCTTCCGCCAGGGCAAACATATTTTGCGCGTCCTCTATTATCGCCCTCTGCTGAATCTGTTACCCGGTTCGCCCCTGCGCCGTTCGGAAACCCATATTGCCCGCCAGATCTTTAGCGGCCTGACGCGCATAAATGAGGAACAGGGGGAAATCGAGGCCGATATCGCCCATCACTGGCAGCAAACATCCGATCTCCACTGGCGCTTTTATTTACGCCCTGCCATTCGTTTTCATCATGGCCGGGAGCTGGACATGGCCGATGTGATCGCAAGCCTGGAACGCCTGCGTCAGTATCCCCTGTTTTCTCATATCCAACGGCTCGACTCACCGGCCCCCTGGACCCTGGATATCTATCTGGATCAGCCCGACAGCTGGCTGCCCTGGCTGCTGGGCAGCGTCAGCGCCATGATTCTGCCACGGGAATGGCCTGAAATTCGCGATTTTGCCCGTCAACCTGTGGGAACAGGTCCTTATCGGGTCGTCCGTAATCAGCACAGCCAGTTGAAGATAGAAGCGTTTGACGACTACTTTGGCTATCGCGCGCTGATCGATGATGTGTCGGTGTGGGTACTGCCAGAGATCAGTGACGAGCTGGTTTATGCAGGGGTTCGCCTGCAGGGCGAAAAAGCCGATGAGAAACAGGAAGAGAGCCGGCTTGAAGAAGGCTGCTACTATTTACTGTTCGATCAGCGTTCAGAAAAAATGGCCGACCGAGACATTCGACGCTGGCTCAGCGACCTGCTTAACCCGATTGCACTCCTCAATAATGCGGGCAGGGGTTATCAGCGCTACTGGTTCCCGGCTTACGGCCTGCTACCCCGCTGGCACCATCGCCGCGATCTGACCCCAGTGGACAAACCGGCGGGCCTCACGAGCCTGACGTTAACCTGGTATAACCAGCATATTGAGCATGTCAGTATTACGGATGCCTTACGTCCGTTGCTGGCAGAACAGGGCGTTACGTTGAACACCCGGGAAGTCAGTTACGAAAGCTGGCATCAGGGCGAAGGCGAGAGTGATATCTGGCTGGGCAGCGTCAATTTTACCCTGCCCCTCGAATATTCCCTGTTTGCCCTGTTATACGAAACGCCGTTGATGCAGCACTGTCTGCCTGTTAACTGGCAGCAGGATGCCACGCGCTGGCGTGAAAAAACGCTCTCCCTCGCTGAATGGGGTAAATATCTGGTGGAAAATAGCTGGCTTCATCCGCTGTTTCATCACTGGCTGCTGCTGGAGGGCCAGCGCAGTATGCGCGGCGTGCGGATGAATACATTGGGCTGGTTTGATTTTAAATCCGCCTGGTTTGCCCCGCCTACGCTGTGAGCCTTTCCCCTTGCGCATTTAATGACTAGAATGTGGCGTTCTCAACGGGGTGCCCCTTTCCACAGTGTCAGGGCGCTGAGAAATACCCGTCGAACCTGAATCGGTTAATACCGACGTAGGGATTTGAGAGGTTGTTTTGCTCAGATCCTTTGCGACTCAACCCTGCCGCCCTAGGAGCGCAAAGTGTTAAAAAACGTCCTGCCCGTGCTGCTGTTACTTTCTGCCCCGGTCTTTGCGGCCAAACCTGTCCTGACGGTTTACACCTACGACGCCTTTTCCGCTGACTGGGGGCCGGGTCCGGCCGTCAAAAAAGCCTTTGAAGCCCAGTGCGGTTGCGAGCTGAAATTTGTCGCGCTGGAAGACGGTGTTTCGCTGCTGAACCGTGTACGTATGGAAGGCAAGAACACAAAGGCCGATGTGGTACTAGGCCTGGATAACAACCTTCTGCAGGCCGCGCAGCAAACCGGCCTGTTTGCCAAAAGCGACGTGGATACCCGTGAGCTGCAGGTGCCCGGCGGCTGGAAGGACACCACCTTTGTGCCGTTCGATTACGGTTATTTCGCATTCGTGTACAACAAAAACACGCTAAAAAATCCCCCTACAAGCCTGAAAGAACTGGTCGAAAGCCCAGAGAAATGGCGCGTGATTTATGAAGATCCTCGCACCAGCACGCCAGGCCTTGGCCTGCTGCTGTGGATGCAAAAGGTTTACGGGGACAACGCGCCTGAGGCCTGGCAAAAGCTGGCGAAGAAAACCGTCACGGTCACCAAAGGCTGGAGTGAAGCCTACGGCCTGTTTCTTAAAGGCGAGAGCGATCTGGTGCTGAGCTATACCACGTCACCGGCTTATCACATCATTGAAGAGAAAAAAGATAACTATGCTGCGGCATCCTTCGCCGAAGGCAACTATCTGCAGGTTGAGGTGGCCGCCCGACTGGCGAACAGCAAGCAGCCCAAACTGGCAGAACAGTTTATGCAATTCATGGTTACGCCAGCCTTTCAGAACACCATCCCTACCGGGAACTGGATGTATCCGGTGATCAAAACTGACCTGCCCGCCGGGTTTGCCTCGCTCAGCGTGCCGAAGACAACATTGCAGTTTTCACCGGAAGAGGTTGCCAGCCACCGTTCGCAATGGGTTAGCCAATGGCAACGCGCCGTCAGCCGTTAATCCCTTTCTGGCTGATTCCGGGTTCGCTCGCCACGCTGCTGCTCTGCAGCGTGGCGCTGCTGGCCTTCACAGCACTGTGGATGGCGGCGCCAGCGACCAACTGGCGGTCTGTCCTGCAGGATACGTATCTGCATCATGTTATTGGCTTTTCGTTTAAGCAGGCGCTGCTTTCCGCCCTGCTCTCCTTGCTGCCGGCCATTCCACTGTCCCGAGCCCTTTATCGGCGGCGCTTTCCCGGACGTCAGGTGTTGCTGCGCCTGTGCGCCATGACGCTGGTTCTGCCCGTGCTGGTGGCCGTATTCGGCCTGCTCACCGTCTATGGTCGGGTGGGCTGGCTGGCGCAGCTTTGCGCCTGGCTTGGCGTGGACTATCACTTCTCGCCTTACGGGCTTCAGGGAATTTTACTGGCCCATGTGTTTTTCAACCTGCCGCTGGCCACGCGCCTGATGCTGCAGGCGCTGGAAAGCATTCCTGCCGAACAGCGTCAGCTTGCTGCCCAACTGAACATACGTGGCTGGCATCATTTCCGGCTGCTTGAATGGCCCTGGCTGCGCCGCCAGCTCCTGCCCACCGGGGCATTAATCTTTATGCTCTGTTTTGCCAGTTTTGCCACCGTGCTATCGCTGGGTGGCGGGCCGCAGGCGACCACCATCGAACTGGCCATCTTCCAGGCGCTAAGCTATGACTACGATCCGGGCCGCGCGGCGCTCCTGGCGCTGATTCAGCTCAGCTGCTGCCTGGTGCTGGTGCTCCTCAGCCAGCGCTTCAGCAACGCCATTCCGGCGGGTAGTCCGCAACTGAACGGCTGGCGCGATCCTCAGGATTCCACGCTGGCCCGCGTCAGCGACGCCGCCATCATCTTTTTCGCCCTGCTGCTACTACTCCCACCGCTGCTGGCGGTGATCGTAAATGGTCTGGATGGCGGGCTTCGGGGCGCGTTACAGCAACCGGCGTTATGGCAGGCAACGTTGACCTCGTTACGTATCGCGCTCGGCGCCGGCGTGCTGTGTCTGGTCCTGACCACCATGCTGTTGTGGAGCAGCCGGGAGCTGCGCCTGCGGCGGCATACACTCGCCGCACAGATCATGGACACCAGCGGCATGCTGATTTTGGCAATGCCCGGTATCGTGCTGGCAACCGGCTTTTTCCTGCTACTGAACGCCACGACCGGCTTGCCGGACTCCGCGGATGGCGTGGTGATCTTTGCCAATGCGTTAATCGCGATTCCCTACGCGTTGAAAGTGCTGGAAAATCCGATGCGGGATATCGCTGAACGTTACGCCCACCTGTGCGGGGCACTGGGCATCAGCGGCTGGAACCGCCTGTGGCTGATTGAACTCCGGGCGTTGAAACGTCCGCTGGCGCAGGCGCTGGCGTTTGCCTGCGTGCTGTCGATTGGTGATTTTGGCGTCGTGGCGCTGTTTGGTAATGGCGATTTCCGCACGCTGCCGTTCTACCTTTATCAGCAGATAGGCGCCTATCGCGGTGCCGATGGTGCCGTTACTGCACTGTTATTGCTGCTACTCTGCCTGTCTCTGTTCACCTTGATGGAAAAATTACCGGGCCGCCATGCTGACACTGAATAATCTGACTTACCTGTATCAGCATTTGCCGATGCGTTTTTCCCTTCACGCCGGGCGCGGCGAACGACTGGCGATTCTCGGCCCAAGCGGGGCAGGTAAAAGTACGTTATTAAACCTGATTGCCGGTTTTCTGCCCGTCAGCCAGGGCAGCCTGACGATTAACGGTGTTGACCATACGAATAGCGTGCCCGCCCAGCGCCCGGTATCAATGCTGTTTCAGGAAAATAACCTGTTTCCGCACCTGAGCGTAGAACAGAATCTGGGGCTGGGCTTACATCCCGGTCTGAAGCTGACCTCAGATCAGCGCCAGCAGGTGACGACCATTGCGCAGCAGGTCGGACTCAGTGAGATGCTGTCACGCCTGCCGGGCCAGCTCTCGGGAGGACAACGCCAGCGCGTTGCCCTGGCACGCTGTTTACTGCGCGATCGCCCGGTGCTGCTGCTGGATGAACCTTTTTCGGCGCTCGATCCGGCCCTGCGCGGCGAGATGCTTAATCTGGTGCGCACCGTCTGCGAAACCCGTGCGATTACGTTGCTGATGGTGTCGCACAGTCTTGAAGACGCACAGCAGATAGCGCCACGTAGCGTGGTGGTGGTGGATGGACGCGTTTACTGGCAGGGATCGACGGACGCACTGCTGTCAGGGAACATACGGGAAGCCGATGTGCTCGGCATCCCGCGCCGTTAACCGATAAAGACCTGCCACAACAGGTGGCGGAAAATCGGCATCATCGGATGAAACTGGATGCCGACGAACGCCGCAACGGCCACCACAAAACTTAGCGGTGCCAGCCAGCGCAGACGTTCGGGTGGCAAATACGCCGTCGCCCAGTCGCGCGTTTTTCCACTGCGCCACCAGCGCCAGCACAGCCAGCATCCCAGCCATACCAGGATAGCAACGCCTAATAACAGCCAGATGAAATGGCCGCCCTGGGCTTCTTTCGGGACATCAATCGCGACGCCTGCCAGAATACCCGGCAATAAATAGAGCGGTGGCCATAAAATACAGCCGATCAGATTGGGGGGCAGAAATTTGCGTATCGGCAATTCCAGCATACCCGCCACCAGCGGGATCAGCGGCCGGGTTGGCCCGACAAAGCGCCCGACCAGAATGGTAAACATGCTGTGCTGATACAGCGCGTGTTCGGTCTTATCCAGCAGCCCTTTGTACTTTTGCAGGTATTTCCAGCGATGGAGCGGCCCCTGAAACTTCCAGCCAATGCCATAGGAAACCCAGTCGCCCAGCAGGCAGCCAATGAAGCCCGCGGCCCAGGCGGGATATAAGCCGATCTGTCCACTGCCCACCAGCGCACCCAGGCTCGCCATCATGACGGTGCCAGGGAGTAACAGCCCCACGAACGCCAATGACTCCAGAAACGTCACCAGCGCGACGGCAAACAGCGCCCACTCCAGCGACTGTGTAATCAGGTGTTCAACCCAGGCTTCCATATCAATCCTCAGAAAAAGCAGAAGGCTGGATTGTCCAGAGCAGACATCACAGCGTCAAGGCAAGAATTGTAGGCCAATATTGACAAAACGCACCGGCAGACACTGTATAAATATCCATGTTATACTGGTTAATGAGATGTCCGACTCGCTATCTGCCTGGAGAATACGTGAATAAGCCCCGCGCAGGGTTTCTGCTCAGCCGTCACTGGCGCGACACGCCGCAAGGCACCGAAATTACGCTGTGGCTGGCCACCGACGAGGGTGCTCAGCGCGTTGTGCTGCCTTTGCAGGAATCCGTGACGTTTATTCCCTGTGAATATCAGGCGCAGGTCGACACGCTGTTGCAGGGCGAGCGCCAGCTGCGGATGCAGCCTCTGCAATTAAAAGATTTTCGCCGCCGTCCAGTATTTGGCCTGTACTGCCGGCAGCATCGCCAGTTGCAGTGGGTTGAAAAGAAACTGCGCGAAAGCGGTATCCCCCTGTATGAATCCGACATTCGTCCACCCGAACGCTACCTGATGGAACGGTTTATTACCGCGCCCGTGTGGTTTGATGGTGACATTCAGGGCGACACATGGGTTAACGCCCGTCTGAAACCCCATCCCGATTACCGGCCCCCGCTGAAGTGGGTCTCGCTGGATATTGAAACGACCCAGCATGGCGAGCTTTACTGCATTGGTCTGGAAGGCTGCGGGCAGCGCCAGGTTTTCATGCTGGGACCGCCTAACGGCGACGCCAGCGAACTGGATTTCGAACTTATCTATCTTGAGAGCCGCCCGCAGTTGCTGGAGGCGCTGAATCGCTGGTTTGCCGATAACGATCCGGATGTGATTATCGGCTGGAACGTGGTGCAGTTTGACCTGCGCGTGCTGCAGAAACACGCCGATCGCTACGGCATTCCGTTACGTCTTGGCCGCCAGCAGGCCGCGCTGGAGTGGCGCGAGCATGGGTTTAAACCCGCCGTGTTTTTTGCCCAGGCGACAGGTCGCCTGATTATTGACGGCATCGATGCCCTGAAATCCGCCTTCTGGGATTTTCCCTCTTTTAGTCTGGAATCTGTTTCGCAACAGCTGCTCGGTGAAGGCAAAGCCATTGATAACCCATGGCAGCGCATGGAAGAGATCAACTGGCGTTTTGCCAACGATAAACCGGCGCTGGCGCGCTACAACCTGAAGGACTGCGAGCTGGTCACGCGCATCTTTCATAAAACCGAGATCATGCCGTTTTTACTGGAGCGCGCTGCCGTTAACGGGCTGGCAGTCGATCGCCACGGTGGCTCCGTCGCGGCATTCGGTCATCTGTACATCCCCCGCATGCACCGGGCCGGTTTTGTCGCCCCGAATCTGGGCGATGTGGCGCCGGAAGCCAGCCCCGGCGGCTACGTGATGGATTCCCGGCCGGGCCTGTATGATTCCGTATTAGTGCTGGATTATAAAAGCCTGTATCCCTCGATTATCCGCACCTTTCTGATCGATCCCGTCGGGCTCATCGAAGGTCTGGCGCACCCAACGGATGCGGACTCGGTGCCCGGTTTTCGCGAGGCGCGCTTCTCACGTGAGACGCATTGCCTGCCCGCCATCGTAGAGCAGATTTGGCAGGGGCGCGAAACCGCAAAAACACAGGGCAATAAACCCCTGTCGCAGGCCCTGAAAATCATCATGAATGCGTTTTACGGCGTGCTCGGCACCAGCGCCTGCCGCTTTTTTGACCCTCGCCTGGCCTCGTCTATCACGCTGCGCGGTCATGCCATCATGCAACAAACCCGTGAACTCATTGAAGCCGAAGGCTACGATGTGATTTATGGCGACACCGATTCGACCTTTGTCTGGCTGAAATCCGCCCGGGATGAAGACGAGGCAGAGGCAATTGGCCGGGCACTGGCCGGGAAGGTCAACGGTTGGTGGCGTGAACATCTGCAGCAGCAATACGGCCTGACCAGCGCCCTGGAGCTGGAGTATGAAAATCACTTTTGCCGATTCCTGATGCCGACGATTCGCGGTGCTGAACAGGGCAGTAAAAAACGCTATGCGGGCTTAATTCGGGAAGGCGAAAGTGAGCGTATGGTGTTCAAAGGACTGGAATCGGTACGTACCGACTGGACGCCGCTGGCGCAGCAGTTTCAGCAGGAGCTTTACAGCCGCATATTTCATCGCCAGCCGTGGGAAGACTATGTTCGTAACACGGTGGCCCAGCTGTTGGCAGGTGAGCTGGACGACAGGCTGATTTATAAAAAGCGCCTGCGCCGCCCACTGAACGAGTATGAACGCAATGTGCCGCCGCACGTTCGCGCCGCCCGTCTGGCTGATGAGCAGAATCGTAAGCTGGGCCGGCCGTTGCAATATCAGACCGGGGGCCGCATTCGTTATGTGATTGCCACCGGCGGCCCCGAGCCGGTAGAGGCCCGAACCACGCCGCTGGACTACGATCACTACGTGACTAAACAGCTGCAGCCCGTAGCCGAAGGCATTCTGCCTTTTGTCGATGGCGACTTTGCTACACTCATTACCGGGCAGTTAGGCCTTTTTTGACAGGTGACGAATGCCCTGCCATCCAGTACCATAACGCCCTTCCTCAAAACTCACTGCTCTGACATGACGCACCAGGCCCTTTTGCCTGGATGAAATGCTATTGCCTGAGAATGGGGAACACCTTCAAAAACGTTAAAAATTCGAGCAAAAATTATATGGTTTTTACATTAGGTCAGCGTTGGATTAGTGATACAGAAAGTGAACTGGGATTAGGCACCGTGGTGGCGATTGATACGCGCATGATCACCCTGCTGTTCCCGGCCACAGGGGAAAATCGCCTCTACGCTCGCAGCGACTCGCCGGTCACCCGCGTGATTTTTAATCCGGGTGATACCGTTACCAGCCACGAAGGCTGGCAGATGCAGGTCGATGAAGTACGCAATGACAATGACCTGATAACCTATATCGGCACGCGCCTTGATACCGAAGAAACCCACGTCATGCTGCGTGAAGTGATGCTCGACAGCAAACTGGTGTTCAGCAAACCTCAGGACAGGCTGTTTGCAGGCCAGCTCGACCGTATGGATCGCTTCGCCCTGCGTTTTCGCGCACGTAAATATCAAAGTGAGCAGTATCGCCTGCCCGTCAGCGGCCTGCGCGGCATGCGTACCAATCTGATCCCCCACCAGTTGCATATCGCCCACGACGTAGGCCGCCGCCATGCGCCGCGTGTCCTGCTGGCGGATGAGGTCGGCCTGGGGAAAACCATCGAAGCCGGCATGATCATCCAGCAGCAGCTGTTGGCAGGCCGTGCTGAACGCGTACTTATCGTCGTGCCAGAAACCCTGCAACATCAGTGGCTGGTAGAAATGCTGCGCCGCTTCAACCTGCGCTTCGCCCTGTTTGACGACGATCGTTACGCTGAAGCCCAGCACGACAGCGACAATGCCTTTGACACCGAACAGTTGATTATCTGCTCGCTGGACTTTGTGCGTCGCAACAAACAGCGTCTGGATAAGCTGGCGGACGCCGACTGGGATTTAATGGTGGTGGATGAAGCGCACCATTTAGCCTGGTCCGAAGGCGAACCAAGCCGTGAGTATCAGGTGATCGAAAAACTGGCTGAAAAAACGCCGGGCGTCCTGTTACTGACCGCGACGCCAGAACAGCTGGGCATGGAGAGTCATTTTGCGCGCCTGCGCTTGCTTGACTCCGACCGTTTTCATGATTTTGCCGCTTTTGTTGAAGAGCAGCAGCACTTCCGCCCGATTGCCGATGCGGTGACATCGCTGCTGGCCGATCATGCCATCTCACAAAACGAGATGAATATGATCAATGAGCTGGTCGGCGAGCAGGATATTGAACCGCTGCTGCAGGTGGCAAACAGCGATCGTGAAGGCAAACAGGACGCGCGCAGCGAACTCATTTCCATGCTGATGGATCGCCACGGTACCAGCCGCGTGCTGTTCCGTAATACCCGCAACGGGGTGAAAGGCTTCCCGAAACGTGAGTTACACGCTATTCGTCTGCCCCTGCCGGCTCAGTATCAAACGGCCATTAAGGTGTCCGGTATTATGGGCACACGTAAAAGCGCAGAAGCGCGCGCGCGCGATCTGCTCTATCCGGAACAGATTTATCAGGAGTTCGAAGGCGATACCGGCACCTGGTGGAACTTCGATCCGCGCGTTGAATGGCTCATGGGTTACCTGACCAGCAACCGTAAAGAAAAAGTGCTGGTGATCTGTGCTCAGGCCGCTACAGCACTTCAACTTGAGCAGGTGCTGCGTGAACGTGAAGGGATTCGCGCCGCCGTGTTCCATGAAGGGCTGTCGATCATTGAACGCGATCGGGCTGCCGCCTGGTTCGCTTCTGAAGAGAACGGCGCACAAGTCCTACTGTGCTCCGAAATTGGTTCCGAAGGCCGTAACTTCCAGTTCGCCAGCCGTCTGGTGATGTTCGATCTGCCGTTTAACCCGGATCTGCTGGAACAGCGTATTGGCCGACTGGATCGTATTGGCCAGGCGCACGATATTCAGATTCTGGTCCCCTGGCTGGAGAAAACGGCCCAGGCCGTGCTGCTGCGCTGGTATCACGAAGGGCTGGACGCGTTCGAGCACACCTGCCCGACCGGCAGAGCCATCTACGACAGCGTCAACGCAGAGCTGATTAACTACCTGGCCGCACCGGAAAACAGCGACGGGTTTGATGATTTCATTAGCGAATGCCGTAAGCAGCATGATGCGCTGAAATCCCAACTCGAACAGGGCCGCGACCGCCTGCTGGAGCTAAACTCTAACGGTGGTGAAGCCGCCCAGGCGCTGGCCAATACCATTGCCGAACAGGATAATGATACCGAACTGGTTAACTTTGCTCTTAACCTGTTTGATATCGTCGGCATTAATCAGGAAGACCGCAGTGATAACCTGATCGTGCTGACACCTTCAGATCATATGCTGGTTCCGGACTTTCCGGGCCTGCCGGAAGACGGCTGTACGATCACCTTCAATCGCGACCAGGCCCTGTCGCGTGAAGATACGCAGTTTATTACCTGGGAACATCCGTTAATCCGTAATGGCCTGGATCTGATTCTGTCAGGTGACACCGGCAGTTGTGCGCTGTCGCTGTTAAAGAACAAGGCATTGCCTGTGGGGACACTGCTGGTCGAGATGATCTACGTGGTGGAATCCCAGGCACCGAAACATCTGCAGCTAACCCGCTTCCTGCCCCCTACGCCGGTGCGCCTGCTGCTGGATCGCAACGGGACGAACCTGGCCGGTAAAGTGGAATTCGAAAGCTTCAACCGCCAGTTGAATGCCGTTAACCGCCACACCGGCAGCAAGCTGGTGAATGCCGTACAGCAGGACGTTCACGCGATCCTGACGCTGGCTGAAAAAGAAGTCGTCAGTGAAGCACGTGCCGTTATTGACGCGGCACGGCGCGAGGCGAGCGAAAAGCTGGGGGCCGAGTTATCACGTCTGGAAGCACTGAGAGCCGTTAACCCCAACATCCGTGACGATGAGGTCGAGGCGCTGGAAACGAATCGCCAGCAGGTACTGGAGAGTCTGGATGAAGCGAACTGGCGACTGGATGCACTGCGTCTGATTGTGGTTACGCATCAATAAGTTCAGGGCCGCAAGGCCCTCTTTTTTGGAATAGAGTATGGAACCCTACAATCCGCCGCTTGAGCCCTGGCTGCACATTCTGTATCAGGATGCCCATATCATGGTGGTGAATAAGCCCAGCGGCCTGCTTTCGGTACCCGGTCGGCTTGACGAGCACAAAGACAGCGTGATGACGCGGATCCAACGCGATTATCCTGAGGCGGAATCTGTGCATCGGCTGGACATGGCGACCAGCGGCGTGATTGTGGTCGCCCTGACAAAGGCCGCAGAGCGCGAGCTTAAACGCCAGTTTCGTGAACGCGAGCCTGCAAAGACCTATGTGGCCCGGGTTTGGGGCCATCCGGCGCAGGAGAAGGGCATGGTGGATTTACCGCTGATTTGCGACTGGCCTAATCGCCCGAAGCAGAAAGTGTGTTTCGACACCGGCAAGTCGGCGCAAACCGACTATGAGGTTGTGGAATACGGTGAAGATAACAGCGCGCGCGTCGCGCTCAAACCGATTACCGGGCGCTCGCATCAGCTGCGCGTACATATGCTGGCGCTGGGCCATCCGATTCTGGGTGACGGTTTTTACGCACATCCGGAAGCAAAAGCCATGGCAGATCGTCTTCTGCTGCACGCCGAATCGCTGACCATCACGCACCCGGCGTTTGGTAATGCCATGACCTTCAGGCAGCCTGCCGATTTTTAATCTGCCATGATGCTAATGCTTCTGCTTCGCGCGCCCTCGCCATCAGCCCGGGCGCGCATTTCACTTATTTAAAGCCTTTTTCTTTGCGAATCAGATCGTAAGCCGACTGAATGTCCTGCGCTTTCTGTTTCGCCATCTCCATCATCTCGGGCGGCAGACCTTTCGCCACCAGCTTATCCGGGTGATGTTCACTCATCAGTTTGCGATAGGCGCGTTTGATGGTGGTGGCATCGTCGGTGGTTTTCACACCCAAAACGTTACAGGCATCGGATAACGTCGGGCCTCGTTGCGCCTGCTGAAAACCGCCCTGCTGTGAATAGCTGCGACCGCCGCCGAACTGCTGTCCCCCCTCCATCATGCGCAGAAACTGGTCGAACTGACTCTGAGAAATCCCCAGTTCTTCACCAATCACATACAGCACCTGACGTTCATTGGGATGCAGCGACCCATCGGCAAACGCGGCCTGGATCTGAATTTCCAGAAACATCCTAATCAGATCAAAACGTCCGAAGCAGGCACTGCGCAATTCACGCAGTTTGGTACGGAGCGGATATTCCCCCTGCTTGCCTTCGCGAAAGGCGCGCTGTGCAGCCATTCGGGCATCGCCATGCAGCTGCATGCGATCCATAAACAGCGATGCAATCTGAATATCCGCTTCGGTTACGCGCCCTTTCGACTTGGTTAAGTGCCCCATGACCTGAAAAGTCGTGCTGAAAAAGAGTGACTGCCGGGTCTGATTATTTGAGAAGTAAGCTTTGCTCTGCGCGCCGCGAACCTTGTCAAATCCATGCCCAATGATCAGACCAATAACAATTCCCCAAAAGCCTGCGCCGGACAGCAATCCAAGCACTAAACCTATTACTTTTCCCCAGTAGCGCATAAACTCCTCAATTCGCCATGCTTACGGCTGAAAATTGCATTATCATACCTGTCATTTATCTCAGCGCCTAACGGCAGCGCGGACAGAAAAGGATTAACACTGGCGCAACGCCAGGCAGTGCGTTAGTCTCTGACCCGATTGTCGGCATGATGCCAGTTTTCATGGAATTCTCGATACCGCGTATGAAAAAACATATACCTACTCTGCTGGCCACCATGATCGGCGCAGCCATTAGCCAGCAAGCCTTCGCCGATGATTTAATGTCGCAGTGTATGTTAGGCGTGCCGAGCTACAATCGCCCCCTGGTTAACGGCGATCCTAATCAGCTGCCCGTTACTATTCACTCGGATTCCCTGAAAGGCAACTATCCTGACGATGCGGTCTTCACAGGTGATGTGGATGTGCAGCAGGGTAACAGCCGCATGCTGGCAGATGAAGTACAGCTTCACCAACGCCAGCCTGAAGGTCAGACCGTCCCCGTTCGTACCGTCGATGCGCTAGGTAATGTGCACTACGATGATAATCAGGTCATCCTGAAAGGTCCGAAAGCCTGGTCAAATCTGAATACCAAAGATACCAACGTCTGGAACGGCGATTATCAGATGGTAGGCCGTCAGGGCCGTGGAACGGGCGATCAGATGAAGCTGCGCGGTGAAAACCGTTACACCATCATGGAAAACGGCACCTTCACTTCCTGTCTGCCCGGCAGCAACAGCTGGAGCGTCGCGGGTTCTGAGATCATTCAGGATCGTCAGGAAGAAGTGGCTGAAATCTGGAATGCGCGCTTTAAACTGGGTTCCGTTCCGGTGTTTTACAGCCCCTATCTGCAATTGCCATTGGGCGATCGTCGCCGTTCCGGTTTTCTGATCCCCAATGCTAAATACGGCAGCAGCAACGGTTTTGAGTTCATTCTGCCCTACTACTGGAACATCGCGCCGCAGGCCGATGCGACCATTACGCCGCATTACATGAGTAATCGCGGGCTGCAATTACAGAATGAGTTCCGTTATCTGACACAGGCTGGCGCAGGCCTCGTTGAGTTTGACTATCTGGCCTCAGATAAACAGTATGACAACGACAAAGCTGCACGCGGCATTGCCCAAAATGACAGTTCGGACCGTTGGTTATTTTACTGGCGTCACTCTGGTGTTTACGACCAACACTGGCGTTTCAGTGCTGACTACACCAAAGTCAGCGATCAGTATTATTTCAACGATCTGACCTCGCCTTACTACAGTTCGACAGATGGTTACGCCTCGCAAAAATTCAGCGTGGGCTATGCGGATACCAACTGGGACGCAACGCTGTCGACCAAAGATTTCCAGATTTTTGGCAACACGAGCAACAGCAACGTCTATCGCGCCTTCCCGCAACTGGATCTGAACTGGTACCAGAACGATGTGGGTCCGTTCGACACCCGCATCTATGCGCAGGCCGTCAAGTTTACCAACGTCAACAGCAACTATCCTGAAACCACGCGTTTACACGTTGAGCCCACGATTAATCTGCCGTTGTCCAACGGTTGGGCCAGTCTGGATACCGAAGCGAAGTTTCTGGCGACGCACTATCAGCAGAAAGATGTTGATTACTACAACACGAATTTTGCGCCAACCAGTACAAGTAGTGGCGTGCTGAAAGACTCTGTTAACCGGACCTTGCCACAGTTTAAAGTTGACGGTCGTATGGTGTTTGACCGCGATATGGACTGGGCGCAGGGCTACACGCAGACGCTGGAACCCCGGGTTCAGTACCTGTATATCCCGTATCGTGACCAGAGTGATATCTACCCTTACGACTCCACCCTGCTGCAAACCGACTATACCGGCCTGTTCCGCGATCGTTCATACAGCGGCCTGGATCGCATCGCATCGGCCAACCAGGTTGCCACCGGTGTCACTACGCGAATTTATGATACCGATTTGGTTGAACGTTTTAACGTTTCTGTGGGTCAAATCTATTCGTTCACGCCTTCTCGTACGGGTGTTAACCAGGTCAATAAAGAAGACGACACCGGTAGTCTTCTGTGGGCGGGTGACAGCTACTGGAAGATAAGTGACCGTTGGGGCGTGCGCGGCGGGCTGCAGTACGATACCCGCCTGAATAACGTGGCACAGGGAAATACCGTGCTGGAATACCGCCGTGATGCTGACCGTATGGTGCAGTTGAGCTACCGTTACAGTAGCCCGGAGTATGTTGCTTCTGCGCTGAACGACAGTTCACTGGTGAATAACCCGATTTATAAAAACGGGATTTCACAGGTCGGTACGACGGCGAGCTGGCCGATTCATGATGCCTGGTCGGTGGTTGGCGCGTATTACTATGATACGCGTAATAATCGTCCTGCATCACAGTTGGTTGGCCTGCAGTACAGCTCTTGTTGCTACGCAATTCGTCTGGGATATGAGCGCAAAATCAACGGTTGGGAAAACAACGACAGTAAGTATGACAACCAAATCTCATTCAACATTGAGTTACGTGGCCTGAGCTCAAATTATGGTCTGGGAACCGGCCAGATGCTGAGTCAGGGTATCATCCCTTATCAGCGTGCATTCTGATGTTGTGATGTTTGACAGGCAATCCCGCAGTGCGGAACCAATAATGGATAAAGTATGAAGAACTGGAGAATGCTGATTCTTGGTGTGGCGCTCAGTGCCAACACCGCGTTCGCAGCACCACAAGTGGTTGATAAAGTTGCAGCTGTAGTGAATAACGGCGTGGTCCTCGAGAGTGACGTGGACAGCATGATGAGCACCGTTAAATCTCAGGCGAAGCAGGCAGGTCAACAGTTGCCTGATGACAAGACGTTGCGCCATCAGATCCTCGAACGTGAGATCATGGACGCGATCATCCTGCAGTTAGGTGATAAAGCCGGTTTACAGATTACCGATCAGCAACTGGATCAGGCTATTCAGAATATCGCCGCGCAAAACCGCATGAGCGTTGATCAGCTGAGAAGCCGCCTGGCTTACGACGGGATGAACTACAACACCTATCGTGCTCAGATCCGTAAAGAGATGCTGATCTCTGAAGTGCGTAATAATGAAGTCCGCCGTCGTGTCACTATCCTGCCGCAGGAAGTCGATACGCTGGCGCAGCAGGTTGGCGCTCAGAATACGCAGGGCACTGAAATGAATATCAGTCATATCCTGCTGCCTCTGCCGGAAAACCCTACGCAGCAGCAGGTTGACGATCAGGAGAAGCTGGCAAAACAGCTGATAACGGAACTGAAAGGTGGCGCAGACTTTGGCAAGCTGGCCGTGACCTACTCCGCCGATTCTCAGGCGCTGAAGGGCGGCAACATGGGCTGGGCAAAAATCGAAGAGCTGCCTACCCTGTTTGCTCAGGCGCTGACCACAGCGAAGAAGGGCGACATTGTTGGCCCTATCCGTTCAGGTGTGGGTTTCCATATCCTGAAGGTGAACGATCTACGCGGCGAGAGCAAAAACGTCTCTGTTACCGAAGTGCATGCGCGCCACATTCTGCTGAAGCCGTCTCCGATCATGACTGACGATCAGGCTCGCGCTAAGCTGGAACAGATTGCTGCCGACATTCGCAGTGGTAAGACGACCTTTGCCGCGGCCGCCAAACAGTTCTCCGACGATCCGGGTTCGGCTAATCAGGGCGGCGATCTGGGCTGGACCTCACCAGAAGTGTTTGACCCGGCATTCCGCGATGCGCTGCTGCGTCTGAAAAAAGGCGAAACCAGTCAGCCGGTCCACTCCTCTTTTGGCTGGCATCTGATTCAGCTGCTGGATACGCGTCAGGTGGATAAAACCGATTCAGCCCAGAAAGAGCGCGCTTACCGTATGCTGTTTAATCGTAAGTTTGCGGAAGAAGCGCAAACCTGGATGCAGGAACAGCGCGCCGGCGCTTACGTGAAAATCCTGGATAACAATGCGCAGTGATTTTCGTGTGGTGATCACGCCCGGCGAACCCGCCGGGATTGGTCCCGATCTTGCCGTTCAACTGGCTCAGCGAGCCTGGCCTGTTGAACTGGTTGTGTGTGCTTCTCCCCAGCTGTTGCTGCAACGTGCCGCTCAGCTGGGTTTGCCGTTGACGCTGCGCGTTTACGACGCCGCAGGCGAACCCGAACCGCAACAGGCTGGCACGCTCACCGTCCTCCCCGTTGAAATACCGCAGCCGGTCACGCCCGGCACGCTATGCGTCGCCAACAGCCACTATGTGCTGGAAACTCTGGCACGCGCCTGCGACGGATGTTTATCCGGGGAGTTTTCTGCCTTAATTACTGGCCCCGTTCACAAGGGCGTGATTAACGACGCGGGCATTCCGTTTACCGGGCATACCGAATTTTTTGCCGAGCGCGCGGGCGCGCAGCGCGTGGTGATGATGCTGGCCACCGAGCAACTGCGTGTCGCGCTTGCCACTACGCATCTGCCGTTAAAAGATGTTGCTGGTGCCGTCACCCGCGATTGTCTGCATGAAGTCATCACCATTCTGCATCAGGATCTCAAGCATAAGTTTGCCATTGCTCAGCCGCATATTTTTGTCTGCGGACTGAATCCCCATGCCGGAGAAGGCGGTCACATGGGGCGGGAAGAGATAGACACGATCATCCCGGCACTCAATGCGCTGCGCGAGCAAGGCATTCAACTCACCGGTCCGCTGCCTGCGGATACGCTGTTCCAGCCCAAATATCTGCAACATGCCGATGCGGTGCTGGCGATGTATCACGATCAGGGGTTACCGGTGCTTAAATTTCAGGGATTTGGTCGGGCGGTTAATATTACCCTCGGCCTGCCGTTTATCCGTACCTCAGTCGACCACGGCACCGCGCTTGAATTAGCCGGGTTGGGTCAGGCTGACGCGGGCAGCTTTATCACGGCGCTTAACCTCGCCATCACTATGATCAAGAGCAGTAATGAATAATCGCGTCCATCAGGGGCACTACGCCCGTAAACGTTTCGGGCAAAACTTCCTGAACGATCAATATATTATCGACAGCATCGTCTCCGCCATCCATCCACAGCGCGATCAGGCAATAGTGGAAATCGGTCCGGGTTTGGGTGCACTTACTGAACCCGTGGGCGAACGCCTGGACAGTTTAACCGTGGTGGAGTTAGATCGCGATCTGGCTGCACGCCTGCAAACTCATCCGTTTTTAGGGCCCAAGCTGACGATTTTCCAGCAGGACGCCATGACGTTTGACTTCGCTGCGCTGGCCAAAGAGAAAGGCCAGCCGCTGCGGGTCTTCGGTAACCTGCCATATAATATTTCGACCCCGCTGATGTTCCATCTGTTCAGCTATACTGGTTCGATTATAGATATGCACTTCATGCTGCAGAAAGAGGTGGTTAATCGTCTGGTTGCGGGTCCCGGCAGCAAAGCCTATGGTCGTCTGAGCGTAATGGCTCAGTACTATTGTCAGGTGATTCCGGTGCTGGAAGTGCCGCCGCACTCTTTTACCCCGCCCCCGAAGGTGGACTCGGCGGTTGTGCGGTTAGTCCCTTACATGACACCGCCTCATCCGGTCAAAGACGTGCGTATTCTGAGCCGCATTACCACTGAAGCATTCGGTCAACGCCGCAAAACGCTGCGTAACAGCCTGAGCCATATGGTCGTTGCTGGCGCACTGGATGAGCTGGAAATCGACACCAGCCTGCGTGCCGAAAATGTTTCGGTCGCGCAGTATTGCCAGTTAGCAAACTGGCTGGCAGATCATCTGGATCAACCCCAGGAGTAACCCATGAGTGAACCGGCCCGCGTATCGCTGCACGTACAAAGTCTGTATGTCGCCTCACAGTCCTCACCGGAAGATGAGCGCTATGTCTTTGCTTATACCGTCACGATTCGCAACGTAGGCCGGTCCTCAGTGCAACTGCTCCGACGCTACTGGCTCATCACTAACGGCAACGGCCGTGAGACGGAAGTTCAGGGTGAAGGCGTCATAGGCGAACAGCCTCATATTGCACCGGGAAACGAATATCAGTACACCAGCGGTGCTGTTCTTGAAACCCCGATGGGCACCATGCAAGGTCACTATGTGATGGTCGATGAGCAAGGCGATGAATTCCACGTCGAGATCCCGGTATTCCGCCTCGCGATTCAAACCCACATCCATTGATACTGGCGCCCTTCGCCCGCCTGGCGGGCGACTGTCTGAGTTGGATAATCCTCTATGAATACTTACCTGATTGGCGACGTTCACGGTTGTTATGATGAATTACGTGCTCTGCTGAACCAGGTTAATTACGATCCCAGTCAGGATACCTTATGGCTGACGGGTGACCTGGTGGCGCGAGGGCCCGGCTCGCTGGAGGTTCTGCGCTACGTAAAGTCATTGGGTGACAGCGTCCGTCTGGTGCTGGGTAATCACGATCTGCATTTGCTGGCCGTTTATGCCGGAATCAGTCGTAATAAACCCAAAGATCGCCTGACACCGCTGCTGGAAGCGGAAGATGCCGATGACCTGATTAACTGGCTGCGTCGCCAGCCGTTGCTGCAGGTCGATGAAGAGAAAAAGCTGGTGATGGGCCATGCCGGCATTACGCCTCAGTGGGATCTGGATACAGCACAACAGTGCGCACGCGAAGTGGAAGCCGTGCTGTCCAGCGACAGTTACCCACTGTTTCTTGACGCGATGTACGGCGACATGCCGAATAACTGGAGTGAATCCCTGACCGGCCTGGCCCGCCTGCGCTTCTCGACCAATGCACTAACCCGTATGCGTTTCTGCTTTCCTAACGGTCAGCTAGACATGATCTGTAAGGATGCGCCGGAATCCGCCCCGCCGCCGTTAAAACCCTGGTTCATGATTGAAGGCCCGGTCGCACGCGATCACACCATTGTTTTCGGTCACTGGGCGTCGCTGGAAGGGAAAGGCACGCCAGAGGGCATTATCGGTCTGGATACCGGCTGCTGCTGGGGCGGGAACCTGACGCTCCTGCACTGGGAAACCCAACGCTACTATATTCAGCCATCGAACCGTCAGTTGTCCGTACCGGACGATCTTACTCCGCAATCGTCAACCCGCTAACGCGCAGCCATAAAAAAACGCCTTGTCACAACAAGGCGTTTTTTACTGCGCGTAAATTAACGGCGGCGTTCGAGGATCTCAAAGCAGTAACTGTGCGAGTTCTGCTCATCGGCATCATGAAACTCACTGAACGTGGAGTGCCACTCATCCGGCTCGTAATCCGGGAACTGCGTATCGCCTTCCACTTCCGCATCAATGTGCGTCAGATAAAGACGGTCGGCGCGCGCCAGCATCTGCTCATAGATGCGGCCGCCGCCAATGACCATGATCTCTTCAGCCTCACCCGCCGCACTGATGGCGTCGTCCAGCGAAGTTACCCAGGTTACGCCTTCGGCACTGCCCGGCTTGCTGCTGACCACAATGTTGAGCCGGCCAGGCAATGGACGACCAATAGATTCAAAGGTCAGTCTGCCCATAATAACTGGCTTTTTCAGTGTGTTGCGCTTAAACCACGCCAGGTCTGCAGGCAGGTCCCACGGCATGGCGTTTTCCATTCCAATAATGCGATCTGCTGCTAATGCCGCGATAAGACTAATCATGTTAAAAGGCTCGCTGAAAAAAACAGGCGCCATGATACGTAAAGGTTAAACCTTCGTCGATAGCAGGAAGGTGCTTATTGCATAAAGCGGCATTGCCACCATGTTTCAGACGTTGTACAGGGTTTTACTCCATAAGAAGGGCAAGCCCACCGCAAAAGTCGCCAGATAATGGCGTCACCTCGCTATAAATCATGATAATAAAAACGGCTCCCTGGGGAGCCGTTGTGTGTCATCAGAAATCGTAGCGGAAACGAACCAGGTTCATATCGCCCTGATTGTCCGTACTGGAAGTGAAGACATGTTCGTAATCCACACGGAAACCGTAGTCCAGGAATAACGTTACGCCCAGGCCATTGTCAATGCGCTGGTAGTTGCGGCCATTCACGTATTCTAAACGGTCGCCCATCACATAAGGCTGAACGGCTTTGACACCATATTGCGCCACCGGGATTTTGTATCCGGCGTAATATTCGATGCCCCAGGCATCGTCCGCAAAATAGTTATTCACGTTGCGCTGTTTGGTCGTCAGGAAGTTTTGATACCAGCCACCGCCTGCTGACAGTGTCCAGTTACCCGGCGTCCAGCTCAGTGCTGTGCCAAAAATGTTTTGGTCGTAATCTTTATTGTTGCCCGTGACCGGATCACGCATGCTGGCGCGGGTGTAGTTCCAGGCCGTGCCCCATGCCAGCGTTGGCGTAATGTTGTAATTCACGCCCAGCGAACCGCCGCCCTGACGCTTGTAGCGCAGTCCATTGCCCGGCAAATATTCGTTATCGCTAAACAGGTAAGAGGCATAAAGATCAACTGCACCATAACTGTTTTTGTATTTCAGCTGCTTACGAGAACGGTATGAACCGTCGTAATCACCGTTAATGCCGTTACCCGGTGCCTGGGCCAGCATGTCGTAATCCCAGATATCCGTCTTGGCACCTACAACGTCGTAATAAACGCTGTTCTGCTGACCGAAGGTCAACTGGCCCCAGGTTTTACTTTTCAGGCCGGTATAGAGCTGGCGGCGCGTGGTTTCATGCGCCCCTTCAGCGTAGTGATTATCCCAGTTGAATACGGCCGGAATGTTAACGCCCAGCTCGTAGTAGCTGGTCCAACTGATATCGTCGAACAGGTAGTAATCCGCGCTAAAGCGGAAACGTGAACCACCGTCAAAGCCATTACGCTTATAGGATTTATCATTCACGCCGGTTTGATGGTTAAACTGAGGACGAATACTGCCACCGAATTTAAAATCGAGACGGCTAAGGGGATCGCCTGCTTGTGGGTCTTGTTTGAGAAGAGTGATTTCAGCCTGGCTGGAAAAAGACGCCAGAGCCAGGAGTGCAGCCACTGCACTCAGTGAAAAAGAACGCGCTTTCATTGTTATAACTATCCTGTTTACGCTCTAATAATGAGCGAGCCGGATATTACAGCGGTCAATGTCAGCCTGGTAGTTTTTTGTATTATAGATTTGTGCGAATGAGCAGATTGGGCATGATTGGCTAAAAATTAAATCAAATTTATTTGAGATTGCTGCCGCTTACCCCAGTATGAACGGGTTGATACAGCGCCAGTGGGCCGCATCAGCAGCCTGACTGAGAATGCGTTACATCGCCGGTCTTCCCTTTGGCTGTGAGCCGTGTTTAGTTTGCCCCTGGCAGATCGACCAGCACTTTTTCGATTAACGCGACGATGCCTCTAATCCTGGGAGGGATAAAGCGCGCATCCGGGAAAACAGCATACACAAAGCGATCGGCATAGCGATACGCTGGCAACACCCTGATAAGCGAGCCGGATTTCAACGCCTCAGTTGCAAGGGGTAATTGCATACCGCCTACACCGATTCCCGCCTGCAACGCCTGTAATAACCCTTCACTGCTATTGGCCCTGAAGGCTGTCTTTACGGCCAGTTCTACGGTTTCATCGCCCCTGACAAGCCGCAATGGCGCAGACTCGGCAATGCTGCTGAAACGCACGTGCGGTTGGCACATCAATGCATCCAGTGAATTGAGCGGCGGGAAATCCGGTGATGCGAAAAGCGGTGTTTCAATACGCGCGATTTTCCGTGCCGGATACACTTCCGGCGCATCCTGAGTAAGGCGGAACGCCACATCCACGCCTTCTCTGGCCAGGTCGGATATCCTGTCATCAAGCGAGAGCGTCAGATGCAAACCCGGATTCGCTTTTTGCAATCCGAGCAGATGAGGAAGAAACAAACGCCCTAATCCGCCCGGGAGTTGAACGTTTATCTTGCCCTGCCATTGCTGTGCGGCAGGGGATAGCTGGTTCTCGACCGCCTGCATTGCCTCAAGTATGGGCTGCATCTTACGCCGGTAATATTCTCCTTGCGCTGTCAGTACCCTCACCCGCGTCGTCCTGTGCAGCAGCACTACGCCGAGTTCAGCCTCAAGCGCGGCGATCTGCTGGCTGACCGCAGACTGTTTGATATTCAACTGGCGTGCTGCCTCAGAAAAAGACCCCGCCTCAGCCACGCGTAAAAACGTTCGAATGGCATTGAGCTTGTTATTCATTTACGCATTTCTCTTATAAGTGACATCAGCGTTCGGGGATACCGACAAAAAACAATTTATAGCAGGCTGTCTGCAACCAAACTGGAGGACAAAAAATGTCACAGAAGCCTCAATCTAAAGTCGCACTGGTTGCGGGTGCAAGCGGTATTGTCGGCAGCAAACTGGTTAAAACGCTGTTGCAGAATGAATGGCAGGTTATTGGATTGTCTCGCGCAGGAGGCGCTCACCGGGGCACGGTGCCGTTTGTTAACGTCGATCTGCTCAATGAAAAAGACACTGCACGCGCCCTCAAGCCCCTTCGGCACGTTACCCACATTTTCTACAGCGCCTGGCTTAATGCCGCGAGCTGGCGGGAAATGGTTGAACCCAACGTCACCATGTTACGTAACCTGGTCACTCAGGTTGAGAACGTGGCTCCGCTGGAAACGGTGAGCCTGATGCAGGGCTACAAAATTTACGGCGCTCATCTTGGCCCGTTCAAAACCCCCGCCAGAGAAAGCGATGCCGCTATTCCCGGCGCCGAATTCAATACGGCGCAACAGGACTGGCTGTGCCGCTTTCAGCATCATAAAACCTGGCACTGGCATGCACTTCGTCCTGGCGTTGTCGGCAGCGCGTTAACCGGCAATACCATGAATCTTGCGCTGAGTATCGCGATATATGCTTCACTGTGCAAAGCGCAAAATCTGCCCCTGCGCTTTCCAGGGTCGCAGCGCACCTGGCACAGCATTATCGATCACACCGATGATAGCTTATTGTCTGCCGCCACCCTGTGGGCATCAACCGCATCCTCCGCCAGGAATCAGGCATTTAACATCAATAACGGTGATATCTGGCGATGGTGTGAGCTCTGGCCCCTCATTGCAGGCTGGTTTGAACTGGAGACGGCGCCCCCGGTTGCGTTGTCATTTCAGCAGCTTTTCGGCGATTACCGCAGGACATGGCATGCCCTGGCGGAAAAAAAACAGCTGGTTGAGGCTGACATCATGAGGCTGAGTGACGGTCAGTTCGCCGATTTTGTCTTTAGCTGGGATTACGATATGTTTGGTGATGGCAGCAAACTGAGGCGGGCAGGGTTTACCGAATTTTGCGCCACGGATGAGATGTTTATCCGCCTGTTTACTCAGTTCAGGATGGCGAACATTATTCCCTGAGGCATGCAGCGAGCCATTTTCCCCTGCCGCAGCGCTGGCAGGGGAGCATTGATCAATCGCGCTTCGCAGGCAAAAGCCGCCCACGGGAGCGGAAAAACAGGGCCATCAGGCACCTGGTCGAATCACGCTAAACTGGCTTCACGACGCAGAGGTATGTCAACGCGCCGACAGAACGGATCAATCAGATGATGACCCGGCCGTTATTAACCGAATGGCACCAGCGGTTTTTATAGTCTCCGGACATCGAACCGTAGGAGTAATGAAGAGGAAGCTGCTTTTCTGCTGCTTCCTGATACAAGGCTGTCAGGTTCTTCCACATCAGCATTGTCCCCACCGCGCCAGCATTGCTGTCTATCCGGTAGCCAATATTAATAAAATCAACGAACATCCCGGCACTGCTCGAGACAGAAAGCAGGAGCTGCAGTGCAACAGGTTCATTATGCAGGAACATCATATAGCCTTTGAAACAGGGCTGAAACTCCCGGAAAAACGCTTTATTAATGGCCCTCTCCGCGATGGCCTGATTGCGTCTCGCCTGATAGAGAATCTCAAACACCTCAAAAATATGTTCCCCGTCAAGCTGGCTGACATTGAGAAAACTCCCCCCGTCATTGAGAAACTTTCTGAGCTCTCTCTCCCGTGTCGAGACCGTTTTACGGGAAAAGTCGGCGACAGGGCTCTTGGTAAAAGCGGCATGGCTCTTACTAAACAGGCTATAGGAGGTATTGAGGAAGCGATGACGCTGCAAATGATGTAGCGACTTGCACCGGAAAGGTAAAAGCACCTTTTTCGACGCCTCGTTGCAAAACGGCACATAGACAGAGGTTGAGGGAGCCAGTAGCGCGGGAAGCGAACGCTGCCGATGTCTGCCATCGTTGGCAAGCCAGCCCTTTTCAACGCAGACGCTCCCCATCGTTTTCCCTTTCCTTTGATAAGAATAAAAGTCAAAGGACTGCCCACATCGCATTTTAAAGGCAATAAATTCCGGTGCGGACTCGCAGTTATAACCAAAATGATTACAGGCTCTTTGATAATCCTCAAAAGAGCACTGCCCCCATCTGAAAAACTTGGGAATAAACATGTCAGGCGCTAACTCTTAATCAAGCATGTAAACTTCAGAGAAGCGAATGGGTTCTCTGGATATGTAAACCATGAAAAATACAGGGTATTTTAAAGATAAGCGCTGCGGCTGAACAGGTGATTATCGAGCACTGTAAGCAGTAATGCGGGTTTGTTTAAAATCGGTTGAGCAACGATCAAATAGCGAAAATACAGTAGAACGTTAAGAAACAGATCGTAAATAATTAAAAATATTAATGCATATTTAAACATCAAGGCATCAATATTTAAAAAACCTATTTAATTAAAGTCTGTTTACTCAGAAACGTTCATGAGCCTGAAAAGAATATTAAAAAAATACCGGTTTATTCGAAATGTCGCGCTGACCTGAGAATCGCTGCCCAGAAACAGGGTTCATCCCGTTCCGTTGGGAACAGACTGCTTTCTGACCAACCCCAGACTCACCAACCATTCTAAAGGCGATGCCCTTTTTTACAGGCGGCGCTTGCCGCAGGCAGGTACAGCCTCCACGCTGCCCGCTAAGACAGAAACGCACTCAGCGGAGGGTGATCTGTACCCGTGCCTGTAGAACCGCTCAGTTCAGGCCCGATCTCTCAAAAAAAAGCCCCTGCGAGGAGCGTTAAGCCAGCACACTGGCAAATCGTCCCACCGCAGGGGCTATTACCGCCACTCAGCCAGCGCTATTTGTGCGCAAGGATCTGCGCATGCATTTCCTGTACTGAAATCACTTTTTCAGTCGGGTCGGCGTTTAGCGCCATGGCCGTTGCAAAACCCCCGTTTAGCGTAGTGTCGTAATGAACTTTGTATTGCAGCGCACTACGACGAATCAGCTTGGAGTCTTCAATAGCCTGGCGGCCTGCCGTGGTATTCACGATGTAGGCATATTCGCCGTTTTTCAGCCGGTCCTGAATATGTGGACGACCTTCGTGAACCTTGTTAACCAGGCGAGGATTAATGCCCGCTTCCCCCAACACCACGGCGGTGCCATGAGTGGCATCCAGCTCAAAGCCAAACTTCTGCAACTTCGCGGCCAGGTCAACGATACGTTTCTTATCGCCCTCACGGACCGACAGCAGCGCGCGTCCGGTTTTCTTCATGTTGCTTTGCGCACCCAGCATCGCTTTGGCAAAGGCCTCTGCAAAGGTACGGCCCACGCCCATGACTTCACCGGTTGAGCGCATTTCTGGCCCCAGAATGGGGTCAACGCCCTGGAACTTGTTAAACGGCAGCACCACTTCCTTGACAGAGTAGTAAGGCGGAATCACCTCTTCGGTGACGCCCTGCTCTGCCAGCGTTTTGCCTGCCATCACGCGTGCGGCGACTTTCGCCAGCGGTACGCCCGTCGCTTTTGACACAAAAGGAACGGTACGCGCAGCACGTGGGTTAACTTCAATCAGGTAGACTTCATTGTCTTTCACCGCGAACTGCACGTTCATTAAGCCGCGAACGTTCAGCTCAAACGCCAGCTTTTCAACCTGCTGACGCATTACGTTTTGAATATCCTGGCTCAGCGTGTAGGCCGGCAGAGAACAGGCCGAGTCACCTGAGTGAACGCCTGCCTGCTCAATGTGCTCCATGATGCCGCCGATCAGTACACGCTCACCATCACAGATGGCATCCACATCGACTTCTACAGCATCGTCAAGGAAGCGATCCAGCAAGACCGGCGCATCGTTAGAAACCGACACCGCCGTCTGGAAATAACGCTTCAGGTCTATTTCGTCGTAGACGATTTCCATCGCACGTCCGCCCAGCACGTACGAGGGACGGACCACCAGCGGATAACCAATCCCGGCAGCTTTTTCTACCGCCTGCTCCAGGGTGGCAACGGTGGCGTTGGCAGGCTGCTTCAGGTTCAGGCGGTCAACGGCCTGCTGGAAGCGTTCGCGGTCTTCTGCCCGATCAATCGCATCCGGGCTGGTCCCGATGACCGGTACGCCAGCGGCTTCCAGTGCGCGAGCCAGTTTCAGCGGCGTTTGACCACCGTACTGCACAATCACCCCTTTCGGTTTTTCGATGCGGACGATTTCCAGCACGTCTTCAAGCGTTACCGGCTCGAAGTAAAGGCGGTCAGAGGTGTCATAATCCGTGGAGACGGTTTCCGGGTTACAGTTCACCATGATGGTTTCGAAACCGTCTTCGCGCAGTGCCAGTGCCGCATGAACACAACAGTAGTCAAACTCAATGCCCTGGCCGATACGGTTTGGTCCACCACCCAGCACCATGATCTTGTCACGATCCTGGTTAGGATTCGCTTCGCACTCTTCCTCATAGGTAGAGTACATATAGGCTGTATCGGTCGAGAATTCTGCCGCGCAGGTATCCACCCGCTTGTAAACCGGATGCAGATTGTGATGCTGACGTAGCTTACGAATTTCACCTTCTGCCACGCCCACCAGTGAGGCCAGGCGCGCATCGGCAAAACCTTTGCGCTTCAGCGTGCGCAGGAAATCGGCGTTCAGCCCGTTCACGCCTTCGCGCGCTACCTGCTCTTCAAGACGAACCAGCTCTTCAATCTGCACCAGGAACCAGCGGTCAATATTGGTGAGATTGAATACGCCGTCCACCGACATCCCGGCACGGAAGGCATCGGCGATGTACCAGATCCGATCGGAACCGGCATCTTTCAGCTCACGACGGATACGGGTTAAGGCTTCCGCATCGTCAAGGTGGACTTTCGGATCAAAACCATTCGCGCCAACCTCCAGGCCGCGCAGCGCTTTCTGCACCGACTCCTGGAAGGTACGACCAATCGCCATGACTTCGCCCACTGACTTCATCTGCGTGGTCAGACGGTCATTCGCACCAGCAAACTTTTCAAAGTTGAAGCGAGGAATTTTTGTGACGACATAATCGATTGAAGGCTCAAACGAGGCCGGCGTCCGTCCACCGGTAATGTCGTTCATCAGCTCATCGAGCGTAAAGCCAACCGCCAGTTTTGCCGCCACTTTCGCGATCGGGAAGCCGGTTGCTTTGGAGGCCAGCGCCGAGGAACGTGACACGCGCGGGTTCATCTCGATCACGATCAGACGACCATTTTTCGGGTTCACCGCAAACTGTACGTTGGAGCCGCCGGTTTCCACACCAATCTCACGCAGCACCGCCAGCGAGGCGTTACGCATAATCTGGTACTCTTTGTCGGTCAGCGTCTGCGCGGGCGCAACCGTGATGGAGTCGCCCGTGTGGATCCCCATGGCATCAAAGTTTTCAATTGAGCAGACAATGATGCAGTTGTCGTTTTTGTCACGCACCACTTCCATCTCATACTCTTTCCAGCCAATCAGCGATTCGTCAATTAACAGCTCGTTGGTTGGGGAAAGGTCGAGGCCGCGTTCACAGATCTCTTCAAACTCTTCGCGGTTATACGCGATACCGCCGCCGGTGCCGCCCATGGTAAAAGACGGACGGATAATGCAGGGAAAGCCCACATCGGCCGCCACTGCCAGCGCTTCATCCATGGTATGCGCGATACCGGAGCGCGCGGTATCCAGACCGATGCTTTTCATCGCCACGTCAAAACGACGACGGTCTTCTGCTTTATTAATAGCGTCTGCGGTTGCACCAATCATGGTGACGCCGAATTCTTCCAGCACGCCCTGACGCTCCAGCTCCAGCGCACAGTTCAACGCTGTCTGGCCGCCCATGGTGGGCAGCACCGCATCCGGGCGCTCTTTTTCAATGATTTTACGTACCACTTCCCAGTGAATCGGCTCAATGTAGGTTGCATCGGCCATTTCCGGGTCGGTCATAATGGTGGCCGGGTTGGAGTTCACCAGAATGACGCGGTAACCCTCTTCACGCAGGGCTTTACACGCCTGTGCACCGGAATAGTCGAATTCGCAGGCCTGACCGATCACAATCGGACCGGCACCAAGAATCAGGATGGATTTTATGTCTGTACGTTTTGGCATGATTAGCTCCTGATTACTTTGCTTTCGAACGGAATGCGTCAATCAACTCAATAAAGTGGTCAAACAGCGGTGCAGCATCACCCGGTCCCGGGCTGGCTTCCGGATGGCCCTGGAAGCTAAACGCAGGCTTATCGGTGCGGTGGATGCCCTGCACCGTCTTATCGAACAAGGAGATATGCGTCACACGCAGGTTCGCAGGCAGATTCGCCTCATCCACCGCGAAGCCGTGGTTCTGCGCCGTGATCATGACGCGGTTGTTGTCCAAATCTTTAACTGGATGGTTGCCGCCGTGGTGGCCCAGCTTCATTTTGACGGTTTTCGCGCCGCTGGCCAGGGCCAGCAGTTGGTGGCCCAGGCAAATACCAAACACCGGGATATCAGTTTTCAGGAAGGCCTGAATCGCCTCAATGGCATAATCGCAGGGCTCAGGATCGCCAGGGCCGTTAGAGAGGAAGATACCGTCCGGATTCATCGCCAGGACCGTTTCTGCTGGCGTTTTGGCCGGCACCACTGTCAGGCGGCAGCCGCGGTCCACCAGCATACGCAGGATGTTGCGTTTCGCGCCGTAATCATAAGCGACGACGTGGTAAGGCAGTGCTTCTGCCTGTTTCTGTTCTGGCAAATCCCCTTCCAGTGTCCAGCTCCCCTGCTGCCAGGCATAGGTTTCAGCCGTCGTCACTTCCTTTGCCAGATCCATGCCTTTCAGGCCAGGGAAAGCCTGCGCTTTTTGTAAGGCCAGAGCCGCATCCAGATTATCGCCTGCAATAATGCAGCCGTTCTGCGCGCCCTTTTCCCGTAACAGTCGCGTCAGCTTGCGCGTATCAATATCGGCAATCGCCACGATGTTATTGCGCTGCAGATAAGCCGATAAGCTTTCTTCGCTACGGTAGTTGCTGGCAATCAGCGGCAGGTCACGAATGACCAGGCCCTGCGCATGGATTTGACTGGATTCTTCATCGGCGGCGTTAGCACCAACATTGCCGATATGGGGATAAGTGAGAGTAACAATCTGGCGGGAATAGGAGGGATCAGTGAGGATTTCTTGATAACCGGTCATTGACGTATTGAAAACGACTTCCCCCACTGCCGACCCTGTAGCCCCGATGGCCCGACCGTGGAATTGGGTTCCGTCTTCCAGAACCAAGAGCGCTGACTTAATCAAAACATCCTCCAGGGAATAAACAGTCACAATATCTGCATATTAATTCAAAATAGTGATCTGAATCAATGCAAAAACTGCCTGAGTGGTCAATTTTTGGCAAATTGCGCGCATTCTAATGATCGTCCTGATACTTGTCCACCCTGAAGCAACATTTTTAACATCTTTTCAGGCTCAGAGCGAAAATGAAGAGGATAAGCGTTAAAAACAGGGGTAAACACAGCCGAATAAACGTTTGCCGATCGCAGTCGATGTTTATTCCGGGAAAACCACCTGCTAATTTTGACCAAATGGTCAAAATTAGCAGGTTTACTGAGAAGCGAAAGGAAGAAAAACCCGACTTTCATTCATCACAATGAAAAAACAGGTCAAAGTGACTATTTTTTAGATAAAATTAAGGGCAATTAAAAAATTGCCCTTCTCAATCAAGTTATTAGCGATTGAAATCACCACATCACACAGGTAAAAATCATTACAAACTTGATAAATCCAGCACGTCACGCATATCGTAAAGCCCGGTTTTATTCTCACTCACCCAAATGGCAGCCTTTACGGCGCCATTGGCAAAGGTCATGCGACTGGACGCCTTGTGCGTTATCTCTATGCGTTCCCCTTCGTCGGCAAATAACGCGGTATGCTCTCCGACAATGTCTCCTGCCCGCACAGTGGCAAAACCAATGGTATTCGCTTTGCGCTCACCGGTATGGCCCTCACGGCTGTAAACGGCATGTTCATCCAGTTTCCAGTCCATCGCCTCTGCAATCGCCTCGCCCATCGCCAGCGCCGTGCCGGAGGGCGCATCCACCTTGTGGCGATGATGCGCTTCAATAATTTCAATATCCGCATAATCGCCCATCACTTTGGCGGCTTTCTCCAGCAGCTTCAGGACCAGATTAACGCCTACGCTAAAGTTAGCGGCAAACACAATGCCAATATCCGCCGCCGCGTCGCGAATCGCTGCTTTACCGGCGTCATCAAAGCCTGTCGTACCGATGATCATGGCTTTGCGGTGCTCACGACAGATGGCAAGGTATTCCAGCGTTCCTTCAGGGCGGGTGAAATCAATCACGACGTCAAAATCATCGACGACGGCGCGTAAGTCATCTCTCAGGGTAACGCCAGCGTGGCCGATACCGGCCAGTTCACCTGCGTCGCTGCCGATCAACGAGGATCCCGGTCGGGCTAACGCTGCGCCCAGCTCAACGCCTTCCAGCTGAGCAACCGCCTGAATCAGATTGCGCCCCATGCGCCCCGGCGCGCCCACGATGGCAATGCGGATATTCTTCATATTTATTCATTCCTAAAACAAATCTATGCATGCAAGCGCAATCAGGTTAACCATGAGATAACAACTGCGCCACTCTTTCTCGGGGATAATAAGAATTTTTATGCCAGGTGGGGCGGATTATCAGTAAAAGCAATTTCCGCCGCCGCCGCCCGGTCTGAAAAGCAAAAAGGCCGAACAGAGTCGGCCTTTTCATTGCTTAACGTGTGCGGATTACTGCACGTTGCGGACGTCAACCCGCAACTCTTTGGGCACTTCAAACACAATGTTTTCTTCCCGCCCTTCCAGCACTCTCGCTTCACCACCGCCCAAGGCCTGCAGGCGACTAATCACGTTCTGAACCAGAATATCGGGAGCCGAAGCGCCCGCCGTTACGCCAACACAATCGACAGAAACCACCCACTCAGGCTGAATGTCCGCCGCATCATCAATCAGATACGCCGCTTTGCCCATGCGCTGGGCCAGTTCGGCCAGGCGATTGGAGTTAGAGGAGTTTTTCGATCCGACTACCAGTACCACATCGGCCTGCTCGGCCATCGCCCGTACGGCTTCCTGACGGTTGGTGGTGGCATAACAAATATCATCTTTACGTGGGCCCACGATTTTCGGGAAGCGAGCGCGCAGCGCATCAATCACTTCCGACGTGTCATCCACCGACAGCGTCGTCTGGGTCATAAAGGACAGGCGGTTGTCATCTTTAACGTCCAGCTTCCAGACGTCCTCCGGCGACTCCACCAGGTACATCCCACCTTTAGGGTTGTTGTACTGCCCCATGGTGCCTTCCACTTCCGGATGGCCCGCGTGGCCAATCAGCACCGATTCTTCACCCCGACGGCTGGCGCGGGCCACTTCCATATGCACCTTGGTCACCAGCGGGCAGGTGGCATCAAAGACGGTGAGATCACGCCCTTTTGCTTCATTGCGTACCGCCTGCGAGACGCCGTGGGCAGAGAAAATCAGGATAGCGCCATCAGGCACTTCCGCGATCTGCTCAATAAAGATCGCGCCGCGCTGGCGCAGGCTGTCCACCACGTAGCGGTTATGAACCACTTCGTGCCGGACGTACACCGGCGCACCAAACAGCGTTAGTGCGTTTTCAACAATGCTGATGGCGCGATCTACACCTGCACAAAAACCCCGTGGATTAGCCAGCAGAATTTGCATTGTTCGCCTCCAGTACCGGATCGATATCCAGCACTTCAATATCAAACTGAACGCGGTGGCCTGCCAGCGGATGGTTAAAATCCACGGTGATTGAATCACCGGAAATTTCCCGAATCACGCCCGGCATTTCACTACCGCCCATTCCGGTAAACAGCATGATGGCGCCAATCTCAGGCTCTCCCGTGTCAATAAAATCACGGCGGGAAAAGTACTGGATAAGATCGGGGCTGACGCTACCAAACGCGTCTTCTGGTGCCAGCGTGAATTGATGTTTTTCACCCGGCGTCAATCCCAACAGTGCCTGCTCCAGCGCGCCGGACAGGCTACCGTCGCCGAGACGAAACAGCGCAGGTTTACCGTTGGCACGAGTGGATTCCGCCACTGAGCCGTCTTCCAGCTTCATGACGAAATGCAACAATACCGCGCTGTCGCCCTGTACAGACTCAGTCATGGTTTACCCTTTTTTAACCTGCTTGCTGGAAGGATTGAAAAAGCCCTCCAGCACCACCAACGCGGCCCCGATACAGATGCCGCAGTCAGCGATATTAAATGTAGCAAAGTGCCAGTTACCGACGTAGAAATCGATAAAATCTACCACAAAGCCATGATATGAACGGTCAAACAGATTGCCCACTGCGCCGCCAATGATTAAGGCATAGGCGATATTGGCGATCTTCTGACTGGCGCTGTTGCGGTACATCATGACCAGTAACGACACCACGATCGCCAGGGCAATGCCGGCAAAGAACCAGCGCTGCCAGCCGCCTTTATCCGCGAGGAAGCTGAACGCCGCGCCATAGTTATGCGCATAGAACAGGTTAAGGAACGGCATCAGCGGCTGCGTTTCATGCAGCATCATGTTGTTCATGACCCACTGCTTGCTGACGAAATCAACAACGATAACAACCAGCACCAGCCACAGCCAGCGCAATCCGGTGGAGAAAACAGGTCTACTCATCAGGCAAACTTACGCTCTTCGCCGTTGCCGGCTACGTTGGTGTAACAGCGACCGCACACCGCAGCGTGCTCCGGATTCTGACCGACGTCAGTCGTGTAGTGCCAGCAGCGCGGGCATTTCTCGCCTTCTGCCTTATGCAGGCCGATTTTCAGCCCTTTTACCAGTTCGCTCTGCTGCGCTTCAGCCTCTGCCTCTGCGTAATCAGCGACCTGAGCACCGGAGGTCAACAGCACAAAACGCAGTTCGTTACCTAACGCCTGCAGTTTCGTCGCCAGGTCCGCGTCGGCATACAGAGTAACGGACGCTTCCAGCGCGCCACCGATACGTTTGTCGCTACGCGCCTGCTCGATCACCTTGTTCACTTCACCGCGTACTTTCAGCAGTTCTGCCCAGTACGCATCGTTCAGCGCTTCGTTTTCTGGCAGACCAAACAGGCCGGTATACCACTCTTCAGTGAAGACATACTTCGCCCGATCGCCTGGCAGATAGCCCCAGATTTCGTCGGCCGTGAAAGACATGATCGGTGCCATCCAGCGTACCAGCGCTTCAACAATGTGCCACAGCGCTGACTGGCAGCTACGGCGGGCCAGGCTGTCGCCTTTCGCGGTGTACTGACGATCTTTAATGATATCCAGGTAGAAGGAGCCCATCTCGATGGAGCAGAACTGCATCAGGCGCTGAATCACTTCGTGGAAATCGTAGTGCTCGTAAGAGGCGATGATATCCGCCTGCGCCGCCTGCGCACGTCCCACCGCCCAGCGATCGACCACCACCATCTCTTCCGGTTTAACCAGATCGGTGGCCGGGTTAAAGCCGCTCAGGTTGGCTAACAGGAAGCGCGCGGTGTTACGAATACGACGATAGGCATCCGCAGAGCGTTTCAGAATTTCATCGGATACCGCCATCTCACCCGAGTAATCGGTAGAAGCAACCCACAGGCGCAGAATGTCCGCACCCAGCTTGTCCATGACATCCTGGGGTGCAACGGTATTGCCGATGGATTTGGACATCTTGCGGCCCTGACCATCGACGGTAAAGCCGTGCGTCAGTACCTGGCGATAAGGCGCTTTGCCTTTCATCGCGGTCGAGATCATCAGCGACGACATAAACCAGCCACGATGCTGATCGGAACCTTCCAGATACATATCCGGTGTATTGCCACCAAATTCCGGGCGGGCATCCACGACCGAATAGCTGGTGGAACCTGAGTCAAACCAGACGTCCAGCGTGTCCGGCACCTTCACGTAGTGGTCAGCATCGTCGCCCATCAGATCGCGCGGATCGAGATCCCACCATGCCTGGATGCCATCCTGTTCAACGCGCTGCGCCACTTTTTCCATCAGCGCCAGGGTATCCGGATGCAGGGCTTCGGTTTCTTTGTGTACGAACAGCGCCATTGGCACGCCCCAGGTACGCTGGCGGGAAATACACCAGTCAGGCCGGTTGGCAACCATGGACTCAATGCGCGCCTGACCCCAGTCCGGGATCCACTGCACGCCTTTGATCTCCTGCAATGACTGAGCACGCAGGCCTTTCTGATCCATGCTGATAAACCACTGCGGCGTGGCACGGAAGATAATCGGGGTTTTATGGCGCCAGCAGTGTGGGTAGCTGTGCAGCAGTTTTTCAACGTGCAGCAATGCGCCTTTCTCTTTCAGCAGCTCAACGATCATATCATTGGCTTTAAAGACGTTAACGCCGTCGAGTCCCGGATACGTACCCGGCAGGTAGGCACCATCAGGGCCGACCGGGTTAGCCGTTTCCAGACCATATTTCTGACCAATCACGTAGTCATCCGGGCCGTGGCCTGGCGCGGTATGAACAGCCCCCGTACCGGCATCCAGCGTGACGTGCTCACCTAATACGACTTTGGACTGGATCTGCTCAAGCAGAGGATGCTGGAACAGCTGCAATTCCAGGGCCGCGCCCTGACATTCGCCCAGCACGGTCCAGTCGCTGACGCCCGCGCGTTTCATGACGCTCTCAACCAGATCTTTTGCCAGGATCAGGCTACGTCCTGCAATCTGCACCAGCTGATAGGTGAACTCGGGATGCAGTGAAATACCGCGGTTAGCCGGAATGGTCCACGGGGTGGTCGTCCAGATCACCAGCGAAACCGGGCCTTCTGAGGCGGTCACACCGAAGGCTGCGCGCGCCCTGTCCGCATCAACGGCATTGAACATCACATCGATGGAGGGGGAGGTTTTGTCGTAGTATTCCACTTCGGCTTCCGCCAGAGCAGAACGGCAATCCATGCACCAGTGCACCGGCTTGGCGCCTTTGTGCAAGTGGCCATTGCCGATGATTTTACCCAGCGCACGGATGATATTGGCTTCGGTGGTGAAGTCCATGGTGAGGTAAGGACGATCCCAGTCGCCCAGCACGCCCAGGCGAATAAAGTCGGCTTTCTGCCCTTCAACCTGTTCGGCGGCATACTGACGGCAGGCGGCGCGGAATTCGGCGGCGCTGACTTTTTCGCCCGGCTTGCCGATCATCTGCTCAACTTTATGCTCGATAGGCAAACCGTGACAGTCCCAGCCTGGCACATACGGCGAGTCGTAACCTGCCATGCCTTTAGACTTCACAATAATGTCTTTCAGAATCTTGTTAACAGAGTGACCAATATGAATGCTGCCGTTCGCATAAGGAGGGCCATCATGCAGGATAAAGGTTTTTTTCCCTTTCTTGGCTTCGCGGATGATGCCGTACAGGTTGTCATCATACCAACGTTGCAGCATTCCCGGTTCGCGCTTGGCCAGATCGCCACGCATGGGGAACCCCGTTTCCGGCAAATTCAGGGTTGATTTATAGTCACTCATCAGATTCTCGATTCCGTTTTTCGCTCAGGTTACAGACCAAAAAATTGTCGGGCCGTTACCGTATCTTTCGCAATTTGCTCTTTCAACGCATCCAGTGAAGCAAAGCGCTGCTCGTTTCGTATTTTCTGCTTCAACACCACATCAATGTGGCGACCATAGAGATCCATATTGATGTCCAACAGGTGAACTTCAAGCTGTTGGCGCAAACCTTTTACCGTCGGGCGGGTGCCGATATTGGCAACGCCAGGCAGGGGTTGTGGCCCCAGCCCATGGACTTCCACCGCATAAACGCCTTTAACCGGCGACACGCAGCGGCGTAAAGGAAGATTAGCCGTAGGGAACCCCAGCGTACGTCCGAGTGCATCACCGTGCACGACGCGCCCAGAGATACTGAAAGGATGGCCCAGCAGCGACTGCGCCAGCGCTAAGTTGTCCTCGGCCAGTGCCTGACGCACCGCCGTGCTGCTGATGCGCTTACCGCTGTCACAAAAGGTTTCTGTGCTGACCACATCAAAGCCATACTGGGCGCCGGCTTTCTGTAATAGCAGGAAATCCCCCTGGCGACCAGCGCCAAAGCGGAAATCATCCCCGACGGCAAGATAGTTCACGCCCAGCTTGTTCACCAGCAGTTCGCTGATAAAACTCTGCGCCGACAACGCGGCAAAGCGATGGTCAAAACGCACGCACAGCACGGAGTCCACGCCGATTTCTGCCAGATATTTTAGCTTCTCTCGCAAGCGAGTGAGCCTGGCGGGTGCGCTTTCGCCCGCAAACAGTTCAAGCGGCTGGGGTTCAAACACCATCACCATCACTGGCAGGTTACGTTTCCGTCCCTCTTCCAGCAACCGCCCCATCAGCGCCTGATGACCGCGGTGCACACCATCGAAATTACCAATGGTCAAAACGCAGCCGTGATGCTGCGCGTTAAGATTATGAATACCGCGGATAAACTTCATGGCTGACTCAAACCGGTGGAAATCGGCGGATTATACCCTCGAAAGCCGCCAAGGTTAACCCGTGAACACGCCTTTCATGCGTTACAGGCCGTATTTACTGCCTTGCAAAGCCGCTGAGAGAATTTTGTTGCGAAATACTGTATTCAGGGAGCGGAAGCTGGTAGAATCTTGCGCCATCAAATACGTAACCGAGTGTCATACAGGTTATCACTTGTAAACGACGCTTATTTGCACAAATCCATTGACAACAGAAGGTCCAAAAGGCATAGTCCTCGGCCTTTGATTTGTCTCTATCGAACATATTTGGGAGTTGGACCTTGGCTAATATCAAATCAGCTAAGAAACGTGCCGTAACATCTGAGAAACGTCGCAAGCATAACGCAAGCCGTCGCTCTATGATGCGTACCTTCGTTAAGAAAGTATACGCGGCGATCGCTTCAGGCGACAAAGCTGCTGCGCAGAACGCATTTAATGAAATGCAACCAATTGTGGACCGTCAGGCTGCTAAAGGTCTGATCCACAAAAACAAAGCTGCACGTTATAAAGCAAACCTGACTGCACAGATCAACAAACTGGCTTAATCGCCATTTGTTCATCGCTTTGTTGAAAGAACCGGCGCTAAGCCGGTTTTTTTATGCCTGCTGTTTAGCGCCGCCAGGCGACTGTCTCTTCATGACTTTATCTTCCTGACTTTATCTTCCAGCCCTGCCCTGCCATGCCAGACAACCCACCGCCTCTGCACTGCTCTCAACCTGCCGAACAATGCTGCCCCAGGTTCAGGCTCGTAGCGCTCCGGACAGCCTCTCTCACGAGCCCTCCTTCGGGTTATCAGGTCCAGGGTGAACAGAGAAGGTCAATCACGGCGTCCTTGCGAGTTCAGACCGGCCGCAGAGAAACGCGATAACAGCCAGTCAACGCGCAATGTCATCGTGGGTCACAGGCCATATTGAGATGTTGAGATGTTGAGATGTTGAGACAGGAAACAGCATTGCTGCAACACCGGATGAACGTGTTGCAGCAATGGATTTTTATCGCAGCTTGATTCGCAATAAGGTGTAACCCAGAACGGCGGAAAGCAACGAACCGCTGAGGATACCCAGCTTAGAGAACGTCACTAACTGCTCGTGGGCAGCGTCAAAGGCCAGCGAACTGATAAATATCGACATGGTAAAGCCAATACCGCACAGCACGCCAATCGCCATGATATCGCGAATAGTCGTGCCGCTCGGCAAGGCTGCCAGCCTCAGCTTCACCGCCAGCCAGCAAAACAGCGTAATCCCCAGCGGCTTACCGATTAACAGGCCCAGGATGATGCCCAGCGGCTCTGGTGACAGCACATCGCCAAAGGTGATACCCGTCAGCGAAATGCCAGCGTTAGCAAAGGCAAACAGCGGCAGAATCAGCCAGTTCACCCACGGCATTAATCCGTGTGCCAGATGTTCCGCAGGCGAATGGCCGTCTTTCTCTTCCAGCGGTACAAAGAAGCCCACGATCACGCCCGCCAGCGTAGCATGGACGCCCGATTTCAGCACGGCCGTCCACAGCACTATGCCGACCAGCATATAGATGGCGATATTCCGCACGTTACAGCGGTTCAGCACCGCCAGCACCACGATAGCGCCTGCCGCCACGCTCAGAGACATCACAGACAGATCGCTGGTGTAAAACAGCGCGATGATCACGATGGCACCCAGGTCATCAATAATCGCCAGCGCCATCAGGAATACCTTCAGGGCGGTCGGCACACGGCTGCCAAGCAGGGCAAGGACTCCGAGCGCAAACGCGATATCCGTCGCGGTGGGGATCGCCCAGCCATTTCGGGCAATCTCATCACCGTGGTTAAACAGCAAAAACACCAGTGCCGGTGCCGCCATTCCCCCTAACGCGGCAATCACCGGAAAGATGGCCCGATCGCGGCTGGCGAGTTCGCCTGAGATCAGCTCGCGCTTCACTTCCAGACCAATCAGCAGGAAGAACAGTGCCATCAGGGCGTCGTTGATCCATAGAAGCAGATTTTTACTGATATCCAGTTCGCCGAAGCGAATCTGTACCGGTGTATCCAGCAAAGCCTGGTAGCCCTGGGCGGTGGAAGCGCCATTGGCGAGGATCATAGCGACGACCGCAGCCAGAATGAGCACCATGCCGTTGCTGGCATCGCTCTCAATAAAACTTTTCAGTAAATGCTTAATTCGACGAGGTTTTGACAAAATGCACTCCTCCTGAGCGTAATACAGAATGCTGAGCAGTGTAACGATTCAACGAACCTGATAAAAAGCTTATTTAGTCGCTTTTACATTACGTTAGACTTTTGGCTACAACAGCCCGCGAATGATAACCCGACGGGAGAACCGGATAGCCGTGAAAGGTGCAGAGCTGGTCTGTGCCAGAAACCGTTTCAGCAGTGCAGGACGCAAAAAAAAGCGGAGAGTTTCCTCTCCGCTTTCATCGGGTCTGACGTCAGTAACGCGATTAACGCGTCAGGTCGTCGAAGAATTTCTTCACGCCGTCGAAGAAGCTTTTGGAGCGCGGACTGTTATGCTCGCCGCTGGGCCCACCAAAGCTCTCTTCCAGCTCACGCAGCAACGCTTTCTGCTTGTCGTTCAGGCTGACTGGCGTTTCCACCACCACACGACACAGCAGATCGCCTACCGCACCGCCGCGCACCGACTTCACACCACGCCCGCGCATGCGGAACAGCTTGCCGGTCTGGGTTTCTGCCGGGACTTTCAGCTTCACGCGACCGTCCAGCGTCGGCACTTCAATCTCGCCACCCAGGGCGGCCATCGCGAAGTTAATCGGTACTTCGCAGTAGAGGTTGTTCTCTTCACGCTCGAAGATCGGGTGTTTTTTCACCGACACCTGCACGTACAGATCGCCCGCAGGTGCGCCCTGCTCACCGGCTTCACCTTCGCCGCTCAGACGAATACGGTCGCCCGTATCCACACCGGCAGGAATTTTTACCGACAGGGTTTTCGATTTCTCTACGCGACCGTGCCCGTGACAGGCATTGCACGGATCTTTAATCACCGAGCCGCGACCGTGACAGGTCGGACAAGCCTGCTGTACGGTGAAGAAGCCCTGACGCATCTGTACCTGGCCTGCACCATGACAGGTTGAACAGGTTTGCGGTTTGGTGCCCGCTTTGGCACCACTGCCGTGGCAAACGTCACACTCTTCCAGCGTCGGTATACGGATCTCTTTGGTCACGCCGCGAACCGCTTCTTCCAGCGTCAGCTCCATGTTGTAGCGCAAATCTGCACCACGGGCTGCGCGCTGACGGCGGCCACCACCAAAGATGTCACCGAAAACGTCGCCAAAGATATCGCTGAAATCTGCACCTCCGCCGCCAAAGCCGCCGCCGCCGTATCCGCCACCGCCCATACCACCTTGTTCAAAGGCAGCATGGCCGTACTGATCGTAGGCCGCACGCTTCTGAGGGTCGGTCAGAATCTCGTAGGCTTCTTTCGCTTCTTTAAATTTGGTTTCAGATTCTTTATCACCGGGATTGCGGTCCGGATGATGTTTCATCGCCAGGCGTTTGTAAGCCTTTTTGATTTCACGCTCGTCTGCAGATTTGGCGACGCCTAAAATCTCGTAGTAATCACTCTTCGCCATTTATTTAGCCCTTAACATGATCGCACGGGCGTGGAGAAAACTCCTACGCCCGTGCTGGTTTCAACGGCTGTCAGGGCAACCGTCGCGCCCGGTCAGGGGCAATTATTTCTTATTGTCTTTCACTTCTTCGAATTCAGCATCAACCACGTCGTCATCTTTCTTCGCTGACGCATCGTGGGCATCCGCTGCACCTGCCTGAGACTGCTGTGCCGCTTCCATCAGCTTGCTGGACACTTCCATCAGCGCCTGCATTTTGGCATCGATCTCTGCTTTATCTTCGCCTTTCAGCGCAGTTTCCAGCGCGCTCAGTGCAGCTTCGATAGGCGCTTTATCATCAGCTGACAGCTTGTCGCCCGCTTCATCCAGCTGCTTACGTGTGCTGTGCGCGATCTGGTCACCCTGGTTACGGGTCTGCACCAGCTCTTCGAACTTACGATCAGATTCTGCGTTCGCTTCAGCATCACGAACCATCTTCGCAATCTCGTCCTCGTTCAGGCCGGAAGACGCTTTAATGGTGATCTTCTGCTCTTTACCGCTGTTTTTGTCCTTCGCCGACACGTGCAGGATACCGTCCGCATCGATGTCAAAGGTCACTTCAATCTGCGGCATACCGCGTGGCGCAGCCTGAATGCCGTCCAGGTTAAACTGGCCCAAAGACTTGTTGTCGTTGGCACGCTTGCGTTCACCCTGCAGCACGTGAATCGTTACGGCAGACTGGTTGTCTTCTGCCGTCGAGAACACCTGGCTGTGCTTGGTTGGGATGGTGGTGTTCTTGCTGATCAGCGATGTCATCACGCCACCCATGGTTTCGATACCCAGCGACAGCGGGGTCACGTCCAGCAGCAGAACGTCTTTAACATCACCACCTAACACACCGCCCTGTACCGCAGCACCTACGGCAACCGCTTCGTCCGGGTTCACATCTTTACGTGGCTCTTTACCAAAGAACTCGGTCACTTTCGCCTGAACCAGTGGCATACGTGTCTGACCACCGACCAGGATGACATCGTTGATGTCAGAAACTGACAGTCCGGCGTCCTGCAGTGCCACTTTCAGCGGCTCGATAGAGCGAGCAACCAGATCTTCAACCAGTGATTCCAGTTTAGAACGGGTCACTTTAATGTTCAGGTGCTTAGGACCGGTTGCGTCCGCCGTGATGTACGGCAGGTTAACATCGGTCTGCTGCGCAGAAGACAGCTCGATCTTCGCTTTCTCTGCCGCTTCTTTCAGGCGCTGCATCGCCAGCGGATCGTTGTGCAGATCGATGCCCTGATCTTTCTTAAATTCCGCGACCAGATAGTTGATCAGACGGCTGTCGAAGTCCTCACCACCCAGGTGGGTATCACCGTTGGTTGCCAGCACTTCAAAGGTTTTCTCGCCATCAACTTCATCGATTTCGATGATAGAGATATCGAATGTACCGCCACCCAGGTCATAGACCGCGATCGTGCGGTTGCCCTGGCCTTTATCCAGACCGTAAGCCAGTGCCGCGGCGGTAGGTTCGTTAATGATACGTTTAACTTCCAGACCTGCGATACGGCCGGCATCTTTGGTTGCCTGACGCTGCGCATCGTTGAAGTAGGCTGGAACAGTGATAACCGCTTCAGTCACTGGCTCACCCAGGAAATCTTCAGCCGTTTTCTTCATCTTTTTCAGGACTTCCGCAGAAATCTGCGGCGGTGCCATTTTCTGGCCTTTCACTTCCAGCCATGCGTCGCCGTTATCGGCACCCACAATTTTGTATGGCATGATTTTGATATCACGCTGCACTTCTTCGTCCTGGAAGCGACGGCCGATCAGGCGCTTAATCGCAAACAGGGTATTCTGCGGGTTAGTGACGGCCTGACGTTTAGCCGGTTGTCCGACCAGAGTTTCCCCATCCTGGGTGTAAGCGATGATCGAAGGCGTGGTGCGATCGCCTTCCGCGTTTTCGAGTACGCGCGCTTTGGTGCCGTCCATGACCGCAACACAAGAGTTGGTTGTACCCAGGTCAATACCAATAATCTTACCCATCTAAACATCTCCCACTTAAATTCGTTGCCAGTTTGGGTTGTGAACCTTTTATGTGGGCAGGTTGTTTACATTCAACCCAACCTCACATGCTTTTTTTTACAACGTTCACAACGCTCGATGACAAGTAAATGGGGTCGCTTAGAAGCGCATCAAGGGTTAAATGAAAAAAAATTTTCAGTCCCTGTCAGACCAGGATCAAAGACGGCTATGAATACGCTGACTATTATGCGGCTCGCCGCGCTTATTCTGCATTGAGGCGGGCAGCGCCTTTTACGCTAACAACACCGCTGAGGAACGATGACAACGACAACACTGGCCAATCCTGCCCCCCTGGGGTTGATGGGATTCGGCATGACAACGATTTTACTGAATCTACACAATACGGGCCTGTTTGCCATGGATGTGACCATTTTAGCGATGGGCATGTTTTATGGTGGGATTGCGCAGGTGCTGGCCGGACTGCTGGCGTTTAAAAAGAATAATACGTTTGGACTGACGGCCTTTACCTCTTACGGCATGTTCTGGCTGATTTTTGTGGCTATTCAGTTACTGCCTGAAATGGGGCTGGCGAAACCGGCCAATGAGACCTTTTTAGGCGCCTGGCTAGGACTGTGGGGCCTGTTTACCCTGTTTATGTTCTTTGGCACGCTGCGGAGCGCAACGATGCTGCAGTTTGTTTTCGGCTCGCTGGCGTTGTTGTTCCTGTTACTGGCGACGGGTCACCTGGCGCATCTTCCCGCGCTGATCCCCTGCGCAGGCTGGGTCGGGTTGGTGTGCGGTGCCAGCGCCTGTTACCTGGCCATAGGTGAAGTGCTAAACGAAACCTTCGGACGGATCGTTCTGCCCATCGGCGCGTAAGCAAATGGTCGAGGCAGCACGCGGAGCCCGGCTCCGCGTGCGTGTTTATGCCTGTTTTATCCCGTCACACAGATTCGGCTCATGGCTGATATCCTGTCTGAGCCAGAGACCGGTCAGCAACCCGACCAGCGCAAGCGTCATGACATACCAGCCGGGTGCCATGGTGGAAACGTTCATCAGCAGCGTCACGCAAATCGGCGTCAGGCCACCAAATACCGCATAAGAAAGATTATAAGAGAACGACAAGCCGGTGAAACGCACCTCAGCAGGGAACGCACGTACCATCACAAAGGGCACAATCCCCACGACGCCCACGCTAAAACCCACCAGCCCATAGAGCTGAAACAGGTAATCAGGATACTGAGGCGCGAGGGAATAGAACATCCCGCTACACAATGCCAGCAGCACGCTACCGAGGCTCAACGTCCGACTGGCGCCAAAACGGTCCACCAACAGCCCGGCAACGATGCACCCGATACATAACATGATAATCGCGATGCTGTTGGCCTTTAAGGTGAGCGCCGGGGCCATACCATGCTGTTTCTGCAGCCAGACCGGCGCCATTAAAATTACCACCACGATGCAGGCAGACAGCATCCAGGTCAGCAGAATCGAAATCACGACCGATTTTTGGTGTTTAAGGATTACGGTTTTCAGCGGCAGCTCCTGCGCCAGCGTTTTACGCTGCTGCATTTCAATGAAAACCGGCGTTTCATGTAGCCAGCGGCGAAGATACATCGCCCCCAGGCCAAACAATCCGCCCAGGAAAAAAGGAATACGCCAGCCGCCATCATGAATGGACTGCTGGGTCATGGTGGTATTAATTAAGGTTGCCACGACCGACCCTAACAGGATGCCGATAGTGAGTCCGGCGGTCAGCGTGCCGCAGGCGATACCAATACGTTTGTAGGGCACGTGCTCCGCCACAAAAACCCATGCGCCCGGGACTTCCCCGCCAATCGCCGCGCCCTGTAGCATGCGCATCAGCAGCATTAACAGGGGGGCCGCCAGGCCAATCGCGTCCCAGCCAGGCAGTGCGCCCATAGCCAACGTGGGCAGCGCCATCAACAAAATACTCAGGCTGAACATTTTTTTGCGGCCCACTTTATCGCCAAAGTGGGCCATGATGATGCCGCCCAGCGGACGCGCCAGGTAGCCCGCTGCAAAAATGGCGAACGTCTGGAGCTGACGGAGCCATTCAGGAATATCGCTGGGGAAGAAAATCTCGCCGATCACGGCAGCAAAAAAGACGAAAATAATAAAGTCGTAAAATTCCAGCGCGCCACCCAGCGCCGCGAGTGCCAGCGTTTTGTAATCCTGGGGTTTCAGGCGCGGTGTCTCAAGTGTGGTCATAAGCGTCCAGAGAAAGTGAAAACAGTTGTAAAGATTCGCTTACTATACCGTCAATTTATCACCACACCAGCGAGCCTGTAGCTTATTCCTGAAAAGCAAAATATTTAGTTATTTATCTCACGTATAGCGCTTTTGGGGCGAAAAGCTGCTACCACATCCGCGTGCGTCTCCACGTAAGGGCCTTCCAGAAGCTGTAAACAATAAGGTACAGCCGCAAAGATGCCCGGAACGTTTATCTTGCCCTGATCGTCTTTCAGGCCTTCCAGGGTTTCCCTGATGGACTTCGGCTGGCCGGGCAGATTGAGAATGAGCGACTGTTTACGGATTACCCCTACCTGACGCGACAGAATGGCGGTCGGCACAAACTGCAGGCTGATTTGCCGCATCTGCTCACCAAACCCCGGCATCTCGCGATCGGCAACGGCCAGCGTGGCATCGGGCGTAACATCACGCCGGGCCGGACCTGTCCCTCCGGTGGTCAATACCAGGTGGCAAAAACGCTCATCGACCAGCTCGCAAATCGTCTGTTCTATCATGGGCTGCTCATCGGGCACCAGGCGCGTTTCCACTTCAAAAGGCGTGCTGATCGCGCTGTTCAGCCAGGCTTCCAGGGCAGGGATCCCCTGATCCTGATAAATCCCGTTCGCGGCGCGATCGGAAACCGAGATCAATCCGATACGTAATGTGTTCATGATGATATTCGCTGTGATTTACCGCAGTGCGGTGCATGGGGAAGGAGGTACTAAGAAGAATAACAAACGGTGGCGGAAAGGGAAAACCGTGGCGACAGCGCCGCCACGGTAAAACGATTACAGCATTTCTGCCAGCATCTTCTCAAGCTTGCCCTGGTCGATGGCAAAATTACGAATGCCTTCGGCCAGCTTGGTCACAGCCATAGGATCCTGATTGTGCTGCCAAAGGAACTCGGATTCTGTCATCTTAGCCGGACGCGCTTTAACTTCACCCTTGTAGCTCAGCTTACGCTCCAGTGTGCCTTCACTCTCCGCCAGCTCTTTCAGCAGCGCAGGCGAAATGGTCAGACGGTCACAACCGGCCAGTTCGATGATCTCACCGACGTTACGGAAGCTGGCGCCCATCACAACGGTTTCGTAACCGTGCTGCTTGTAGTAATCGTAGATTTCAGACACGGACACCACGCCAGGATCTTCGTGTGGCGCGTACTCTTTCTTATCCGTGTTCGCTTTGTACCAGTCGAGGATACGGCCAACAAACGGCGAAATCAGGTAAACACCCGCTTCAGCACAGGCACGCGCCTGAGCGAAGGAGAACAGCAGGGTCAGGTTACAGTTGATACCTTCTTTTTCCAGCTGCTCTGCTGCACGAATGCCCTGCCAGGTGGAGGCCAGTTTGATCAGGATACGATCGTTGCTGATACCGGCATCGTTGTACAATTTAATCAGGCTGCGAGCTTTGGCAATGCTGGCTTCGGTGTCATAAGAAAGGCGAGCATCTACTTCGGTGGAGATACGGCCCGGCACCAGCTTAAGAATTTCCAGACCGATGTTAACGGCCAGCTTGTCGGATACCAGCTGCAGCTGTTGTTCTTTATCGCTGCTCTGCTGACGCGCCCAGGCGATCGCTTCATCAATCAGTTTGCGGTATTCAGGGATTTGAGCAGCATTGAGAATCAGAGAAGGGTTGGTCGTTGCGTCCTGAGGCTGATACAGCTTCATCGCTGCGATATCACCAGTGTCGGCCACTACGGTGGTCAGTTGACGCAGGGAGGTCAGTTTGTCCGTCATGTTTTTTCTCTTAGTTAACTGTCAGGGTGATAAAAGGCTGTTGGGATAATATCACGCGGTAACGGTGGTGCAAGGTCAGGGAATGCCGTTTACGATAGCGCGAACAAATAGGAGTGATTTGCCGATCCTTGCGGCTTTTTTGCTACACTCGCAGGCAACAATTACAGGCTAACCCCTTAAAAAAAGGGACTCATTGAGGAAGCGACGATGTTGATGGTGATTTCTCCTGCCAAGACGCTTGATTATGAAAGCCCCCTGACGACGCAGCGTTTTACCCAGCCCGCGCTGTTAGAAAAGTCACAACAGCTGATTGAAATTGCGCGTAAGCTCTCGCCGGCACAGGTCGCTTCACTGATGAGCATTAGCGACAAGCTGGCACACTTAAACGCTGACCGCTTTAACAGCTGGCAGCCGGATTTCAATCTGAAGAATGCCCGTCAGGCTATTCTGGCGTTTAAAGGTGATGTCTATACCGGTTTACAGGCCGAGACGTTTAGCGAGCAAGATTTCGACTTTGCCCAGCAGCATCTGCGTATGCTGTCCGGACTTTACGGCCTGCTGCGGCCGCTGGATTTAATGCAGCCCTATCGGCTGGAAATGGGCATCAAACTGGCTAACCCGGCCGGTCAGGATCTCTACAGCTTCTGGGGCGATCTGTTAACGGAAAAACTGAACGACGCGTTGGCCAGTCAGGGCGATGACGTGCTGATTAATCTGGCTTCCGATGAGTACTTCAAAGCCATCAAACCCAAGAAACTGCAGGCGCGCCTGATTAAACCGGTCTTTCTGGATGAGAAAAATGGCAAATTCAAAGTGATCAGTTTCTATGCGAAAAAAGCGCGGGGACTGATGAGCCGTTACATCATTCAGAATCGCCTGACGAAGCCAGAGCAGCTTACGCGGTTCGACGTGGATGGCTATGCTTTTGCGGCTGAGGAAAGCCGTGAGAATGAGATGGTGTTTAAACGCGCCGAACAGTAACAACAGCCCGACGCATTAGCCCTGCAAAAGCGATGAGGTGGTCAGCCCACCTCATCCTGACTGACAGAGCATTACTTGAGCAGAAACGCCCGAAGTTGGGCAAAATCTGCGCCCATCTGATGCGACAGCAGGGGCAGATCCGCGCGCTCAGCCAGCTCGGCAGGCAATGCCAGTTTCTGATCCAGAATGCTTTCCACGCTCTCCAGGAACTTAGCCGGATGGGCCGTTCCGAGGAATAAACCAAACTCCCCTTCCTGCAGCTGGTCACGCAACAGACGCCAGGCAATTGCCGCATGCGGCTCAGAGACGTAACCCAGCTTCGCCAGCTCGCGCATCGCTTCACGCGTAACATCGTCCGTTACCGCACCGTAAGCCAGATCGCTCAGACGCCAGGTTTTACGGCGGAACAGCTCTTCCACACGCGGCCAGTTGTTTGGCTGGCTAACGTCCATAGCATTCGACAGCGTCGCCACGGTGGCGTTAGGCTGCCATTCACCCTTGCCCAGGAAACGTGGCACCGTATCATTGGCGTTGGTCGCGGCGATAAAGCGTTTAATCGGCAGACCCAGTGATTTCGCCAGCAGGCCGGCCGTTAAATCACCAAAGTTTCCGCTTGGCACGGAGACCACCAGCTGATTACGCTTCTCCTGCGGCAGTTGGGCAACCGCTTCAAAGTAGTAGCAAATCTGCGCCAGCAGGCGGCTGATGTTAATCGAGTTAGCGGAGTTCAGGCCGATCGCCTTTTTCAGCGCCTGATCGTCAAACGCCTGCTTAACCAGCGACTGGCAGGCGTCAAAATCGCCGTCAATCGCAATGGTTTCGATGTTGCCGCCCAGCGTGCAGAACAACTTCTCCTGTAACGGGCTGATTTTCCCCTGCGGATAGAGGATGACAACACGCACATTCTCCATACCGTAAAAGGCGTGAGCCACGGCAGCACCGGTATCGCCGGACGTCGCCGTCAGAATGGTAATTTGCTCATCCGACCCGCTGACGTATGACAGCATCTGCGCCATGAAGCGGCCGCCAAAATCTTTGAACGCCAGCGTCGGGCCGTGGAACAACTCCAGGCAGGCAATGTCGTCGCTGACGGCCTTAACCGGCGCCGGGAAGGTGAACGCGGTTTTCAGGCGTTCAGTCAGGTGCGCTGCCGGGATTTCATCCCCGATATAGGCTGAAAGGATTTTACTGCTGCGGGTAACAAAATCCATTTCCAGCATGGCATCGATGTCGGTCAGTTCAAATTCCGGCAGTTCGAGCGGAAAAAACAGCCCTTGCTGTGAACCCAGACCTTGTTTCACCGCTTGGGCGAAGCTGACCTGCTCGTTATGATCCTTAAGGTTGTAGAGTTTCATGCGTTATCCCAGTTTACGTGCGCCAGCCGTATCAAGACGGCAGATATGGACGAAGCCTTCATCGTTCTGCAGATAGTGCTGGCTCAGCCAGTCGGCCATCTGCTGCGCCGTTTCCATCTGGTTGCAAACGGCAAATAGCGTGGGGCCGGAGCCCGATATTCCACAGGCCAGCGCGCCAATATCCTGCGCGGCCTGGCGAGCCTCGGCAAAGCCCGGTAACAGCTGAGTACGATAAGGCTCAGCAATGACATCCTGCATAAGTTTAGCCGCCAGCGCGGGTTGGCGCGTATGACAGGCGTGAACAAAGCCTGCCAGCAGACGACCGTGTTTGATGCAGTCCTGCTTTGCATACTGCGCAGGTAAAATCGCCCGCGCTTCCGCCGTCGAGACTTTAATACCCGGATAGGCCATAACCCACAGCCAGTCGTCAAATCCGGGTACGGCCTGACTGATAATGCCGTTTTCTTCCAGCATCAGCTGAATACCGCCAAGGAAGCAGGGCGCGACATTATCGTAATGTACGCTACCGGAGATGCGCCCTTCCAGTTCTCCCATCAGGGTCAGGAGCTGAGTGTCATCAAGCGGGTTACCACAAAATTCATTCATCGCCATCAGGCCAGCCACCACGGAGCAGGCGCTGGAGCCGAGGCCGGAGCCGATCGGCATATTTTTTTCCAGCGTCATCGCTACAGGTACGGTTTTGCCAATCGCTTCACAAAAACGCTGCCAGCACTGATAGACGATGTTCTCTTTGGGATCGCTGGGCAGCTTACTGACAAAACGTCCCGCATTGCTCAGGCTAAAGCTGTCGGCCGCCTCGACCGACACGCAGTCACCCAGCAATGTACCATCCACTGGCGATACCGCCGCGCCCAGCACGTCAAAACCCACGCTGACGTTACCGATTGAGGCCGGCGCATAAATTTTTACCATCATTACACTCCCAACTTCCATGACAGTGTGCGCAGCAGATCGGCAAACACGCCCGCAGCTGTCACATCGTTTCCTGCACCGTATCCGCGCAATACTAACGGAATCGGCTGATAATAGCGGCTGTAAAAGGCCAGCGCGTTTTCGCCATTTTTGACTTTGAAAAGCGGATCGTTACCGTCAACCGCATCGATCTTCACTTTACATGCCCCGCCCTCTTCGATCACGCCAACCAGACGCAGCACTTTGCCTTCAGCACGTGCCTGTTCCACCCTGGCTGCAATCGCCGCATCGGCTTCGGGTAACTGCGCCATAAACTGGTCGACATCGGCGATGGCATTCAGATGCGCGGGCAGCAGGGGTTCGATTTCAATGTCGCTCATTTCGAGCGAATGCCCCGCTTCACGCGCCAGAATCAGCAGCTTGCGCGCGACATCCGTACCTGAGAGATCATCGCGAGGATCGGGCTCGGTAAAGCCCATCTCGCGTGCCATCCTGGTCGCTTCTGACAGCGATACACCTTCATCCAGCTTGCCAAAAATATAGGATAGCGATCCTGATAAAATTCCAGAGAACCTGATCAACTCATCGCCTGCATTGAGCAGATTTTGCAGGTTCTCAATGACGGGTAAACCCGCGCCGACGTTAGTGTCATACAGGAACTTACGACGCGATCCCGCCGCCGCCACACGCATCTTCTGATAGTATTCCCACGACGAGGTGTTGGCCTTTTTATTCGGCGTGACCACGTGAAAACCTTCCGCCAGAAAATCTGCGTACTGGTCGGCAACCGCCTGGCTCGAGGTACAGTCCACAATCACCGGATTCAGTAAATGATACTCTTTAACCAGGCGAATTAAGCGCCCCAGGTTAAACGGCTCTTTGGCCTGCGCCATTTCGCCTTTCCAGTCGCTGAGATCGATACCGTGCACGTTGGTTAACAGCGCCCGGGAATTCGCAATGCCGCAAACGCGGAGATCGATGTGCTTTTGTTTAAGCCACGTCTGCTGGCGATGCAGCTGATCCAGCAGGGCGCCGCCGACTCCGCCGACGCCCACCACAAAAACCTCAATCACCTGGTCGGTGGCAAACAGCATCTGATGCACGACGCGCACGCCCGTGGTGACGTCATCATTATTGACCACGACCGAAATAGAGCGTTCAGACGATCCCTGAGCGATAGCGATAATGTTGATATTGGCGCGCGCCAGGGCAGAGAAGAATTTCGCTGAAATCCCGCGCAGGGTGCGCATGCCATCCCCTACAACCGAGATCACCGCCAGATTTTCGATAACGTCCAGCGCATCCAGCAATCCATCTTTCAGTTCAAGATAGAATTCGTCTTCCAGCACACGGCGCGCTCGCGCCTGCTCGCTCTGAGGAACACAGAAGCTGATGCTGTATTCAGAAGAAGACTGGGTGATTAACACCACTGAAATCCCGGTGCGTGACATGGTCGCGAACACGCGGGCGGCCATGCCCACCATGCCTTTCATCCCCGGGCCAGACACGTTAAACATCGCCATATTATTCAGGTTGGTGATGCCCTTAACCGGGAATTCATCCTGTTCACCATTGGCGCTGATCAGCGTACCTGGGGCCTGCGGATTGGCCGTGTTTTTAATCAGGCAAGGGATCTGGAACTGGGCGATAGGCGCGATAGTCCGTGGATGCAGGACTTTCGCCCCGAAATAGGAGAGCTCCATCGCCTCCTGGTATGACATGGATTTGAGCAGGCGGGCATCCGGCACCTGACGGGGATCACAGGTATAAACCCCGTCTACGTCGGTCCAGATTTCGCAGCAATCGGCACGCAGACAAGCCGCCAACACGGCAGCAGAGTAGTCGGAACCGTTTCGGCCCAGCACCACCAGCTCGCCCCGCTCATTACCGGCGGTAAAACCGGCCATCAGGATCATATTTTCAGCCGGAATTTTACTGGCTTCGATGCGGCGGGTTGATTCTGCGATATCCACGGTAGACTCGAGATAGTGGCCGATGGCTAACAGCTTCTCGACCGGATCGATAACGCTGACGCCATAACCTCGTGCCTCAAGCAGCTTTTCCATAATCGCAATCGAGAGCTTCTCACCACGACAGATCATCGCGGCGTTGACGCTGTCAGGGCACTGTCCCAACAGGCTGATCCCGTGCAGCACCTGTTTAAGCTGAGCAAACTCGCTGTCTACGCGGCTTTTAAGCCCGTCATAGTCGAAACCGGGTTGCGCCTCGGCCAGCCCCTGCAGCAGCTCCGCAAAGATGCGCGTCGCGTCACTGATATTCGGCAGCGCATCCTGACCGCTAATGGTTTTTTCGATCATCGCGACCAGATGGTTGGTAATCTTAGCGGGCGCAGAAAGCACGGTGGCAACCTGTCCCTGTTGCGCATTACTTTCCAGAATATCGGCCACGCGCAGAAAACGCTCTGCATTAGCAACCGAGGTCCCACCGAATTTCAGCACTCGCATGATGTCAACTCTCCTGATTTTGAGTCAAAAAAAAACCCGCACTCGTGAGGTGCGGGCTTCTTTTCTGTTTTTCCTGGATGCGTCAGCCCGCCCCTTTACCGATCGTAATGGTAATGGTGGTGGTAATAATTGTGGTGTTCAGGCTGTGATTACGCATTCAGATTTATTTTTTCTGTCTGTCATTGATTGTCCGTCTGCGTCAAGAAGTAAAGCAAAGCGCACATTAAGTCAACGGTTTTATCCGTTGCGCAAATACAGACCACAATGTTTAGCATGCTGTTAAACAAAAAAAGCCTGGTGAATCGTTTGTTATACCGCATTTCGTTAACATCTGTGACTGTATAGTCACGCTTAACCCGAGGATTTATCTGCCAGCTTTTTTTCCACGTCATGCAACAAACGGTGCAACATCGCACTGTCGCGCTGCTCTAACAGGCCAATACGCTGATTAATCCAGTCGGCCATTTTATTGTCGTCACTCACCTCTAACCGGCTCAGTAACTGTTCAAACCGCTGGCGCAGGGCTTGGAGCTGCTGACCATCGGCCGCTGGGGCGACAGGCGCAGCCACCTGATTGAGCGCCGACAGCTGGTAACAGTAAACCATAACGGCCTGCCCCAGGTTCAGTGAAGGATAATCGTTTGCCATTGGAATGCCGGTGAGCAGGTCAACCTGCTCCAGCTCTTCATTGGTCAGCCCGCTGTCTTCACGGCCAAATACCAATGCCATGCTGTTTACCCACTGACGTTTTTCCCGCAGTTGCGCTTCCACCTGCTGCGGCGTTGCATAATAGCGGAACCTGGCCCGACTTCGCGCGGTCGTGGCGACGGAAAAGTCGATGTCTGCCAGCGCTTCGGCCAGCGTATCAAAGGTTTTTATCCTGTCCAGAATATCACCTGCGCCATGAGCTACGCGGCGGGCGGCCGGATCCTGCCATGCATCACTGGCAACAATACGCATTTCATTAAAGCCCATGGTTTTCATGGCACGCGCCGCCGCGCCAATATTTTCTGCCCGGGCAGGTGAGACGAGGATAAGAGGAAAAAGCATGATCATTCCATCAGTAAATGTGCACGCTGCTAGTGTAACACGCACCTGCTTTATTGAGGGATATAGGTGGTCATGTTAAGACTCTGACATACATGTTAAAACACGTTAAAAAAGGCCGGAGCGCGCCTTTTTATCATAAAGTGCACATTATCAAAACCTTCAAAATAAAAGCCTTTCATTTCAGTCCACTGTAATAGTAAGTTTCTAACATCATATTTAGTGATAAGCCGGGCTGGCGGGGACAAAAATGAGACGTAATGTCAGCCAGCACGCTATTTTTTGAGATGTTTTTCACAGAAATGTTAACGTGCTACAATTGCATTTGATATAAGTCAACGAAGCGTTGTTTTTATGCTTACCAGTTGTTGTTATTGCTGTTAGGTTGCTGTTAATACAGTTAGTATGTGTTTCAAATTATTATTCCGCAGGGCATGGAATTTTTACCCCGGCAGGCTGGCGAATACGGTTGTTGACCTTGATAAAAGCTTATCAAAATTTACTTTTGTACAACGGTTCAGCAAAGCTTGCCGTTCTCCGCACTGGAGAGCACCTAACCGCTGTACGCCCTGTTTTCAATTTAGTTGGCAAAATTAGGTAGCTAAACATGCAGACCCCGCACATTCTCATCGTTGAAGACGAACTGGTCACGCGCAATACCCTCAAAAGCATTTTTGAGGCGGAAGGTTATGTCGTGTACGAAGCGACCGATGGTGCAGAGATGCACCAGGTGTTGACCGACAATGATGTCAATCTGGTTATTATGGACATCAATCTGCCGGGTAAAAACGGCCTGTTACTGGCACGTGAACTGCGTGAGCAAGCCAATGTCGCATTGATGTTCCTGACCGGACGCGATAACGAAGTCGATAAAATTCTTGGGCTGGAAATTGGTGCAGACGACTACATTACTAAGCCGTTTAACCCACGCGAATTAACTATTCGTGCACGTAACCTGCTGTTGCGCACCATGAATTTGCCTTTACCCAATGAAGAGCGTCGCCAGGTTGAAAGCTATAAGTTCAACGGCTGGGAGCTGGACATCAACAGCCGCTCACTCATCAATCCCAACGGTGAGCAGTACAAACTGCCGCGCAGTGAGTTCCGTGCCATGCTGCACTTCTGCGAAAACCCCGGCAAGATTCAGACGCGTGCTGATTTGCTGAAGAAAATGACCGGACGCGATCTCAAGCCACACGACCGTACTGTTGACGTGACAATCCGTCGTATCCGTAAACATTTTGAATCCACGCCAGATACCCCTGAAATCATCGCCACCATTCACGGCGAAGGTTATCGTTTCTGTGGTGACCTGCAGGATTAAGCTGGCAATCATTTAACGCCCTTACGGGCGTTTAATGATTGCCTTAGTGCCACGGCATAATCGGTACGGCGCTTAGCGCATTTTTAGGTGAACCATCCACCACTTTATCTGAGTAAGCCAGATAAATTAATGCGTTACGCTTGCTGTCAAAGAAACGCACGACCTGCAGTTTCTTGAAGATCAGCGATGTGCGCTGACGAAACACTACGTCACCCTGTGCTTTGCCTTTGGCAATTTTCTCGCTCAGTTCTACCGGCCCGATTTGCTGACACGAAATGGCCGCGTCTGATGTATCTTCCGCTAATCCCAGCCCGCCCTTGATACCGCCTGTTTTCGCCCGGCTGATGTAGCAGGTGACATTTTTTACGTCGGGATCGTCGAATGCCTCAACCACAATTTTGTGGTCGGGTCCAAACATCTTAAACACAGTGTCGACGGAGCCAATCTCTTCAGCCAGAAGCGGACTGGAAAACAGCAAACCCGCGAAGGTGACGAGCAGGAGACGAGGTATTGTCATTGAGTTACCATTGCAAATGTAATAGATGAGCATGTAATGTACTGTCAATCGATACAATAACCAACGTAAAAAGGGTATAAATTCCCGCGTAGATAGCACAACCATCCCAGTCAAAACCAAACATGTCTTTAAAGCAATAAGTGCTATTATTCGTCGACTTCATTTAGCTGCGCCACCAGAGTATGAGGATGTTTTATGGACCAAGCCGGTATCATTCGCGATTTGCTTGCCTGGCTGGAGAGCCATTTGGATCAACCACTTTCACTGGATAACGTTTCCACTAAAGCCGGTTATTCTAAATGGCATCTACAACGGATGTTTAAAGACGTTACCGGACACGCCATTGGCGCCTATATCCGGGCACGACGTCTTTCCAAAGCCGCGGTGGCACTTCGCCTGACCAGCCGCCCGATTCTCGATATTGCTTTGCAGTATCGGTTTGATTCACAGCAGACCTTTACACGAGCCTTTAAAAAGCAGTTTAATCAAACACCTGCATGGTATCGCCGCTCGTCTGACTGGAATTCATTTGGTATTCGCCCACCCATTCGGTTAGGAAACGATCAGCAGCCGGAATCGCAGTTCGTCACCCTGCCGGAGACCGTTCTGGTGGGACAGACACAGAGCTACACCTGTACCCTGGAACAAATTTCCAGCTACCGCGATGAAATGCGTGTCCATTTCTGGAAACAGTTTCTGTTGGAAACGGATACGGTTCCGCCCGTGCTCTACGGTCTGCACCAGGTCCGTGCCAGTCATGAAAAAGACGATGAGCAGGAGATTCTGTACACCACAGCCGTGCCAACCGACAGCGCGACCAATATGCATTCGGGCCAGAAGGTCATTCTTGAAGCCGGGGATTACGTTCAGTTCAACTACAGCGGTCCGCGCGTTGAACTTCAGGAGTTTATTCTGTTGTTATACGGTACCTGCATGCCGACGCTGGGCCTGACGCGCCGCATGGGGCAGGACATCGAGCGCTTTATTACCCACGGCGGTAAAAAGCGCAGCGAACCGCCTACAGAGATTCGTTGTGAATATCTGATCCCGATTCGCCGTTAATACCTGGTGTGATGCCGCCGTAATGACGGCATCATCGATTAACGCTGAAGCTCGTCCATCGCGGGTTCGTCGAGGTGGGCAATATCACCCGCCGTTTCCACGACCCAACCCTGTGCCAGCCATGCGCTCTGCTGATGATCAACGCGGGAAATCGAACAGTTGCGCAGGCGCAGGCGACGTTCGGCATAGGCCGGTAGTCCCAGAATGGTGCTGACCAGCACGCCCAGCGCCATGCCGTGGCTGACCAGTAGCGGGCGGCTCCCTGCCGGCAGCGCCAGGCAGGCATTAAGTGCCTCCTGCATACGCTGCGCCAGTTCCGTCATGGATTCGCCCTGAGGAATGCGGCCGCCCTCGCTGCCGTTCACCAGCGAAGCACGCCAGCCCTCTTCTTCCGGGCTCAGTTCATCTAGCAATCGTTTTTCCAGTATGCCCATGTTCAGCTCCCGCAGTCGCGGGTCGAAAGTGATATCACAACCACAGGCATCGGCAATGATTTCAGCGGTGCGCCGGGTGCGCCCTAAATCGCTGGAAATAATATGCGTGATACCGGCGCTTTTGATGCGTTCACCGACCTGACGGGCTTGTTGCTCACCTTTTTCCGTCAGCGGACTGTCGGAGTGCCCTTGAATGCGACGTTCTGCATTCCATACCGTTTCACCGTGACGAACAAGATAGACCTGTAGCATGCTTAGTTTCCGTTATACTGCGACCAAAATCGCCTTAATTACCTGAGGGTTCAATTAATTATGTACCATGTTGTCGCAGCTACCATCAATCCAGCGAAGATTCGTGCGATTGCTCAGGCATTCAACGACGTTTTCGGCGAGGGATCCTGCCATATCGAAGGGGTCGAGGTCGAGAGCGGCGTTGCGGCACAGCCTTTAACCAACCTCGAAACGCGAACTGGCGCACGCCAGCGCGTGATGAATGCCCGTCAGGTTCGTCCGGAAGCCGACTTCTGGGTGGCGATTGAAGCCGGAATTGAAGAAGAGTGCGCTTTTGCCTGGATGGTGGTGGAAAACCAGAAACAGCGGGGAGAGTCACGTTCGGCCAGTTTTACCCTGCCGCCGGTGGTGATGGCCGGTTTACGTGAAGGACGCGAACTGGGTGAGGAGATGGCGCGCCTCACCGGCATCGACAATATTAAGCACAAAGGCGGCGCAATCGGCACCCTGACCCAGGGCCTGCTCAGCCGCTCCAGCGTTTACCACCAGGCTCTGATACTGGCGCTCTGCCCGCTAACCCATCCGTTCTATCAGCAGTAATCAGCGACGCGTCAGGTGTGCTTCCAGCCACTGCTTCAGTGCCGGAGGCGCCTCTTTCAGGCTATTTGATCCGCGGGTAATCGTGGCAATGCCCACGCCCAGTTCGTTTTTCAGTTCACGCTGGCTGATGTCGCCATTCAGCAGCGATTCAATGATACGCAAGCGTGTACCAAAGGACTCTCGTTCATCTGGCGTCGTCATCAGCTGTAACAGCGGCAGCGCCTGGTTATCCGCAAAAGCCTGTTGCATCAGCTCAACAAAACGCAGCCAGTGCGCGTCCGTAGCCGGGTCAGTCGTGGATGGCACAGAGGGTTGATTCATGAGAGGCTTCCGTACTCGCTAAAGAGTACGGAAGCTTAACACAGCTAGTAGCGGCGATTCCACTCAGCATCGGACAGGATCTTGTCCGGCTGACCCAGGAAGTAGCGGTAGTACGCATCATAGGCCAGCACATTCTTCACGTAACCCCGGGTTTCCGAAAACGGAATGGTTTCGATAAAGGCGACGGCGTTGAGATTGCCTGCTGTACTGCCTTGCCAGGTCCGTACGCGTCCCGGGCCGGCATTGTAAGCCGCTGAGGCGAATATCCGGTTCTTATCAAACTGCTGATAAACATACTCCAGATATTGCGTCCCGATCTGAATGTTGGTCTGCGGATCGAACAGCTGAGACGCGTTCACATAGCCCGGGATGCTAAACATCTTCACGGTGTGTGTTGCGGTCGTCGGCATAATCTGCATCAGTCCGCTGGCACCCACCGGGGAACGGGCTTTCGGGTTCCATGCACTTTCCTGACGGGAAATCGCCATCGCATAACTCTGCGGAATGGATTTACCCTGGGTGTTCTGCTTATACAGATCCTGCCATGCCAGCGGGAAACGCTCCTTCAGGCTGTCCCACATTTTCGCGGTGATCGTGGCCTGTACGCTCAGATCCCACCAGTCCTGTTCGCTTGCGTAGCGCGCCAGCATCTGCTGCTGGACATGGGTTTTGCTGCCGATCAGGTTGGCCCACTCGCTGCGTGCCAGATTGTCCATGCCCCAGTACATCAGCTCACGCACGCGTGCGAGTTCTGGCCCCTGGGTGGTTGCCGCGTCAGGTTTGGGTGCCGCATCGACCTGAAGAGGATAGTCCACCCCTAAACGTTGTGCGGCAACCATAGGATAAAAACCGCGCTCTTTCATCAGCTTACGCAGAATGTCATCGGCTTCTTCTTTGCGATCTTTTGAATAAAGCAAATCGGCCTGCCAGTACTGCCACTCGTCTTTCTCTTTCGCTTCAACCGGCAGACGCGCAATCCAGGTGTTCAGGCCACGACGATCGTTTTCACTCAGCGCCAGGCGCACCCGCCGTTCTACTAACGCGGTCGATTCGCTGTTCATCACCACCGCATCGCGCCAGCGCGCCTGCTCGGAGGTCAGATCGCTGCCCATCATCCGCCAGACGACAATCTCTTTCAGCGCCTGCTCATCTTCTGGCCCCATTTTTTGCGCGCGCACCAGCTCAGGGATCAGGCTACGGGCTGTTTCCATATCGGCACGGGCAACGCGGGTAAAGGCAAAAATCGTGGCCTGGCGCGTGAAGTCGGTTGCGCCCACGCTGTTGGCAAAGGTCGTGACGGACTGAGGATCTTTCTGCAACGCCAGTAATGCATCCGACATCGTCTTGTAATCGGCAGGCAGCGTTTTGGCCAGATAGCTGACCAGGCTGTCATTGCCCGCTTTCATTGCCAGGCGGATACGTTCAAGAATAGTGATGGGAGAAAGCTGACCGCTGGCCTGCCACACGGAGAAGAGCTTATCGCAGTCATTCGGCAGGGCCGTGCCGCGCAGCCAAATGGCTTTGGCACCGTCAAATGCCGCCTGCTGCTTTCCGGTTGACCATTTGGCATAGTACCAGTTACAACGTGCCTGCACCGGCGTGGGCTCGTCGGGGCTGAAGTTAAGCACGCCTTGCCAGTCCTGACGATGCGCCAGTACGTTAACAAAACGCGTTTTCAGCGAGCGCGCTGGCGGTAAAGTCGGATACTTTTGAATAAAATTTTGTACTGCCAGGCTGGTTTCCTGGTCCAGGTCCTGCGCCAGCAGACGGTATTCTAAATAAGGATAAAGCGGATAATCCTGTAGCGTCGGTAACAGCTGTTCAACTGTTGCCATCTGATTACTGTCCCAGGCCTGCTTAATTTGTTGATATCGTTGCCGTTGTTGATCAAGCGAATCAGCCCATGCGCTGCCGGCCGTGCTGACCAGGCAGATCCCTATCATCCAGTTACGCCACTTCTCCACGTAAATCTCCTCTGTTGCTGGGCGCTGGCTCTGTGCCAGACGTTATTCATGCTAACCAGGGGAAGCCACTCTTGCCATGTTCTTCACAAAATTTACCTTCGCACCGCTTTAACGCACCCTGATGTCACACTGCCTGCGCGACAACTGTGCGTTTTATCATCACATCTTCTTATGGCTGTTCGAATTATCTCATTGATTCATGGCATTAAAATTCTGGCACGTCCTTTGCTCTGTTGAATCCCATCTTGTATACCTGTTGGAATTCACTGCATGGCTTCGACATTCGGTTTGACCCTTAATGACTGGCAGCAACGCGTTCGGCAACACCCGGAGCAGGTTCACACGCTGCTGGCTGAACACCTTTCTGAGCTGGATCCAGACGATAATGCGTGGATCTGTCTTGCCACTCCCGCCCAGTTAATGGCGCAAACTGAGCCGCTCCTGGCACGTTACCAGCAGGATCCGGATGCCCTTCCACTGTTCGGTGTTCCCTTTGCCGTGAAAGATAACATTGACGTGGCTGGCTGGCCGACAACGGCAGCCTGCCCTGCATTCCGTTATATCGCCGCCGAGGATGCCTTTGTGGTGGCACAGCTTAAAGCGGCGGGCGCGGTGGTGATGGGGAAAACTAACCTCGACCAGTTTGCTACCGGACTGGTCGGTACACGTTCACCTTACGGCGCGGTATGTAACACCTTTGACACGGACTTTGTAAGCGGCGGCTCCAGTTCGGGATCGGCCTCGGTACTGGCTCGAGGGCTGGTGGCGTTCTCTTTGGGTACCGATACCGCCGGTTCAGGCCGGGTGCCCGCCGGTTTCAACAATATTGTCGGTCTGAAACCGACCAAGGGCTGGCTGTCTGCGCGCGGTGTCGTTCCTGCCTGCCGCCTGAACGACACGATTTCCGTCTTTGCGCTGACGGTGGACGATGCGTTTCGCGTCGCCAGCCTGGCGGGAGGATACGATGCTCAGGATGCCTACTCGCGCGTTCATCCTCGTACGGCGCCCGCGGGCATGAAATCCCATCCTGATTTCGCGATTCCTGCCGCCCCCGTGTTTTTTGATGATGCGGCTGCCGAAGCGGCCTGGGACGCCGCGCTGACCGCACTGCAGGACAGCGGCGCCACGCTGCATCCGATTGATTTCACCCCCTTCACGCAGCTCGCCGAACAGCTCTACTACGGCCCGTGGGTGGCGGAGCGTACCGCTGCCGTAGGCGAGATGCTCAACCACCCGGAGAAGATGGATCCGGTGGTGCACAGCATTATCTCGACGGGTCTGAAATACAGTGCCGTCGAGGCCTTTGAGGCCGAATACCTGCGCGCCCGGCTGGCGCGCCAGATTCAGCAGGCTCTGGCGCCGTTTGATGCGCTGGTCGTGCCCACGTCCCCCACGATCTATACCCTGGATGAGATGCAGCAGGAGCCGGTGATTTACAACTCACATTTTGGTACTTACACCAACTTTACCAATCTGGCCGATCTTGCCGCACTGGCGCTGCCCGCCCCTTTCAGAAACGACGATCTGCCCGCGGGCATTACGCTCATCGCCCCCGCCTGGCATGACCGCGCGCTGGCGCAGTTTGGCCTGCGCTGGCAGCAGGCTATGGCCCTGCCGCGCGGCGCCACTGGCAAGGCCCAACCCGCTGAGCCTGCGCCGCTTCCCCTTTCCAGCGACCACGTTCGCATTGCAGTGGTGGGCGCGCACCTGACCGGCATGCCACTTAACTTTCAGCTCACGCAACGCCAGGCCGTCCGGGTAGAAGAGACCCAGACGGCCAGCCAGTATCGCCTGTTTGCCCTGCTGGATGGCCCGGTCAAAAAGCCGGGACTGATGCGGGCGGAACAGGGCGCCGCCATCGCCGTCGAGCTCTGGGATATCCCCCTGGCGCGCTTTGGCGAATTCGTGGCCGAGATCCCACAACCCCTAGGCATTGGCAGCCTCACGCTTGCCGATGGTCGCGTGGTGAAAGGCTTTATTTGTGAAGGTTCCGCGCTGACGCACGCGCTGGAGATTACCGAATTCGGCGGCTGGCGTAACTGGCTCGCTTCTCTGGAGAGTTAATCAATCATGTTCAGCACCGTTCTGATTGCCAATCGTGGCGAAATTGCCTGCCGCGCTATCCGTACCCTGAAACGTTTGGGCATTACCAGCGTCGCGGTCTTTTCCAATGCCGACCGTAACGCGCAACATGTCAAAGATGCCGATATCGCTATTTGTCTGGGCGGTGACAAAGCCAGCGACAGCTATCTGCGCATTGATAAAATTCTGGCGGCCGCGCAGGAAAGCGGCGCCCAGGCTGTCTGGCCGGGCTACGGTTTTCTCTCTGAAAGCCTGCCGTTTGCCGCCGCCTGTGAGGAGGCCGGCATCGTATTTGTTGGACCGACAGCGCAGCAAATTGGTGAGTTCGGTTTAAAGCACCGTGCCCGTGAACTGGCAGCGCACGCCGGTGTTCCCATGACGCCAGGCACGCCGCTGCTCGACTCGCTGGATGACGCCCTGGCCGCCGCGAGCCATATTGGTTATCCGGTGATGTTAAAAAGCACGGCCGGGGGCGGCGGCATCGGCCTGACGCGCTGCGCGGATGCCGAGGCGCTCCGGCATGCCTGGGAGAGCGTGCGCCGGCTTGGCGAACAGTTCTTCAGCGACGCAGGCGTATTTCTTGAACGCTGCATCGATCATGCCCGCCATGTTGAGGTACAGATCTTTGGCGACGGCAAAGGCACCGTGGTCGCTCTGGGCGAGCGCGACTGCTCTCTGCAACGCCGCAACCAGAAAGTGGTAGAAGAAACGCCCGCTCCCTGTTTGCCCGCTGCAACCCGCGATGCGCTGCTCGCCTCGGCAGTCCGGTTGGGCGAGGTGGTCAATTACCGCAGCGCGGGCACCGTCGAATACATTTACGATGCGCAGCAGGACGCCTTCTATTTCCTGGAGGTCAATACCCGCCTGCAGGTTGAACATCCGGTCACCGAATGCGTCACGGGTCTTGACCTGGTCGAGTGCATGTTGCGCGTGGCTGCCGATGAAGCGATCGACTGGCCGCGCCTGCAGCAGGCACCTCAGGGCGCCTCGATCGAAGTCCGGCTCTACGCTGAAGATCCGCTTAAACACTTTCAGCCTTGTCCCGGTGTCTTAACCCATGTGCACTTTCCCGAGGATGTGCGCGTCGATAGTGGAATCAGCACCGGTAGCGACGTATCGAGCTACTACGATCCCATGATCGCCAAACTGATCGTTCATGCTGAAACCCGGGACGCCGCGCTGGCCAAACTGCAACGCGCGCTTAATGCCACTCAACTGCACGGCATCGCCACCAATCTTGATTACCTGCGGCAGGTCATCGCCACCGACGCCTTCCAGAACGGCAACGTCTGGACTGGTTTTCTGGATGATTTCACGCCATCGGCCCCGGTGGTGGAAGTTCTGCAGCCCGGCACCTTTAGCTCCGTGCAGGACGTTCCGGGCCGCCTTGGCTACTGGGATATCGGCGTACCGCCCTCCGGCCCCATGGACGACTATGCTTTCCGGCTGGCTAACCGTATCGTCGGCAATCATGAGGCCGCAGCAGGACTGGAATTTACCTTACAGGGCCCGACGCTGCGTTTTCATTGTGCGACGACAATTGCCCTGACCGGCGCTGACTGCGCCGCCATGCTGGATGGTGAACCCGTTGCAAACTGGCAGCCTGTCACGGTCAATGCGGGACAAACGCTCACGCTGGGCCGCGCGCTGCAAGGCTGTCGCTGTTACCTGGCCATCCGTAATGGGTTTGACGTACCGGAATACCTCGGCAGCCGCTCCACTTTCTCGCTTGGTCAGTTTGGCGGGCACGCGGGGCGGACGCTGCGGGTTGCCGATATGCTGCCGGTTTCCCAGCCGCTGCTGGCCGCCTGCACCACACCGGCCCCGATCAGCGCCCCCCAGGCGCTCAGCCCGGCGCTGATACCGACCTACACGAACGAATGGCACATTGGCGTGCTGTACGGGCCGCACGGCGCACCTGACTTCTTCACCCAGGCCGCCATCGACGACTTTTTTGCCAGCGACTGGCAGGTACACTACAACTCAAACCGCCTTGGCGTACGCCTGGTCGGGCCAAAACCGAGCTGGGCTCGCGCTAACGGCGGTGAGGCCGGTCTGCATCCCTCCAACGTACATGACTGCGAGTATGCTATCGGCGCAGTCAACTTTACCGGTGATTTCCCGGTGATCCTCACCCACGACGGCCCCAGCCTTGGCGGCTTTGTCTGCCCGGTAACGATAGCCAAAGCCGAGCTGTGGAAAGTCGGTCAGGTTAAACCTGGTGACAGCATCCGTTTTCACCCCATCAGCGTAGAGGAAGCGACCGCGCGGGAACAGGCTCAGAAGCAGGTGATTGCCACGCTGCGGCCGCACTCTGCGCCCGCGTTTGCCGTCCCCTCGCTGGCTGAAAACCGCTTTGGTTCCGGCACCCTGCTCGCCGCTGTCGCCGCCACGGAAACCTCCCCCAAGGCGGTCTATCGCCAGGCCGGTGATAAATACATCCTCATCGAATATGGCGACAACGTCCTCGATCTGGCATTGCGTCTGCGTGTGCATTTGTTAATGGAGGCGCTGCGTGCTCAGCCTGTTACCGGGATCGAAGAGCTCTCTCCTGGCGTGCGCTCGCTGCAAATTCGCTACGACAGCCTGGTCCTGAGTCAGTCGCAGTTAATGAACGTGCTGCTGGAACGGGAAGCGATGCTCGGCAATGTCAGTCACCTGAAAGTTCCGTCACGCATCGTCTGGCTGCCGATGGCCTTTGAAGACAGCGCGACGCTCGGTGCGGTGGAACGCTATAAAGAAACCGTGCGTGCCAGCGCGCCCTGGCTGCCAAATAATGTCGATTTTATTCAGCGCATTAACGGATTAACCAGCCGCGACCAGGTCCGCGACACGATCTTTGAGGCCAGCTATCTGATTTTAGGGCTGGGGGATGTGTACCTTGGCGCGCCCTGCGCCGTGCCTGTCGATCCCCGTCACCGCCTGCTGAGTTCCAAATACAGCCCGGCCCGTACCTTTACGGCAGAAGGCACCGTCGGCATCGGCGGGATGTATATGTGCATTTACGGCATGGACTCGCCCGGCGGCTATCAGCTGGTGGGCCGTACCTTACCTATCTGGAACAAGTTCCTCAAAAATGCGCAGTTTACTGCAGGCGAACCCTGGCTGCTGCGCTTCTTCGATCAGGTGCGCTTTTATCCCGTAACGGAAGAGGCGCTGACGCAGTTACGTGACGATTTCCGCGAAGGTCGCGCCACGCTGCGTATTGACGAAACTGAATTTGACTTTGCCGCTCACCAACAATTCCTGGCGGATAACGCTCAGGACATCACGGCGTTTCGCCAGCGTCAGGCAGCGGCTTTCGAGCAGGAAGTCACGCGCTGGTCGCAGGAGGAACAGGAGATCGCCTCTCCTCCAGATAAAGCGCCTCATACCGCCGCTGAAGATGACAGCGCGCACGCGGTGCAGGCAGATATGAACGGCAATATCTGGAAAGTGCTGGTACAGCCCGGGGATGACGTCAGCGCGGGTCAGACGCTGGTGATTGTTGAAGCAATGAAAATGGAGCTGGCGATTGCAGCCCCCTGCGCCGGTCGGGTGAAACGCATCGCCTGTCAGGCAGGGCGTGCCGTCAGCCCTGGCGATACGCTGCTGTGGCTGGAATAAGGAGAGCCGATGACAACCCGTTTACCCCGTAATAAAGCGCGTCCGGAAGCCCTGGCGGAACGTGTTTACCAGACGCTGAAAAACGACATTTTTGAGTTTCGCCTGATGCCCGGTGACCGCTTCAGCGAGAGTGAAATTGCTGAACGTATGGCGGTCAGCCGCACGCCAGTCCGGCAGGCACTGTTCTGGCTGGAGCGTGAAGGCTATGTCGATGTGTGGTTTCGCAGCGGATGGCAGGTCAAAACCTTCGATTTTGCCTATTTCGAAGAGCTGTACGATCTGCGCACGGTACTGGAGTGCGAAGCCGTGAAGCGTCTGTGCGAACTGCCCTCGGCGCAGTGCGCCGCCCGGCTGCGCGAGCTTTATCAGTTCTGGTGTGAGGCCGCCCGGCTGGATGACGGCAAGAAAGTGTCGCAGCACGATGAGGCCTTTCATATGACGCTGGTCGCCGCCGCAGGCAACAGTGAGATCGCGCGTATTCACGCTGAACTGACCGAGAAGATCCGCATTATTCGTCGTCTCGATTTTACCCGCGAAGACAGGATCGCGGCGACGTATCGCGAGCACGCGCAAATTTTACAGGCCATTTTTTTGCAGCAGACCGGCAAAGCCCAGCAGATGCTGAGCGAACACATTGCCGCCAGTAAGGCTGAGGTCAGGAAGATCACGATCCATATGTTACAGCAGGCCAGGCTCCAACCCATCGAATAACGCATCCATCTAACCAGGGGTTTAACATTGATGAAAAGACGTTCATTGCTCAAGGCTTTTGCACTCTCCGCTACCGTTGCAGGTATGGGATTCTCATGGAACGCCCAGGCGGCTGACACCATCAAAGTGGGTATTATGCACTCGCTTTCCGGCACTATGGCGATTTCCGAAACGCCACTGAAAGATGTCGCCCTGATGACCATTGATGAAATCAATGCGAAAGGTGGCGTGCTGGGTAAAAAGCTCGAACCGGTGGTGGTGGATCCCGCCTCAAACTGGCCGCTCTTTGCCGAAAAGGCGCGCCAGCTGCTGACCCAGGACAAAACTGCGGTGGTGTTTGGCTGCTGGACCTCGGTATCACGAAAATCCGTGCTGCCGGTCTTCGAAGAGCTGAACGGCCTGCTCTTCTACCCGGTACAGTATGAAGGTGAAGAGATGTCACCGAACGTCTTCTACACCGGGGCAGCCCCTAACCAGCAGGCTATTCCGGCAGTGGAATACCTGATGAGCCAGGATGGCGGCGGCGCGAAACGCTTCTTCCTGTTGGGAACAGATTATGTGTATCCCCGCACGACCAACAAAATTTTGCGGGCTTTCCTGCACACCAAAGGCGTACAGGATAAAGACATCGAAGAAGTTTATACCCCGTTCGGCTACAGCGATTACCAGACCATCGTGTCCAATATCAAGAAGTTCGCCGCAGGCGGGAAAACCGCGGTGGTCTCCACCATCAACGGGGATTCCAACGTGCCGTTTTACAAAGAGCTGGCGAATCAGGGCATCAAAGCCACCGATATACCGGTGGTGGCGTTCTCAGTGGGCGAAGAAGAGCTCCGTGGAATTGATACCAAACCGCTGGTCGGCCAGCTCGCCGCCTGGAACTACTTCGAATCGCTGGATAACCCGACCAACGCCAAATTTGTCGCCGATTACCGTGCTTATGCCAAAGCCCATAACCTGCCGAATGCCAGCAGCGTTGTGACGAACGATCCGATGGAGGCGACCTACGTAGGGATCCATATGTGGGCGCAGGCCGTCGAAAAAGCGGGCACCACCGACGTGGATAAGGTGCGCGCCGCCATGGCCGGTCAGACCTTTAAAGCGCCGGATGGCTTTACCCTGACGATGGATCAGACTAACCACCATCTGCATAAACCCGTGATGATTGGCGAAGTGGAAGAAAACGGTCAGTTCAACGTGGTCTGGCAAACCGACAAACCGGTACGCGCCCAACCCTGGAGCCCGTATATCCCCGGTAATGACAAAAAACCCGATCACCCGATGAAAACGTCTCAGTAAGACAGGTGCCGCCCCTGATCCCTCTGTGGGGCGGCAGTAAGGACTTCCTATGATCGCCTATTTGATGAGGCTCTCCCATGACGCTTCGCCTGTGTTTCTTTAGTTTTTTGCTGCTCCTGCCGCTGTTTGCCAGCGCCGGACCGGCGGCCGACTTCGCCGCGGCGAGCCGCGCTCAGCAGGCGGAATTGCTGCAACAGTGGGCCGCTGCGCCAGATGTCAGCCTGTTGCCGCTGCTTCAGGCGCTGAAAGCCGAAACCGTGGTCACGGATCAGGATCGTCATCCTTTTAGCCAAACCGGTAATGGGCTCCAGCCGCTGGATACGTCATCACAGCCGAAGGGCGCGCTAAAAAAACTGTTTATGAATAACCGGTTGCGCGTGCTGGTCGCCAGTGCGCTCGCCGCACATCAACTGGTGAGCAGCGACGCCAGCGTACGCCTGAGTGCGGCACAGCAGTTACAAAATGACGCCGCCGCCGATCTTCTCCCGCTGATTACGCAACGCCTGAGCCTCGAAAAGGATGCGCGCGTGCATGCCGCGCTGGCGATGGCGGCGGCCAGCCTGCAACTGTCCAGCCCTCAACCCATGGTTCGGCTGCGGGCGGTGAAACTGCTGGGCGAGTCCGGCGATCCTAACACCCAGGCCAGCCTGCAACGGCTGACCCAGCCCACAGTGGAGCCCGATGAAACCGTACGCGAGGCGGCAAAAGAAAGCCTGCAACAGATTAAAAGCCGCCTGATGTGGGGCGATCTGTTGGGCCAGGCGTTTAGCGGCCTGTCGCTGGGTTCGATACTGCTGCTTGCCGCCCTGGGCCTGGCGATTACCTACGGCCTGCTGGGCGTGATCAATATGGCGCACGGGGAAATGTTGATGCTGGGTGCCTACGCGACCTGGATGGTGCAAAACCTGTTTCAGCAGTTCGCGCCGCATTACATCGGCTGGTATCCGCTGCTGGCGCTCCCGGTCGCCTTTGGGTTAACGGCGGTTATCGGTATGGCGCTGGAGCGCACCATTATCCGTCACCTGTATGGCCGTCCACTGGAAACCCTGTTAGCCACCTGGGGCATCAGCCTGATGCTGATTCAGCTGGTGCGGATGCTGTTTGGCGCGCAGAACCTTGAGGTTGCGAACCCCGCCTGGCTGTCCGGCGGATTGCAGGTGCTGCCGAATCTGGTTCTGCCCTGGAACCGTATTGCGGTCATTCTGTTCGTGGTGTTTGTGCTGATCCTGACCTGGCTGCTGCTGAACCGCACGCGGCTGGGGATGAACGTGCGGGCGGTAACGCAAAACCGGGCCATGGCCGACTGCTGCGGCGTGCCAACAGGCCGAGTCGATATGCTGGCTTTTGGCCTGGGCTCCGGCATCGCCGGGCTGGGCGGCGTGGCCCTGTCCCAGTTGGGAAATGTCGGACCGGAACTGGGCCAGGGCTACATTATTGACTCTTTCCTGGTGGTGGTGCTCGGCGGTGTGGGGCAACTGGCCGGCACCGTCGTGGCTGCGCTGGGGCTGGGCATTCTCAATAAAGTGCTGGAACCGCAAATCGGCGCGGTGCTGGGGAAAATCCTGATTCTGGTCATGATCGTGCTGTTTATTCAAAAACGTCCGCAAGGGTTATTTGCGGTGAAAGGAAGGGTGACTGACTAATGACGCAACCCATCTCCTTACGTCTGGCTCGTCAGGCCCCGCGCCTGACGCTGGGTATTGGCGCACTGGTTACGCTGATGCTGCTGATCATGCCATTTCTGGCGCTGCTGCCGGCAACCCATCCGCTGGCGATATCGACCTATACCTTAACCCTGGTGGGTAAAATTCTGTGCTATGCGGTGGTCGCGGTGGCGCTGGATCTGGTCTGGGGTTATGCCGGTTTACTCTCTCTGGGACACGGCCTGTTTTTTGCGCTGGGCGGCTATGCGATGGGCATGTACCTGATGCGCCAGGCGGCGGGCGACGGCGTACCGGCCTTTATGGCCTTTCTCTCCTGGGATCGGCTGCCGTGGTTTTGGGCGGGCACCCAGCATTTTGCCTGGGCGCTGTGCCTGATTGTACTGGTTCCCGGCCTGCTGGCGCTGGTCTTTGGTTTTTTCGCCTTCCGCTCGAAAATTAAAGGGGTTTATTTCTCCATCATGACCCAGGCGCTGACCTATGCCGGCATGCTGCTGTTTTTCCGCAATGAAACCGGCTTTGGTGGCAACAACGGCTTTACCGGCTTCACCACCCTGCTGGGTTTTAATGTTACCGCCACGGGCACGCGCATCGGCCTGTTTGTCGCGACGGTGATATTGCTGTTAGTCAGTTTAGGCCTGGGTTTTGTCCTGGCACGCAGTAAATTCGGCCGGGTGCTGACGGCGGTCCGCGACGCGGAAAACCGTCTGATGTTCTGCGGTTACGATCCCCGTGGCTTTAAGCTGTTCGTCTGGACGCTGTCCGCCGTGTTATGCGGCATGGCGGGCGCACTTTATGTGCCTCAGGTCGGCATTATTAATCCCGGTGAAATGTCCCCCACCAACTCCATCGAAGCCGCTATCTGGGTCGCACTGGGTGGACGCGGCACCTTAATTGGCCCGCTGCTGGGCGCCGCGATTGTTAACGGCGCGAAGAGCCTGTTTACCGTTGCCTTCCCCGAGTACTGGCTGTTCTTTCTGGGGATGATGTTTATTCTGGTCACGCTGTTTCTGCCGCGTGGCGTGATTGGCTTACTCCGCCGGAGAAAAGATGACTGAGCACCCGTATACCCAATCATTTCCCGCCGATCGTCATCGTGTTCAGCGCGATCCGGTGCTGCAACTGGAAGCCGTCACCGTCTCTTTTGATGGCTTTCGCGCCCTGTCCGATCTGTCCTTACAGATAGGCGTGGGCGAACTGCGCTGTGTGATCGGCCCTAACGGCGCTGGAAAAACCACGCTAATGGATGTGATTACCGGTAAAACACGACCGGATAAGGGCCGGGTCATTTACGATCAGGATAATGACCTGACCAGCCACTCCCCCGTTGAGATTGCCCGTCGCGGTATCGGACGCAAATTTCAGAAACCCACGGTGTTTGAAGCGCTGACGGTGTTTGAAAATCTGGAAATTGCCCTGAAAACCACCAAAACCGTTTGGGCCAGCCTGCGCGCACGGCTTAACAGCGAGCAGCGGGATCGGATTGACGAGGTCCTCGTCCTGTTACGGCTTACGGGTTCGCGTCACCGCCAGGCGGGCCTGTTGTCGCATGGACAGAAACAGTTTCTTGAGATCGGCATGCTGCTGGTGCAGGAGCCGCACCTGCTTCTGCTGGATGAACCTGCGGCCGGCATGACCGATGCGGAAACCGACTATACCGCCGAGCTGTTCCGTAGCCTGGCAGGGAAACACTCACTCATGGTGGTTGAACACGACATGGGCTTTGTGGAAACCATTGCCGACTACGTCACGGTTTTGCATCAAGGCAAGGTGCTGGCGGAAGGTTCGCTGCGCGAGGTTCAGGCCAACGAGCAGGTCATCGACGTTTATTTGGGGCGCTAAATGTTACAGGTATCTGAACTGCATCAGTATTACGGTGGCAGCCATATTCTACGCGGCCTGTCTTTTGAGGTAAAAACAGGCGAAATCACCTGCCTGCTGGGCCGTAACGGCGTGGGCAAAACCACGCTGCTGAAATGCCTGATGGGATTGATTCCGGCCAAATCGGGTGAGGTACGCTGGCAGGACAAGCCGATCGGGACGCGCAAGCCGCATCAGCGCGTGCAGTCCGGCATCGCTTACGTGCCACAGGGCCGCGAAATTTTCCCCCGTCTCACGGTTGAGGAGAATCTGCTAATGGGCCTGTCCCGCTTCTCCGCCTCACAGGCCAAACAGGTGCCTGATGAGATCTATCAGCTGTTTCCCGTGCTGTTCGACATGAAGTCGCGGCGCGGAGGCGACCTGTCCGGGGGACAACAGCAGCAGTTAGCGATTGGTCGCGCGCTGGCAAGTCGTCCGCAGTTGCTGATCCTCGACGAGCCGACGGAAGGGATCCAGCCGTCGGTGATCAAAGAGATTGGCATGGTGATCCGTCAGTTGGCGCAGCGCGGCGATATGGCGATTCTGCTGGTTGAGCAATTCTATGATTTCGCCGCTGAGTTGGCCGACAGCTATCTGGTGATGTCGCGCGGCGAGATTATCCAGCGCGGTCGTGGCAGTGACATGGAGGCGGAGAACGTGCGCGGTCTGGTCGCCATCTGACATCTCCTCCCCGGCAGGCCAGATCGCCTGGCCTGCCTTCACGTTGTACGTGAAGCGTGTTGAATGTTTCTCCCTCGCCCCGCCCGATACAACCTGCCCGAAAAAGCTTCCCTGACGCACGTTCCACGCGTGTTTACCCCGTTAGCCTGCAATTTCTTTAACAATAACGCTGTAGACATCTTGTAATGATTAACAGTAAAGGCAATAATTCTCATTTGCATTCAATGTAAATAACTTGTTCTTAACACCAATTTTCGCTCCTTTCCTCTGTCGGGAGCGGCGTATCTACCATTTGTAAGGGATAAACAATGAGAATGCCTTTCTGCCGGAAACGGTTAGCGTTGCTGTGTTCCATCGCCATTGCCACACCTGCAGTGACCTTTGCCGCCAACACGCTGGTGGTCACAGCAAAGCCCGAAGAAACGTCGACAACCCCGACAGAAGGCTATACGGCGACCGTCAGTAAAGGCGCAACCAAGACCGATCGTCCGCTGATCACCACCGGGCAGTCAGTCTCGGTGATCACGCGCCAGCAAATGGACGATCAGGGTGCGATGGATGTGAATCAGGCGCTGAATTACACTGCGGGCGCCTTTACGAACTTCGCCGGTGCGGCCACCCGCTACGATACGGTATCGTTGCGCGGTTTCCACGGCGGCGACGTTGATAATATTTTTCTGGACGGCCTGCGGCTGATGAGCGATCCGGGCAGCTACAACGTGCTGCAGGTTGATCCCTGGTTCCTCGAACGCATTGACGTGATCAAAGGCCCCTCTTCTGCCCTGTATGGCCAAACCGTTCCCGGTGGATTAGTGATGGAGACCTCTAAGCGTCCTCAATATGCGCCTGAAGGACATTTCCGTCTGTCCACCGGCACCCATAACACCAACAGCGCCGCATTTGATTACACCAACGCGATCAACGATCAGTGGGCTTTTCGTCTGACCGGCATCACGCGCAACAGCGATACGCAGTACGATCATACCCGCGAAGAAAAATATGCGATTTCGCCCTCGCTGCTGTGGCAACCGGATGAAGATACGTCACTGCTGTTACGCGCCTATCTGCAGAAGGATCCTTCCGGTGGCTATCACAGCGCCGTGCCGGGTGATGGCAGCATAACCGAGCATAACGGACGTAAGCTCAGCACCGGTTTTTATGACGGCGACAGTACACTGGATCAGTTCAAACGTCGCGAGCAAATTTACAGCGCGGAGTTCGCTCACCGCTTTAATGAAACCTGGGCCTTCCGCTCCAATGCCAGCTATTCCCACTCCAATGTCGATTTGGATCAGGTTTATCAGGCTGGCTGGGATTCTCCGCAGTCTGAACTGCTTAATCGCTACTATTCCGGTTCACGTTCTTCACTGAATGCGTACGCGATCGATAATCAACTGGAAGCCGATTTTGCCACGGGTCCGGTAGATCATAAGGTCGTACTGGGCGCGGAATATCATCAGTACACCAATGATTTGCGTGATGCCAGTGGCTTAGCCAGTCAGCTTAACGCGCTGACAGGCCAGGCCGTGGGGACGAATCCGGCTTACGTATTCCAGAACTCACAGCGCCGTTACTACCAAACCGGTATGTATCTGCAGGATGAGATGAAATGGGACAAGTGGCATCTGGATCTCTCCGGCCGCTACGATCGGATCGTGTCTGAAAACAGACAGTACAGCACCGATACGCAATATCGTCGTCAAGACGATCACGTCAGCGGTCGCGCGGCGCTGCTCTATGCATTCGATAACGGTATCTCTCCGTATGCCAGCTACAGTCAGGCCATTACGCCGCAATCGCTTTCCGGACAGGACGGCAACCTGCTGAAACCGACTACATCTGAGCAGTACGAGGCCGGGATTAAATACCAGCCCGTGGGCACGTCCGATCTCTACTCAGCAGCCGTGTACGACCTGACGCAAAATGATGTGGGTAACCGCGTGGTGGTAGGCTCTTATTACGAACCGGCCGGGAAAGTGCACTCTCAGGGCCTCGAACTGGAAGCCCATAATCAGCTCACTCCGCGCCTGAGCACGCTGGCGAGCTTTACGCTCAACCACGTGCGCTTCAAAGATTCTATCGACGGTAACAACGGTCATACGCCTTACGTGACGCCCAACTCGATGGCTTCTGCGTGGGCGAAATACCAGTTTGATGCCGGGATCAGCGTAGGCGCAGGCGTCCGTTACATTGGTCGGCAGTGGGCAGACAATGAAAACACCACTCGTCTGCCTTCCGCTACGCTGTTTGATGCCACGGTACGTGCCGATTTAGGCGTCTGGAACAGCAGCCTGAAAGGGGCTTTTGTGCAGGTTAACGCGAATAACCTGACCGATCGCGACTATGTCTCCGCCTGCTATGGCACCGGCTTCTGCTACTGGGGAGCTGAACGCACCATTGTTGCCACCGTCGGCTACGATTTCTGATCCTTCCCACAGGCGGCACCAGGCCGCCTGTCTCACCTCAGGCCGTTACGGTGCTGTGTCGCCGCTGTTTTTCGCGCAGAAACGACCGCACCAGTGCCAGCCATAACAGCCCGCACAGCAGATTAATCAGGCTGAACCAGGCCGTTCCGCCACCGAAGTACGCCGCTTTCACCGCCTCAATGCCCAGCGCAAACACCACCATACTGACCATCCCTAACATCGCCGCGACGCTGCCCTTGCCCGCCCGGCTGGAGAACAATGTCAGTCGGTACAGCCCGGCATTCACCATTCCGGTGCCGAATCCGTAAAGGCTCAGGCCCGCCGTCAGCCATGCCGCGTTGCCTGCATTGATAAAGGTGCCAATAGCGGCCACCGTCAAACCCGCCAAAATCGGCCAGGCCCCCAGCCGCAGCGGCTGTTCAACCGGCAGACGGCTGGCAAGCCGCCCCAGCAGCAGATTTCCGGCGATCATCGCCAGAAAGACCGGTAACTGGAGCAGCGCATAATCCATGCGGCTCAGTCCCAGATCGTGAATAAGGATAACGGGAGAAAGCGCTACCCAGGCCAGACAGGGAATCGTCACCAGGCCGATGGCCAGTGAACCGCACATCACCTGGCGGTCTTTTAACAAGGCGTAATAGCCGGCCGCCAGGGACTTCAGCGACACGGAGGTGTTTCTGTCGCCCGCCGTTTCCGGCATCGAGAGCCACAGGCCCGTCAATGCCAGAGCAGACAGGGCGGCAAAAAACAGGAACAGCGTGCGCCAGTCCGCAACAGCCAGAAACGCCGTGCCCGCCAGCGGCCCGGCCAACGGTGCCAGCAGCGCTACGTTAGCCATCAGCGCCATCATCTTTACGCTGAGCGCTTCGTCAAATGCCTCCTGAATGGCGGCATAACCGACTGCACCGATGAAACACAGGCTGATGCCCTGAAGAAAGCGCAGCAGGATAAACTGCCCAATGCTCTGCACCCAGTGGGTTGCGAGGCAGGTCAGCATGAAAAAGGCAACGCCTGCCAGCAGCACCGGACGTCGTCCCAGCTTGTCGGATAGCGGGCCCAACAGCCACTGCAGCAGCATGCCGCCCATCAGGTAAGCGGTCAGTGACGTGGAGACCCACTCCGGACCCACGTGAAATGCCTGCGTGACCAGCAGCATGCCTGGCTGAATCATGTCGTGCGCCAGATAGGTGGCAAACTCAAATAACACCAGCGATAAGGGGAACAGGAAATGTCGACGCGTGAGGCGCGAGACCGGTTGAAAAAGAGCCATCGTGAATAATGTCCAGAAAAACGATAAAAAACGCGGTCGCCTGAGCGACCGCGCTGATGTGAAAGGAGGTCATTATCCCGTTACCGCCATTTGGCGATGGGATTCTCCAGCGTACCGGCAAACTTGAGGTTTTCTGCAGGATCGGACAGGTTAATCATCTGCTGATTGTTCGCCAGTTGCAGGCGATTCAGGCAAGAGCGGGTGAATTCGGGCGCAAACATATCGTAGCGGGCGAACTTACTGGCAAGCTGCGGATGGGCCTGCTGATAGTCCTTGACGCACTGCGCCACCCGCTGCCAGAACTGGGTTTCCGACAAGGTATCAGACTGATGCAAAATCGCGCTGATAAAGCGGAAAATGCAGTCGAAGACATCGGTAAAAATCGACAGCAGCTTCAGATGTTCAGGCACGTCCACCGCCAGCCGCTGCACCTTTTCAGGCAGAACCGCATCCGGATTCATCACCGCAATCTCCTCGCCGATGTCCTTCATGTAGGCGCTGACCGGCACATTGTTTTCCAGCAGCAGAATAAGGTTCTCACCGTGAGGCATAAACACCAGATCGTGTTGATAAAAGCAATGCAGCAGCGGGCTGAGATAACAGTTCAGGTAACGGTCAATCCACTGTTCCGCTGGCAGCCCCGAATCGGCGATCAGCGCCGGTAATAACGGCTGCTGCTGATGATCGACATGCAGAAACGCCGCCATGGTCATTAAACGCTGGCCAGGCTGCAGGTCAGTGACCGGATTATCACGCCACAGGGCCGCAAACATTTTCTTGTAGGCAGAGTCGCCTTTGATCGCGCGTTCGTAATGTCGGTTGTGATAGCCCACCGCGGCCACTTCACGCAGGATGCGGAAATCACAGCGCTGGAGCCAGCTATCGTTTGCCACCAGCGTTTCCAGCCATTCGTTAATCGCGGGCGTGGTCGCCATATAGTAAGGCGAAAGACCGCGCATAAAGCCCATGTTCAGCACCGACAGCGCCGTTTTCACATAGCGTTTCTGCGGCTGGCTGCGGTTGAAGAAGGTGCGAATCGACTGTTGAGCCTGATAGTGGTCCTCACCGATTCCGAGATAAATAATGTCCTGGTTAGCAATATCCGCAGCAAACACCGTCAGCAGTTTATTCTGCCACTGCCAGGGATGGACCGGCATCAGGATATAGTCTTCGGCAACGACGTCTTTGCTCGCCAGCTGAGCGGCGAACTGGTCGAGGGCAGCCTGTCCTAACTCCTCCTGCAACAGCCGCGCATAGCTCAGCTCACTGATGCTGGAGAAGTGAGCATTACGTCGATGCACGGCGACCCAGATCAATCTCACCGGCGTCGCCGCCTCAGGCGCATAAGCGAGATAATCGCGTGCATCAAAACCAATACGGCCGTTATTGGCGACAAAGCAGGGATGCCCTTCCGTCATCGACGACTCCAGGGTCTGGAAGTCCGCCTTCACCAGCGCCTGGCTGTCTGGATTGTTCTTCTGCAGTTTAAACACGCTACTGCACAACGTGCTGCTGATCTCTTCCATATAGGTCGCCAACAGCGCCTGAGGGATGCCGATTTGGGCATTGAACTCTTCAATAAACTGCAGCGCATCCAGCGGTAAACGGTAGCCGTTTTCCTGTTTTTGCAGGGAAGCCACATCGATTTCCCAGTGGTCAAGCGCCAGCCGTTGTGCGGAAAAAACATAGTCTGATTCGCCATTCGGCACGGCCAGCTGGTAACGGCCACTGCCGACATCAACAGGGGTGATCAGCTTCTCGTGCGCGAATTCGGCAATGGCTTTGCGAATCAGTAAACGGTTGGCCTGCAGCCAGTCTTGTCCGGTGAGGTGTGAACCGTTCAACAGCGGTGTGGTGTTATTCATAAGTGAATCCTGCAGTAGGGCCTGCTGATAATCATCGCGCTGGCAGAAAGCCAACCAGGCCGTTTTATGTCCCATATCAATGGTGTGCTGATAGCGAAAACCCGCACGTTTATTCAGGCGATGGATTTTGTCATTGCGCACGTCCGGCTCGACCACCACGCGGTTAACCTCGGGGCGGCTGAACATGTAGTCCATGACCGTGCTGAACACCTGCCAGCTAAACTGGCTGACCGGTGTCACCGCGGGCGCGATCAGAATATGCATGCCGTAGTCGTCTGGCTGGGCGGGATAATGCCTGCCGACCTCATCCTCACTGGCACGATAACATTCGATAAGAAACGCCGGTTCGCCATCGCAGCAGCCGATTAACGCCGCATGGGGATCTTTTGCCGTCAGCTGTTGATAGAATTCGGCGACCTGCTCTGGCGCGTGATCCTGCATTCCCCAGAAGCGGGCGTAGTCGCGCGTGACCCAGCGGTGAATAAGCCTCACATCAGCGGGCAGCAGGGGACGAAGGGTAAACTGACCCGCTGGACGGGCCGCAGTGAAAAGTGTGGACTGTGACATATTAGTGTTCCGTTTGGGCCGGGAAAGTCTGGAAGGCGATTTGACGCTCAACGGGATAAACTTCCCGCCCGGTGAGTTCACGCAGGAGCACCGAGTTGCGATAGCAGGCCATGCCAAGATCCGGCGTCACAAAACCATGCGTATGCAGCTCCGCGTTCTGGACGAAGACCTGGTTGTGCAGGTCGATACTGTAATTGCGCTGGACGTCGTAACGGCCCTTTTCATCCCAGCGCAGACGCTGGCTGATGCCTTCGATAAACATCGGCGGGCGATACTGATAACCCGTTGCCATGACCAGGCCCTGAGTACGACGCGTGTAAGCACAATCCTGTTCCTGATGATGCAGCGCGAGTTCACATTCACCGCCTGGCAACCAGCGCATACCGGTAAGTTCAGAATGGGTGAACAGGTTAACGTCCAGCGCGCCATCCAGTTGCTTGACGTACATCAGGTCGTAGATGTCGTTGATTAAGGTGCTGTTAATACCTTTGTAGAGATTTTTGTGGCGCGCGTTCAGCGCATCGCGCTTCTCCCCCGGCAGCGCGTGGAAGTAGTCGACCCATTCTGGCGAGGTCATCTCCAGGGTCAGTTTGGTGTATTCCAGCGGATAAAAACGCGGCGCGCGGGTGATCCAGTTCAGCTGATAGCCAAACCGATCGATGTCCGTCAGCAGATCGTAATAGATCTCTGCAGCGCTCTGCCCGCTTCCCAGCACGGTGAGGGTGCTTTTTTTCTGCAATTCCGCTTTGTCTGCCAGATACTGGCTGGAATGGGTGAAACGCGACTGGTGCGGTCGGCTGCACGCCGGCAGCCAGGCGGTGGGTCCGGTGCCCAACACCAGCTTACGGGCCAGCCACTCTTGCTGCTGACCCGTGAGCGTATCCACCGAGCGAACGCAGTAGCACTGTCGGGCATCGTCGTAGCTTACATAGTCTACGCGCGTGTTCCAGCGTAAATTACTCAGCTGTGAACAGGCCCACTGACAGTACTGGTTGTACTCTTTACGCATCAGGAAGAAGTCTTCGCGAATGTAAAACGAATAAATTTTCCCTTTCTGTTTCATATAATTGAGCAGGCTATAGGGATTGGTGGGATCGGCCAGCGTCACCAGGTCAGCCATAAAGGGCGTTTGCAGATGCGCACTCTCCAGCATCATGCCGGTGTGCCAGTCGAATCCCGAATTTTGATCCAGAAAAATCCCCTTCAGCCCCTCAACCGGTTCGCTCAGGCAGGCCAGGCTGAGATTAAAAGGACCGATACCAATACCGATAAAGTCATACATCTGGTTGTTCATTGCACCGTTCTCACTGGTTAGCCACGGGTAATGTCACGTCACGCGCCTGTTCTCGACCGTAATGGGCGATCAGGGCGATCACATCTTCAATGTCAGCCACCGAGGTGGTGGGATTCAGCAGGGTAAATTTCAGGTACTGCCGCCCCTCCACTTTGGTCCCGGCAATCACCGCATTACCGGATCGGAACAGCGCCTTGCGGATACCGGCGTTGATGGCATCCAGCTGTGCGGGATTCATGCCAGGGCGTGGCACGAAGCGGAAGATTTGGGTGGTCAGTTCAGGCGCATGCAGAACCTCAATCGCCGGATGGGCGTTCAGCCGCTGATGGGTTGCCTGAGTCAGCGTCAGAATGGTATCGAATGCCTCACCCAGTGCAGACGGCCCCATAATGCGTAAGGTCAGCCACATTTTCAGCGCGTCAAACCGACGCGTGGTCTGAATACTTTTATTGACCAGGTTTGGCGTCCCTTCCTGCTGGGCGCTAAGCGGATTAAGGTAATCAGCATGGTGCGTTACATGGCTAAGGTGCTGTTTCTCGCGCACAAAGAACGCGCCACAGCTTACGGTCTGGAAGAATGACTTGTGGTAATCCACCGTCACCGAGTCGGCTTTTTCAATGCCGTTGAGGCGCTGGCGATGCTGTTCGGAAACCAGGAGGCCGCAGCCGTACGCCGCGTCGACGTGCATCCAGATGCCGTGCTGCTGACAAAGTTTCGCGATGCTTTCCAGCGGATCGATACTGCCGAAATCGGTGGTGCCGCTGGTGGCAACGACGGCGATAGGGATCAGGCCCTGCTCATGACAGCGCTGAATCTCCTGCTCAAGCTGCACGCTGTCCATGCGGTAATGGTCGTCATACGCTACCGGGATGACCGCATCGTAGCCCAGGCCGAGAATGGCCATCGATTTCTGGATGCTGAAGTGGCTCAGTCTGGAGGTCAACACGCGCCATTTTGCCGCATCGGCAGGCAGGCCCTGATGTTTGATCAGGTGGCCCGGATGATGTGCGGCGCACCAGCTGTCGCGCGCCAGCAGCATCGCCATCAGATTCGACTGCGTCCCGCCGCTGGTAAAGATGCCGTCTGCGCTCGCAGGCAGACCGATGCGGCCCAGTGTCCAGTCAATCACCTTCTGTTCTATCAGCGTTCCGCCCGCACTCTGGTCCCACGTATCCACGGAGCTGTTGACTGCCGCCATGATCTGCTCGGCCAGCAGCGACGGCAGTACGACCGGGCAGTTAAGGTGCGCCACGTATTTGGGATGGTGGAACCAGACGGCATCGCGCAGATAAAGCGTCCGCAGCTCTTCCAGCGCGGCCTCGTTATTTCCCAGCGGCTGGTCAAGATCGACAGCGCTGAAAGCCGGAGCCAGCTCGTGGGGCAGAATACCGCTGAAGGGCTTTTCAACGCGCTGAACGGTGCTGGAGATCAGCGCCAGCGCCTCTTGCGTTTGCTGATGCCACGCAGGGATTTGCGCGTCGTTAAAGATAAAGTCCTGAGCAGTCAGGACCTCATCAGGCAGATGTCGGCGAGGCACCGACAGATTTTGCTTACGTAACACCATATCCTGTTCCTTTGTTAAAGACGTAGGCCGCCCGGCCACCGTGAAAACAGGGCAGCAGCATGCGCCAGACCGCGCGAGTCAGTTCAGATTCAGTAACCTTTAGCCGAGCTGGCTAACCCATGAGATCAAGAAAATTAAGAATTTATGTTTAAAAAAATCATTAAAAACTACATTTTATGTGGTTAATTTGCATTAAACATGCGCTTTTTAACGATAATGACAACATTAATAATAATCATTATCATTCAATTTTTAAAAGGGTAAGCATTCTCATAAAGCTGGCTAATGTCTTTTTATGTGATCTTGATCACATAAAACAGCTTATGTTCGGCGCGGGAAGAGGAAGAGATGGCGAAAATCATCTCCATCGGCGCCAAACTAAAGAAGAAGGGTTCTCAGCCGGGCAAAAAACAGGAGGCGTGACGGCGGGGTTCTGACATGACGCGGCATAACGGTGTGTTTATCCGGTCTGAAGAGGCCGGCTTCAGTAAGAAGCCAGCGCGAACGAAGATACCGACAGGCTATCCAGCGCGTTTCGCCACCGGGATTATCCGGGACGTATGACGCTCCCGGAATCCTAGGGGGAAAAAGACGATGCGATAACAACAGCCTGTTTCACCGGGTAAGGTTACGACCCTGAAGCGTCGCCGTACGGGTTTTACAGCAGACCGGTTTCGACCTGAAAATGGCGCTGCTCGCCGGGCATCAGCGCGATTAACGTTCCGGCGCGCGTTGCCGCAGCAAAGCCTTCAGGACGGCAGGTGGCGGGCAGCACATAGGCAGCAACCTGTTGATCCGCATTATGCAGTATCCAGCGCGTGGCATGTGGGAACTGCGCAGTGGAAAAGCGGGTCATCAGGGCGTAACCGTCCGGAGAATGGAGTTCAAACTGAACGTTCTCACCGTACTGCGCCAGACGATCGGCAAAGAAGACAATCTCTGGATCGTACATCTCGGGTTGATCCAACCGGCGTAAAGCGGCGGGATCGCTGGCAAGGGAAGCGGTAAAAGCGGTCCATTGCGGCGTGGGCCGCACATGTGCCGGTAGGGAGCGGCGCAGCTGAAATGCCTCATCCGGTATCGTCTGCCTGAACTGCCCCTGCGCCACCCACGCGCTGTTGATGTGGCACATGTACTGCAACGGCATCGGCGCGCCAGCCAGGTTGGTGACGCTCATCTCCAGCACCAGTCGTGCCTGACTGGCCCCTAATCTTACCGCCGGAGCCGCCCGATAGTGGTGACCAAACCCCTTGATGTATTCGGTTTCGCCCTCCACCGAAAGTCTGTCGCCCTCCAGCACAATCCATGCTGTATCCATGCGTGCGCAGGCCATTTCGCCGTGCAGCGCGTGCGTGTCTTCCGCTGCAGGGCAGCCATTCGCCAGCAGGCCAGAGTGAAAGGCAAAGCAGCCATAGGTATCGATAATCGAATCACCCGGCAGCGGCTGTTTAAAGCGATGTCCCATGGTTAATGCGCGGCCGTCAAAATTCACGTCCCACACCATCTGGCCCAGAAACGGCAACACAATTACCGTGCCCCGTCGGTTGTGAATGCGAATGGCTTCAATGCCCGCAGGATAACGAAACAGCTCGACGCTGAAGTCCTCGCTCTCCAGCAGCAGGCAAGGCGTGTAGGTGAACTGTTCGCGACAAAGCGGTAAACGGGTTTTCATCGCCCCTCCTCCGCCAGGTTTCCGCTAAGGCGAGGCTGCTTTTTGTGGCGCAGCTCGCCCCAAAAATAGAACCCAACCCATGCGAAACACAGCAGCGATACGCCGAATGCCAGCTGCATCGATCCCAGGTGATCGGAAACAAAGCCCTGCAGCGCGGGCACAAAGGCCGCCCCCACAATGGACATCACAATAAATGCTCCCGCGACTTCGGTGTATTTACTGTCAACGGTCGCGAGCGTCCCGGCATAGATCGTCGCCCAGCACGGGCCAAACAGCACGCTGACAAACACCGCAGCGTAGACTGCTGTGAAATTGGGCATCAGCATCACGTAGCCCAGCGTTGCGATGCCAAGGAGTGAAAAGGCGATAAGCACTTTCTCTGGCCGGAAACGCGTCATTAAAATGTTGGCGACAAACTTGCCAATAAAGAAACAGATAAAGCTGTAAATCATAAAGCTGGATGCCTCGCGCTCATTGGCCGCTCCCAACGTAAGCGCCAGACGGATGGTAAAGGACCACACCGCCACCTGCATACCGACGTACAAAAACTGCGCCAGAATACCGCGTTTAAAATGGCGATTTTTAGCCAGATAGCGAAAGGTTTCCCCCAGCGTTGGCAGCGATTTTTCGTTGCTTTGCGGCTTGCAGCGTGGATAGCGGGTGAACATAAACAGCAGCATGACAACCACCAGCACCATCACCAGATATTTATAGGGTTCCAGGGTATGTTCCAGCATGGACAGGCGGAAAGCATGCGCCTGCGCCGCCGTCATGTTTGCCATTTGCGTTTCCAGGCTTTCTCCATCCTGAAACACCAGATATTTTCCCAGCACAATGCCCATCAGCGCCCCCACCGGATAGAACGTCTGACTGATGTTAAGACGCAGCGTGGCATGCTGACGCTGTCCGATCATTGAGCTGTAGGTGTTCGCCGCCGTCTCCAGAAAGCTTAACCCAATGGCAATGGCAAAAATCGCCGCCAGAAACATGGTGTAGGTTGCCATATGCGAGGCGGGATAAAACAGCAGGCAGCCCAGGATGTACAACGCCAGACCGGCTAATATAGCCAGCTTGTAACTGGTTTTACGGATCACCAGCGAGGCAGGAATCGCAATCAGAAAATAGCCGCCGTAAAAGGCGCTCTGCACCAGGGCGCTGGCAAAATCGCTCAGGGCGAAAACGCTTTTAAACTGCGTAATCAGAATGTCATTCAGGCTTGCCGCACAGCCCCACAAGGGGAACAGGCAGGAAAGCAGAATGAACTGGAACAGCGGAGTCTTATTTAGATAACCGTCATTTTGCTGAACAATGTTCTGGTGCATGGCTGTACCTCACTGAAGGTCAAGAAAGCGCTGAAATTCCGCTGTATCAGGATAAGAACGTTGTGTGCCGCGCGCCGTCACGCTACAGGCCGCGTAGGCGGAGGCTTTGGCCATCGCCGCAGGAATATCGCCCGTTTTCACCAGTTCATGAGCGAAGCAGCCGATAAACGCATCACCGGCACCGCTGGTATCCACTGCCTTAACCGGCACAGGCGCAACCTGGTGCTGTGTCTCTCCGGTCATCCACAACGATCCGCGACTGCCCAGCGTAACGATCAGGTTTTTCAGGCCACGTTTCAGCAAGGACGCTCCGGCCAGCCTGACGTCATCATCCGTCCCCACCGGCATCCCGGTAAGAATTTCCAGCTCCGTCTCATTGGGCATAAAAAAGTCGCACTGGCAGGCATAGCGGATATCCAGGTCTGCCACGGCGGGCGCAGGGTTGAGGATGACGCGAATATCATGCTGACGGGCAAAATCGATAGCGTAGTACACCGTTTCCAGCGGAATTTCGAGCTGAAGAATGATCAACCGACAGCGTTTCAACGCATCACCCGCAGCGTCAATATCCGCCGGCTTGAGGTGCTGATTCGCGCCTTTGATAATTAAAATGCGGTTTTGCGACTGATCATCAACAAAAATGGGGGCCACGCCGCTGGAAACCCCTTTTTCGGTTGTGACATAACGCGTATCCACGCCCTGCTGTTGCAAATTAGCCAGCGTGGTGGGCGCAAACAGGTCATCGCCGACTTTACTGACCAGCATCACCTCGCCACCCAGTTTTGCTGCCGCCACAGCCTGATTGGCCCCTTTTCCCCCACAGCCAATCGCAAAATCGGGTGCCTCAAGCGTCTCTCCAGCTTTAGGAAAGCTGTTGGTATAGGTGATTAAATCCACCATGTTTGAACCAATAACGGCGATATCCATTTTTCCCCCGGTAATGAACAGCTAAAATGTTATAAAAATAACACTACCAATTCACCGGCGTTTAATATGTGATAAATTTCACATTTAACGTGACATTATTCCGCGATTTATCGGATTTTTCGCCCTCCAGATGTTACTATTATAACAAAGTCAGCTGTCTGAACTGTGCGTTATTCTTAGCTTTAGTGCAGGTTTGCGGGGTAATAACATTGCGGGTAAGATGAAAAATCTTAACCGGTGAGCACGCAACACCTTATATTTTTTGAAATTTGTCACAGCCTCAATAAAACCACGGCGATTTCAGGTAAATTTAATTGCGCGATAACAATGTGACAGGCACTGACGTATGACGTCTTCTTCAAGGAATACAGGTTCAGAAATGACAATGGAAACCCGCCGCGACGAACGCATTCGCAAACTGGCTCTGGCACTTAAGCGCACCGATAAATTACATCTGAAAGATGCCGCACAGCTGCTGGACGTCTCCGAAATGACCGTGCGCCGGGACTTAAGTGAACCGACATCGAGCGTGGTATTGCTGGGCGGTTATATTGTGAGCGATCCCCGAAACCACGCCGGACACTATTTCATCTCCGATCAGCATGGCCAAAATGCGGCCCGCAAGCAGCGGCTCGCTCAGGCAGCAGCCAGCCTGATTAGTGAAAACGACACGGTGTTTTTCGACTGCGGCACCACCCTGCCCTATGTCGTGGATGCGATTCCGGATGAGCTGCCCTTTACCGCTATCTGCTGTGCCATGAATACCTTTCTGGCGCTGAAAGAAAAACCCGCCTGCAACGTGATCCTGAGCGGCGGGGAATTTCATGCAGACAATGCCTTATTCACGCCCGTCGGCGGCCATTCCATTCTGGATGACCTGTGTCCCAGCCTGGCGTTTATCTCTGCGGCTGGCGTAGATCGGGATCAGGGAGCGACCTGCTACAACCTCAACGAGCTGCCGATGAAACACCATGCCATGCTGCGCGCCCGCCAACGTATTTTGGTTGCCGACAGCAGCAAATATGGCAAAGTGCTGCCCGCGCGCATTGGCGAGCTCGCCCGCTTTGATTTACTGGTCAGCGACAGCGCGCCCGAACCCGCCCTGCGTGAGTGGTTAACCCAACAGCACATTCCCGTCCGCCTTCCCTGACGCTTTTCTGTCACGCGGCGGCAACAGGCTATTGCTAAATTCTCGTCGCGGACAGAAGACGCGCTGCGCTAAGGCGGCCGTTTGCTGCTCCATCTGACAGCGGACACAAATCAAACAGTTACGCCTGACTGCACGACTGCGCGGAATTATCCCGGCGCATCGGCTGTGAATAGGCGGCGAAAAAGGCTAAACTTCGACATCATCCAAACGACAAACAGACCCAGAGGCTCAATACAACGTGGCTCAATTCGTCTATAGCATGCATCGCGTCGGCAAAGTAGTTCCGCCCAAGCGACATATTCTCAAGAACATCTCCCTTAGCTTTTTCCCCGGCGCGAAAATTGGTGTACTCGGCCTGAACGGTGCGGGTAAATCTACGCTGCTGCGCATCATGGCCGGTATTGATAAAGATATCGAAGGTGAAGCTCGCCCACAGCCCGGTATTAAAATCGGCTACCTGCCACAGGAACCGCAGCTTAACCTTGAGCACACCGTGCGCGAGTCCGTTGAAGAAGCCCTGTCCGAAGTGGTCGGTGCGCTGAAACGTCTTGATGAGGTTTATGCCTTATACGCTGAAGAAGATGCGGATTTCGATAAGCTGGCTGCCGAGCAGGGACGTCTGGAAGAGATCATTCAGGCACATGATGGTCATAACCTGAACACGCAGCTGGAACGCGCCGCCGATGCCCTGCGCCTGCCGGACTGGGACGCAAAAGTCGCAAACCTGTCTGGTGGTGAACGTCGCCGTGTCGCGCTGTGCCGCCTGCTGTTGGAAAAGCCCGACATGCTGCTGCTGGACGAACCGACGAACCACCTGGATGCCGAATCTGTCGCCTGGCTGGAGCGCTTCCTGCACGACTTCGAAGGGACCGTGGTAGCGATTACGCACGACCGCTACTTCCTGGATAACGTTGCTGGCTGGATTCTGGAACTGGACCGCGGCGAAGGTATTCCGTGGGAAGGTAACTACTCCTCATGGCTGGAGCAGAAAGATGCCCGTCTGGCACAGGAAGCCTCTTCCGAAGCCGCACGTCGTAAATCCATCGAGAAAGAGCTGGAGTGGGTACGTAAAGGGCCAAAAGGCCAGCAGTCTAAAGGCAAAGCCCGTCTGGCTCGCTTTGAAGAACTGAACAACACCGACTACCAGAAACGTAACGAAACCAACGAGCTGTTTATTCCGCCGGGTGCCCGCCTGGGTGACAAAGTGCTGGAAGTCAGCAACCTGCGTAAATCCTACGGTGACCGCGTTCTGATTGACGGCCTGTCGTTCTCCGTACCGAAAGGCGCCATCGTCGGCATCATCGGCCCGAACGGCGCCGGTAAATCAACGCTGTTCCGCATGATGTCCGGTCAGGAACAGCCGGACTCCGGCGAGATTGTGCTGGGTGAAACCGTGAAGCTGGCTTCTGTCGATCAGTTCCGTGACAGCATGGATAATGCCAAAACCGTATGGGAAGAAGTCTCCGGCGGTCAGGATATTATGCGCATCGGCAACACCGAAATGCCAAGCCGTGCCTATGTCGGACGCTTTAACTTTAAAGGCGTGGATCAGGGCAAACGTGTCGGCGAGCTGTCCGGTGGTGAGCGTGGTCGTCTGCATCTGGCAAAACTGCTGCAGGTTGGCGGCAACATGCTGCTGCTCGATGAGCCAACCAACGACCTGGACATTGAAACCCTGCGCGCGCTGGAAAACGCCCTGCTTGAGTTCCCTGGCTGCGCCATGGTGATCTCGCATGACCGTTGGTTCCTTGACCGTATCGCGACCCACATTCTGGATTACCAGGATGAAGGCAAGATCGAGTTCTTCGAAGGTAACTTTACCGAATACGAAGAGTACAAGAAACGCACGCTGGGCGCGGATGCGCTGGAGCCGAAGCGTATTAAGTACAAGCGTATTATTAAGTAACACAGGGGCGGCAGCGATGCCGCCCTTCTCTTTTCTTCAGTGGTAGAATTCGCGAAACACCGGCGACTGCAACGCAAATTCAATGTACTTCATCAGCGCAGGCGAGTTCAGTTTTCGGCTGGGATACACCAGCCACAGTTCATTCCCCTCCATTTCCCATTCCGGCAAGACCTGCACCAGGCGCGCATCATGCATCTCTCCGTCGATTAAAAAGCGCGGCAGAAGCGTAATACCGGCACTGCCTAACGCAGATTCGCGTGCGTACAGTAAATTGTCGGTGAGGTGTGCAGGCGGGAGCAGCCAACGGTGATACTGATCGTGCCGTTTTAGCACCCACTCGTTCCAGGCCCGGTGCGCAATGCAACGGTGCGCGGCCAACTGCTGAGGATGGGTCACCGGAGGATGCTGATCGAGATAGGCTTGCGCGGCCACCAGCGAGCGCTGGCAGTAGCCAACGCGCCGACCAATCAGAGACGACTCCTGCGGCTGGCCGGTGCGCAAGGCCAGATCAAAACCGTCCTGCACCAGATCGCGGATATCATCCGAAATGGAAATATCCAGCGTCACATCCGGATAGCGCCGTAAAAACGCGGCGTTGCAGCGGGCCAGTAAGGTTGCGCCAATACCCGCCGGGCTGGTAATGCGCAGGCGACCGCTGGGATTTTCCCGCAGACTGGCAATAGCCTGCTCAGCACGTTCGCTGGCCTGCATCATCTCCTGGCAATGCAGCAGGTAGCGTTCGCCCGCAAACGTCAGGTTTAACTGGCGCGTGGTGCGGTTTAACAGGCGAATGCCCAGCCGCTGTTCAAGCTGGCTGATGCGCTGACTGACGCTGGATTTGGGTAAGCCCGCCCGTTCTGCCGCGGCGGTAAAACTGCCACACTCTGCCACTAACGCAAACAGCGCCATATCCTGCCACTGACGAAACGCCATTGTTCACCTCAGACGAACACGCTAATAACGATTGTCCATCTTATCAGTATCGCCTCAGGGTTCTACACTTGAGAAAACACTACAGGAGATAAACCATGTCTGTTCGCGCGATTGCCGTCGATCCCGAAAACCCAAAAAACTTCGTCGAAATTTTTCCAGAAACCCTCACGCCTGGCGAATATGACCTGCGCGTCGAGGTGAAAGCCGCCTCGGTCAACCCGGTGGATACCAAAGTCCACAAAGGGGCGATCAAAAATGGTTTACAGGTGCCGCGTATTCTTGGCTGGGATGCCAGCGGTGTGGTACTGGAAACCGGCAGCAAAGTCAGCGGCTTTAAGCCAGGCGATGAGGTTTACTACGCGGGCGATATTACCCGCCCGGGCAGCAACAGTACGGAGCAGTTGGTCGATTCACGCATCACCGGCCACAAACCGAAAACCCTCGACTGGGCGGCTTCTGCCGCTATTCCCCTGACGGCGCTGACCGCATGGGAAGGCCTGTTTGAACGGCTGGATATGGCAGCCGCACGTGAAGATCAAACACTGCTTGTCGTGGGCGGCGCTGGCGGCGTCGGTTCTCTGGCCATTCCGCTGGCAAAAATGCGCAGCAAAGCCAAAGTGATTGCCACCGCCTCACGGGAAGATTCCGCCCAGTGGTGCCGCGATCGCGGGGCAGACCTTGTCATTAACTACAAAGACATGGTTGGGGAGCTGGAAAAGCACGATATCAAACAGGTCGATTATATTTTCTGCCTTAACGACACCGACGGCCATTGGGAAACCATGAGCCAACTCATCGCCCCTCAGGGCCATATCTGCACCATCGTCGAGAATGAACATCCGCTGTCGATGGATCAACTGAAGTTAAAAAGCGCCGCACTGCATTTTGAGTTCATGTATACGCGCAGCATGTACAACACGCCAGACATGGCGCAGCAGGGTGAAATCCTCAATACCGTCGCCAGCCTGCTGGACGAAGGCAAGCTGCAAAGTACACTCAACGAAACGCTTCATGGCCTGAGTGTGGAAACGCTTGAGACCGCTCACCAGCGCGTGCTGGAAGGCCATATGCGCGGCAAGGTTGTCATGGTTTACTGATCACTCGCGGGTGCCAGACAATACGGGCACCCGCGTATGGTTATTTTACGGGGAAGCCGAAGCCTGACTCAGCGTTGCCGTGAAAACCTGAGGATTACCCTGATCGTCCAGCGCGGTAAAGTTAAGGCTGCCCTCACCTGTGGCTAAAGACGGCGCATCACCCATGAGGGGATACGCTTTATGGGTGAAAGGTGCCAGCGTTTTATCCCCGTCCAGATAAACGGGATAACGTTTCCCCCCTGCCGTCACCGTCATTTTTCCCGGCGTAAAAAAGTAACGGCTATGATTCATGGCCTGAATAAAAAACTGTCCCTGCTTTTTTCTTACCTGAAAGGTGACCGCGTTTACCCGTGCCGCAAAGGGCGTAATGTCCGTGAACGGCCGGTTAATCACTTTAAGCTGAGTGTTCAGCGCCATGCTGATCTTGTCGTTGCCCGCCCGTAGCGTGCTTTTTTTCACTGCGCTGATCTCGTAAAGATTGAGCCAGTACAGGGATTCCCGATCCTTTGGCAGCTGTGCGGCCAGCTCGGTGCGCAGAACCGCAATCTGCTTTTTTTCATCTTTATTCAGCGTAAAAACGCCGGGAAGCGCAACAAAGGGAAAGGCTTTACTGCCGGGTGATCGTTCCGGTGAACCGCCGTCTATCCAGGTCTGGATCAGTACAGGCGCGTCACCACTGTTGACCAACAGCAACGGAATTTGTACCTCGCCAGGATGAAAGATGAGCCGGCTTTGCTGTGGAATCACTGCGGCATGGGCATGAATCGCGATAGACATAACTAACCAAAAAAACGTTTTCATGTTATTGCAGCCGAATAAGGATGGATGCGATCGCATCGACACGGCCCGCCGTCACTGTTTGACCGGGAATCTTTGCAAGACTGGCACTGAACGTACGCTGGTACAGCTTTTCGTCACTCTGCTGGCCACCGCTGATAACCTGCGCGTCTTCCAGTACCGGCCGCCAGCCCGCATTACTGCTGAACCTGCTCCAGCTCAAAAAGGAGACAGGCTGACCACTGGACGTCTGTAACTGAATGCCGACGCCTTTTGCCAGTGAAGGATCGCTGTCATAGCGATCGGACACCAGGTAGCGCGAGATACCGCCTGCCGTCGTCAAACTCAGTTGCTCGGCCTGCAGCCAAGCCGCGTAACTTGGCTGGAAGCCCAGTGACAGCTGACCTGAATGAATACCGGAAATCTTGTCTGTCCCGTCGGCACAGGCCAGCGTAATGCTGAGCGGTGCCGTCACGCTCTGGCCTTCATTAAGCCCATTAATGCTGATGCCGGGGAAAATGACGTTTGCGGTATAATTTTCTACCCGGCAGCCCTGGGTCATATTTTGCGTCAGGGTGGCGACCGGCGCGGTATTCATCCCAAAGGCCATATAACGTCCGGAACCCCAGGTTTCAAAATGGTTCCAGCTGTCCTGACCCGCTTCGGGCACATTCATTCCCGGCCCCATAAACACCACATAGCCATTGGGCTGATTACAACTGTATGCGCCGGTATAATTATCGGCTGCCGCCCAGGGGCAGCCCCATGACGCGTAACCGGGCGTGCGGTTGTTGCTGTCGGTACGAATGAGCTCCGCGCTGATGGGGCTGAAATCGCGCCCCCTGATCTTGATTTTGTTCCCGTCTATCTCATACTGCGTGAGCGGCACTTTTTGCCAGATACGGGTAAAAGGCTTACCACTGCGCACGTGAACCAGCTTTAATGCGGTAAAAGGAAAATAGGTCTGGAAATAGTTGTTCCCCATGTCCCAGGCACCGCCAACGTTGCTGTCACCGTTGGTGGCGAAGACTTCAAACAGTTGGTCTTTATCAGCAAGGTCACACTCGTACAACACGCGATCGGGATTGTTGTTAGCCACAGACGGCACCACCCGAAACACCGAACGGGCCAGCACGGTGCCGGCGGGCTGATAGCGAAGATTCATTAATCCGATATTGCCGAAATTCAGGGGCGCACCACAGGCATCACAGCCTTGATCGACCGGCTGTATACGCGTGCAGGTCGCGTGAGCCGGGAGCCACACCGTCCAAAAAAATACTGTTATTACCGCTAAAATGCGCTTCATCATTTATACCTCAGATTCTAAAAACGACAGACGGCATCCGCGTAGGTGATCACCGCGTCGGGCTTGGGTTTCGGGATGCGGTAATCAATTAAACAGGATGACTGTGCGCCCTCTCCCCAGACGGCCTTCAGTTGCCCCTGAGTTTTAGCCACCCGCAACCAGGCATTGCCGCCCTGACCAAATGTCCCCACCCGATTGCCCGACTCGTCCAGCAGATCTGCGCCCATCGGCACCGTGTTATCGCGATTGGTGCGGGTCTTTAACATGAGCGGATAACCGCGTAAGGTTCTGAACGACACCTTCACCATCGCACCGGCATAGGGCGCGACGATTTTCTCGCTGTCCTGTATCTCAACATGGCTATCGCTGCCGCCGGCTCCCAACGAAATCCGGTTGTAGTGATAGGGGTTAAGCGACGGCACCAGGGCATAGCCGAAGCGGTCGATCTCGGTACCCTGGCTGTTGAGAACGTGGGCGTTCCTGGCGCCTTTCGCTTCGACAAGGGCGAAGGTGTCGCCGAGATAATTTCCCAACGTCACGCCGCCGCTGTGGATCACTGCTGCGCCCATCGCGTTAACGGACATCTGGTTAAACCGCGAAGAGGTCGATGCGGTACCGGTCACGCTGGCTTCTGAAAACTTTTTGCCCAGGCTGCCACTTAACGTCGTATCACGTTGCTGCTGATCGCGATTCACATTTACGCTATAGCTGGTGCCGCTCTCGCCGCTCAGTCCGCTGAGCGACGCGTTGTAGTTACTGCCGTTCTGGCTTCCCCGCGTGCCGCCCAGAGCCAGATAGGGTGAGGTGGCGTCAGAGCCCAACGGCACAGAGAGGCTGACCTGCAACTGGGTATCTTTATAAAAGGTATCGTCTGCATGCTGGGCCATCACCGCCATACGCGGATCGGTTGAGTAGGCTCTGCGCGAATACTGGCGTGAGAGCGAAATATTCAGCGCGATATTTTTGGGCAGCACCGTGCCATAGCCGACCTGAAACTGCGTCGTCCGGGAGCGTCCATCATAGTAATTTTGCTTCGAGCCAGAGAGATAGACATTGCCCCACTGCCCCAGCGTTTGATTAAGGGTCATTTGCAGGCGGTTACGCTGCATATATTCGCTGTTGATAAGGTTGCGGCCGGGCGTTTCTGCATTATTCAGTGCAATCACGTCGTTAAGATCCCGGTAACCCTGAGTGGAATACTGGTATCCGGCAAAGGTCAGTGTGGTATTGGTAGGCTGAAAGGTTCGACTGTAACTCAGTGCGTAACGCCATCCCTGGGTCGACTCACCGCCGTTCAGATCGGCTTCAGAATACGCGCTGTTAAATCCCACTGCGCCGATGTCAGAGGCCCAGACGCCGCCGGCCAGCAAAGCATGATAGCGTTGGCCCAGCCGTACGCCGCCATTAAGGGTGATGGCGTTGGTCAGTCCGTGCTTAACGGTTAATTCGGTAAAGGCGTTGTCTTTACTGTAATCCCTGACTTTACCGGCAGCAAAGTTGTAGTCCGTCCGGCCAGGACGCAGCGACTGCGGTAACACCGCATAAGGCACGCTAAATTGATGAAGGCTGCCGTCAGACTCCTGAACCTCAACGCTGAGATCGCCGCCATAGCTCACCGGACTCAGGTCATTGATGATAAACGGACCCGGCGGCACGGTTGTCTGGTATATCCGCTGCTTGCCCTGCCAGATTGTTACCCGTGCATTACTGTTTGCCACGCCGCGCACCACCGGGGCATAACCCCGAACAGAATCCGGCAGCATACGATCGTCAGAGTCCAGACTGACGCCGTTAAAACTGACAGCAGTAAATAAGTCACCGTTACTGAAAAGTTCCCCTATCCCCGCCTCACTTCGTAAAGTGGGCAGCGCACGTTGCACCCAGGCCCGGGCGCTTTGCCAGCGATTGCCGAACTCGTCATGGGTGAAATTCCCCTGCTGACGGAAACGCCACATCCCGACGTTCATACCACTGTTAATGCCCAGATAGGTGGATTCAAAACGCTGCGCATTTTTATAATCGGAATAAAACTGGTTAAGGTTGTAATTCACGAATGCCATGGTATCGCCCGCCGTCAGGTTTTCGGGCGCGATATAGCCTACGGGCCGCTGGACCAGCATCGCCTGAGGAATGGTCACATCCACGCGTAAGCTTGCCGTATTCACGTTGACGGTCGCGCCGGGCAAAAACGCCTCAGGCCGTGCGCAGTCTTCCGCCTTCAGGGCTGACAGATAAGGGGTTTTGACGCCAAACGCCCGATAAAACGGCGAGGTAAGACACACGGAGAGCGGCCCCTCGGCGCGCACGATTTGCAGAGCCGTGGATTGCTGGAACTTACCATTGAGGTAAAGATCGACATCGTAACGGCCAGGCTGAAACCAGGCATCCTGTGAATCAACGGGCATCGCAACCTGTCCCGGCATCATTTCACGGATTAAAGCAGGATCAAACGTATAGTCATTTTGCGCATCAGCCGCCTGACTTGCCCAGGCTGCAATCAGGCTTGAAGCGAAGAATAACAATAATGTGGCTTTATTCATTTCTGCTATTTTTCGTTTACGTTGATTTTTTCGTCGGCGCCAAAATCATTAATCAGGACGGCATTAAGCGCATATCCAGAGAGGGGTGAATGGCTTTTCAGCGTAATGCGCTGTTCACTAAAAGGTGCCAGCGTGACGGCATCGTCCCAGGGAAGCGTGTGATTACCTTTTACCAGGACAAACGAGCGAATATTGGCGTAAAAGGGAGACGCATTTTTAAGGAGGATTGTGTGCCCCTGGATACGCCAGGAAAGTGCCTGTCTGACTTTATCCACAGAGAAATCGAGATCCCCGGGACGAACGATGACTTTCACCCTGTTCTTGATAATCAGATAAAGTTTATTTTTATCTTCATCGCCCTTTTTAACAGAGGGGAGCTCCGTGTAGTCCAGATAAAACAGCGACTCTCTGTCCTGCGGCAAATTTTTTTCAGTGACGTTGACTTTCACCGTTTGACCGGCGACCGGTGCTATACGAAAAATTTGCGGCAGCGCCACAAAGGGCGGCGTTGAATTTGCATCAGGATTCACTGCCTGAATTTGAATAAGCGCAGGCTGATCGCCTGCGTTAGTAAACTGGATGGTCTTTTCATTTTTCGAACCATCAATAATTATCCGGGTGCCGTTTAGTACCACACTCGCCTGACACAGAGTGGCTGACAGCATCAGCAACAAAATAACGCTAGATTTAAACACAGGTTTCTCCTGCCCTCTTAAATAAAGAGGGCCTGATAGTTATGGATAGCTGACAGAATATTGGACGCTACTCAAAACTGTACCTGCACCAGCGCTTCCAGAGTCGCTGTAATATTCGACCGAAAAATTTTGTGATGCACTGGTACTTCCGCTCGCCAGCGTCATGCCGCTGACCGTCGCCGCACCGCCAGATAAATCGATCGCTTTATCACTACTATCCAGCAAACGCAGTGCCACGTTTTTCGCTGTTCCGGTATTCAGTAAATCACCAGTCGATGAAATATTGTTGCCGACCAGATTGATATTAATTGCCTGCGTTGATCCTGATGCCGGTGCAACACAACCGGTTAAGTTAATGGTAAAAGGCGTTTTTCCGGCGGTTGATTTTGCCGTACTCAGCGCGGTAGTGGAAACCGTTGGCAGCAGAATAATCGGGCTACCGGTTGCATCATTGACATTAACGTTACAGGTTTGTGCATTGACCTCGCCTTGAAAGCGAATGGTATTTTGTGATGCGGAAAAAGCATTAAAAGAAATAAAACTTGCACCGCATAAGGCAATTGTCATGCCGAGTGATAAAGACCTGGCTTTCATTGGTTCCCTCTTGTGATTCTGATTAATAAACATGCTCATTGGCGGCGAGAATCATAAGGGGCATGGGAGAGAAACTGTGTGTGAAGTGTTCTGACCTTATGTGAAGAAGGCTTTAGAAAACAAAAAATATATTTAAATTCAATATGATAATGTTAACCCTGTGTTGCTGAAGAGAGACATTTCATAAGATAACAACAGGCCAGGCCGTGCGTGCGACGACGGCGAACGCCACATTGACGACATTACTTTTCGCAAAGGTAAAGCGGTACCGGCCCAGAATAGAATACCCACGTCTGCAGGCCTGTCCTTTTAATGACAAACGGAAATGTCGCCCCGACGGTAATGAAAAATGCCGGCAGCCACTTTTGTTGCTCCTCTAAAGACATTTGATTATCCGGTGAGGGTTCTATTAATGTTGATCGCGCAAGATACAGATCACCCTCGCGCTGATAAGTAAAACGGATAATTTTACTCAGGCTGATAACCTTATGCGCGCTATCGGTGAGTCGGCCCGTAATCGCAATAATACCCTGACCGTTTCGCATATCGTGAGAGGCGATCACTGAAAATGTCTCACCGCCTCTGATGTAATTAATGTTTGCTATACAATGGACAGAATCCTGTCGAAACATAAATACGACAATGCCTGCTGCTGTCATCACGATTACAGCTAACAGAAAGGTTAACTTCACCACTGACTCCTTATATAATAATACGAAACACAGTCCGGGGAGCCGAAAAGTGAAAGGGTATTTTTACACTGTAAAACTGAAATTCTTTCACCATTGGTGAACGCTGTAATAAAAATTTTTCGTCGCTCCGTACAACCGACTTTAATATCGACAGCGACTCGTGCCACCAGACTGTTATCCGCTTTTTCATTGCCATATATTTCGCATCCATTCATATCAAAGCGTTTAACAAAATCCATTTCCTGGCGGTAAAGTGAAAAGACCATGATGGCAAAACCACAAATCAGTATCGTCAACCCCGTCAGCCCTGTCACAAACAGATGACGGGGGGAAATCGCATAGCGATTTGCGCTTTTTCTGAGTGTTAATATAGCAGATTCAGGATCGCCGATCGGTTTTTTTGATTTTGGTTCAGAATGCGGCATGTCATTAATGAGGTTTTCTGAAATATTCTCATCATCCTGAATAACGGGCTGCGTCGTATTTGGCAAAACCTCATCTTCACTGGCCGAAGGTAAGAGCGGAATGCGCTGTTCTTCTTCCTGGGCACATTTACCAGCCACTGCTTCCTCATCAGAAATACGCTTTTCAGGCGCAGTCGTCGATTCCTCAATGAGGATTGCGTTTGAAAGCATAAAGCCGCGACGCGGAATTGTTCTGATCACGTCCTGGCGGATATCGCATGCCAGCAGCGCTTTTCTGATCAGGGAAATACTTTGATATAAGGCATTGGCACTGACTTCCATACCGAACCGGCGCCAGGCATATTGATAAAATGCTTCATGATCGACAATTTCGCCCTGGCGCGCGATCAGCAATTCAAAACAATAGGAGGCCGATGAGTGCAACTTCACCGTCTGATCATGACTAATAATTTCCCTTTTCCCAGGATAAAAAACCACATCGCTACCAATACCAATCTTTTTCATCTTATTACATCCGGGTATATCATTATTTCTATCTTAAGAACATTCCCTCAATATAAACCAGTTAAAAATATTGAACTTACATTTAACAGCAACACACAGAAGAAATGAAATAATATCAGTTTTTAAATACGTAATAATGTTACCTGAGAATTCAAAATCTCTTTTTTTGTTTTCTAATGTTACGCGCGTTATTTGGCTGCACGTGGTTTTTCACGAGCCATTATTTCTCATGTTCAGGTTAGAGAGGGCGCAAATAATATGAATAAAAAATAGCCATTAAAGGGGCGACATCTTGTTCCTTCCCCGCCCCGGTATGAAGGTAAAAGCCTTAGAGCGGGCCCTGTTCGCCCAGCATTCCTTTCACCAGTTCAATACAGCGCAGGAAACGCGTATCGTAGTCTTCTTCCTGCACATGAACGAAATCGATGTGGTTTTCACCCAGCATCGAGATCAGCATGCTCTGGAACTCACGGCGATCGACAGAGCTGCCCAGGCTGCGCAATCCGTCCGCCACCCAGGGCACGTTATTCTCCAGCAAAATGACCAGGTCAAAGCGATACTCATCAATCATTGCCTGAACAAAAGGATGCTCGCGTCCCTCATACTTTTTGCAAAAGGCCTGGGTGGTGACAAAGTCGGTATCGATAAACGCCACTTTATTGGCATATTTCACCGCAAAATCGATGTACTGTGCATGGCCCAGCGCGATCTTATCGTAGTCAGAATACTGCAGTGCCATCTCATCGCCGCCCAGATGGGAAAAAACATAGTCACGGCCATATTCCCACGCACTGGACGTATTAAAGATGTTCGCCAGCTTGTTCACCAGCATCGACTTTCCGCTCGACTCACCGCCCAGAATGGCCACGGTGCGTACAAAGAAAGGCTTCACTTCGGTGGGAATATACTCCCAGAAGCGGAAGGGATCCTGACGAATCTGCGCGCCGCTGATATTCATAAACGATCGTTTTGGATCGATCAGTATCGTCTCAATGCCCAGGTGCTGTTGATACATTTCGGCATCGGGTGCTTCACTGGTATAGATGCAGTCTGCGGCAATTCCCTGCTCGTCCAGGAAGGTTTTCACCCCTGCACTCCACACATCCCAGCCGTGTGGATAGGGTTCAATGCCCTCTTCATCGAAGGCATGAATGCGAATATTTTTCTGGTACTTGAAGGTTTGCAGTAACCAACGCAGACGATCGCTAACGGTAGGCTGCTGCGACATGGCGCTGTTTTCAAACAGGCTCAGATCGCGCGGCTCGTCGTAGCCCATAATGATATGCAGCTCATCGACCTGACTACAGGCACGCTGGATCAGATAGATATGGCCGGTATGTAGCGGATAAAACTTACCAAATATCACCCCAATTTTTTTGTCGCGACGTGGAAACTCCAGACCGAGAAAACGGTGCAGGGCTTCCAGCTTTTGTGCACTGGGGCTTTTAATTTTCGCGTTAAGCAGTTGGCTTAAGTACCCTTTGGTCATGCCACTGGCATCGGCCACCTGTTGTAGCGTGTGGCCCTGCTGGCGAATGGCCGTTTTTAAATAATCAAACGCCGACATGTGGTGCCTCCTGCAAAAAATGATCAACGACGTGAGGACAGTTGTCCCTCACCGGCCCTTTTGCGCAACGGCAAAAGGGCATCGGGGAAAGCTTAAAGGTCATCGAGAATCGCCAGCGCATCCGCCAACTTTTTCACGCTATAGACGCGCATGCCCTCAATCGGCTTTTTCGGCGCGTTACCGGCAGGCACAATCGCCCGTTTGAAGCCATGTTTAGCCGCTTCTGAAATCCGTTCCTGGCCGCTGGGCACCGGGCGAATTTCGCCGGCCAGCCCGACTTCGCCAAAGATAACCAGATCCTGCGGCAAGGGGCGATCGCGCAGGCTGGAAACCATTGACAGCATCAGCGCCAGGTCGGCGCTGGTTTCTGTGACTTTCACGCCGCCCACGACGTTGACGAACACATCCTGATCCGCCATTTGCAATCCACCGTGACGATGCAGTACCGCCAGCAGAATCGCCAGGCGGTTTTGTTCAAGCCCGACGGCAACACGACGGGGATTTCCCATCATCGAATGGTCCACCAGCGCCTGAATCTCGACCAGCAATGGCCGGGTTCCTTCCCACAGCACCATGACCGAACTGCCCGACGTAATCTCTTCACCGCGCGACAGGAAAATGGCGGAAGGATTGCTCACCTCACGCATGCCCTGCTCCGTCATGGCAAAAACCCCCAGTTCATTCACGGCACCAAAACGGTTTTTATGGCTGCGCAAGGTGCGGAAGCGCGAATCGGCATCGCCATCCAGCAGCACCGAACAGTCGATACAGTGCTCAAGGACCTTCGGCCCGGCCAGCGATCCGTCTTTGGTGACATGGCCCACCATGATAATCGCCACGCCGCGGGTTTTGGCAAAGCGCGTCAGATAAGCGGCGGTTTCGCGCACCTGGGCGACGCTGCCGGGTGAAGACTGGATATCGGCCATGTGCATCACCTGGATGGAGTCGATGACCATGATTTGCGGCGCTTCCTGCTCGGCGATCAGGCAGATCTGTTCGATGCTGGTTTCCGACAGCATGTTCAGGTTTTCAGTCGGCAAACCCAGCCGATGGGCGCGCATTGCCACCTGCTGTAAAGATTCTTCGCCGGTGACATACAGTGTTTTCATGTTCTGCGCTAAGCGGCACATGACCTGCAGCAACAAAGTGGATTTACCGGCCCCGGGATTACCACCAATCAGAATGGCACTGCCGGGCACCACGCCACCGCCCAGCACACGGTCAAATTCTTTAAAGCTGGTCGAGAAACGGGGCAAGGCTTCCAGGCTGATTTCGGACAGCTTTTGCACCCGACTGGTCCCGGCACTGCCCGCATAACCGCTGAGGCGCTCATTGCGCGCTGCAGCGGGTGAGGCGGCAATCCGTACCTCGGTAATGGTGTTCCAGGCGTGACAGGCGCTGCATTGCCCCTGCCAGCGCGGATAATCTGCGCCACACTCGTTACAAACAAATGCGCGTTTTGCCGCTTTGGCCAAAACAACTCCTCAGTTAACGCTCTTCGTGAATCAGGCTTCCGGTCAGGATGCAAAACACGCCCATTAAATCGGCATGGCGAATGGTGACGGCCGTTTGCTCATTGACCTTCGGTTTGGCGTGGTAAGCAATGCCCAGCGCCGAGGCTTTGATCATCGGCAAATCATTCGCCCCGTCACCCACGGCGACGGTTTGTTCTGGCGCAATCCCGAACCGCTTCGCCAGTTTTTTTAACGTCTCGGCTTTGTACTGGGCATCCACAATCTGGCCCAGCACTTCACCCGTGAGTTTACCGTCGCGGATTTCCAGTTCGTTAGCCGCGATGGCCGACAGATGCAGCTTGTCGCGCAGGAACTCCGCAAAATAGGTAAAGCCGCCAGAGGCGATAGCCACCTGCCAGCCCAGCGCCTGCAATTTTTTGGTCAGCGTGGTTAAGCCTGGCATTAACGGTAGCTCATCGCGCACCTGTTTAAGAATATTGGCGTCGGCATCTTTCAGCTTGCCCACGCGCTGGCGCAGGCTGGCGGTAAAATCCAGCTCGCCGCGCATCGCCCGCTCGGTGACCTCTGCCACCTGCTCGCCGCAGCCCGCCAGTCTGGCTATCTCGTCGATACATTCGATTTGGATCGCGGTGGAGTCCATGTCCATGACCAGCAGGCCCGGCGTTTTCAGATGCGGGATTTTCCCGAGCGGTGCCACATCCAGCGCCAGATCGTGCGCCAGTTTGCTGGCAAACGGCGTCAGGGAACCTGCCAGACGAATCACCTGGTAGTCGTCAACGTTCCAGGCACTGACGATCACCATCGCGGCGCCAAGCTGGTGCTGATAATCGGTCAAACGCTGTTTATCAAGGCCGCGACCATAGAGTAACCAGCCGGTTCGACCCGCACGGTAGTCCAGCGGCATGACTTCGTCACCGCTGAGTGAAAGGGGCAACCCCGGCCAGAGAGAGACATCAGCAGGCAGATCGCACCAGGTAAGATGATTTGACATCAGGGCTCCTGTAGGAACAACAAAACCACGCAAGAGGCTACCTTGTCTGCGCTGCTTCTGGCAACATAATATCCAGGCTTTCTGTCGTAACGTGATTCGGATAATTAATGGCTAAAACCGCACTGAAATTTCGCTTACATCGCACGGTGATCGTTTTGATTTCGCTGGCGCTGTTAGTGGTGCTTATGCAAGGCGCATCCTGGTTTAGCCTTGGCCATCAGATGGCGCGTTCTGAACAGGCAGAAGAGCTGGCTCAAACGCTGACCCGCCAGGTGGCGTTCAGTCTTAAGCCCCTGATGGATAACAGCGAAGACAACCGCAGTCAGATTGAAGCCATTATTAATCAGATGACCGAAAACAGCCGTATTCTGGATGCGTCCGTCTATGCAGGCGATGGCAGCCTGGTGGCGCACAGCGGCGAAAATATTAACGTGCGCGATCGGCTGGCGCTGGATGGCAAACGCGCGGGAAGCTACTTCAATCACCAAATCGTTCAACCGCTCACCGGCGGCAACGGCCCCGCAGGGTTTCTGCGGGTGACGCTGGATACGCACGTGCTGGTCACCGAATCGCGTCAGGTGGATAACACCACGAATATTCTGCGCCTGATGATGCTGCTGGCGCTGGCGATTGGCATCATCCTCAGCCGTACGTTACTGCGTGACCGCCGCACGCGCTGGCAGCAGTCTCCGTTCCTGCTCACGGCCAGTACGCCTGTGAAAGAGGATGATGATGAGGACGAGAAAAAGGACGATACCGCAAACCCCTCGGTCTGACGCGACGGCCCGGCGCGGTTTACTTTACCGCCTGCCAGACATTGCTCTCATGCCTCACCAACCCACTCGATGAAAAAAGGCCCGTCTTAAGGGCCTTTTCCTTTCCAGATCCGCGTGACGCGCCAGGATCAGCCTTTTAGCAGCGCTTCCAGCTCGGATAACGTATTCACCCGCCAGTCAGGTTTGATCGATTCGGGCAGCGGGCGCGAGCCGTGGTCGATCCAGCAGGTTTTAACGCCCGCATTCATGCCGCCGAGGATGTCTGATTCTGGCGTATCGCCAACCATCAACACGCGATCGCGTTGCGGATGTCCCATCTGTTCGAGCGCATAGTCAAAAATCCTGGCATCAGGTTTAGGCACGCCCACTTCTTCTGACACCACCAGTGCAGAGAAGTACTCGAGAAAGCCGGTACGCTCCAGACGACGCTGCTGCAGCGCGGTAAAGCCGTTGGTGATGATGCCCATTTTGACGCGGCCGTGCAGCAGCGTCATCAGGCTGACTGCACCCTCGAGCGGCAGACAAATTTCCGCCATGGCTGACAAAAAGCCATCGTTAAGGATAGCCGGTGCCACGCTGAGTTTCTGCCCCCAGCCGACAAAACGGCGGGTCTGGAGCTCCAGTGCGGACAGCTGGCCATTTTGATACTCCACCCAGAGTGGCTTGTTGACCGCCTGGTAATCCGCAAAATCCTGGTCGGTGAACTGCACATCGTATCCGGCAAACAGACGTTGCAGGCCGGCAAACGAGTCAAAGTGAAACAGCGTGTCATCCGCATCAAACAGGATGCAATCCCAGTTATCTAACATCAAAACTCCTCAGAAACGGCTACAGCGTGAGCGCCATGATCAGTGCATCTTCACGGCCGCTGGCGGTGGGATAATAGTGGGGACGGCGGCTGACCTGGTTGAAATCCAGCTGTTCGTACAGCGCGATGGCGGGTGCATTTGACGCACGCACCTCCAGCCACAATGTCATGACATCGCGCGCAATCAGTTGATCGATTAAATGCTGCAGCAGCGTCCGGCCAAGGCCGCGCCGCTGATAAGCCGGGTCGACAGCAATATTAAACAGCGACGCTTCATCCAGAACCACCTGGGTGATCGCGAAGGCGGCCATCTGGTTATCGACATCCAACCGCAGATTCAGAAAACGTTCGCCCTGATTGCTGTTAAAGGTCTCTTCGCGCCAGGGGAATGCATGGCTGCGACATTCAATAGCAAAGGCCTCGGGAATCGCGTCAGGCGTGAGGAAAGAAATGGCTGTCATGTTCACACATCTGTTGCCAGAGCGCGCGCCGGGCGGCACCGCTGCTAAGCAGTTCATTAAAAGAAGCGCTGGTTAAGGCAACGCCATTAAAGGTTTGTTCGCTCTCAACGCCCAATAGCCAGCCCGCGCAGTTGAGCGTTTCGGGCAGCATTTGCAGCTGGTCAGGCGTCACGGTCATCACCTGCGTCGGTTTAAGACTGAGCGTGTGCAGGACATCACGCAGGATGGGTTCCTGCAAACCTGGCGGATTCTCCGCCACAATAATCAGCTGCGTATCCGGCAAAAGCCGTACGGCGATCTCGCCCTGGAGCACGCGCGGGCGGCGCAGTTGATACTGCGTAATCCCCATTTGCTGTAAAAGCCAGTCGCGCCTGGACGTCATGATATACCTGCTTTGCTCGCTGAATGCGACGCTATGCTAGCAAACCCATCGAACATGCGCCAACAAACCACTATAATCTCCGCTCAGATCTTACAGGAGCCCTACATGTCTGCTTTTACCCCGGCCAGCGAAGTCATTCTGCGCCACAGTGATGAATTTACCGCCCGCCACGTTTTATTTGCTGGCGATCTGCAGGATGACCTGCCCGCACAGCTTGAGACCGCCTCTTCACGCGTGCACACTCAGCAATATCATCACTGGCAAAACCTGAGCCGTCGTATGGGGGAACAGGCGCGTTATGGACTGGTCGCTCAGGCAGAGGATGTTCAGGGCTGCGATACGCTGGTTTACTTCTGGACCAAGAACAAACCGGAAGTGCAATTCCAGTTACAAAATCTGCTGTCTCTGCTGCCGGTTGGCTGCGATGTCTTTGTGGTAGGTGAAAACCGCAGCGGCGTGCGCAGTGCGGAAGGGATGCTGGAGCAGTGGGTGACCCTGGAAAAAATCGACAGTGCACGCCGCTGTGGTCTTTATCATGGTCGTCTGGAGAAGCAGCCTGCCTTTGATGCCTCGGCCTTTGGTAACAGCTACCAGCTGGATGATCTGACCGTTCATACGTTACCCGGCGTATTCAGCCGCGACGGTCTGGATGCGGGCAGCGCATTACTGCTATCCACGTTCACGCCGCACACCAAAGGGAAAGTGTTGGATATCGGCTGCGGCGCAGGCGTGATCGCCGCGTCGTTACCGGCGCATTCACCTAAAGTGCGCCTGTGGCTGTGTGACGTACATGCCGCCGCCATCGAGGCCAGTAAAGCCACGCTGGCCGCTAACGGCCTGGAAGGCGAAGTCTTTGCCAGTAACGTCTTTTCCGACGTGACCGGGCGCTTTGACATGATTATCTCTAACCCGCCGTTCCATGAAGGCACGCAGACCAGCCTGGATGCCGCCCAAACGCTGATCCGGGGTGCCGTTAAGCACCTGAACAGCGGTGGAGAGCTGCGCATTGTCGCGAACGCCTTCCTGCCTTATCCCCAGGTGCTGGACGAAGCCTTTGGCAATCACGAAGTGCTGGCGCAAACCGGCCGCTTTAAAGTTTATCGTGCGGTTTACGGTCGCGGTGCCAAAGCCCGTTAATACATTTTCTCTGCCTTTTTCGCCGTTTTAGCGCGTCGCCAGGCTGAAAACGTTGCTTTTTGCAGCGATCGTTTCCGTCTGGCGAAATATGTGTTGACGCATTGAGTAAAATCTCTAAAATGCGCCTCCGTGGTTGTAATACGGTAACGTATTGCGGGTATGCGAAGGTGGCGGAATTGGTAGACGCGCTAGCTTCAGGTGTTAGTGTCCTAACGGACGTGAGGGTTCAAGTCCCTCTCTTCGCACCAAAATCACATATTTCATATCGCGAGCACTGCGCGAAGGTGGCGGAATTGGTAGACGCGCTAGCTTCAGGTGTTAGTGTCTTAACGGACGTGAGGGTTCAAGTCCCTCTCTTCGCACCATTGCGGTGATATGAAAAGACAACTCGATGCGAAGGTGGCGGAATTGGTAGACGCGCTAGCTTCAGGTGTTAGTGTCTTAACGGACGTGAGGGTTCAAGTCCCTCTCTTCGCACCAATGTTGTCATTCCCACTCTATTATTCCTGCATTTTCCTTTCCCTTGCGTTACCCGTTTCACTCCCCGGACAGACTACAGCCCGCTGAATTTGAAGCCTGTTGCCGCAATGCCGCCTGCCAGCGCGAGACAGGAAGGCAGCAATACATAGTGCCGCATGCGCTGATTAAACAACATAAGCAGGGTGAGCAATAACGCGATTAACATCACGACGCGCCACTGTTCAAAGGTAGGCTGCCATGCTGTTATTACCGGTATTGCCGCACATGCCAGCATACTTCCCCATGCACTATCCAGTTTGATACCGCGCATTGCTTTCCCCCTGACCACCTGTGAGCCGTTTTAGTTAATCCGATATGATAACCATTCCCATTAGCATATGATAATAATTCTCAACTTTCAGCTTGTTTTTTTACAGGCGGGCGGGAAGATGACAGCTAAACAAGAAAATGTTAAATTGCAACCGATTACACTTTTTATAACAGCAATATAATGCCTGTCGACCGGCTGAAATCCTGCGCCGGTTTTTGCTTTGTTATTTCAGGGCCGTCACGAGTATGAATAATGAAAATAGAATCTTATGATGAATTGAAACACAGCAAATACCGCCTCTCGTTGATGCTCTTTTTGTTTTTAAACGCATCCGTTTCGCTATTTTGTCTGCTCCCTTTGGCCGAAAATAATGAAACACAAATCACCGTGCCGGTGATGATGGTGGCGTTCTTTAGCCTGACCATGCTGAGCACGTGTTTAATAAAAACTAAACTAAAATTACCGCTGTTAAATCCCGTCGCGCTCATCCTGGGCGCGCTATGGGCATGGCATATTCAGTATCGCTATCATTCTGTTTTAATTGACGATGGTGGTTTTTTGATTGTCAGTCTGCTGTGCGTTTTTTTTATCAGCGCCATTGCACTGAGCGATTATTTGGTCGCGTTTTGCCTGCACATTACCCCTTCCATGTTAACAGTGCTCATGCTGGATCACGGGCAACATCTGCCGTTGATTTTATTGACGATTGCCTTACCCTTGATTGGCTTTTCATTGCAACATCTGATGCGACGCCGTTCGGAAGACTTTACGCTGCGCTTAATGTATCAATTGTATGAAGAAAAAGAGTCATTCAGCGACCTCAGTATGCTCGATCCCTTAACAGGCTTATATAACCGACGCGGACTGAAAAATCGCCTTGATAACATTCTGGATAATCATGTCGGCAGTCATTATGTGTTGCTGTTAGATATCGATCACTTTAAGGCTTACAACGATAATTATGGTCATGCGATGGGTGATCAGGCGCTGGCACGCGTTTCGGTTGCCATTCGCGATGCGGTACGCTCACGCGATGTGGTAACACGTTACGGCGGAGAAGAGTTTTTAGTATTAATGACCAACGTCAATGCATCAATCGCTATGAAGCTGGCGGAAAGAATTCGCCAATATGTGGTGAATCTGGAAATTCCCCATTTGTTTAATGAGCGCGTTTCGACGCATGTCACCATTAGTGCAGGTATTGCGCCGATTTACGACAATGAATTTGATCAGGCCGTTGCCAATGCTGATCGCGCATTATACGTCGCAAAAAATCGGGGGCGAAATACGATTCTGGCCTGGGAAGATCTGCCCGGTGTTCCCAGCCCCGCGACGAGTGACGTCATATAAGTGCGTGCCGGATAGCCATGTTATCCGGCGGCACTTAGTGAAAACAGGAAGAGATAAAACCGTGCCAGCCCCTTAGCGCCCTCTCGTTTTGCCTCCGCCCTTCCCCAGCCCTCTCGCCGCTATGCATTCTGTTACCTATTCTTTCTCTCTCTCGTTTACACCGCTGCGGGCTTGTGGCAATTTTTACGCCTTCAATTAGCATGGAGAGAAAAATGAGCCTGGAGTCTGTACGCCAGTTTTTTGCCGAGCGTGCGCCGGAAATCGACATCATTGAGATGCCTTACAGTACGGCAACGGTAGAAATGGCGGCTCGCGTTCACGGTGTGGCGCCGGGACAAATCGCCAAAACCCTTTCCCTCAAGGTCAAGAATGAGGTGATCCTTGTGGTGACCCGTGGCGATGCGCGGCTAGACAACCGCAAACTCAAAGCCGTCCTGGGTGCCAAAGCGCGGATGTTAAGCGTGGACGAAGTGATCAACTGGACCGGGCATCCGGTTGGCGGGGTTTGCCCTTTTGGCCTGGAAAATCCGGTCACGGTATATTGTGATATCTCGTTAAAAAGCTTTGATGAAGTGTTGCCCGCCGCGGGCGCGGTTCACAGTGCCGTACGCATTTCGCCGCAGCAGATGGCTGAACTTACTGCGGCAAAATGGGTAGACGTCTGTGAAACGCGTTAATGTGTCTGCTTTGCCATCGCGCCGGAAATTTTAATTCCGCGCGTTTCGCGGCCAAAGGCGACAAAAACACAAATCAATACGGCCACGGTTCCCGCTACGATGGCCATACCGAGCCCGTAGTTGCCACCGTGCGCTTCAGCAATACGTGACTGCAGCGTCGCGTTGACGGACGCAATGAGATTACCTAACTGATAAACAAAGCCGGGCAATACCGCTCTTGCATTCCCCGGCACCAGTTCGTTCAGGTAAGTCGGTATCACGCCCCATGCGCCCTGCACCATAAACTGCATCAAAAAGGCACCAAGACCAATAGCCCATGAACCGCTGGAAAAGGCCCACAGCGGCAGCACCGGCAGCGTCAGCAATGCGGCGATAATAATGGCTTTCTTGCGGCCAATACGTTCAGACAGCGTGCCGAAGAAGATGCCACCCAGCATAGCGGCAATGTTATAGCTGATGGCAATAATACTCACGGTGTGGGCATCAAACTGGTGCTGCACTTTCAGGAAAGTCGGGTAAAGATCCTGCGTACCATGACTAAAGAAGTTAAAGCAGGCCATTAACAGCACCATGTAGATGCAGATTTTCCAGTGCTGGCGCAGTATCGGCATCAGTGCGCTGCTCTCTTTGCGCTCACGTGCCGCCAGCCACACGGGCGATTCAGGGACGTTGAAATAGATAAAGGGTAACAGCAGAATCGGAACAGCCCCGATGAGGAACATGCCGCGCCAGCCCACCGCATCAAAAAATAAACCAAAGACGATGGATGCAAGCAGGTAACCGCACGGATAGCCGGCCTGGAAAAGTCCCGACATCAGACCGCGGGAGCGATCGGGAATGGTTTCCATTGCCAGCGAAGAGGCTACGCCCCAAATGCCGCCCATGGCTATACCATAGAAAATGCGGAAAGCCAGAAATGCAGCGAAGGTCGGTGACCAGGCAGACAGCAGTTCGAACACGGAGAAAAAGACAATGTTCAGCATTAAGATCGGCTTACGGCCATATTTCTCCGCCATCCGCCCAAACAGTAGCGCGCCAATCGGGCGCACCGCCAGCGTTAGCATAATGGCGACGGACACATCGGTGACAGAATTGTGGAAGTACTGAGCAAGGTTACTCAGTACAAACACCAGAATAAAAAAATCGAATGCGTCCAACGTCCAACTGGCAAAACAGGCGAAAGCAACGTTGCGCTGGGTCGATGTCCAGTCAAGCATACACGTCTCCTCTGTGAGACACTCTGGCGCATCGCCCATAACGTTCCTGGCCGCTGTCGGAGAGTGATGTAATTGTTAATCAAATGTATACATCATGTTCTAGAGGAGAGCGTACCGCGCAATTGTCAGGCAGTGGATCAGGCTGTAAGAAAGCGTGTCTGACGGCAGAGAATCCAGGCGACGAATCGCCTGGGTTTTACTCGGGAAGGTGGTTAAAGGCCTGCTCAATGATTGACAGCAGGAGCGCGTTATCCACACTGTGCAACACATGCACCAGCGCGCCGGCGTCAGGCGGAATACCCACGTCCAGACGCAGTGGTTGCCGATAGCGCCAGGTTTTACCGCGCGTCGCGCCCGGACGAAGCTCAATATCAACACGGTAGTCCGTTCCCCATGCCACGCGCTGATTAAGCAGCCAGGCGACGACCAGCGCATCATGGATCCAGCATCCGGCCAGGCGACGGGTTTGCATTGAGTAGTCGATCCAGGGCTGCAAGGTGTCATGCACAAAGCGCGTCAGCGGATGTTCGCGACAGGTCATGCGCGTCAGATCGTCCTGAGTCAGCAGCGTTTGCGTGGTGACATCCATGGGGAGCAGCGTAATGGCGGCGCCGCTGTGTAATACCTGATGAGCAGCTTCCGGATCGATGCCGAAATTGGTGTCTTTGATGTAATCATCCAGCGCAAAAACGCCGCCCATAATCACTATCTCTGCCACCGATTCCGCCATGTCCGGAAAACGCTGCATGGCCAGCGCCACATTGGTGAGTGGGCCAATCGCAATCAGCGTGATTTCGCCGGGGTTATCGCAGATGAGTTGCCCCATCGCCTGCGCGGCATCCGTTGCATCGGCCTCTAACATGGCAGGCTGAGGAACGCCCTGCCAGAGTGACAGCAGATTGAGCTGTTCAACCCGCTTGTCCAGCACAGCGCGCCAGGGGCCGGGATCTTCACACAATGCCTGACGGGCCCCCTGCACGACAGGCACGGCACAGCCCAGCCGTGTCACCAAATCTTTGGCGACCCGCGCACCGACATCACTCGGCGTATTCCCTGCTACGGTGGTAATTAATTCTAACGACAGCCCTGGTGAGGCTAATGCCAGAGAAAGTGCAAGGCCGTCATCCGTGTTCGCCCCTGCAATACCATTCCCCGGATCACAATCAATAATCAGTCTTTTCATTATTTGGTTTATTTACTCTGGCCTGTGATGGCCGACAGCCACAAGATTCACCAATTTCAAGATGGTGTGGAAACGATTCAATGCGTGCCTCGCCATTCCACTGTTTCAACATATGGATAGCGCAGCGTGCCATCTCTTTTACCGGCTGACGCACGGTCGTTAATGCCGGAACGTGATAGGCAGACTGTTCTGTGCCATTAAAGCAGACCAGCGCGACATCTTTCGGCACGCGAATGCCGTGCTGACTCAAGGCGCGGATACAGCCAATGGCCTGGCCTTCGTTACTGGCAAACAGCGCGCGGGGCAGCTTCTGGCTGGCTATCATGCGCAGCGTTGCCTGATAACCGCCCTCACGGGTATAGGTGGTGGGGAAAATCAGTGATTCATCAATCTGTACATTGTGCGCCTGCATCGCGTCACGCCAGCCCTGAATACGATCCTGGGCATTGAGCATATCCAGCGGTCCGCTAATCATGCCGACCTGCTGATAACCATGGCTCAGCAAATGTGCGCACACCTGAAAGGCGGCTTGTCGCTCATCCACCCGTAACATGCTGACCCCGGGCTGCGCTTCAACCCGATCAAGCATAACCAGCGGTGTCCCGCTGGCTGTGATGATATCAATGAAAGGATGGCGATCCACGCTGTTATAAAACAGGCCGTCGACCTGACGATTCAGTAGCCCCTGAATCAGCTCCAGCTCCCGTTTGCGATCGTCGCCTGCATCACCAAGCAGCATTACATGCCCGTGATTGAGCGACTCCTGCAGCAGCATGTGCGCCATCGACGCGACAAAGGGGTTGCTGATATTCGGCACCACCAGCCCAAAGGTTTTGGTGTGGCCTGACGCCAGGGCGCGGGCGGCGGCATTCGGGCGATAGCCGGTTTGCTCGATGGCGGCAAGCACCCGCTGACGGGTGGCATCCGCGACCGGGCGTGGTCCGTTATTAATGACGTAACTGACCACGGCAACCGAGGTCCCTGCGGCTTTTGCCACGTCGTTGCGCGTGACCGTCGTTTTTACCGGTTTCGCCACTTCGCCCTCCTCATCTAATGCCGCTTGCCATGTAACTTCATCGTATTCAGATGGCGTCCTCTGGCAGATTAAGATCGCGCCCGCGCGTTTCCGGTGCCACAAAGGTAGTCAGGAAACCAATGGAAGCCATCGCAGAGAAATAGATCGCAATGGACCACCAGTGCCCGGTGTACGACAGCATCGCCGCCGCCACCAAAGGTGCAGTGCCACCTGAAATAATCGAGCCCAGCTCTTTGGCCACGGCCATCTTAGTATAACGGTGGTTCACGCCAAACAGTTCCACGCCCCAGGCCGCCTGGACGCCAAAGATGCCCAGAGAAGCCAGCGCCATGCCCACCACGATAACCGGGATAACAATCGCAGGTTCGCGCGTATCCAGCAGCGTAAAGGCTGGCCAGGCATAAATCATCAGCAACAGGCAAAAAACCCGATAAACGACCCGGCGACCGAAGCGGTCTGACAGCCAGCCGGCCAGGGGAATAATCAGGAAGCCAAGCAGCGAGGCAATAAAGACCGCCGTGGTCGGCACGGATTTATCGACCATCAGAACCTTAGCGACATACCCGACGATAAAACCCTGCGCCAGATAAGAGGGACCGTTTTCGCCAATACGTAAGCCGACCATGGTCCAGAAAGCACGGGTACGCTGAAAGAAGGGGCGCGTATCAACCGTCTGATGCTGCGTGGCGATAAGGTTCGCCCGCTCCGCTTCCAGTTGCGCTTTCTTGCGCTCGAACACCGGGGTTTCCCGCAGGTTGCGGCGGATCCAAAGTGCCACAAGGGCAATGACGGCGCTGCTCAGGAAGGGAATACGCCATCCCCATTCCAGCAGGCTTTGTTTATCCATCTGCACCACCAGCAGCCAGACAAGCGATGCCAGCAGCGTGCCGCTGTTAGAGCCGAGGGCGATAACGGAAGACACCAGGCCACGCCGCTTAACCGGCGCATATTCTCCCAGCATCACGGTTCCGCCGGAAAGCTCAGCGCCTGCGCCAAACCCCTGACTGAAACGTAGCAGAACCAGACAGGCAGGCGCCCAGATGCCAATGGAGGCGTAGCTGGGAATCAAGCCGATTAGGGTTGTGGATGCGCCCATCAGAATAATGGTGGTTACCATGACGACTTTGCGACCTTTTCGATCGCCCAGCCAGCCAAAAAATAACGCGCCGATAGGGCGGGCAACAAATCCAACCGACCAGGTTGCAAAGCTGGCAAGCAGCGCCATGGCGGGGGTTTGTTCAGGAAAGAAAACATCACCGAAGATAATGCCGGCGGCGAGGCCATAGAGTGCGAAATCCGCGTACTCCATTGCCGTCCCTAACCAGCATGAAACCGTCGCGCGCCAAAAATCTTTGCGGCCGGCTGGGGTAGTAAACCGCTCATCAGCGGCGGAGGTGGAAGGCTGTGCTGCCTGCTGCGTAACGGAGTGCTGTGCCGTCATAAACGCTGTCCCTTGAAAATATGCAGATCGATAAATGCCATTCCGAGAGACGGTTCCCTGACTACGAGCAGAACGCCCCGGTGGCGACATTCAGTTGGCTAACCATGATGAAAGGAAAGTTAAAGATTCCCTGGTGTTGGAATCCGCAGTATCGCGAGCTTCGCCGCTGTATATTTCAGCGGTCGTATTAATCTGGCGAATGTAACTTGATCCTCGATCGGCCTACCGTGCATCGAGCACCGTGAGCAATCACTGGAAGCTAGTGTATCTACGCGCGTAGATAAATCAATAGCCTTTGAGAAAATTTGTTAGATTTCCTTCACTATCAAGCTTCATTAATATGCCATTTTAAGCGCAAAATCAGGCGGTTAATCCCGACCCGGCGCACAAAAAAACAGCATACACCGGAACCAGAGGCACTTTTCTTTTAACATTAAGCCAAACTGGCTGTCTGACCCTTTCATCGCCTGATGTTGTCGCACATTGGTGTGACTGCCTGATGACAGCACAGGCAGCGATTGCCACATACCGCATCCTCAGATATACCTGACTGGCGCATAAACCGGAGAACGCCGTTAAATCATTATGACCATTATCCTGATGCGACATGGTAAACCTGACCACCCTTTTGCCGGACGTTTAAGCGCACAGGGACTGGCAGACTGGTGTGAAGCCTATGATCTGTCACTGGTGAGCGATGGCCCGCCCGATCGCAGCATCAGCATCGCCAGAAAAGCGGCGGTTGTGGTCTGCAGTCCTCTACCCCGCGCCCACTCTTCGCTGGAGCGCCTCGGACTGCATCCCCATCACGTTGATGCGCTGTTCAGTGAAGTCGGTATTCCTTTGCTCCGGGCTGATCGCATTCAGTTACCCACCTTTGTCTGGCAGGCCATCCTGCGCGCCATGTGGTTTTGTGGCTATGCCGGGGAGACCGAGTCGCTGCAGCATGCGCGCGCCCGCGCCTCGCGTGCCGCCGATCGGCTGATCGCCCTGTCGCAGCAGGGTACGGTTTTGTTGCTGGGGCACGGCATTATGAACAAGATGATTGCCCGTGAATTGCGTAAGCGCGGCTGGCAGGCGGAAAAACACGCCAGCAGCCGCCACTGGAGTTCGGCCATCTACCATCGCCCCTTTATTTAACCAATTTGAAAGTAGCTCAGCGTTTCGTAGCCAGCCCCCACCTCGGTTGTCGCAAGAACGGTTTTCTGTACCAGATCAATGACGCTCAGCGTCCGGTTATCATCATGGGTGATCAATAGCCGTTTCTTGTCCGGACTGAAACAGCCATCCAGCGGCTGGTGAGTCAGCGCTATATGCCCCAAAGGATTCAGTAATTCATCAAAAAGCGTGACGATGGGTTCCTGGTGCCCGATCGCCATCAGATACTCGCCATCCGGACTAAAGCGAACCTTCTGACAGGGCTGTTGATGGCCAGGAAGCGCCAGACGCTGGCGGATTCGATGGCTCTGGCGATCGACGACATAGAGCAGCGGCACATCGGCGGCGCTGGCGATGAGATAGGGATGCCTGGGTGATGCAGTAAGGCCTGAAACCGGGCCGGGCATCAGGATGGTATCAATGACTCGCCCTTCCGCTTCGCACAGGTCGACGACGGTAATGGTGGCATCCTGCTCATTGTCGGTAAAGAGCTTGCGGCCGCTGGGTGAAAGCGTCAGGCGATGGGTATTATCAAGTGGAATGGGAATCGTCTTTTCAACGCGGTGGGTAAGGGGATCGATCACCACCACGACAGTAGGATTTTCACAGCACAGATACACTTTGCCGTCGCGCCCTAACTGACCGCTGTGCGGCGCTTGTGACGGTGAGAGGTCGATATAGTCATTAATCGCCCGCTGTCGTAAATCAATGACCGCCACTTTATGGCCAGGATGAGGCGCATCGCCTTGCATATCGTCACCGTACAGAGGGAGAAAAGCCTTTTCCCAGGGCGCGAGCATCAAAAGCTCGTGCAGTCGCGTTGGGACAACGTCCACTGCCTGGCTGACGTCAAAGGTGTCAGGATCGAGAAACAGCGCCCGTCTGGTTTGCCTGTCAATCGCCAGTAATCCTCGAGATTCAAACGGCATGTCATCTCCTTTTCGTCTGTATAGCTAAAGCGTAGACAATGACTGTCAGGCTGCGCACATCTGTGAATTCATTAATCATGCTGAATATTTCACTTATCTCAATTCCGCACTGATTCTCATACTCGCGCACTGTTTATCGGTTTCACGACAGAAAAACGCCCCCTCTGTCGATATAAAGATATTGCCATAGCGGAATAAAACATTAGCGTAAATAAATATTTATTTTTATTTCAGGCGAAGGCTTATTTCCGTTTTATCCTAAAGTTTCCATCAGGAATAGCGAATTGTTGAATTGTGTTCTATTAAATAAATGAGTCGCGGCCGCTCACGTCACGCATGTGCACAGAAACTGTCGTGGCTCGCCATTGAACCATCACCAGGGAAATACAATAAAAATTGCGCAGCGCAGCATGTCTGCGTTTATGGCGGTTTATATACGGGATGACAGCTTAAGCCCTTATTTTGCCGACTGGCATAAACACTATAATCAAAATAACAGGTGAAACATGAATTCACACCGCCGTTCCTTGCATCATCTCTGGCGTCAATGGGAAAAACTTGCTTTCACCAGCCGCATGCTGTGGACGATTAAACAACACCGGGCCGTAAGCGCGCCTGAATACGATCCTACGCTGGAACAGGACGTGCTGCTGGAATCCGTACCTAAGACCCTGCCTGCCATTGCTAAAAAAGTCTGGCTGTACTGGCCCGGCGACCGGCTACCTGCTTCCGTTGCCCTTAACGCCAGTAAAATTTGCCGTGATAATCCGGATCATGAGATCCACCTGCTTACCCCTCAGACGCTGGGACAGTGGCTGCCGGATGTGCAATTTGTCTCTTCCGATCTGACTCCGCAGCTAAAAAGCGACATCATCCGGCTGGAGCTATTATTACGTTACGGTGGCATCAGCATCGACTGCAACACGTTGCTGTTCGAGGATCTTGCCTGGGTCCATCAGGCCCAAAGCGACCGCCCCATGGATGTGCTGGGATATTATCGTCAGCAAAACACGGTTAACCCACTCAGACCGATGATTGAAACCGGCTTTATCGCGGCGCCTGCTCAAAACCCCTTTATTCGTGAATGGCTGAAACAACTGGCCCCGGTAAAATACGTGGGGAGACAAAACTATCTGCTGGAGTTAATGAAACGCAGTGATTTCCCTGCAGTGCAACAGAATCTCAGCAACCCCGGTAACGAACTCACGGCGCTGGCACATCAGTTGGCTATGGATGAGCATCGTCGGGTTAATACCAGGTTACGTAAAGCGGAAGCCAGCGTCGGCTATTATCAGCAGGTGCATGCTGGCAGCAACGATGCCTGTGTGCGCTCTGTTCTGTTTCAGCAGCGTCCGCTCACGCCGCCGCCGGTCATCCGGCTCAGTGACAGTGCGCGCGCGCACCTCGATTTTAACCTGCGGTTACGCTTTTACAATCGTGCCAGCCTGGTCGGAGAAGCGATGCACGACAGCCCATCCTCTCCCGCCAGACTTTCAGCGCCGCAGGAACAACGCGCGTAATCCGCCCCCTGCCCGGCCGTTTCATTAGAAATCGCCGGGCACTTCGCCCCTGTTTAACGTCGAATTGACTGTACTGTGAGTCTGCAGCCAAATCTGCGCAGAGATGTTGCAGCCTGATGACAGCCACTATAGATTGAGTCAAAAATCCATGGAATGTCCCCCTGTTGATAAGAGACATATTCATACGATAAGAGGATTTGACGTTGTCTGAATTCGTGTCAGTGATACTTTTTCTGACCGCGATTGCTGTTTATTCCTGTAAAGCAGGCCGAAGCAGAATCTGGTTTTCCCTCACCTTGTGCTTGTTAATGCTGTTCGTGCTGCTCAACGCCACGCTGTTCGCCAGTAATTATTTTACCGGCGACGGCATTACTGACGCTGTAGTGTATACCTTAACGAACAGCCTCACCGGTGCCGGCCTGAGTAAATACGTTGTGCCCGCCCTTGGGCTGGTCATCGTGCTGTTTTTACTGTTTTGTGCCCTGTCATGGCTGCTGCGCCGCCGTGAGCGGCCCTTTCATTCAGGCTGGAGCCTGGTGGCTTTTGCCTGTGCCGCAGGCGCGGTACAAACAACGCCAGCCTTTCAGCAAGTGAGTTCTCTCATTACCTCGCACTCACTGCGCGAAAACTCCGACTTTGCCACCGTCTATAAAGTCCCGAAAAAGCGCATTGCGCAGCCCGCACTTAACGTGGTGTATATTTATGCTGAAAGCCTGGAGCGGACCTATTTCGACCCGATTGCCTTCCCTGAGCTGGCTCCCGAACTCAGCCGGGAAAAAGAGCAAAGCATCGACTTCACCCAGACCGAGCAGCTTCCCGGCACGGATTACACCATTGCCGGTATGGTCGCATCGATGTGCGGTATCCCGCTTTTTGCCCCTTTCGACGGAAATGCTTCCGCCTCCCTTTCCAGTTTTTACCCACAGAACGTTTGCCTGGGCGATATTTTAAAAAATTCCGGTTATGAAAACTGGTTTATTCAGGGCGCTGACCTGCGCTTTGCGGGTAAAGATGTCTTTTTACGTTCTCACGGCTTTGACCCTGCGCGCCTGTACGGTTCACAGGAACTCAAAGACAAGGTTAGCGATCCCACCTACCGCAACAACTGGGGTTATTACGACGATACCGTGTTGGACGAGGTGTTTGAAACCTATGAGGCACTTTCGCGCCAGCAGAAACGTTTTGCGCTGTTTGCGCTCACGGTGGATACGCATCATCCTGATGGGTTTATTTCCCGAAGTTGCCAGCGCAAAAGTTACAGCTATGCGGGCAAGCCAAATCAGTCGTTCAGCGCCGTATCCTGCTCGCAGGAGCATATCGCACGCCTGATTGCCCGTATTAAGGCTTCTCCCTGGTTTAAGAATACCGTGATTGTGGTGGCATCCGATCATCTGGCCATGAACAACACGGCGCATCCCTTTCTGATCAAGCGTCCTCGTCACGATCTGTTTATGGTGATCCGTGGCGATCAACCGCAGGCAGAAGTGATAGATATGAAACGCAGTACGCTGGATAACGGCGCGACGTTACTGGATATTCTGGGCGGCGACAATGCGATAGGTTTGGGACGTAGCAGCCTGTCTGCAGTGTCGTTGTCGAGCCAGTTTGAGGATATGAAAACCAAAGTGTTGAGCTGGAAAGCCGATATCATTCAGCTGTGGAACTTTCCCAAAAAGATCGACAGCATCACGCTGGATCAGACGAAAAATACGCTCAGCTTTTCCGGGGCCAGCTTTGCCTTGCCCATTCTGCTGCGGGTGACGGAGAAGCATGTAGAGCCACTGCCTGAGGGGGAATATTCGGCGCCTTTACGTTATCAGCTGGCCGACTTTACCTCGGCGGAAAAGTTTGTCTGGGTCGATCGCTGCTTTAAAATTGCCCGTATCTGGCAACCGGCGCTGGCCCTGTCCAGCGACTGGTGCCTGGCAATGGGCCAGCTCGCGGGCCATCCCTCCGTCATGCGTATGGATAGCCCCCTGTGGAAAGGAAAGGTGCAGTTCCCGGCAGGCCCCCAGAACGATGCAAACTATCAACATGCCGTGGCGCAGCTGCGCATCGACGATAATGCGATTCGTTATGATGCCGACAGCTTTCTGTTCGCGGTTCCCGGCGCACCCGCAAGCGTGAAGCAGTTCAGCGGCCTTTCCCGTACGGAAAACTGGGGCCGCTGGTCAAACGCCAATCTTGCCCCGGAAGTGACCATAGAATTCGTTAACCCTTTGCCCGCCAGATTTGATCTGGTGATTACCGCTCGCGCCTATGGCCCAAATGCGCACCGACCCACAAGGGTGCAGGTAGGCGACACAAAACAGCCCCTGATGCTGGGAGAAGAAGCATCAACCCAGACGCTGCGTTTTGATAACACCCGCGGAAGCCATCGGTTAACGTTTACCCCACCAGAGCCGCAACTCAGCAATCTTAACAACATCGCAGGTCAGGACCCACGCAAACTCGGCATCGGTCTGATTACGTTAAAGGTTGTCCCCGTTCCCTGATGTTTATTCACGATGACGGTTAGCCCCCACCTTTTACACTGCCTGGTAAGCGGGCTGTGTAAAAGAGGCTAACTGACAACGTTTTTTTTGCGGCCCACCCCGCAAAAAGATGAAAACTACGCGTTTAACTAATTGATATAATGGAATTTATTTCGCAATATGTTTTTTATCTTCTGTGACCAGACCGGCTCTCCTGACATGATATTCAAATAACGTGATGAATCGGGAAGGCTCTTGAATGACACTCACCATGATGAATACACACAAAGCGTTTAAACGTTTACAGCGCGCAGGCATCAACGATCGCCAGGCAGAAGCGATGGTGGATATTTTTTCGGCATTAAAGCAGGACAATGCGCTGTCCCGTGCTGATGTCATGCAGGCTTTTCAGCGTCAGAATCAGCATATCTTTTCGCTAAGCACGCAACTGAAGAAAACGGAGTCGTGCCTCAGAACCGATGTGGATGAACTCAAGGCAGACGTCAGCGTACTCAAAACGGACGTTGCCGTGCTCAAGACCGATGTCAGCGTACTCAAGACCGACGTCGCCGAGCTCAAAACGGATGTCAGCGTACTCAAGACCGACGTCGGGAGTTTAAAAAACGATATGCGTTGGGTACAGCGTCTGCTGATGATCATGACCACCACGTTGCTTATGGCGACCATTAAATATGTGCTTGCCTGAGCCGTTACCCGCGCTTCAGGCCTTAACCTCGCAGAGTTTCCAGCTTTTCACGCTGTCGCCCGTCGGCTGTAAAGTTAGCCTCTGCCAGCCAGCGTTCCAGCCCATTTTTAACAGCTGGCCATTCACTGTCGATGATTGAGAACCAGCTTGTATCGCGCGTGCGGCCTTTATAAACGCGGGCCTGACGAAATTCACCTTCAAAGCGAAATCCCAGCCGAAGCGCGGCCCGACGCGAAGGCAGATTACAGCTGTCACATTTCCATTCATAACGCCGGTAGCCCAGTTGCTCAAAGGCATAACGCATCAGAAGAAAATGCGCTTCGGTCGCCATTCTTGTTTGCTTTAGCAATCGGGAAAAGGTGACATATCCCACTTCCATCACCCCATTTTGCGCATCAACACGCATCAGCGATAGCGTTCCGACGGCCTTACCGGTTTCAACATCAATGACGCTGAAATGCAACGGATCCTGACTCGCCTCCATCGTAGCAGCATGGGTGAGCCAGGCGGCTTCATCATTAAACGGCCCATCAGAAAGATAGGTCCAGTCACGGCCATCTTCTGCCAGCGACCAGGCCTGCCAGAGTGCTTCAGCATGCGAAGCCACGCTAAAGGGCTCCAGACGGCAAACCTGACCTTGAAGCACCTCACGCTGAGGTAAGGGACGTGGCTGCCAGTCGGGCATGGATTGCCCTACAGGTTGACCATACTGATTGACGTGTTGCGACATCATGCCTTCTCCATTGCAGTGAATAAAAACACGTTGCCATGTTGCAAACACGTTGAGAAGTCATCACTGATAAAAAAGACAGAAATAGAAAACGGCCGCTTAACGCGGCCGTTGAAAGAAGAGATAACTAACAAAGCGCCGCAGGACTATCCGCGGAAGAAGATATCGCCGGATTTACCCATAACGATCTTACCGGTGTCGTTAGTAATCAGAATGTAATTGGCATTGATATAAGCCCAGTGGGTATCTGGCTGAGGCGCAGGCAAATTACGTTTCTGCCACTCTGTGATAGTGTAAGTCTTGCTGCGGTACTTATCAGGCACGGTATCACCGATTTTATGCTCTTTATAATCAATGATAATGGTGCTGAGATCGTAATTTGGCTTACCTGGATTGCCTGCTGACTGCGAAGGCGTTGTTGGGGTAATACCGTCGTTAGAGTCAGAACTCATCGGCGCCTGCGGCTGGGCAGGTGCTGCAGCACCGGGCTGCGCGTTGTTATCGCCAGGTTGAGCGGTTGGATTGGCCGGTTGAATCTGCGGCGGCGGTGGCACATTGTCGGTGGTTTCACCCGCAGCCTGAGCGGCGGGGATCAGGCTCAGCGAGCCGAACAGTAAACCAGCTGAAATAAAAGCAATTTGAGTCCTGCGCATAATAATTTCCACATTGAATTGATTTTAATAACAGTAGACTACTCTGAAGACAATCTAAACAGGGCTGCGGTTCCGTCACTCATAAAGGTAAGTGTAAGGAATCACGACTCATTCTGGACCCAACCTACACCTTACCTGTCTTTCTCTGCCAGGTTAAGCAACAATGTGATACCAAGATAGTTGCTCCAGTTAAACGCGTTTTGCAGTACCACGATGGCATTGCCTGCCTGCTTGTCAAAACCGATAAAAGCGGAATAACCACCAATATAGCCGACCTGATAGGTAATGTTCCTTCCTGCCAGCCTGTCTGTAACCCAGGCGATATTCTGCGTCTGTGCGCCCTGCTGATACACGCCTTTATTGATCTCAGCAAAGGCACGATTACGCGCCGGATCGCTGCCCGCAGTGAGATGTGCACGCAGATAGACGCTCAGATCCCGTGCGTTGCTGTAAAGACTGCCCGCCGCGACCATATTACGCTGGAAACGCCAGTCCGGGGTGAGATCACCGCGCGGGATAAGCTTTGGCTGATCGCCAGCATGCCCTAACGCCCGTGTGGAAAAACCGCTTAAACGCTCAGGCACAAAGCTGGTGTTGTTCATTCCCAGCGGTCGGAAAATCCGTTGGTGGGCAAGCGTTTCAATATCACTATGGCAGCGTTCACGCAAAATATAGCCCAGCAGCGCATAGCCAAGGTTAGAGTATTGCGCTCCCCGCTGACGCGGCGCAGAAAAATCCGCCAGGTATTCCAGAACGTCATCACTATCCAGGTTGCCATAAAAGTTCTGACCGCTGCGCAGATAGCCCATAAACTGCATAAACATCGGCAAATCCATATCCTGACGCGGCAAACCCGAGGTATGGGTCACTAACTGTAATAGCGTGATTTGACGTGCATCTTGGCTCAATCTGACGTCAGAGGGCAACAAATCGGCCAGCGTGTCACTCCAGTGCAGTTGGCCTTCGTTAACCAACTCAATAATCACCTCTGCGGTTACGCCTTTACTCAGTGAGCCGAGCGCAAATAAGGTTTCAGGCGTAATCGGATAGCGATGTACGTCATCGGTGACACCCGCGCTGTAAAACAAGGTGGGATTAAGATGATGGATAATTGCAATACTGATGCCGGACACCTGTTTACGCTGCATATAATGGCGCACCAGATCGTCCAGGTTGTCATGAAAATCGCTGTGCGTCAGATAAAGCTTGTCGCCTGCTGGCGCAGAGGTCTGCGACAGCGTGCCGCAGGCAGCCAATAACAGCGCGCTTATCATCAGAACTGCACTGCGTCTAAACAGGTGCCCGCATCCGCTCAACAGGCGGTGTAACCTCTGGGGTGAATACTCTTTTCTGGTCACGTCCTCGCGCCCATTTTATTGTTGTTATCAGGCACTGACGAACGTTCATATCAGCATCATGCCGGGGGATTATTCCGCTGTGCCTATATCGACACAGATTAGCCAAATCTTTATGCTTCTGGTCATCGTTTCCTACTGAAGGATGTCACCCCTGGCAGGACACACGTAAGGGAAACGAAGCAGGTTGGCGCCTGATATAGCCACGATCGTGCAGGAAAACGTATTGCAGGCCGCGAAGAGTAACATAGCAGGCCTGGTAATGCCTCTGCTGAGTCCGCTGCCGTTCAGGGCAACCCGACGACACTGCCATCAGCGCAATAAGCGTGTACACTGCGCGTTTTTACACGCAGTAAATTTTCTGCTGCACCAGACACGTTCGGAGATATCCCATGAAAGAAGGCCCGTTAAGCGAAAAAGAGCTGCAATGGCTCGAAGATATGCTGGAAAAATACGGTAGTGAAGCGTCGATTCTTGATGTTTCAGAACTGGATGGCCTGCTTACTGCCGTGCTTTCAGGTCCGACGACGGTAGAGCCAAGCCGCTGGCTGGTCGCGCTCTGGGGCGGCGAAAAGCATATTCCCAAATGGAGTAATGAGCGCGAAATGACGCGCTTTATGGAACTCAGTTTCCAGCACATGAATGACATTGCTGACCGCCTGTCTGAGTTTCCAGAACAGTTTGAACCCCTGTTTGGCGTGCGCGAAATGGAAGGTCTGGAATTTACCGTCGTTGAAGAGTGGTGCTACGGCTATATGCGCGGCGTGGCCTTAACCGACTGGTCTGCACTCCCTGCTGAACTCCAGGACTCACTGGACGCCATCGCCCTGCACGGCACAGAAGAGAATCTGGAAAAGGTTGATGCGCTCACGCCTGAAGAAATGGAAAGCAGCATTGATGCTATCCGCCCTGCCGCCCTGGCGCTTCATGATTACTGGATCTCACAGCCCGAAGCGATTCCTCAGGTGCAGCAGCCGGTCACTGCGGAAAAACAGCCGGGCCGCAACGATCCCTGCCCCTGCGGCAGCGGAAGAAAATACAAGCAGTGCTGCCTGCATTGATTGAAGAGGGAGCCCGGTCCACTGGCTCCCTTGTTTATTCTGCCACAGTTAACTTCACCACTCACGTCGGAAGAGCCCTATGGCTAACCTGCCGCTTCGCCCTCATTTCTTACAGAATGCTGGATCGCTACGTGCTCATGACCCAGACCAGCGCGTTACTGGCGATAAAACGGACCAGCAGGGCAATGGCAATAAGAAGCCTGTCACGGTGAATCCTGTTTTCCTCAGCCTGCAGAAGGGGTGGCTTTTTTCGCGTTCCCGCAGCGCGAAACAGCCTATTCCCCCTCTTCTTTTTTAATCATATCGATGGCGACCACGTTATGTTTCATCGCCTCATTCAGCACCTGTACCGCCGAGGACGCATCGCGGTTTTTAATCGCCATAAAGACTTTGATGTGCGCCTCAACACTTTCAAGCGTAATGCCCAGTGAGCGATTCAGTTCTTCAAGATAATAGTAATAAATATCTTTGATTGACTTCATCACGTTGTAAAACACGCTGTTATGAGAGGCGCGGATAATCGCCAGATGAAATTCGTAATCCGCTTCCGAATATTTCTTATAATCGCCTTTATTAATAAGCATGTTATTGAGCGCCTGCTCCAGCAGGCCAATATCCTCTTCTGTGGCATGTTCCACTGCCAGCTCAACACATTTAAACTCGACGGTCTGGCGAAAAACCATCATGTCGTTAAAGGCTTCCCGGCTCAGATGCATTAACGGTCTGGCATTGTGATTAAGCATCTGTGGCGAAAAGTCTTCACACACGTAACTGCCGCTGCCCTGACGGGTAATCACGATACCCAGATCGCGCAGGCGCTGCACCGCGCTGCGTATACTGACCCTGCTGACATTAAAAGAGTGCGTCAGCTCCGCTTCAGAAGGTAAACGCGTGCCTGCGGACCAGCTACCGTCCAGTAGCTTCGCCTTAATTTGCTCGAACACTTCGTTAACGACGTTCTGTTTCTGAATGGATTTTATGCTCACAACACCTTCTCATATGATGTCCTACATGACGCCATTCTATCTTATCCTTTCCAGCAAAGTCCTGCGCTAACGCAGTGACAGACAGGGTTCAACCTTGCCTTACTCGCCGCTTCCTGCCCGGATCGAGGGGGCAACAGGATGACAACCATCCGGCACGCCGCCCGAGGCATCGGCCTCTGCGGTAAGATCCCGATCCACCACCTCTGGCATTATCAGTGAAGCCAGCAGGCCGATACAGGAATAGCCGATCAGCATGATCGCAATCGGATACCAGGTGCCCGTGAGCTGGCAGAAAATACCGGCCAGGAGCGGCCCTAAGCCAGTGGCAAACAGCCCACCGATCTCCTTAGAGATGGCCATTTGCGCGAAACGGTTTCTGGAACCAAACATCTCTGCCATGGTGATCCCTTCAATCGCCGCCTGGCCCAACACTGCGATATTGTGAATGACGATCAGGCAAACCATGATGGTACTCACCGCCTGCGCGTTATCGACGATGAGTGAAATCATCGGATAAGCCAGAATAATCGAGCCCAGCGTCAGAATGCGGTAAGGAATACGGCGCCCTATCCGGTCTGAGAGCCAGCCGATAAGAGGAATTGTCATAAATCCTATTACCGAGCTCACCATGATGGCATCGGTGGGAACCGCCTTATTGAACAACAGCGTCTGAACCATATAACCCGCCAGAAAGGTCTGGATGATGCCCGAGTTACCCGCCTGACCAAATCGCAGCCCGGTAGCAATCCAGAAGGCTTTGCCTTTGATTAACTGGAAAACAGACTGTGCCGGCTGATCGTGGGGCTTGACGGTGGCAGACTCGGCAACGTTTTCAAACACCGGACTTTCTTTCAGGTTGAAACGCAGCCAGATAGCAAATCCCATCACGACGAAACTGGCCAGGAAAGGAATACGCCATGCCCAGGCAATGACTTCGTCATTGGTGAAGAAAAAGAACATAGCCGCCCAGATGGCGGTTGCGCTTAACGTGCCGCAGTTGGTGCCCATGGCAACCAGCGAGGCAATAATGCCCTTTTTCCCTTTGGGCGCATATTCAGCCAGCATAGTGCTGGCACCCGATATTTCTGCACCGGCGCCTAATCCCTGAATAATACGCAGCGCCACCAGCAGCAAGGGCGCTAAAATACCCACCTGCTGGTAAGTGGGTAATACGCCAATTAAGGTGGTACAAACGCCCATTAAGGCGATAGTGATAAACAGGACTTTTTTTCGGCCAACACGGTCGCCCATTTTCCCAAAAAAAACGGCGCCGACGATTCGCGCGATATAACCTGCACCGTAGGTTCCCATTGCCAGAATCAGCGCCATCGCACCCGACTGTTCGGGAAAAAAGACTTCATGAAAAACTAACGCCGCACCAAGAGAATAGAGCTGGAAATCCATAAATTCTAACGTTGTACCCAGCCATCCTGATACGGATGCCCGGACCAGATCAGAGGTATTACGTTCTGTGGTGTTGGTATTTAAATGACTCATGTTTTCACCCTGAGGTCGACGATGCGTTAACAGGCGACTAAATGACAGGCGAGTGCCGCTTACGCGGAGCGTGAGGATCTCTTCACCCGCGACAATCACCGATGTTTTAAGCCAGAGTAATAACTACAGGTTCTGAGATATTTTATGAAAACTGAACTAATACTTTTGAATGTTGTGTTTTATCACTGGCCGCCTTTAATGCCGCCTCAATATCGTGATAGGCATAATTGCCGGAAAGAATCGGACGCGGATCGATAATGCCCTTTTCCAGCCATTTCACCGCCACATCAAATTCATCGATAAAACGGAAGGAGCCTTTCCAGCTAATTTCTTTTACCAGCATCTGCGCTACCGGGAAATTAAGCGGACTTTTTCCCATCCCAATTTGAACCACAACGCCGCCAGGCCGCGTAACCAAAATACTGGATTCAATCGCTGCTTCGGCTCCGCTGGCTTCCAGCGTAACGTCGAAATATCCCCGATTTTCACCGTAGCGGGCAACGGCGGCACGATCGCTCGCATCCACTGCCGAGTCAGCCCCCATTTCTACCGCGATGCGGCGGCAGCGCTCGCTCGGATCGAACGCCACGATCTCTGCCGCGCCGGAAGCGCTTGCGGCGGCAATCGCTAAGGCGCCGATGGGGCCCGCGCCCATCACCAGCACCCTTTTCCCGACGATGCTGCCTGCCACGTTGAGCGCATGGATCACGACGGCGGTAGGCTCAGCAACGGCCATGACGCTGGCCGGAACCTGCTCATCATAAGTCACGCACTGCTTCGCAGGCACCACGACATATTGTGCAAATCCACCATTCACGTGCGGAGTGAACTGGGCGCTCCCCATAAAGCGCATGGTGGCGCAGGCATTCTGTTTACCTGCCCGACAATACTCACACTGACCACATGGCTGTGATGGATTAATCGCGACTTTTTGTCCCGGTTCTAACCCTGATGCTGCCGGCGCCTGGAAAATCCGCCCCACAAATTCGTGACCTATCACCAGCGGTTGCTTAATCACGGATAATCCGGCACGTCCTTCATGGTAATAATGAATATCCGAGCCGCAGATGCCGCCGCATTCCACTTGAACAACGACATCATCATCCGAATACTTCAGTTCGCGCTGCTCAACCGCGATCTCTTTTTTGCCCTTTGCCACGCAGGCATGCGTCATTATGCTGTGCACATGTTTTTCCTCTTCCGGGTCAATAACGCTTACAGCATGGCCAGCCAGCCGCCATCCACGTAGATAATCTGACCATTGATATAATCTGAGGCAGACGATGAAAGAAAAACGGCCGTACCGGCCACTTCTTCTGGCCGTCCCCAGCGCTGCGAAGGGTTACTGCTTTTCACCCAGCTGTCGAACCGGGCATCGTCCACCAGCGCACTGTTCATGTCCGTCAGGATATATCCCGGCCCAATCGCATTGGTCTGGATATTAAACTGCGCCCATTCGGCCGCCATTGAGCAGGTCAGCATCTTAATGCCGCCCTTGGCAGCGGTATAAGGTGCAACGGTTGGCCTGGCCGCCTGGCTGGTCAACGAACCGACATTGATGATTTTGCCGCCCCGATCGCGGGCAATCATGCGTTTGGCTGCCGCGCGCGAAACCAGAAAGGCGCTGGTGAGGTTGGTATCAATCACCTTTTGCCAGTTTTCCAGTTCCAGCTCCAGCATGGGTTTGCGGTACTGGATCCCGGCATTATTTATTACGATATCGACTGCGATGCCCTGCTCATCCAGACTGGCGAACACCTGCTCTATCGCGCTTTCACAGGTCACATCAAACACCCGGCCGGAGACGCGATAGCCTTTATTTTTAAGCTGTTCAACGGCCTCGTTCAGCACCGCTTCACGCGTGCCGTTCAAAATAACCGCTGCCCCGGCAGCGGCTAATGCTTCGGCGTAGGCAAACCCCAGGCCGCGGGAGGACCCCGTTATCAAAGCCGTTTTACCGGTCAGATCGAACATTGCAGTCATAATCCACCTTCAAATATGTATGACAACTATCTTATTAAGGTGAATTTGCCGACAGATTAAATCAATACACAAAGCGTATTTATGAGGCACATATCACAAATGCTTAACAGAAAAATACATCAAATCATTGTATTTAATAGACATAAAAACAATGCATTTAGCCTGAGACGTTTCATTAGATCGCCGTCACAAAAATAGCAGTGCAGAATTCAAGCCGGATAAATTTATGATAGAAAGGAAATGTTGTATGACAACATACCATTAAACCCTGCGTAGCAGAGATGAGTACGGTGCGGTTAATGTTCTGAATAATAAGGAGCTAGTGTGAGCAATCTGTTCATCACCAATGTAAAAACAATTTTGACTGCGCCGGGCGGCATCGATCTGGTGGTGGTTAAAATTGAAACGAATGAGCCCGGACTGTACGGTTTGGGTTGCGCCACCTTTACCCAGCGCATTTACGCCGTACAAAGTGCCATTGATGAGTACCTTGCCCCGTTTCTGATTGGCAAAGATCCCGCCAGAATAGAAGATATCTGGCAGTCCGCCGCAGTGAGTGGCTACTGGCGCAATGGTCCGGTAATGAATAATGCCCTTTCCGGCATTGATATGGCGCTATGGGATATCAAAGGTAAACAGGCTGGCCTGCCGGTTTATGAACTGTTGGGTGGGAAATGTCGCGACGGTATTGCGCTCTATGTGCACACCGATGGCGCCGATGAAGTTGAAGTGGAAGACAGCGCTCGCGCCAAAATGGAAGAAGGCTACCAGTATATTCGCTGCCAGATGGGCATGTACGGCGGTGCCGGTACTGATGACCTGCGACTGATTGCCAATCGCATGGTGAAAGCGAAAAATATTCAACCCAAGCGCTCGCCTCGCACCAAAGCCCCGGGGATCTATTTTGATCCGGAAGCCTATGCGAAAAGCATTCCGCGTCTGTTTGATCATCTGCGCAATAAACTGGGTTTCAGCGTGGAGCTACTCCATGATGCCCATGAACGTATTACGCCGATTAATGCCATTCATATGGCTAAAGCGCTGGAGCCTTATCAGCTTTTCTTCCTTGAAGATCCGGTTGCTCCCGAGAATACGGAGTGGCTGAAAATGTTGCGCCAGCAGTCTTCCACGCCGATCGCAATGGGCGAGCTGTTCGTTAACGTGAATGAGTGGAAGCCGTTGATCGACAATAAGCTGATTGATTATATCCGCTGTCATATCAGCTCGATTGGCGGTATCACACCGGCGAAAAAAATCGCCATCTACAGTGAATTAAACGGTGTTCGCACCGCCTGGCACAGCCCTGGGGATATCTCCCCGATTGGGGTTTGCGCAAACATGCATCTGGATCTGAGCTCGCCTAATTTCGGCATTCAGGAATACACGCCAATGAATGATGCGCTACGTGAAGTCTTCCCGGGCTGTCCTGAAGTGGATCAGGGCTATGCTTACGTCAATGACAAGCCGGGGTTAGGGATTGATATCAACGAAGCGCTGGCGGCGAAATTCCCCTGCGAGGGCGGCAATCCGACCTGGACGATGGCCAGGACTCCGGATGGCACAGTCTGGCGTCCCTGAGTCATCAGGTCTTTTTGCAGAGGCTCAGCAATGGGCCTTTTTGCTTTTCCCTGGCATTGTTGGCCTGGCCGGCCTGGACCACAACAGGCCGTTCAGGTCGGCTTTACTGTGTTCAGGGACAGATAAATAACCAACAAGAACACGCTTCTCTGCTTTTTTAAGCCTGGTCTGCGCGCTGTATAAACCTCCCGTCCCCTCGCGAACATTCCCTCTGTTATGGCGATTATTCTTCGGGTTTATTCACGATATTATTGTCCTCATCCATCTGGTAAGGCATATCCGCTTCTATTCCTCCCTTTCCGGTTTTAGCGACCACGTTAGTGTAGCGCTTTCCATCCCAGCAGCGAAAAATCAGAACTGAGTTTTCCCCGGCGGTCAGGGTTGAACCATTGCTTCCTATCAGCTTGCTACGGCATCCGGCGGTGAGAATGCTGTTGATGCCCGCCGTCAGCTTGCTTCGATCTCCCGCCATGAGGATGCAGTCATTGCCTGCCGTGAGTTTGCTGCGATCGCCAGCGGTGAGATAGCTGTTGTTGCCTGCCAGAAGCTTGCTGCGATCCCCGGCGGTTTGGGTGCTGTCCGCTCCGGCAATCAGCTTGCCGCGCTCTCCGGCCATTTGCACACTGTCTGCCCCGGAGATCAATGTGCTGCGATAACCCGCCGTTTGTGAGCTGCCCTTTCCCGCAATCAGCATGCTGCGGTTGCCGGTGATCTGGGTGCTTTCCGGGCCAGCAATCAACGAGCTTCGGTGGCTGGCGATCTGATTACTGCCATATCCCGCCGTCAGACTACTGCGTCTGCCCGAAATCAGGCTGCTTCCGTAACCGGCGGTGAGTACGCTGCGAAGTCCGCTGATCAACGTACTGCCATAACCCGCCGTCAGGAAGCTGCGAATACCGCTGGTCAGCGAACTGCCGTAGCCTGCGATCAGGGAGCTGTCGGCGCCCGCCGTTGCGGTACTGCCGTAACCTGCCGTTAGCGTACTACTGTGCTCGGCCGTTTGCGTGCTGCCGTAACCGGCTGTCAGCGTACTTTGATAACCCGCCGTCTGGGTACTACCGTAACCGGCAATCAATGAGCTGTCATAACCGGCCATTGAGGTACTGCCGTATCCGGCAGTCAACGAACTCTGTTCTCTGGCAGTCTGCGAACTCCCGTAACCAGCCATCAACGTACTTTTAAAACTGGCGGTCTGGGTGCTGCCGTAGCCTGCGATCAGTGAACTCTCATAACCTGCCGTAGAAGTACTGCCGTAGCCGGTCGTCAGATCGCTATTCTCCTGCGCCGTCTGGGTGCTGCCGTAACCGGCCGTCAGAATACTGTTGTAACCGGCGGTCTGCGTGCTGCCGTAGCCCGCGATCAGGGAACTGTCGGGGCCTGCCGTCGAGGTACTGCCGTAGCCCGTGGTCAGATCGCTGCGCTCCTGCGCCGTCTGGGTGCTGCCGTAACCGGCCGTCAGAATACTGTGATAACCGGCGGTCTGCGTGCTGCCGTAGCCTGCAATCAACGAACTGTCGTAACCCGCCGTCGAGGTACTGCCGTAGCCCGTGGTCAGATCGCTATTCTCCTGCGCCGTCTGGGTGCTGCCGTAACCGGCCGTCAGGATGCTGTTGTAACCCGCTGTCTGCGTGCTGCCGTAGCCCGCGATTAACGAGCTGTCGTAACCCGCCGTCGAGGTACTGCCGTAGCCCGTGGTCAGATCGCTATTCTCCTGCGCCGTCTGGGTGCTGCCGTAACCGGCCGTCAGGATGCTGTTGTAACCCGCTGTCTGCGTGCTGCCATAGCCCGCGATCAGAGAACTGTCGGCGCCGGCGGTTGAGGTGCTGCCGTAGCCCGTGGTCAGATCGCTGCGCTCCTGCGCCGTCTGGGTGCTGCCGTAACCGGCCGTCAGAATACTGTTATAACCCGCTGTCTGCGTGCTGCCGTAGCCTGCAATCAGAGAGCTGTCGGCACCGGCGGTTGAGGTGCTGCCGTAGCCGGTCGTCAGCACACTCTGTTCGCGCGCCGTCTGCGTACTGCCGTAACCCGCCGTCAGGCTACTGTGATAGCTGGCGGTCTGGGTGCTGCCGTAGCCCGCAATCAGGGAGCTGTCGGCACCGGCGGTTGAGGTACTGCCATAACCTGCGGTGAGATCGCTGCCCTCCTGCGCCGTCTGGGTGCTGCCATAACCGGCCGTCAGAATACTGTTGTAACCGGCTGTCTGCGTGCTGCCGTAGCCTGCAATCAGGGAGCTGTCGGCACCGGCGGTTGAGGTACTGCCATAACCTGCGGTGAGATCGCTGCCCTCCTGCGCCGTCTGGGTGCTGCCATAACCGGCCGTCAGAATACTGTTGTAACCGGCTGTCTGCGTGCTGCCATAGCCTGCAATCAGGGAACTGTCGGCGCCGGCGGTTGAGGTGCTGCCGTAGCCGGTCGTCAGCACACTCTGTTCGCGCGCCGTCTGCGTACTGCCGTAGCCCGCCGTCAGGCTACTGTGATAACTGGCGGTCTGGGTGCTGCCGTAACCTGCAATGATTGAGCTGTCCGAGCCTGCCGTGCCGGTGCTGCCGTACCCGGCAGTGAGGTCACTGCCTTCTCTCGCCGTCTGGGTACTGCCGTAGCCCGCCGTTAGCACACTGTTGTAGCTGGCTGTCTGCGTGCTGCCATAGCCTGCGATCAGTGAACTATTTGCCCCGGCTGTAGACGTACTGCCATAGCCGGTGATGAGATCGCTTTCGTTCTGCGCGGTCTGCGTACTGCCGTAACCCGCTGTCAGCGTGCTACCGTAACCCGCTGTCTGGGTACTGCCATAGCCCGCGATCAATGAACTTTCATAGCCTGCCGTAGAGGTACTGCCATAACCGGCCGTAAGATCGCTGCCCTTCTGCGCGGTCTGGGTACTGCCGTAACCGGCTGTCAGCGAGCTGTCTTCGCCCGCCGTCTGGGTACTGCCGTAACCGGCGATCAGGGAGCTGTCGTCACCCGCCGTACCGGTACTGCCGTAACCGGCCGTAAGGTCGCTGCCCTTCTGCGCGGTCTGGGTGCTGCCATAACCGGCTGTCTGGGTGCTCTCTTCCCCGGCCGTCTGGGTGCTACCGTAGCCCGCGATTAATGAACTGTCGGCACCCGCCGTGCCGGTACTGCCATAACCTGCAGTAAGATCGCTGCCCTTCTGCGCGGTCTGGGTACTGCCGTAACCGGCTGTCAGCGAGCTGTCTTCGCCTGCCGTCTGGGTACTGCCGTAACCGGCCGTAAGGTCGCTGCCCTTCTGTGCGGTCTGGGTGCTGCCATAACCGGCTGTCTGGGTGCTCTCTTCCCCGGCCGTCTGGGTGCTGCCGTAGCCCGCGATTAATGAACTGTCGGCACCCGCCGTGCCGGTACTGCCATAACCCGCGGTAAGATCGCTGCCCTTCTGCGCGGTCTGCGTGCTGCCGTAACCGGCTGTCAGCGAGCTGTCTTCTCCCGCCGTCTGGGTACTGCCGTAACCGGCGATCAGGGAGCTGTCGGCGCCCGCCGTGCCGGTACTGCCGTAACCGGCGGTGAGATCGCTGCCTTTCATGCCGGTCTGCGTGCTGCCGTAACCCGCCATCTGGCTGCTCTCTTCACCTGCGGTTTGGGTACTGCCGTAGCCCGCGACTAATGTGCTGTCTGATCCCGCTGTACCGGTGCTACCATAACCGGCAATTAATGTGCTGCTATCACCCGCCGTCTCAGTACTGCCATATCCGGCAATCAGCTGACTCTGATGCGTGCCGCTGAGCGTACTGCCATAGGTTGCGATTTCAATCGTTTGTGTCGGCTGCGTACTGCCTGATTCGATGGTCGCATCAATATCATCTGTTACAGGCAGCGATCGATTGCCTGCCTTTACCTCTGAAGTGACATCAGGCGCTCCAGGCCCGGCCTGCATTTCCGTACAGGCAACGTAATCAGCCCGATGGTGCAGGATAAATTGCATCGCACTGGTTTTCGTTCCAACGTGAAGAACCTCAGCACGGGGAAATTTAATCCAGCCATGAGTTTCAATAGCGATACACTCATCGGCATCCACTTCAGCGACAACCCACCTGGCATCAGCGTGCAGGCTCAGCGGTGAATCCGATCCTTTTCCCCAGATTAGCCCCGTTAGTCCGTTCTCAAAGCCTTTAACCGGCTTCCAGTATTTACACTCTACGATACCGCTTAACGGCCAGATGATTCCGCCGTGATCGGCCATATTATTAGCACAGGTACGTAATATTAAAACCTTGTCTTCTTTCATGTCTAAACCTTCATTTCATTAGGGCATGAAAACAGTCTTACTCCTCTGGTTCTAAAAGAACCTAATCCTAATTGTTTAACCATCGCCCAACTCACAAACATTAATGAGATCACGAAATATTAATAAATAATAAATTACCGCCACTTAATTTTCAGAAACCATAAAATTAATAAATAAAACAGAATTAAATATTCACCAATAATCAATTCACCCCAAAATAATAAGAGAAAAAAACACGAACAAGCCAGTTAAACAACTGGCTTTCAATGTGCAGGCAATGAATTATAGTCATCAAATACCACAATAAACCATTTACCTCTGCGGAATAAGAACAGTGTAAACCGCGTTTATTTATCTTTCAGAAAGGATTATTGCCTTGAGAATCTTTCAGGCACCATCCCGTGCAGAGTAACGGGATGGTGTAAGGGATAACGCAACCTTTTGCTGAGCGAGCAGAATTAAAACTCAACGTCTTCCAGACTAAAATATTCGGTCTGATCGTTATAAGAGAAGATCTCTGCATAGCGGCCCCAGTTGATCACGCTGTCCAGCGTCTCTTTGGCGGCGCTGTCAGCCAGTGAGTCTTCCAGCTCCTGCTCGAAACGCATGCGTGGCGCACGATGACCGGGACGTTCATCCAGCACGGTTTTAATCAAGGCGGCCAGCGGCACATAGCGCAGCAGATGATCGGCAAACATGACTTTGCGCTGCTGGGTATCCGATTCGGCAAAAACCCGGGCAGGTGGCGTCAGGAAAATATCCCCTTCCCTGACGTCGGCAAAGCCCAGTGACTGTAGCACTTCGGCTATCGGGAACAGCTCATCGACCTCCAGATGCAGCGAACGCGCAACATCCGGCATGTCTGCACGACCGTGATAGGGCGCGGCCGCCAGGGTTTCAATCAGGCCGGCCATCAGGTTAGTTGATACCTGCGGCAGGTGCGTGCCCAGCCTGAGGCTCTTTTTCACATTATCGCTGGTTGGCCTGGCGGTCATCTGCGTGTACACATCATCAACCAGACGACGGAATGCGGGATCAAGGCGATTGCGAGGATGGCCAAAGGGCACTTTGATTTCAGCCACCACGCGTCCAGGATTCGACGACAGCACCAGAATGCGGTCGCACATAAACACGGCCTCTTCGATATTGTGAGTGACAATCAGCACCGACTTCATCGGCATCTGCCCTTCGTTCCACAAATCGAGTAAATCCGTACGCAGCGTTTCGGCGGTTAATACGTCCAGTGCAGAGAAAGGCTCATCCATTAATAAGAGAGTGGGATCAACCACCAGCGCGCGAGCAAAACCGACACGCTGACGCATTCCGCCTGACAGCTCGCGTGGGTAGGCGTTTTCAAAACCGTCCAGGCCGATCAGGTCGATGGCTGCCAGGGCGCGTTTTCTGCGCTCCGCTTTTTCCACGCCCAGCGCCTCCAGGCCAGCTTCCACGTTTTGCAGTACCGTCAGCCAGGGAAACAGCGCAAAGGTCTGGAACACCATCGCCACGCCTTTGGCCGGCCCGTTAAGCGGCTTGCCCAGATACTCGACCGCGCCCGAACCTGGCGTGATCAGGCCAGAAATGATGCGTAACAACGTGGATTTCCCTGAGCCTGAGCGGCCCAGCAGGCCGACAATTTCCCCTTCCTGCAGGGTGAGATTAACGTCATCCAGAATCAGTACTTCACCATGCGTTTTATCATAACCGTGCTTAATGTCTTTCACCGTCAGGACCGCTTTGCGCCCTTCTGGTTTCCTGTTCGACACGTCTGGGTTCAGTGTGGGTGGATTATTTAACATCAGGTGTCCCTTAATTGGCACGGAATTTTGATTCGGCGTACACGTACAGCGGTCGCCACAACAGACGGTTGAACAGGGTGACAAACAGCGACATCACCGCGATACCAAGAATGATTTTGGGGAAATCCCCGGCGGCGGTGGTTTGTGCGATGTAGGCACCTAAACCGTGCGCCGTGACCTGCGTATTCCCCCACTGCACAAATTCAGACACGATGCTGGCGTTCCACGCGCCTCCGGAAGCGGTAATCGCGCCCGTAATGTAATAAGGAAAAATGCCGGGCAACATCACCTGGCGCCACCATTGCCAGCCACGGATATGAAAGTTCGCTGCGGCCTCTTTGTAGTCATTCGGAAACGCAGTAGTCCCTGCCACAACGTTAAACAGAATGTACCACTGGGTGCCAAGCACAATGAGCGGTGACAGCCAGATATCGGGATTAAGATGAAAATGCACAATCATAATCACGAAAACTGGGAACATCAGGTTTGCCGGGAAGGCTGCCAGAAACTGAGCCACGGGCTGAATCTTGCCCGCCAGAGCAGGCCGCAGGCCAATCATTACGCCTAACGGCACCCATATCAGCGACGAAATCAGAATCAGCACCGTCACGCGCAATAAGGTAATCAGCCCCAGCGTGAAAACGTGTTTCACCTCATCCAGCGTCACGCCGATCTGAACGTAAGTAATGACCCGGTAAACCACATAGAGGGTCAGTAAAATGACGAACGCGCCCCAGACAATGTCACCCAGCCTTGAAGCACGGCGAGTATTGTTCTCGAAACGCACGGGTGCCGCTGTCGGCCAGCGCCATGAGATACGCGCCAGCGCTGACAGCAGCAGCCGTAACGGCGTGAAGATCTGATGAATCAGACGGGTTCGACGCATTAAATCGCGCACCCAGGAGGTTGGCGCATTTCCTGAGCGGGTGTTTTCCATGCGGAACTTATCTGCCCAGGCGACCAGCGGTCTGAACAGCAACTGGTCGTAAGCCAGAATCACAATCACCATGGTGAGTAACACCCAGCCTACCGCGTGGATATCTTTATGCAGAATAGCCTGCGCCAGATAGCCACCGACACCGGGCAAGGTAAAGGTGTTATTGCCGACCGTGATCGCTTCAGAGGCGACAATAAAGAACCAGCCGCCTGACATCGACATCATCATGTTCCATACCAGCCCCGGCACAGCAAAAGGCGCATCCAGCTTCCAGAAACGTTGCCATCCGGTCAGATGAAATCCGCGCGACACTTCCACCAAATCGGCTGGCACGGTGCGCAGCGACTGATAGAAGCTAAAGGTCATGTTCCACGCCTGGCTGGTGAACAGGGCAAAGATGGCCGCCAGTTCTACGCCCAGCACCTGCCCCGGAAAAAGCGCAATAAAGAAGGTGACGGTAAAGGAGATGTATCCCAGCACCGGCACGGACTGCAGGATATCCAGAATTGGCACCAGCACCTTTTCAGCACGGCGGCTTTTGGCGGCCAGCGTGCCGTAAATCAGGCTGAACACCAGGGAAGCCAGCATTGCCACCAGCATGCGCAGCGTGGTGCGCATGGCATATTCCGGCAGATTAGTGGGATCGAGCGAGATAGCCTGGGTTTTTAAACTGTCTATCGGCATCAACGTTTGATGAAAGCCGACCGCGACCATAGCAATCAGACAAATGATCAAGGGAAAAGCCACGGCATCCCAGACGTTAGGCAATAACCGTCTGTTGGCCGCCAGCATGGTGAATCGGAAGTTCATGAACCCTCTCTTCTTTTCATCACGGGAGCGACTGAATTATTTCAGGTGAGGGATTATCAGGCAGGATTGTTAAACGTATGCTCACCTGATGACCGGGTTTTTATTAATTTTTTGTGAAAGCAATACTGGGCGCTTATCGCCCATCCTGAAATGCATTAATTTCCCATGAAAAACCGGATCTCCAATGTCGTCAGGACGCTTCAAACCCCAGATGGTTAGTGAATCACAGATTAGCTTTATCACTATGATTAACCCGTTACAAGAGTGTTAATGACACCCGAGGATTCATCATATCCTGCTACATCACCCCTGATGGATGAATGCCGCGTCAGGCCTTATTCAGGTGATAACAATCAGGGAGGTGCCGACATAAAATATTAGAAAAATTGAAGCAGAGATTGCTTGCCTGCGTGTTGATAAATATGGCGCTAAATCAGGCTTAAAATCTTACCTTAAAAAATGAGGCCTGTTCACTTTTGTAAGATCCACGCCTTGCGACGGGATGACAACACTGGAGGCCATAAACTTCCCGCTCAAGTAATGCAGGCGATTTCCACATTGATGTTCAAATGAAGACCGAGTCTTAAACGTTACGATGTGTAAACCTGATGAAAAGAACCCGCTTTAAAGGCAGGACGCAACGAGATAAAGGCTTTCTTGAAATAACGCTGGATATAAAACGGATATTCCCTGTCCGACGGACAGACAGGGAAACGCTTTTTAGTTATGTACTTTGACGGGTGTACATTTTGGCACGGTAACAACGGGTTCCTGCCCCAGGATCCCGGGGATCATCTGAGACTGACAGTCAAAAATGCGACCTTTATCTGTAGTGGCGCGATAAGAGAGCATTTGAGAGCCCAAGGTATCTGGTTTAGTCGCGGATACATTAGTTACAGTGATTTCATCGGAAGAGCTCAGACCCAGCATTTTTGCAGTCTCAGCCTGAAGGGGAGGAATGGCTTCATTAGATGACATCGTGCTACAGCCACTCAGCGCAAGCAGAGAAAAAGCAACAAGTACCCTGTTTTTCATGATTTTGTTTATCCCAAACATAGTAAAAGGAGAGGTTAAAAAAACTCAAGCATTTGATCAATTCCTGCACAATAGTTTTAAACCTTTCTGCCACATTAAAGCAACATATTATGTAGGCCGAGTTTGACCCGTTTGGCTGAAAAAAGGCGTTTAACCGAGCGCCCTGTAAACAAGTCGCCTCCTGGACATGCTGGATTGTCATGAAATGTAAAGCCGGATTAATCACTTGATAAGCAACAGACTTCTGACAAAGGGATGACTGACAAGGACGGGGGCAGTAACACATTGATGGCTCTAATGGATCATTAAGACTATTCTTAATTAATTCGTTTCCGCTGCGCTTTACCCTTGACGCTTCGCAATCCGGTTTTCATCAGCAAGGAGTGAGCTAATGGCCTTACCAGGACAGTCTTCAAACAATCTTCCTGACTACAATATCGCGCGACGACTGGGCATGGTGTCCGCAGATGACATTGATTTCACCGCTTTGGCCAATCGTCTGGATTGCACGCGGGATTTCAGTCAGGTGGGCATCATCTATTCCGATGGCCGCGAACAATGGCTTGTTCGCCCTTCGCGTCGCTACGCTTCGTCGAACCAAAGTAATGTAAGTCATGTGGTGATTACGAAGGTTCCGACTGTGACATCTCAGACGGCAGCCAAATCCATCACCGACACATTGAGCAAGCCCTCTCTTGCGAATGAAATAACGTCCACTGCGTTTTCATGCGGGGCTGCTGTAGCTACTGCATTTCTCGCGATCGCAGCAGGAAGTACGGTGCCATTGACAGCAGGCGCAACAGGCGTTGTTGCTGGGATAATCGCAGCCGGAACATTTGCGACTGTAGGTCAGTGCATCAATGGCGGCGCCCGATTACTGTTAATCAGTGCAGGCCATGAAGAAAGCGTCAACTGGATAGATAGTCAGGGTTGGTACACAGCGACCTGTACCGCTTTGGATCTTATTTCTTTGGCAGGCGCTGGTGCAGGACTCAAAGGCATATTTGATACTTACAAACTGATGCGAGGCGCTTCTTCCGCGCGCGCAATTGAGTGGTTAAAAACGTTGAGCAGAGCAGAAAGGAAGCGGATCACTCAAGAGATCATTCGAATTCAAAACCCAGGTATCTCAAATTCCGGCATAAAAGCGATTATGCATATGGGTGGCTATCCAAAGCGCTTTCCAACAGAGGCGTTGCAGAAATCACTACAAAAAGAGCTAGCTAACGCAATTATTAACACCTCTGCATTCGCTGGCAGTGCTTTGACGGGTACTATTCGTAATCCACAGACTGTATCACAATCAGGAAAGTATATTATAGGATTACTCCAGTCATTTAACGCTACAGGAATTAATTGATATACATGCTAAAAAAACTAAAAAAAACACTTACCTTAAGTAAAAGTTATAGCAAAAAAATTGATACATTTGACATTGCCAAACTGGAAAAGGTAAAGGATGAAATGATTGATGAAATGGAAGAACCTGTCGGTTGGCATACCATGGGACTTCCGCTTGTCGCAAGCTGTTTTCTGGCTATATTCAGTTTTGTCATTCCTCAGACGTCTTTATGGCAAGGCATATATACGCTAATGGGCTGGCCAAAATATGCCTTAATGATTGGCATTATGGTTGCCGCTTTTTTTTATGCTTTCCTTGTTGTCCTGTCATTGTTATTTATCTCGAAAGGCAGTTATGTTTTTTTAAGATTTCATCTACTTGTCCTTGCGATAACAACTTTATTCTCTTTGTTCTTTGTCTGTTACTGTTTCTTTTCATGGCTGACAGGCTCAGGCGTGCATGCGTTACTGTTTGGACTTTCATTTCCGGGACTGTTTGCTGCCTGTCTTTCCTGGAAGTGTCTGGATACTGACATGTTTTATCGCATGATTGCTTACTGCTTGCATAATCGTGCATGGCGCAAGCAAATTGAAGGACAAAGAAAAAATCACGCCTCGTAAAATAAGGAATTTTCAGAACTGGAAATTCAATATTTATGGCCTCGTTTCGGGGCTGTTTAATTAAAAATCAGTTACAATACTACCGCATATTGACCTGATATTAGTGGATGAAATCAGCACTAAATTTTTTAATAAAAACGCGCATGGCAGGCTCATTATCATGTTTAAACATCTAAAAAATGCATTAGCGCTCAGCGAAAAATTTAGTGCGAAAATCGTAAAGGGGAATGATGAACAACTTGAATCCGTTAAGGATGAGATGATGAATGAGATGGATGCTTCTATTGGATGGCATACTATGGGCATTCCTCTAATAATAAGCGCAATACTCACAATAGTTAGTTTCTCTCTGCCTCAAATTTCTATTTGGCATGGAATTTCAAAATGGATGGACTGGTCAAAAAACGCTTTTTTCATCGGCGCTATGATCACGGACTTAGTGGGTTGCATTATTATCATTCCATTAATGGCGGTCGTTGGTAAAGGGCAATATCTTGCGCTAAAAAGCTATGTTTACATAGCCTTTAGCACTGCTACATTAGCAATATCCTTCCTAATATATACGATATTAGGAACATTACTTGGTGCAGACATAAAAACCACACACTTAATAGTTTCAATCATTGGCGTCATTCTGATAATACTAAGTTTTATGTGTATTAATAGTTTAGTTTTTTATCGTATGATTGCTTACTGCTTGCATAATCGCGCTTGGCGTAAACAAATTGAAATGCAAAGAGAAAAACCACATCTCTAAAAGAGAGGAATTTATAGCCTCGCTTCGAGGCTTTTCCGTTGAAGCATACTTAAAAATTAAAAACATGGTGACCCTATTTTATTAAATAAACACATCCTGTATTGATAAAAAACCAAGGAAGTTTTTGATAATCATGTTTTATAATCTGAAAAGTTCATTAGAGCTTAGCAAAAAGGTCACTGCACAAATTAGTAAAGCTAATGATGAACAACTTGAATCCATTAAAGATGAGATGACAGATAAGATGGAAGTGCCAATTGGATGGCATATTATGGGTATCCCTTTAAGCTCAAGTCTAATATGCTCACTGTTTTCTTGTGCGATGTCTCTGATGCCATTAGGCATTAAAATGATCGATAACTTCAATTGGCCTAAATATCCTACATTGACAGGCGTATTTATCACTTCGATTATTTATTGCCTGTTCGTCTACATCTCTGCATTTTCCATAGTCAGGGGCTTCTATCACGCTATAAAGATATACCTTGCTATTTATGTTTTTACAACAACACTGGCAAGCCTCAATTTTATATTTGATATAGTCGCAATTTATCAGGCCCGAATGCACAGTGCATGGCTAATTAGCTCTTCTGTTATCAGCATGCTCCTCATTATTTTTTGCATTAGATCCCTTAATAGCAGGATGTTTTACAAATCTGTTGCATATTATTTGTTTGCACGCGCCTGGCGTAAAAAGCTGTATCGTCAAAAGTATAAACCCTGAGCGTTAAATATATTTTCTGACTATAAAATCTTTACATAATACTATTTATAACGAACGTGTTATTAAGATTATAAATTCTTTCAAAATTTGGTAAATCAATGTCACTTTAAAAGTATCAAGAAACTCCTCAAGAAGTATTAACAAAAACAAATCAACATTAACAACCATCTAATAATATAAATATTAAAACAACTGATAAAAATCATAAATTAATAAAGCTCACATGCATTTCACTTTATAATTAACAAATTAAATTACATGAACACCTCACATCCCATAAAAAAAACCAGAGCCATCTCACCAATTCAATTTAAAAATAAAACATTGTTTCAATTTTAATTGAAAAGAGATTTTTTGCCGAATAGGATGCACAAAAATGAATTCATGCTGCTTTAATTCATTACTGAATAAATTTACTTGCACCACTAACGGGAGGTTAACGTGGAAGTCAGACAAAGCATTCATAGCGCCCACGCCAACGCGCTGGATACACAAGGATTACGCGATGAATTCTTGATTGAGAAGATCTTTGTGCCCGATGAGTTCACCATGGTGTACAGCCATATCGACCGTATCATTGTTGGCGGCGTGATGCCGGTCGGCCAGGCTGTCGCGATAGGTAACGATGTGGGTAAGCAACTTGGCGTCAGCTATTTTCTGGAGCGTCGCGAACTCGGCATGATTAATATCGGCGGGCCCGGTCAGGTCACCATTGATGGCGAAGACTATGAGATCGGTCATCGTGAAGCGCTGTATATCGGCAAAGGTGCCCGAGAAGTCCTGTTCAGCAGCCTGGCCCCACATCGCCCCGCGAAGTTTTATTACAACTGCGCACCGGCGCATAAAACATTGCCCATCCGCAAAGTGACGGCTGGCGATGCCGCTGCCGTCACGCTCGGCGATAACCTCACGAGCAATCGCCGCACGATCAACAAGTATCTGGTTCCTGACGTCCTGGAAACCTGCCAGCTCAGTATGGGGTTAACGCAGCTTGAACCCGGCAACCTCTGGAATACCATGCCGTGTCATACCCACGAACGCCGTATGGAAGTCTATCTCTATTTCGATATGGATGATGATGCCTGCGTTTTTCATATGATGGGTGAGCCGCAGGAAACGCGTCATCTTCTGGTTCACAACGAGCAGGCCGTCATTTCACCGGCCTGGTCGATCCATTCAGGTGTCGGTACGAAAGCCTATACCTTTATCTGGGGAACAGTCGGTGAAAACCAGGTGTTTGATGATATGGACCACGTATCGGTCAAGGATCTGCGCTAATCCTCACCAATGCGCCGCCTGTCAGAAGCAGGTAGCGCGTGAATAAGGAGTCCACATGATACTGAATGCGTTTTCTCTTCAAGACAAAATCGCGGTGGTTTCGGGCTGCAATACCGGCCTGGGTCAGGCTATGGCATTGGGACTGGCTGAAGCCGGTTGCAATATTGTTGGTATTAATCAGGTTGAACCCGACGAAACGATTAAACAGGTGACCGCGCTGGGACGTCGCTTCCTTAGCCTGAAAGCTGATTTGCGTAACATTGATGCTATTCCTGCCCTGCTGGACAGCGCCATCGCCTACTTTGACCGCATTGATATTCTGGTGAATAACGCGGGCATGATTCGCCGTGAGGATGCCATCAACTTCAGCGAACAGGACTGGGATGATGTGATGGATCTGAATATCAAGAGCCTGTTCTTTATGTCGCAGGCCGCCGCCCGACATTTTATTGCCCAAGGGAATGGGGGCAAGATCATCAACATCGCCTCAATGCTCTCTTTTCAGGGCGGGATCCGCGTGCCTTCTTACACCGCGTCTAAAAGTGGCGTAATGGGCATAACCCGCTTGCTGGCCAACGAGTGGGCGAAGCACCGTATTAATGTCAACGCAATTGCCCCGGGCTATATGGCAACCGATAACACACAGCAACTGCGCGCTGATGCAAAGCGAAGTGCCGAAATCCTCGATCGCATTCCCGCCGGTCGCTGGGGAAAACCAGAGGACCTGATGGGGCCGGTGGTATTTCTTGCCTCACGGGCTTCTGACTATATGAATGGCTATACGATTGCCGTCGATGGCGGCTGGCTCTCGCGTTAAGGCTGAGCATTAAGCCTTTACGTCTGCCCGGGCGAGCCTGTCGTTATGCGTGAATAATGATGGCAGGCAGCCCGATTAATCAGGCAGGCAATCGCATCATTAAAGCCGGTTTTACTCTCTTATGAGAAAGAATAATGATTGAGGCCACAATAGTGACCCTGAACGCCAACCGTATGAATAAGTCAATATATCTGGTTAATGTAAAACTGGCTTCTTGAGGCCAGCCGATAATGATGACGTCATGGGATTTCATTTCCCAGAGAAACCTATGGATAACCGTTACTCCCGCCTGTCGAGGCGAATAAGGACGTCAAGGTTACAGTGAATAATCACAGAAATATAAAAAACGAGTAAGGATTTATACAGCATTGAGGGAAATATAATGGAATTATTATCAACAGCCCGCCAACTTGATCTGTTACTGAATGGATTTACACAGCTAAAAGACGAAGGCAAATTTAACGAACCCAATATAGATGGCACAGCGGGGGATTACATCTCATTTGCTCACTGGGAATGGCCGCAGGGCGTTGGCCTGTTCGGTCTGGTGAGATTATGGGAGTTGACCCGTCGCGACGATATTTACCAAATCATTGAAAACTGGTTTCAGCAAAATATTAAAAAAGGCCTGCCCCCGTTAAATATTAATACCACCGCCCCCATGCTGCCGTTATCCCTGCTGTGGGCACATAACCGGGCACCACATTATCAAGCGGTGCTGGATAGCTGGGCCGACAGGGTGATGACAGAACTGCCGCGCACCCCGGAACAAGGCTTCCAGCACGTGGTGTCCGACGGCATTAACCCCATGGAGATATGGGATGACACGCTGTTTATGGTGGTGCTGTTTCTCGGCCATTACGGTGTAGCTTCCGGACGACAGGCGCTGGTCGATGAGGCCGTACGCCAGTTTTTACTGCATGCCCGTTATCTTAACGATCCGCAGACCGGTTTATGGTTTCACGGCTGGAGCTTTGCCGAGAAGAGCCATTTTGCTCAGGCCCGCTGGGCGCGGGGAAATGCCTGGATAACTGTCGGCATTATTGAGTTTCTGGAACTGACCCAGCTTCGCGGCGGCGTCCGTGACTATTTACTCGAATGCCTGAAAACGCAAATTAATTCATTAATCACGCTGCAATCTGAGAGCGGTGCATGGCACACGCTGCTCGACCATCCAGACAGCTATGAAGAAATATCGGCTACCGCCGGATTTGGCTATGGCTTATTAAAAGGCGTTCGTCTTGGCTATGGCGATGAACGTTGGTTGCAGGCAGGTTTACAAGCCCTGGGCGCGGTACGGCGAAATATTGACAGCAGCGGCACAGTCCACAACGTCTCTTATGGCACACGCATGGGAAGAACCCTGCAGTTCTATAAAGACATTCCGCTACAGCCAACCGGTTATGGCCAGGCGCTGGCTATTTTATGCCTGACCGAAGGGTTAAGACATTTAAAAAAATAACAGGACGTCGACACCAGGAGAATATCATCATGGACCAGAACCATTATTGTTACTTCCCCCTTAACCAGAATGAAGCCGTTCGCTACTGGCAGTTATCCGCGATTTCTTCACAGCGCTATGATGTGCCCAATGCGCCGATGTCCGGTGAAATGGATCCGTTTTTCTTTCTGAGCCAACATAAAAACTTTATTCCCCATACCTATCCCTGTCGTACGCAGTTTCAGCAACACTATGCCGGAAAAAAGCCCACTCCTTTCGGCGATACTACCCTGAAAAACTGGTGGTTCCCTTTTGGTTCCGATCGGGTCGATTTATCAGGTTTCTGGTTCCGGGCCACGCGCATCGGCGCTCAGGCAGAAACCTGCCTTGTTGCGGAACAACGTGGCCTGTACCGTTTTCGGCTGACCACCTGCGGTGCCGCCTGTATTACGCTGAACGGCGGTGATGTGGCATGGCAGGCAGACTATCAGCGTAATCTGGAAAGCACCGTTGAGTTCGCGCTCATGCTGGATGCCGGGGTGAACGCTATCGCGGTCTGGTTCGATGACCTGGCCGAACGCGATGTGCGCTTCTTTTTTCAACTGGACTATGTTGAAGGTGCGCCGCTGCAGGTGGCACTGGCAACACCGATTGAGGCAGATCGGGTGCGGCAAATGGAAGCCCTGCTCGAAGGCATGGCGTTTGAACAGCCGACCTACACAGGCGGCACCGTTCGCCTGTGCTTCCCAATCCCAGCCCCGGAAACGCTGAACCTGAATATCCGCGTGCAGGGCGACTTTATTTCGCTAGACCAGCCCGTACTGATCAACGCGGTTTTACATCAAGGCGAAACGGTGGCAGAGATTGCCGAAAGCGACGCGTTGCCGGCTGATTTTCGTCATTTCGTTATCAGCATGGAAAAAGACAACTTTCATATCAGGCGCACCCTGGGCGTGGAGATCTGCCATGCAGAGCAACAGGCGCAGGTGCCGAAAACGGCAGACGCGCGTGCAGACGAAGCGCTAATGCATGTTGCCCTGCACGGCGAATACAGCAGCGTAAAAGCGCTGGCCCGGCTAGCCTGCGGGATGGATGACACCGAAACCCAGAACATGCTGGAGGGCGTTTTAACACCGGTTGAAGATTGCCATGACTGCGCCGACTTTACGCTTGTACCGCTGCTGTGGTGTCGGATCCAGTGGGCGGATCGCATTGCCGCTCCCGTTCGCGAGAAAATGGATCGGGCGATTTTAGCCTTTCGTTACTGGATGGATGAGCCGGGAAATGACGTGCAGTGGTATTTTTCTGAAAACCATGCGCTGTTGTTTCATACCGCCGCCTACCTGGCGGGAAGCACCTTTCCGGATAAAACCTTTGTACGATCCGGCCGCCTGGGCGGCGATCAGGCAGAGGCAGGCCGTCAGCGCGTGCTGGCATGGCTGGATCACTTTGAACAATGCGAGATGGCCGAATGGAATTCCGCGCCTTACTTCCCTATCGATCTCAAGGGATTAACCGCCCTCGCCGCCCTGGCACCGGATGCCGAAATCGTTGCCCGCAGCCAGCGCGCTATCCTCCGCCTGCTGGAGCAGATTGCACGATCCAGCCATCAGGGCATGCTCACCGCATCGCAAGGTCGTTCATACGAGCATACGCTGCGCGCAGGTCGCTCGCTGGAGCTGTCCGCTATCTCGCGCCTGTTGTGGGGCAAAGGCAACGTTGGCTGTCGCTTTCATGCCTTACCGCAGCTGGCGCTACTGTTAAAGCAGGGCAAACTGACGCTCTCACCTGAACTGGCAAAGGTGGCGGTATGGCAAGGTGACAGCGCGCTGGAATGGTATTTCGCTCAGGGGCTTAACCGCATTGCGCGCCTTTACCACTATAAAACCCGCGACGTGGCAATGGGTTCCCTTGCCGGATACCGCTGGGGCGAATGGGGCTATCAGGAAACCCCGATTCATCTGAGGATCGGCGAGACGCCGGAGGCGCAGATCTGGATCAACCATCCGGGTGAACGCCTGCACAGTGGCTTCGGGCGGCCTTCCTACTGGGGAGGATGTGGCACGCTACCGCGCGTGCAGCAGTATCGCGGCCTGGCGATCGTTCTGTTTCGTGTTCATGAAGGGCAGCCTGATTTTTCTCACGCCTGGCTGCCGCAGCGCTATTTTGATGACGTGCGTTGCTACGATAAACGCATTCTGCTGCGCAGTGGTAAAGGTATGGTACAGATCTCCGGCAACCGCGCGTTCCAGCGGGTCGCTCATGGCCCGACACAGCACTGTGAAGTCCGCTTGCCGGGGCAGGAAACCTGCTGGCTGATTCGCCTGAATGACGATCCGCGGCTGGATAACCTGGCGGATTTTGAGGCGCGATTTGCACAGCTCACCGTTGAGCGGCGCGAAGACGGCACCTTTTACGTCAACGATCCGCAATATGGCGAGGTGTTTTTCCAGCCAAACGGCTGTGTTTTCGGGCAGGGGCGGTTACTGGATCCTGACAGCTGGACAATTTCCGGCGACAGCCACGAACTCCCCTTGTAATTCTGCCGTGCCAATCCCTGGCATCAGGTTTTACGGATATCGCCAGCCCGGCTGACGTCGGGCTTTATCCGTGCAGTGATGACGGGCGTTATGCGACGCGTGCAGCATTCAGCAAAATCATCCCGTTACCGCCCTGTCCTGTGCCCGGCAGCGGCCTATCCCTGCAGTTTTTTCAGGCAGCGATCCATCGCGCTGACTACCCAGTCGATATCATGCGTCTGGAAGCACAGCGGCGGCCGAATCTTCAGCACGTTGCCGTAAGGTCCGGCGACAGACGTCAGCACACACTCTTCGCGCAGCGCCTCGACCAAATCGAGCGCCAGCCGTTTGTCAGGCTGCTTCGTCTCTCTGTCCGTGACCAGCTCAAAGCCAATAAACAGGCCAGCGCCGCGCACGTCGCCTACGCAGGCATAGGTATCCTGAAGGGACTGCAGGGCCGCTAACAAAGCTTGCCCGGTTTTCAGGCTGTGCGCCTGAAGCGATTCCTGCTCGATCACATCCATCACCGCGTGCGCCGCCGCCATCGACACCGGATTGCCACCAAAGGTATTAAAATACGGGAGCGAGTCACTGAAGGCCGCCATAACCGGGGCTTTCGCCATCAGACCGGATACGGGAATACCGTTGCCCATCGGTTTACCCGTGGTCACCACGTCGGGCACCACACCGTGGCGCGCAAATCCCCAGAATGATTCCCCTGTACGGGCAAAGCCGGGCTGAACTTCATCGGCAATAAAAATTCCGCCGTTTTGATGGACGACGTCGATCGCCTGCTTTAAAAAGCCCGGCTGGCCGGGCAATACGCCGTCCGAAGAGAAAATGGAATCCGCCAGAAAGCCCGCAAACTTAATGCCGTGCGCGGCCATATCATCGATCTGTTTCTGAATTTCGTGGGCAAACCAGGCACCCTGATCGGCGGGCTGAATGCGGTAAAAATCTGGCGATGCCACCAGCCGGGTATGCGATGACAGCGGCTGGCCGCTGCCCAGTGCCGGTGATACGCCGGACGTCAGCGCGCTGGTGCCGTGGTAGGCCTCTTTCGAAACGATAATGCCCGTGCCGCCGCTCCACGCATGCGCCATACGAATCGCCAGATCGTTTGCCTCGGACCCTGTGCACATGTACATGGCCCGATCGATGGCCGCCGGCATCGTTGCCAAAATGCGCTCGCTGTAGTCCAGAATAGACTCATGCAGATAACGGGTGTGCGTATTCAGCCGCATCATCTGCTGGTGCACGGCTTCCACGACCGCCGGATGACAGTGGCCGATGCTGGCGACGTTGTTATACATATCCAGGTACTGTTTGCCCGCCTGATCCCAGAGATACTGCCCCTGCCCGCGCACCAGATGCACGGGGTTACGGTAAAACAGCCGATATGACTCGCCCAGCACCTTGCTGCGTTTGTCGGTTAACTGGCGAATCGCCGGGGCCAGCGCTTCCGCGTTTTCTGCACGAAAGCTGTTGGTATCCATAATGGTTGAACGTACCGTCATCATCACTCCTCGGATTCAATACTGTCGCTGCCGTACATCAGTGCGCGGCAGCGTCTGTCTGCGTTAGTCGATCTCCGCCGCGACAGAGGTTTGCGCGATCGTGCCGCGCCGGGACTGGGTCGTCAGGAAATAGAGGTAACCCACGACCATAAAGGCCATAAACAGCGCGCCAATCTCCGGGTTAAACCACAGCATCGCCGCCAGGCAGATCAGCGATCCGCACAGGGCAATGGCAGGGATCACCGGATAACCCGGCGCACGGTAACTGCGCTCCAGCGTGGGAGCGGTACGACGCAGCTTAAACAGGCTCAGCATGCTCATGATGTACATCACAATGGCGCCAAACACCGACATCGTGATCATGGCGGCGGTCAGGCTCATGCCCTGAAAGCTGATCCCGTCAGAGAAAATGGCCAGAATGCCCACTACGCCACCGGCCAGAATGGCGCGGTGCGGTGTGTTAAAGCGTGAAAGCTTCGCCAGGGCGGGCGGCAGATACCCTTCGCGGGCCAGCGCAAAGAACTGGCGGGAATAGCCCATGATGATGCCATGAAAACTGGCGATCAGGCCGAATAAGCCAATCCACACCAGCATGTGCATCCAGCGCGAGTCATTCCCGACCAGCATTTTCATCGCCTGAGGCAGCGGATCGTTAATGCCCGATAACGTACGCCAGTCGCCTGCTCCACCGGCAAACACCATCACGCCAATCGCCAGCACCACCAGCGTTAAAATACCGCTGATATAGGCGCGGGGAATGGTGCGGCGGGGATCTTTTGCCTCTTCTGCCGCCATCGCGACGCCTTCAATCGCCAGAAAAAACCAGATGGCAAAGGGGATCGCAGCGAACATACCGGACACGGAAGCCAGCGAGAAGGTTCCCTGGCCCGCCCAGCCGTTCGCGACGAAATTCGCCAGGCTAAAGCCGGGCGCCACAACGCCCATAAACACCAGTAATTCAATCACGGCAAGCAGCGTAACCAGCAGTTCAAAGGTCGCGGCGATGCTCACGCCGATGATATTCAGCCCCATAAACACCAGATAGGCGCACACGGCGATAAGCTTGGGATTAATTTCAGGAAACTGTACGTTGAGATAGGCGCCAATGGCCATCGCGATAGCGGGAGGCGCAAACACAAACTCAATCAGCGTGGCGATTCCGGCAATCAGCCCGCCGGTGTCGCCGAACGCCCGGCGGCTATAGGCGAACGGGCCGCCCGCCTGAGGAATAGCCGTTGTCAGTTCGGTAAAGCTGAAGATAAAACAGGTATACATGACGGCAACAAAAAACGTCGTGACCAGAAAGCCCAGCGTGCCCGCTGCGCCCCAGCCGTAGCTCCAGCCGAAATACTCACCCGATATCACCAGCCCCACGGCAATGCCCCAAAGTCGCAGGGTGCCCAGGGTGGGTTTCAGTTTCTCTTTCATCACTGCGTTCCCCGTCTGTGTTAATTGAAAAATGCTGCACAAAAGCTGTCGGGTAGATGATGGACACAGTGGGAAGGGAAAAACTTGACCGCAGAAAACAGAACGCCGTGATTTAAGGTCAACTTGCCCCTGGCCTGGCTGCCAGGTGCCTGCCAAAGTCAATTTTCCCCTGCTTTCAGGTCAAGCGTGCAGGCAGGGTTCAGCGCCATGCTGGCCCTACACGCAGAAACCCGGGAGCCGGACATGAGCCATAAACAGTACGATACGCTGAGTAACGACACCATCCTTCAGCTTGCCCACCGGGCATTAGTGAACTATCCCGCCTGTGCACAGGCTGAGGTCAGGCTGCTGTGTCGCTCAGAAAACGCGACGTTATCTGTCAGCACGCCGCAGGGCCGCTACGCGCTGCGCATTCATCGGGGCGATTACCACGCGAAGCAGGATATTGAAAGTGAGCTGCTCTGGCTGGACGCGCTTCAGGCGGCGGACATCAGCGTCCCCGCTGCCGTAGAAGATCGTCAGGGTGAACGCATTCAGGTCCTGCCGCTGCCCGATGGCGGCGAACGCTATGCGGTGCTGTTTCACTGGATAGAGGGCGATATGCTGACCGACAGCGTCGATCCGGCTGCGTTTCGTCAGCTCGGTGCCATTACTGCCCGTCTGCACCATCACAGCCGGAAATGGCAGAAGCCGCAGGGGTTTCGCCGCATCATCTGGGATCATCATACGATGGTGTCTCCGGCAGGCCACTGGGGCGACTGGCGGGACGTTGCGGGGTTACCCACCGCTGAACACGCGGTGGTAGAAGAAACGCTGGAACACGTGCGCCGCCAGATGCTGGACTTCGGACAGTCACCTGAACGCTATGGGCTGATTCATGCCGACCTGCGCCTGACCAACCTGCTGGTGCATAAAGGCGAAACCCGGGTGATCGACTTTGATGACTGCGGCATGGGCTGGTACCTGCACGATCTTGCCGCAGCCATCAGTTTTGTTGAGCATCATCCGAGTGCGCCGCAGTGGGTGGAAAACTGGTTACGCGGTTACGAACAGGTCGCACACATCAGCGATCGGGAACTGGCTATGATCCCCGCCATGCTGATCCAGCGGCGTATCCAGTTGACGGCCTGGGTGGCTTCCCACCGCGAGACCGAGATGGCGCGCAGCCTGGGCGATCGCTGGGCCAGCCACACCGTCCGGCTGTGTCAGCGCTATCTTGAAGGTGCCGCGCTGCCGATTGGCGTTTAACGCACCGCCGCAGTGCCTGATCGCGGTGCAACACGGAAAGCGAATCGGGTAAGCGATTGTTATCGCGTGGTTTCCAGCTGGTACGTTTTTTGCAGAACCTTGAGACGTTCACTTTTTGCGGAAAACAAGATGACCAGCAGAGTTCCAGAGGCCGCGTTAACGGCCATCTCCAGCGCAGGCGGCCATCGCGGTGTGTTGTCTGCCGCCGCAACGGGCTTAGGCGAATTTATCAATGCACAGGGCGGCGATGTCGATCGCATTTTCGGGATCAGCGGGATCGATCCCGACATGCTCGCCTGCCCAACGCTGAGCCTGGACCTGGTCAGCTATTGCCGGGTGCTGGAGGAAGCAGCAAGCCAGGCTGGCGTGGACAACTTTGGTCTGCAATACGGTCATCAGTTCCGACCCCAGTCACTGGGGCTGATCGGCTATATTGGCTTGTGTTCAGCCACGCTGGAACAGGCGCTGCGGAACGTCGTCAATGCCTTTCCCTTTCATCAACACAACACCTGCATCCGGCTGACCGAACGCGGCGACTGCTGGCAACTGGATTATCAGGTTCGCCATGGCGTGATCCTGATGCGCCGCCAGGATGCCGAGTTAACGCTGGGCATGTTCCTCAACCTGATCCGCCATGCCGCAGGTCGGCACTGGGCGCCGCGGGAAGTGCATTTTGAGCATCCGCGCCCTGAGCACTGGCACGAACACTGTAAAGTGTTTGATGCCCCGGTTTACTTCGATCAACCCTTTAACTCGATGATCATCGCGAAAGCGGATCTGAACCGGAAAATGCCGGATCATGATCCGATGCTGCTGCTGGTGATGCAGGATGCCATCCGTCGGCTCAGCCCGCCCGTGGTCCGTCAGGACACCGTTAACCAAACCCGAACGGACATTCATCTGCAACTGCTGAACGGCGAACCTTCACTGGAAATCATCGCGGAAAAACAGGGGTTATCCGCCTGGTCATTGCAACGGCGCTTACGTGATGAACAAACCAGCTTCTCGGCGCTGGTGGACAGCGTACGCAAAGAAATGGCCACGCATTATCTAAAACAGCATCATCTTTCTGTTTCCGAGATGGCGCTGCTGCTGGGCTACTCTGAAGTCAGCGCTTTTTCACGCGCCTTTCGCCGCTGGTTCGGCTGCAGCCCGCGCGATTGCCGTAAATCACAGGAGGGGCTGTTCTTGTAGTTAAGCTATCCAGCCAGAACAGCATTCGTTACGCTGCGTGCTTCAACAACCGCCTGTAGGCTTTAACCCTCTCAGCCAGTAATAAGACAGTGAGCAAATTTACGATCAGAATAAATCAAAACGAGCAGGCAGCGACGTTAAGAATAAAAGCGTCGTCAGGTAATGGCATCAAAAGAAAAGGCTTTAAAAAGATAGCCCTGAAATGCGGCAGCATGGGGTTTAGCAAACTGGAAGTAGGTGTCCTTTTCTACGCCTTCGACAATGATAAACTGGCAGTAGTCTTTAATTTGCGTCAGCGTCTCTTTCCAGAGTGGACGATTATGATGTTCCCAGAAAAAGTGCTTATCGATTTTAACCGCCTCATATAATCCCTCCTGCAAACAGGGAAAATGCGAGGAGGCACTGCCAAAATCATCCAGCCATAAAGTGTAATTATTATATAACTTTCGCAACAGAGGATTATTAAGCCCCTCAGCCAGGTTGGGAAAGTCTTCTGAAACCTCGATGCGAAGAAAAGAATGCGCTGTGGCGAGCTCGTAAATATCCCGTTCTTCCAGCAGCGCAAAAGCCATCTCTACATCTACATTGACAGAACACAGCAACTGGTTACGTTCAAAGAAATGTCTTTTTCTATCAATTAAGAACAGTTGCTCTTTTAAGAGCTTTATTTTCTGTCCTTTATTCATTCTGTTTATATGAAAAAAAGGCGTCCCTGGTGCGGCAAATCGGGTTAGGACTTCAACGGCAATACGTTCGGATTTCAGGTTTACGATGGGTTCAGCAATGAACCGCCAGGCACGGTTATTATTATCAAGATTCTGGATTTCCATTCCCATGCTCTGATTAACGATGTTGAAGTGGATTGATTATTGATCGCCTTTAGCTATCAATCAAATGAATTTTAACGGATTAAACTATGATTAAACCTATCAAATCCCAAAAATCGATCGTTAAACCCTTGTTATTTAATGATGAATGGCAAACTATAAAACTCCATTTTTCCATGGACCGCATTTTTCGCCGGTCATCCCTGTTAGGCAATGTGTCCCGATTAATTCCTTTCAGAGTACAGGGGAAATGGGAACAGGGCTGGGCTCAATCGTCCCGGCGGCCTTAAGGCCAGCGTTAAACAGAAGAAATTGACAGACCGATGACAACCGGATGCCAGCCAAATGAAAAAAAGCGGGTTAAAAACCGCTTCCGGGAAATACAGAGGTCAACCCAAATATTGGCGACTTGAAATACCGCGGTCCAGACGATAATGTGTTCCAACTTCACCGTCATGTTATACAGAACGACCATGTCTCTTTCCTTTTTTAAACTTGAACCCCGGCACCTTAAAGAAATATATGAAATACGCTTTTCCGTAACGGAAAACCGGCTTCACGCGCATCAAATTCACTATTTACAGCGTGAGCAAGCGCTGGAGGATATATGTCAGGGCGGCGGCTGGATTTGCCAGGTCGGGGATGATTATGCAGGTTATGGATTGGGGATCTATGCGCCCGAACCGCTAATTGGCGGACTGTTTGTTAAACCTGAATATCAAAAACAGGGCATCGGGACGCACCTGCTGAACGCGATCGTCCAGTGGTTTAGCGATCGGGGCGCAGAGACGATTATGCTGACCACCGATCCCGGCTCGAACGCGGAGGGGTTTTATCAGGCAAATGGCTGGGTCGCAGAAGGCAGTGATGCGTTTGGGCAGCGGGTGATGCGTAAGCGCTTACCGCGTGGCTGATATGACGCAATCCGCCGCCAACGAAATAGCAGCGTTCCCGCCGCGTTGGGGAGAATGCGCACAGGATACACAGGATGCCCTGCTCATCCTGTGCGCGGTCAGCGTTGAAGCCAGAATTAGTGCGACTGTGGTTTAAACAGCTGCTGCACAAACTCCACATACGCAGGTCGCCAGACGTCCATCTCATGTCCCAGCCCCGGATACTGGGTGTAATGGAACTTCACGCCCTGCTTTTCCAGTTCGGTTTTCAGCCCGGCAATGTCTTTGCCTGTCACGATATCTTTATCGCCCACCACCAGCGTAAAGTTTTTCAGCTGTTTATTCACGGTCTGCGGCTGGCTCAGCTGACGCGTCACGAACTCATTAGGCACTGTACTGGTGGTCACGCCGCTAAAACTGGCCAGCCAGGCAAAGTCGTTCAGGTGCGTCATGCCGGACACCAGCGCCTGATAGCCGCCCTGGGATAGCCCGGCTATCGCCCTGTCAGCCGGTTTGCGACTCACGGTAAAGCGTTTTTCCACCAGCGGGATAATGTCCTGCATTAACTCTTTATCCGCAGCAGCGGCATTGAGGGGATAAAAGTCCTTGCGGCGATCGGCTGGCGGGAAGTTTTCGGGAATAGCCTGCACGATGTCGGTTTCGGTATCGGGCACCACCACCAGCATCGGCTTGATTTTCCCCTCTGCCAGCAGGTTATCCATGATCTGCGGCAGGCGGAGCTGAGAGATGGCCGACAGCCCGGTATCGCCAAAGCCATGGTAGAAGTAGAGCACCGGTAGCGGCTTGCTATCGGCCTTGTAACCCGGCGGTGCCCAGACAAACACCTGACGTTCAGACTTCAGGGCGGTGGAGTGATAGGTCAGGGTCAGTACATCGCCGTGCGGCACGTTGCGCTCATCCAGAATACTGCCCGGCACCAGAATCATACTGGTGTTCACCTGGCGCTGCGGTTTCGGGAAACGGCTGCCGGTATCCGGCGTGCGGAAACCGTCTACGTCAAAATAGTACTCATACAGGTTGGGCTTCATCGGCTCGCTGGTCCATGACCAGATCCCCGTGTTGTCCTTTTTCATGTCATGCGAATGCTGGCTCAGCGGCGTGGCGCCGGTTACGACGGCAACCTGCTTCGCGGCAGGGGCAAAAAGACGAAAGGTAATGGAGTGATCCGGATTCAGCGCCGTAATGTAGCGGCTTACCGGGATGCTCGTGTCTGGCGTTAACGGCAAAGGGGCGGCAATCAGTGCTGGTGCATATCCCGTGAGCAGGCTGCCTGCCAGGAATGAAAAACAGGCTAAAGTTTTTTTCATCGTGGGTTCCGGTTGTATGTATGGCGAGGTAGTTATTGCATCTTTACGTTCAGGAAGAGAGCAAAGGGATACGCGAAAAACGCAGGGTGTGATGCGGTTCAAAAAATTCAGTCCCTCTCTGGCATGAAAAGTCCGTCGCTTTTTCTGCAACAGTCGCGCAACGACTCGCATTTTTTTATCCGCCCGCCTCGCATTCGCGTTATCGTCGCAGCATGAACACTTTTCCCCCTTGATAAGGACTGAGTATTGATGCGTAAACTTCCCTTTCTGCTGGTCACTCTGGGCCTTTTGATGTCGGTTACCTCTCAGGCGCAGGCTGAAGGCTGCCTGAAAGGCGCGCTGGTGGGCGGCGTAGCGGGTCATCTTAAACATCATGCGGTTGCCGGTGCCGTGGCGGGTTGCGCAGCAGGCCATTACCTGGCGAAGAAGCATAAAGAAGACGACAGCAAACAGAGTCACTAAACAATCAGGGCTGCCCGGTGAGAACGTGTGGCCAGCCCTTTATGCCAGCCGCCGCAGAGTGGTCGCGCTCAACTCAAACGGCGTCGGCGAGCAGACCGCCAGACTCAGGCCGCCCACCTGCAGCGCGCTGACCGACAACGTAGTCGGTGCCTTGCTGTCGATGCAGGCCATCTGCCAGGCACTTGCGCCACGCTGCTTGATGATCGCCTCTTTTAACGTCCAGATGCGCCAGAAGGCCGCTAACTGCTGATCCGGAGCTTCCGCCGCTATTTGCGCCTGTTCCTGCGCGCTGAACAGGTTTTCCGCCAGTCTGCGCCAGCCCGCTCTTGGACGCAGCACCTCAATATCGCAGCCGACGTCCCCTTCATCGCTGAGCAGCAAGGCAATATCGTCGCCGCTGTGGCTAAGGTTAAACCAGAGCCGCACATCGGTGGAAAAAGCCGGTTTGCCGTGCTGGCCAACGACAATCTCCGGCAGGGGCGAAATCACAGAGGCAAGCATGACGCGACCGGCAAGCCAGCCTGCGCGGCGGGCGCCCAATGGGGCACGATCTTTCAGCACAGACGCTGTCGGGCCAGCGCTGAGCGAGGAGATTTTCCCCAGAAAGATCTGATACATATCAGTGCCAGCGTTTGATGATGATGGAGGTGTTAATGCTCCCGGGAGCAATTGTACCAACCGGGGATTGCTTGCAGGCCAGTCGCTCAACATGCGTCATCCGGCATTTCAGCTCGCGGCAAATGAAACGTTTAACCTGAATAGCGGAAAGCCCCTTCCGGGCGATGAACACTTACTCGCCCGGAGGGATCTTTTTCTTGAAGGACAATCGACCGGCCTGCCATCCTGAAACCGCGTCACAGGCAACCGGCCGTGCCTTTTGCGGTGGTGAGCCGCTTCAGGTGCTTTGATTTCAAGGCGGTACACTATGACAACCTCGACGCCTCGCCAACGGCACCACTCAGCGTGCTTTTTCCATTAAGCCGCCTTGCCACCCTGGACCGTGGTTGGACTTTCTATCCTGCCTACAGCGGCTTACGCACAAACAGGCCGTAGCTCAGCGCGCCCAGCATCAGGAGCGCTGCACCAAGCAAAAATACATTGGTGAATTTACCGGTGGTATCCAGAATAATGCCGGTAACGATCGGTGCCATTGCCGCCCCCAGGAAACCGCCAAAGTTCTGAATGGCGCCCAGCGAGGCCACCTGCGACTTCGGTGCGATGTCACTGGCCAGCGTCCAGAGCGCCCCCTGCGGCATCTGCGAGAAGAAATAACCCAGCGCCAGCAGGCCAATGGCCAGCGGGGTGCTGTTTACAAACGGAATCGGCGCCACGAAGCAGGCCGCCAGGGCCGCACCCGATACGATTGGCACCTTACGCGCGGTGATGGCCCTGACGCCCCGGCGCACCAGGTTGTCTGAAAGCATCCCACCCACCAGCACGCCCAGAATACCGGCCAGAAACGGAATGGAGGCAATCCAGCCGGTGGCTTTGAGGCTAAAGCCCAGCGATTTTTCCAGATAGCCCGGCAGCCAGGTCAGATAGACCCAGATCGTGAACATAATGGAGAAGTTGCCGATCACCATAAACCAGGTGGTGCTGTGTCGGAACAGCGCACGCCAGCGCACCTTGCCCTTCTCTTGCGGCACTGCGACGCTGGGTTGTCCGGCATGCAGCAGCGCATCTTCCCGGGCATTGGGATCGCGATAAAACTTCCACCACGCCAGCAGCAGGGGAAGCCCCATTACGCCGATCGCCACAAACATGCCGCGCCAGCCTAAGGTCAGCAACAGCACGGTCAGAATGGGCGGTGCAATGGCGTTGGCAATTTGCGAACCGGTATTAATAATCGCAGTGGGTAAACCGCGTTCACTGTCGCCAAACCAGCGATGGGTGATTTTAATTCCCGAGGTAAAGAACGGGGATTCGGACACGCCCAGCAGCATACGCAGACCGTAGAAATAGCTGTAGCTGTTGGCAAACGCCGTCAGCACGGTAAAGCCCGACCACAGCCCCAGCGCCCAGGAGAACATCTTTTTGGGGCCTAACTTGTCCACCAGCCAGCCTGCGGGCAGGTTAGCCAGCGCATAGGGCCAGAGAAACGCCGACAACAGCAACCCCATTTCGGTTTGCGAAAAGCCAAATTCCGCCGCAATGGTGGTGTTGGCAATACTCAGGTTGGCGCGGTCCAGGTAATTCACTATCGCCGCCAGCAACAGCAGCGTGACAATGCCCCAGCGCAGCTTCCCTTTCAGCGTGCCCTGCCCGCTCAACGTTGTTTCTGACATCGCCGCAGAGGGTTTCATGGTGCCTCCCGCCCGGCAAACAGATCGAGATGGATTTTAATCACCGCTTTACGGATAGTCTGCGCCACCGGCGACGCACAGCCAGGGCGATGAATATCGTGAGGGAAAAACAGCGCAAACTGCCCCGGCGTCAGCGCGATGCTGTACTCATCCGTGATGTCCTGATAAAACACCACGTCATTTTCCTCCCGCCGGTCTTCCGCTATCACATGCTGCGGATGGGCACGCGTCACGCCGATGGTTTCGCGTCCGGCCAGCAGGTACTGAATATCGACATAGCGAAAATGGGATTCGGCCCGGCGGGCGCTGGCGGGCTCGGTCGCCATTTCCTGAAGCAGGCAGAACATCTGGTTGTCGGGCAGTAAATCGTATTTCCCCGTTTCCATCTGGCTGAAATCGCTGGCCGCTATCCAGCGAATCGCCTGGTCAACGATGGGATGAAACGCGTGACGCTCACGCGCCCAGTCAAGTTGATCGCATACAATCATGGTGTTTTCCCTTGTGGTAAAACGGTGCAGGAACAGACGGTGTCCGGTTTTTTTATGAAAGACGGTGTTGCCACAGCGCACTGCCATCACGAATCTGGTCAAGCAACACGCCAAGCCCCCAGAACTTCTCCAGCACGTTGTCCCGGTTAACGCGGCAGTGCTCGCTGGCGAAGGTGCCGAGGCGCTGGTGATAAATTTTGGCGTTTTTGGGATAGCCGAGAGTTTCGGTAACGGCGCTCAGCGACAGGAACAGCGACAGCTCATGGGCTTTTTCAGGCTGCTGGGCGCCCTGGTGATAAAGCCAGACGTAGAGGTTCGGATGAAAGTTCGTGAACACGCCGCTGAAGCCGCGCGAGCCCGCCTGAATGGCCGGCCACGCAATGGCCGCATTGGCGTTAATCACCGCCAGCGGCGTGCCTTCCGCCAGCCTGACGCGGCGTTGCACCGTGGGCAGATCGCAGCTCACGTCTTTCAGCACCACAAAGCGGCCGCTGTTGGCACAGAAGCTGAACTCGTCGTCGCTCAGCAGACGACGATACGGCGCCGGGCACTCGTAGAGCCCTAGCGGCAGCCCGGCAGGCAGCGCGTCCAGAATGTGATTCAGGTGAGCATAAAAGGTTTCGCTTCCCTGATTGTGCGGATCGAGGTGATTGGTCACCAGCACCAGCGCATCAATGCCCGTTCCGGCCATCGCCTGCAATTCCTGAGTCTGCTCGCTTAACCCATCGCTGATGTGGCCGGAGGCAATCACCGGCACCCGGCCCTGTACTTTCTCCACCACAAAACGCGCCAGCGCAACGCGCTCGTCCAGGCTGAGAGACTGCATTTCGCTGGACTGGCACACGGCGAACAGCGCATCCACGCCCTGCGCCAGATACCAGTCGATCAGGCGTGACAGGCCGGGGTAATCGATCTGATTCTCTGCGGTGAATGGGGTCAGCATGACGGGGACAATACCTTCAATCTTTTTCATGGTTTCTCCTGCCAGCGCCAGCGCGCGGCTGTTGCGTTACGTCGGATTATCGTTGGTTAAGTCGGGTGATGACCTGATGCCGCTTGGGCATATTGCTTGCGCCTTCCCGCTCTACGGCCAGGGACGCAAAGGCTGATGCCCATGTGGCGGCCTGCAGTAACGGCTGCCCCTGCGCCAGCGCGGCGGCCAGCGCGCCGTTAAAGGCATCGCCCGCGCCGGTGGTGTCCACGCTGAGCGCAGGAAAGGCGGGAATGACGTGACAATGCGGCGCATCGAACAGCAGCGCGCCGCGCGCGCCCATGGTGATGATCACTCGCTGCGCCCCCTGCGCCACAATCGCCTGCGCCGCCTTACGCGCACTCGCCATGTCACAGATTTCAATGCCCGAGAGCCGCGAGGCCTCGGTTTCGTTGGGCGTCAGCACATCGATCATCGGCAGAACGTTCACAACCTCAGACGAGAACGGCGCCGGGTTCATGATGATGCGGACGCCCAGTGCGTGTGCCAGCCGGATAGCGCTGCGCGTGGCCTCGACGTTGTTTTCCAGCTGCAGTAACAACACATCCGCATCGGTGAGTTCATGGGTCAGCTCGGCAATTTCGGCATCCGTCAGGGTTTTATTGGCACCGGGGTAGATGGCAATCATGTTCTCGCCGTTTTCCTGCGAGACATAAATGATGGCGCTGCCTGTGGGTTCGGTATCCGTCTGGTATAAACGGAAAGAGTGAATGTCCGATGACGAAAGGTGATCAAACGCAAACTGGCTGAACCGATCGGTTCCGACCTTGGCAACAAAATGGACGCGCGCTCCGGCCCGGCTGGCGGCCATGGCCTGATTGGCCCCCTTGCCGCCGGGCCCGAGTGTGCTGCCTTGCGCCATCAGCGATTCACCACTTTGCGGAAAACGCGCCACCCTGGCGACGATATCAACATTGAATGCGCCAAGGATGCAGACTTTTCCCTGCCTGCTGGTGGTCTTTACGGTGGTTTTACGCGCCTGCAACCGCTTGAGTAAAACATCAAAATGGCCACTTTCGCTGATGAGCTTTTCCTGCAGATTACGGCGTTGCACTATGGCACCGCCGTAGCAGCGCTGAACCAGCCCCTGCTCTGCCAGCGCACGCAGATCGGTGCGAATCGTCTCCCGAGTCACACGCAACTGGCTCGCCAGCCCGTTAACGGTGACGCGTTCATGTTCGTCCAGCCATTGCAAAATTTGATTGCGTCGTTCTTCCAGAAACATCATCCCCCCTCCTGCCTGGCCGTTAAGCGTAAGGGAGCACACGCAGCGTGAAAGTGATGCAGATCTCAGCACCTGGGGAAAAACGGAAGTAAACGGAAGTGAAGCGTTGTGTCGCTAAGGCGTTATCAAAGCGGGCATTGTGATGGCTGAAAAGCAGAAAATGTGAATCGTGAAGGGCGAGAAACAAAGGGTCTGTGGACGGTAAACGCGTGTTGAATGCGGATGATCATCTTCAGGAAAGGCCTGGCTTATCGCGCTGAGCATCTGTCGTGCGTCCCCGCCAGGCACCTGAGCGCGGGCTAACGTTTTCGCTTTCGGTATCCCCACGAGGCCAGGACAGCCAGCACGAGAGACAGGACGAACTTCACCACGATGAACGTAAACGAATAGCTGTTCATCGCCTCTTCGCCATCGCCTTCGATAGTGATATGGCTCATGAATAACGTGTTGATCCAGCTATCCGGGATCAGCACAAAAGCCGCCAGCAACACAATAATAAATATCGCAATTTTCATCTCACACCACACCGACTAAAATCTGGAATGCCGCGCACATCAAGGCGGCCATAAGCCATCAGATCTTTCCCGCCGGGCACTTTTATCTTAGGTATCCGCAGCAAAGCATTTCTGAGGGTTTGAAAATCCGATGAACTGTACAGCGTTACGCAGCCCCACGAAACCCCGGTGCCGTCGCTGTTCAATGGGTGAAGCCGAAAGCTGCCCCGACGTGTGCCATTGACGTAAGCATGATCACTCATGGTTTCTGCGTTATATAAACCAAACCATTCGGAATGATGATTTCTGTACAAATGATACGCATCAATCACTTCTGCACGCAGTTGATTTAGCACGCTTCCTTTCGGGCGGTCGACTATCCAGTATGTGCCCGGCGGGATCGCGGCCTTTTCTCTATCTGAACAGTCTGGGTTATTGAGATAACGGTCAATTCCTGACAAAACATCAAATGAGCCGATGCCATAACAGTCAAGCTTGACCCTTTTTCCGTCTGGCGAGAGACGAGCATAGTCCATCGTACAGATTTGCATCTCACATCCTTTGCGGGTGGCACAGGGTGAAAATAATACTGAATCCCTGTTCAACATCAAACGACGACCTTTTAGGATTCCTCTTATAAAGTTGCAACCTATTCCTTCACTCTCGTATTTCCATGAACGCTGAACATCGCCATCATTTCTTTTTTTCAGCAGGAATAAACGCTCCGCACCGGCAGCGTAAACGAACAAAAGAGAAAAGCGTCTGAATTAAAAAATACTCATAAAAGCGCGTTCTTATTTACGTTAAAAACGACAGGCTGCCTTATTGACCATCAGGCATCCAACCCGCTGTGGTGATTAACATCACGTCTGAATCAGTCGAAATAAAAAAGCACCTCGCCTCTCAACCTGCAAGGGACATGCCCTTATGCACGCCAGCAAGTGGCTTCAGGCATAAAGATTTGGCTGCAACGTCTTAGTGTTAACCTGATTCCAGGCCATCTTGCCGCTATTTAATCTTTTTACCTGTGTGGGTTACGTTGATCACATTATTTACCAAAAGTGATTTTCACGGCATTAAACAATGCGCCTCATCACACCACGCAATTCCGTGTTTATTGCAAAATCGCTTACCTAATAATAACAAGGTGCAATCACGAGATTTACTAACACTCAATTAATTAACCTGCCTCTAATTTAAAAATCATGTCACTTGTTTAGCAAAGTCATAAGGAAAAGGTAACAATGAGGGAGTAATCATGAAAACAATCAAACATTACCGATGGCACATGATATTACTGGTGTGCTTTATTACGATTATTAATTACCTCGATCGCACTGCGTTGGGCGTTGCCGCCCCGACAATTATGAAGGAGCTGGATATTACCAAGGAGCAATATTCCTGGGTCGTCAGCGCCTTTCAGCTGGCTTATACCATCGGCCAGCCCGTGATGGGTTATTTCATTGATACCATTGGCCTGAAGCTGGGCTTTTTTATCTGCGCCATCGTCTGGGGGCTGGCCACCTTAGCGCACTCACTGACGGGTTCCTGGCAGGGCCTGGCGTTTATGCGCGCCATCATGGGCTTTAGTGAAGCCTCGGCGATTCCGGCCGGGGTGAAAACCGCTGCCACCTGGTTTCCGGCTAAGGAGCGCGGCATTGCCACTGGCGTCTTTAATATGGGCACCTCTTTTGGTGCCATGCTGGCACCGCCGCTGATCGCCTGGTGCATACTGTTTCACAGCTGGCAGTTTGCGTTTCTGGTGGCCGGTGGCCTGGCTATTGTGGCGGCCTTTATCTGGCTCATCTTTTATAAAGATCCCAAAGAGGCCAAACGGCTGTCGGCGGAAGAGCGCACCTATATTGAGGGCGGTCAGGAAAAACACCTTCATACCGAGCAGAAAGAGAAGACCTCTAAATTAGCCATCCTCAAACAGCGTAATTTCTGGGGCATTGGCCTCTCACGTTTTCTGGCCGATCCGGCCTGGGGCACCATCAATTTCTGGGTGCCGATCTTCTTTGTGGAAACCCTGCACTTCAGCCTGAAAGAGATTGCGATGTTTGTCTGGCTGCCATTCCTGATGGCCGATCTGGGCTGCCTGGCCAGCGGCTTTGTGGCGAAGTTCCTGAACGATCGCGGCATCGGCCTGATCAATTCGCGCCGTATTACCTTTACGCTCGGGGCGGTGCTGATGACCACCATCGGCCTGGTCAGCATTGTTCAAAACCCCTATGTCGCCGTGTTGCTGATCAGCATTGGTGGCTTCTCGCACCAGTTACTTTCTACCGTGGCCGCCACGCTGGGCGCAGACCTGTTCAGGAAGGATGAGGTCGCGACTGCCGTCGGCATGGCTGGCGCCTGTGCCTGGTCCGGTCAGTTGATCTTTAACCTGTTTATTGGCGCGTTTGTCAGCATCATCGGCTTTGGTCCGTTCTTTGTTGCGCTGGCGGTGTTTGACCTTATCGGTGCGGCGGCTCTGTGGATTCTGATCAAAGAACCAAAGGAACCTGGAGAACCGGATGCCGGGTTAGCGGTATCGCAGTAGTGTTGTCGCGGAATGTGTCCCGGGGCACGTGAAGGGACGTGCCTCCTTTTTCAGCTTCAGGCGACCAGTACGACGCGGGAACATTCTCATCGTCGAAAGTGCGGGATTCAGTGCTGAACAGCGTTAATCACGTGGGGTCGAGCATTGCTGTGCACGTCCATCCAATACAAGCCGTTATGTATGTTTTTTAAAATTATGTTAATACATGCTTATGCTTTCTGTCGGGGTTGGATAGATGTGGGATATGTCTTCATTCTTTGCAGCATTACTGGTTTACAGCATAGGGACGGCATCGCCTGGCCCGGGCAATCTTTCCATTGCCAATGCGGCGATGAACTATGGTCGTAAAGCTGGTCTGGTGCTGGCCACCGGTGTGATTTCAGGTTCGATTTGTTGGGGCCTGTTGACCGCCTTTGGCGTGTCCGCGATTTTGGTTTCTTCCAACGGTTTTATCGTCTGGTTAAAACTGCTCGGCGCGGCTTATCTGCTCTGGCTGGCCTCGAAAGCGCTGCGCAGTGCCTTTCGCCCTGGAGAACTTTCGGCACGACCAGCCCAGGCTCACGCGCGTTTACGCGGCTACTATCTGCAAGGGCTGGGATTGCACCTGACCAATCCCAAAGCCGCGTTAACCTGGTTCACCGTGACCAGCGTGGGCCTGACGAACTCTGCGCCACAGTGGCAGATCTATGTTCTGGTTGCTACCTGCGCACTGACCGGCGTGATGATATTTAGCCTGTATGCGCTGATTTTTGCTTCGCAAATAGCGGAGACGTATCTCAATCGGGCACGGCGCAGTTTCGATCTGATCTGTGCGGGGTTTTATGCGTTGGTAGCGGTGGGGTTTTTGCTGTCGCTGGGTTAAAAAAGCCCCTTTCACAGGCGGTTATTCGATCTGCCTGGCGCGTCAGCTTCGCAGATAACAACCTGAGGATACGACTTGAAAATGGCATGACGCTGGCTGCACTCATCCTGAACTTCAGAAAAGATGACGATCTCTGATTTAGCACCGCTCGCGGTTCAGCCGTTGGAAAACGCGTTCTGCCAGCAGGTTATCGCAACCATTAACGCGATGCCCGCTAACCGCATAGTTTCATTGCTACCCATGGCTTATGTCCTGACAGCCCTTATCGCAACTGGCTCACCTCATGACCGGCACTGAGCCCGTCCCCAAAGAACGCTCAACAAGATGCCAGCGCGACGCGGTTTCCACTCACAATCTGCCATTTCTACTGCAGGCCAGGCCATAAAAAAACCTATAGATAAGAAATATTAACAGACTCGCGAGAGGGATTTTTCCTGTAAAAGTTTATGTCGTGATTGCTTACATTTTAATTATCACGGCCGGGATAAAGATTGCCGGGTCTGCGCCGAAAGATCGTCGTCTCCCCTCCCTTCTTCAGGAAAGATTTATGAAAATCTCAACACGGCTCGGCTCGGGTTTTGGTACGTTAATCGTCTTCTTTTCCCTGTGCATAGTGGTTGCCATTCATTCTTTGTATCAGTCCAAAAACGCCCTTGAATCCATCGTTCAGGGAGATATGAAAAAAACGAAACTAATAACAGACCTGACGCTTATCCAGCGCGACATGGCCATTACAGTCAGGAATCTGTCGTTATTTACCGATGAAAAAGGCATCGAGGAGCAATCCGCGCGGCTTGGAAAATTAAAGACCCGCTTTGTCGACAGCAGCACTCAACTGGGGCAGATGATTGATCAGTCTGGCAGCAATGAGGAAAAAAAAGCGTTCGACGCGATTAAAAACAGTGAAAAAGAAGCACTGGAATCATTCAGTAATACGGTTCCACTCGCACTGGGAAAAAACAACGCCGCGACCGTGAAGTTTCTTTTGGATACCGTCAGGCCCGCCCAAAATCCCCTGATTGACGGACTGACGGCGATGGGTCAGGTGCTCACTCAGCGGTCTGATGACGCCGTCAGTGCAAACAGTAAAACGACGGAACAGGCTTACGTCATTTTACTGGTACTGCTCGCTGTCGCGGTCATTTTTGGCCTGTCCACGGGCATCTATTTGATTCGTAAGCTGATGAGTGAACTCGGTGGTGAACCCGCTACCGCACAGCGCCTTGCCTATGCAATTTCTCAGGGAGATTTAACCTCAGCCGTTCAGCTACGCAAAAATGACACACGTAGCCTGATGGCCTCTTTGTCCAGTATGCAGTCGCGGCTCCGCGGGGTGGTATCCGACATTAAATCTGGCTCGGCTTCCGTTGCACTTTCAGCAAACGAAATCTCACAGGGTAACAACGAACTGGCTTCCCGCACTGAAGAGCAGGCAGCAGCACTCCAGCAGACAGCGGCAAGTATGGAACAGCTGACGGCCACCGTGCAGAGTAACAGCGCCATGGCCAGACAGACGGCCAACGCCGCGAGGGATACGGCTTTACACGTAAAAAATGGTGAAAACGATGTCCGCCGTATGTCTGGCACCATGGGCGAAATTTCACAAAGCGCGTCTAAGGTCAGAGACATTACCTCTGTCATCGAAAGTATTGCATTTCAGACGAATATTCTGGCGCTTAACGCGGCAGTAGAAGCGGCACGCGCGGGTGAAAGCGGGCGTGGATTTGCCGTGGTGGCAGCGGAAGTCAGGACGTTGGCACAGCGAAGCGCCACAGCGGCAAAAGACATTAAATCACTTATTGAGCAGGCGGTGGGTCAGGTGGAATCTGGCGTCACGGTGGCGAATGAAACAGGCCAAAATATTCTTAAAGTGATCGATCTGGTTGACGAACTGGCCACATCAATGGATACCATCGCCCTGTCATCCGCTGAGCAGATGCAGGGGATCTCTCAGGTGAGCGTGGCGGTAAGCCAGATGGATGGTGTAACGCAGAACAACTCTGCATTGGTTGAAGAGTCGTCAGCCGCCTCACAGTCGCTTTCTGAACAGGCTCAGACGTTGCGTCTCGCCGTAGAGACATTCAAAGTCTGAATGTAAAAACACTGCCGATGACAAGCGTATTCGCGCCCGGCAGTGATCACTTTCATTCTGCACCCCGCTGACGGCATGGTCAGCGGTAACGGCTCCCTCCCCCGAATGGGCTGACCCGCGGCGCAGTGGCAGTACGATGTTTTGGTGCAACCTGTGCACTGACCGGCGCGATGATATTTAGCCTGTATGCGCTGATTTTGGCCTCGCAAACCGCAGAGAAAGACCTCAATCGGGCACGGTGCTGTGATCTGATCTGTGCGGGGTTTTATGCGTTGGTGGCGGTGGGTTTTTTGGTGTCGCTGTATTAAGTGAAGCCCTGATAAGGGCTGTATTTGCTTCACTGAATGTTCCCACAGATTCAATTTAAGGCAATGGCAATCTTACCTGGCGGCTTCATTTTCACTATCTAAGAATGCCTTTTTTCTTAATTGCATTTCTGATAGCTAATCGATTGATCATTCGCGAATTTGCGAGCATTATCGCAATTATTTTCTTATCACTTTGCGTCATGACATCAGCTAAAAGCCTGCAAAAATTGCTCTCTGAAATCACTGTCTGGCGTAAAGGCGAACAGCGCGCGCCGCATAAACCACTGCTTGTGCTTTATGCACTGTCGCAGTATCGCAATGGGCATGCCCGGTTATTTGACTATGCATCTGAAATTCAGCCTGTCCTTCACGCACTGCTGGAACGCTATGGTCCACAACGTCGTGAATATCGACCTGATATGCCCTTCTGGCGTTTAAAAGGTGACGGGTTTTGGGAATTACTTAATGCAGAACATTGCTCATCAACTGGCAGTAGGCAACCTCCGGCCGGTGAACTCGAAAGGTATGAGGTCGCAGGCGGCTTCGATGTTGCACATTACGAACTCGTCAAAAGAGACAGCAGGTTAATTGATAGCCTGGCACAGCAAATTCTTGAAGCGCATTTTCCCGAAAGCATTCAGGAAGAGCTGGCAGACGAACTGGGTTTTGGCATCAGCGAGATGCGAAAGCAACGCGATCCCCATTTTCGACAGTTGGTGCTACGTGCTTATCACTATCAGTGTGCGATATGTGGATTCAATATGCGTCACGACAACGCTTTGGTGGCGGTGGAAGCCGCGCACATCAAATGGAAACAGTACGGTGGTCCCTGTGACATCACGAATGGTTTGGCACTGTGCGCTATTCATCATAAAGCCTTTGATAAAGGATCGATTGGGCTGGATGAAAATATGTGCGTAGTTGTTTCTAACGGTGTAAACGGCGGTGGCATTGTTGATCGCCTGTTCTGGGACTTTTCAGGCAAGCAGATTACATTGCCGCAGGTCAGTCAGCATTATCCGTCAGACAATTTTGTGGGCTGGCATTCACGAGAGGTTTTTCGAGGATAAGCACTATAATTAATCACTCAAGAACAACTGAAAATATTATTTTTTGTCAAGCCTCTGATTATAAAGGTTAAAATGCTAAAAGTTGTGAACCTATGCTCCCGTTGAGGTCAGGGAAGCGTTACGGTATCCGCAACACTGTCAACACCTTATGACTCGCCGGACTAATACATCAAAGAAAGCGAACTGACTGCCTGTGACATTATGTTTTTACCGAGACGATAGAACGTAGTAACTTCATCAAAACGCATCCTGTTAAAAAGAAACCTGCTAATTTTTCCTGCCAGCCTACACGCAAAGATTTCCCATAGAAAATTTACACTATTTTTTAATATCTCTTTTCCTACACCAAACCAGACAACTCTTTCTTATTAATACAAAAAAAGAGTATTTTTCACCGCCAAGATCAATCCTGGTATCTTATTAATTTTATTTCCAAATAAAAGCGGTAACAGACCCGAACGTCATCATTATGAGCGTGCTGAAGAGTCGATCTTATTTTAACGTAAAGTAACAATTTCTAATGTAAATTATCCCAGTCGCACAAACTGATGAATCATCTAACCATAACAGGCGGAAAGCGGAATGGATTTAAACCAACTCAGGACCTTTGTGACCGTCGCAGAAACAGCAAGCCTTACAAGAGCGGCCAGTCTACTTTTTCTCAGCCAGCCAGCGGTGAGTGCTCACATAAAATCACTTGAAACGGAATTTAATGTTCGACTGTTTAAACGCACCCCTCGTGGTATGGAGCTAACCGCACCCGGTTTAATCATGCGTGATGAAGCCCGCCTCGCGCTTGATGCTGCCAGTAAATTTGTCAGTAAGGCCCGGTCGCTGAATGCTATTGGTACTTGTGCGCTCGGCACTATTTCAGTTCCCGTTATCCTGAACCTGCCGCAGGTTTTGACCCAATTGCGTCAGCGGCATCATAACGTCAGTCTGACAATTCGTCAGAATATATCCGGCCTTATCATTGATAGCCTGCTCGCCGGTGAACTGGACGCGGGTTTCATCATCGGCAAAGTACATGAAGAGCGATTAGGCACGATTGTGGTTTCTCCTATTACGCTATGTATTGTTGGCCCCCGCGCCTGGAAAACGCAACTGGAGACTGCTGGCTGGGATGAGCTTAGGGCGTTTCCCTGGATTGCCACGCCTGAAAAATGTTCTTTTAGTTCAATAGCTCGGGATTTTCTCCATAAGCATGGCATTGAGGTACGGCCAGCCATTATCGCCGATCAGGAAAAAACGCTAGCGGAACTTGTCGGCATGGAAGTCGGGATCACGCTTATGCGTGAGGATATTGCTCTGGCGCTTCAGGATAGTGGTGAGTTGTATATCTGGCCCGGCGAGAAAACAGTGAGCCAACTGTGTTTTGTCTGGGACCGTGAAAAAGAAACGTCCCCAGTCGTTGCCGCGCTGATCGAGACGGTGAGAGATATTTGGCAGGTGGCATCGTGATGTAGTAAAACTCCCCTCCTCCAGAGAGGGGAGCCTGAACCTCAACGACGGGCGGTAGACGTTTTCAGAATCGTGTTGTTTACGGCCTGACGTGCCATTTTGCGCTGGTTAAGGTTGTTAAGCACCAACGCCGTGGCCGTGATGGCGGCACCGATAATCTGCATGTGCGTCGGTAGCACGCCGTTCAGTGCTGATACAAGAAAGGCGGTGACGGGGACGACATCCATAAAGAGCACGCCATTGGTAGGTGTGATAATCCGGTTACCGATATTCCAGCACAGAACCGCCATAAGACCTGCGACGAGTGCCATGTAAATCAGGTGCGGAATCACGAAGATGATTGCAGAGGCGTCGGGTACAGCAATCTTACCCGTGGCCATCAGCAGCACATCCGTGCCCATGACGCTGGTCATACCCAGCAGCGTCGTTATCGTGGTATAACGCAGCGGACTCCAGCCTGGAAAGTAGCTCCCGCCGAGGGTATACAAGACCCAGCAAAGCGCACCCGCAATCAGCAGCAGATTAGCAGTCAGGCTCATCGGCGAGTTCAGGACTGCTGAGACATTACCGTTAGTGATGACCAGCAACACGCCGCTAAAGGACAGCAGGATAAATCCAAAGGTGCTGGCCCGGGGACGAACCTTTTTCAGTGCCCAGATAGTGAGGAGCCCCAGCATTGGCATCGTCGCCATCATAATAGATGCAGTCAGCGCACCCGTTGGCCCTGCGAGATGCTGGCCCAGGAACACCAGAAAACCGAATCCGGCAAATCCCAGTGTTCCGAAAAGCCAGGCCAGTCCCCATTTTTCGTCCTTCAGCGTAAAAGCTGAATGTCCTTCACGAAATAGCAGCAGTAACGCGAAAGCAATACCTGCAATGCCATAACGGAGCGTAGTGAAATTAAACGGATCGATTCTGGTTAGAGCTTGTGTCATTACAGGAAACATAGCGCCCCATGAAACCGTGGCCAGAAGGCAGCAGAGCAGCCCTTTGATATAGTTATTCATTTATTCACCTTCATCATGTATTAAGAAAAGTTTGGCAGGAGTTGTTTTTTATATTTTCATATTCGCCAGTTATTAACTATTCGCGAGTTTTTATTTAGGTATCAGAAATTCTGATACTGCTCATTTATGCCGCATCGAGAATACGTATGATTTCACTAAAACGCACTTTTCCGCTTGGGCTGTAAGGAATTTCATCAACATAGTGAGCTGAAAAATTAATGGCCCCTGTTTTTCCTGCCTCCTCATTGATTTTTTCAAACAGGCGAATAAACTTTTCTTTGCCATTCTGATCAGTGCTAAAAATACATTTGAGGTGATTTACCCCCTCACGTTGGATCGCGATTAAGGCGACATCTTTAATACATGGCAGAGCACGAATTTTTTCCTCAATGCGGTAAACATCATGTTTATTATAAGTTTCACCGTTTCGATTCATCAGGAATAGCCTGCCGCTATCATCCAGATAGCCGTAGTCAGCCATCAAAAAGTAGTGTTCCCCCTCAAGCACGATGAACGGTTTACTTCCGTCGTGGTACTCATCCATAAGCATATAGCTTGAGATAGCCACTCTTCCTGTTTCTCCCGCACTAAGTGGTTTATTGTTTCTATCGAGAATCCTGACCTGGTTACCGTCATAAGGGCGCCCCACGCTCGCAGGACACTCCAGCATGTCGTCAGGATCTGACAGCACATTCACTCCCGTTTCAGTACATCCGTAATACTCACAAAAAATATCACCAAAGGCAGCACGTGCGGCAAGTTTGGTTTTCACCGGAAAATAGCAGCCTCCAACAAGCACCCAGCGCAAATGATGTGGCAAAGCGGTATCTTTACAGATAGTTATCATCCTGGTAACCAGATTAGGTGTCATTACCGTTGCCCGGACGTCCTCTCCTGAGAGTGTTTGTATAAGGGCTCTCTCATCGTCCTGGTCGACCAAATACAGAGGAGCACCAAGCCCCATAAACATGCGTGCCCATCCGTTACCAGCTGCGTGATAAAGAGGCAAAATGAGCATGAATCCATCCGAGTCACTGAAGCCAAATCGATCGGTAAACCACGCGAAGCGGCGGGCGTCAAAAGAGCGGTAGCGTAGAGCTATCTTAGGTAGCGCGCTCGTCCCGGAAGTCAGTGCAACTGCCCGGAACGATGACACATTCGGTACGGAAAGCAGGCTACTGAGTTCAGGATGATGCAATTCGCCGATACTTTCGATTACGGGATCAATTGGGGAATTAACACCCAGCATGCTGGTTCCAGCAATATTTAGGTTACTGAGTTCTTCAGGTTCGTAGAGGCTGAACGAAACCAGTAACAAACCGGGGCTAATTTGTTTAATCAGTTTGCGGAGTGTCACTGTCGGAAGCGAATAATCCAGCCCGTTGGCTGGAATACCCAACGTGGCGAAAGCGGCCAGCCAGCTAATGAGTTCCGCGTTATTTTTCGACAGGTAACAAACCGAGCGGAGCTGTTCTGCACTAAAACTGCGCCTAAGAAAAATCACGCGGGATTCGGTCTGTTGTATAATATCATTCCATGTGTAATTATTTTTATTGTCGGCGATACACATGTTGTTACCGCGCAAGGCGGCAATTTCATTCATTCGGCTCAGTGTAATCATTATAAATACCCGGTAGAAGTAAGGTTTAAAATTCAGGCTGCGATGATAATAAATCCATTTTTGCGATATTTTTCTATTTTACTTTTTATCAATTCGTCGATAATTTCCCCAGGAAAAACAAGTGGAACACCCGGAGGATAAGGGATAATAAACTTGTCTGAAATTTCATTTTCTGAATCAGGTTGAACCATTTTTTCCTGACAGATCTTATCTAGCGCAGAGAGGAGTGCTGAAACTGCTTGCTCATTGATACCGATGTGGAAATTGAAGAGAAGAAAGTTATTAATCACTCTTTTTACGTAAATGTTTTCTTCGCACAGCCGCTGTTTTATCTCTGCGCCGGTTCCAATTGATGACACATCAAGTATTACTTTTGTAGGATCATAATGAACATGCCAGTGTGAATTGAAAATTTGTCGACTGACAGCTTCAGATCCCAGATTTTTTAGGGAGGATATGCCGTTAACAAATCTATCGACCAGACTGCGCGAGTGCATAGCGAGGGCATTGCCGTGTTCGCTCATAATAGCCTGTGCGTTATCAAGTGAGGCGATAATCGGGTAGCTCGGTGAAGTGGTATGAATGCGGTATTTAGCGGTTTCAACTCTTTCCGCGAGGTTGTCGGTCCCACGACAATGGATGAGAGATGCCTGGCGAAGACAAAATAGAGATTTGTGCGCGGAGTGGGTACAGATGACCTCAAGATCTGGATACTTCTGGCGTAATGAGTCGATATTCATTGCTGTAAAAGGACGAATATCTTCACTGAAATAATTCAGACTTCCCCAGGCTTCATCAATAAAGAATTTACGCGTAGTAATGCCTGCCGCCAGAAGTCGCGCCAAAACACCAGGAATATCGTAGATTACCCCTTCATACGATTGTGCAGTGAGGATAACCATATCACAGGCTCTACCACTCTCCTGAAGGGTCAGAAGAGTCCGTTCCAGATGTTCGTATGACCACGCGCTCATTTCTTCATATTCAGTACGCAGGTCCGGACAGATATAATGAATTTCGGCACCGATTGATCTGGTGTGGAAATGCACCGACTGGTGGCAATTTTTGTCAACGAGAATTCTTTCTCCTTTTTCATATAGCGCGGAAATCGCTATTTGATTAGCTGTACTGGTTCCACCTGTGATATAAAATGAATGATCAGCATTATATAGCCCTGCAGTCAGTTTTTGCGACTCTGAGATAATTCCAGACGGAAAAAAGAAACTATCAAAGAGTTCTCCCGTCACTGAACTTTCAATATGCTCAGTTAATTCACTATTCGACCCGCCTATAATGTCACTGTTTCCATAGCTTGATATAGGGAGTGCATGAAAAGAAAAGAATTTTCTCTCTCGAAGGTATTTAAGCCTGGTTAATACAGGGGTAGATCCTGTCATATTTATTACTCTGGCGTTCATATTCATTCCCTGTCGTTATGTTATGTTCGCCATAAAATATGCCTCCATATTTTTTAAATGAATATTTGTATTTTTTGATTCAGTTATCAGCATTGGTGATAGTCCTTTATGAAGGAACGGGGCCCCAATGCATTTCATAATACAGCTGTTACTCCTCTGCCAGCATAGAGTTGTTTGAACGATTCCTAACCGACCTCGGGAAACCATGATTTGCGCCCATCGTGGCTCAGTTCAGGACTCATTTCAGCACCGGCCTCCAAAGGTTTATATGCGCCAGATTGTCATTTTTTCTACTTCAGCCTCGGGATTGGCCGCCCGAACGGCTGAAAGAAAACCGGCAAAATCCTGATTAAATAGCGAGTAGTTATTCAGAATACTGACTGTTTTTTCTGTCCGTGAGACACCTGTGAGATAACGAACCTGCCAGACGCGGCGATTGCTAATCTGCGTTCCGGTCGATCTGACCTGAATGATTTGGCCCAGCGCGATTTTATTAAGCATGTCTTCCTTACGCTTTTGGTAGAGAAAATCTGCGTCGTAATAGTAATCCTCCGTGTTCATTCCAAGACGGTTAAGCAGCGGTGTATCAATAGAAATTTTCTTCAACTCGCCCTTAGCAGCAAAGAAATCGTCTCGTTTGAACATCGGCAGAAAAAAATACTTTATCAGCAAAATGATAAGCGCCAGCGGTAAGACAAGTGATAGAAAAGTATGCATCTGGTTTTCTGTGCCTTAGCAGTTTGAATAGTGGCTCACGCTGCACGTTAGGGTGATGATTAGGGTTTCTGAGCCACTTAAAGCCTGATTATTTCGCTAAATGGAAAATCGACGAAATTGCCCGGCCCTTCGCGAAATCCATGAAAAGGTATAACGGCCTCACACGTTCACGCCCTTACTTCATGGCAGTGCTATTTCACGCGCCAGCGCCGTTTTTTTGACTTGAACGTAGCTTTTTGTTCGCGGGCACGTGCTTTGAGGATAGCGCTCAAATGACCTCCCCCCTGAAAAAAGTACCAGAATAAACTGAAGTCTCCGGTCTTTCTTCCATCTCAAAAAGGGGCACATCGCCATGAAAAAGACCCGTTATACCGAAGAACAGATTGCCTTTGCCCTGAAGCAGGCCGAACCGGCTAAGTCCGTGCCGGATGTCTGCCGCAGGCTGGGTATTTTCGATTCTACCTTTTACGCCTGGCGTAAGAAATTACGGTTGAGTCCTTCGACGGCAGTTTGCGGCAGGAATGACTGAACGAGTACGGGTTCATGTCTCTGAAGGATGCGCGGAGCAAAATCAAGGCCTGGCGCGTACACGATCATCCGCGTCCCCCATTCTGCGCTGAGCTGGATGACGCCTTCCGAATTTGCTGAAAAATCTGCCGGTTGTCAGAATATGCAGCCAGAACGAAGCCGGTTATTCCTGATCATGAATAGATCACATACCGAGAGCAGGTCACTAAAACAATTCACGCGATATTTTTATTAGACTTAATTTAATCTCGGCGCTCTCAGCTCATAATCTGAAAAGCAGAAGCCCACCCTATCCGTTATTATATTGAACGGCTGCCACATTGACGTTTATTACTGCGGGGTGAGCTTCTTATTTTTACGATTTTTTACGAGGCGTCAGATCACTGTCAGCGCCGGACGTACAGTGTTGAGACTCAATGTCATCCCCTGATTCTGATTCGAACAAAATTCAGGAGGCGATGGACTTTTCCATCACCCTCTGCAATGCATCCAGTACGGCTAATAATTAATTAGAGCTGAGCAAGTATCGCCTCTACGCTCGCTTTTGCATCACCAAACAGCATGGCGGTGTTTTCTTTGAAGAACAGCGGGTTCTGTACCCCTGCGTAACCCGTATTCATCGAACGTTTGAACACCACCACCTGCTGTGCTTTCCATACCTCCAGTACCGGCATACCCGCGATGGGGCTGCCGGGATCTTCCTGCGCGGCCGGGTTGACGGTGTCGTTGGCGCCGATGACAAGCACCACGTCGGTATCACTGAAGTCGTCATTAATCTCTTCCATCTCCAGCACGATATCGTAGGAGACTTTTGCTTCCGCCAGCAGCACGTTCATATGTCCCGGTAAACGCCCGGCTACTGGATGGATACCGAATCGTACCTGTACGCCTAGCGCAATCAGCCGGCTGGTCAATTCCTGTACCGGATACTGCGCCTGGGCTACCGCCAGGCCGTAGCCGGGAGTAATAATGACTGAACGGGCGTATTTCAGCGCTTCCGCTACCTCCGCAGCGCTGCATTCGCGATGTTCGCCCTGCGGGGCGCTAGCGTCAGATGCCGTACCCTCGCTGCCAAAGCCGCCGGCGATGACGCTGATAAACGCGCGATTCATGGCCTTACACATAATATAAGAAAGGATGGCCCCGGAAGAGCCAACCAGCGCGCCGGTCACGATTAGCAGGTCGTTACTGAGCATAAAACCTGCCGCCGCCGCTGCCCAGCCGGAATAGGAGTTGAGCATTGAGACCACCACCGGCATATCTGCACCGCCGATTGAAGCAACAAGATGCCAGCCAAACGCCAGCGCAATTAGCGTCATCACACTTAATGCCAGACTCTGCCACAACAGGCTATCGCTGCGCACGAATACCATCATTAAGGCCAAAGAGGCCAGCAGAGCCGCAAGGTTCATAACGTGGCGGCCAGGCAACATCAGCGGTTTTGATGCGAAAATTCCGCGTAGCTTACCGAACGCCACCACTGAACCGGTAAAGGTGATGGCTCCGATGAAGATCCCCAGAAAGACCTCTACAAGGTGAATAGCCGTCATGGCCGTATCGTCGAGCGGCGCGTGGCCAAGGTAGCTATTGATCCCAACCAGTACCGCCGCCAGGCCGACAAAGCTGTGCAGAATCGCCACCAGCTCCGGCATTTCGGTCATTTCAACCCGCTGCGCGAGAAAGATACCGATGCCGCCGCCAGCCATCATCGCGACCAGTATCCATGCAAGATTGGCCGCCTGGGGGCCGAGGATGGTCGCCGCCAGCGCAATCGTCATCCCGGCGATGCCGAAAACGATCCCTGATCGCGACGTTTCGTGCTTCGATAAGCCAGCCAGGCTAAAAATAAACAACAGCGCGGCAATAATGTAAGCCGCAGTAACAAGACCTTCAGACATAACGACTCCTTAGTTTCTGCGGAACATTTTCAGCATGCGGCGGGTGACGTAAAAACCGCCGAAAATATTAATACTGGCGATAAAAACGGCGACGATCGCCAGGGCAAAGATCCAGCCTCCCTGGCTGATTTGCAGGACCGCACCGACAATGATGATCCCTGAAACCGCATTGGTGACCGACATCAACGGCGTGTGCAGGGCGTGATTGACGTTCCACACCACGTAATAGCCCACCACGCAGGAGAGAGCGAAGACGGTAAAATGGGCAAGAAAGTCCGTCGGTGCGCAATGCGCAAGCCAGCCAAAGAGCACAATAACCAGCGCCAGAAAAAGGTATGGACGCCACGGTGAAGCGGGCACGCTTTTCACCTGCTCGGTTGGTACGGGCTTAGGCTGCTGCGGCTGGGCCGAAACCTGAATCGGCGGCGCGGGCCAGGTGATTTCACCCTCGCGAACCACGGTAACGCCACGGATAACGACATCATCAAAATCGATGACGATATTGCCGTCTTTTTCTTTACACAAAAGCTTCAGCAGATTGACCAGATTGGTACCGTAAAGCTGGGATGACTGGGCCGCCAGCCGGGCTGGCAGGTCGGTATAGCCGATGATCTTTACGCCATCATCGCTGGTGATGCATTTGCCCTGAACCGTCAGCTCACAGTTGCCGCCGGTCTGGGCAGCCAGGTCGACGATAACGCTGCCAGGTTTCATGCTGGCGACCATCTCGCGGGTAATGAGCCGCGGCGCAGGCTTCCCGGGAATGAGCGCGGTAGTGATAATAATATCGACCTCTCTGGCCTGAGCGGCGAACAGCGCCATTTCCGCCTCAATAAACTCGGCAGACATCTGGCGGGCATAGCCATCTCCGCTGCCGCTCTGTTCATCAAAATTGAGTTCCAGAAACTCCGCGCCCATGCTTTGGATCTGCTCTTTGACTTCCGGGCGGGTGTCGAAGGCGCGCACGATGGCGCCGAGGCTGCTGGCAGCGCCAATTGCCGCCAGCCCGGCAACGCCTGCGCCAATCACCAGCACTTTCGCCGGGGGAACTTTACCGGCCGCGGTGATCTGTCCGGTAAAGAAACGACCAAAATGGTGGGCGGCTTCCACCACCGCCCTGTATCCGGCGATATTAGCCATTGAGCTTAAGGCGTCCAGCGACTGGGCGCGAGAAATGCGCGGCACAGCATCCATTGCCATGACCGTCACGCCGCGGGCGGCGAGTTTCGTCATTAGCTCGGGGTTCTGTGCAGGCCAGATGAAGCTGATTAACGTGCTGCCCGGCTGCAAAAGAGGAATTTCATCCTCAAGAGGCGCATTCACTTTCAGGATAACATCGCTCTGCCAGACCTCATTCTGCGAACACAGCGTTGCACCTGCGGTCTGCCATGCATCATCAGTAATATTTGCCGCTGCACCCGCGCCGTGGGCGATGGAGACCGTAAAGCCCAGCTTCAGCAGCTGTTCAACGGTAGCGGGCGTGGCGGCGACCCGCGTCTCCCCCGCCAGCTGTTCCTGGGGAATCGAAATGTTCATATAAGGGTTCTCGTTCAGATAGAGATCGAAAGCGATCGCCTGCACGTCAAGAGAGGCGATCGGCCTTTGGTAAGCAGGATCGCAATCAGGCGCTAACCGGCTGCTGGCGTATCAGGCCAAGCATGGCGCGGGTTTCATCCGGCGTGGCGATGGTTTTATCCACTTCTGCAGCCAGCCGCTTAACGCGCTCAACGAACCAGGTATTGGACTGCGCCAGTTCACCTTTGCGATAGAGAATGTTGTCTTCCATGCCAACCCGAACGTTGCCCCCCAGCGCCAGCGCGGCGAGAACAACCGGCAGATGACCGCGACCAATGCCCAGAGCCGACCAGGTGAAATTATCGCCCAGATGCTGTTTGCAGGTATCGAGCAAGAACATCAGGTTACGCACTTCCGCCGTCATTCCACCCGGCGCACCGAGGACAAACTGAAAGTGTGGATTCCCCTCGATCAGTCCTTTCTTCATGTAGTACAGGACGTTGTAAATCATCCCGGCGTCGAAGATTTCAAACTCCGGCTTCACCTGGCACTCGTTCATGCTGACGGCGAGTTTCTCCAGAAAGCGCGGGCTATTTTCGAATATGGTTGAGTGGGCCCAGTTCATGGTTCCGGCATCGAAAGAGGCCATTTCGGGCCGCAATAACTGGAATGGCTTCATGCGAATGTCGTCACTTAGTCCAAGTCCGCCGGAGGTCGTCAGATTAATGACGATATCGCAGCGCGCCCTTACCAGGCGCACGGTCTCGGCGAATTGATCGAAATCCATCGACGCCTGACTTTCCTCATCACGCACATGAATGTGGGCAATGGAGGCTCCAGCCTCGCAGCAGCGGACAATTTCATCAGCCTGGTCCTTCGGGGTAAGCGGAATATACGGGGTATCGCTTTTCTGCGGCCAGGCCCCGGTACAGGCGACGGTCAGGATAACGCGGTTTTCTACGGACATAATTAACTCCTTGATCCTTATTCTTTTTCAACCACCATGGCTAATCCCATGCCGCCGCCAATGCACAGCGTAGCGAGACCGTAACGAGCGTGGCGACGCTGCATTTCATGAACCAGCGAGACCAGAATGCGTGCGCCGGAAGCGCCGATCGGGTGACCGAGGGCAATTGCGCCGCCGTTGACGTTGGTTTTTTGTGGGTCCAACCCCAGCCCTTTCATGACGCTCAGGCACTGGGAGGCGAAAGCCTCGTTGGCCTCGATGACGTCGAGGTCACTCACCTGTAAACCCGCGCGGGATAGGGCCCTGCGCGTTGCGGGTACTGGACCGTAGCCCATAATGTTGGGATCGACGCCGCCGCTGCCCCAGGCGCGGATCGTTGCCAGCGGCTGAAGCTGGAGGGCGGCGGCTTTTTCACGGCTCATCAGGACTAGCGCGGCGGCGCCGTCATTAATGCCAGAAGCGTTCCCTGCTGTGACCACACCGTCAGGCCGGAAAGCGGGACGTAGCCGGGCGAGGGTTTCACGCGTGGTGCCGTGGCGGGGGAATTCATCGGCTTTGACGTAACGCTCTTCTTTACGCGTGACGATTTTTATCGGCACAATTTCATTGTCGAAACGACCGTTTTTCTGCGCCCATTCAGTGCGCTGCTGGCTTTCCGCCGCATAGGCGTCCAGCGCTTCCCGGGTGAGCTGGTATTTTTGTGCCAGGTTTTCAGCGGTGATCCCCATATGCTCGCCGGAGAAAGCGTCGGTCAGACCGTCGCTAATCAGGCTGTCAATCAGCGCGCTGTCGCCCATGCGCTTTCCCCAGCGGGCAGCGGCGGATAAGTACATGGCGTTGCTCATGCTTTCCGTCCCGCCGGCCACCACGATGTCCGCATCGCCTAGCGCGATGGCCTGCGCACCGAGAATGGTCGCCTTGAGCCCGGAACCGCATACTTTGCTGACGTTAAAGGCGCTTTTTTCTACCGGGATCCCGGCGGCGATAGCGACCTGACGAGCGACGTTCTGACCCAGCCCGGCCCCCAGTACGTTGCCCATGATGACTTCGTCAACATCGTCCGGTTTGATAGCGGCGCGGGCGATAGCGGCGGTGATTGCATATTCACCAAGTTGGATAGCTGAGAGATCCTTGAGCGCGCCGCCAAAGCAGCCGATGGGCGTACGGGCGGCGCTGACAATGACAACATCTTTTGTACTCATGTGGTTGCTCCTCCGATGCAGAGCGGCATTGATATTTAATAATGTAGAAATATCGCTATAAGATTATTTTGGCGTAAAAGTGTTATGCGCCCGGAATGAATTAAACTATTATTTCGGGCACAGATTACCTTTCGCTGAATAGCAAATGAGTCAGCTACGTTACTTATTAAAAATTAATTCAGGAGGAATTCTATTAAATGCAACCTCCGTAGCTATAGGTTCTTTCCGGCACATTATTCATATCATCTTCATCAATTTCCGCCACGCAGCGCACCATCGAGCCATCGCCTAAATACCAGCGCAGCGGGAAACAGAAGAAACGAAAACGCTTGCCGGAAACTTTATCCAGATTGCCGCCGAGGTTTTCAACGCCGACAATACCGTGGCCGAGCATCTGCTTATGGCAGGGTTCCCAGGTGCCCCAACAGCCAATAGCCTCCAGATCGCCGAACTTTTCATCATAGGCGGCCTGGCCGTGAAGTTTGATATACAGCTCTTTATCAAATTCGGCATAGGCTTCTTCACCGAACTGTTGAATATATTCTTCGGTCAGTGGGCGTCCGGATGCGCCGAGTAAATTCATACGTGTGGCACCGTTATTCCCCATCGCAGTATGTAGCGGGTGATCTAATGCCTGCATATCCATGGCGACGCATTTAACTTTATTTTTGACAAACCATTTTCCGGCTTCCACGCCAGTCCCGCAGGAGTAGTGATAATACTCTTTTGAGTCATCAAATTTACGGTGCATCCCGGTATTCAGGCATACCACCATTCCCGCTAACGCTTCCGGTTTGATATTCGCACGGAGACAGGCATCTTCCAGATGATGTGGCTGAATTAATTCCCAGCGTCCGACGTTAATTTCCAGGCATATCGCCTCGCCGGTATAAGCATCGACCGGCATTTCATGCGTATAGCGCGCTCTTTTACCGTCGAACTCTGTTTCCATCACATGACGCGGGGCATCGCAGTGGGTGCCGGTGTGCATGGTGCAGGAAATACGCTGGGTTAACACGCCGCCTTTTGCCATGGTATGCGCGCTGTCGATCAGCGGCTTATCGAAGTAGGGCCAGCGCGGAGTGTCGGCGCTAAATGGATGCGTTAAATCGACAAAAACTTTCTTACCCATAGTGTTACTCCTCAGATTGCTGAGTGACGCGCTGCAGATAGTTCAGGAGGCGCTCACGGCTTTCGTTAATTGATGCGTCGTTCCAGGTCTGAAATCCGCTACCGGATTTGAAGCCCAGCTTGCCTTCGCTCACCAGCTGGCGCAGCAGCGGCGAAGGAGTTGTCGCGTTATTAAGATGCGGGAAAATATATTCATGAATCGCCAGGGTCAGGTCCGTCCCCACCATATCGGCGTTTTCCAGCGGGCCGAGGGTCGGCAGCCGGATACCAAAGCCGTAGCGGATGCCTTCGTCCACGGTGCGCGCGTCGGCGATGCCCTGCTCCACAAGGTAAATCGCTTCGCGCCACAGGGCGTGCTGGAGGCGGTTTACCAGGAAACCTGGCACATCTTTGTTGACCCGTACCGGGCGTTTCCCAGCCCAGGCGAGGATGTCGAATGTGCGTTCGAATAGCACATCGTCGGTCCAGCGCGTGCGAATGACCTCCACCAGCGGGATCAGAAAGGCCGGATTCCAGAAATGGGTGCCCAGTACGCGCTGTTTGTGGGTCACATCGCGGGCGATCTCGCTGATGCTGATGACCGACGTATTGGAGGCGAGAATAGTTTCTGGTGGACAAAGCGCGTCCAGCTCGCAAAACAGCCGCTGCTTAAGGGCCAGCTGTTCAGGTACGCATTCAAAGACGATTTGCGCCCCCTTAACGCTCTCCGCCAGCCGGTCGCAAAAAACGACGCGGCTGACAACTTCTTCGATGGTGGCCTCGTCCGCCTGCATACGCTGCAGATTGATGCGAATGGTGTCCGGTGCGGTCCAGGCACCCGCGTCGATATCATAAATCGTGACTTCCACACCGCGGGCGGCAAAGATCTGCGCAATACCGCTGCCCATCAGGCCGCCGCCGAGAACCGTGATGCGTGTGACCGGATTGTTCATCACCCTCTCCTTAGCCCGCCGTACAGCCGCCGTCGATGTAAATGACCTGGCCGGTGATAAAATTTGCGGCAGGTGAGCAGAGGTATACGACAGTGCCGACCATATCTTCCACAACGGCAGCCCGGCCCATCGGGATGCGATCGAGGAAGATCTTTTTCAGCTTTTCGTCTTCCAGTACTTCCTGGGTCAGCGGCGTCCAGAAAATGGTCGGTGCGACGGCGTTAACGTTGATGCTGTATTTCGCCCATTCGGTAGCCAGCTGTTTGGTTAACAGATTGATTGCCCCTTTTGATGTGCCGTAAGCCGCGTAGCCGCCGGGGTGTCCGGCAAAGGCGCGCACCGATGAGGTATTGACGATTTTCCCGAATCCCTGCTGGATAAACAGTTGGCCAAATACTTTGCAGGGAATAAAGGTACCAGTGATGTTGACGTCCATTACTTTGCGGAAATCATTAACGTCAAAGGCCTCCGCTGGATGCCGGATAGCAATGCCGGCAATATTGATCAGAAAGTCGACTTTTCCCCAGACTGCGACCACTTGATCGGCCAGGGCTTTAACCGCCACTTCGTCGGTCATGTCGCCAGCGATAGCGAGGGCCTCGCCGCCCGCTTCCTGCACCTGCTGAACGGTTTTTTCCAGGGTGGCGATGGTACGGCCGGTTACCGCGACTTTAACGCCGTAGTTCGCCAGGCCGCGGGCGACACCTTCACCGAGCGCGCCTGCACCGCCGGTGATAACCGCAACTTTGCCTTCAAGGTTGAACAGCGCTTTGACTTTGTTATCCCATGTTGTGTCCATAATGATCCCTTACAGGTTACGTATTGCTGGCGATGACCAGCATACTGGTCGGATAATTGGTGTGGTTAACCACTTCACGCCCCTCAAACGGCGCGAGGAAAACGGCTTCCCCTTTGCTGACAACACGCGTTTCCTCTTTGGTTCGGATGGTGATGGCTCCCTCCAGCACGACGTAGAGCTTCTCTGTGGGCGAGTCGTCATAGGCCCACTCGGCACCGCCGCCGGGTAAGAAGTGTGAAAGTCCACACCAGAATTGTTTTGCCTCACAGAGCGCAGCGTCGCACAACTTCAGCGCCACCATGGCGTGATGCAGTGGTGGGTTGTAAGGGCTGGCTTCACTAATCGGTATCACTTTCATTGATGGTGTCCTTTTAGGAAAACTGGATTAATGTTTCAGAGATGCGTAGCGGTGCGGCGGTTTGCGCAACCACTTCCTCCACGCTGGTATCCGCAGCGATTTCGCGCAAAACCAGGCCGTTATTGACTTCAATGACCGCTTTTTCCGTCACGATCAGATTGACCTGGCCGACGGCGGTCAGCGGAAGCTGGCAGCGAGGCAAAATTTTTGACTGGCCTCTTTTATCGCAATGTTCCATGGCGATGATGACGCGGCGGGCACCGTTCACCAGGTCCATAGCGCCCCCCATTCCGGGAACCATTTTGCCGGGGATGATCCAGTTGGCGAGATTGCCCTCCTGATCTACCTCCAGCGCCCCCAGAACGGTCACATCGACGTGACCACCGCGTATAATGGCGAACGACAGGGCACTGTCGAAGAACGCAGCACCGGGTACGGCGGTGACCGGTTGACCGCCAGCGTTAGTTAAATCGGCGTCGATACTGTCGCTATCCGGCATGGGGCCGAGCCCCACCAGGCCATTTTCAGACTGGAAGATGACGCCAAGATCGTCGGCGACGTAGTTGGCGACCTGCGTCGGCAGGCCAATCCCCAGATTCACCAGGTCCCCTTTGTGAAGCTCTTTTGCAACCCGGCGCGCAATGCGTTCTCTCATGGCGTTTTTATCCATGGTGATCTTCCCCCTTAACCAGGTAGTCGATAAAAATGCCGGGCGTGTTGTAACGGTCGGCGGCGGTACAGTTCATCGGCACAATGGATTCGCACTCGGCGATCACCAGACGTGCGGCGGTGGCCATCACCGGGTTAAAGTTTTTGGTGGTTTTATTGAACATTGCGTTACCGGCCGTATCGGCAACGGAGCAGTGGATCAGGGCTATGTCAGCCTGCAGCGGCCGTTCCAGCAGCCAGGGCAGGCCGTCAATGATGACCTGCTGCTTGCCATCCTCCACCACCGTGCCCAGCCCGGTGCGGGTCAGTACGCCGCCCAATCCGGCTCCGCCTGCGCGAATACGCTCAACCAGCGTGCCCTGGGGGACCAGCTCCGCTTCCAGCTCGCCGCTGGACATCTGGCGTCCGGTTTCCGGGTTCAGGCCAATATGGGAAGCGATGATCTTGCGAACCTGCTTATTGACGATCAGCTTGCCGATCCCCCGATCGATAAACCCGGTGTCATTCGCGATAATCGTTAAATTACCCACGCCTTTTTCCACCAGCGCATCAATAATTTTTTCTGGCGTCCCAACCGCCATAAATCCGCCAATCATGATAGTCATGCCCTCTTCCACCATGTCGGCTGCGCGTTGCGGCGAAATATTTTCTTTTTTTAGCATGGTATGACTTCCTGAATAAGTGACGTTACTGTTTGCAAACCGATAGTTAACGAAAACAGTTTTCCCTGGTGAGGAACTGTAAAATTGTTATCCGGCGACGACGGAATCTGTTTTGCCTTTGCATTTGTCGTTAATCATGAAAATTAATACGGCGGCAATAATATCCAGCACGATAAATGAAATATAAGCTGCGTCGTAATCGCCGGTATATTTCAGGCTAATAGCCGCCACCGCAAAACAACTGACCCGGAATAAACACGCAATGGTTGAAACCAGACGGTTAGCGGCGGAGAAGTCATAGCGGCCATAAACGGTGCCGACCATCGATGTACAGAGCTCTTTGATACCGGCGATACTCGCCCCCACCATTAATAGCGTGAAATAGGTAAAGTAATCGCTACCGCGAACCAGCAGGCAGGCGTGAGTGACAGCAAAGAAAAAGGCGTAAGCGATGCTGGCTTTTCGGGTACCGACTTTGACATCCACCCATCCCCAGAAGTAGCTGAACACGGCGCAAATCAACGCGGCGGAGGTAAACATCCAGACGGCGGTTTCTTTCGCATAACCCACTGAAATCAGCCGGGGGATCAGCTGACTGACAACGCCGATATCCACCAACCACAGCAGGCCGAAACCGACGGAAATCAACCACATTTCCCGGTCGCGGAACAGCACGCGGTAGGTAAAGGGGCTTTGGTAATCGGTCTGCGCCGCCAGATTAGCCGCCTGCTGCTCGCGAGAAATCGGCTCGTTATCGGGGTACAAACCCAGCTCTTCCGGCGTATTGCGGATCCAGAATATCGAGATGATACCGAGGGTAATTAACGTTCCTCCGACGACGGCATAAGCACCGGGGACGCCGAAACGGTCAAAGAGGAAGAACATGATAGGAATAAGCGTCGCGGTACAGAATGACATCCCCATGGTTGCCCAACCCAGCGCCAGGCCTTTTTTCTTTGGAAACCAGCTATTCAGCAGGGTGGCGGGAACGTTGAAACAGCAGCCGGTGGCCAACAGATTCATCAGCGCCAGACCAATAGCATATTGGGTGTAAGAGGTGACGCGGCCAAACCAGATCATCGTTAATCCCAACGCCAGCAGGCCAAAAATGGCGACGATTTTTGCCCCTCTGCGCTTGATCATTTCGGCGATGACCAGCGCACCGATAACGCCAATCCAGCCCGCGGGCGTTGAGAAAGAGAGAAGCGTGGCGAAATCCCAGCCGTGAAGATCGACAAAGCTCTGGACGATAACGTTCAGGCCGTCTGCGGTCCAGGCGGCGAAGTTGTAATACATCAGCATACTGAAGCCGACCATGCTCCAGCCCCAGCCGCCGAAGTTACTTCGGGTGCTGGAATGGTTTGCCGTTTTGTCGGCAATGTTATTTGTATTTTTCATAATTCTCACCCAGTTAATAAATTTAACCCTCCCCTTAACAACTGGCTCTGAATAATAAGGGGCGATGCGGCGCAAAACATTTTCGAGGGGCAATGTTATTATCGAGAAAACCAACTTACTAAGATCAGATTAACAACAGGTTTTTTGGGTTTGAAGACTATAAATAAAAAGTGCATTTGCAAATATGAAAAGAGGCACCGGCGATTTTTCAGGATTTTTTCTCGCGCATTTTCTGAAAGGTATCGGTGTGTTGTTCAATCAAAAAATGTTTAAAAGAAGATACGCATTCGGTTATTTGGCTGCGGGCCGGATAATAGAGGTTTAATAACCACTTCGATGTTTGCATCTCTTTAAAAAGGCAGGTGAGTTTTTCACTGCGAATATCACGCTGGACAACATACTCCGGCAGGTAGGCAATGCCGGCCCCTGAAAGCACCGATTTTCGTAACAGCGTGCTGTCACAGACCTCAAGCGATTTGGGAATTTTGAAAAAGTGACGTTCGTTATTGATCTCGTAAGCCCAGTCGTTGCTGCCGGTCAGCGAGCTGGCGAACAGACAGCGATGATGCACCAGCTCCGACGGATGCTGCGGCGTGCCGTTCATCAGTAAGTATTGCGGTGAGGCGACGGTCACGAACGGCTCGGCGATCAGATTACGCTTCACCAGCGGAAGCTCCTGATCCTGGGGATGGCTAAAGGCGTTGACGGCGCCGATGATGATATCGTGATCTTTCCAGTTCTGAATACCGAAGGCTGAGACATGAACGGCGATATTCACCTGACGGTTACCGGCCAGATAGTTAGCGACGATGGGCATCAGATATTGTTCGGCATAGACCGGCGTACAGCAGATACGAATCGTTCCCCGACGCTGGGTGGAAAAATGCGTTAGCTCATTTTTGAGCTGACTGACTTTCTCACCGATTAAACAGAAATTGCGATACAGATAATCACCGGCATCGGTCAGCGGCATGGCTTTGTTGTTGCGCCGATAAAGCGGGCAGCCAATTTCTTTTTCCAGATCGGACAGCCAGCGCGATCCAGAGGAAATGGAGATTCCCATTCGCTCTGCCGCCGATGAAATGGAACCGGTAGTAACCAGATTCACGAAGAACATCATTCTGGTCATGATATGCGGATCTGAAAGGGTGACATCCTGCGGCAGGACAGGGGCGGACGCCTCGCTACGATAGTCTTCACTGTACATAGTCGGTTTCTCGCTTCAGATTGGCCTGGATTTATCCTGGCAGCTAACCTGATGAGCAAATGGCAAGCATTCACATTTGCCGCGCGCCACGGTTCACAATTTACACAATCTCTCGGTTGGCAACCTTCCTAAGCCCATCAAGATCCAGCACTTCGATATTGCCGTAGTGAAGCGCCACCATCTGGCACTGCGCGAAATGTCTGAGTGTTTTGGCAACAAAAGGACGTGACAGGCGCAGGCATTCGGCCATGAACTGCATCGTGAAAGGAATGTGGCGTTCGCGACAGGGGCCGCTTTGTCCCTCTTCACAATCCACCAGAAAAGCCGCCACACAGGCTTCCCTGGAGGCCACTTTATGTGTGTACAGCACCCGATCCAGATCGTGAAGTCGCTCGGTAAGTGAATCAACCACCTGCATTTTGAATTCATCAAACTGAGCCAGCAGCTGCGTGGCGCAGGCGCGCGGAAGAAGCAGTAATTGAACATCGGTCATGGCGATGAAGTTACGATCTAACGGCGTGTGCTTCCAGACGAAGTCAAACAGGATCATGCGGCCGACCGGAACGTGGGTGAGCAGCGTCTGGTTGCCGTTAGCGTGGTGAACATTCGCGAACAGATGGCCTTTTAACGTCCAGGCTATCGCCTCAACGTCGGCGCCCTGATGAAACACGATGCTGCCGGCTTTTTCGCTACGAATACGCGACTGGCGCAGTAAAGCCTGCTGAAGCGCCGGAGGAAAGGCGTTCCAGCCGGGGATCATCATTATGGCTTCTTCGGCGAGCATAAACGCTCCTGTCTGAGGGGGAGAGGAACTATTGTCAGCAAACGGAACGGGGTTTTTAAGCCGGGAATAGACAAGATGTGATAGCTATCAAAGAGAGCCGTCAGGAGCAGGAAGCACTTTTTCTTTCTGCTCCTGACGCGCTGAGGTATCACGCCGGGTGATGACGTGAGGGAGTAACCCCGGCTACAGCGGCATCGACATCCCGATATGGAAAAAGGTCATTCCGGCATCGTTTTCGCTATGCAAATTAAACAACAGTCGGCTGGTAACAGTTACGCCGCTAAAGTCATAACTTATCATTGGACCGGCTTTGATGTGCTCGACGCGCTTACCGGTGGAGTAGATCCCCTCCACGGCCTGTACCGTTCTGCCGTTTACCTTGTCGTCAGTCACCTGCTTCGTCCAGTTGCCGATAAGCCCCGCCGTGAGGTTGTTGCTGATGCGATGGGTGGCGGTAACGTCCATGTACCAGGTACTGCCGGAGCGGTAGTCGGTTTCGCTGTTTCTCGTGTTGAAGTCAAAAATATTATTGAGCGTAATGCCCCAGTCATCGGTCAGATAGCTGATGGCGATATTGGGTTCAAACGACCAGTAATCCCAAGCGACATTATCGCCGGAGGTCTCTTTTTGACCGGTTACCGCATTGCGGGTATAGGCCGTTTTGCCATCCGGTAAATAGATGGCTAACCCGGCGCCGATGTGGAAATTGTTATGGAGATCCCAGGAGAGCGCGAGGGGCGTAATGCTGGTTCCCATCAGGCCATTGGTGTGGTCAGTGGTGTGCTGGCCTGTATTTTTCACCTGAATAAATTTATAGGGCTGTACCACCATCGCCGCATAGCGCGCGCCGAAAAGTTCCCAGCCAGGAACCCATGTGGCAGACATTACCAGCCCGACGTTGGAGAGCTTATTTTTCCCTCCGGCGATTTTCGCCGTATCACCGCTGCCGTTTCGCACGACGCCGGTTTCATAGGTGGATGTCATTGACAGATACAGCCCGTCGGGCGGAAGCGCGCCTGTATGGGTACCGGTGGTGGCGCCGGGCTGTAACGGCGTTAATCCTTCGGCAGCAAAGAGTGGGCAAGGAACAACCAGAGAAGCGGTAAGGGCCAGGGTAAGAGGTAGCGTTCTGATTTTCATTTTAATCGTCCATTTTATGACCAGTGCCGGAACGATTAAAAGCAAAAATCACGCGGCCTGGAATAGCATAAATAAGAACGTCTTTTCGGAATTTGCAAAAGCAGTTGGAAATGTTAATCCGTGCTGCTTTTCAGCCTTGATGCCGGCAACGCTGTTGCAAAACCTGTAGGCGCCACGACTGTTTTCACCGCAGGATGTGAGAGGATTTTGGGGGCGAGGTTTGGTGACGCTGAGCTCATCGGGCCATGCCATACGGCTTAATCGCACACAAAGCCGCAGCACGCAGGTCAGATAAGCCAGCGCCATTCGTCATCGCCTTAATAACTGCTTTTAACAACTTTTTCGGTCACGTTTGCTTTAAACATCGCCAACCGGCGATCCAGCGCTTCGGTGTAAAGCATGGTGTCGACACCAACAGCAACGAAATTTGCCCCCCAGTGCAGGCATTTCTTCGCCATCTCCGGGTCAACGGCCAGGAACCCCGCCGCTTTCCCGGCCGCCCGAATGCGCTGGATGCTCTCCTGAATGATCTGCTGTACCGCCGGATGTCCGGCATTGTCAGGATAGCCCAGCGACGCTGACAGATCCGCGGGTCCGATAAAGACGCCGTCAATCCCCTCCACGTTCAGAATGGCATCGAGGTTTTCCAGTGCCGTTTTGCTTTCCACCTGCACCAGCAGGCAAAGGGAGGCATTGGCCTGAGCCATGTAGTTTTCGATACGTCCCCAGCGCGCAGCGCGCGCAACGCTTGCCCCAACGCCACGCTCGCCCAGTGGCGGATAACGCGTGGCGGCGACCACCTGGCGCGCCTGTTCAGCAGTATCAACCATTGGGATGAGTAGCGTCTGCGCCCCGATATCCAGTACCTGCTTAATCAGCGCCTTGGTGCCCTCTACAGGACGGATCACTGGCTGGCTGGCATAGGGGGCGATGGCCTGCAGTTGATGATAGAGATCCTGCACCGTATTGGGTGCATGTTCACCATCAATAAGCAGCCAGTCGTAACCCGAGGTCGCGGCAATTTCCGCCATGTAAGACGTGGTTGAACTCAGCCACAATCCGATTTGCACTTCTTCTTTCTTCAATCCTTCCTTAAAAGGATTGGCTAGCAATGCGTTCATAATGATCCTTACTGCGTGGATAAACTTATTGATGCGCGGCATCCGGCTGTGACCGGGTGCGGTTCACGCTCAGGGTAAAAATAATGAATGAGCCGATGATGGCAATGCCGGCCAGCGTCAGCAGACCGGCTGCATCGCTGGCAAACAGGGTTTCGGCTTTCACGCGCAGAATGGGCGCAATAAATCCGCCCACCGCGCCGAACAGGTTTACGAAACCGATGCCCGCCGCCAGCGCCGTGCCGGAAAGTAACTGCGTTGGCATGGTCCAGAACACAGGCTGTACGGCAATAAAACCAACTGCCGCGACGCAAAGCGCCAGAATCGCCAGCACCGGAGAGGCAAGGCCAGAAAGACCGATGCCAATTCCTGCCGCCAGCAACGTCAGGGCTGCTACGTTACGGCGATCGCCAGTGCGGTCGGAATAACGTGGGATTAGCCAGGTGCCAAAGAGCGCAGCGACCCATGGAATGGCGGTGACAACCGACGCAGTGAACCCCACTTTGGTGCCCAGCAGCGCGGCAACCTGAGTCGGCAGAAAGAAAATAAGGCCATAAACCGCGACCTGAATCGTCATATAAATGATCGCCAGTTGCCAGACGCGCCCGTTGCGCAGGGCATCGGTGAGTTTCGACGTCGACTTTTTCTCTTCTTCGTTCGCCAGCTGGCTTATGAGCGCGGCCTTCTCTTCTGCATTCAGGAACCGCGCCTGCTGTGGCGAGTCATCCAGCCAGAAGAAGGTAAATACACCTGCCCCAACCGCCAGTAAGCCTTCGATAACGAACATCCAGAACCATCCCGGATGCCCCATAAAGCCGTGCATCTCCAGCAGCGCCCCGGACAGCGGCGAGCCCAGTGTCAGCGCCAGGGGAGCGCCCATGTAAAATAACCCCATGATGCTGGCGCGGGTGCGCTGCGGGAACCACTGAGAGGTGAGGTAGATCATACCGGGAAAGAAACCGGCTTCTGCCGCCCCCAGCAGCGTGCGAACAATCAGGAATTTCGCCTCTGTATCTGCCCACGCCATCGCGGCGGAGAGAAATCCCCATAACAGCGTCGTGGTGCCGATCCAGGTTCTCGCCCCCAGTTTGCGCATCAGCAGGTTGGCAGGCACGCCAAGAAAGGCGTAAACCACAAAGAATATCCCGGCACCCAGCGCATAGGCTTCATTGCTCAGTCCGGTATCGATCTGATAGGTCTCTTTGGCGAAGCCGATATTAGAACGGTCAAGAAACGCCAGCACGTACAGTGTCAGCATGAACGGGATTAAGCGGGCACGGTTTTTCTTCACCACGCCGTCAAGTAAAGTGGTACTCATAGCAGACTCCTCAATAAAATGAGGGCGTTGCACGCAAAGCGCAACGCACGGGTGATTAGTGGCTATAAGGGCGTTGGAGGTTACAGTCGCGGTTAAGCTCGACGCCAAATCCCGGTTTATCCAGTACGGATTTATGAATGCGCCCTTTCACCGGCACGGGCTCATCCAACAGGATCGGGTCAAACTGTGGGCGCATTGATGAACAGTCAGGACTGGTCATCAGGAACTCACTAAACGGCGTGTTGGTGAAGGTAATAACGGCATGATGCGAATAAACAGAGGATCCATGCGGCACCACCAGCTGCCCGCGCGATTTCGCGATGGCCGCAATTTCTGTCAGCGTGGTTAGCCCACCGCACCAGCCCACATCCGGTTGCATAATATCGATGCCGGTTTCCGACAGGGTGCGGAAAGACTGCAGCGTACCGTGATGCTCACCGCTGGTGACCATCATTCCCGCCGGGGCATGCCGTTTAAGTTCGCGATAGCCTTCGTACTGTTGTGGCGGCAGGCACTCTTCGATCCATTTGAGATTGTAAGGCGCACAGGCATGGGCCAGTTTAGTCGCGTAGTTCACGTCCTGACTCATCCAGCAGTCGAGCATCAGCCAGAAATCCGGGCCGCATTTCTCCCGCATGTCTGCGACCATGGCAGCATCTTTGCGGATCCCGGCATCTCCGTCGTGCGGGCCCCAGTGAGTCGGCATCTTGCCGCCGATAAAGCCCATCTCTTTCGCCAGATCGGGACGCGCACCGGTAGCATAAAACTGGATCTCATCTCGTACCGCGCCACCCAGTAATTTGTAAACCGGCAAACCGACCACCTTACCGAACAGATCCCACAGCGCCAGATCCACACAGGAAATGGTGTTCATAACCAGCCCACCCGAACCGGAGTAGTACAGGGTTGCACCCAGCATTTGATCGTGAATGAGCTTAATATCGCTGACGCATTTTCCTTCGATAAAGCGGTTGAGATGCTTTTCAACAATAAAGCAGCCCATTTCTCCCGCCGTGGAGACGGCAAAACCGATCTGGCCGTTATCTGCCTCGACTTCTACTATCAGCGTTCCCAGCACGTTAATGCCGAAAGACTGGCGGGACTGCTCATACTCGCGATATTTGCTCATCGGTGTGGCAATGTGATCGTCGATCCAGTGATTTTTACCCTGATCGTGGTAGTCACCGCCGCCAGCGCCCTTTTGCGCTGTGGCTCCACCGATAAACCAGGCACGAACATGTTTAATTTTAGGTAGGGTCATAACACTCTCCATTTATGATTAAGATGCGATTGAATCGAATGGACTTTTCCAACCCAGAAGACGTGATATCTCCTTCGCACAGGCAATGGCTTTCCCGGCCAGGTAGTCACGGTTCTCATCGTTGATTTGCAGGCGGGTACCCACCACCGAGATAGCGGCGGCGGGTTCCTTGCTGGCATTGAAAACAGGTGCAGCGATGCAGCGTACATCCGGGTAATCTTCCCCGTTGTCGAAGCTCCATCCACGCTGGCGGATGCGTTCCAGCTCATCGCTTAACTGCAGAGGATCGGTAATGGTCGTCGGCGTCGCTTTTTCCCATACCAGTTGCGCAATAATGGCTTTTCTTACCGGTGCAGGTTGCCAGGCCAGCAGGCATTTGCCTATGCCAGAACGATAAAGCGAGAGTCTTTTGCCTTCGTGTGAGCGGACACTGATCGTGGATGAGGACTCCACTTTGAGGATGTAGTAAGCGCTTTCGTGATCGATAATGCCCAGATGACACAGTAACCCGGTCTCATCCATCAACTGCGTCAGACGCGGGCGCGCCAGTTCGCGTAAATCCATTTTGCTGAGCGCGTGTTCAGAAAGCTCGACCAGTTTCGTCCACAGGCAAAAATTATCCTGATGATCGACGCTGATAAAACGCTGCCGCTTTAACTCATTCAACAGCAGATACGCGGTGCTTTTTGGGATCCCCAGCGTTTCGATGATCGTCGCCGCGCTGCATGGCCCTTTTCGCGCAATCAAATTAAGAATATCAATCGCCCTGGTGAGCGCCGGGACTTTGCTTGATTCCAACATAATGGACTCCAGTCTGAGCTAGTGGAATCAGTGTGAATGCCAGGCTGGGCGAAATGTTTGAAGTGCGTCATAGCTCGCCTCTCTTCCAACTGAGTGGAAAATTAATGCGAAAAAACGTGAATTTGCGCACAGACTTTTTCCAAGGTGGTGCAACAGGTTGGACAAGAGTGAGGGATATCGTGTGCCTTCTCACTGTCCTGCTCTGCAGAAGAGGTTTTCCGGCAACAGACGTGGCTATAAAACGCTTATAAAATAAGTGTGCCTTTCCATTATTGTGACGCTACGTTGATACTTTTTGTTGTCATAATTAGACGCTTTAAAGCAAGACGAGATATTTACGCTTGTCCGCCTGTCCGGGATGGGGTTTAAAAAAGATGGGGCCTGACTGGCAGTGAAACAGAGAAAAAGGCGATCAAGCGAGTTTATGTAAAAAATGTCATGCCGAAAAAGAGGGCAAATGCGTGCCCTCTTTTTAAGTAAGTGGCTTAGCACTAGGGTACAGCGCTAAAAAACTCGCCGAATTTGACAGCCAGCCAGCCGACAGGGGTGGTTGCACCGCCGACTAAATTGGTAATTTCAGACATCCCTTCCGGTACCGGAATATTGGAATTGACTGCCGCTTGGGTGTACTCCTGTGAAATGTCGGTTCCGACATACAGGATGCAAGTTACGACAAGCGTCCCGGTAATGAACATGCGGAACATATTACGCTTACAGAACGGCGTGACCATCGCCAGAAGGAACATCAGTGAAGCGAGATCAACAAAAGGCAGTACGCGATTACCGGGTAAAATGACAGACAGCACGACAGCCATAGGAATTAACAGCAGGCCGGTGGCCATTACGGAAGACTCACCAATCAATAACGCCGTATCCATACCAATGTAAAAATCGCGGTTCGGGAATTTTGCCTTTAGCTTTGCCTCTGCGGCATCACGAACAATCAACAATCCCTGTACCAGAATTTCAATCATCTTAGGCAGCAGCAGCATGGCGGCTGAAACCTTAATAGCCAGTGAAACGGCTGCGGAAACGTCGTACCCGGCAAGAAACGCCAGCAGCAGTCCCAGCACAAAGCCCAACGTGACAGGCTCACCGAAGACGCCAAATTTTTTATTAATACTTTCAGGATCAAAATTAATCTTATTGATCAGCGGGATCTTATCAATGACGTAATTACATGCAATGCCAAACGGAACGTAGGCTATACAGGTAAGATGCGGGAATGAAATCCCCTCAAGGTTATAATTTTTTTGTAAATAGGGCGCTGTTAAATCAGCGGCCAGTAATGTCAGGACAAAAATACCGAAAGTAATCCCTACTGACAGCCAGTAGTTTTCCGTTCCCGCATACACTACCGACCCCATAATCAGGAATATCCAGTAGTTAAAAATATCAATATTTACCGTTTTGGTTAGCTTTAACAGAAGCATGGCAAGATTGATGACTATAAACCCCACCACGACGGGCAACATTAGCGGTGAACCCCAGCCAATCGTTGACGCGGTCGGCCATCCGGTATCGACGACAGTTAACTGCAGGCCGATACGTTCTACCATTGCCTGTGATGCCGGCCCCAGGTTTGTCAGCAGCAGGCCAATCACCAGCCCAACCCCTTCAAAACCAATACCGACCAGCATCCCCGCTTTAAATGCCGTACCGATTTTAACCCCAAAACAGAGTGCGATAATAAAGAATATTACTGGCATCATTACTGATGCCCCCAGACTTATAATGCTGTTGATAATATCCATAGCAATTCCTTAAAAGGCGGGCAAATTGGGCACGAGCGATCCCGTGCCCTCTGGGCCCTGTTAATACCTTTAATGGCTTTTTTGTCTTTAACTGAGTTTCTTTAAAAGGATCTCAGCGAACAGTTTTGGTGAATGGCTAAATGCGTCAATGGTACTTCCGGCAATATGCGGCGTAAGGGTGACGTTATTTAGCGTATAAAATTCACTGTCATCAGGCAGTGGTTCGTCATCGAACGTATCAAGCGCTGCGCCCATGATTTTTCCGGTTTTAAGCGCATTAATCATTTCTTTTTCATTGATTAACCCGGACCGCGCCGTATTAACAATGATGGCGCTGCTTTTCATTAGCGCGAAATGGTGTGCATTGATCAGATTTTCGGTTTCCGGCGTCAGGCGAGCGTGCAACGATATAATGTCGGCACGTTGTACCAGTTCATCCAGAGAGTCGACTTTTTCATAGCGTTCATGGCCTGACACGTACTTATCGTAAAAAATAATCTCTGTACCAAAGCCACTCAGAAATCCGGCGACTAACCGGGCAATATGACCCAGGCCGACCAGCCCCACAACTTTCCCTCCGAGCTCTGGGATCGCCTGATGGTTCGGGCTCTCTTTACGCCAGTATTTGTCACGCAGGGCATCGTGTGAACGGGCGATATTGCGCATTTCTGCAAGGATCATAGCGACGGTGAATTCTGCTACGCTGCGAGCATTACGCCCCGGGGTGTTAATCACCTCAACGCCCCGCGCTTTCGCCACTTCTTGATTCACATTTTCAACTCCACCACGGAGCACGCCAACATATTTCAGCTTTGGCAGTTTATTAAATACCGCCGTATTGACGGGGGCAAACTGAGTGATCAGGATTTCAATATCATCAGCGCCCTGAAGCAGCCTTTCAGGTAAGGCAACAGCCTCTGCGCCTTCCTGTTCAACACACAGATTATCCTCCTGAAGTTTCTCGACAGAGTCATGTGACCACTCACGCACTTCAACCTTAATCCCCTTATCCTTGAGCGCTTTTAGTCCTGCTTCCATCATCGCTGCATTGATAAACAGATCGGCAATTGCCAGACATTTCATAATGATTCTCCGTAGATTAACGCATCAACATACCGCCGGTAACATCCAACGTAGCTCCCGTCATATAGCTGGTTTTAGGCGAGACCATGAACACACCGATATCGGCAATTTCGTGAGGCTGGGCAACGCGGCCCACCGGAATACGGTTGACGTAATAGTCAGGGTTCTGCTCAAGATTTTTGCGGATCATCGCGGTATCCATGATCCCCACGGCGATATTGTTCACATTGATTTTTTGTTTTGCGACTTCCCGCGCCAGAGAGATAGCGAAGGCGACAAGGCCGGCCTTACTTGCCGCGTAGTGTGCATGCCCCGTTGTGGAGCCGTGAAATGCAGCCTGGGAAGTGATATTCAGAATGCTGCCCATCCGATCGTGTTTCAGGCAGTGGTTGATAAACAACTGGCAGAGATGGAAGACGGCTTTGAGATTGACATTCATTACCCTGTCCCAGTCCTGCGGGCTGATTTCTGTTACATAGCCACTCAGCCAGATCCCGGCGTTATTCACCAAGATGTCAGCTTTGCCCAGCCTGTCGATACAGGTAGCAAAAAGATTTTCCCGGCTCTGTTCGTCACCGAGGTCAGTTTTAACCGCGATAATCTCAACGTTAGCGCTGGACTTCACCCTTTTGACCAGTTGTTCGGGGCACTCTTCTTCACGCAGATAGGTAAAACAGATATTGACTCCTTCTTTTGCCAGCGAAAGGACAAACTCTTTCCCCAAACCGGTCGCACCGCCTGTCACGATGGCCGTACGATTCGTCAAATTCAGCTCCATTCTTTCCTCACTTAGTGCGAAATGTAGTTGCTGCAGCTTTTCCAGGGAGACTGCATTTCAGATAACAGGTTTTTATAGAGCTGGTATTTTTGCTGGTAAACCCTGTGGCTTTCTGGATCGGGAGACACGGTACGTGAGACATGGACCATTTCATTTGAGGCCGCAAATACATCTTCATACCAGCCCACCATCACGGCGGCTGTCATCGCGGTACCCAACGTGCCGTGCTCTTTGACGTCAACGATTTCCAGCGTGGACTGGAAGATATCCGCGAATATCTGCAGCCAGACCGGGGAGTGAGTGACGCCGCCGGCAATACGAATCGTGCGGCTTAATTGCGGGTTAATATTGCGTAAGCGCTCGGTGTGATAGAGATGGCTGAAGGCCACGCCCTCATAAATCGCCCGCAGAAAATGCGCTTTTCTATGGAAACTGTTCACGCCGATAAAGCCTGCCGAGGCGTCGGGAATGGTGTTGGAGCCAAACACGAACGGAAAGAACAGCAGATGGCTTTCATCCGGCGTCGTTGATGACACCAACCTATTGCACAGGTCATAAACGGACGCTCCCTGCACGGCGGCGGCTTCACGATCGCTCTCCATAAAGTTATTGATAAACCACTCAAGGTTGCTTGCGGAGGTAGGACTGGCCTCGGTGATTAACCATTTCCCCTCAATGGGATAAATGGAGGTCATAAACAAGTCTTTATCAATAACCGGGTGGTCAGTAACGTATTCGTTAATGCTCCAGGTTCCCGTGACGATCGCCATCTTATTGAGGCTGTTAATTCCCGAGGCAATAGAAGACGCCGAAATATCGAATACCCCGCCAGAAACCGGTGTTCCGGCGCATAAACCGGTCAGGCTGGCTACGGCGTCGGTAATTTTTCCACAGCATTCTGTTGAGCGTTTGACAGGGGGCAGTCTGTCTCGCAGTTCAGCAAGCCCCCACCATGCAAGCAATTCCTCGTCATATTCGCAGTCGCGTACGTTGATCAGGTTAGTCCCTGAGATATCGGTAAGTTCAAGAAAAGCTTCTTCCGTCAGGAAAAAACGAATCAGGTCTTTGACCATAAAAATGTAACGCGCTTTTTGCAGCGTTTCGGGTTCGAAGTCCTTCAGCCATGCCAGCAAAGCCACAGGCTGGCCGGCCCAGATTGACTGCATCGTTTTTGGCAATATGTCGGCAAGAAATTCAGGCGATCGTTGCCATTTTTCAACATATTCTCTTGCCCGATTGTCGGTGGAGATAATGCCGTTACGCACCGGCTTGCCGGCTTCATCAACCAGGTACAGGCCGTTACCATGGCCGGTCACGGCAACACCTTTAATCTGGCTGGCGTTGATCCCTGACTTTTCAATCACCTTTTTGATGACCTCGACATTAGCGGCCCAGAGTTCATCGATACTCCGCTCTGTATGAAACTCCTTGGGGGTGATCATCTGCGTCGCTTTTGAGGCGATAGCGAGTACATTTCCTTTACGGTCATAAATGGCTGCCTTGGTGACGGTTCCACCATTGTCGATGCCCATTACGTATTCATCATTCATTAGCGTGGACTCCTTATTGGTTACCATAAGCCGGGATCACTGGTGGTTATTCCTTTGAATCCGGCATGGAATATTTTGTCTACAAGGTATTTCCGCTTAACAAAGCCTCCGGCGATGAATACCACATCAAAGCCTTTCAAATTTCGGCTAATCAACTCCAGACACTGGCAGGCATATTCAGCAGGTAAGATTTCAATTGCGTCCGGTGGACTGTGTTTAACAATATTGAGCGACTGATCAAGCGATCGTGAATCGATAAGTAAAACCCGATAAATGGTCAGTAACCCCTCTTTTTTTGCATAGCGTAGTGCAGAGAGATTGGAAGAAATAACACCATCAACTTTATAATAAATTTTCAGTAGATTTATCCCGACCTGATCGGGTTTGAACCCCCCGAGCAATTCAAGATGAACCAGTACCTTCTTACCGCTTTGATGACATTTACCAATCAGTGACTGTAGGTTTCCAATATTTGCCTCGGACAACAGAACATATTCGGACTGACATGCTATTGCCTTATCAAAGTATTTATATTTCCTGACAGAAGGAATGATGGTGTTATTTGCAAACATATTAATTTCCGAAGTTATTTAGCCATGTAAAGACTATATGCATCTTCCGGTGTCGCGTTTTCATGGATGATGGCATTCAGACCTGCGACTACTTTCGCGGGCTGCGGGTCCTGGGTAATGTTACGCCCCACCGCTACGCCTTTAGCCCCCATCTGCATACAGTGCTGAACAAATTTGAAATAACCATCGATACCGGTTTTTGGCCCTCCCAGGGCAAGCACCGGCACGCCAGCGGCTTCAACGATCAGCCGGTCGTCGGATGTACCGGTGAAACGCGTTTTGATAATGTCTGCCCCCAGCTCAACGGCCGCGCGGGCCGATGCGGCAATGATGGCTGGATTATTCGAGTCATCACTGGTGACGGGATAACCATAAGGGAGTGATTCAACAATCAGCGGCATGTTCCAGCGATCCGATGCCTGCGCGAGCTTCATCGCCATAACGTGTGTCTTTTCTTCGTTGAAGGCCCCCGGGAAGGTCATGCAAACCACCCCCTCGGCCGCGACTTTAAGCGCATCTTCAATAGAAAAAACGGGGGTCGTATCGGGAACGGTATTGTTAAAGATATTCACCGTACTATCGACGCGTAACACGACGGGCACGCGATCCAATGCTTTCCGGTAATTTTTCAACATTCCGTATGTGACGAGTGCACAATCCAGCCCCTGCTCAACCAGCGCCGGGAGTTGATTGATGGTGTTATCAATACCTTCTGTTTTCGTTGAAAAATAGTATCCATCCAGCGCTAAGGTGACGGATTTACCGTCTTTTGCGAATATTCTTGAGAGACGACGTTCTTTGGACATTAATTTACTCCTGAGATAAAAAAACAAAAAAAGCCCTCAGAGACTCGCGTCTCTGAGGGCTTTCTATTCACTTACCCTTTTGATAATGGTTCAGTCACCCAAAGCATTATCAATAATGATTTTTTAGCAAAATGAGAGGGGTTTACTGTTTAAATTAAATCCGTTCTCTTTCTTTATTTAATAACTAACATGCGTGATAACTTTCTGTCCAGTCTGTATCTTTGAAATGGGACACTCATCACATCGGCATTAACTATTGCACTGCACCGCCCAGGCCAAATACGGAAACCAAACCCATTGAAAGATAATAATTAATTCCTCATACCTATGGTGAGACTCATGCTGATTGTTTTTCCTGAATCAATCCTGAAAAAGACCTGAACTTACCGCGGGATTTGATACACCGTTGAGTGAATCATCTCTGTGTTTTAAGTATCCCGCTAAAGCGAACTGGAGATCTTTCGACATACTCAACGCGCTAATGAAGGGGGCAACTCTACGTGACAGGCCGTTTTTGCTGAGCATCAGATTATCGCCGCGTTCCGGCGATTACCCTGAAAGGCTGTTGGCTGAAAGAAGCAGGGGGTTTCTATTGGTGTGCAACTGGATGTGAAGGTCACCTGGTGCCAGATTATTATCAGCTTTAAACCCAGAGACGTGATCAACGGGACGCGGGTGGGATCGATTAAGGATCTGGCTTCGCTGTCCGTCCAGCAGAGAAAGCGTGTGATGAAGGCTATTGGGCTGACTGAGTGGTAAAGGGTTGAGGCGGCCTGCTCCTACGGGGTTAGGAGCAGGCTAGATTTGTTACGTTAAAAGTAAATGCAGAGTTACTATGACCGACGCCGATATAGCGAAAATGGGTAGTGCCCGCGTAAAACGACTTGCGGATGAAGATGGTAAGCCCTGTGCCATTGAGAAAGAGCCGGTAAGTGAGGTGGAATATGCTTTCTATCACAATGCCGCTCCCCTTCTGGCCCAGCTTGGCATTCTGACGCCCGTGGTGAAATCAGCCTGCTACGAACAACGAAAGCTCGTACTCGAATACATTCCTGAACCCATCCAACAAGACGCTGTTATGAGCGATGCGTTCCTGTCCGTGCTTGCGCGATTACACATAATCGAGCCTGATTCCTCATGGAGGTTCAGCACACATCAGTGGGATGAGGCAGCACTTGAAGGCTGCCTCGCTCTGCTTCGCCTGCCTGCTCAGGCGGAACGGCAGTTTCGGGCAATGCAGAAGCACAGCAATGTTCTTTTTGAACAGCATTGCGTGATCTCCGGTGATACCAATGCAGGTAACTGGGGAAAGAGAGAGAATGGCGAACTGGTGCTGTTCGACTGGGAACGCTTTGGCCTAGGTAACTCAGCGATAGATTTAGCGCCTTTGGTCAAAGGGATGGGCGGAGAAGAAGACTACCGGGCGATAGCGCGACGCTATTGTCAGTTGAATAGCAGGTTCAATGCGGATGTGCTGGCAAAAGAGATAGCTCTTGCTAAAGCGTGGATTGTGAATGAGGTGGTGCTGATATTGAGTGAGCGGGGAAAGCCGGAACTGGCGCAGTATTTGGGATGGTACGGGGAGGTGCTGCCTGAGTGGTTGGCATCATTAAGATTAACGATTAAACCACGGTTATTTTAGTAGTTACCAAAAAATGAGAAAATAAAGCGTTTGAAATGGGTAAAACCACCATAAAATAGGATGGTAAAATGCTAAAATACCTCAATTAACATATTTAAAATTTTAATAAAATTACGCAAAAGGCATTTCTATGTGAGATAAATTCCATCCAAAAATATAACAACACCCACATAACACGCAATAATTAAAAACATTTTAAAAAAGTTTAAATAAGTATATAAAAGTGGCGAAATAAAGATACGCCACTCACATTTTAGTTCGCCAGATCTAACTGCTGAATGCGCTTTTCAATAACTAGCTTTTGCTCAGCATTTTGCATCGCTTCAATTAATTTTTCGGCTACAGCTCTAATGACATTTATACAAACAGAATTTCCAAACTGCTTATAAATTTGGCCCTGAGATACAGCATCAACGATGTACTCATCGGGAAAACCTTGTAATCGAGCACACTCGCGTGGGGTCAACTTCCTCGGATTTTTTCCAAGATGAGATTGATCAATTAAAATTTCAGATCCATCTTTATAATATCGAGCGCTAATTGTATTGGTATATTTACTCTCACTATTGAAAAGAGAATATCCAAAGCCATTCCCTTTCTTGCCATGTTCGAGTTTTCTTTTTTGATGACCGACCCATAGCCTATCAGAAATAGTATATTTATCTTCGAATGAAGACAAATTACTTAAATCTTCAAGAATATTACCAACTCGAGTTTCTTCCATCGTTGGTTTGGGCCACTGGAATAGCTCTTCGATATTAACACCGCTAAAATAATCCATATCAAAACCTACAATAAAAATTCGCTCGCGATTCTGTGGTGCGCCAAAATCACCAGCCCTCAAAACTTTATAATCGACCCAATAGTTAAGTTTTTCTGAAAGAGCCTTTCTGGCATCGTCACTTATAGGAAAATCATTTGGAACTGTATCACTATTATTACCTCTCAATATGTCAAGAATAGTGTTTAAAGTCCGTCCTTTATCATGACCTTGCAGTTGTTTAACATTCTCAAGCATAAATGCTTTAGGCCTTTTAGCCGCGATAATTCTTTGAATTTCAAAAAACATGGTACCGCGAGTGTCACTAAAACCTTTTTTTAAACCAGCTTGAGAAAATGCTTGACATGGAAATCCCCCGAGAAGTACGTCATGCTCAGGTATGTCTGTTGCCTTAATTTTAGTAATATCTCCATGTGGCATTTCTCCAAAGTTAGTAAGATAAGTTTTTTGAGAAAACTTATCCCATTCAGATGAAAAAACGCATTGTCCACCCTGTTGCTGAAAGGGAAGTCTTATCCCACCAATACCCGCAAATAAGTCAATAAATGTAAAATCACCTTTTTTTTCAAGGGATTGGCTGAAAGGTGCATTTTTCAAATATTCGTTAATCTTTTCTTCAATGTCGAGAATGGCTTGCCACTTCGCTTTAGAAGGAGAGTGCTCGCCTTCCTCCCATCCGCGAATGGTGCGTTCACCTGAGCTGCCTAGCCCCAAAAGGTTTGCTAACTCCGTTCGCCCAAGGCCTAATCTTTTCCTCAATTCTTTGATATATTGTGGTTTATGAGAGTCGGTCATTCAAAATTGCCTTATCCGGTTTTTCACCCTGCAAAACTATCAGTCTGTTGATAATGAGTCAACATAGTTCTGATCTTATAAGCATTAAATCAGCAAAAGAGGAAAATATGTCTCAGATTTCGATTGAGCAACTTGAAAACTTAAACTTAATTTGGAACGAATCTTCTGATTTTAAAGTGTTTTTTTTAGGCACGGGCTCTTTTTTTGAGGTTACTAATTCGTCAGGTAAAACTCATGACGTTTCATTTCAATGCATCCTGCAATCATTGATTGACATTAGCAAAAGTAACAAAGCAAAACAATTTATAAACTATTCGACTCAACAACCATCCAAGATCACTAATGTGCAAGCACTGGACCAAAAAACTTTTGATGACATTATCGAAACTGGTCCTGCAGAATGCACTGAGTGGAAATATTACGAAAAGATGGTTCGCGTTCTAGCAATACGTGTTCTTACACATCCCCGCGCTCGAGTAGTTGCATCAGAACAAACTAAACTTTTTTTTAATATTGCATCCAGAATAATTCATATTGCCAATAACTTGGATCCTAAGAATCTTGACAACTACATTCCTTTTAATAATGAACAGCTTAATGTTGCCATTTTATATCTCGAACAGATAATTAAAGTTTTCAGCTCAATAACATACCAGAAAAAAATCAATTCGCATCAGTCATTTCTCGAAAAGAAATTAAATACCATTTTCTTTGGTGCACCTGGGACTGGAAAAAGCTGGGTGATAGAGCGTGAGACGGTAAATGCCATTAAGATTAGAACAGTCTTTCATCCTGATATGCAATATAGTGATTTTGTAGGTGCATTAAAACCTCGAATGATTAAAAGCGATAACAATATAAGAGTGGGCTATGAATTTCGTCCTGGACCTTTCACCAATGCTTATATTAAAGCTCTAAATAATCCACGTAATTATGTTTATTTGATAATTGAAGAAATAAATAGAGCGCCGGCAGCAGCTGTTTTTGGAGAATTGTTCCAACTTATAGACCAAGATAATGCCTATGAAATTGATATTGATCCAGATATGTTAGATTATATAAATGAGAATATTGAAAATAAAATAGAAAAAATCTTTCTCCCCCCTAATTTCACAATATTAGCAACAATGAATAGTAGTGATCAGGGAGTTAATTTACTTGACACTGCATTTAAAAGAAGATGGTCAATAAAATATATGCCTATTGATTACAACAACGCGACTCCAGGGGTATTTTTAATACCTGTTACGGGTGCTACTTGTGAGATAAGCTGGGCTAATTTTTCAAAAATTATAAACGAAAAACTCACAAATTTAGGTATACCCGAAGACAGACTTTTAGGTCACCGTTTCATTTCAACAAATGAAATATCTAGCAAAACGGCTGCTACTGATACTTTACGTTTTAAAATTTTTGCTTATCTCTGGGATGATGTTTTACGCCACGGAAAGCGCCAACTGATATTCTCCCCTGAGGTGTTAGGAGAGAACATTAGCAATTTTGGCAATCTCATTTCAGCTTTTGATGCCGGCATGCCTATCTTTAATATTAATGTTGAAGAATCTATTTGTGCAGCAGGAAATATAACTTTATCGACGAATCAATTATGAAAATAAATATCCATGAAGACAGATGTATGCTTAGCCTTTTATCAAAAGATGTAATTGATATTTTGAAGGTTAGAAACATAATTAGAAATGAGCAAGAAAGAATTGATTTTTGCGGCATGGTTATTAGGAGAGAGGAAATTGACGTATTTATTCCTCGCAACAGTTCTATCAATAAAAACAACAATACTAAAAGTATTTGTTCTTTGCTAATGCGAGCAATCCATAAATTTTCACTTAGACGAGAACGCTTTTCTTTATCGGATGGAGATACTGAGCATATTACAGGTGAATCTCTACTCAATCTGGCTTTCAGGATCCTTACAGATTATATTTCACATGGTATTTATTCTAAAAGAGTTTATGAAATAAAGAAAAACCCATCGAAAACCGACTGGAACAGAACGATTAAAAAAAGTAAAATCTATCCTTCTTTTGAGTCTTACATATATTTAGATACTTATGGAAAACGAAAGAAAATATTTTATAATGATCCAATCACACTAATTCATGTCAGTATCATACGTGAAATATATCATTCTTATGGATGGATATTTTTCAATTTTGATTCCAACACAGAATCAAATTTATCCGAATTTGAAAACCCTGTTAGCGATATAAAAATTAAGCTAATGATTTTAGAAAATGAACTTAGACATGTATATTCTGACCGCGAAACAAAATTAATTAAAGATATGATGGATTATCTATCAGAAGTTAATGGTCATCCAGGTCAAGATTGTGTTATTGGCGTTAATAAATTTCAAACTGTGTGGGAACACATGATAGATGCCTGTCTTGAATATAAATTTGATATTAATAATAAGTTAGCAAAGCCATGTTACAAAATTAATGGTCTTTATGAAGTGGCCAAAAATAAAGGTGGTCGTACAGACACAGTTCTCAAAGATGAAACTGGAAAAAAACTTGCAATCGTAGATGCTAAATACTATGGTGCGACTAACCCTAATGAACTTCCTGGATGGCCCGACATCATTAAACAGTTTTTTTATGCCATGGCCCTCAAGGATATTTATCAGAATTCAATAATCTATAACTATTTTGTTTTCCCGGGCGGTTTAAAAAATATCGAGTCAATACATTTGCAAGATCCTATTACTAAAGTTTTAAAAGATGAAAGTTATGAGCCTATAAGGTGTATTTTTATTGAGCCATTTTCTTTGATGAAAGCCTATAATTCAGACAGTAAACTAAAAGATTTATCAAATACTCTTCTTCATATTTAAACCATACTATTTCATTGCAAATAAAGATATAAAGGATATTTTAAAGCATCATATAAATATTGATGCTTTACGTTTTTTTAGGATTATAGATTCTTCGGATAAAAATATTTAAATACGGTGCCAATCATTCGGATGCATATAACCAACGGTTAGTAAATTGTCACCTCTACCATGATAAATAAACCATATACTCCCTGCAGGCGCATAAAAATCCTTACCATTTGCCATGTACAAACGCAATTCATTTTTTTCAGGCTTGGGAAATACTAAATTTAAACGAACAATGCCATTTTGATAGAGTTTAAATTCTTTGGCCGCCAAATCAGGATTACTTTTTACAGGCCCCCGACAAATTTTATCCGGACCAAAAAAATTTATCGCTAAATTTTTTTCATGATCAGTTAAAGTTATTTGGCTTTTTGTCGCCTCATCTGCTAAAGATATTTCAGAATAGGCTCCATCCAAAGCATTAAAAAAACTTAAATGATTTTGATTAAATCTCATGGGAAACTCCTTGTGTGTATAATGTATAAATTTAATTCTTTAATTCTTTAATTCTTTAATTCTTTAATTCTTTAATTCTTTAATTCTTTAATTCTTTAATTCTTTAATTCTTTAATTCTTTAATTCTTTAATTCTTTAATTCTTTAATTCTTTAATTCTTTAACTTGGAATATTAATTCAAATAAATTAAAATTAATAAATCATTGATGATAATTTAGTATTTATTGAAGCAGTTTAATATATAATAAAACTCTGATTGTTAAATGTCTACTTTTTTATAGCTGCACCATTTAAATAAAAAAACTTAAAATACAATGAGTTGAGAAGATTTTACAAAGTGGACTTTAAATCATCCTTCATAAAAAGCCATTTTATATTAAAAGCAAGTAATTAAGACCTTCGACCACAAACACTCTCATTTGGCCAGTAAAAAAATATTTACGTTTAAGCGCTAGTTTAGTTATGCCCCCAGATAAATATGCATCCGCAAGCATAAACTCGTAGCGGAAAACCGATAGGGATAAGTCTGCTAGCCTGCAGGCATGACGTTGCGACAAACCGGTTGCAGAGCACATCAACACCACGGCTTCCCGCTTCTGGCCTGTCGTCAGTACTTTCGCCCCAGAGCAACCTGAAGTGCCTCCTTATCCAGCATGGCTTCGGCAAGCAGCTTCATGAGTCTGGCGTTCTCTTCCTCAAGCGACTTCAGGAGCTTAACCTCATGCATCTTCATGCCGCCATACTTCTTACGCCAGGTGTAAAACGTGGCGTCGGAAATGGCGTGCTTACGGCAGAGCTCACGAGCAGAAACTCCGGCTTCAGACTCGCGGATAATACTGATGATCTGTTCGTCGGAAAAACGCTTCTTCATGGGGATGTCCTCATGTGGCTTATGAATACATTACAAACATCGCGGTGTATTGATCAACGGGGAACAAGTCAAATCTTACATGCCTCTTTGGACAATATGACGTTGTTACGTCTAATCGTCCGTGGCTTGATGTTTTGAAGGAAGCGTTCGCAAAGACTTATTACTGTCACATATTGAGGAAATGATAAGATAAAAGCCCTTTAATGGGCCTTAAAATAAATTAATATTGTGAACTAATCTTCTATTTCAACAAGTTTAAAAACCGTACCATCACTACGAGTCATTTTCCGATTATCGATATCTATACCAAATGCTATAGTTTCGATTTGTTTTGTAACTATAAAGCCAGCGCCGCCCTCTGAATGCTTTTTAGGTAAAATTTTGGTTATGTCCATTGAAACTTTGCCATCCACTATCGGATACACAAGCTCCCATCTTCTATCCTTAAAGCGCCCTTCTGCAATATACCCGTAGGTAATACCTTCAAGCTCGACTGCAAATCTTTTCATTTTTTTCTCCAGAGATATTCAAGATAAATAATCACGACTTTTTGTACTCGTATAACCACTGTCCCGCCTTTGCTGATTCAGCGAACATCCTTACTGTCAGAGGCTTCTTATTTTGTTTTACTGGCTCTTTTTTAAACCATTTACGGAAGAACCAAGAGGTTTTCCACGGATAATAATTGTCAATATTCAACTTTGAAACATCGATATTAAATTGTTCAGAATACTTATCAATAGCTTCAACTAAATCATCAAATTCTGCGTATTCCTGTAAAGCGTCATCGATTTCAAGTGGAACGATTTTGAAGCTGAACGTTCTGACTTGCGGTAATTTTTGTCGAAAGAAATCCAAGACTTGCTCGTAAGTTACCATAACTTATCATTACCTCGTGCTATGCGGTTGTAGTTAGTCGTGGCATTGAAAGCAATTTTTGATAAGTCTGAGGCAACCATAACCCAGCCCAATATCGGCACAGTCCGTCCTACAAAAGCGCCAAGATTGGTAACAAATGAAAACCTTAATCTTTTTATGCTGGAATTGGTGAGTGTTGGAAGTCTGAAAGGAAGTTCTACATTGAGATAGCGTCTTGCTGCCTCTGAGATTAGGGAAGTACCTTTAGTCGTCATTGTACCGCCAATTTTGCCACGTGTTGGGCGATTTGGTTGTCCAACTATGATGAAAGCAGCAGCAGCGATATCTGATACCCCAAGTTGCTCATCTACAGCATCAAGGAATACCCAGAAAAACAACTCGCCTGCTGAAAGGTTAGATACGCCTTTATAGAAGTACGTTCCGTTTAACTCTTCAGTTGTATCCATGCATCAGCCCCACAGATAAGATTGTTTTATCATATGAGTCAGTTTAGAAAGAGTCTATATAAAAAAACATAGGAACCAATAAGCCTCGTTGGTTGTACTACCAACAAGCGGAGCGTAGCGACTTCATCAATTGTCCAGACTGACCACACCTTATCAGGGTAAGCGTTTACTCTTGCGGGAGCGTGGCTGAGACGCTGGCAGAGCCGGATCTGTAGCTACCGGAGAATTACCACCATAAACCTGTTTAGGAGCCATATAAGGCTACACATCGGGCTTAAATGCGTCTGACAGAATGTTTTGGGATGATTTAGAGACGTGGCTAGGCGTCATAGGTTTCAAGTTGAAAACTGAACGTGTTTGAAGCTTGGAACTACATGCCGCTATTAGATAGTATTTCCTAGATCTGGCCACTACTAACTACAGCGGCAATTTCTGGTTAACGGTATATGTCATTTCTTACATGCAAAAAAGGTATAATTTCAATCCTAACTTTTTGATAAGTAATGATTTTTATGACTTGGTGCGAAGGCCGGACTCAAATAATTATGCAAGCGTTTGTTTTAATGGTTATTTTAAAAACACGAAACCCAAAGTGCCCCCTTTTGTGCCCCCTGATTTTTTTTAGCGATTTCAACTGGCAGGGTTCTCAATACGGTTAAGAACTAGTAATGTCGAAAACTATCAAACCCATTGGTTAGGTTCCGAAAGACGGAACCTAACCACGCTCGATGCCTTTTTGGTGGAGCTGGATGCACTTAAACTGATTAGTAGAAAAGCCATCGTCCAGCTTTTGCCGACTCAACAAGCATAAAAATCGTAAGAGGCTTTGGTTCAACATCAGGGACTCTTTGCGACTTAGGCCTTAAGATATTGGGCAGAAAGCCTTTTTCGTAAGGCCAGTATGCAAGAAAGTCAAATCCACTACTATCAACGTTAAATCGTTGAAAATAGTCATTCATTATTTCATCACCAGTCTCTCTGGCCCAAGGATACTTACCTGTTGAGAGGCTGGTTTCGAGCGTTAATTCAGGCTTATCTCTTGAGAAAAGGGGTTTAGAATTATAATTATTGTCGTACCACTCAAAAATAGCGCTTTCTATCGTGTCCTTTACCATAGCTTGTCACCATTCTTTGCAATCAGGTTATAGGTATGGGTTGCTTTCCATGCGATTTGTGTCACGTCATTTAATATAAAGCCAATCCCTAGTATTGGTATCCAGCGTCCAGCAAACGCCCCCAGATTATTAACGTAACTAAATTTAAGTCGTTTGATACTTTCAGTTGTAAGAGTTGGCCAGCGGTTAACTCTTATGTTCAACCAAACGCGGAGATTTGCACTCAAGATCGACGTCCCCTTTGTGGTCCCAGCCGGTTTTCCCCGCGTCGTTTGAGTTGGTTGCCCTAAAATTATAAGTGCCAAAGTAGCTATATCCTCGACACCAAGCTGTTTTTGAGCCTCATCCAGAAATACGAAGAAAAAAAGCTCTCCAGCGGTGAGATTGAACATTCCTTTGTAAAAATACGTTCCACCCAGCTCTTCAACTGTATCCATTTCGCACCTCGCTTGTAGCTGTCTGAATACCATATCTGTCGAATTGGTGTTCGTCCAGAATCGACGTTGGTTAATAACGGCTCAATATGATGTCGTGATTCCCCATAAAAAAAGATTTTATGAATAATCCTTCACACTGTTCACCTTTGAATTTTATTCATTTATATCAGATTCTTAACTGGTGATGAATGGGTGAAGGGTGACGCATATCCTTCACCGCGGGTGAACGATGGGCATAAAAAAACCGGCTTTCGCCGGTTCAGGTTGTCATGCTGCGTTCGGATCGTCGCACTTCGGCAGCCAGTCGGCGCTGCTTTCTTCCGTCAGCCCCAGGTTGGTCTGCATCCCGAGCTTCGTGCGCCGCTTCAGGTAGCTCCTGCCGTACTCGCGCAGGATGCTCTCCAGCGCCTGGCTGAAGGTCTTCATGCTGAGCGGATTGCGGTAGCCGTTGGCCTCCATGTACGCCAGATAGGCGTGGTAGAGGTAGCGACGGGGTTGCAGGGGCCGGATGCTGGCGTTACCCATGTGCAGGCCGTTCGGCTCAGCGGTCGCGAACAGGTAGCCGCAGAAGTCCACCATCGGGTCGGCGTCGCGCTTGATACGCATGGCCTCGCCGGAGTTCTGCTGCTGCTGAAGCAGCGCGCGGGCGTCCTGCGGGTTGCTGAAGCGCTGCATCAGCTGGCGCACGATGACGGCCAGCTCCGCCTGTATCTTCTCCTTCAGCTGCGGGTCGCGCTCGTTTGCCGGGATGATTTCCGCGAAGTGCAGGATGACGCGACGGCGCGACACGCCCCCGCTGCGGTCGGTGAAGCGCATGGGGTTGTTGTTTACGGCCAGAATCACCGCCGGGATGTGGGTCGAGTAGGCGTCGCGGTATTTCGGGTCAACGGACACCGCATCGCCGCCGGTAATCGCCTTGATGCCCGCGCCGTCGCCGCTCCACTTCTCCTGGTCGGGCAGGCGGATGAGCGAAAAGCCGATGACCGAGGCGCGCTCGCGTGACGACTCCAGCGTCTCGATGGTGGCCGACACGGCGTTATCCGTTCCTGCCAGCATGGTGGCGATTTCCGCCATGATGCTCTTGCCACTGCCGCCGGGGCCGGTGACCTCCAGAAACAGCTGCCAGTCGTAGCGGTTCGCCAGCACCATGAACAGCGCGGCCAGAATCACGTCCCGTTTCTCGGCGCTGCGCCCGGCGGCGCGGTCAAGCCACTGCCAGAAGTGCGGCGCGTGGCGCTCCAGCGTTTCGCCCGCCACCGGGCGGGTGTAGTCCACGTCGCTCACCGTGCGCAGCCAGTTCTCGCGCTGGTGCGGGCTGAAGGTGCCGCTGCGGGTGTCGAGCACCCCGTTGCGGAATCCGATGAGCTGTCGCTGCGGTGCAGCCTGCTGGGGCAGCATAAGCTTGAGCGTGTCCACCACGCCCGCCACCTTGCCCGCCGAGAACGGCGCGCGCAGGCGCTGAAACAGCTTCGCCACGTCGCGCCCGAACTGATTGCCGGAAATCACCTTCCACGCCCCGGCCTCATAGCGGCAGAGGATTTCGCCGCTGGCGTCCACGGCCAGGTTACGCCCGTAGTGCTCCGCAACGCGCTCCGCCTTCTCGCTGGCGCTCATGGCCGTAAACTCGGCCTCGCTCATGGTGTCGAACGGGCTGGCGGCGGGCGGGGCCGAGGCCTCGCGCAGCGCCTGCCGGGTGGCGTCCTCCCCGTGCGCGGTAAAGGCGTCGTTCCAGTCGCCAAACACCGGCGGCAGGGCAACCGTTGCGTTGCAGGCCGCTGCAGCGTGTTTCGCCTTACGCTGGCCGTCGCCGTTCAGGTCGCGGTCGGCGGCAATCACCAGCGGCAGCGCCGGGTGCTTTTCACGGACGAGGCCGGCCAGGGAAAGAAGGTTAGCGGACGACAGGGCAACCCACACCGCATCCCCCGTCAGCGCGTGCACCGTCAGCCCGGTGGCGTAGCCCTCGGTGAGCCAGATGCGTTTCGGCGTGCCTTTACCGCTCAGGACGTAGCAGGTGCCTTTCACCTGGCCGCCTTTAAGCGTGCGCTTGTCACCGGCGGCGTTAACCAGCTGGACGTTGACCAGCGCGCCGTCCGCGTCGTGCAGCGGCACCACCAGGTCGCCGGGGCGGTAGGCGGTCAGCGCCACCTTATGCGGCCTGGTGAGTGTCAGGCAGGCCTGCTCCGGCAGCCCCTTACGGGACAGGTAGGCGTTGCCGGTGACCGCTTTTGCGCTGCTCACCAGCTGCTGCGCCAGCGCGGCGGCGGCCGTGCGGGTTGCTTCGTCTTCAGGCTCCGCCTGTGCGTCTTCCGTCACCGGCGGCAGGTTGCCGGTCAGGTCGTTCACGCGCGCGGCGGCCCCGGTCAGGCTGACGCCCAGCGCCTTCTGCACCAGGTCCATGCCGTCACCGGCCCCGCACTGGTTGCAGAACCACGTCCCGCGCCCCTCTTTATCGTCAAAGCGGAAACGGTCTTTGCCGCCGCACACCGGGCACGCCGTGTGCCGGTTCTTCACCACCTTCACGCCCAGCACGGGCAGGATGCGGGGCCACTGGCCCCGAGCGGCGCTGGCCGCGTCTGATACGGTCATTTTCATTGTGTTTTCCCTCAGTGCAGCGGCGGCGCGTCGTGGATGCGCCCGCAGAGTTCGTCCATCACCACCTGGCCTAAAAAGCTCAGGCACGGGGCGGCCTTCAGCGGCCCGGCGGTCAGCAGGTCGTCCAGCAGCGCGCAGGCAATCTCCAGCCCGCGCGCCCGGCCGTGCTGGCGCAGGTAGAAGCCCTCCAGTTCGGTCTCAATGGCGCGCTCCAGGCGGGCCAGCGTCAGGCCGGAATGTCGCTGCTGCTCACGGCACGGGGTAAGCCAGGCGCAGGCCACCGCGCGGCGTGACAGCGCGGCGCGCAGCTCAGGGGACAGGGTGCGTGCGTTCATGCGCTCACCTCCCCGTTCATCCAGCCGTCGCGGCAGCGGGTCACCACGTCATCAAGCTGGCCGGTGATGAGAAACAGCAGCGAGGCCAGCTGTGCGCTGTCGGCAGGCTCCGGCGGGGTGCAGCAGTCGCGCAGGGCCGCCGCGTCACAGGCCAGACGCCCGGCGTTGCGCAGGTGCTCCAGGCGGGCAAGGTCGTCAAGGGTAATGGTGGCGTGATTCATGCGCGCACCTCCGCAGCCGGCAGGCGGGCAGCAAAGGCCAGCACGTAATCGCGGGCCAGCAGCTGGCGGGCGGCGCGTTCGGTGGCGGCAGTGGCGCGCAGCATCTGCACGCGGGCGTGACGCTCACAGCGGCGCACGGCGGCAAACACAAAGACAAATTCTGAATGCGGGGAATTAAGGACGGAAGCCATAAGGGCAATCTCCAATGTTAGTAGCATACAGCTACCACCGGAAACGCCAATTTCACTGGTGGTAGCCCAGACGGGGTTGGCGTAACCGGCAACATTGGAAACCGGCGCTTCGTGAGAAGCCCCCGCCTGAGCCACCATTACACGGACGGCACAACGGATACAGGACCGTCGCCCGAAAAATGGGTGCATCAGAGCACAGACACAAAAAAAGACGCAAGGCGCGTCTGGTGTCGCCAACGTTGTATTCAGGACGCCAATCCCGGCTGTCGATTTTGCGACAGCAGAAACACTGTACCAGGGAAGGCCCCCGGCGCGCAAGCCGGGGAAAGCAAAGAAATGCAGCATGACGGACGGTCTCAGCGGTGGGTGAAGGTCATGCCGCTCGCCCCTGACTCCGGGCAGCGATGCGTTCGTTCATCCAGGCGTTCACCTCGCTGGCTGCCCACGCGACGTTCTTGCCGCCCAGTGAAATCTGCGCGGGAAAGGCGTCGCGGCTGATGAGGTCGTAAATCGTCGAGCGGGACAGGCCGCAGACGTGAATGACCTCCGGCAGGCGCATGAAGCGCTCCTGAACCGGGGGCGCGTAAGGGGCCGCCGGGGCCGAAGATGGTGCGGTTAAAGCAGTGTGCATGGGCTACCTCTCGTTGATTCCATACAGAGCCGGTCGGGTACGTCCGGCATCGGGCAGCTCTTTATTCTGAGCATTTTTCTGCTCCGTTCAACAGGTAAAATAAGCCTTTGTGGACTCAGAAAACCTTGCAAATTCAGTCTGGTGCATCGGGGTGCCATATAGTGGCAAATAGTGACATAGTGAAAAATGGAAGAAACTTAAGGAAATAAATTCAGTGTTATTTATTTCTTATTGTTCTTAAAAGTCCTGTTTCCTCAAAATCGGAAGGGTGAAGGATGGTGAACAGTGGGTGAAGGATTCTTTTTCAACCGTTCACCCTCTAATTTACTGTATTACTTATCTTTTTCTTTCTGGTGAAGAATAGTGAAGGATTTATATAAAACTAAAAGCTGAGCAGTTGGTTTCGTGAGACCTTTCCCTGGCTGGCCAGAAGAAGGGCTTTTTGTCTGAGTCGTCACACAATGTCATCCGGTGGCACCGCCTGTGCCAGCCCCGGCACAATTGACTGACTGAAAACGACCACACAGGAAAACGAAATGGCCCTGAAATGTCCCGAATGCGGTCAGGTGGCCCACACCCGCACCAGCGCCTACGAGGCACCGTCCGTCAAGCGCACCTGGTATCAGTGCCAGAACCTCGACTGCTCCTGCACGTTCACCGCGCTTGAGAGCGTCGAAAAAATCATCGTGAAGCCCCACAAGCCCGTGGCGGCAGAGCCGGAGGCGCAGAGCGATGAGCCTGCACGCCAGCCGCAGACGCTGGGCCGCTACGGCTCCGCCTGCACCCGTAAAGACCGCCACGCACAGCCCTGAGAGGAAAAGACATGACACAGCAGCAGATGACCGAAGAACAGATTCATGCCGTAGCCATCCGCCTGGGTGGCGTGATTGCCAGGTCAGAGAAACCACTGAAAAATGCGGGCTGGCTCATGAAGCTGCCCGAGGCTGAGTTAGCAGAACAGACCGCCGCGCTGGTGAAAAGCCTTCCGGCTGGCTGGCAGCCCCGCATCCAGCAACTCCAGGAAAAAATGCTGGCCTGGGTGGAGGCCAAAAAGGCCGAAGCCGCCGCCACGGAGAGCGTTGAGGCGCTGCGCCAGAGCCAGGCACAGACGGAGCAGGCAGGCCAGGACAACCGGGCGCGCTTTCGTGAGCTGCTGGAGCAGAACGGCGGCACCGTCACGCCGGAGATGAAAGCGCTGCGTGCGGAATACCTGGAGCAGCAGGAAACGGCGACCGAGCTGGCCGGACTGGTTACCCAGAGGGAAAAGCAGCTGCCGGGGCTGGCGGACGTGACCGGGCAAAAGGCTCACGCTTACATCACCTGCCATGAGCGCATCATGGACGAGCGTATTGATACGCTCATTGATGAATTCTTTATCGTGCATGGTGTGGAGCTGGCCAGCCTGCTGAAAATGAAGTACCGCCAGTTTGAACGCGACGGCTCACCCCATGCGCCGGGTGTGCTGGAGGGAGCGAACGATGCAGACACGCTCTACCGTGGCTTTATCATTAATCTGATGCTGCGCTGGACGAATGCAGAGCTGCCGCTGATGTTCCGTGATGATGTTATCAGCCTTGCTGGTCCCTACCCCTTCAGGGGTGCCGGAACTGACCGGCGTAAGCGCAGGCGGTTCCCCGGCCAGAAATAACCCCTCAGCCCGGCATCTGCCGGGCTTTTTTACGTCTGCTGCGTGAGTGCATGTCTATGCTGCATGAAAACGCATGAGTTTCGGGCATCCAGACATGGCAGCAAAGGCCAGCAGCGGCGCGGCGCGAAGCCATTCATGCAGGTGCATGAAAACCGCTACATGAAGTGCGCAGGCGTGGCGGGGCTACGAGCGCGCGCAAGCATGTTAAACTCGATAAGCCACCCAGTAAAAGGTTCTGCTTCTGTCAGATAACCAAGATGCTACACCCTTACAGGCAACTACGAGTTCGATAAAGACGTTATGAACATCACGCACCACGATAAAAACACCACAACCGATTGATAATTAAGGATTATAAATAAAAACTTAGTGAGTGTTAATTGCAAAAAATTAGCGTTAAAATAGCCGCATCAATGAAAAATCATGGCTGCTTCATCTCTGAATGTAGTGACAATGGAAAATATAATTTATGGCTAGCGCAAATCAAATAAAGCTATTAGTTAAAAATTTTATAGCCAAAGATGAAAGAAAGTTTCTCTCAATTGTATTACAGATAGCTGCCCACGAAGCAAGAATAGGACATGCCAAACTAGCTGATGAACTTAGAACATTAGTTGAAAAGGCTAAATTGGTCCACAGCAGTGAAAATGCTGATACTTACCCTCGGGTGTTGTCATCCAGCTCAGCAGCACTTAATCATTCATCAAATGATTTATTTACAGTATCTCACCCTACAGTTTCACTTAATGAAATTATCATTTCAAAAATAGTGAGGAACAAACTATTCCGTTTTCTCGATGAAAACAAGAATGCTAAAAAAATACGTCAGCATGGATTATCACCACGTAGGCACCTTTTATTATATGGTCCACCGGGAACAGGTAAAACACTTACAGCCAGTGTCATTGCTCATGAGTTACACCTTCCTTTATTCACCGTAAGAATGGATTCTTTGATTACAAAATACATGGGTGAGACCTCGGTAAAGCTGAGGGGGATATTTGATTACATCTCTCATAATAGAGGAGTTTACCTTTTCGATGAGTTTGATTCCATCGGTTCGAAGCGAACTATGGATAACGATGTGGGCGAGATCAGAAGGGTATTAAACACATTTCTCCAACTTATGGATGAGCACATATCTGATAGTTTAATTATCAGCGCTACGAATCATAAAGACATTTTGGATAGTGCACTGTACCGTAGGTTTGATGATGTCATAGAATACGAACTCCCCCAAAGAGAAAATATTGAAACACTTATTAAAAACAAATTCTCGACCTTTAAAATTCAAATTAAAGACTTTGAAAATATTATCGATGCTTCAAATGGGCTTAGTTATTCTGAAGTCGCTAAAAGTTGTGATGACGCCATAAAACTAGCCATAATAAATAATAAAAAAATTATTAACCAGATGGAACTCGAAGAAATTCTCAACGAAAGAAAAAGCTATAAATAAAGGTGAAAAAGATGAAAGGACACATAAAAGTAACACCATCCTATAGGCTAATTGATTTCTCCCCTATCCCTCTATCTATTACTGTGGAACGAAAACCAGTTAATAGAAATGCGCATTTTGCGAAGCTTAATCAATCGTTAAAATTAGCGATTGATGAATTCAAAAAATCTGATGACTTTACTGATTTCATTCTCAGAGATGAAGACAAACCTAAGCACTTAGTTCTTACCTTTAAAGAAAATGTTGATGTAGATGATAGAATTGCACTATCCACATTAAGTTCACACGGCATGACCCTTTTATCAGTAAACAATGTCGAAGGCCGAACAGTTGCAAACGTTTCAGTACCTATCGAAAAAATTAGTAAAATTGATGAAATATTTAACGAATATCTTAATAAAGAAACAAAATCACAAGAACCAAAGAATAGGAAATTTGTTGAATCGATTTCAGATATTGAGTTTGGAAGTATTAGATCACTTTGGATTAGCCCTGAAGCATTACCGGATGATAATAAGGAAATTATAAACGTCGAACTTTGGTTCGATTTTAGTAAAACAGATAAAGATGAAACAGTTCACAGAATTCATCAAGCCGCTCAATTGGCAGGGGTTACTCTAAAGCAACATACTTTGATCTTCAAAGAGCGAATAGTAAAACTTGCATATGCATCATTGTCACAATTATATAATTTACAATTACTTTTAGAAAACATAGCTGAGATTAGACCCGCGCAAACTATTAGTAACACATTCTTAGATATGAATCCCGCTGAATCATACGAGTGGGTGGGTTCTTTAAAGACAAGAAAAATTAGCAACCCTATTCCAGTTTGTGTATTAGACACAGGAATAAACTCAGCCCATCCATTGCTTCAAGAGTTTACCCCTGAAGAAACAGTTATAAGTTCAGAGCCCACATGGTCTACCAATGATATCAAAGGTCATGGGACGGCCGTTTCAGGTATTGTTCTATATGGAGATCTTAAGCTGGCACTGCAGAGTGGCGTAACTGATATAACTTCGACAATAGAATCAGTTAAAATTCTACCTGATGAGGGGGAAAATGATTATGATTTGTATGGAGCCATAATAACCGACGCAGTTTATAACATTGAAGCGATACGACCAAGTCAAAAAAGAATTTATACAATGGCAGTAACTTCTGGATATAAACTCAGGGGTATTGCCTCAAGCTTTTCCGCAGCAATAGATGTATTGGCAAGCGGAAGTCCCGATGACGACATGAAGAGAATTTTTGTTATTTCCGCAGGAAATATGGACCCTAAATTTCTAAAAGACTACCCAGAATCAAATTTTACCTCAACAATAGAAGATCCAGCAAACTCATATAATTCAATAACTGTAGGATACTGGGCTAGTGAAGGTAATATTGTTGAAAAAGGTTATAGATTACTAGCAGACCTGACCGATTTAGGCCCGTCATCCACTACCTCAATGAGTTGGATTTCATCATCCCCCTTTAAACCAGACGTTATTTTTGAAGGTGGAAACTATGGTTTTGATGATGAGTATGAATTCCCAGCGAACCTCGAAGAATTAAGCCTACTGACAACTTCAAATGAATTTATTGACGGAAAATTTTTCGCTTCATTTATCGAAACCAGTGCTGCAACTGCTCTAGCTTCGAATTTCATATCAAAATTATGGTCTCAATATCCTGATTATCGCCCAGAAACAATCAGAGCACTACTGATACATAGCGCAGAATGGCCTCAAAGAATTATCGAAAGATTTTCCCCACTAAAGAACAAACAATCAGTTTCTAATCTATTAAGAGTAGCTGGTTATGGTCAACCAAATCTTTCTAAAGCGCTTACAAGTGGTGATAAGTCAGTTAATTTGGTTGTAGAAGATCAAATACAACCTTATACACCAGAAGGCACTATGAACAAAATGGTATTATACAGCTTACCATGGCCTTCAGAAGAACTTGAAAAACTAGGTGATATAGAAGTTAAATTAAGAGTTACACTCTCTTATTTCATCGAGCCTAATCCAGGTGAGAGAGGTTGGGAAAACAAATTCAAATACACTTCCCATGGTCTTAGATTTGATTTCAATTGCGCTGGGGAAGAATCAGGTGAATTTGTAGCTAGAATAAACAAAAAGTACAGGAACTCTAATCCAGATATAGATATAGGTGATAGCGATTCTGACAAGTGGCTTCTCGGACCCACAATGCGTAACAGAGGCTCAATTCATAGTGACGTATGGGTTGGAAGTGCAGTAGAGCTTGCTGATAAAAAATATATAGCTGTTTACCCAGTCAGTGGTTGGTGGAAAGAGCTTAAAAAAGAAAATCGACAATCCAGTATTGCTCAATTTAGTTTAGTTGTTTCGATTGAAACGCCTGAAAATAATTTAGAATTACATAACAAAATCTCTCAAATTTTAGAAATAGACACTTCAGTTCAAAGCGTAGTATCAATATAATTAGGAAACTCCCTTATTTTAGGGGGTTTTTCGCAAATTCATATGGTGAGATTAAACCATGCGTGTTTTCATCAAGATAATCAGCCCACCATTGTGCCATTAATCTTCTTTCATCTAAGTGCTCAGAAGTGTGGATGTAGGCTGCTCTAACATTATTTCGCTCTGAATGACTCAATTGTCTTTCTATTGCATCATCACTCCACAATCCAGATTCACCTAAAGCACCTCTTGCCATAGTTCTGAATCCATGCCCGCATACTTCTGTTTTTGTATCATAGCCCATAGTGCGCAAGGCATTATTAATTGTGTTTTCGCTCATCACCTTGTTTGGGTTGTGATCGCCAGGAAATAAGAGTTCATTGTCGCCACTTAATTGTTGCAACTGAGCAAGCAAAGCCAACGCTTGGTGGCTTAACGGAACTATATGTTCTTCCTTCATTTTCATACCACGATGGGAATGTCGTACTCCCTCAATCTCTTTACGCTTTGCGGGAATTCGCCAACAAGCCTTGTCAAAATCGAATTCTTTCCATCTTGCAAAGCGCAACTCACTAGAACGAACAAAGGTAAGCAAAGAAAGTTCAACAGCTATACGAGTCATAATACGCCCACCATAAACACGCAGACGCTCCAAAAATTCAGGGAACCGACTAAAGGGTAATGCTGGATAGTGACGTACTTTAGTAGTAGACAAAGCTCCTGCCATATCCATAGCGGGGTTAGATTCGATATAGTCATTCTGCACGGCATAACGCATAACGGCTGTAACACGCTGCTGAAGTCGCTGGGCAACGTCGTGCTTACCACTGGCATCAACTTTTTTAATTGGGGCTAAAAGGTGGCTAGTTTTGAGCTGGCGAATGTCGGACGAACCGATATGTGGAAAGATATAAAGCTCAAGATAGCGGATAACGCGCGAACGATGGTCTTCGCTCCAACGTTTGTTGCTGGCGTGCCACTCTCGAGCGATTGTTTCAAAGGCATAAGCCCCCGCATTTTCTGTCTCGGCTTCCTTAGATTGAGCTTTTGGATCAATACCTTGTCCTAACAGCTTTTTTGCTTCGTCGCGTTTAGCTCTTGCTGTAGCAAGCGTCACTACCGGCCAGACACCAAATGCCAAGCGATCTTCTTTTTTATCAGAAGGCCGTCTGTATTTCATGCGCCAGTATTTAGAACCTTTTGCCGAAACCTCGAGATACAACCCGCCGCCATCGGCCATTTTATAGGTTTTGTCTTTTGGCTTTGCTGTCTCTACCTGTCTGGCGTTGAGCTTCATTTGGGGGCACATTTCTTATCGAAGTTAAGATGCCCCCAATTATGCCCCCAATGACATCAGGATTTCAACGGACAACCTCGGACGACTCAGGACATAAAAATCGCTGCAAGCATTGATTTTTAAGGGATAATTGGACTTACTCGGATGGTCTTGGAAGAACTAATGGTGCCGAAGGCCGGACTCGAACCGGCACATCTTTCGATGGTTGATTTTGAATCAACTGCGTCTACCGATTTCGCCACTTCGGCACTGAAGAGGATGCGGAAAACGTTGGGGATTATACCGTTACGTGCCCAGCAAGCAACCCAATTCCGCTGTGATGTGCGCTAAGCGGCGAAAAAACACACGGAACCCGGTAAACCCGCGCTGTCTCGCTGCCAGAATCCTCCCAAACCGCCTTCCACTTATGTTTCCGTCGGAACTTTCTCATCCGCACCGCCTCTTAACAGCACGAAGCATAAAACCCAACCGAGGTCGAAATGAAAAAGCGCCATATCGCCTGCGCCCTGGCAGCCCTGCTGCTGGCGGGCAATGCGTCAGCTGCAAGCTGGCAGGATCAACTCAGCAGTGCCGCCAACCAGCTGAGCCAGCAAAATAACGGCGCAGCAGGTCAGCAGAACGGCGGGCTGTCGATGTCCTCCATTACCAGCCTGCTGAACAGCAACGACAAAGCCATGAGCGCCAACAGCATGACCAATGCCGCCGGCGTGATGCAGTACTGCGTGGAGCACAACGTGGTGAAAAACAACGTGCAGTCGGTAAAAGATCAGGTGCTAAGCAAGCTGGGCCTGAATACCACCGCGGCACAGGAGCAGAAACCGGATTACACTCAGGGCGTGGCCGGGCTGCTGAACACCGGCAATGGCCAGCAGCTAAACCTGCAAAGCCTCAGCAACTCGCCGATGGGCGAGAAGCTCAAAACCAAAGCCTGTGACGTGGTGCTGAAACAGGGTAAAAACTTCATCTCCTGACAGCCGCCTGCCAGCCCCGCGCTGGCAGGTTTATCGCCCCTTCTTACCCGCTTTTTTCCCGCCAGTCAGTCCCCCGCCCTCTGTCTGCATCACCTTGTATCGCAACACGTTAAGTCATAAGTTTTCCTTCCTAATGCGTTGGGCGCTATAGTGATGTTTTGGATTTGAACAGGACAGCACGCATGAAAGGTATCAACATCGCAATTTACTTCGATCCAGACCTGATCACAGCCTGCGTAAATGCGTCAGAAGGGAGCTATGTAAACAAAAAGTTCGAGTACGACGATGGGGTGATCGAAGAGATCTACCAGTGGCTCGAAGAGTACGATCCCAACCGCACGCATATCTGTCTGATTGAAAACGAAAGCGCCGAGCTGCTGGCCGACGAGCTGGTGGATAACGGTTATCACGTCCATCAGGTCACCATCCACCAGCTGCTGACCTGGTTCGCCGCCGAACCGCCCAAGTCCCCGGATGGCACGCCGATGCGCCTGATGCTGCGCTATATGGCAGAAGAGCATCCGCGCGAATATGAATCCCGCACGCCGCAGACCGAAGCGTTGATGGAGATGTTCGACGAGCTGGACGCGCTGGAGATGGTGGAAGATAACGAAGACGAAGATAATCTGCCCGCCGACCTGCTGCGCAGCATGAAGAAGCACAAAATCAGCGCCAGCGATGCGGCACAGCGCCTGATCCCCGACGTAAACGAACGTATCCGCGAGCACCTGATGCAGTACCCGGAGCTGATGACGCCGGAGATCCTGCAAGACTTCTTCCCGGAGCTGCTGGAAGCGCTGGAACGTCCTAAACACTAAGCGGGATAAGGCATGCTGGAGTTAATCAAAGCAATCGGGTTGGGGTTGGTGGTGATCCTGCCGCTCGCCAACCCGCTCACCACCGTGGCGCTGTTTTTGGGCCTGGCCGGTGAGATGAATTTTCAGGAGCGCAACCGTCAGGCGCTGCAGGCGAGCATCTATGTGTTCGCCATCATGATGGTGGCCTGGTACGCAGGCAGCGCGGTGCTGCACACTTTCGGTATCTCCATTCCGGGGCTGCGCATCGCGGGCGGGCTGATCGTGGCGTTTATTGGTTTTCGGATGCTGTTTCCGGCGAAGCCGGTGGGCCATTCGGTTGAAGCTAAGCACAAGCACGATGAGCTGGAAACCGCACAGGAACCGGTGAACATCGCCTTTGTGCCGCTGGCGATGCCGAGCACGGCGGGGCCAGGGACGATCGCGATGATCATCTCCTCGGCCTCTACCGTGCGCAGCGGGGTGGATTTCCCTGCCTGGGTACTGAACGTCGCGCCGGTGCTGACATTCCTGGTAGTGAGCGTGATTTTATGGATTTCCCTGCGCAGTTCAGGGGCGATCATGCGCCTGGTGGGTAAAGGCGGCATCGAGGCGATCTCACGCCTGATGGGCTTTTTGCTGGTCTGCATGGGCGTCCAGTTCATTATTAACGGCGTGCTGGAAGTCATTCATAACTTCCACTGACGGCCTGAGCCGCCCGCCTCTGGGCGGCTTATCACCTAAGACAAATCGGCTAAGGCAAAACTGGCATAGCTCAGAACAAACCGGCATTTTGACCTGCTCTGGCGCGGGTTACAGTAGGGTTATCAATCATTAAGGATAACCGCTATGCGCAAACCGCTGCTCCTGCTTACCGCCCTTGCTCTCTCCTCTGCCGCCCACGCGGCAACGCCGAAAGATACGTTTGTGGTCGCCGTGCCGCTGGACGGCATTATCAGTTTCGATCCGGCGGAAAGCTTTGAAACCGTCAGCAACAGCAGCCTGCGTAATATCTATCAGACGTTACTGGAGCCGGACCATCAGGATCCGCAGAAGCTGGCCCCGCTGGCGGCCCTGCGCTGGCAGGCGGGCAAAACTCCGCACAGCCTGGTGTTTGACCTGAATCCGCAGGCTCGTTTTGCCAGCGGCAATCCGTTAACGGCGCAGGATGTGGTGTTCTCCTTTACCCGCGCGGTGAAGCTAAACAAAGCGCCCTCGTTTATCCTCGGGGAATTTGGCTGGACGCCGGAGAACATCGATCAGCAGTTCACCGTGATCAACGATCATCAGCTTGAGCTGCGCTGGCCGGCAGAGATCGGGCAGGATCTGGCCCTGCGCCTGTTGACCGCGCCGGTCTCCTCCATCGTTGACAGCAAGCTGGCGCAGTCGCATGCCGCCAATAACGACTTCGGCAATGGCTGGCTGAAAACCCACTCGGCGGGCAGCGCGTCCTATGCGATCAAGCAGTTCGTGCCCCTGCAGGCGCTGGTGCTGGAGGCCAATCCCAACAGCACCCAGAAAGCGCACCTGAAACGGGTGCTGCTGAAAGGCGTGGCCGATCCGGGTACCCGTCGGCTGTTGATCCAGCAGGGCGATGTGGATGCGGCTTACCAGCTGGGGCCGGATCAGCTTGCCTCGTTGAAAAGCGATCCCAACGTGCACATCGCCGCCTTTCCCTCCAGCCTGATCTACTATCTTGGCTTTAACACCAAAAGTACGCAGCAGCCTGCGCTGGGCAATCCGGCCTTATGGCAGGCGGCGCGCTGGCTGGTGGACTACGACAGCCTGGCGAATCAGCTGCTGAAGGGGCAATATCGCGTACACCAGAGCTTCCTGCCCCAAGGCTTTGACGGCGCGCTGGAAACCAAACCGTTCCACTACGATGTCGAGAAGGCCAAAGCGATTTTAGCCAAAGGCGGCATTAAGCCCGGCGCGCATATCGCGCTGTCGGTGGTGAATCAGCCGCCTTATATCGATATTGCCCAGGCGCTGCAGTCGAGCTTTGCGAAGGCGGATGTAAATCTGGATATTCAGCCGGTGGCGGAATCCGAGCTGTGGAGCAAGATGCGCAGCCGCAACTTTGAATCCATCTTTACCTACTGGGGCGCGGACTACATCGATCCCAATACCAACGCCAGCACCTTCGCCTATAACGTGCCGAACGGCAGCAAAACCCTGGCCTGGCGCGTAGGCTGGGATATTCCGGAACTGAGCGCCCTGACGCGCAAAGCCGCCGGAGAAAGCGATGCCGCGAAGCGCCGGGCCGATTACGTCTCGCTGCAACAGCAGCTTCAGCAGAACTCGCCTTACGTGGTGATGCTGCAGGGCGAGGTTCAGGTGGCGCTGCGCAAGAACGTGACGCACGCGCAACAGGGGATTGGCGTCACGCTACTGAATTTTGAAGAGGTGGAGAAGTAAATTTCAGGGCGGCAGCACGTAATCTTTACTCACGTCTGCCGCCCCTCTGGCTATGCTTAACGCATGACTGACTGTTTATGAGTGCCGCGCTATGACCGCTCCCCTGCTTATCGCCCAAACCCCTGACGTTCAACTGCACCTGCTGCCACAGATGGCAAACCGCCACGGCCTGATCACCGGTGCCACCGGCACAGGAAAAACCGTGACGCTGCAAAAGCTGGCGGAATCCTTCTCTGCCATCGGCGTGCCGGTGTTTATGGCGGATGTGAAAGGCGATTTAACCGGCGTGGCGATGGCAGGCCAGAGCAGCGAAAAGCTGCAGGCGCGGCTGGCCAACATCGGTGTGACCGACTGGCAGCCGACCAGCAGCCCGGTGGTGCTGTGGGATATTTTCGGCGAGAAAGGCCATCCGGTGCGCGCGACGGTGTCGGATCTGGGGCCGCTGATGCTGGCGCGGCTGCTGAACCTGAACGAGGTGCAGAGCGGCGTGCTGCAGATCATCTTCCGTATCGCTGACGACCAGGGCCTGCTGCTGCTGGATTTTAAAGATCTGCGCGCCATGACACAGTACATCGGCGATAACGCGAAAAGCTTTCAGACGCAGTACGGCAACATTAACAGCGCCTCAGTAGGCGCGATCCAGCGCGGGCTGCTGGCGCTGGAGGAGCAAGGCGCAGAGCACTTCTTTGGCGAGCCTATGCTGGAGATTAGCGACTGGATGCGCGTTGACAGCAACGGCAAAGGCGTTATTAACATCCTGTCGGCCGAGAAGCTGTATCAGATGCCCAAACTTTACGCGACCAGCCTGCTGTGGATGCTGTCAGAGCTGTATGAACACCTGCCGGAAGCGGGCGATCTGGATAAACCGAAGCTGGTGTTCTTCTTTGATGAGGCGCACCTGCTGTTTAACGAGGCGCCGCCGGTGCTGCTGGAGAAGATTGAGCAGGTGATCCGCCTGATCCGCTCCAAAGGCGTGGGGATCTGGTTTGTGACGCAGAATCCGGCGGACATTCCCGACAGCGTGCTGGGCCAGCTGGGCAACCGGGTGCAACATGCGCTACGCGCCTTTACCCCGCGCGATCAGAAAGCCGTGAAAACCGCCGCCGAAACCCTGCGCGCCAATCCGGCGTTTACGACCGTGGAGGCGATACAGGCGCTGGGCACCGGCGAAGCGCTGATCTCCTTTCTGGATGCCAAAGGCAGCCCGTCGGTGGTGGAGCGGGCGATGGTGATCGCACCCGGCTCGCGCATGGGGCCGGTGAACACGGACGAGCGCAACGGGCTGATCAACCATTCTCCGCTGTCGGGCAAGTACGACACGGAAGTCGATCGGGAATCGGCTTACGAACGTCTGCAACAGGGCGTGCAGGCCGCCAGTGACAAGGCCAATGCGCCCGAAGCCAAAGGCAATGCGGTGGCAGTGGATGACGGTATTCTGGGGGGATTAAAAGACATTCTGTTTGGCAGCACCGGTCCGCGCGGCGGCAAGCGGGACGGCGTGGTGCAAACCATGGCAAAAAGCGCGGGGCGTCAGATTACTAACCAGATCGTTCGCGGCGTGCTGGGCAGCCTGTTTGGCGGACGCCGTCGGTAAAATACGGTGGCAGCCGGGCTGCCACCTCAACGCTACTTGTGTTTCCAGCTGGTGGACACCGGATTGGTGACGGTGTTCTTTTCTTGGGTATAAGTGCCGTTCTGCTGGGCGATCGCCTCGCCGGTATCAACAATCGCGTTCTGAATAAACACGTTCTGCTTGTCGCCGCGCACAAAGGTCAGCTGATGGAAGGCGGTTTTGTTGCCCCAGTCGGTGGAAGGCAGCGAGATAAAGCGCACCGTGAAGGTCTCATCATCAAACTTACCCTGCATCACGTAAACGCCGTAGTGGTTTTCGCCCTGCGAGATGATTTTATAGGTGCCGTTGTCGTAGTAATAAATTTCGGCATCGGGGAAGGGTTTTTTGTCGTACATTTTACGGTAATGCAGCACCTGCTTAATGGTGGGCTGCCCGAAGCTGACGGTCAGGTTTTTACCATCCTGCGAGGTGGTCAGCCCTTCCGCCTGCGCGGATACGCCACTCATTAACATCAACAGACTTGCGGTTGCCGTTGCGATTGCTTTCACGTGAATTCTCCTGGTCTGGTTCCATGGATAGGGTGCGTCAACGTACGGAGACTGCACCGGAAATGTACACTGACGTAACTGTTTATAAGAGTGGTAATTTTTGAGGTTATTAGTTTTTAGGAACAGTCTGATGCGGCAATCGCCCACCGCGTTAAGACAGGCCGGTTTAATGCCAGGCTTAACTGGATTTGAGGGCCGGGACTGGGCGATGTTGACGTATTCATCAGGCAAGCTGCTAAGATCAGGACATGGATAAACAACGTGAACTAAAACGGACCAAACGTCTGGCGCTGTCGCTGCTGCTGCTGGCTGCCGCTACCTTTGTGGTTACCCTGTTTCTGCCGCCCAACTTTTACGTCAGCGGCATCAAAGCCATCGCCGAAGCCGCGATGGTCGGCGCGCTGGCTGACTGGTTTGCGGTGGTGGCGCTGTTTCGCCGCGTACCGGTGCCGTTTATTGCCCGTCATACGGCGATCATCCCGCGCAATAAAGATCGCATCGGGGAAAATCTGGGCCGCTTTGTGCAGGAAAAGTTTCTGGATACCGATTCGCTGCTGAATCTGATCCGCCGTCACGATCCCTCGCAGATGCTGGCCACCTGGCTGAGCGCGCCCGGCAATGCCGATCGGATCGGTCGCCACCTGTTGCAGGTCATGCGCGGCTTTCTCGATCTGACCGATGACGCGCGCATCCAGCACTTCATGCGCCGCGCGGTGCATAAGGCGATCGACAAGGTGGATCTCAGCCAGAGCGGCGCGCTGATGCTGGAAAGCCTGACCAAAAATAACCGGCATCAGGAACTGCTGGATGCGGCGGTCGAGCAGTTGCTGCGGCTGCTGCATAAGCCCAGCACCCGGGAATTTATCGCCAGCCAGCTGGTGCGCTGGCTGAAGCGCGAGCACCCCATCAAGGCCAAAATGTTGCCGACCGAATGGCTGGGGGAGCACAGCGCAGAGCTGGTGGCCAACGCGGTGGATTCCCTGCTGGATGACGTGGCGCTGGATCAGGGCCACGAGCTGCGGCTGGGCTTTAATCGCGCGGTAGATCGCCTGATCGAAAAACTGAAAAACGATCCCGAGATGGCCGAGCGCGCCGAGGTGATCAAAGGCTGGCTGAAAGACGATCCCACGCTGAACCGCTATATTGGCGAGCTGTGGGGCGATCTGCGCGACTGGTTGAAAACGGATCTCAACAGCGAGGCGTCAAAAGTGCAGGACAAGGTCCGTCAGGCGGCCCTGTGGCTGGGCGAAACCCTGGCCGCCGATGAAGGGCTGCGCAGCTCGATGAATCAGCATCTGGAAGACGCTGCCCGCAGCGTCGCGCCAGAATTCGCGGCGTTCCTGACGCGCCATATCAGCGACACGGTGAAAAGCTGGGATGCGCGCGATATGTCGCAGCAGATCGAGCTGAATATCGGTAAGGACCTGCAGTTTATCCGCATCAACGGCACGCTGGTGGGCGGCACCATCGGCCTGATTCTCTACCTGCTGTCGCAGATTCCGGCGGTGCTGCCGGTGGTGAAAGGCTGGCTGGCCTGACGTAACCGTTCTGCTTTTTCGAACCCTGTGATTAAAGGGAGGTGAATATCACCTCCTTTAGGTGCGGCCTGAACGTGATTTACCTGAAGGACTTCACGATAATTTCAAGCTCTTGCAGTAGTGCAACCATGAGCTTAAGAAATACGCGAGCGATTTCTATCCATCTCATACGCTGGCTCCTGTGGTCAGGAGCACTTACAGCCTGCGACCCTTTCCGCTGCCTGTAACAGGCTGATTAGGTTGATAATGCATGATGTGCACCGCACGTAACCGTGCTGACGTAAACAAAAAACCTCGCCTCACCCGCGGGGTTTTTTGTTGCCTGTGGCTGACGTTAAACGGCGGCTAGGCCTTATCCAGCGCCGCCTGCGCCACGGCCATAAAGTGTTTAACCCTTTCCCGATCCACATCGTTCCACCAGACGCCGTCCACCTTGAGCGCGCTGGCGACAATTACGCCCTGGGTGCGGCCCAGGATCTGGCAGACATTGGCAGGCGTGACGCCCGACCCCACCAGCAGCGGCAAGGCGGTGGCGGCGCGGATCTCGTCGATTTCGTCCAGGGTGGCGCTGTCGCCTGTGCGCTGTCCGGTGGCGATCACGGCGTCCGCGTCAAAGAAGTCAACGTCGCGCGTCAGTTCCTGAATGGAGCGGTCGGCCACTATCGCATGGCTGCCGTGTTTAACATGGCTGTCGGCAAACACCCGAATATGTTCGGCACGCAGCTGGCTGCGGTAGCGCAACGCTTTGGCGGCGGCCCCTTCAATAAAGCCTTCGTTGGCGATGTAAGCATTCGCCCACTGGTTGACGCGGATAAAATCCGCCCCGCCCGCCAGCGCGGTGGCAAAGGCCGGCAGCGCCGCGTTCGCCAGCACGTTAATGCCCAGCGGCACGCCAAACCGTTCGCGCACTTTTTCCGTGATAACCGCCATCAGGGCTGAGGTTTCCGGGCCAATATCCTCGGGTTTTGAAAACGGAATATCGCCGTGGTTTTCAATAATCAGGCCATGAACGCCGCCGCAAATATAATTTTCCGCATCGCGCAGGGCACGCTCTGTTATCGCCTTGACTGATTTCCCCCGGTATTTAGGCGAGCCGGGAAACGGGTCACAGTGAATCACGCCAATGACCGCTTTGGGGCGGGAAAATATCGCTTGTATTGCATCATTTTTTTCTGCTGATATAGCAACCATCTTGTCTTTATCCTGTTCAGGGAAACACTATGCGTGTTTATGTGGCCGGAAATATCACTGTCGATGAAATCTGGAGCATTGCCGATATTCCGCTAAAAGGCGCATCGGTTCATGGAAATAAAGTTTCGCAGGATATCGGCGGTAAAGGCGCGAATCAGGCGATTCTGTTATCCCGCTGCGGCATAGAAACCCATTTAATTGCCGCAACGGGCAAAGACAGCAATGGAATAACTCTTCGCCAGCAGCTCACTCAGGAGCCGCTTTATTTTGTGCCCGCTGAACCGGTCCATCCCTTTAGCGATACTTCGCTTATTCTCAACAGCGCCGACGGCGACAACGCCATTATTACCAGCACCGGTGCAGCCGATGCGTTGAGCATTGATATCATCAGTGCACATCTGGCCGCGGCACGCGCTGGCGATGTCCTGGTGCAGCAGGGCAACTTCTCGCCGGAGAAAACCCATGCGCTGTTCCAGCTGGCGAAGTCGCGTGGCCTGATCACCGTCTTTAACCCTTCGCCGGTCCATGCCGGGTTCAGTGCCTGCTGGCCGCTGGTGGATATTGCCGTAGTGAATCAGCACGAAGCCCGGCAGTTGCATCCTGAAGCGGTTAAAACGTTAGTGGTTACTCACGGTAGCGCGGGTGCCTGGCTGATTCAGGGCGACCGCCGCGAGTTTTGCCCTGCCACGCCCGTCGAGGCGCTGGATACCACCGGCGCGGGCGATACCTTTCTTGCCGTCATGCTGGCGTCGGCACTCAGGCGCCAGGTTCAGATTGATAAGTTAGCACTTACTCATGCCAGTCAGGCCGCCGCCATCACGGTGAGCCGTCGTGGCACGCTGAGTGCCTTCCCCTCCGTCAACGAACTCGCCGCACTGCTGAGTGCAGGCGGCGAGTCAGGCGTTACTTAAACATCGCGCGGTAGCTGTCCACGTTGGCTTTGGTGACGACCGTCGCCGGTACCAGAATAGTTTTCGATACGGTTTTGCCGGACGTCACCGCGTTCAGAGCTTTGACCGCCTCTTCACCCATTTTTTTCGGGTCCTGCTGCAGGACGGCGGTGACATAACCGTTATCGATACCGGTGATCGCTTTTGACGTCAGATCCCAGCCGAACACCTTGATGTCTTTCTGCCGCCCCTGGTTCTCTACGGCCGCAATCGCGCCCAGTAACGCCGGTTCACCAGTGGCATAGATGGCCGTCAGGTCCGGGTTGCCGGTGATCAGGTTCTCTGCTGCCGTCATCGCGGTGTCCTGCACGTTCTGGCCATCCACCACGTCCGCGACGGTAATGCCAGGATTGCTCTTAATGGTGTCTTCAAAGCCTTTCTGACGCTGGTTCTGCACGGCTGAGTTCAGCGCGCCCACAATGCCCAGCCGCGCTTTGCCGCCCATATTTTTCGCCACGTAATCGACAAAATATTTGCCGATAATCTTACCGCCTTCCAGATTATCCACGCCCACCTGCGCCGCCTGTGGGCCCGCCGGTAATACCGCATCAATCGCAATCACCGGTATTTTAGCGGCGGCTGCTTCTTTAATCGCAGGCATAATGCCGTTGACGTCAATCGCGTCCACCATAATGCCCTTCACGCCCTGCTGAATATAATTTTCGATCGCGTCGTTTTGCGATACGGGATTATCGTTGGCGTTGAAGATCACTAAATTTTTACCGCTGGCTTTCGCTGCTTCCTGTGCGCCCTGATTCATCTGATTAAAGAACAGGGCCTGCTGGTTGATCTGTACCAGCGCATAAGTCGGTGCTGCATGAGCCAAAGTAAAAAACGAACCCGCTGCCAGTAAGCCCGTTGCCAGCGCAACAGAACGCAGTTTTCTGGTGTTAAATGCCATCATCTTAAAATTCCTCGTCGGGAATGTGCGATAACCAGTCGATCTCCGCATCGAAATGCAGAGGGATTATTGTTGGCGGGCAAATATCGTGTGAATGGCTTATTCAGCCTGAACCTGAATAACCGCGTTTCTGCTCACTGTCCATTATGGTGAACACCTGAAACGGGCTAAGCCGGTGTGGGAGTGACTCCCGGGTAATGCGGTAAACTGTCTCTACCATTCTCTTCCGCTCAGATTTTGTCAAGCGATTATTTTATCGCCAGGGGCAGCGCAAAAATACTGTATCCGGCGCGCGTAACTGTGTTACAGATAGCCGATTCTGGGCAAGATGGCTGTGGATATGATTAAAAAACGGGTGCTGTTATCCGACGTAGCGACGCTGGCCGGGCTGTCAAAAGCGACCGTATCCCGCTATATGAATCAAAGCATTATGCTGCCGCAGGACACCATCGATCGCATTGAAGCCGCCATTCGCCAGCTGGATTATCGCGGCAACAGCCTGGCGCGCCGCCTGAGCAAAGGCGGCAGTGAAACCTTAGGGCTGGTCCTGCCCGATATTACTAACCCTTTCTTCGCCGAACTGGCGGACGCGGCGGAAGAAGCCGCTTCGGCCTGTGGCTACAGCCTTGTGCTCTGCATCACCCGCAACCATCCCGGCAAAGAAAGCCAGTTTATCCGCTGGCTGGATACCTGCCAGGTGGATGGCCTGCTGTTTACCACCAACCACCCGGATAACGGGCTGCTGCGTAAGGAAATTAACCGTCACCAGCGTATTGTGCTGCTGGATGAAGATATTCCCGGCAGCAGAGTGCCAAAGGTGTTCGCCGATAATGTGCAGGGCGGCCGCATTGCTACCGAAAAGCTGATCGCCGCCGGTCATCGTCACATCGCGTTTGTTGGCGGGCCGGATGAGCTGATGAGCGTGCGCGAACGCTATCAGGGCTTCTGCACCGCCATGGCGCAGGCGGGCCTGACCGTGCCGCCCGAATGGGTGATGTACGGCGAATACCAGCGTGAGTTTGGCGAACAGGCGCTTCAACACCTGTTCAGCCGGCCGCAACGCCCAACCGCCGTGTTTGCCGCCAGTGACTATCTGGTGCTGGGCTTGCTGGATGGTCTGCGCGCACGCGGGTTGCAGGCTCCCGAGGCGCTGTCTCTGGTGGGATTTGACGACGCCACCTATGCCGATTTTACCCAACCCCGCATTTCCACCATCCGCCAGCCCGCCCGGGAACTGGGCCGCACGGCGGTTCACATTATGCTGCGCATCCTGAATGACGAGCCCGATATTCCCCCTGAAACCCGCCTTGCGGTGGAATGGGTGGCGCGCGATTCGATACAGATGTGTTAACAGCGTCCCAAAATGGCGCAAAAGTGCACAACTTTAGCGCAAATAACGCGCTTTTTAATTTCTGCGCGTTATAGTTAGTAAACCGGTTTACCAAAAGTTAGCATTTAAACGTGTTTAAAAACAACGTGTTAAACCGGATGTGTAATGCCTGTGTTGCAGGCTGGCACGGATGCTGCAATGACGTATCTGGCAAGCAAATATCGTTACAGCGGTTGTTCAGCGATTATGTATGAAGGCTTTATCTGGCAGGTAAACCGGTTTACAAGGGCGTAAACCGTGCACGATAACGTTTTTTTATCTCTGTTCAGCTTTTCCCGTTAGTGGTGATGGGAGTTATCGAATGCAGCAATCACAAACTGCCCCGGCACGGGTAGAGATGGTGAATATAACCAAAACCTACGGCGCGATACGGTCCCTGCGCGGCGTGAACTTACAGCTGGCGCCCGGCGAAGTGCTGGGCCTGGTGGGCGATAACGGCGCGGGCAAGTCCACGCTGACCAAAGTGCTGTCTGGCGCGGTGGTGCCCACCAGCGGCACGATCCGCATTGACGGTGAAGAGCAGCAGTTCAGCAATCCGGCGGATTCTCGCCGCTGCCATATCGAAATGGTTTATCAGGACCTGTCGCTGTGCGACACCGTGGATGTGGCGGGCAACCTGTTTATGGGACGCGAGCCGATGAAATCGATCCTCGGCATTCCGTTTCTTGATGAAGAGAAAATGCACGCTGATGCGCGCGAAATGCTGAAAGGCCTGGGCATTTCCATTCCTGATACGCGTTTGCTGGTGCGCAATCTGTCCGGCGGACAGCGTCAGGCAATTGCCATTGCGCGCGCGGCCGCCTTCGATCCCAAAGTGCTGATCATGGATGAGCCCACCGCCGCGCTGGCCGTGGCTGAGGTGGAAGCGGTGCTGGAGCTGATTCGTCGGGTATCGGCGCGCGGCGTCAGCGTGATCCTGATTACCCATCGCCTGCAGGATCTGTTTCTGGTCTGCGATCGCATCATGGTGATGTACGAAGGCACCAACGTGGCAGACCGCCGGGTGGCGGACACCGATCTGGGCGAAATTGTGAATTTGATCGTGGGCGAAAAATTTGTCGCCCGCTCTGCGGCGACGCACTGAGCGAGGTAACAGGATGACTATTATGAATCTGAGCGGTTCCCGTATGGCCCAACACTCGTTGCCGCGTCGCCTGCTGCACAATCACTCTGGCGTGGTCAGCATCGCGCTGTTCTTTGTGTTCTGTTGCGTGGTGTTTTCGTTGATCACCGGCAACTTTCTCAGCAGTGCTAACTGGCTCAATATCATTCGCCAGAGCGCGCCTCTGCTGATCGTCGCCACGGCGATGACCCTGGTGATCACCACGGGCGGGATCGATCTTTCGGTGGGATCGACGCTGGCGCTGGTCGGTGCGCTGTCGGCTATTGCGCTGAACAACTGGGGACTGCCCTGGCCGGTGGTGTTGCTGGGCGGCCTGCTGCTGGGCGCGCTGGTGGGCGCTATCAACGGCTTCTTTATCGCCTATGAGGGCATTCCGGCCTTTATCGTCACGCTTGCCACCTTAGCCGTGGTGCGCGGGGTCGCGCTGCTGATTACCCAGGGCTATTCCATTCCCATTCCTGCCGACAGCCTGTTTGCCTTTATGGGGCGCGCGAAAGTGCTGGGCGTGCCGATGCCGGCGCTGATCGGCATTGTGGTGCTGATTGTCGGCCATATCGTGCTTAATCATATGCGTTTTGGTCGCTATGTCACCGCGATTGGCGCGAATGCCGAAGGCGCGCGCCGCAGCGGGATTAACACCAAAGCCGTGACCATGAAGGTCTATATCATCAGCGGCATGGCTGCCGCGCTGGCGGGCATGATTATCACCGCCCGTCTGGGCAGCGGCTCCTCTAACCAGGGCGAAGGCTTTGAGTTACAGGTGATTGCGGCGGTGGTGCTGGGCAGTACCAGCCTGTTTGGCGGCTTCGGCACCATCATCGGTACATTGCTGGGCGCGCTGTCGATTGCCATTATTCAGAACGGCCTGATTTTGTCGCACATCTCTCCTTTTTACACGCAGATCGCGACCGGTACGATTATTTTGCTGGCGATCTGGCTGAATACCCGCATTCTCAACCCGACCCGCGCGGCGGCAAAAGGATAGCCAATGAAACACTCTATTTTTCGGCATCCGGATCCCCTACCGCTCGGCATCAACAGCGGCTATGTCATGACGGTGCTGGGGCCGCTGCCGGTCAGTGAGATGGGCGTGACGCTGATGCATGAACACATTCTGCTGGATGCGTCCGGCAAGTGGGTGCCGCCCTGCTGCTGTGGCGATCGCCATTTAGCGGAAATGCCGGTGAGTATGGAAAACCTGGGCGAACTGTCGCTTAACCCGTTAATCAGCCGCGATAATTGCCAGCTGTTCGATGTGGATCTGGCGATTGAGGAGCTGATGAAGTTCCGTGCTCTCGGCGGTGACACGGTTGTCGATCCTACCAATATCGGCATCGGTCGGGATCCCAAGGCATTGCAGCGCATCGCCCGCCTGACCGGGCTGAACATCATCATGAGCACCGGCCTGTACCTGGAGCCTTCGCATCCGGAATGGGTGAAAACGATTAGCGTCGAGGCGTTAGCTGACAAGCTGATTTACGACCTGGGCGGCCGGGAAGAAAAACCCGAGGTACTCGCCGGGTTGATCGGTGAGATCGGCGTGTCCAGCCGCTTTACCGCCAGCGAGGAGAAATCTCTGCGGGCGGCGGGCCGGGCCAGTGCAGCAACCCGGGTGCCGATTGAGGTGCATCTGCCCGGCTGGGAGCGGCTGGGGCACAAGGTGCTGGATATTCTTGAACACGAAGGGGCCGATCTGCGCCACGTGGTGCTGTGCCACATGAATCCCAGCTTTGCCGACAAGCGCTATCAGCGTGAGCTGGCCCAGCGCGGTGCGTTTCTGGAATACGACATGATCGGCATGAGCTATTACTACGCCGACGAGTCCGCGCAGTCACCGTCCGACGAAGAGAACGCCCGCGCCATCCGTGAACTGATCGATGACGGCTTTATTGAGCAGATTTTGCTGTCCCAGGACGTGTTCCTGAAAACCATGCTGACCCGCTACGGCGGCCACGGCTATGGCTACATCCTTAAACATTTTGTTCCGCGCCTGAAACGCCACGGCGTGAGCGGCGAACAACTTGAAACCTTACTGATTGCTAACCCACAGCGCGTTTTTGGTGGGTAAGGGAGAACCGTAATGCAGAAGAAAATTTTACTGGTCGGGGAATCCTGGACCAGCACGTCCGTTCACGTTAAAGGCTTCGATCAGTTTGCCACCGCCACCTGGCACAATGGTGCAACCGACTTTATGGCGGCGCTGGCCGACAGCGACTATGCCATCACCTATATGCCCGCGCACGCGGCGGCGACCGAATTTCCGCTGACGCTGGCCGGGCTGCAAGCGTGGGACGCGATCATTCTGTCGGATATCGGCGCGAACACGTTGCTGCTGCATCCGGATACCTGGCTGAAGAGCCAGCGCACGGCGAACCGTCTGACGCTGATCCACGACTATGTGGCGGCGGGCGGTGCCTTGATGATGATCGGCGGCTACTTCAGTTTTCAGGGCATCAACGGCGGCGCGCGCTATCGCAACACGGCGGTCGAGAAAGTGCTGCCGGTACGCTGCCTGGCCTGGGACGACCGCATCGAAACGCCCGAAGGCTCTTATCCGAGCGTCACCGAATCCCATGCGCTGTTTACCGACATGCCCGACGAATGGCCGTGGTTACTGGGCTATAACGAAGTGGAAATGCACCCTGAAGGCAAACTGCTGGCAACCATTGCCGGCACCGCGCATCCGTTGCTGGCGGTGCGCGAATATCAGCAGGGCCGCTCGCTAGTGTGGACCAGCGATATGTCTGCCCACTGGTTGCCGCAGGAATTTGCCCAGTGGCAGGGTTATCGCCAGCTGTGGATCAACTGTCTTGACTGGTTAACGGTTCGCCACTGATGGCCCTTACCCGCACGGCGGATCTGGCGTTACAGCTGATCCGCTTTGATACCCTCAATCCACCGGGTAACGAAGCCGCCTGCATGATGTTTTTTGCCGGCTGGCTGGAGGAAAACGGCTTCGAGGTCACGCTGTCATCCTTCGGCGAAGGACGCCATAACCTGATAGCCCGCCTGCGCGGCGAGCAGGCCGGACCTGCGCTGGCCTTTACCGGCCATCTGGATACGGTGCCGCTCGGTAACGCCGACTGGCAACACGATCCCTTTGGCGAGATCGTGGACGATCGGCTCTATGGCCGGGGTTCGAGCGATATGAAAGCGGCCGTTGCCGCCTTTGCCGTGGCCTGCGTCACGCACCAGCAGGCCATTCGCCAGGGGCCGGGCGTGGTGCTGCTGATTACCGGCGGTGAGGAAACCGGCTGCGACGGCGCGCGGGCGCTGATCGATACCGCTGACCTGCCCGAGGTGGGCGCGCTGATCGTTGGCGAACCCACCGCGAACTATCCGGTTATCGGCCACAAAGGCGCACTGTGGCTGCGCTGTGAAACACGCGGTAAAACCGCGCACGGCGCGATGCCCGAGCTGGGCATCAATGCGATCTACCTGGCGGCCGATGCGCTGGGTAAAATTCAGCATTTCTCCCCCGGCGCGCCGCATCCGCTGATGAAACAGCCCACGATCAACGTCGGGCGCATCACAGGCGGCCTGAATATTAACTCCGTGCCTGACCGCACGCAGTTTGACGTGGATATTCGTAGCGCGCCCAATCTTCAGCACGCCACCATCCGTCAGCAGCTCAGCACCTTACTGGGCGAAAGTGTGACGATATCTACGCTGGTGGACCTGCCAGCAGTGCTCAGTGAAGGCGATCACGCATGGATTCAGGCGGTTTATCAACGATGCCAGCCATTGCATGATGCGCCCCTGGTGCCGCGCATTGTGCCCTACTTCACCGATGCTTCACTGCTGTTGCCCGCGCTGGGCAATCCGCCCTGCATTATTCTGGGCCCCGGCGAGCCATCGATGGCGCACCAGACCGATGAATATTGCCTGCTGAGTAGGTTAGCCGAGGCGGAGACGCTTTATGGTGCGTTGATTTGTGACGGAGTGCGATGACCTGTGAAGCGGTATTCTCCTGAAGCACGGCCGGGTGAAGGCGATCTGCCCTACAAGGTCGGCAACAATGCGGAGATGGTGTCGGTGATGTAGACGCGCTGCTGGCACGCCGCCCGGTAAACCCGATTTAGCTGTCTGTTAAAGCTGTTCGTAAGATGGCAGGAGAAAAAATCATAAGAGCACAGGCCGTGGTCACCGATGAATACAGGTCGGCATTCCCCGATCCGATTACGATTAAGGCCGACGAGATAGCCGTGGTGAGCCACTGCGATCTTGAATGGCGAGGATGGATATGGATTACGCTGCCCGATGGCAAAGCGGGCTGGGCGCCAGAGCAATACTTTTTGCCACTGAGCCCAAATGAGGTTGTCTGTCTGGAAGACTATAGGGCACAGGAGTTAACCGTCCATCCCGGTGAGGCCCTGATAGTGACGCAGGCGCTTAACGGCTGGTACTGGGCTGAGAAGCCTTCTGGGGAAAATGGATGGGTTCCTCAGGAATGCCTTACCTTACTAGATCGATAATCCAGTCTGTAAAACATCAGGGCAACCGGATGCACCTTTACTGGCACGTGACGATCGCCACCGCATCAGGCGGTGAAATTCAGGCGTTCGATTCGTCACCGACACCAGCCATAAAAAAAGGCCGCATCGCGCGGCCTTTCTGACTGTCAGCATCTATCGCCGTTTTATCAGCATAAACAGACTGATGGCAAAGAAGGCAAAGCTTGGCAGGATCGCGCCGAAAATCGGCGGCAGACCATAAACCAGGCTGAGCGGGCCAAAAATCTGATCCAGTACGTAGAACAGGAAGCCGAAGCTGATCCCGGTGACCACGCGCACGCCCATGGATACGCTACGCAGCGGACCAAAGATAAACGACAGCGCCATCAGCATCATGACCGCCACGGACAGCGGCTGGAAGATTTTGCTCCACATGTTCAGCAGGTAACGGCCAGACTCCTGACCACTTTGCTTAAGGTATTTGCTGTAATCGTAGAGGCCGGTAATCGACAAGGCATCCGGATCCAGCGCCACCACGCCCAGTTTGTCTGGAGTCAGGCTGGTTTTCCACTCGCCAGTCAGGCTTTGTGAGCCGGTGATTTGTTTCGGATCGGTCAGATTCGATTCGTCCACCTGAGACAGCACCCACAACTTCTTGTCTTTATCCCATTTCGCCGTTGCAGCATAGCGGACGCTCTGTAAACGGCGATCGTCTGTGAAGCTGTAAATGCTGACGCCGTCAATTTCATCGTCGCCTTTAACACGTTCAATGTAGATAAAGTTGTTGCCGTCTTTGGCCCACAAACCGCTCTGCGTCGACACCAGCGCGCCACCATAGAGCTGCTGCGCACGGAAGTTTCGCGCCATCTGCTCGCCCTGAGGGGCGACAAACTCGCCGATAGCCATGGTCAGCAGCACCAGCGGAATAGCCGTTTTCATCACCGACAGGGCCACCTGCATGCGGGTAAAGCCCGCCGCCTGCATGACCACCAGTTCACTACGCTGCGCCAGCGTTCCCAGCCCCAGCAATGCACCTAACAGGGCCGCCATTGGGAAGAAGATTTCGATGTCTTTTGGCACACTCAGCAAGGTGTAATAACCTGCATCCAGCGCGCTGTAGGCACCCTGTCCGGTTTTACGCAGCTGATCGACGAACTTGATAATGCCGGACAGCGAGACCAGCATAAACAGCGTCATCAGGATGGTATTAAATATCGTTTTACCGATATAACGATCGAGAACGCGAAACATCAGACCGATCCTCCGCGTGTAAAGCGCGCACGAATTCGACGCATCGGCACGGTATCCCACAGGTTAAGCACGATCGCTAACGCCAGATAACTGATATTCACCACCCACATCCAGATAGCCGGATCGAGGCGGCCTTTCGCCCCGCTTGAGCGCAGCGAACTCTGCAGCAGGAAGAAAATCAGGTACAGCAGCATCGCGGGCAGCATCGAGAGCACGCGTCCCTGACGCGGGTTGACCACGCTGAGTGGCACCACCATTAACGCCATAATCAGCACGGAAAAGACCAGCGTAATACGCCAGTGAAGTTCGGCCTTAAACTCAGGTGTTTTGTTCGATAACAGCGTAGCAAACGTGGCCTGGTCTACATCGTTAGGATCCAGCGTGGCCTGCTTATAACCTACGTAAGCCTGGTAGTTAGTGAAGTCGGTGATGCGGAAATCACGCAGCAACGCCGTTCCCTCGAAGCGAGTGCCTTTATCCAGGGTCACAATCTGTGAGCCGTCATTCTTTTGTTCCATATGGCCGCTGTCGGCCAGCACCACGGAAGGCCGCGCATTCCCTTTTGGCCGCAGCTGTGCCAGGAAGACATGGCCAAAATTGCTGCCCTTAACGTCTTCAACAAACAGTACGGTGTTGCCATCGCTGGATGTCTGGAACTTCCCGGCAGCCATTGCCGCTGCGCCGGGGTTCGCTTTAGCGTTTTGAGTGACCTGTTCCTGATAGCGCGACGACCAGGGGCCAAGCCAGATGACGTTAACCGCAGCCACTAACGAGGTGAACAGCATCAGCACCATCGCCGCTTTGACCAGCACCGCCTTACTCAGGCCGCAGGCATGCATAACGGTAATTTCACTTTCCGTATACAGCCGCCCGAGCGTCATTAAAATCGCCAGAAACAGGCTTAGGGGCAAAATAAGTTGCGCCATTTCAGGCACGCCGAGTCCTAACAGCGTCAGAACAAGGTTTGTCGGCACTTCGCCATCCACCGCAGCCCCTAAAATCCTTACCAACTTCTGACAGAAGAAGATCAACAGCAGGATAAACAGGATAGCCAGCTGGCTTTTGAGCGTTTCCCGAACCAGATATCTAATAATGATCACGCTTAATACGCCTGTGAAAACTTGTCTTTTTGCAGGAAAATCGCTAATTTCAACGCTTATTAGCCATTTTTCTTCATAAATGGCCGTCGTCGACGCTAAAAATGTATGGTAATCGCGTTTGGGTGGTGAAAAAACAACATCTTGTCACCCTGATTCATTATGACCTCCAGCAGCATGCTGTCATGTTGCTCTAATTAATAAATGGGTCACGAACGCGCTACATTCTAGCGGCAGCAGCGGCCGTTGTCTTTAAGATTCAGGAGAGTGCATGGAGTTCAGTGTAAAAAGCGGTAGTCCGGAAAAACAGCGCAGTGCATGCATTGTAGTTGGTGTTTTCGAACCGCGTCGTCTGTCACCGATTGCCGAGCAACTGGATAAGATCAGCGACGGCTATATCAGCGCCCTGCTGCGCCGCGGTGAACTGGAAGGCAAAGTGGGCCAGACGCTGCTGCTGCATCATGTGCCGAATATCCTGTCAGAGCGTATTCTGCTGATTGGCTGCGGTAAAGAGCGTGAGCTGGACGAGCGCCAGTACAAGCAAGTGATCCAGAAAACCATCAACACGCTGAATGACACTGGCTCGATGGAGGCCGTGTGCTTCCTGACCGAACTGCACGTCAAAGGGCGTAATACCTACTGGAAAGTGCGTCAGGCCGTCGAAACCTCGAAGGAGGCGCTGTATAACTTCGACCAGTTGAAGAGCAACAAAGCGGAGCCTCGTCGTCCCCTGCGTAAGCTGGTGTTTAACGTGCCGACGCGCCGTGAACTCACCAGCGGTGAGCGCGCCATTCAGCACGGGCTGGCGGTGGCCGCCGGTGTGAAAGCGGCAAAAGATCTGGGCAACATGCCGCCTAACATTTGTAATCCTGCGTACCTGGCATCTCAGGCGCGCCAGCTGGCGGATGCCTACAGCAAAAACATCACGACCCGCGTGATTGGCGAGCAGCAGATGAAAGAGCTGGGCATGAACGCCTACCTCGCGGTGGGCTCGGGATCGCATAATGAATCCCTGATGTCGGTCATTGAGTACAAAGGCAACCCGGATACTGACGCACGCCCGATTGTGCTGGTTGGCAAAGGGCTGACGTTTGACTCCGGCGGTATCTCCATCAAGCCTGCGGACAGCATGGATGAGATGAAGTACGACATGTGCGGTGCGGCCTCGGTTTATGGCGTGATGCGCATGGTCGCCGAACTGAATCTGCCGCTGAACGTAGTGGGCGTGCTGGTCGGCTGCGAGAACATGCCGGACGGCAAATCCATGCGTCCGGGCGACGTGCTGACCACCATGTCCGGTCAGACGGTTGAAGTGTTAAATACCGATGCTGAAGGCCGCCTGGTGCTGTGTGATGCGCTGACCTACGTGGAGCGGTTCGATCCGGAAGTGGTGATTGACGTTGCCACACTGACCGGCGCCTGCGTTATTGCCTTGGGTCATCACGTCAGCGGACTCTTGTCGAACCACAATCCGCTGGCGCATGAACTGATTGGTGCCTCGGAGCAGTCTGGCGACCGCGCCTGGCGTTTACCGATGGCCGATGAGTATCAGGAACAGCTGGAATCCAATTTTGCCGATATGGCGAACATTGGCGGCCGTCCGGGTGGGGCGATTACCGCAGCTTGCTTCCTGGCCCGTTTTGCGCGCAAATATAACTGGGCGCATCTGGACATCGCCGGTACCGCCTGGCGTTCAGGCAAGGCCAAAGGCGCCACCGGTCGTCCGGTGCCGATGCTGTCGCAGTTCCTGTTGAATCGTGCTGGCCTGAACGGCGACGATTGATCGTACGGACCACCGAACCCATCGGGGCGGAGCTTACTCCGCCCTTCTTTTCTTTAAACAGGCAATTCGATGAAAAACGCAACCTTCTACGTGTTGGAAACCGATGCATCCAGCGGTGGCTTAAGCGCCGTCGAAGCGCTGGTGTGCGATCTGGCGGAAACACGCTGGCGGGCCGGTAAGCGGGTGCTCATCGCCTGTGAAGATGAGCAGCAAGCCATTCGGCTTGATGAGGCGCTGTGGCAGCGCCCCGCCAACGCCTTTGTGCCGCACAATCTCGCCGGGGAAGGTCCGCGCTACGGCGCACCGGTTGAGCTGGCATGGCCGCAGCGTCGGGGCAATTCGCCACGCGACCTGCTGATCAGCCTGCTGCCGCAGTTCGCAGATTTTGCTACTGCTTTCCATGAAGTGATAGACTTCGTTCCTTACGAAGACGCTCTCAAACAGCTGGCGCGCGATCGCTACAAAGCGTATCGCAGCGTTGGCTTCCAATTGAATACGGCAACGCCGCCACAGCCGCAAACGACATAGCAGAAATGGATAAGACATATAACCCGCAAGATATCGAGCAGCCGCTTTACGAGCATTGGGAAAAGCAGGGCTACTTCAAACCGAATGGCGACACCAGCCAGGAAAGCTTTTGCATCATGATCCCGCCGCCGAACGTCACCGGTAGCTTGCACATGGGTCACGCCTTCCAGCAAACCATCATGGACACCATGATCCGCTACCAGCGCATGCAGGGCAAAAATACCCTGTGGCAGGCCGGTACCGATCACGCAGGCATCGCCACCCAGATGGTGGTTGAGCGCAAGATCGCCGCAGAAGAAGGCAAAACCCGTCAGGATTACGGTCGCGATGCGTTCATCGACAAAATCTGGCAGTGGAAAGCTGAATCGGGCGGCACCATTACCCGCCAGATGCGCCGCCTGGGCAACTCGGTTGACTGGGAGCGCGAGCGTTTCACCATGGACGATGGCCTGTCTAATGCGGTGAAAGAAGTGTTTGTGCGCCTGTACAAAGAAAACCTGATTTACCGTGGCAAGCGCCTGGTGAACTGGGATCCGAAGCTGCGTACGGCAATCTCTGACCTGGAAGTGGAAAACCGCGAGAGCAAAGGCTCGATGTGGCACATCCGTTATCCGCTGGCCGATGGCGCGAAAACCGCCGACGGTAAAGATTATCTGGTCGTCGCGACCACCCGTCCGGAAACCCTGTTGGGTGATACCGGCGTGGCGGTAAACCCGGAAGATCCGCGTTACAAAGATCTGATCGGTAAATTTATCATGCTGCCGCTGGTTAACCGCCTGATTCCTGTGGTGGGCGATGAGCACGCCGACATGGAAAAAGGCACCGGCTGCGTGAAAATCACCCCGGCGCATGACTTTAACGACTACGAAGTGGGCCGTCGTCATAAGCTGCCGATGATTAACATCCTGACCTTCGACGGCGATATCCGTGAAAGCGCCCAGGTTTATGACACCAACGGCGAAGCCAGCACCGCTTACAGCGACGCGATTCCTGCTGCGTTCCAGAAGATGGAGCGTTTTGCCGCCCGTAAGGCCATCGTGGCTGCGGTAGACGAGCTGGGCCTGCTGGAAGAGATCAAACCGCATGATCTCACCGTGCCTTACGGCGACCGTGGCGGCGTGGTCATCGAGCCGATGCTGACCGATCAGTGGTACGTGCGTACGGCACCGCTGGCAAAAGTCGCGGTTGAAGCGGTTGAGAATGGCGATATTCAGTTTGTACCGAAGCAGTACGAGAACATGTACTTCTCCTGGATGCGTGATATTCAGGACTGGTGTATTTCCCGTCAGCTGTGGTGGGGCCACCGTATTCCGGCCTGGTATGACAACGACGGCAACGTTTATGTGGGTCGTACCGAAGACGAGGTTCGCGCCGAGAACAACCTGGCCGCCGATGTGGCGCTGCGCCAGGACGATGACGTGCTGGACACCTGGTTCTCATCAGGCCTGTGGACCTTCTCGACGCTGGGCTGGCCGGAAAATACCGAAGCCCTGCGCACCTTCCACCCCACCAGCGTGCTGGTGAGTGGCTTCGACATCATCTTCTTCTGGATTGCCCGCATGATCATGCTGACCATGCACTTCATCAAAGATGAAAACGGCAAGCCGCAGGTGCCGTTTAAAACCGTCTACATGACCGGTTTGATCCGCGACGAAGAAGGCCAGAAGATGTCGAAATCCAAGGGTAACGTGATTGACCCACTGGATATGGTTGACGGCATTTCGCTGGAAGATCTGCTGGAAAAACGCACCGGCAACATGATGCAGCCGCAGCTGGCGGAAAAAATCCGCAAGCGTACCGAGAAGCAGTTCCCGAACGGCATTGAGCCATCAGGTACCGATGCCCTGCGCTTTACGCTGGCGGCGCTGGCCTCAACCGGCCGTGATATCAACTGGGACATGAAGCGCCTGGAAGGTTATCGCAACTTTTGTAACAAGCTGTGGAACGCCAGCCGCTTTGTGCTGATGAACACCGAAGACCAGGACTGCGGTCAGAACGGCGGCGAGATGACGCTGTCGCTGGCGGATCGCTGGATTCTGACCGAGTTCAACCACACGGTAAAAGCCTATCGTGAGGCGCTGGACAGCTATCGCTTCGATATCGCTGCCAACATCCTGTATGACTTCACCTGGAACCAGTTCTGTGACTGGTACCTGGAGCTGACTAAGCCGGTGATGAACAGCGGCAGTGAATCCGAGCTGCGCGGCACGCGCCATACGCTGGTTCACGTACTGGAAGCGCTGCTGCGCCTGGCGCACCCGATCATTCCGTTTATCACGGAAACCATCTGGCAGCGCGTGAAAGGCCTGAAAAACATCAGCGACGACACCATCATGCTGCAGCCGTTCCCGCAGTTTGATGCAGCGAAAGAAGATGCCGAAGCCAAAGCCGACATCGAGTGGATGAAGCAGGCGATCATCGCGGTCCGTAATATCCGTGCGGAGATGAACATCGCGCCCAGCAAGCTGCTGGATGTGCTGCTACGCGACTGCTCCCCGGCGGCCCAGCGCCGCGTTGAGGCCAACCGTAACTTCCTGTCACGCCTGGCGCGACTGGAAAGCCTGACCATTCTGCCTGCGGGCGAGAAAGGCCCGGTGTCGGTGACCAAAATCGTGGAAGGCGCCGAGCTGCTGATCCCGATGGCGGATCTGGTGGATAAAACCGCCGAGCTGGAGCGCCTGGCCAAAGAGCTGCTGAAGCTGGATGTGGAAATCGAGAAGATCCAGACCAAGCTGGCTAACGAAGGCTTTGTGTCCCGTGCCCCGGAAGCGGTCGTTGCCAAAGAGCGCGAGCGCGTCGCCGAGATGGAACAGTCAAAAGCAAAACTGATTGAACAGCAGGCGGTGATTGCCGCGCTGTAATCGTTCTGGTTTGCTTTCGCTAAAGCCCACGCGCCGACGTGGGCTTTTTTATGGCTTCATTTGCGGCGCATTGGGGAGTAGCGCGTTCAAGACCGCCGCCGTCGTCACCTTATCGCCCTTAATCAAGAGACAGTTCTGGCTCATGCCAACCAGGTCCGCTTTGGCTTTCTCATCTGCCTGCCATAGGAAGGCATTCCTTTTCAGCGCCCTTTGCCTGAGCGCCTTTAAACGTGCCGGGCAGATCAGGTGGGTTTCGCCGTTGGTAAATGCCTCGATGCCTGTAATCAAACGTGCATCGCCCGTCGCTTTACTGGGCCCCCAGACAGAAGTGGGGAAGTAATAGGCCGGGAAGTCTTTCGACGGCACGGAAAACACCTTTTCGTGCCAGGACGCCATGCCGACGATTTCAATCGCACGCTGATTAATCTGCACCAGCTGAACAGAAAACAGCGTAAACACGCCGAGGACCAGCCCAGGTGAAAACGCCAAAATGGGTTTGAAGCCATGATGCGCTTTTATTTTATTGGTCAACAGTGAGAACAGCGCCGGCATAAAGAGCAGCAGATATAAACCGGTAATAATAAAATACTGCAGCAGGGTATTTTTCGCTGAGAAATAGATATCACCTGGCAATAGAAACAACAGAGGAAAAAAAGAGAGAACAGAGACAGCAACAGAGAAAAGCGTGTAAGAGAGATTGATGCTAATGACATTCAGGCTTATTTCTGCCAGCAAAAAACGCCTTTTACATTTTGCAGTTAGTCCGTTCTCAGCCGACCGAATGCGCTTGAGCCTGGCAAGCAGCTGGCGCTGGCGCTGTTGCCGGTGGCGATTAATCCGGTGATTCACCAGGCTGTGTACGCACAAAGCCACAACGAATGCCGCGGGGAGAATCAGCCAGGCGCGTGTAGTGCTGCCAAAATAAAGCCATGTGAAAATAGTCAGGAAGGTGCTAAAGGTGGTGATCGCGCAGCAGCCTTCGTTATAGCGCCGCGTCGGGCGAGCTTTTTTGCCCTTTTGCGCGGAGGATATTGAACAGAACCCGGAGGGAATAAGTAACGTGACCGAAAATACGCTGAAAAACAGTATCGAGGTGATAAGAATAGCAATAACGCCAGTCACATTATTTATTATCAGCGGAAAAACATCCGGCCTGCCAATCCATTGAAAATATGCCCAGACGTTGATAAAGCCGACAATAATAAAGAAAGGGAAAAGGTCTTTAATGGTTTTAAAACTGAAACGGGAAAACACGTTATACGCCTCCATGCACGGTGAACATTATTGCTTTTGCCCGACGATAATGCTATTTCTGACGCATGTCTAACCTGATTCCGTCACGCTACCCCGTTATGATCCCTGATACTCAGCCGCAACCCTTGCTGCGTCCTATCGTCGCCGACGACAATCCTCATATCGCCCGGGTGATCCGCGACGTTTCTGCGGAATTTGGCCTGACGGCTGACAAAGGCTATACCGTGGCCGATCCCAACCTGGACCAGCTTTATGAACTTTACAACGCCGGGCACAGCGCCTACTGGATTGTGGAACATCAGGGAAAAGTGATGGGCGGCGGCGGCATTGCCCCCCTCGCCTGCAGCGCGCCGGATATCTGTGAGCTGCAAAAGATGTATTTCCTGCCGGGCATCCGTGGCCTCGGCGTGGCGCGTGAACTGGCGCTTTTAGCCATGGCGCACGCGCGTCAGCGGGGCTTTCGCCGCTGCTATCTGGAAACCACCGGCAGCTTAACCCGCGCCATTAAGCTCTATGAATCGCTGGGTTTTGCCCGCATCGACCATGCGCTGGGCTGTACCGGACATGGTGACTGCGAGTTCAGGATGCTGAAAACGCTGTAATGCGCTTAAAACGCCGGAACACCGCTGTGAAAGCGCAGCTCCGTGTCCGGTTCACTGATTAGCCTGGCCTCCGCTTCCCCAATCGCCCGCACGCGCGCCGAAATGTCTTTCGGTGAGATCTGCGCGGCCAGCGCCAGGTAATCCTGGTAATGCCGGGCTTCTGAACGCAGCAGCGAGATATAAAACTTCTCTAATTCGCTATCCAGATAAGGCGCCAGGCTGGCAAAGCGTTCGCAGGAACGCGCCTCAATATAGGCACCGCAAATCAGCTTATCCACCAGCGTATCGGGTTCGTGGGTGGTCACTTCACGCAGCAGGCCTTTGGCGTAACGGCTTGAGGTGATTTTCTGATAGACCAGCCCGCGCGCCTGCATAATTTCCCACACCTGATAAAAGTGATGCAGCTCTTCTTTAATCAGCAGCACCATTTTCTCAACCAGATCGTCCGCCCAGGGAAGCTCGTTACGCACAATAATGGCTTTGGTCAGATTTTTATGGGCGTTGATAAAATCGCTGTCGCCGTCCTCGCGGAAGATAAAATTCTCGTAAGGCTTCAGCCACGCCAGAATCCGGTCACCGCTGGGTTTGTCGGCAACGTATTTGCGGATCAGCCACACGGCGGTCTGGGCCGCTTTCAGTTCGCATACCAGATGGTCAGTGAGCAGCAGGGTCAGGTTTTCCGGTTTACGCGCCTCAAGGATCCAGGACTGAGGCGTGCGGCAGAGCAAAAACTGATGTATCGGTTCAAGTAAAGGTGCGTAATTCATGGATGTCAGACAGGGCCGGAGAACAGGAAAGGCGGAGCAGGCTCCGCCGGTGTTGATTAGTGGCGAATGCCGTTGTCGTCTTCGTCGATAGCCTCGCCGTCGTCTTCGTCGTCATCCTGGGCGTTCGGGTCTTCGAAGTAGGTACCCCAGCCGTCATAGTCGACGTTGTATTTGGCTACCAGGTTCACCAACTGCTCCACCTGGGCATCAATCAGCTCCGCTTTCAGCGCGCCTTCGCTGAGGATGTCCACACACATCACGGTAGTGCCGTCTTCCAGCTCCAGCTCTTCTGGCTCGGTGACTTCATAGCCCAGTTTAAAGGCGTCCACCGCCGCTTTTTCCAGCGAGTCGAAGTTGTTACAGGAGAGATGGTGCTCAATGGTATAGAGCGCATCGGGATCGCTGCCATCCTCTAACAGTTCTTCGATGATCAGCCGCGTCTCTTCACGCTGCTCTTCCAACAATGCTTCAAATGCCATGGCGATATCCTCTCTGAGTTCGGCAATAAGTGATTATTTTCCCATACTGCCTGTCGCGCCACTACACAAAACAGAAAAGATTATTCTCGCCAGGGTTGAAAATGCATATTCATACGGTTAAATTGAATTTTAATTCATTATAAACCCCGTACCGGAGTGCTGTATGAGTCAGTTGTATCAACGTCATTTCCTCAGGCTGCTGGATTTTACCCCGGCTGAGATTGACTACTTGCTTACCCTGTCCGCCGAATTAAAACGCGCAAAAAAAACCGCCAGTGAAACCCAGTACCTAAAAGGCAAAAACATCGCGCTCATCTTCGAAAAAGACTCGACCCGTACCCGATGCTCTTTCGAAGTTGCCGCTTACGATCAGGGGGCAAACGTCACTTACCTCGGCCCAAGCGGCAGCCAGATCGGCCATAAAGAGTCGATGAAAGACACCGCGCGCGTGTTAGGCCGAATGTATGACGGTATTCAGTATCGGGGTTACGGTCAGGCACTGGTCGAAACCCTGGCGGAACATGCTGGCGTGCCGGTGTGGAACGGCCTGACCACCGAGTTCCATCCAACGCAGCTGCTGGCCGATCTGCTGACCATGCAGGAGCATCTGCCAGGCAAGCCGCTCAATGAGATGACCCTGGTGTACGTGGGCGATGCTCGCAACAATATGGGTAACAGCATGCTGGAAGCGGCGGCACAGGTTGGCTTAGATCTGCGTATGGTCGCGCCGCAAAGCTGCTGGCCGGAAGCCGACCTGGTGGCTCAGTGCCGTCAGGTTGCCGAACAGACAGGCGGCAAAATCACCCTGACGGCCGATATTGCCGAGGGCGTGAAAGGCGCCGATTTCATCTATACCGACGTCTGGGTTTCCATGGGTGAAGCCAAAGCAGTGTGGGAAGAACGTATTGCCCTGCTGCGCGACTATCAGGTCAACCACGCGATGCTCGCGCTGACCGGCAATCCGCAGGTGAAATTCCTGCACTGCTTACCGGCCTTCCATGACGATCAGACCACGCTGGGCCGTCAGATGGCGGAACAGTACGGCCTGCAGGATGGCATGGAGGTCAGTAATGACGTCTTTGAGTCGGCGCACAGCATCGTATTCGATCAGGCGGAAAACCGGATGCACACCATTAAAGCGGTGATGGTGGCCACGCTGGGACAGCGCTAATCGGGTTGCCGCAAACGTTTACCTGTGGCGCGATTTTTCCTTGATGCGCATGCCTGATGGCGTATAATGCGCCACAATTTGCCGGAGGAAACATGCAACAGCATCGTGCACAATGTGACGCGCTACCTCGCCTCAACGCAGGCGGCACCGCTGTTTCTTTCCGTCATCGAACCGATCTTAAAAAAGCCCCTTTCTAAGGGGCTTTTTTTTGTCCGCAATCCGGCCGCGCCGCAGAGGAGAGAGCTATGGCTAACCCGCTATATCGCAAGCATATCATTTCAATTAACGATCTCAGCCGCGACGAGCTGGAGCTGGTCCTGCACACCGCTGCGCAGCTTAAAGCACATCCCCAGCCGGAACTGCTGAAACATAACGTGATCGCCAGCTGCTTCTTTGAGGCCTCGACCCGCACCCGGCTGTCGTTTGAAACCGCCATCCATCGCCTGGGCGCCTCTGCGGTGGGCTTCGCCGATGGCAGCAATACGTCACTGGGTAAAAAAGGGGAAACCCTGGCCGATACCATTTCGGTTATCAGCACCTACGTGGATGCCATCGTGATGCGTCATCCGCAGGAGGGCGCCGCGCGGCTGGCCACCGAGTTTTCCAACGGCATCCCGATTCTAAATGCCGGAGACGGCGCAAATCAGCACCCAACGCAAACGCTGCTGGACCTGTTCACCATTCGTGAAACCCAGGGGCGCCTCAGCAACCTGAACGTGGCGATGGTGGGTGACCTGAAATATGGGCGCACCGTGCACTCTCTGACCCAGGCGCTGGCGAAGTTTGACGGCAACCGCTTCTTCTTTATCGCCCCGGATGCGCTGGCGATGCCGGCATATATTACCGATATGCTGGACGAGCAGAATATCACCTGGTCACGTCACGACAGCTTTGAAGAGGTGATGCCGGATCTGGATATTCTCTACATGACCCGGGTGCAAAAAGAGCGACTTGACCCTTCAGAATATGCCAACGTCAAAGCGCAGTTTATTTTACGCGCCGCAGACCTGAACGGTGCGCGCGACAACATGAAGGTGCTGCACCCGCTGCCGCGCATCGATGAAATCACCACCGACGTGGACAGCACGCCGTACGCCTGGTACTTCCAGCAGGCCGGTAACGGCATCTACGCACGCCAGGCTTTACTGGCATTGGTTTTAAACAGCGACACCGCCCTGTAAGGAGTGACAGTATGAGCCAGGATAACAAACTGCAGGTCGAAGCCATCAAAAACGGCACGGTTATCGATCACATCCCTGCGCAGGTAGGCTTTAAGCTCCTGTCGCTGTTTCGCCTGACCGAAACCGACCAGCGCATCACCATCGGCCTGAATCTGCCGTCGGGGGAGATGGGCCGCAAAGATTTGATTAAGATCGAGAACACCTATCTCACGGAAGATCAGATCAATCAGCTGGCGTTTTATGCGCCGCACGCCACCGTCAACCGCATTGATGACTATGAAGTGGTGGCCAAGATCGCCCCTGCGCTACCGGATCGCATCGATCGGGTGCTGACCTGTCCGAACAGCAACTGCATCAGCCGCAGCGAACCGGTGTTCTCCAGCTTCGCCGTGAAGCATCGCGCCGATGAGGTACACCTCAAGTGTAAATACTGTGAGAAAGAGTTCGCCCGTCATGTGGTATTGGGTCACTTTTAATCGGCCCTACCGCGCTTATAATGAACCGCGTTTTATGGCGGGCAGCGCCTTTGCTGCCCCGGCCTTACTCTAAGGAGAAATGATGTCTCGTGAAATCAGTACGGAAAAAGCCCCAGCGGCTATCGGCCCCTACGTGCAGGGCGTTGATCTCGGCAGCATGATCATCACCTCGGGTCAGATTCCGGTGAACCCGGCCACGGGCGACGTTGCTGAAGACGTATCGGCACAGGCGCGCCAGTCGCTGGAAAACGTGAAGGCGATCGTCGAAGCGGCGGGCCTGAAGGTTGCCGATATCGTGAAAACCACGGTATTCGTGAAAGATTTGAATGACTTTGCGACCGTAAACGCCACCTACGAAGCCTTCTTTACCGAGCACAATGCGCCCTTCCCGGCGCGCTCCTGCGTGGAAGTGGCCCGTCTGCCCAAAGATGTGAAGATTGAGATTGAAGCGATCGCGCTGCGTCGCTGAATCTGACCGCGCACGGCACTGACCGTGCGCGTTTTTGCACACTGCCCTTACCTTTCCTGGTATAGCACTCCCCGCGCCCGTTGATTTGAGCGGTAAAGCGTATCACGCACCGGCAACATACCATTGTCCACGCACGTCAGCCACTGCTGGGTTGAAAGCACCGCCGCAAAATTTGACTGCAATACCACACAAAATACCCGATGGATCTCTTCTGCGCTCGCCTGTCCTGCCTGATTCTTATATGGCAGCGATCCGCTGGCATCATGAAGGTATTCTACGGCGGTTCCCCTGTGCCAGGCGTGGTTAATGGTGGAGGCATTACAGTTGTGGGTCATGTAACCCGTAACGGTAAGCGTATTAATATCGCGCTCTGCCAGCCACTCCGCCAGTTGCGTGCCGGCGTAGGCGCTGGCACGGGATTTTTTTAGCAGAAGATCGTGCGGACGTGAAGCCACGGTGGGATGCAGTTGCCAGCCGTCGCTGTCTACCGCAAACAAGGGGGCATCAGCAGGCGAGGTCTGCTGCACCACAATCACCGGGATCCCCGCCTCACGCGCCTTATCCATGACAAGACCAATATTGGTCAGCGTTTCATCAGGGCTGGGATATTCCAGTGGAAGATTGCCGCTAAAATACTCATTCTGAACATCAATTACGATCAAGGCGCGCTTTGCGGTGAAGGTTGTGACCATTAGCAGAACTCCTCTGAAAATGCCGGGCTGACGGTGCGCCAGTCCTCTCACCCCATCTTCCCCTGTAGCCGGAATGCGGTATAGTGGCCCGAAAGACAATAAACGAAATAATCGGGCCAATATGGAAACCAGGATGCCACCCAGCACTATCGCCGTTTTGGCGTTTAACGGTATAAGTCCTTTTCACCTTTCAGTGCCTTGCCTGGTGTTTGAAAACCGTGCCGGTGAAGGTTTACCTGCCTTCGATCTGCGCGTCTGTGCCGTGGATGCTGACGAAAATGCTAAGCTGCGCACCGTCGCGGGTTTTACGTTACATAGCGATCTGACGCTTGAGGATGCCATGCAGGCCGAGGTGTTAATCGTCCCTTCCTGGCGCAGCGCAACGGAACGTCCACCCGAGTCCATGCTGAATGCGGTGCGAACGGCCTGGCAGCGCGGGGCAACGGTGGTCGGCCTTTGCCTGGGCGCCTATGTGCTGGCGGAAGCCGGGCTGCTTGATGGACAGCAAGCCACCACGCACTGGAGCGCAGTGGCAGATTTTTCGCAGCGCTATCCGCAGATCACATTACTGCCTGACGTGTTGTATCTGGATGCGCATGACGGGCGACTGGTGACGTCGGCCGGCACCGCAGCAGGGCTCGATTGCTGTCTGCATTTAGTACGCCGCTGGTATGGCGCAGAGGTGGCGAACCAGATTGCACGGCGGCTGGTCGTTGCGCCCCACCGTCAGGGCGGCCAGGGGCAGTATATTGAACAGCCCCTGCACCATCAGCCGGGCGGAGACCGTTTATCGGATTTATTGAACTGGATGGTGGCGAACCTCGCTGAGCAGCATACGCTTGATGCACTGGCGCAGCGAGTGTCCATGAGCCGGCGAAACTTCACCCGACGCTTTCGTGAGCTGACGGGAATGACGGTCAACCAGTGGCTGCTGGGCCAGCGTCTTGCGTATGCTCAACGTTTGCTGGAAAGCACGCGCCAGCCGATCGAAAACGTGGCGCAACAGTCAGGCTTTGGCAGTGCGGTATCCTTGCGCCAGCACTTTAACAGGACTTTCAAGACCTCGCCGGGAGCCTGGCGTAACTTGTTTAGCCGCGACTGACTGCGAGAATGTTACATTTTAGGACGCCACAGCCACAGCACGGCAATCGCCAGTGCAAACAGTGCGCCGAAGCCCATGCCGGTCGCCACCGCGGGCGCGCCAGCCCGTATGGCTAAGGTATACAGCCCAAGCATCACCAGCATGGCGGTGTTTTCAACGAGGTTCTGTACCGCGATGGCATTACCGGATCCCACGCTCTGTTTGCCCCGCTCCTGCAGCAGCGCGTTAAGCGGAACCACGAAGAAACCGCCGAGTACGCCAATCACTAACAGCAGCAGGTAAGCATTCAGCAGCGTATGTTGCAGCGAGAAAATTACCACCACGATCCCAATCAGCACACCGGCAGGCATACAGCGGCGCACGGTCTCCAGCGTAACCAACCTTGCCGCCAGCGCCGCGCCCACGACGATACCGACCGCCACCATGGCATTCAGCGTGGTCGGGGTTTTGTTATCCTGGATCCCCAACGCCACCGGCACCCACAACACCAGCAGAAAACGCAGCGTGACGCCTGCGCCCCAGAACATGCTGGTCCCGAGCAGGGAGAAACGCGTTTCAGCGTTGTTCCACAGTACGCGCGTTGCGGCAATAAAGCTGCGCAGCATGGCCGCGAAGTTCCAGCTCTGGCCGGGACGCGCGGCGTGCAGTTTAGGGATAAACAGATTCGCCGTTACCGCCACGGCATAGGTCAAGGCACAGACCGCCAGCGCGGCAACCAGGTTCCAGTCAGCCAGGATGCCGCCCGCCACCGAGCCCAGTAAGATCGCCGCAATGGTGGAAGCTTCCATCAGCCCGTTGGCTTTGACCAGCTTCTCGTCATGGGCGATTTCCACAAGGATGCCGTATTTGGCGGGCGAATACGCCGCCGCGCCGATCCCCACCAGGGTGTAACCCAGGAAGGGATTAAAGCCAAAGCAGATGATCATCGCACCCAGTAGCTTCAGGCTGTTGGCAAACATCATGACCCGCCCTTTGGCAAAGCTGTCCGCCATCTGCCCCACAAACGGGGCCAGCAGGATATAGGTTGCCACGAACAGCATCTGCAGGATCGGCTGGCTCCAGTCGGGATAGAACTGGTTTTTTAATAATGCCAGGGTGGCAAACAGCAGGGCATTATCGCCGAACGCGGAGAAAAACTGCGCCACCATTACCGCTATCATGCCGCGCGACAATAACGGCGCATCACGTTCTACGATCATGCCTGTTCCTCTTCCGCCATGTTTTTCAGCGTGACATAGTCAGGTTTACCACTGCCCAGGAGGGGCAACGTTTTTACCACGCGAATGTCGCGAGGTACGGCCAGCTCGGCAGCCCCCAGCTCACGCGCGGCTTTTTGCAGGCTCTCGCGTGCCAGTTCGCTGTCGGTAGTAAACAGCACCAATGCTTCACCCCGATTACCGTCAGGCCGCAGCGAGGCCGCATGCTGTTTATCCGAAGAGGCCTTCAGGGCAATCTGCTCGACCACCTCCAGTGACACCATCTCACCGGCTATTTTGGCAAAGCGTTTGGCTCGCCCCTGAATCTGGCAGAAGCCGCCCTCATCAAAGCTGACGATATCGCCGGTATCGTACCAGCCCGCTTCACTCTGGCCTTCGCCGTTATCAGCTGCCGGGGTTTCCAGCACGCCGGGGTTCTCGACCCGCAGATAGCCCTTCATGATGTTAGGGCCACGCAGCTGTAGCTGCCCGCCGTTTTCGATGCCCGGCACCGACATCAGGCGAGAATCCATTCCCGGCAGGATACGGCCCACGGTATGCGCTTTCGCGGCCATCGGCACGTTGATCGCCACCACCGGCGCGCATTCGGTGACGCCATAGCCTTCCAGAATACGAATGCCGTACTTGTCCATATACAGCTGGCGCGTGGTTTCCTGCAACTTCTCTGCCCCGGCCACCACGTAGCGCAGTCGCGCAAAGTCATAGGGCTGGGCAAAGCGGGCATAGTTACCCAGGAAGGTGGAGGTCCCAAACAGAACGGTGCAGTTACGGTCGTAAACCAGCTCCGGCACGATCCGGTAGTGCAGCGGGCTGGGATAGAGAAAGACCTGCGCTCCGGTCATCAGCGGTGTAAACAGCCCCACGGTCAGGCCAAAAGCATGAAACAGCGGCAGGGCCGACATAAAACGGTCGCGCGGCGTAAAGTCTGCCACGGTACGGATCTGTTCAACGTTGGCCAGCAGGCTTTTGTGCGAGTGCACCACGCCTTTGGGATGGCCTTCCGATCCCGACGTAAACAGCACCATCGCCGCCTCTTCCGGCTGCTGCGCCACCTGGGCCTGGCGCGGCGCGATCAGATGCGCCAGTATCCAGAGCTTGTCTTTGAGCGTGACGGTATCCTTCAGATCTTCCAGGTAGATCCACTGTACCTCTGTCAGGCCCTGCGGCAGGTGCCACAGGTTGCCCTTGTCCAGAAACTGGCGGGACGTAAACACGGTTTTCACTTTTGATGCGGTCAGCGCCGCGCGCATGCCGCTTACGCCAGCGGTATAGTTCAGCATCGCAGGCACGCGCCCACGCAGGGAAGCGCCCAGGATAGCCGCCGCGGTGACCGTGGCGTTAGGCAGCAGCAGCCCTACGTACTCGTTGGGCTGACTGTAACGCTCCAGAATCCGTCCGACGCCCAACGCTTTTTTCAGTAAACCGGTATAGCTGTCCGGTTTGAAATTCACGTCTTCAATGCAGCGTTTAAACGCGCCGTAGCGCTGGCGGGCATTGAGAAATGCCTCAAACAGGGTTTCCCGTGGGCGCACGGCCATGCGTGCTTCCATCATAATGTGATGCAGGTGTTCACCGGCCAGCACGCGACGATCACGGGCGCGTTTCGCTTCAGGCATCGGAATATGGGTGCCGGGTAAAACGCTGAGTGTGATGCGCGGAAACAAACGACGCTTAAAGACGCCCGCCAGGCGACCAAACGGCGTAAACTCCGCGCCTTCAATGCGCATCGGCACCACGGTGGCACCAGATTTTGCCGCGACAAATCCGGCCCCGCTGTAAATTTTCATCAGCGATCCGGTGACGGTAATCCGGCCTTCCGGGAAAATGACCACCGGACGCCCGCTGTCGATCAGCCGCACCAGCTGCTTCAGCCCCAAAGGTTTAGTGGGATCGAGCGGAACAAAATCCACGTACGGCTTGATGAGACGTAAAAACCAGTGCTCGCTGATCGATGAGTAAATCGCAAAAACCGGTTTGATGGGCAGAAACAGCGCCAGCAGCGCCCCATCCAGAAACGAGGTGTGATTCGGGGTAATCAGCACCTTCTGCTTATGCAGTTCAGCGAGATCGCCCCGGAGTTCAACCCGCCACAGCAGGCGGAATACCAGGCGGAAAAAGGTGAATAACATGCCGGCTCCTTAGCATCTTAAAAATAGCCACTCACGATGCAGGATTTAGCCGTAATCGACAACTGATTATTGGCAGATTTCAGCGCTATGCCGCCTTCATGGTGCGGTATGCCAGCCGCCGCCCAGCGCCGCGATCAGCGCCACGCTACTGACCCACTGTGTGCTTTTCAGCGTCAGTAAACTTTGTTGCGCGCTCAGGCTGCTGTTTTCGGTTGTCGCCACATCCAGATAGTCAATCATCCCGGCCTCATACTGATTGCGTGTGACCTGGGCCGAAGTCTGCGCGGCGGCGGTGGCGCGCTGCTGTGCGGCGATTTCGCCCTGCAGCGTGTTCAGTTCCACCAGGCGGTCTTCGACATCCTGCATCGCCGTCAGCACCGTCTGTCGATAGTTCGCCACGCTGGCATCGTAGGCAGCGCGGGCCTGATCCACACTGGCCGAGGTGGCGCCAAAGTCCAGCAGCGAGCCGCTCAGCTCGGGTCCCAGCGACCAGACGCGGTTAGGTAACGCGAACAGGTTATGCAGCGCAGAGGCGCTCACGCCGCCGCTGGCGCTGAGGGTGAGATCGGGATAGTACCCGGCGGTGGCAACCCCGATCGCCGCGTTGGCTGCCGCCATTTTACGCTCGGCCATGGCGATATCGGGACGGCGCTGCAGCAGTTCGGCCGGTAAGCCGCCGGGAATCGCCGGTAAGGTTGCCGTCAGGGTTGCGGCAGGCAGGCTGAAATCCGCAGGCGCTTTGCCCACCAGCAGGGCGATCGCATGTTCCATCTGGGCACGCTGCCACTGATAATCCTGGGCCGAGGCGCTGGCGCTCTCCAGCTGTTGCTGCGCCTGAGCCACCGTGGCGCGGGATTCCGTTCCCGCCTGATACTGGTTCTGTATCACGCTCAGATAACGCTGATAGGCGGCGATGCTCTGCTGATACAAACCAATTTTTTCGTCCATGATGCGCAACTGGAAGTAGTCTTCCGCCAGCTCGGTCTGGGCGCTCAGGGTGATATTGGCGAGTTCCGCTGCGCTGGCCTGCGCGCTGGCCTGATCCTCTTCCCGTGTCCGACGCAGTTTGCCCCATAAATCCAGCTCCCAACTGGCATTCAGCGCCGCCTGATGGCTGCTGCTGGTGGTGCGCGTGCTGTCAGTGTGGCTGCCGCTCCGCGTCGCACTGGCGTCATAATCCAGGGTGGGAAACAGCGCCGCCCGGGACTGCGCCACCAGCGCCTGCGCCTGGCGATACTGCGCCGCGTATTCAGCCACATTCTGGTTAGAGAGGCTGACCTGACTGAGCAGGCTGTTTAGCGTGGCATCCTGGTACACCGACCACCATTCGCCCTTGTGCCGATCGTCCTGGGGCGTCGCCTGCTGCCAGCCTCTGGCCTCTTTGTAGTGAACCGGCATCGCCATCAAAGGGCGTTGGTAATCGGGGCCAACAGTACAGCCGCTCAACAGCAGCACCAGCACGGCCGGAAGACGTGATTTCATGATTCAGGTTCCCGCATGGCGCAGACGACGCCATTGACGTTGGGTGGCACGGCTCAGGCGATCGAGCCACAGATAAATAACCGGTGTGGTAAACAGCGTCAGCAGCTGGCTCAGCGCTAAGCCCCCGGCGATGGCAATGCCGAGCGGGCTGCGTAAGTCGGCATCACCGCCGCTGCCCAACGCCAGCGGCAGCGCCCCGAAGAACGCGGCCAGCGTGGTCATCATAATGGGGCGAAAACGCATCAGGCAGGCCTGGGTAATCGCCTGCTGCGGTGAAAGGCCAAGCCGCCGCTCGGCATCAATGGCAAAGTCGATCATCATAATCGCGTTCTTTTTTACGATACCAATCAACAGGATAATGCCGATCAGCGCGATCACCGTGAGCTGCGTATTGGTCAGTAACAGCAGCAGCAGCGCGCCCACGCCCGCCGAGGGCAATGTCGACAGAATCGTCAGGGGATGAATATAGCTCTCATACAGCACGCCAAGAACGATATAGACCGCCACCAGCGCCGCCATAATCAGCCACGGCATCGTGGCGGTCAGTTGATTAAATTCGGCCGCTGTTCCGGCATAGCCCGCCTGAATGGTTGAGGGCAAGCCAATCTGGGCCATCGCCTGTTTGATCAGCGCCTCCGCCTGCTCCAGCGAGACGCCGTCATTCAGGTTAAAAGCCACGGTGCTGGTAGCTGACTGCCCCTGATGCGTCACCGTCAGCGGAGCATTGCCGCCCGTGAAGCTGACAAAGGCCGACAGCGGAATGCGGTCGCCGCTGTCGTTAATGACGTACAGCTGCTGCAATATCGCCGGATCGCGGGTATCGCTGTCCTGCAGCGACATCACCACGTGATACTGATTGAGTGTATGGTACAGCGTGGCAATCTGGCGCTGGCTGAACGCGTTATTCAGCATCGTGTCCAGCATCTTCACATTCACCCCCAGCCGGGTGGCCTGGTCGCGGTCGATCGTCAGCATCACTTCCTGACCGCCGGTTTGCGCATCGGAATCAACGCTGTTGAGCTGCGGAATCGCCGCCAGTGCCGCCTGGACTTTAGGCGTCCACTCGCGCAGCAGGGCCAGATCGTCCGCCTGCAGGCTGTACTGATAGGTGGCATTGGCACTGCGCCCGCCGATGTGCAGATCCTGCGCCGCCATCAGAAACAGCTGCGCGCCGGGGATCTTACTGGTTTTCTGGCTTAAGCGGTTAGCCACCTGGCTGGCCGTGGCATCACGCTTGTCAAAAGCTTTAAGCCGGACAAAAAAGTCGGCGTTATTGCGCGAGCCAAACATCCCGCTGCCCATGGATGACATCACGCTTTCAACGGCAGGATCGGACCGAATGATGTTGGTGAACTGCAGCATCTTCGGCTTCATCGCCTGAAACGAAATATTCTGATCCGCCCGTAAGGCCCCCATCAGCAGGCCCGTATCCTGTTCGGGGAAAAAGCCTTTCTGCACCACCGTATAGAGAAACAGGTTAAGCAGCACGGTGAGCAGCAGGCTGAACAGGGTCAGTTTCTGATGGCGCATGACCCAGTTGAGACCGCGCGAGTAGGCCGCAAGCGCGTGGTTTAACTGATTTTCAATCCACTGATAGAGCGGATGCGGGCGCTTGCTCACGTTGGGTTTCGGTTTCAGCAGCCGCGCGCAGAGCATCGGCGTCAGGCTCAGCGAGACAAACATCGAAATCACCAGGGAAACGGTTAGCGTGATCGCAAACTCGCGAAACAGCCGCCCCAGCAAGCTGCCCATCAGCAGGATGGGAATAAACACGGCAATCAGCGAGACCGTCATCGACAGCACGGTAAAGCTGACCTCCCGCGCACCGCGGATGGCCGCACGCAGCGGGCGCTGGCCGGCTTCAATATGGCGGGTGATATTTTCCAGCACCACGATGGCGTCATCAACCACGAATCCCGTGGCGATGATCAGCGCCATCAGCGACAGGTTATCCAGGCTGTAACCCAGCAGGTACATCACCGCACAGGTTCCGATCAGCGAGACCGGTAGCGCCAGGGCCGGAATGATCACCGCCTGCAGGTTGCGTAAAAAGACAAACACCACCGCAATCACCAGCAGCACCGCAATCAGCAGCGTTTCTTCGGTATCGTATAGCGAGGCGCGCACGCCGGGCGAACGGTCCACCACCACCTTAAGCTGAGTATCGGCAGGCAGATCTTTTTCCAGGGCAGGCAGGCGGGCTTTAATGGCATCGATGGTGTCCAGCATGTTGGCGCCCGCCTGGCGCTTGATGCCCACCATGACCGCCGGTTGGGCATTGAGGAAGCCGGCCTGATAGCGGTCCTCCACTGAATCGTACACGCTGGCGACGTCGCCCAGCCGCACGCCATTGCCGTCTTTGTTGCTGATAATCAGGTTGCGATAGCTGGCGGCTTTGTCCAGTTGGCCATTGCCGTCCACCATCCACGACTGGCTGCTGCCCTGCAGCGAGCCTTTAGGCAGCGTGGTGGTGCTGTTGGCCACTGCGCTGCGCACCGTATCCAGCGAAATACCCGCGTGGATGAGCTTAAGCGGCTGCAGATCGATGCGGACCGCAGGCAGCGCGCTTCCCATTAATGACACGTCGCCCACGCCCTTGATCTGCCCCATCGCCTGCTCGATTTTACTTTCGGCCAGATCGTAGAGTTCACCCGGCGAGCGGGTGGCGGAGGTCAGCGCCAGCATGACAATCGGCGCATCCGAGGGGTTGGCTTTGTGGTAGGTCGGCAGCGATGCCATCGCGCTTGGCAGCAGGCTGCGTGCCGCGTTGATCGCCGCCTGCACGTCGCGTGCCGCGCCGTTGATATCCCGGTTAAGTTCGAATTGTAAAATGATGGTGCTGGAGCCCTGCGAGCTGTTTGAGGTCATCTCGGTGATACCGGCAATCTGCCCCAGCGAGCGTTCCAGCGGCGTGGCAACCGTTGCCGCCATGGTTTCCGGGCTGGCACCGGCCAGGCTGGCATTAACCATAATAGTCGGGAAATCCACCTGCGGCAGCGGGGCCACCGGCAACAGGCGGTAGCCCAGCACGCCAAGCAGCAGAATCGCCATCGTCAGCAGCAGCGTGGCGACCGGGCGTAAGATAAACAGCCGGGTCAGGTTCATTGCCCGCTCCGCGCCTGTTGCTGACGGCGTTTCACCCAGGCATTGCCGCGCTGGGCAATCCCATCAAACCACAGATAGATCACCGGCGTGGAGAACAGCGTCAGTACCTGGCTGACGATCAATCCGCCGACAATCACCAGCCCCAGCGGCTGCCGCAACTCGGCACCCGATCCGGACGCGAGCATCAGCGGCAGTGCGCCCAGCAGCGCCGCCATGGTGGTCATCAGTATCGGGCGGAAACGCAGCAGACAGGCCTGATGAATGGCTTCCCGGGGGGAGAGATGCTGCTTGTTTTCGGCCTCCAGCGCAAAATCGATCATCATGATGGCGTTCTTCTTCACGATGCCGATGAGCAGAATCACCCCGATCAGCGCAATCAGGCTGAACGCCGTATTCGCCAGCAACAGGGTTAACAGCGCCCCGACCGCCGCTGAGGGCAGCGTCGAGAGGATCGTCACCGGATGGATAAAGCTTTCATACAGAATGCCCAATACCACATACATCGTCAGCAGGGCCGCCAGTATCAGCCACAGCGTGTTACCTGTGGCGCTTTGAAACGCCGAGGTTTCTCCCTGATAGCGCAGCGTAATCGCCGAGGGCAGCTGCAGCTGTGCAGTCACTTTGGTAATGGCGTTCTGCGCATCTTCCAGCGAATAGCCGTCGTTGAGATTGAAGGAGATCATCACCGCCGGAAACTGATTCAGCCGCATGTGCATCAGCGACCCGGTCCGTTGATGGATCGTGGCGATGGCGGTCAGCCTGACCATGCCGCTGCTGGTGGTTGTGGCCGTGCTGGTAGCGGTTGAGGCTGATGAGGTATCCGGGCTGCTGCTGGCAGACGTGCTGTCTGATGCGGTGCTGGACGTGCTGGCAGAGGGTTTCAGATACACATCGTCGAAAGCGGCCGGGCTTTGCTGGTATTGCGGAGCGACTTCCAGCACCACGCGATACTGATTCGACTGGGTAAAGATCGTCGAGACCAGCCGCTGTCCAAACGCGCTGTAGAGCGCGGTATCAACGTCCGCTGCGGTCACGCCCAACCGCGCGGCTTTGTCCCGGTTCAGCTCGACATAAGCCACCTGGCCCTGATCCTGTAGGTTACTTACCACGCCGTTGAACTCTGGCCGTTTCTGCAAGGCCGCCACCAGTTTCGGCGACCAGGTCACCAGGTCTTCGCTGTTGGCATCGTCAAGGGTGAACTGATACTGGCTCGGCGTGACCTGATCGTTAACCGTCAGATCCTGTGCCGGTTGCAGATAGAGCTGAATGCCGACCACGCGCGTTGCCGCCTGCTGCAGCTGTTTGATGATTGCACCGGCTTTGTCGTCGCGTTGACCAAAGGGCTTCAGGTTGATCTGCAACCGACCGCTGTTCAGGCTGGTGTTGTTGCCGTCAATACCGATGGTCGAAGAGACGCTCTCAACCGCCGGATTCTGCATGATCACCGCAGACAGCGCCTGCTGGCGCTTCGCCATCTCGGTAAAAGAGACGTCCTGCGTGGCCACGGTCACGCCCTGAATCAACCCGGTATCCTGAGTTGGGAAGAAGCCTTTGGGGACAAGGATATACAGCAGCGCGGTGAGAGCAAAGGTTGCCAGCGCCGCCAGCAGCGTCAGTTTCTGATGATCCAGCACCCGGGTCAGCAGGCGGTCGTACCCGCGAATCAGCCAATCAAAAACCTCGCCGCCTTTGCGCGCGAAACGGGACTGCTTCTCGGGCGGAACAAAGTGCAGCAGGTAAGCACATAGCATCGGCGTTAAGGTCAGCGAGACCAGCATTGAAACCAGAATGGATACCGCCAGCGTGATGGCAAACTCGCGAAACAGGCGCCCCACCACATCGCCCATAAACAACAGCGGAATCAGCACCGCAATCAGGGAAAAGGTCAGAGAGATGATGGTAAAGCCAATCTGCTGCGATCCCTTTAACGCCGCCTCCAGCGGTGGCTCCCCTGCTTCCAGCCGCCGGGAAATATTCTCGACCACCACGATCGCGTCGTCGATCACAAAACCGGTGGCAATCGTCAGCGCCATCAGCGACAGGTTATTGAGGCTGAAGCCAGCGAGATACATCACGCCAAAGGTTCCCACCAGCGAAAGCGGTACCGCCACGCTGGGGATCAGCGTGGCCGCCACGTTACGCAGGAACAGAAAGGTCACCATCACCACCAGCGCAATGGAAAGCATCAGCTCAAACTGGACATCGCTGATGGAGGCGCGAATGGTTTGGGTACGATCGGACAGGATGGTCATTTTCACGCCGTCGGGCAGCGCGGCCTGCAGCGTGGGCAACTGCGCCTTGATGCTGTCCACCACCTGGATGACATTCGCCCCCGGCTGGCGCTGCACGCCGATCACGATGGCCGGGTGGTTGTTGGCCCAGGCAGACTGAAAGCTGTTTTCCGGTCCCTGCTCAATATGGGCGATGTCCTTCAGCCTCAGGGCGGCGCCGTTCTGGTAGGTCAGAATCAGGTTGCCGTATTCGGCGGCGGTGCGCAGCTGGTCGTTGGCGTCGATAGTGACGGAGTGATAGCGGCCGTCAAATCCGCCCTTGGAGCCTTTGACGTTGCTGTTGCCGATAAGCGTATTCACGTCTTCCAGCGTCAGGCCATGGGCCGCCAGCGCCTGAGGGTTCATCTGCACGCGAATTGCCGGTTGGTGACCGCCCGCGAGCGTTACCATGCCCACGCCGGAAATTTGCGAGAGCTTGAGCGCAACGCGGGTATTCACCAGGTCCTGAACCTGCGTCAGCGGCAGAGTATCCGAGCTGGCAGCTAAGGTGATGACCGCACTGTCGGCCGGATTGACCTTTTTATAGGTGGGCGGCGTGGGCAGATCGGTCGGCAGCAAATTATTGGCGGCGTTGATGGCGGCCTGCACCTCCTGCTCGGCCACATCCAGCGACAGATCCAGGCTGAACGTCAGGGTGATGATCGACGATCCGCCTGAGCTGGTCGAGCTCATCTGGCTCAGGCCTGACATCTGTCCCAGCTGGCGCTCCAGCGGTGAAGTGATCGTCGATGCCATTACGTCCGGGCTGGCACCGGGATAGAGCGTTGTCACCTGAATAGTTGGGTAATCGACCTGCGGCAGCGCCGACGTTGAAAGAAACCGGTAAGCAAACAGGCCAGCGATCAGCACGCCCGCCATCAGCAGGATGGTGGCGACCGGACGCAGAATAAAGAGGCGTGACGGGTTCATTGTGCCTCAGCCGGTGGGGTCGGTTGGGTGCTGTCCGCGACCGAAACTTTACTGCCGTTGGTCAGGCGATCGATCCCTTCCGTGACCAAACGGTCGCCAGGCTTCACGCCCTGCAGAATAGCCTGCCACGTCTCACCGTAAGCCGGACCTGCCGTAACCGGCTGGCGCGTCACGGTGTTGTCTTTATTGATGATAAAAACAAAGCTGCCGTCGCTGCTCAACTGTAACGCCTGCGCCGGAATAATGGTGGCGCCTTTCAGCACGCTGGTTTGCAGGCGTAGGTTCACAAACTGGTTGGCGTACAGCGCCTCGTCGTCGTTAGCGAACATGGCTTTCAGCGTAATGGTGCCGGTCGCCGTGTCGATCTCGTTGCTGATAAATTTCACCTGCCCCTGACTCAGGGCATGCTGGTTATCCTGATCGAAGGCGGTGGCGGGCAGTGTCCGATCGTGATGAAGGGCTTTTACCAGCGTCGGGATATGACTTTGGGGCACGCTAAAGGTAACGGCGGCAGGCTGCATCTGGGTAATGGTCACCAGCCCGGTCGTGGAGGCACTCTGAATCATATTGCCCGGATCGACCTGACGCAGCCCTACCCGACCACTGACGGGTGCGGTGATGCGCGCATAGCCAATATTCAGCCTGGCGCTGGCAATCTGGGCCTGATCGGCAGCCACTGCGCCGCGATACTGTCCCACGGTCGCGATTTGCGTATCTAAATCCTGGCGGGACAGCGAGTCCTGGGCCGCCAGTTTACGGTAGCGTGCCAGCGTCAGTTCGGCACTTTTCAGCAACGCCATATTTTCGCTGAGCTCCCCCTGATACTGATTCAGCGTGGCCTCGTAGCTGCGGGGATCGATCTGCGCCAGCAGCTGGCCCGCTTCAACCTTCTGCCCTTCGGTGAAGTAAACCTTCTCCAGTTGACCGTCTACCCGGCTGGTGACCGTTACGCTGGCATTGGGGATCACCGTACCCAGCGCGTAGAGATAGACCGGCACATCGGCGGTGCTGGCGGTGCCGCTGTGAACCAGCGTCGTGCCGCCTTTCAGCATACCAGGGCCGCCATGGCGTCCGGCATGACCGCGCGCGGGCAGGATGCCGCCTGCGCCTTTATGGCCCATCAGTCGCCATGCCACGGCGGCAACCATTAACAGCGCAATGAGCAGAAGCAGCCATTTCAGCCAGCGGGAACCACGGGTACGGGGAGCGTGAGTAGTCATCGAACTCTTCAGGTAAACAGGGATAAAAGAAATCCTCCGGATGGGAGGCATCGTCGAAACGGCATCTGCAAAGATTATCGGCTACTTGTGTTACGACTTTCCATCGCCAAACCGTAAGGGTTGCGTTAAGAAACCTTACCAGTCCCCTGTCCACGGGGTGGACCCGCACGGATAACAGGGGCTGGCGGCCGGAATAGTGGGCAAAAAAAACCCACGCATCTGCGTGGGTTGGTGTAATAACGATTGGCCTTGCCGGAGCAGTGCCCGTTTTCACACCCATCAATACCTCTGGGATGTCCATACTCTCACCCTGCAGGAGTCAGTGACAGGTGAAAAAGGAAAATGAATTCGGCGAAATGAAACGAGGTGTAAAAACATCCACACCTCACTTACAGTTTGATTTGGTTAGGATTTATCTGAACCACTATCCACAGGCTTGCTGTAGATGGCATCCGGGGCAATATTCATGTGCTTGAGCACCGGCCCCATGATGTTACCGAACACCGGCGCGGCTACGGAGCCACCGAAGTGATCGCCCGCGGTAGGATGGTTAATCATTACCACCAGCGCCACCTCAGGATGGCTGGCCGGGGCAATACCTGCGGTGTAGTTCACATAACCGCCGTCATACTTCCCGCTGCTGCCCATCTTTTCAGCCGTACCGGTTTTGGTGGCCAGTCGATAGCCCGGTACCGCCGCTTTCAGTCCGGTACCGCCCGGCAGGACGTCACTTTCCAGCATGTGCACCACTTCCTTGACCGTTTCCGGATTAGCGACCTGCTTGCCCAGCACCGGCGGCGTCACTTTGGTGATCGACAGCGGACGATAAACGCCATAGGAACCCAGCGTGGCGTATTCACGGGCAATTTGCAGCGGCGTGACGCGCAAACCGTAGCCGAAGGAAAAGGTCGCGCGTTCGATATCGGCCCAGCGCGTGCGGTGCAGCGGGAAATACCCAACGCTTTCGCCGGTCAGCCCCAGCCCGGTGGGTTTACCCAGGCCAAATGCGTAGTAGGTGTTCACCAGGGCTTCCGCCGGCATCGCCAGGGCGATATGTGAAACGCCGATGTCGCTCGATTTTTGCAAAATGCCGGTCATGGTCAGGCGCGGCCAGTGACCGACGTCGCGGATCAGGTGGCCGTTAACCCGGTAAGGCGTGGTATCCAGCACGGAATCCGGCCGGACGAGGTGACGTTCCAGCCCTTCCATCACCACAAGGGGTTTTACCGTTGAACCCGGCTCGTAGCTGTCATTAATGGCGGTATTGCGCATCTGCGCTGGGGTTGCCCCCTGATAGTTGTTGGGGTTGAACGAGGGATAAGAGGCCATCGCCAGAATCTCGCCCGTATCAATTTTAACCAGCACCGCCGCGCCCGAATCCGCCTTGTTTAGCAGCACGCCATCGCGCAGCTTACTGTAGAGCGTGTACTGGCTGAATTTATCAATGCTGAGCTGCACCGTCGGCGGCTGAGTGGGCGGCTGGTAGCTAATCATCGCGATAATATTCCCCGCCGCATCCTGCCGGTAGACTTCTTTACCCGGCTGGCCCTGCAGGACTTTATCAAAGCCCTTCTCCAGTCCGTTGAGGCCGGTGTTATCGGCCCCCACAATACCAATCAGCGGCGCGGAGGCTTCGCTCATCGGATAAAAGCGACTGTCGTCGTAGACTTCACTGATGCCTTTAAGCTTCAGATCTTTAATATCTTTGGCGATCCCCAGTTCGACTTTGCGCCCGAGATAGAGAAAACGACGTTTGGGGTTAGCGGTGATCTGTGCCGCGACCTCTTCTGGTCGCATACTTAATGCCGCCGCCAGATAGGCCCACTTGGCGCTGGTAAAATCAGGGTTGCTCTCCAGCACGCGCTGCGGATCGGCGATGACATCCCGCGACGGTACGCTGAGCGCCAGCGCTTCGCCGTTGCGATCCAGTAAGGTGCCACGGCTGGTCGGAAGCGTAACGGTACGCAGCGAGCGCTGATCGGCCTCATGTTCCAGCATGGGCTGATTAAGAAACTGCAAATCGGCGACGCGCACCAGCAGAACAGCCATGCAGGTAAATACGCCCAGGCAGATCAGGCGAAAACGGAAAGGGTTAAACGGGGCTTTTATCTGGTCTTTACCCAGTAATTTTTTAATCCGGGGCATGGCAATCCGCTGCGCTTAAAAAAAAGAGGTCAATCCCGCAGTTATAATCAAAGCACGGGTAAAAACACAGGAAAACTGTGTATCAGTTCGTTATCGTTCAGTTTATTTCGGGCAAAAAAAACCTGCGTATCTACGCAGGTCGGTGTAATCAAGAAAAGATCAGTTGATGTTCACCCATCAATACCTCTGGGATCCTGAATGTAGCAAGCGAAACGGCTTTTTCGCCACGACTGAAACGCAACAGATGCCTGCAAAATGTAACCAGCCGTGTGAACCTTAGGCTTTTGTGCAAACGGCATGTTTTTTAATGTCAACCAGGCAACTCATGGCGTTAGGTCCCTGCGTCAGGGAAGACGTGCCGATATCCAGGGTTAACACATTGGGGTTGCCCGCCCGGTCAAACGGCTGCCACGCTTTGCCAAAACCGGGATCAAACCAGGCGCCGGTGGAAATGATCACCACGCCCTGCTTCAGCCCCTCGGTCAGACGCACGCCGGCCAGTATTTTGCCGCGTGAATTGCTGACCTCAATTTCGTCACCGTCTCCGATATGCCGCACCGCCGCATCCTGCGGATGCATATACAGGGTTTCATGCCCGGCGGTTTTGTTACCCTGAACGGTAGCCGTCGCATCTAACTGGCTGTGTAACCGGTCCGATGGCTGAATGGAGATCATGTGTAGCGGATAATCACGGCTGGCTGCCGCGCCCAGCCATTCCTGAGGCTCACGCCATTCCGGATGCCCGGCCATATCCTCCAGGTGGTAGTCGGCGATGGTCTGGCAGAACAGCTCAATCTTACCGCTGGCAGTCTGTATCGGGTTGGCCTCGGGATCGGCGCGGAAGTCTTCCATAAAGATATAAGGCTTACCGCCTTCGGGGATCTCCACAAAGCCACGCTGCCAGAACTCACCGAACTCAGGGAAAGGAATGCCACGACGGCCGTGCGCCACCGCACATTGCTGGTAGAGATGTTCTATCCACTGCATCTCGTTGCGCCCTTCGGTGAAGGTATCGCGATAGCCTAAGCGCTCGGCGAGATCGGCAAAAATATCAAAGTCGTTCCGTGCCTGATGTTGCGGCTTAATCGCCTGGTGCATTGCCAGTACAAAACGGTCACGTGATGAACCGCCGATGTCATTACGCTCCAGCGTGGTGGTGGCGGGCAGCACGATATCGGCCATCTGCGCCGCAGGTGTCCAGACGATATCCTGGACCACTACGGTATCCGGCTTCTGCCAGCCTTCCACCAGCCGGTTAAGCTGCTGGTGATGGTGAAACGGATTGCCGCCCGCCCAGTGCACCATATGAATGTCCGGATAGTGCAGGATTTCGCCCTGGAAACCATAAGGCTGGCCGGGATTGAGCAGCATGTCACTGATGCGGGCAACCGGAATGGACAGGCCCGAAGGGTTCGGTCCGGTGCTCATCATCGGCGCGGGGCCTTCCTGACGCGGATTGCCCACGCTGTTCATCGAGCCGTGTCCAAACGAGAAGCCCGCACCCGGCAAGCCCGGCTGCCCGAGCATGGAAGAGAGCGCGATCATCATCCAGTAAGGCTGTTCGCCACGGTGGGCGCGCTGGACCGAATAGGAGCAGGTGATAAAACTGCGTTTGCCGATCAGCTGTCGGGCCAGATGTACAATGCGATCCGCCGGGATATCGGTGATCTTGCTGGCCCAGCCGGGCGTTTTGGCGATGCCGTCGCTTTCACCCAGCAGATAGGCACGTAGCTGTGGCCAACCGGTGCAGTGACGGGCCAGAAACGCCTCGTCGGTCGCACCACGCTGACAAATTTCGTAACCGAGTGCCAGCATCAGCGCCACGTCGGTATTCGGCCGGATCGGGATCCACTCCGCGTTAACAAACTCTGGGCAGTCATCGCGCATCGGGCTGATGTTAATCACCGGCGTGCCTTTTGCCGCCAGCTGCTCCAGCGCCGGTTTCAGGCTGTGCTGGCCTGCGCCGCCGGATGCCACCTGAGCATTTTTTAACGCCAGCCCACCGAAGGCGACAAACACCTCCGCATGTTCCACCACCTGCGGCCAGTCGGTGACGCGCCCGGTCAGCGGCATGTAGGTGCCCATCACGTAAGGCAGGAAAAACTGCGCGGCGCCCCAGCTGTAGTTGCCTTGCTGATCGACGCCACCGCCACCCTGGAAATAGAAGCGGCGCACCAGCGTACGCGCATGGTTGACGCGCCCTGCCGATGACCAGCCGTAAGAGCCATTAAAAATGCCGGATGCACCGTAGCGTTCGCGAATACGGCGATTTTCCTCGGCCACCAGATCCAGCGCCGTCTCCCAGTCAACGGCAACAAAATCTTCGCGTCCGCGCAGCGTGCGGTCACTGTTTTCGCGCGATTTCAGCCATGAGCGGCGCACCATGGGCTGGCGAATACGTTTGTCTGAGTAAACCAGTTCCGGGATGGTGTTGAGCATCGGCGAGGGATCGGCGTCGGCAAAAAAAGGTTCGCAGCCGATAAGACGATCGTTTTCGCTTACCGCGGTAAAGGCGCCCCAGTGCGCCAGATGTGGCACTTTAGTTTTCATGGTCATCGCTATGGCAGGTGTTGGGATCAGCAGCATAGCATGGGCCGCAACCTGAACAGAAGGCATCACCAACCGTCTGATTTTACCCTGTTTGCGACAGCGCTGGCATTCTGTTGTCTTGATGTGCGCCCGCTTTTCCGTAACACTGGTGCGATGTGTAAACGTTTCCCCAAAATCAGGTAATCGCATGGCCACCATTAAGGATGTTGCCCGGTTGGCGGGAGTTTCCGTCGCCACGGTTTCCCGCGTCATCAACAATTCGCCTAAAGCCAGTGACAGTTCACGTCAGGCGGTCAGCCAGGCGATGGAGTCGCTGCAGTATCATCCAAACGCCAATGCACGGGCGCTGGCGCAGCAATCCACTGAAACGCTGGGGCTGGTGGTCGGGGATGTTTCCGACCCGTTTTTTGGCGCGATGGTGAAAGCCGTTGATGAAGTAGCGGGCCAGACAGGCAACTTTCTGCTGATTGGTAACGGTTACCATAATGAGCAAAAAGAGCGGCAGGCTATTGAGCAGCTGATGCGCCATCGCTGCGCGGCGCTGGTGGTGCACGCCAAGAAAATCCCCGACAGCGAGCTGGAAGTGTTGATGAAGCAGATGCCGGGCATGGTCTTACTGAACCGTCTGCTGAAGGGTTTTGAAAAGCGCTGCATCGCGCTGGACGACCGCTACGGCGCCTGGCTGGCGACGCGCCATCTGATTCAACTGGGCCATCAGAATATTGCGTTTATCTGCTCCACTCACACGATTTCCGATGCGGAGGATCGCCTGCAGGGTTATTACGATGCGCTGCAGGAGCACGGCCTGCCCTGCAACGATCGGCTGGTCGCCTGGGGCGAGCCGGACGAAGTCGGCGGCGAGCAGGCGATGACGGAGTTGCTGGGGCGCGGTAAAAACTTCAGCGCCGTGGCCTGCTACAACGACTCCATGGCCGCCGGTGCCCTGGCGGTGCTGAGCGACAACGGCGTGCAGGTGCCGGAAGAGATGTCACTCATCGGCTTCGATGACGTGCTGGTTTCCCGCTACGTTCGCCCTCGCTTAACCACGGTGCGTTACCCGATTGTCACCATGGCGCAGCAGGCCGCTGAACTGGCTCTGGCGCTGGCACATCAACAGCCGCTGCCGGAAGTGACCAATATGTTCAGTCCCACGCTGGTCCGCCGTCATTCTGTCGGCGGCCCGGCGACCTCATCCTGAGTTGATCCTTGCCTTGCCGCGACGCTCAGCGCGGCATAATCTCCCCTGGAAACCCATCCGCCGAATCAGCTTCAGGCCATTGTTCCGTATATCTTTTCCATCCCTCATCTTCTGCGGAATAAGCTGGTGGCATTCGTGTTGCAGGAAGGCGGCAAGGTGAGTCATCCCGGGAGCTTACTGCAGTAAGTGACCAATATGTTCAGTCCCACGCTGGTCCGCCGTCATTCAGTCGGCGGTTCGGCGACCTCATCCTGAGTTCATCTTTACCTTGCCGCGACGCTCAGCGCGGCATAACCTCCCCCTGGAAACCCATCCGCCAAATCATCCCCAAACCATTGTTCAAAATGTCTTTTCCATTCCTAACCTTCAAGGGAATAAGCCGGTGGCATTCGTGTTGCGGGAAGGCGGCAAGGTGAGTCATCCCCGGGAGCTTACTGCAGTAAGTGACCACTATGTTCAGTCCCACGCTGGTCCGCCGTCATTCAGTCGGCGGACCAGCGACCTCATCCTGAGTTCATCTTTACCTTGCCGCGACGCTCAGCGCGGCATAACCGCCCCCTGGAAACCCATCCGCCAAATCATCCCCAAACCATTGTTCAAAATGTCTTTTCCATCCCTCATCTTCTGCGGAATAAGCCGGTGGCATTCGTGTTGCAGGAAGGCGGCAAGGTGAGTCATCCCCGGGAGCTTACTGCAGTAAGTGACCGGGGTGATGAGCCGCGGCCAACGCACCTGCGGCGCGAAGGACACCCGCTTATTGGCTGGGGTGATGAGCTGCGGCCAAGGACACCTGCGGCGCGAAGGACGCCAGCTTATTGGCTGGGGTGATGAGCCGCGGCCAAGGACACCTGCGGCGCGAAGGACACCCGCTTATTCATTTGAAGGCGCGGAGGAGGGCCTCAAGAGGCCTGACAAGGGCGATGACGGTTTCGTCCTGCACCTGCGCCGCCGCATCCAGCTTCGCATGCATTTGCGCCATTTCGCTGGCCCCAAACGCCTGGTTACGGACATAGGCATTCACCATGTTAATGCCCATGACGCTCAGCTCATCCACCTGTTTCGCGCTGCTTTCCAGCGCCTTAAGTGGCGCGCTGCCGTTGAGTAATGGCGCAACCTGAGCAGCGTTATCGTGCCAGCGTTGGAGTTGAGAGCGAATAGCTGCGGCAGCCGCCACGTTGCTTCTGTCTTCAACCAGCGCGACCACCTGCTTATCCAGTGTTCTGACGGCGTCGCTTTCTGCCGGTAAAACATCGGCCAGCCGGTTCAGCGGCTCAAAGTAGTTGTAATGTCCGGCCTGAAACTTGAGATGCTGTCGAGTGTAATACTGGGCCGGTTCCAGCGCCTGAGCCAGCACGCGCAGCGGCTGAATATCCGTGCTGTTTGCAAGCCGCGTCATCTGTCGGTCTGCCTGATAATGCTGCTGCAGCCCCACCGATACGGTCGTCCAGCGGTCCATTGCCGCCAGCCGCTGGTACATGCTGTCGGGATCGGTGACATCCTGGGCTGACCATAACCGCTCCGCCACCACAAACGCACGCGGCCAGAGTTTGGTATCAATAATCGCGCTGTTGACGTTTTCGGCCCACAGCGCGGCCTCACCGCCCAGCAGGTTTTGCTGCATCTGGCGCGCATCCGGCAGCACAGGCTGAATCCCCTTGGGCACCGCGTCGAGCCGCTGCCCTTCGGCCGCGTAACGGACGTTACCCACCAGCATGTATCCGCTCAGTTGATTGTTCGCCAGGGTGACGACCGGTTTGAACGGTCCCATCCAGGTATCCACCGTGAACGTCAGCCGGTTCGCCGAAAGCCAGTCGATGGCGTTCACCAGACGACGCGATTTTCCGGCAAAGTCGATAAAACCGCGCCAGCCGTCGCGGCCTTTAATCAGGGTGAAACTCCCCGTTACCGGGCTGCCTTTTAACCGCGGCATGGTAAAGGACCAGCTCTGAGCCTGTTCGCCCGACTGCACCACATCTTTGCCGTTAAGGCCCTGAGGATAGATTTCGTTGCGATAGTGATAGCTGGCCGGCTGAGGCTGATCGAGATAAAAACCCGTGGACAGAATGCCGCGATAGCCGTTTTTCGCTACCGTGCCCAGTGCATCCTGTCCCTGCCAGGACTGAATCAGAATGCTGTGCGGCAGATCGGGATGGGCAATTTCATCCCAGCCCACCATGCGCCGCTGGTGTTTTTCGAGGATTTTCTCAACGCGCTGATTGAACCAGGCCTGCAGCGCATGGGGATCGGCTAATCCACGATCGCGCATAAACTGCTGAACAGCGGCGGATGCCTGCCACTGGCTGGGGTCCACCTCATCGCCGCCGATATGCAGGTAGGGATCGGGGAAGATCGCCGCCATTTCCCCCACCAGCGCGTCAATAACCTGATAAACCTGTTCGTTGCTGGGATCCAGCAAGGGTTTGAAAACGCCCCACCCGCGTTCCATCTGATACGGCCCCGGCGCGCTGATCAGTTCCGGCATCGCCACCGCCAGCGCGGAGGCATGGCCGGGTATATCCAGCTCCGGCACCACGCGCACGCCACGCTCAGCCGCATACTGCACCACCTCACGCATCTCCGCCTGAGTATAGAAAAGCCCGTCGCTGGCTTTCTGCTGCAGTTGCGGATAGCGGAGGGAGGCAAAGCGCCAGCCCTGATCGTCGGTGAGATGCCAGTGCAGCACGTTCATTCGCGCCGCCGCGATCCCATCGATCTGGCGTTTCAGCGTTCTGACCGGCATAAAATGGCGGGCGCTGTCGATAAGGATGCCGCGCCAGGCAAAGCGCGGTTTATCGTGAATTGTTATCCAGGGAATACGGGTGCCTTCGGCACTGTTTTCTATCAGTTGCAGTAACGTTTCCATGCCGCGCATCGCGCCAAAGCGGCTGTTGGCTTTCAGCAGCACGCCGTCGCGGTTGACGTCCAGTTGGTAACTTTCATCGCTGTCAGGCTGAGGGACAGGGTTGACCGCCTGCGCGATGGCAATACGAATTGTGGGATGCTCAACCGGCTGATCGGCGGGTAACAGCGGCCAGCCGGTTTGGCGAGCGATGCGCGACAGCCAGCGTGTTTCGGCGCCGGGCAGCGTGTCCCCGACAATCTGTAGCGTCAGCTGTGGGGTGAGCGTCAGCCAGCCTGCGTGGGCAGGTTGCTCAACCTGCTGTGGCCACGGCATGAGCGGCAGCGTATCGGCGGCGGCGGAAAAGGTCAGCGCACAACAACAGATCAGCACATTTCGACGTAACGGCATTGGCACGGCTCCCTGCGGGTCAATGGCTAAAAAGAACGATAAACAGAGTTAAGTCATTTTGCTCCGCTAAGCAAATTCGCCCGCCGGAAAAGGCGATCTCGGGTCTGTTTTTTTTCAGTGTCGATTTTATCTTCTTGTTCAAGGCTTCTTTGCTTCAGGTCAAAAACAAGCCGATTAATTCACTGCAATTACTACATGTTGAGTCTAAAATCCAAAAACACACCCATATGTAGTTAACGGAGAAAAAATGGCAACGGTGGTGGTGAAGCGCGACGGATGCCGCGTAGGCTTTGATTCACAGCGTATCGCCGCAGCAGTGAAGGCTGCGGCACGGGCGGCAAACGTGGAAGATGCACGGTGGTGCGACACGGTGGCCGATCGGGTCAGCACTCAACTGGCCCATCGTCAGGAAGTGGATATCGGTGACATCCAGTATGCGGTGGAAGAAACGCTCATGGCCGGGCCTTACCCGCAGCTGGCACGCACCTATATTGAGTATCGTCACGATCGCGACGTGGAGCGCGAGCGCCGCAGCCATCTGCATCACGCCATTCGTGGCCTGGTGGATCAGACCAACGCCGCCCTGCTGCATGAAAATGCCAATAAAGACAGCAAAGTGATCCCCACCCAGCGCGATCTGCTGGCCGGGATCGTCGCGAAGCACTATGCGCAGCAGCAGATCCTCCCCCGGGACGTCGTTCAGGCGCATGAACGCGGCGAGATCCACTATCACGATCTCGATTATTCCCCCTTCTTCCCCATGTTCAACTGCATGCTGATCGACCTGAAAGGGATGCTGACCAACGGCTTCAAGATGGGTAATGCCGAGATCGAGCCGCCAAAATCCATCGCCACCGCAACGGCCGTCACGGCGCAGATCATTGCGCAGGTCGCCAGCCATATTTACGGTGGAACCACGCTGAACCGCATTGATGAAGTGCTGGCACCCTATGTGGAAAAGAGCTTCGCAAAACACCTTGCCGTGGCGCAGGACTGGCACATTCCTCAGGCGGACGCCTATGCTCGCGAACGTACCGAAAAAGAGTGCTATGACGCCTTCCAGTCGCTGGAATACGAGGTAAATACGTTACACACGGCAAACGGGCAAACCCCGTTCGTGACCTTTGGTTTTGGCCTGGGCACGAGTTGGGCGGCACGGCTGGTTCAGACCTCCATTTTGCGTAACCGCCTGGCGGGGCTGGGTAAAAATCACAAAACCGCCGTGTTCCCAAAGCTGGTCTTTACGATTCGGGAAGGCGTGAACCGCCGTGCGGGAGAGGTTAACTACGACATTAAGCAACTGGCGCTGACCTGTGCCAGTAAGCGGATGTATCCCGACATTCTGAATTATGATCAGGTGGTCCAGGTCACTGGCTCCTTTAAAACTCCCATGGGCTGCCGCAGTTTTCTGGGCGTTTACGAGGAAAACGGTGAGCAGATTCATGAAGGCCGGAATAATATCGGCGTCATCAGCCTTAATTTACCGCGCATTGCGCTGGAAGCAGACGGAGACGAAACCCGTTTCTGGACCTTGCTGGATGCGCGGCTGGCGCTGGCGAAGCGGGCGCTCATGACGCGCGTTGCCCGACTCGAAAAAACCAAAGCCCGCGTTGCGCCTATCCTGTACATGGAAGGCGCCTGCGGCGTGCGGCTTAATGCCGATGATGAGATTGGCCCCATTTTCCGCAATGGCCGCGCCTCGCTGTCACTGGGCTATATCGGTCTGCATGAAACCCTGAATGCCCTGAGTGGCGCGCAACACCATCCTTTCGATGATGCGGCGCTGCGCGCTAAAGGCGTTGCCATCGTGGCCCATATGCGTGCGGCTACCGATGCCTGGAAAGACGAAACCGGCTACGGCTTTAGTCTCTACAGCACGCCCAGTGAGAACCTGTGCGACCGCTTCTGTCGTCTGGATGCCGCGCAGTTTGGCGTGGTAAAGGGGGTAACCGATAAAGGCTACTACACCAACAGCTTCCATCTGGACGTTGAGAAGAAGGTGAATCCCTACGATAAGATTGATTTTGAAGCGCCCTATCCGTCGTTGGCTAACGGCGGGTTTATCTGTTACGGCGAATATCCCAACGTGCAGCACAACCTCAAGGCGCTGGAAGACGTGTGGGATTACAGCTATGACCGCGTGCCCTACTACGGCACCAACACGTCGATTGACGAGTGCTACGACTGCGGGTTCAACGGGGAATTCACCTGCACCAGTCGCGGCTTTACCTGCCCCAACTGCGGCAATCACGATCCTGCCCGGGTTTCCGTTACGCGCCGCGTATGTGGCTATCTCGGCAGCCCGGATGCGCGCCCGTTTAACGCCGGTAAACAGCAGGAAGTGCAGCGTCGGGTGAAGCACCTGGATAGCGGACAGCTGGGATGATGCGCATCCATCGTTACTACGATGTGGATATCGTGAACGGGCCCGGCACGCGCTGTACGCTGTTTGTCTCAGGCTGCGAGCACCAGTGTCGCGGCTGTTACAACCAGAGCACCTGGCGGCTGGATTCCGGCGTGCCGTTTACGCTGGAAATGGAGGAGCAGCTGTTAGCGGATTTACAGGATACGCGTATCCCGCGTCAGGGTTTATCGCTGAGCGGCGGCGATCCGCTGCATCCTCATAACGTGCCGCATGTTCGTCGGTTAGTGAAACGGGTAAAACAGACGTGCGCAGGCAAAGATATCTGGTTGTGGACCGGCTATGACATGCAGGCACTCAGCCCGGCACAGCGCGCGATCCTGCCCTGGATAGACGTGGTGATTGACGGGCGGTTTGAAGAGGCAGAACGCGATGCCACGCTCCTGTGGCGCGGCAGCCGAAATCAGAAAATCTGGTATCTACGCTGAAACACGGGGGATCGCGCCGGACTCGATCAGCGTGAACCCCGTATTTTCTTCGGCAAACGCCTGGTGATGCAGGCAGCGAGCCACGTCCTGAGCCGACACGGCACGCCAGTTGCCTGGCAACCAGGCGAACAGCGGAGCCATCAGGCTTTCTCCCCGACGTTTATCTTTTCGTTCACCCAGCAACAGCGAAGGCCGGACCACCGTCAGGCTCGGCCACGCCTGATGGCGCAGCGCATTTTCCATCTCACCTTTCACGCGATTGTATAAAAAGGGGGAGTGACGGTTAGCACCGTGCGCACTGACCACCAGCATCTTTCTGGCCCCCAGACGTAACGCGTTCAGGGCGGTATCCACCACCAGCGTGTAATCCACGTGAATAAAGGCCTCTTTACTGCCCGCCTGCTTACGCGTGGTGCCCAGACAGCAAAATACCGTCGTCAGCGGTGCCTCCAGCGGGCGCAGGACATCCGTGAGATCGGCTTCAACAGGGTTGACGACCTTGTTCATTGCGGGAAGCGCACGACGGCTGGGCGCAATAATTTCATCCACGCGCGGATCGTCGATCAGTAAACGCAGCAGACAGGATCCCACTAAGCCGGTTGCGCCCGTCAGTAATACACGATTCATCTCAGAATATTCCCTGTTTCGCTGCCAGCCGTGCAAAATCTGGCCAATGTGAGCCGCCTGGCTTGCGTTCTCAGAATCGACAACCAGGCTTAACAGGTCATCAGGATAGCGCAGTATGCGCCTGACATGCCTAAAGGAGAGTATAGATGAGCACCAGAATTGCGGTTCTGATCACCGATGAATTTGAAGACTCTGAGTTTACCTCGCCAGCCGAAGTCTACAAACGTGCGGGCTATGAGGTGGTTACCATTGAGGAGCAGGCAGGTAAAACCGTGAAGGGCAAACAGGGCGATGCTGAAGTCACCATCGATCGCAGCATCGACGACGTTAGCCCGGCGGAATTTGACGCACTGCTGCTACCGGGTGGACACTCGCCGGATGCGCTGCGCGGTGACGACCGCTTTGTTGCCTTTACCAAAGACTTTGTGGCCAGCGGCAAACCCATCTTTGCTATCTGCCACGGGCCACAACTGCTGATCAGCGCAAACGGCGTTCGCGGTCGTAAAATGACCAGCGTGAAGGCCATTGCGATCGACCTGATCAATGCGGGTGCCGACTTCCGTGATGAGGAAGTGGTGGTTGACGGTGACAAGCTGGTCACCAGCCGTACGCCGGCGGATCTGCCTGCCTTTAACCGTGAGTCCCTGCGTATTCTGCAGGCACTGTAACGGCCCACGCCCTTTTCCGCCAGGAAGGGGGCGCTTTATTTACGCCTCGCGTTGCCAGACAATTTTTTTGCCGAAACCCAGCGCATTGTCGGTCATTTTCAGCTCATCAAGCGTAATTTCCCACAGGGGCGCAGAAACCTTGCGCGAAACCGGGAAGCGACGCTGGTACGCGGTGCGCGCCTCAGACGCGTCTTCTTCGCTGAGCGGCCGGATATGACCCCGATACTGCACGCCTTTTATCAGCAGTACCGTCTTCGGCTGTCCATTGATTGTCCCCGCCACGCGGTTATTTTTCATTGCTAACAGGCCATGACGCGTATCCGACTCCGTCATGAGCCAGAAAGCCATGCGTAATTCATCAAACACGTAGTAGCAGTTTGCACACCACAGATCATCGTCAGCACAGCAGCACAGGGACAGCACATGCTGCTTTTTCAGGTAGCGAACAAGATGGGCAAGGTCAGACACAATCAACTCCGGGTAAGGGCGACGGATAGCACGGCGCAAAGAAGCGCGCTACACTGCCGGACGGGCATTTCTGGAACACATTATGAGTCAGCACTGGCAACTTTACCTGATACAAACGGCCGCAGGCATGCTGTATACCGGCATCACAACCGACGTTGCGCGCCGCCTTGGACAACATGCCTGTGGGCGCGGGGCGCGTGCCCTGCGCGGTAAGGGCCCGTTGGCGCTGGTCTATGCCTGCGCGGCGGGCGACCGGTCGCAGGCTTCCGCGCTGGAGTACCAGGTTAAGCAACTGACCCGTCAACGAAAACTACAGTTGGTTGCCGAGCAACCCGTAAGCCTTGCCGCCTGGCTCACGGCAGTGGATTAAAAGGCGCGGAATACTCAATGCGCCCTTCGGCCCCGTCAAACGCGTTGTCTGCCAGAGGGTACACCAGGAAAGAGGCTTCGCTATCCGGCCAGCGGCAGTGCAACCCATGCCGTGCTGCGGGCTCGAAACCCAGGTGGTGATACAATGCGGGATCGCCCCTTACCACAACGGCGCTGTAGCCAAACTCATTCAGCGTATCCAGACCTTCGTAGACCAACTGTTTCGCTATGCCCTGCCCACGTAGGCTTTCATCCACGGCCAGCGGAGCCAGTCCGACCCAGTTGCGATCTTCCCCCTGCAGGGTAACCGGGCTGAAGGCGGCATAGCCCAGCACCTGCCCTTCATCGTCTGTGGCGACGACGCCCAGCGTTAGCAGCCCGTCTTCACGCAGGGCCTGAGTCAACTCGGCTTCGGCTGAGGTGGGAAAACAGCGTCGCAGTAATGCATCGATACCGGCGGCATCCACGCCAATTTCTGTGCGTATTAACATGAGACACCCGCGCGTGCCTGTGCGGCTTTCGCGTCCTGTTGCATTGTTGTCTCCACGATTGCGGCCATCTGTTGAATGGCGGTACGTAACCCCTTGGGCATGGTGTTGAGTTCAATTGCATCCATTACGTTCTTAACCTCCAGTCCCAGTTCCGTATCCCCTTCGATCAGCAGTCGGCGCTGAAAGAAAAGCATATCAGGATCCGCTTTGCGTGCTGCTACCAGCAACAAATCATTGGCGTTGCCCCGGAACCAGACATCTGCTTCGGCATGCTGCAACACCCTCAGTTGGCCGCCTTCCAGCGTGGTGATCCACGTGAGATTAATATCGCTAATCTCAATCCCCAAAAAGCGTCCCTGAAGAAAGTCTAACTCACCTTCGGCTAAAACATGACGAAATTGCCAGTTTAAGAGTTGTTGCAAGAGCTGCTTCTTCAATATGAAGGGAGCAAGTGTTGCAGGTAAGCTAAGGATTTTAGGGCCGTTTTTGACTAAACTGGCAGATAACCGCTGGAACACGTTTTGCACTCCTGTCACAAAAATTTTAGCTATATTGCCATAGAGTGCCATTCCCGCCTCCTTTGAGATCAATAAAACCTATCGTAAGCGGGTTAAAAAAAAGCCAGGCTATCTCATCAATGACCGTTTCACTGCCCTAAATCAACATTTGCCCAAAGCGCCATGACTAGACTCGTGCCCCATCTGCATCACGAGAGGATTGAGTATGGAGCTGCTGTGTCCGGCCGGAAACCTGCCTGCGATACGAAGTGCGGTCGAAAATGGCGCCGATGCGGTTTATGTCGGACTGAAAGATGACACCAACGCGCGTCACTTTGCAGGATTGAATTTTACAGATAAGAAACTGCACGAAGCGGCGTACTACCTTCATCAGCATCGCCGTAAACTGCACGTGGCGATCAATACCTTTGCACATCCTGACGGCATGCAGCGCTGGCAGCGGGCTATCGATGTGGCGGCAGACAGCGGTGCTGATGCGCTGATCCTGGCGGATATTGCAACGCTGGAATATGCCACCGCGCGCTATCCTCACATCGAACGTCATCTGTCAGTGCAGGCTTCCGCCACCAACCTTGAGGCCATTCGTTTTTATCATCGCCATTTCAATTTGCACCGAGTGGTACTGCCGCGCGTACTGTCGATTCATCAGGTAAAACAGCTGGCGCGCAGTACACCTGTTCCGCTGGAGGTCTTTGCCTTTGGCAGCCTGTGCATCATGGCCGAGGGCCGCTGCTACCTCTCTTCCTGGCTAACCGGTGAATCGCCAAACAGCAAAGGCGCCTGCTCCCCCGCGAAGTTTGTTCGCTGGCAACAAACACCGGCCGGCATGGAGGTGCGCCTTAATGACGTGCTGATCGATCGCTATCGCGCAGAGGAAAGCGCCGGCTATCCCACGCTGTGCAAAGGCCGTTATCAGGTTGACGACCAGCGCTATCACGTGCTGGAAGAGCCCACCAGCCTGAATACGCTTGAACTGTTGCCAGAGCTGATGCGGGCAGGCATTGCCTCCGTAAAAATCGAAGGCCGTCAGCGCAGCCCTGCCTACGTATCCGATGTCGCCCGCGTCTGGCGTCAGGCTATCGATCGCTGTCAAGCTCAGCCGGATAACTTTGAAGTGGCACAACAGTGGACGAAAACGCTGGGGGCCCTGTCAGAAGGCACGCAGACCACCTTAGGCGCCTATCATCGTGACTGGCAGTGAGGAAAAACCATGAAATACTCTCTCGGCCCCGTGCTCTGGTACTGGCCCACCGCCACGCTGGAACATTTTTATCACCTCACTGCTGACAGCAGCGCTGACATTGTTTGTCTTGGGGAAGCCGTCTGCAGCAAGCGACGCGCCACGCCTTTTGCCGCCTGGATGGATTTAGCACGAATGCTGTCAGCCCGTGGGAAGCAGGTGGTCATTAGCACGCTGGCTTTGCTGCAATCCCCTTCTGAGCTCAAAGAGCTACAGCGCTATGTAGAGAACGGCGAGTTTATTATTGAGGCCAACGACCTGGGCACCGTGAATATGGCGGCAGAGCGCAAGCTGCCCTTCGTTGCGGGGCCCACGCTCAATGTTTATAACGCCGATACGCTGCAGCTTTTAGTCAAAGAGGGCATGACGCGCTGGTGCTTGCCCGTTGAAATGCCGCGCGACTGGCTAGTGGAGCTGCTCCAGCAGTGTGAGACAAGGGGCATCCGCCAGCAGTTCGAGGTGGAGGTGCTGGGTTATGGTCATTTGCCGCTGGCCCTGTCAGCCCGCTGCTTTACAGCACGTTCGGAGAATCGCGCCAAAGATGCCTGCGAAACCTGCTGTATTCATTATCCCCATGGACGCCGGGTCCTCTCACAGGAATCGCAACAGGTTTTCGTCCTGAACGGTATCCAGACTCTGAGCGGTTACTGCTATAACCTGGGGAACGATCTGGTTGGTATGCACAACTATGTAGATATCGTGCGGTTGTCACCTCAGGATGAGGAAACCTTAAGCCTTATTGACCGTTTCCGCGCAAATGAAGAGGGGCAGGCCCCCCTGGATCTGGCGAAAAATCGGGACTGTAATGGCTACTGGCGCAAGCTGCCGGGCATGGTTTTGCAGGCTGGCGACTGAAAGGCACATACAGGCAACATACGGCGAGTGTAAAAAGTTTTAATATGGCGGATGTTACGCAATACTTGATGGCGCAGGGTATGACACCTGCGCTATACACTCTGGAGTACTCATGTCTGAGAAAAAAAGCGTTCGCCTCTCCGTACTCGATCTTGCCCCTGTTCCTCAGGGTGCCACGCCTCGTGATGCGTTTCACCATTCACTCGCGCTGGCGCGTCAGGCTGAAGCCCTGGGATTCGAACGTTACTGGCTGGCTGAACACCATAATATGACCGGCATTGCCAGTGCCGCCACGTCTGTGCTGATTGGCTATCTGGCCGCGAACACCACAACGCTGCGTCTGGGTTCGGGCGGCATTATGTTGCCGAATCACGCGCCGCTGGTGATTGCAGAACAGTTCGGCACTCTGGCCTCGCTTTATCCCGACCGTATCGATCTGGGATTAGGCCGCGCCCCCGGCTCGGATCAGCGCACCATGCTGGCCCTGCGCCGCAACCTGTCGGGCATTCAGGCCGATACCTTCCCGGACGATGTCGCTGAGTTGATCGACTGGTTTGATGCGGAAGCCGGCGCGCAGCCACCTGTTCAGCCGGTGCCCGGTTTAGGCCTGAAAATTCCGGTGTGGCTGCTGGGTTCCAGCCTTTACAGCGCACAGCTGTCGGCCAAAATGGGACTGCCGTTTGCCTTCGCCTCGCACTTTGCCCCGGACCAGCTGTTCCAGGCTCTGCATGTCTATCGCGAGAACTTTACGCCTTCAGCCCGTCTCGCCGAGCCGTACGCTACGGTGTGCATTAACGTGGTTGCCGCTGACAGCGAAAGCGACGCGCGTTTCCTGTTCACTTCAATGCAGCAGCAGTTTATTAATCTGCGCCGCGGCAAGCCGGGCCCGCTGCCTGCCCCGGTCCAGAACATGGACAGCCTGTGGTCGCCGTCAGAACAGTATGGCGTTCAGCAGGCGCTGAGCATGTCGCTGGTAGGGGATGTCGAGAAAGTGCGTCACGGACTGGCTTCACTGCTGCGTGAAACCCAGGCGGATGAGATAATGGTTAACGGTCAGATTTACGATACGCAAGCCCGTCTGCACTCGTTTAAGCTGGCGATGGACGCTGCACGCAGCCTGTAAAGCAGCAGCCGCCCTTCTGGGATAAGCCAGAAGCAGGACAAAAAAAGGGAAGCCCGCAGGCTTCCCTTTTTATTACGACGATTTAGCTCGCTTACGCGTCACGACGACGTGGTGCAGCCGCACCGTCTTCACGACGTGGACCACGACCGCCTTCGCGGTTGAAGCTGCGTCCGCCTTCACGACCACCTTCACGGCGCTCAGAAGAGAAACGACGCGGGCCCTGACCTTCAGGACGTGCACCGCCGCCACGACGTTCGCCAGCACCGGCGCCAGGACGACGCTCGCCACGGCCACCTTCGTGCGGCTGAGCATCACCCAGCAGCTGCATATTCATTGGCTTGTTCAGAATACGCGTACGGGTAAAGTGCTGCAGCACATCACCTGGCATGCCTTTCGGCAGCTCGATGGTGGAGTGCGTACCAAACAGTTTGATGTTACCGATGTAACGGCTGCTGATATCGCCTTCGTTGGCAATTGCGCCCACGATGTGACGCACTTCAACACCGTCGTCACGGCCCACTTCAATGCGGTACAGTTGCATATCGCCAACGTCACGACGTTCGCGACGTGGACGGTCGCCATCACGGCTTTCGCGTGGACCACGTGCATCACGGCTCTCACGACGATCGTCACGCTCACGGAATTCACGACGCGCTGGACGTGGTGCATCAGCAGGAACGATCAGCGGACGCTCACCCTGTGCCATTTTCAGCAGCGCAGCAGCCAGCGTTTCAATATCCAGCTCTTCTTCAGGCTGCATCTTCGCCAGCAGCGCACGGTACTGTTCCAGATCGCTGCTTTCCAGCTGCTGCTGAACTTTTGCCGCGAACTTAGCCAGACGACGCTGACCCAGCAGTTCTGCATTTGGCAGCTCAACTTCTGGAATGGTCAGCTTCATGGTGCGTTCGATGTTACGCAGCAGACGACGTTCGCGGTTCTCTACGAACAGCAGTGCGCGACCTGCACGACCAGCACGACCGGTACGGCCGATACGGTGAACGTAAGATTCTGCGTCCATCGGAATATCGTAGTTAACAACCAGGCTGATACGCTCAACGTCCAGGCCACGGGCCGCAACGTCGGTAGCAATCAGGATATCCAGACGACCATCTTTCAGGCGCTCCAGCGTCTGCTCACGCAGTGCCTGGTTCATATCGCCGTTCAGTGCCGCACTGTTGTAACCGCTGCGCTCCAGCGCTTCAGCCACCTCCAGCGTTGCGTTTTTAGTCCGCACGAAAATGATCGCAGCATCGAAGTCTTCTGCTTCAAGGAAGCGAACCAGCGCGTCAGTTTTACGGCCGTAAGCCGTCCAGTAACTCTGGCTGATGTCTGGGCGCGTAGTCATGCTTGACTGAATGCGCACTTCCTGCGGATCTTTCATAAAACGCTTGGTAATACGACGAATCGCTTCTGGCATGGTGGCAGAGAACAGTGCGGTCTGATGACCTTCTGGGATCTGCGCCATGATGGTTTCAACGTCTTCGATGAAGCCCATGCGTAACATTTCATCGGCTTCGTCCAGCACCAGACCACGCAGGTTAGACAGATCTAACGTGCCACGTTTCAGGTGATCCAGCAGACGGCCTGGAGTACCTACGACAACCTGTGGTCCCTGGCGCAGGGCGCGCAGCTGCACGTCATAACGCTGGCCGCCGTAAAGGGCAACCACGTTCAGACCGCGCATATGTTTAGAGAATTCGGTAACAGCTTCAGCTACCTGCACCGCCAGTTCGCGGGTCGGTGCCAGCACCAAAATTTGCGGTGCTTTAACAGTTGGATCGATGTTGTGTAACAGCGGCAGCGAGAACGCTGCAGTTTTACCACTCCCGGTCTGCGCCATACCTAATACGTCACGGCCCGCCAGCAGGTGAGGAATACACTCAGCCTGGATTGGGGATGGCTTGACATAGCCCATGCCGTTCAGTGATTCAAGGAGTTCGGCGTTCAGGCCAAGTTCTGCAAAAGTGGTTTGAATATCAGTCATGTAGTACACGTGCCTCGTTGATTGCGGCGGCCAGTCTACATAACTCGTCGTGAAAACTTTCAGTCATTTTCATCAAAAAGTGTGAACCGGCTCAAATTAGAAGTTTTGACGAACAGAAAAGCCCTCATCCCTGAAGATGATGACTTGACAGGTTTTACAGGCAAAAAAGTTCGTCAGCTATTGCTGGTCAGATTCTGATAAATCGTCTTGTGCCTGGCCGAGTTGCGCCAGTTCCAACAATGCGTATCGGTGTTCAACAAAGTTATTCACGTTGTTGGCAACCGCCAGTTTGAACAACGCTTCTGCGTTGTCCTTCTCCCCCAGACTTAGGTAATACTTACCTAAATAGAAGTTGGTTTCACTGAGATGTTCAGCGAGCGAGGTGTTATCCGTTGCGTCCGCCTTGAGACGTTCCATCAGTGTTGCTTCGCTGATGTCGCCCAGGTAGAACTCGACAATATTCCATCCCCATTGGTCCTTGACCGCTTTGTCGTAACGCTGCTTAAGCGCCACTTTTGCTTTGTCGGCATCCATCCTGCTTTCAACCAGGTAGAGCCACAAGCTGCGGAAAGGATCGTTAGGATCGTCTTGATAAAACGCCAGCAGATCATCTTGCGCTAACTTGTATCGACCGCCGTAATAGAGGGCGATACCACGATTTAAATGCGCATAGTTGTAAGTTGGATCAAGCTCAAGTACAGAATCAAACGCTTCATAGGCGGCATCAAAGTTGCCCGCCTGCGTTAAGTATATACCAAGATAGTTAAACACTTCTGGCATATCCGGTCTTATAGACAGCGCTTGCGAAAAATCGTTCCGCGCTAATGCCCTCAGACCCAAACTATCATACAACACTCCGCGCTCATATAACAGCTGTGCGCGTTCATCATCGGTAAGGGCTCGACTGGCAAGAATTTGTTCCATGCGAGCCAGAATCACTTCCTGTTGCAGTGTGGGCTGTAAAGGTACTGCAAGAACTTCGTTCTTACGCCAATTGGAGTTGCTGCATCCTGCCAGCGTCAAAGCTGTCGCAACAAAACACCAGCGCAAAAAAGGCTTCATTTCCCACTCCCGAATACAAACATTGGGACAACCATCCTGTTATCCGCCTGCTGTGCACAAGGATTCCCGCCCTCGCGATGACACAAAAGCCTCTCCCTGCCAGGCAAGGAGAGGCAAATCAGGAAAGACTTATTCAGCGTCAGGTGCGCTCTCAGCTGCAACAGCTTCAGGCTTGGTTTCTGTCGCTTCTTTGATGCTCAGACGTACGCGGCCCTGGCGATCGACTTCCATCACCTTCACCGGGACTTCCTGACCCATCTGCAGATAGTCAGTCACTTTCTCAACGCGCTTATCGGCGATTTGAGAAATATGCACCAGACCTTCTTTACCACCGCCGATAGCGACGAAGGCACCAAAGTCTACGATACGTGTGACTTTACCGCTGTAGATACGGCCCACTTCGATTTCTGCGGTGATCTCTTCGATACGACGAATCGCTTCTTTCGCTTTCAGACCATCGGTTGCTGCGATTTTCACGGTACCGTCATCTTCGATTTCGATGGTTGTACCGGTTTCTTCGGTCAGCGCACGGATCACAGAACCGCCTTTACCAATCACATCTTTGATCTTGTCTGAATTGATCTTGATGGTGTAAATGCGCGGTGCGAACTCAGAGATTTCCTGACGCGGCGTGCTGATAGCCTGTTCCATTACGCCCAGAATGTGCAGACGCGCACCTTTGGCCTGGTTCAGCGCAACCTGCATGATCTCGCGGGTGATGCCTTCGATTTTAATGTCCATCTGCAGCGCAGTGATACCTTCGCGGCTACCGGCGACTTTAAAGTCCATATCGCCCAGATGATCTTCATCACCCAGGATGTCGGACAGGACAACAAACTTGTCGTCTTCTTTCACCAGGCCCATTGCGATACCCGCAACAGAGGCCTTGATTGGCACACCGGCATCCATCAGTGCCAGAGAGGCACCACAGACCGAGGCCATAGAAGAGGAACCGTTAGATTCGGTGATTTCAGAAACCACACGCACGGTATACGGGAAATCTTCAGCTTTAGGCATCACGGCCAGCACGCCGCGCTTCGCCAGACGACCGTGACCGATTTCACGACGCTTAGGCGAGCCCACCATACCGGTCTCACCAACGGAGTACGGAGGGAAGTTATAGTGGAACAGGAAGCTGTCGGTGCGTTCGCCCATCAGCTCATCCAGGTTCTGCGCATCGCGGGTGGTGCCCAGCGTCGCGGTCACCAGCGCCTGTGTTTCACCACGGGTGAACAGTGCGGAACCGTGTGTACGTGGCAGAACCCCCGTGCGCACGTCCAGACCACGGATCATGTCTTTTTCACGGCCATCAATACGTGGCTCGCCGTTCAGGATGCGGGTACGAACCACATTCTTTTCCAGGCTGTGAACGATATCGCCGATTTCGGCCGCATCGAGTGATTCATCTTCTGCCAGAAGCGCAGCAATGGTTTCGTCTTTAATGACGCCAACCTGGGTGTAACGCTCTTGCTTATCGGTAATGCGGTATGCATCGCTGATACGGGTTTCGGCCAGCGCCGCAACGCGTGAAATCAGTGCAGTATTTGCCTGCTCTGGCTGCCAGTCCCAACGCGGTTTGCCCGCTTCGGCAACCAGTGAGTTGATGTTTTCAATCACGATCTGCTGCTGATCGTGGCCAAACACCACCGCACCCAGCATCTGCTCTTCAGACAGGATTTCCGCTTCAGATTCCACCATCAGAACGGCGTTCTGTGTACCGGCAACCACCAGGTCCAGACGGGATGTTTTCAGCTCATCAGCCGTTGGGTTCAGTACGTACTGGTCATTGATATAACCTACGCGTGCCGCACCGATAGGGCCGTTGAAAGGCAGACCTGACAGCGCCAGGGCTGCAGAAGCACCGATCATGGCAACGATGTCCGGGTGAACCTGTGGGTTAACTGAAACAACGGTCGCAATAACCTGCACTTCGTTGACGAAACCTTCCGGGAACAGCGGACGCACCGGACGGTCAATCAGACGTGAAATCAGGGTTTCGCCTTCGCTTGGGCGACCTTCACGACGGAAGAAGCTACCTGGGATACGACCAGCAGCGTAAGTACGCTCCTGATAGTTAACGGTCAGTGGGAAAAAGTCCTGACCTGGCTTGGTTTTTTTCTGACCAACAACGGTGACAAATACTGCGGTATCGTCCATGCTCACCATCACGGCGGCGGTCGCCTGGCGAGCCATCATGCCGGTTTCCAGCGTGACGGTATGTTGACCATATTGGAATTTGCGTACGATCGGATTAAGCAAAATCAAAGTCCTTAACATCGGGGCAGTGCTATATTGAGCCTGCCATTGATTACCGATCCTCGTTGCATCCTCGCGACTAATGACAACCCTTAACCGCCCCTGCGGTAAAAGCCTCTCATTAGCCGCGCGAACCTCTGCAAACAAAGATCACACCCAACAACAATACATGAGTTTGCTCAGGATTGCTGCGCATTGCTCGAAAAAAGGGGCCATAAAGGCCCCCTTTTCATGAAACTCGCACAAATCAGATCGCCAGTCTGGTTTTAGCGCACTTAAGTGGCATCCCTGACGACCCGATTTTAAGACTTAGCGACGCAGACCGAGACTTTCGATCAGGCTGCTGTAGCGTGCAACGTCTTTACGCTTCAGGTAGTCCAGCAGCTTACGACGCTGAGATACCATGCGCAGCAGACCGCGGCGGCTGTGGTGGTCTTTCTTGTGCTCAGAGAAGTGGCCCTGCAGATGGCTGATCTGCGCGGTCAACAGTGCAACCTGAACTTCGGTTGAACCGCTGTCGTTAGCACCACGACCATATTTAGCAACGATCTCTGCTTTAGCTTCTACGCTTAGAGACATAATAAACTCCAGTTAAATGAATGTATGGGCGCCGATCTCTAATTCAGCATCCCGCTTTAAAGCCGCGCCATTCTACTCTTCGCCAGAGGGCAACGCAAATGCCCAACGCGGAAAGCGCACAACTTAATTCTGATACTCCACCACTAAACGGCGGGGGGCAATTCGGCCATCCTCGGCAATTTCAGCCATGCCGATAAATTTGCCCTCTTCACCTTCGGTGACGCGTACTAAGCCCTGGGCTGGCGCCTGACTGGCGTGAACCGGCTGGCCCTGCTTAAAGTACGCGGCGACATCGGATGAGACGTTAACCGCCGGATAATCGGACGCCGGGCTGTCCATTGGCAGAAGCAGCGGATCAAGGTGCTGCGCCAGATCTTCACCTGTCTCACTGGCGCGATGCTGCAGTGCCTGGAGCTGCTCCAGTGTGACCATCTTCTCAAACGGATAACGGGCAACCTGTACCCGGCGCAGCATGATGACGTGCGCACCGCAGCCAAGCTTCTCGCCCAGATCGTCAATAATGGTGCGAATGTAGGTACCTTTGGAACAGTGGACGTCCAGCTCCAGCTCATTGCCCTGCCAGCGAATAAACTGCAGCGCATAAACGGTAATCGGGCGGGGTTCACGTTCGATGGTGATGCCTTCACGTGCGTACTCATACAGTTTTCTGCCCTGATGTTTCAGTGCAGAAAACATGGAAGGCACCTGCATGATATCGCCACGAAAACTGTCCAGCGCCGTGTCGAGTTCTGCCTGAGTGAAGGTCACAGGACGGGTCTGCACCAGATTGCCGTCCGCATCGGAGGTATCGGTGCGTTCACCCAGGCGGGCAATCACACGATAGCGCTTATCGGAGTCCAGCAGATACTGAGAAAACTTGGTGGCTTCCCCCAGGCAAATCGGCAACATGCCGGTGGCCAGAGGATCGAGCGCGCCGGTATGTCCTGCACGGTTAGCGTTGAAAATACGCTTGACCTTTTGCAGGACATCGTTGGATGACATCCCTTGTGGTTTATCCAGCAATAAGACGCCATGGACGTCGCGACCGCGACGACGAGGACGACTCATTACGCCTCCTCGTCATCGTCCGTGGCTTCAGGACCACGACGCTCAACGTCTTTTTTCACCACGTTGGTGACGAGGTTAGACATGCGCATCCCTTCGATCAACGAGTTGTCGTAGAAGAAGGTCAGTTCCGGCACGATACGCAGGCGCATGGCTTTACCCAGCAGCGTGCGGATATAACCCGAGGCTTCTTTTAACGCTTTCAGGCCATTTTGTACGGCTTCTTCATCTTTATCATTGAGGAAGGTAACAAACACTTTGGCGTAAGCGAGGTCACGGGATACCTCAACGCCAGAAACGGTCACCATCATGCCCAGGCGTGGATCTTTAATTTCACGCTGCAGGATCATGGCTATCTCTTTTTGCAGCTCCTGCGAAACACGCTGCGGACGGCCAAATTCTTTCGCCATTTTTATTTCTCCCAAATAATTCGGGAGGCCAGCGGCCTCCCAAATTGCATCATTAACGCTAAGACTTAAGCGATAGTGCGTTTAACTTCAATCACTTCGAAGACTTCGATCATATCGCCGACACGAACGTCATTATAGTTCTTCACGCCGATACCGCACTCCATGCCGTTACGCACTTCGTTCACGTCATCTTTAAAGCGACGCAGTGATTCCAGTTCGCCTTCGTAGATCACCACGTTATCGCGCAGTACGCGGATTGGGTTGTGACGTTTGATATTGCCTTCCGTCACCATACAACCTGCCACTGCACCAAATTTCGGTGATTTGAACACGTCACGCACTTCAGCCAGACCGATAATCTGCTGTTTGTACTCTGGAGCCAGCATACCGCTCATCGCGGCTTTCACTTCGTCAATCAGGTTATAGATGACGGAGTAGTAACGCAGATCCAGGCTTTCAGCATCGATCACGCGGCGCGCGGACGCGTCAGCACGAACGTTGAAGCCCAGCAGGATAGCGTTGGATGCCGCTGCCAGCGTGGCGTCGGTTTCGGTGATCCCGCCTACGCCTGAACCGACAATCTTCACCTTCACTTCGTCGGTGGAGAGTTTCAGCAAGGAGTCGGAGATCGCTTCCACAGAACCCTGTACGTCGGCTTTGAGCACGATGTTCAGTTCGGACACTTCGCCTTCGGTCATGTTCGCAAACATGTTTTCCAGCTTAGATTTCTGCTGACGCGCCAGTTTCACTTCGCGGAATTTGCCCTGACGATACAGTGCCACTTCACGCGCTTTCTTCTCGTCACGTACCACGGTCGCTTCATCACCCGCTGCCGGTACACCGGACAGGCCGAGGATCTCAACCGGGATTGAAGGACCCGCTTCCATCACTTCGCGGCCCAGTTCGTCACGCATCGCACGGACACGGCCGTATTCGAAGCCGCACAGAACGATGTCGCCCTTGTTCAGCGTACCTTCGCGTACCAGCACGGTGGCAACCGGACCACGACCTTTGTCGAGGAACGATTCAATCACCACGCCGCTCGCCATACCTTCACGGATAGCGGTCAGCTCAAGGACTTCAGCCTGCAGCAGGATAGCATTTAACAGGTCATCGATACCGGTACCCGCTTTCGCAGAGACGTTAACGAACATGTTTTCGCCGCCCCACTCTTCGGGGATGATCCCGTACTGCGTCAGCTCGTTTTTAACACGATCCGGATCGGCTTCTGGCTTATCGCACTTGTTCACCGCAACCACTACCGGCACTTTCGCCGCTTTGGCGTGCTGGATAGCTTCAACGGTCTGTGGCATCACGCCATCATCCGCCGCGACGACCAGGATAACGATATCCGTTGCCTGCGCACCACGTGCACGCATCGCGGTAAACGCGGCGTGGCCCGGGGTATCCAGGAAGGTTACCATGCCGTTTTCAGTTTCGACGTGATACGCACCGATGTGCTGCGTAATACCGCCCGCTTCGCCAGAGGCGATTTTGGTCGAGCGGATATAGTCCAACAGGGAGGTTTTACCGTGGTCAACGTGGCCCATGATGGTCACGACCGGCGCACGGGATTCCTGTGCGGCATCGGTATCACGATCGTCCATTACCGCTTCTTCCAGCTCGTTCTCACGACGAAGGGTCACTTTGTGGCCCATTTCTTCGGCAACCAGCTGTGCGGTTTCCTGGTCGATGACCTGATTGATGGTCGCCATGGCGCCCATTTTCATCATCGCTTTAATGACCAGTGAACCTTTGACGGCCATTTTGTTAGCCAGTTCGGCAACGGTAATGGTTTCGCCAATGATGACATCACGGTTAACCGCCTGCGCTGGCTTGTTGAAGCCCTGCTGCAGTGCGCTTGGTTTGCGATGCTTACCGCCTTTACCGCCACGAACCTGCGCACGCGCTTCTTCGCGGTCAGTTTTGGCTTCTGAATGCTTGTTGCCTTTTTTCACCGGACGGGCAGCTTTCGCACTGCGGGTACGGGCACGGCCTGCTTCAACCTGACGATCGTTCTCGTCTTCGGCCTGGCGGGCATGCGTAGAGGTGGTGACGTGATAGTCGCCCTTATCCTCTTCTTCAGGCTTTTCCCATTCAGCCGCTTTTTCTACGGCTAAACGGCGGGCTTCTTCCGCAGCGAGGCGGGCAGCCTCTTCCAGCTTACGGCGCGCTTCTTCTTCCGCTTTACGCTTCAGTTCGGCGGCTTCCGCTTCACGACGTGCTTTATCGGACTGCGCGGCCTTGGTCACTTCGTCGGTAGGTTGATTAGTCACTTTCTCATTTTCCGCTGCTGCACGCTTGGCCTTTTCAGCGGCTTCGCGCCTGGCTTTCTCTTCGGCTTCACGTTGCGCTTTCTGTTCCGCTTCACGACGCGCTTGTTCAGCGGCCTCGCGTTGCGCCTGCTCTTCCGCTTCACGCTGTGCCTCAGCTTCCGCTTCTGCCTGAGCTTGCTCAGACTCTGCATCACCTTTCACGTACGTACGCTTTTTGCGGACTTCGATTTGCACCGACTTACTTTTACCCCCGGTGCCAGGAATATTCAAGGTGCTACGCGTTTTGCGCTGCAATGTCAGTTTGCCTGAACCGGCCTGACCATGCTTCAGGTGAGACAGTAAGGTTTCTTTCTCGTGCTGGGTCACCGCATCATTTTCAGACTTTGGGATCCCCGCATCAGCAAACTGCTGTACCAGGCGATCGACCGAAGTCTGAATTTCTGCTGCCAGCGATTTTACGGTTACATCTGTCATGCTGTTCCTTCCTGTTATTACGCGTCATCGCCGAACCAGCAGATATTGCGTGCGGCCATAATTAGCGCGCCAGCTTGCTCATCAGTCAGCCCTTCAATATCCGTCAGGTCGTCAACACCTTGCTCGGCGAGATCTTCCAGCGTGCAAACGCCTTTCGATGCCAGACGGAAAGCCAGTGCACGATCCAGACCTTCGAGATTCAGGAGGTCTTCTGCAGGTTCCTGATTACCCAGGCTCTCTTCTTTTGCCAGTGCCAGGGTGGTTAACGCATTTTTTGCTCGTTCACGCAGGGCTTCAATGGTCTCTTCGTCGAGGCCGTCAATTTCCAACAGCTCGTTGATTGGCACATAGGCCATTTCTTCCAACGTTGAGAAGCCCTCTTCCACCAGAATGGTGGCGAACTCTTCGTCGATGTCGAGATGTTTAGTGAACATATCGATCGCCGCATGTGCTTCAGCCTGATGCTTGGCCTGCAGATCATCGACGGTCATCACGTTCAGCTCCCAGCCACTCAGCTGTGAAGCCAGACGCACGTTTTGGCCATTACGGCCGATCGCCTGGGCCAGATTGCCAGCCTCAACAGCGATATCCATCGTGTGGTTATCTTCATCAACCACGATTGACGCCACATCGGCCGGAGCCATGGCGTTAATCACAAACTGTGCCGGGTTGTCGTCCCACAGCACGATATCGATTCGCTCGCCGCCCAGCTCACTAGACACTGCCTGAACACGCGCACCGCGCATACCCACACAGGCACCAACGGGATCGATACGTTTGTCATTGGTTTTTACTGCAATTTTGGCACGCGAACCCGGATCGCGGGCAGCGGCTTTAATTTCAAGGACTTCTTCGCCAATTTCTGGCACCTCAATGCGGAACAGTTCGATCAGCATTTCAGGTTTAGAACGCGTCACAAACAGCTGCGCGCCGCGTGCTTCAGGACGCACGGCATACAAAACGCCGCGGATACGGTCGCCCGGACGGAAGTTTTCACGTGGCAGCATGTCTTCACGCAGGATCACGGCTTCAGCATTGTTGCCCAGGTCCAGCGAGATGTTGTCGCGGTTAACTTTTTTCACCACACCGGTGATGATTTCGCCTTCCTGCTCGCGGAACTGATCCACCACCATCGCACGTTCGGCTTCGCGCACTTTTTGTACGATAACCTGTTTCGCCGTCTGCGTCGTGATACGGTCAAACGTAACAGATTCAATCTGGTCTTCTACGTATTCGCCCAGATTGAGAGACTCGTCTTCGTAGCGCGCCGCATCCAGCGTAATTTCGCGCGTGGGCTGCGTAACCTGCTCTACGATTTCCCAACGACGGAACGTGTCGAAATCGCCGCTCTTACGGTCGATGCTGACGCGTACGTCAATTTCCTGCTCGTACTTTTTCTTGGTCGCAGTCGCCAGCGCGCTCTCCAGCGCTTCGAAGATTTTCTCACGCGGCAGGGCTTTTTCGTTAGAAACGGCTTCTACAACAGCTAAGATCTCTTTGTTCATCCTGGTTAGCCTCAATCCGGACTTTTAAAAGTGGGGGACCAGGTTCGCTTTCTGAATATTACTCAGCGCGAACACCTCGTCGTTACCCTCAACGTTTACCGTTATCATCTCGCCCTCAACAGACTTGATGATTCCCTGCCATTTACGGCGGTTTTGAACGGCCATACGCAGCACCAGGCTCACCTCATCGCCGGTAAAGCGTGCATAATGTTCTGCAGTGAACAGAGGACGATCGAGCCCCGGTGAGGACACTTCAAGGTGGTAAGGCACCGTGATGGGATCTTCCACATCCATCACCGCACTCACCTGGTGGCTGACGTCCGCGCAATCGTCAACATTGATGCCATCTTCACTATCAATATAGATGCGCAGGGTTGATGTGCGACCACGAACGAATTCAATTCCGACCAGTTCGTAGCCGAGCGCTTCTACCGGAGCAGATACCAACTCTGTCAATTTTTGCTCTAATGTGGACAAGCCCACCCCCAAGACATAAAAAAAGGGCCTATAGCCCAGTATTACGATTCGCTAATAACAAAAAACCCCGAATATTCGGGGCTTTTTATCACTGGACCCTGTATGCCGCACTGCGGCCCGGACGCCCATCCAAAAGAATTTTTTTCAAAATTCGCTGCTTATGCGCCCGTCGATGCACACAGTATATTTGAAAAAGAACTCTAAGGGAAAGTGGTTGCGGGGGCCGGATTTGAACCGACGACCTTCGGGTTATGAGCCCGACGAGCTACCAGGCTGCTCCACCCCGCGTCCGAAAACGTGGCGAATATTACGCCGAACATGCATAAAATGCAAGTAATACTAAGATTTGGTACCGAGGACGGGACTTGAACCCGTAAGCCCTTTCGAGCACTACCACCTCAAGGTAGCGTGTCTACCAATTTCACCACCTCGGTACTGCACTGACTGCGACGCTGTTCTGCCGCTTTTTCCTGACGCTATATTGCTGCTATTAGTGCGGGATATCATTGCCCGGCGTAGCCGGTTTAGCTGGCTGAGTCTGCTGTTGAGACTGAGCTGGCGCAGTGAGGTTTTCCCACTCGCTTCCTTTGGACGTCTTGTTACTGTTCAGGTTACCCAGAATCAGGCTAATCACGAAAAACAGCGTAGCCAACACTGCGGTCATGCGAGTCATAAAGTTACCCGACCCGTTAGAACCAAACAGCGTGCCAGACGCGCCTGCACCAAATGATGCTCCCATATCAGCGCCTTTGCCTTGCTGCAGCATAATAAGACCCACAAGGCCAATCGCTACAATAAGGAAAACAACTAACAGAGCTTCGTACATAATCAACCTGTTTCCTTGCGCGTAATCCGCACAGTTAAAGCTTCAACCAATATGACGGGGAGTATGTTCATCACCCATCAGAAGCGGGTGTGAATACTAACCAATGGCGCATACCTCTGCAAGTGCAATTTAGCTGTGGCAGGCTGATTGCAGAAAAAAGCGCCAGTGCGATGATTTTACAGGCAGGAACAGCACGCTGTCCCGGCCTGTCACCTGCGTCAGACCGCTTTCACCGCATCCGCAATCTGGTTAGCTAGCGCAGTGACCTGGGCTGCATCCTCGCCTTCTACCATCACGCGGATTAACGGCTCCGTACCGGATTTACGCAGCAGCACGCGCCCACGGCCGGCCAGGGTTTTCTCCACGTCCTGCGCCACGGTTTTCACCGTTTCGCTTTCCAGAGGATCGTGTTCACCCGTAAAGCGCACGTTGACCAGCACCTGAGGCAGCATCTTCATCCCAGTGCACAGGTCATGCAGGCTCATGTGATTGCGCACCATCGCAGTAAGCACTTGCAAACTTGCTACGATCCCATCACCGGTAGCGATTTTATCCAGCAGAATCACGTGGCCTGAGTTTTCAGCGCCGAGCCGCCAGCCTTTTTCCTGTAATTTTTCGAGCACATAGCGGTCACCCACTTTGGCCCGCACAAAAGGAATGCCTAACTGCTTCAGCGCCAGCTCCAGCCCCATATTACTCATCAGCGTGCCGACAACACCGCCGCGCAGTTGCCCCTGACGCAGGCCTTCACGGGCGATGATATACAGAATCTGATCGCCATCGACCTTCTCGCCCAAGTGGTCCACCATCATGATGCGATCGCCATCGCCATCATAGGCCAGGCCGATGTCCGCCTTCTCGGCCAGAACGCGCTGCTGCAGCATTTTCAGATCGGTCGCACCGCACTCTTTGTTGATGTTCATGCCATCAGGCTGTACACCAACGGCAATCACCGTTGCGCCCAACTCACGCAGGACATTCGGCGCGATGTGGTAGGTGGCACCGTTAGCACAGTCCACCACAATTTTCAGGCCACTCAGGCTCAGCTCACTGGGGAAGGTGCCCTTACAGAACTCAATGTAACGTCCGGCGGCATCCACAATTCGGCTGGCGCGACCCAACAGGGATGATTCCACACAGGTCAGCGGCTTTTCCATTTCCAGTTCAATCGCTTCTTCTACATCATCAGGTAGCTTGGTGCCTTCGGCTGAGAAGAACTTAATGCCGTTGTCGTCAAACGGGTTATGGGAGGCGGAGATAACAATACCGGCCTCAGCGCGAAACGTGCGGGTCAGATAGGCAATGGCAGGCGTCGGCATTGGGCCGGTAAACGCCGCTGACAGCCCTGCGGCGGCCAGTCCTGCCTCCAGTGCAGATTCCAGCATATAGCCCGAAATACGAGTGTCTTTGCCGATAATGATTTTTTTTGAACCGTGGCGCGCCAGCACTTTACCCGCAGCCCAGCCGAGTTTTAAAACAAAATCCGGGGTAATCGGAGACTCTCCCACTTTGCCGCGAATACCATCTGTACCAAAATATTTACGATTACTCATGCTCTATCATCCTTTAGCTCTTTGTGTCGCCTCGACCACCCGCATCGCCTCGACCGTTTCTTTTACATCATGAACGCGAATAATGTGTGCTCCCTGCATGGCGGCGATCACCGCGCAGGCCAGGCTGCCGGTCAGACGCTGGCCAGGCCCGACATTCAGCAACTGACCAATCATTGATTTTCGTGACATGCCAACCAGCAGGGGCAGACCAAAATGGTGAAATTCGCTGAGTCGAGCCAACAGTTCATAATTGTGGCTGAGATTCTTACCGAAACCGAAGCCCGGGTCGAGCAGCAGATTCTCTTTTTTTATTCCGGCCGCCTCGCAGCGGGCCAGTTGCTCAACGAAGTAAGCATCCACTTCGCTGACGATATCTTGATAGGCCGGTGCCTGCTGCATGGTGCGTGGATCGCCCTTCATATGCATCAGGCATACCGGCAGGCCAGTCGCGGCGGCGGCGGCCAGCGCTCCTGGTTCAGACAGAGAGCGCACGTCATTGATGATGTGTGCCCCCACGCTCGCCGCTTCCCTGATGACCTCAGCCTTAGAGGTATCCACGGAGATCCAGACTTCAAAGCGCTGAGCGATTGCTGCCACCACGGGGATGACCCGCTCAAGTTCTTCCTCAACGCTGACCTCATCCGCGCCGGGACGCGTAGACTCGCCGCCCACGTCGATAATGGTTGCGCCGGCATTCACCATTTCATTGGTATGCGTGAGTGCATCCACCAACGCATTGTGTTTACCACCATCCGAAAAAGAGTCCGGCGTGACGTTAAGAATGCCCATCACATGTGGAAACGACAAATCAAGATGGGAATCACGGGCGAACAATTTCATGGTGATGTACTCCTTGTAGCGCAATGTATAGATGTAAAAAACCCCGGACCAGCCGGGGTTTTATTAAAAGACGTGAAGTCTTATTTGTCGAACTGTTCTGACATGGTGTTGCCTGGATTTGGCGTACGCGGCTCATCGACCGGACGCGGTGCCTTTGGCGTGCCATTATTATCAGAATTGCTGCTGGTGCCGGGATCTTCCCAGCCCGCAGGCGGACGCACTTCACGGCGAGCCATCAGGTCGTCAATCTGTGGTGCATCAATGGTTTCATACTTCATCAGCGCATCTTTCATGGCATGAAGGATGTCCATGTTTTCACCCAGAATCTGACGCGCACGCTGGTAGTTCGTATCAATCAGGTGTTTAACTTCCTGATCGATAATACGCGCGGTTTCATCTGACATATGCTTGGCTTTCGCCACAGAACGGCCGAGGAACACTTCACCGTCTTCTTCTGCATACAGTAACGGACCGAGTTTTTCAGAGAAGCCCCACTGGGTCACCATGTTACGTGCCAGGTTGGTCGCCACTTTGATGTCGTTTGATGCGCCGGTTGAGACATGCTCAACACCGTAGATGATTTCTTCTGCCAGACGACCACCGTACAGGGTCGAAATCTGGCTTTCCAGTTTCTGACGGCTGGCGCTAATCGCATCGCCTTCAGGCAGGAAGAAGGTCACACCTAATGCACGACCACGCGGGATAATGGTGACTTTATGCACCGGATCGTGTTCCGGCACCAGGCGACCAATAATGGCGTGACCGGCTTCGTGATAAGCGGTGGACTCTTTCTGCGCTTCCGTCATCACCATGGAGCGGCGCTCTGCACCCATCATGATCTTGTCTTTGGCTTTTTCGAATTCCACCATCGATACAACGCGCTTGTTGCTGCGGGCAGCAAACAGCGCGGCTTCGTTTACCAGGTTAGCCAGATCGGCACCTGAGAAGCCCGGCGTACCGCGCGCGATGATCGCCGCGTCAATATCCGTTGCTAATGGCACGCGGCGCATGTGCACTTTCAGGATCTGCTCACGGCCACGCACGTCTGGCAAGCCAACAACAACCTGACGGTCAAAGCGGCCCGGACGCAGCAACGCGGGGTCAAGCACGTCTGGACGGTTGGTTGCGGCAATCACGATGATGCCTTCGTTGCCTTCAAAACCGTCCATCTCAACCAGCATCTGGTTCAGGGTTTGTTCACGTTCATCGTGACCGCCACCTAAACCGGCACCACGCTGACGACCGACCGCATCGATTTCATCGATAAAGATAATGCACGGTGCCGCCTTCTTGGCCTGTTCAAACATATCGCGCACACGAGATGCACCGACACCGACGAACATTTCAACAAAGTCAGAGCCCGAAATGGTAAAGAAAGGCACTTTCGCTTCGCCGGCAATCGCTTTTGCCAGCAAGGTTTTACCGGTACCCGGCGGGCCAACCATCAGCACGCCTTTCGGAATTTTACCCCCGAGCTTCTGGAAGCGGCTCGGCTCACGCAGGTATTCAACCAGCTCACCGACTTCCTCTTTCGCTTCGTCGCAGCCTGCAACGTCAGCAAAAGTGGTTTTAATCTGATCTTCCGTCAACATACGGGCTTTGCTTTTACCAAAGGACATCGCGCCTTTGCCACCGCCGCCCTGCATTTGACGCATGAAGAAAATCCACACACCAATCAGCAGTAACATTGGGAACCATGAAATGAAGATAGATGCCAGCAGGCTCGGCTCTTCAGGTGGTTCACCAACCACTTTGACGTTCTTGGTCAACAGGTTATCGAGTAACTTGGGGTCATTGACAGGAATGTAAGTGGTGTATTTATTGCTGTCTTTTTTGATAACGTTAATTTCACGCCCGTTAATACGTGCCTCGCGGACCTGATCCTGGTTCACTTCCGACAGGAAGGTTGAATAATCAACCCTACGGCCATTCGACTCGCTGGGCCCAAAGCTCTGGAAGACCGACATCAGCACGACCGCGATGACTAGCCAGAGAATCAGGTTTTTCGCCATGTCACTCAAGGGATTAACCTCATATTACAACGGTGTTAACAGATAGCGTAGGGTACTATAGATCCTTCGTACATGGAATCGCAGCAGGAATGCCGGGTTATCCATCACGTCGGTTACAGTTTGCGCCCAGTCGCCACAATATAAACTTCACGTGAACGTGAACGTGAAGCGTCAGGCTTACGTATTTTCACTTTCGTAAACAGGGAGCGAATTTCCCGCAGGTATTCATCAAAGCCATCTCCCTGGAACACTTTCACAACAAAACTGCCGCCTGGAGCCAAAATATCACGGCACATATCCAACGCCAGCTCAACCAAATACATCGACCGGGGAATATCTACGGCAGGTGTACCACTCATATTCGGTGCCATATCCGACATGACGACCTGGACCTTCTGCTCGCCCACACGTTCAAGTAATGCTTTGATCACCGATTCTTCACGAAAATCACCTTGAAGGAAATCGACACCAACAATAGGATCCATCGGCAGAATATCACAAGCGATAACGCGACCTTTGGACCCAATTTGCTGTACCACATATTGCGACCAGCCGCCGGGTGCAGCACCCAGATCTACCACGGTCATCCCGGGTTTGAAAAGCTTGTCACCCTGTTGGATTTCATCAAGTTTAAACCAGGCGCGCGAACGCAACCCTTTTTTCTGTGCCTGGAGCACGTATTTATCGCTAAAGTGTTCCTGTAGCCAGCGGCTGGAGCTGGCTGAACGCTTTTTACCGGTCATAAAATTTCCAACTAAATCGTCATCGTAGCGATAAATCTGCACGCGATAGGCTGCGTCGATTTGGCGATATACCCGAGATGGCGGTAGAATGAACCGTTTTCAATCCCCGAGTAAGTAAATAATACGATGAATCTAAGTACCAAACAAAAACAGCACCTCAAAGGCCTCGCCCATCCGCTCAAGCCAGTCGTCATGCTCGGAGGCAATGGCCTGACCGAAGGTGTACTGGCTGAGATTGAACACGCGCTGGAACATCACGAATTGATCAAGGTGAAAATTGCCTCTGAAGAACGTGAAACCAGGCAGCTGATCGTTGAAGCTATCGTACGTGAAACCCGTGCCAGCAACGTTCAGGTCATTGGCAAAACGCTGGTGCTGTATCGCCCCGCTAAAGAGAGCAAAATTTCTCTGCCACGCTAGGTGGGCAAAGAAAGTGCCATGCTCTTACATGGGATAAAAGGCCGCAGCGCGGCCTTTTTCCTTTCTTTACACTGTACGGCAATGCTTTTCAGACAATTGCACCCTGTCAGATGTACTCCACCTTCAGGATTTCGTACTCGACATCGCCGCCTGGCGTTTTGATAATCGCCACGTCATCGGCTTCTTTCCCTACCAGGCCACGGGCCATCGGCGAGTTAACAGAAATCAAATTCTGCTTAAAGTCTGCCTCATCATCACCCACGATGCGATAGGTAAACTCTTCATCCGTGTCCACGTTCAACACGGTTACCGTTGCGCCAAAAATCACGCGGCCGGTTTTCGGCATCTGTGTGACGTCAATGACCTGCGCATTAGAGAGTTTGGCTTCAATCTCCTGAATGCGTCCCTCACAGAACCCCTGTTCTTCACGCGCGGCGTGATATTCGGCGTTCTCTTTCAAATCGCCGTGCTCGCGGGCCTCCGCGATGGAGGCAATAATGCGCGGGCGCTTCACCGTTTTCAGCTCATGCAGCTCTTCGCGCAGCCTTTCAGCGCCTCTTAACGTCATCGGAATCTGGTTCATTTTAGCTCCTCGTCATCATTCCTGTTTCACGGTGCATCCTGACCGGTGACTGCAGAAAAAAGCGTTCTGCGGCGCAAGACCTCGTTTTGCAAATAAAAGAAGACTGACCCGGAAAGTGTTCCAGGCCAGAAAAGGTTTTGCAATTTGATACGTATTTTAACCCAGAGTTCCCTGCGGGTCATCGTTTACTTTCCACCGTCCAGGGACGTAGTATTGTCGCCTTCACCTGTCAGTTGCCGCGAGATTATGCGATTTTCACGACTTGTTACCGGATTAACCTGTGCTTTTATGCTGCAGGCACAAGCAGCGCCAGTTGATGAATACATGCAATATCTGCCAGATGGTGCCAATCTGGCTTTGCTGGTGCAAAAAGTGGGCGCATCCACGCCAATTATCGATTACCACGGGAAACAGATGGCACTTCCCGCCAGTACCATGAAAGTGATCACCGCCCTGGCGGCATTGCTGGAACTGGGCGGTGATTACCGTTTTCAAACCACCTTTGAAACCAAAGGCGCGCTGGTCGATGGCACGCTTAATGGTGATTTAGTAGCCCGGTTTGCTGGCGATCCTACCTTGGGTCGTCAGGATCTGCGGAATATGGTCGCGGCGTTAAAAAAACAAGGCATCACACACATCAAAGGTAATCTGGTCATCGATACCTCGGTGTTTGCCAGCCATGATGCGGCGCCTGGCTGGCCGTGGAATGACATGACCCAGTGCTTTAGCGCACCGCCGGCGGCGGCTATTGTGGATAAAAACTGCTTCTCGGTTTCACTCTACAGTGCCGACAAACCGGGAGAAAATGCCTTTATCCGCATTGCGTCCTACTACCCGGCTCACATGTTAAGCCAGGTGCGGACGATTGGGCGCAACAGCGGTGACGGACAATACTGCGAGCTGGACGTGGTGCCAGGCGAGCTGAACCGCTACACCTTAACCGGCTGTATGCGTCAGCGTAGCGATCCGCTTCCTTTAGCCTTTGCGGTTCAGGATGGCGCGGCCTGGGCAGGCGAAATCCTGAAAGCAGAACTGCGTTCCGCCGGTATTGATTACAGCGGCCATCTGCTACGTCAGACGCAGGTGACCGAGCCGGGCACCGTGCTGGCATCAACGCAGTCAGCGCCGCTGCATACGCTGCTGCATATGATGCTGAAGAAGTCCGACAATATGATTGCCGACACGGTGTTCCGCACCATTGGTCATCATTACTTCAACGTACCGGGCACCTTCCGCGCAGGGTCAGATGCGGTTCGTCGCATCCTGCGCGAAAAAGCCAATATTGATTTGGGTAACAGCATCCAGGTGGATGGTTCGGGCCTGTCACGTCACGATCTGATCTCCCCCGCCACCATGATGCAGGTGCTGCAATATATTGCGCAGAACGACAGCAAACTGGACTATATTTCGATGCTACCGCTGGCCGGACACGATGGCACGCTGCAGTACCGTGGCGGCCTGCACGAAGCCGGTCTGGATGGCAAAGTCTCGGCTAAAACCGGCTCACTGCAAGGCGTATATAACCTTGCAGGCTTTATCACCACCTCTAGCGGGGCACGCGTGGCGTTTGTGCAGTTCCTTTCTGGCTATGCGGTTCCGCCGCAGGATCAGCGCACACGCCGTATTCCGCTGGTGCGCTTTGAAAGCCGGCTCTATCGCGATATCAATAAGAATTACTGATTTATATTAGGAAACGCAGCGGGCGACCACCTGCTGCGTTTTTTTATCATCGCTAAAAAGTCAGGTATAACGCCTCGGTTTCAGGCGCGCAACAACCTGTTCAGGATACCTTCGCCTGCTCTCCAGCCGCATCACTCCCAGCCGCATGGCTTTTCTTATGCCAGGATCTTACAGAATCGGTACCTGTTTTGCGGGTTATCTGCGCCCCGCCTCACGCTGGCACCCTGGGTAATCGCATAAATTTTCTTAACCGAATCCACCCGGGTTCAGGGACGGTAACGGGGATCGCAGGCAGAGGCTGCAACGCCCTGTCGCCCGGCCCAGTAAACGCCCTTCTGTTACCCTTGAGATGCAATGCTGACGTAAAAGTGGACAGCCGCAGGCGGTTATCACTACGCTAATTCTTTCGCCTCTGCGTTACGTCATGTGACATCGCAGCGTGGAAGACGATGGCGCAACCCTGGGAGCCTGACAATGGCAACGATCTGGAAACGCGTAGTGTGTCTGGATGCGCTCAATGCGCAGAGCACTCATACGCTGGTGGCGCATGTGGGCATCATTTTCACCGCAGTGGGTGATGACTATCTTGAAGCCACCATGCCAGTAGACAGCCGCACGCAGCAGCCCTTTGGCCTGCTGCACGGCGGCGCCTCAGTGGTGTTAGCCGAAACGCTGGGTTCTGTGGCGGGTTATCTGGCATCAGAGGATGGCAGCCGCGTGGTGGGCATCGAAGTGAATGCCAGCCATCATCGGGCCGTTTCAGGTGGTCTGGTGCGCGGTATCTGTCGTCCGCTGCATGTGGGGAAGCGGAATCAGACGTGGCAGATTGAGATTCGTCACGAGCAGGATAAATTATGCTGTAGCGCACGGCTTACCGTTGCGGTGCTGGCGCAGCCCTGAAAGAAATCTGCCCCCGTTCCGGTGGAAAGGGGGCAGTCATAAGCGGTCTAGCGCTGGTAGATGATTTCGACGCCTTCGTCGTCATCCTCATCCCAGTCGTCATCCCACTCTTCATCTTCTTCAACCGCCGCGGTTTCAATGGCTTCTTTGTGGTAATCGTCCCACATGAACTCCACTTTCTCCGGCTGTTTTTCTTCAACGTCAGCTTCTTTCGGATTGGCGTTGATAAAGCTCATCACGTCCCAGCACAGGTCCGTAACGCCCTGACGGCTGGCGGCAGAGATAAGATAGTATTTATCTTCCCAACCCAGCGCCTCGGCAATGGCTTTTGCACGCGCCTGAGCTTCTTCTTCATCAATCAGATCGACTTTGTTGAATACCAGCCAGCGCGGCTTGTTAAACAGCTTATCGCTGTATTTCTCCAGCTCGCCCAAAATAATACGGGCGTTCTCAACCGGATCGCTCTCGTCAATGGGCGCAATGTCGATCAGGTGCAGCAGCACGCGGCAGCGTTCCAGGTGCTTCAGGAAGCGAATACCTAAACCTGCGCCCTCGGCTGCGCCTTCAATCAGGCCGGGGATATCGGCCACCACAAAGCTCTGCTCGCTATCCATACGCACCACGCCCAGGCTTGGCACCAGCGTAGTAAAGGGATAGTCCGCAACTTTTGGTTTAGCAGCAGAAACCGCACGGATAAAGGTCGATTTCCCGGCGTTAGGTAAACCCAGCATGCCTACGTCAGCCAACAGCATCAGCTCCAGCTGCAGGTCGCGTTTCTCACCGGGCGTACCCATGGTTTTTTGACGCGGACTGCGGTTTACCGATGATTTAAAGCGGGTATTTCCCAGACCGTGCCAGCCGCCTTTTGCCACCATCAGGGTCTGCTGGTGGCGCGTCATATCGCCCAGCGTTTCGCCCGTTCCCTGGTCGATAACACGGGTTCCCACCGGCACTTTAACGGTGATATCTTTACCACGCTTACCGGTACAGTCGCGACTCTGACCATTCTGTCCCCGCTCGGCGCGGAACGACTTTTCGAAACGATAATCGATCAGGGTGTTAAGGTTTTCGTCAGCCACTAAGAATACGTCGCCGCCGTCACCGCCATCACCGCCGTCCGGGCCGCCTTTCGGGATATATTTTTCACGGCGGAAACTGACACAACCATTACCGCCATCACCTGCGACGACCAAAATTGTCGCTTCATCTACAAACTTCATTTTCTTTCTCCGTCACACAATCGTCTGCAATACGCTGCAGACGGGTCCGCCAGGGTCTTCTGCGCGACCAGCGGCGGATAAATCAAAACTGGCTGACGCCAGCGTGTACATAAAGTGTACAGCAAACATTCAGGCGATGTCGCCTGTCGGGCAAGGGGTCGCAGAATGTAAAAAGCCCCGCAACAGTTGCGGGGCCTTCAATTCGTGCGTTCAGACGTTAACCGTCTGCGTCACGACAACCTTACTCAGCAACGATGCTGATGTATTTACGGTTGTTCGGACCTTTAACTTCGAATTTTACTTTGCCGTCTGCAGTAGCAAACAGGGTGTGGTCACGACCACAACCAACGTTGCTACCTGCGTGGAATTTGGTGCCACGCTGACGAACGATGATGCTACCTGCCAGAACAGATTCGCCACCGAAACGTTTTACGCCCAGACGTTTTGCATTGGAGTCACGACCATTTCGAGTCGAACCACCAGCCTTTTTATGTGCCATTTGTCAGATCTCCTCTTACGCCGTGATACCAGTGATTTTCACATCAGTGAACCACTGGCGATGGCCAGCTTGCTTACGGTAGTGCTTACGACGACGAAACTTAACGATCTTAATTTTCTCGCCACGACCATGAGCAACAACTTCTGCCTTGATCACACCGCCTGAAACCAGTGGCGCGCCGATTTTCACGTCTTCGCCATTTGCAATCATCAGAACCTGGTCAAACTCAATGGTTTCACCGGTTGCGATGTCCAGCTTTTCCAGGCGAACGGTCTGACCTTCGCTTACTCGGTGTTGTTTACCACCACTTTGGAAAACCGCGTACATATAAAACTCCGCTTCTGCGCTTGCCTTTCAGTTCATCAGGCGGCGCGCTAAATATTCACAATAGGGCGCGAATTCTACGCAAAACTCAAACAGAAGACAAGAGCACTTTGCACACTCTTGCAGAAAAAAAACACAGGCTCAATGCAAACGTTTCTCAACCTGAAAATTCAAGTACAATCAGTAACAGATTACTGAACGCTGGCTGGGTAAAACCGCTTACCATGGCAAAGAAACGAGTCATAGCTGAAAAGACGAATGAACTTAGAACAGATTAACGAATTAACCGCACAGGACATGGCTGCCGTTAACCAGACCATACTCGACCAGCTGAATTCAGATGTCTCGCTCATCAACCAGCTGGGTTATTACATCATCAGTGGCGGCGGTAAACGCATTCGCCCCATGATTGCCGTGCTGTCGGCGCGCGCCATGGGTTATCAGGGCGATCTCCACGTCACCAACGCGGCGCTGATCGAATTTATCCACACCGCCACGCTATTGCATGACGATGTCGTGGATGAATCCGATATGCGCCGTGGCAAGGCCACCGCGAACGCTGCATTTGGTAATGCAGCCAGCGTGCTGGTCGGTGATTTTATTTATACTCGCGCCTTCCAGATGATGACCAGCATGGGATCGCTACGTATCCTGGCGCTGATGTCTGAAGCGGTGAACGTTATCGCGGAAGGGGAAGTGCTTCAACTGATGAACGTCAACGATCCTGACATCACAGAAGAGAGCTATATGCGGGTGATCTACAGCAAAACAGCTCGCTTATTCGAAGCCGCCTCTCAGGCCTCGGCGATTTTAGCGGAGGCAACGCCAGCGCAGGAAAAAGCCCTACAGGATTATGGGCGCTATCTGGGAACCGCCTTCCAGTTAATTGACGATTTACTTGACTACAGTGCCGATGGGGAAACCCTGGGTAAAAATACCGGCGACGACCTCAGCGAAGGTAAACCCACCCTGCCACTGCTTCACGCCATGAACCATGGTTCGCCTGAGCAGGCGAAGATGATCCGCGATGCGATCGAACAGGGTAACGGTCGCCATTTACTGGCGCCCGTTCTGGAAGCGATGAACCAGTGTGGCTCACTGGAATGGACGCGTCAGCGTGCGGAGCAAGAGGCCGATAAAGCCATTGCAGCCTTGCAGATTCTGCCAGAAACCCCGTGGCGCTCCGCCCTGGAAGCGCTGGCGCACATGTCAGTCCAACGCGATTTCTGATTTCTGTTCCTGACGGAGCCACCACGGCTCCGTGACCTTCTCCCACTCCTCCTTCTTCTTTCACGCGTTACACTCCTTTTGAGTCAGGCCGCTCAGTTCTGTCTGCTTGCCTAAATATTACTGGAATCTTATGGAAATTTTCTGATATAAAATTCAGCAACTTTCCAGATAGGATGTAGACAAGTCAGCATCACTCGCGCGTTACGCACTGACAAGGACAAGGAGAAAAGGTTATGCAGAGCAGGACAGAGGACTGGCATCCCGCCGATATCATTGCCGCACTACGTAAACGTGGCACCACGCTGGCGGCGCTTTCACGTCAGTCGGGATTAAGTTCATCAACCCTGGCCAACGCGCTCTCGCGCCCCTGGCCCAAAGGCGAATGGCTGATTGCCGATGCGATCAATGTTCATCCGTCAGAGATATGGCCAAGTCGTTATTACGATCCCGAAACCCATTGTCTCCTGGATCGCAAAAAGCGTGTGCGACCGACTCACAACGAGACCAAAAGCTAGCGTAACGCGATCGGTAGCCGAAAAAAAACCAGCCTTGTCATAAGGCTGGTTTCATTAGCATGACGCCGCGAGATTATTCGCCGCTGATGCGCTCAATATTCGCCCCCATCGCTTTGAGCTTATCTTCGATATGCTCGTAGCCACGGTCAATATGGTAAATACGATCGACCAGCGTTGTTCCTTCCGCAATACAGCCTGCCAAGACCAGACTGGCCGAGGCACGAAGATCCGTTGCCATCACCTGCGCACCTGACAAGGTTTCTACACCGTGACAGATTGCAGTATTGCTCTCAATTTCTGCATGCGCGCCCATACGAATCAGCTCAGGGATATGCATAAAGCGGTTTTCGAAGATGGTTTCGGTAATCAAACCCGTTCCTTCTGCCACCAGATTCAGCAAGGTAAACTGTGCCTGCATATCGGTCGGGAATCCCGGATGGGGAGCCGTACGCACGTTAACCGCTTTAGGTCGCTTGCCGTGCATATCCAGGCTGATCCAGTCTTCACCGGTTTCGATGTCTGCCCCTGCATCGCGCAGCTTCGCCAGCACCGCATCCAGCGTATCGGGCTGTGCATTTCGGCAGATGACTTTACCGCCGGAGATGGCTGCCGCAACCAGGAAGGTGCCGGTTTCAATGCGATCGGGCAGTACACGGTAAACGCCGCCGCCCAGACGCTCGACGCCTTCGATAGTAATTTTATCGGTACCGGCACCGCTGATTTTGGCGCCCAGCGTGTTGAGGAAGTTGGCGGTATCAACGATTTCAGGTTCACGCGCCGCATTCTCAATCACGGTAGTGCCGGTTGCCAGCGTCGCTGCGCTCATGATGGTGACGGTCGCGCCCACGCTGACTTTGTCCATCACGATCAGCGCGCCCTTCAGGCGTCCGTTAACGGATGCTTTGACATAACCTTCTTCCAGCTTGATCTCTGCACCTAACTGCTCAAGGCCCGTAATATGCAGGTCAACCGGACGCGCACCGATGGCGCAGCCGCCCGGCAGTGACACTTCGCCCTGGCCAAAACGCGCCACCAGCGGACCCAGCGCCCAAATTGAGGCACGCATGGTTTTCACCAGTTCGTAAGGCGCACAAAAAACGTCTACACCGCTGGCATCAACGTGTACAGAACCGTTGCGCTCAACCTTTGCACCCAATTGCGTCAACAGCTTCATGGTGGTGTCGATGTCACGCAGCTTTGGCACATTCGTGATCTCTACCGGCTCTTCAGCCAGCAAAGCAGCAAACAGAATGGGTAGCGCGGCGTTTTTCGCGCCGGAAATAGTGACTTCACCACTTAAGCGGGTGGGGCCTTGCACACGAAATTTATCCATTAACACGGTTCTCAATTAACTGGCTATAAAACGGTCACGCTCAGGCGAGCAGCCCCGGAGGGAATCAAAAACCGTTGAGTTTACGGTCACGCGCCCACTCTGCAGGCGTGTAAGTTTTGATGGAGACGGCATGAATACGGTTGTCCGCAATAAATTCCATCAGCGGCGCATAGACAGCCTGCTGCTTCTTCACGCGGCTTAACTCACCAAACAGCTCACCCACGGCGATAACCTGGAAATGGCTGCCATCATTGCTCATGACATGAACTTCATCTAAGGGCAGCGCTGCCATCAGCACGGCCTGAATCTCACTGTTTTCCATTGCTCTTAACTTCACTTAATAATAATAAGGCTGACATAGTAGAGGAAAGTGCCTGATTCTTAAATACGCAAAAGCCCCTGTACGGGACCGGGGCTTTGACGAGAAAGGCCAGTTCAGGCGCTTTAATCTGCAGAAACAATAATTTGTTGCAGGTTGTAAAGGGTGATCAACGACTGCAATTTGTCGCCGATTCCCACAAAGCGCAGCGAGCCTCCCTGCTGCGAGGTAATCTCCCGCAGGTGAACCAGCAGCGCAAGTCCCGATGAATCCACCCTTTGCAGGGCGGAAACATCGATCAGTTCGACCGCGTTAACCAGCGCTTCACGCTGCTCCCACAGACTCAGCAGCGTGTCACGATCCAGCTCGCCTTCCAGCCGCAGCGTGTTTGCCTCGCGTGACCAGTGCAGTGATGCCTGCATTATTTGTTTTGATCCAGGGTGATAGGCTGTTTCGCTGAGGCTTCCAGCTGAGCGGTCAGCGCATCGATCCCCTTGGTACGCAGCAGATCGCCCCACTCATTCTGTTTGGTGGTGATCATGCTCACGCCTTCCGCGATCATATCGAAAGCCTGCCAGTTGCCGGTCTGGCTGTTCTTACGCCACTGGAAGTCGAGGCGTACAGGCGGACGGCCCTGAGGATCGATAATGGTCACGCGGATAGCCACAATATTGGTGTTGCCAATCGGCTTCTCAGGTTCAATCTGATAAGTCTGACCGTGATACAGGGCCAGCGCCTGGCCATAAGCCTGAGCCAGATAGTCGCCAAACGCTTTGAAATAAGCTTCACGCTGTGCCGGTGTGGCATCGCGGTAGAAGCGGCCCAGCACTAATGCACCGGCATATTTGATTTGCACGTAAGGCAGGAGCTCCTGACGAACGATCTCACGCAGATAGTTTGGATCCTGCTTAATTTTCGGCTGTTCGTTCTTGAGACGGGTGAACGTTTTGTTAGCCGCTTCGTTCATCAGTTTATAAGGATTGCTTTGATCGGCCGCGGTGGCTGCCAGTGGCGTGACCACCAGCATGGCGATCATCAGAAAACGTTTAAACATCATGTTATCCCTCTATTTAAGGTTGAGCCGCTGCTGCCGGTGCGGCCATCTCGCCGCCCTGCGCGTCCTTACTGTCACTGGTTTGCTTGTTGCCTTTATTGTCGCCGCTTTTATACAGGAACTGGCCAATCAAATCTTCCAGCACCATCGCCGACTTGGTATCGCGAATCGTCCCGCCGTCATTCAGCATTGACGATCCTAGCTCAGGATCGTCAAAGCCGATATTTAACGACAGAAACTGCTCGCCCAGTAACCCCTGAGTGCGGATCGCCAGCGAACTGGTATCCGGAATCTGGTTGGCATATTTATCACTGATATCCATTGTGACGCGCGGCAGTAACGTTTTAGGTTCAAGAGAAATGTCCGTTACGCGACCAATCACCACGCCGCCAATTTTCACTGGCGAACTGGCTTTCAGGCCGCCGATGTTATCGAAGGTGGCATACAGTTTCCAGGTGGGCTCCGTACCTAAAGATTTGAGATCTGCCACGCGCAGGCAGAGAAACAACACGGCAATCATTGCCATGATCATAAACACGCCAACCCAAATTTCGCTTTTTTTGCTTTGCATCGCATCAATTCCCAAACATCAGTGCTGTCAGCACAAAATCTAAACCGAGCACCGCCAGTGATGCATGCACCACGGTGCGCGTCGTGGCGCGGCTAATCCCTTCAGAGGTCGGGATGGCATCGTAACCGTTGAACAATGCAATCCAGGTGACAGTGACGGCAAACACAGCGCTTTTAATAATGCAGTTGACCACATCGCTACGAAAATCGACGGCGTTTTGCATCGCCGACCAGAAGAAGCCAGGGTCAATCCCTTTCCAGCTCACGCCTACCAGCGCTCCGCCCGTAATCCCTACAGCAGTAAAGATTAACGCCAGCAGCGGCATGCTGATAAAACCCGCCCAAAAGCGCGGCGAAACGACACGGCGCAGGGGATCGACCGCCATCATCTCCATACTGGAGAGTTGCTCCGTGGCTTTCATCAGCCCGATCTCTGCCGTTAAGGCCGATCCTGCGCGCCCTGCAAACAGCAGCGCCGTCACAACCGGACCCAGTTCACGCAGCAGCGACAGCGCCACCAGCATGCCCAGACTGGTTTCAGCGCCATAGGTGGTTAACACCAGATAGCCCTGGAGGCCCAGCACCATGCCAATAAACAGACCGGAGACGACAATGATGACCAGAGACAGTACGCCGATGCTGTAAAGCTGTTTGATCAGCAGCGGAAAGTGTTTACGGAACGCGGGCTTACCGACCAGCGCATGAAAAAGCATTAAACCGGCACGCCCAAAGCTGGCGCAGGTTCCTATTCCCCGGCGTCCTAATGACGCCAGTGCTTTCAACAACATCAGCTTAGATTCTCCCTGAGCCGGTTAAGTCGGCCAAATAGTCGCCCGCCGGAAAACGAAACGGCACTGGCCCATCCGCAATGCCGTCAATAAACTGGCGCACACGGGGATCGTTGTTAGCACGCAGGTCTGGCGTCGTGCCGTGCGCAATAATTTTTTGTCCTGCCACAATGTAGGCGTAATCAGCAATACTCAACACTTCGGGCACGTCGTGGGAAACCACGATGCAGGTCAGGCCCAGCGCATGATTCAGTTCATCAATAAGCTTAACCAGCACGCCCATGGTAATGGGATCCTGCCCTACAAAGGGTTCATCGAACATAATGAGTTCAGGCTCAAGCGCAATCGCGCGCGCCAGCGCAACCCTGCGAGCCATCCCGCCTGACAGCTCCGCAGGCTTCAGCTGCGCAGCACCGCGTAGACCCACGGCTTCCAGCTTCATCAGTACGGTACTGTGTAAAATCGGCGCGGGCAGCCGGGTATGTTCACGCAGCGGCCAGGCCACATTTTCGTATACCGTTAAGTCGGTAAACAGCGCGCCTGACTGAAACAACATGCTCATCTTTTTACGCGCTTCATACAACTTTGTGCGCGACAATGTCGGAATGTTCTCATCCCGAAACCAGATCTCACCGCTGTCAGGTTGCAGTTGTCCGCCGATTAAGCGTAGCAGCGTTGTTTTCCCGATCCCCGACGGCCCCATAATCGCCGTCACTTTACCTTTTGGCACCGTCAGCGAAATATCGTCGAAAATTTTGCGATCGCCACGTGAAAAACTCACGCCACGAACCTCAACCAGGTTCGTTTTTTGTTGGATCATTATCACCTCTATTACGGATCGGGCGTCAACATAGGGTACGATGGTAGCCTGTTAAGGCTAAACGCACGATAGCTTTACAGAAACTTAATACAAAGATTTGGCGAAAACGGTCATAAAATTTACTTTTGCCGCTCAGAAGGTCAAAATCAGCGCCTGTTTTGTCACAAAGAACCTGAAGGCGAGCCGACAGGGGTTTTAAGCAAGGATTTTTCATGTTCGTCGCTACCGCACTGCTGATTATCGGACTGCTTTTACTGGCTTATGGTGCCGATCGTCTGGTGTTTAGTGCTGCAATACTTTGTCGATCCTTTGGCATCCCGCCCCTGATAATCGGCATGACCGTCGTCAGTATCGGCACCTCGCTCCCGGAGATCATTCTCTCTTTCTCGGCAGCGCAGTACGGACAGATGGATCTGGCGGTGGGCACCGCGCTTGGCTCAAACATCACCAACATTCTTTTGATTCTCGGTGGCGCGGCCTTGTTGCATCCCCTGAGCATCCATTCCAATTTAATACGCCGTGAACTGCCGCTGATGGTGCTGGTCTCACTTCTTAGCGGCATCATGTTATTTGATAACTATCTTAGTCGCCTGGATGGCCTTGCACTGATTGCTATCGCCGCGATTTATCTGATAGTGACCATCCGCATCGCGCGCAAAGCAGAGAAGGACAATAACGATACGTTAACGCGCGAACAATTAGCCGAACTGCCGCGTGAAGAGAGCGGAAATACCGTCGCCTTTCTCTGGCTGGCCGTCGCACTGATTATCCTGCCCATGTCGACGCACATGGTGATCGATAACGCGACCGTATTTGCGGATTACTTTGGCGTCAGCGAGTTGGTCATGGGGCTGACGCTCATCGCGGTCGGCACCAGTCTGCCAGAGCTGGCAACGGTCATCGCGGGCGCGCTGAAAGGTGAAGATGATATCGCTATCGGCAACCTGATTGGTGCCAATATTTATAATCTGGCTATCGTTCTGGGTCTGCCGGCCCTGATTCATCCCGGCAGCGTAGACTATCACGCATTTGCGCGCGATTACTGGATAATGCTGGGTGTCAGCGTGCTGTTCGCCATGCTTTGTCTGCTGCGTCGCCGCCGGGTTGGCCGTACGGCGGGCTCGCTTTTACTCTGTGGTTTCTTCGTCTGGGTAACGCTGCTGTGGCTACAGCCGGCGTTTATGGACGGCTAACAAGGACAGATTCGCCATGTCATATCAGCAACCAACGGTAAATTTTGATTTTCAGAAAGCCGGTAAAACGGTATTACGCATCGAGCGCGAAGGCCTGGAGCAGCTTGATCAATATATTAATGAGGCTTTCGCCGACGCCTGCGCACTGATTTATGCCTGTCAGGGAAAAGTGGTGGTCATGGGGATGGGCAAGTCGGGCCATATCGGGAAAAAAATGGCGGCCACCTTTGCCAGCACCGGCACGCCGGCGTTCTTTGTGCATCCCGCTGAAGCCAGCCATGGCGATCTTGGCATGGTAGGTAAAGACGATGTCGTCATCGCGATATCTAACAGTGGCGAATCCAGTGAGATTTTGGCGCTGATACCGGTAATGAAACGCCAAAAGATTCCGTTGATCTGTATGACAAGCCGTCCTGAAAGCGCCATGGCCCGCGCCGCAGATATCCACCTGTGCGTGAAAGTCCCACAGGAGGCCTGTCCGCTCGGCCTGGCCCCCACCACCAGCACAACCGCAACGCTGGTCATGGGCGATGCGCTGGCCGTTTCCCTGCTGGAAGCCCGCGGCTTTACGCCAGAAGACTTTGCCTTGTCCCATCCGGGCGGTGCGCTGGGCCGGAAGCTGCTGCTACACGTCAGCGACATTATGCACAGCGGGGATGAACTCCCGCACGTCACTCGCGATGCTTCCCTGCGTGATGCCCTGCTGGAAATCACCCGTAAAAATCTCGGCCTGACGGTTATCGTGGACGATCTGATGAAGATCGAGGGCATCTTTACCGATGGTGACCTGCGCCGCATCTTTGATATGGGCATTGATTTTCAACACGCCACTATCGCTGAAGTCATGACCCGGGGTGGCATTCGCGTGCGGCCTAACGTGCTGGCGGTGGATGCGCTGAATTTGATGCAAACCAAAAACATTACTTCCCTGCTGGTGGCCGATGACGACCGTCTGTTGGGTGTGGTACATATGCATGACATGCTGCGCGCTGGCGTAGTGTAAACAGGAAGACATAATGCAGTCGGAAAATGCCACTTTAGAAACGTGCTACGGCCCGGTCAGTTCAGATGTCATGACGCGCGCCAGTAAAATTCGCCTGCTGATCTGCGACGTTGACGGTGTGATGTCGGATGGCCTGATTTATATGGGGAACAGCGGCGAAGAGCTGAAAACCTTTAACGTGCGCGATGGCTATGGCGTTCGCTGCCTGCTGACCTCTGACGTCGAAGTGGCTATTATTACCGGCCGCACGGCCAAATTACTGGAAGACCGCTGTAAAACGCTCGGGATTCGCCACCTTTATCAGGGGCAATCAGATAAGCTTTTGGCCTATGGTGAACTTCTGGATACACTGTCGCTCTCTGACGATCAGGTCGCCTATATTGGCGACGATCTGATTGACTGGCCAGTGATGGCGAAAGTCGGGCTAAGCGTGGCTGTCGCCGATGCCCATCCATTGCTATTGACGCGCGCGAACTACGTTACCCGTATTGCCGGTGGGCGCGGCGCGGTGCGGGAGCTGTGCGATCTCATCTTAATGGCGCAAAATAAATTCGAGGATGCCAAAGGGCAATCAGTATGAGTAAAAGCAGGCGTTGGATAACGTTGGGTCTGGCCTTGATTGCGCTGGTGCTTATTGGCTGGAATTTCACTAACCGGGATGGCGACAACAGCGCGCCGGTAGCGAATAATGATCAAACGCCAACCTACACTAGTGCCAATTCGCATACCGTAGTCTACAACCCGCAAGGCGGGCTGGCTTATAAGCTGATATCGGACAAAGTCACCTATTACGAAGACAGCGGAATAAGCTGGTTTGATAATCCGGTGATGACTACCTATGACGAAAATAAAATGCCGACCTGGACGGTACGTTCAGATAAAGCAAAGCTTACCAAAGATCGTATGCTGTATCTGTACGGCCATGTTGAGCTGAATGCTCTGGCTCCAGATTCTGAGCTTGAGAGAATTAAAACGGATAACGCTCAGGTCAATCTTGTCACGCAGGACGTCGCCTCTGACGACCAGGTGACGTTATATGGCCGCAGTTTTAACTCTACCGGTATGAAAATGCGCGGTAATTTACGGACAAAGAACGCCGAGTTAATCGAAAAGGTCAAAACTTCTTATGAAATTCAAAATGAACAAAAACCGCATTAAGTTTTTACTGGCCAGTATGCTGCTTGCAACCAGCCTGCCTGCTCTGGCGCTGACCGGTGACTCGGACAAACCCGTCAATATCGACTCTGAGAATCAGTCTCTGGATCTGCAAGGCAATGTCGCGACCTTCACCGGTAATGTTATTGTCACCCAGGGATCGATCAAAATTACTGCGGATAAAGTGGTGGTCACGCGTCCGGGCGGTGACAGTAAAAAAACCATCGTAGATGCTTACGGTAACCCTGCCACCTTTTACCAGATGCAGGACAACGGCAAACCGGTTCAGGGTCATGCGTCCAAACTGCATTATGAGCTTGCCAATGACTTTGTTGAGCTGACCGGCAACGCCTACATTGAGCAACTGGACAGCAACATCAAAGGCGACCGCATCACCTATCTGGTAAAAGAGCAAAAAATGCAGGCTTACAGCCAGGGCCAGAGCAAGCGCGTAACGACCGTGCTGGTGCCGTCGCAGTTGCAGGATAAGCCCGCGTCAACCAACAGCGAAAAAAAGAGTAACTGATCACTATGGCCACATTAATCGCAGAAAACCTGGCAAAGGCTTATAAAGGCCGCCGCGTGGTTGAAGACGTCAGCCTGCAGGTAAAGTCCGGTGAAATCGTCGGGCTGTTGGGTCCAAACGGTGCGGGTAAAACGACCACCTTTTACATGGTGGTGGGCATTGTTCCGCGCGATGCGGGACGCATCATTATTGATGACGAAGATATCAGCATCCTGCCGCTTCATGCGCGTGCGCGCCGCGGCATTGGCTATCTGCCGCAGGAAGCCTCAATCTTTCGTCGCCTGAGCGTTTACGACAACCTGATGGCGGTCCTGCAAATTCGTGATGACTTAACCGAAGAGCAGCGACAGGATCGGGCTAACGAGCTAATGGAAGAGTTTCACATTGCTCATCTGCGCGACAATATGGGGCAATCGCTGTCGGGTGGTGAGCGCCGTCGCGTAGAAATTGCGCGTGCGCTGGCAGCTAATCCGAAATTTATCCTGCTGGATGAACCCTTTGCCGGGGTCGACCCGATTTCCGTTATCGACATCAAAAAAATCATTGAACACCTGCGTGACAGTGGCCTTGGTGTTCTCATCACCGACCACAACGTGCGTGAAACGCTGGCGGTCTGTGAACGCGCCTATATCGTCAGTCAGGGAAACCTGATTGCGCACGGTACGCCGAATGAAGTCCTTGCAGATGAGCAAGTTAAACGGGTTTATTTGGGTGAAGAGTTCAGACTCTGATAAGGTGTCGTTAATACTGATGTTTACCCGGGAATATCCATCCTGTCTATGAAGCAAGGTTTGCAACTCAGGCTCAGCCAACAACTGGCGATGACCCCACAACTGCAGCAGGCGATACGTCTGCTGCAGCTCTCTACGCTCGAACTCCAGCAAGAGTTACAGCTGGCGCTGGAAAGCAATCCCCTGCTTGAGCAAACCGATCTGCACGATGAAATAGACGCGAAAGAGTATCAGGAAGGCGAAGCGGGACTGGATACCCGAGAAGCGCTGGAACAAAAGGATATGCCTGAAGAGCTGCCGCTTGACGCCACGTGGGACGAGATTTACACCGCAGGCACGCCTTCAGGAACCGGCACCGATTATCAGGATGACGAGCTGCCGATTTATCAGGGCGAAACCACACAGTCACTGCAGGACTATCTTATGTGGCAGGTCGAGTTAACGCCCTTCAGCGATAACGACCGTGCCATTGCGACCTCTATCGTCGATGCCATTGATGACACCGGTTATCTTACCGTTTCACTTGAAGAGATTCTCGATAGTATCGGTAACGACGAGCTGGAAATCGACGAAGTCGAAGCCGTGTTAAAGCGCGTTCAGCGTTTCGATCCTGTCGGCGTCGGCGCGCGTGATTTGCGCGACTGCCTGCTGGTGCAGCTGTCGCAGTATGCGCCTGAAACGCCGATGCTGGCGGAAGCAAAATTGATCGTCAGCAGCCATCTCGATTTGCTGGCGAACCACGATTTCCGCAGCCTGATGCGCGTAACGCGTCTGAAAGAAGACGTACTGAAAGAGGCGATGCTGCTGATTCAGTCGCTCGATCCGCGCCCGGGTCAGTCGATTAACACCGGTGAACCCGAATACGTGATTCCCGATGTGCTGGTACGTAAAGTGACGACGCGCTGGACGGTCGAGCTGAATACCGACAGCCTGCCCAGGTTGAAGATCAACCAGCAATATGCCGCCATGGGCGGAGCCGGACGCAACGACAGCGACAGTCAGTTTATCCGCAGTAATTTGCAGGAAGCCCGCTGGCTGATTAAAAGTCTTGAAAGCCGTAACGAGACATTGTTAAAAGTCTCCCGCTGTATTGTGGAACAGCAACAGGCCTTTTTTGACCAGGGTGAAGAGTTTATGCGTCCTATGGTGCTGGCCGATATTGCCCAGGCGGTGGACATGCATGAATCGACGATTTCCCGCGTGACTACGCAAAAATACCTTCACAGCCCACGAGGCATTTTTGAACTGAAGTATTTTTTCTCCAGTCATGTTAATACTGAAGGTGGCGGAGAAGCGTCATCTACCGCTATTCGTGCGCTGGTGAAAAAATTAATCTCGGCGGAAAACCCCGCCAAGCCCTTGAGTGACAGTAAACTGACCTCCATGTTATCTGATCAAGGGATAATAGTGGCACGTCGAACCGTCGCTAAGTACCGCGAGTCTTTGTCCATACCGCCTTCAAATCAGCGTAAACAGCTGGTTTGACAGAAATGAGAAGGAAGACCTATGCAGCTGAACCTTACCGGGCAAAATGTTGAAATCACCGAACCCCTGCGTGAGTTCGTGACAACGAAATTTGCCAAACTGGAACATTACTTTGATCATATCAATCAGGTGTATGTTGTCCTGAAAGTTGAGAAGGTGACGCAGATTGCTGATGCAACCCTGCACGTCAACGGTGGCGAGCTGCACGCCACATCTGAAGCGGAAGATATGTATGCGGCAATTGACGGATTGATTGACAAGTTGACCCGTCAACTGACCAAATATAAAGACAAGCTAAAAAAACACTAACCTTCACGCTGGCAGGCGCGCCCGGCGCGCAAAGCTGAAAGGATGGGGCGGATTAACCGCCCCGTTTTGTCATCTGTGCCAGCGCCATTATTCCGCGACGTGATGTTTACGTACCGGGTTGATGGCTATGTGAACTCGCAAGTGAAACGACAATGAACAATGATTTAACACTGGAACTGAGCACGGTGCTTTCGCCAGACTGCACCCGCAGTAGCGTACACTGCCAAAGCAAAAAACGGGCGCTGGAGATTATCAGCGAACTGGCCGCTAAGCAGCTCAACCTGCCGCATCAAACGCTGTTTGAAGCGATCCTAACCCGTGAGCGCATGGGGAGCACCGGTATCGGTAACGGTATCGCGATCCCTCACGGCAAGCTGGAGGAAGATACTTTACGGGCCGTAGGCGTCTTTATCAGCCTGGAGCAACCCATCGCTTTTGATGCCGTGGATAACCAGCCTGTCGATCTGCTTTTTGCGCTACTGGTGCCGGCTGACCAGTGCAAAACCCATTTACATACGCTGTCGTTAGTGGCAAAACGACTGGCGGATAAAACGGTTTGCCGCCGCCTGCGTGCCGCGCAGAGCGATGAAGAACTGTATGCGATTATTACCGAAGCACAAACAGAGCAATAAAGCGCGTGATTTACCGGTGTAAGCCGGCTTTAAAACGGGAGAGAAGGTCATGGTGCTGATGATCGTCAGCGGTCGGTCAGGCTCGGGAAAGTCAGTGGCGCTTCGCGCGCTGGAAGATATGGGTTTTTACTGCGTTGATAACCTGCCAGTGGTGCTGTTGCCTCAACTGGCTGAATCACTGGTCGAGCGCAATATCTCTGCGGCCGTGAGTATTGACGTACGCAATATGCCCGAATCTCCTGAGATTTTTGAGACAGCGCTCAGCAGTTTGCCTTCAGCATTCTCACCGCAGTTGCTGTTTCTTGATGCCGATCGCAACACGTTGATCCGCCGTTACAGTGATACGCGCCGTCTGCATCCGTTATCCAGCAAGAATCTGTCGCTGGAAAGCGCGATTGACGAAGAGAGCGACCTGCTTGAGCCGCTGCGTTCCCGTGCCGATCTGATTATTGATACTTCAGAGATGTCAGTACACGAACTGGCGGAGATGCTGCGTACCCGCTTGCTGGGTAAACGTGAGCGTGAGCTGACAATGGTGTTCGAATCGTTTGGCTTCAAGCACGGCATTCCCATTGATGCAGATTACGTTTTCGACGTGCGCTTTTTGCCTAACCCGCACTGGGATCCCAAATTACGTCCCATGACCGGTCTGGACAGGCCCGTGGCCGCGTTCCTCGATCGCCATACTGAAGTCCATAACTTCATATATCAGACGCGTAGCTATCTGGAACTCTGGTTGCCGATGCTGGAAACCAACAACCGTAGCTATCTTACCGTGGCGATTGGCTGTACTGGCGGCAAACATCGCTCCGTGTATATTGCCGAACAGCTGGCTGACTATTTTCGCTCGCGGGGTAAAAATGTACAGTCTCGTCATCGCACGCTGGAAAAACGTAAATCATGACCGTTAAGCAAACCGTGGAAATCAGAAATAAGCTCGGCATGCATGCACGTCCTGCTATGAAGCTGTTTGAACTGGTGCAGAGTTTCGATGCCGAAGTGCTGTTACGTAACGAGAGCGGAACAGAGGCCGAAGCCAGCAGCGTTATCGCGTTGCTGATGCTGGATTCGGCCAAAGGCGGTCATATTGAGATCGAAGCCAGCGGTCCACAGGAAACGGAAGCCCTGGCCGCCGTCATTGAGCTGTTTGAAGCCGGATTCGACGAAGACTAACGTCAGTTCAGGTGATTGCGCTGCAGGAAGCCTTCGCCACCCAGCTGACGCATCTGGCGCAGGATCCACTGCTGGCGTTGACGGACATAGCCTGAAGGTGCATCTGCGCGAAAGCGCAGCGGATTAGGCAAGACAGCAGCCAGCAGCGCCGCTTCGGACAGGGTTAATCGGCTGGCAGGTTTATGAAAGAAGCGGCGTGAAGCCGCCTCTACCCCGAACGTGCCTTTGCCAAACTCCGCGATATTCAGATAAACCGTCAGGATCCTCCGTTTGGTCCATACGGTTTCCAGCCCGACGGTTAATCCCGCCTCCAGTCCTTTACGCACCCAACTCCGGCCATCCCACAAAAACAGATTTTTTGCCGTTTGCTGTGACAGCGTGGATGCTCCGCGCATCCGGCTGTCACTGTCGTCCAGTACGGACCGGATTGCTGCCACGTCAAACCCCCAATGGTCGGGGAAGTGTTGATCTTCAGAAGCGATGACGGCCAGTTTCATCCAGGGTGAAATTTCATCTGCTCCTACCCAGTCCGAATGAGAGACGTAGCCAAAATCGCCCCTGAACCAGGCACCTACCTGACGTTCTGCCATCACGGCTGAAAAGGGGACAGGAATGAACGAAAAGAGCAGAATGCCCGCCAGCCACAGCCCCAGCCAAATAAACACAATGCGCATCACTACAGGCTTCACGCGCCGCCACAGGTTCCCTTTATGCTTACTCATGCGCTCGTCTCAAGATTTTTATGCGTTAATTAATTTCAGGCGTGACCACTGCCCGGCGTACACTTTTTTACTGACAAATGCGCTGCTACATTGTGCAACGTTTATAACAAAACAATGAAAATGCATTCTGAATGCAACAATAGTTTGAATGAGTTCAATTACTTCCACGCGTAAGGAATCGGTTCCATCTTTTTTGTAATGCGCTCACCTTTCTAAAAAGATGATACCATTTTGTGACAATCCCATACCTCAATGTTTCACAAAACTTATATATAATTCTGCGGACTGTAAAAAGCCCTCACGGCACCTGCTGATAAAATGTTCACTCAGTGACCTTGCTAAGGGATTTATTTGTCACACAGCGTTATTTTAACTCTATGTTTTTGCCGAATTATAAAAGACTTTCTATCGGCAAAACCTTTTGATGATGAGATAAGATCCGGTGACCCGAAACGTTTTGGGTCCGATCGACCTGTTTTCTTCATTATTCTTTATTATCATAAGTTTATATCTATTTTACTCGCAAGCTACGGCAAAAAATTTTGGTTACCGCGCGCAACACAGGTTTTGTTAACAAATTTGGCTTAAGCCCGTACAAAAAACAGTAGGTTTGATTAAAAAACAACCAATACGACGGTAAAATTGATTCATTGCTTGACTATGTTGTCGAATTAATGTTTCCTGTATTTAAACGCGGTTCAACATCACAAATTTTAATGAATCTTGTCACAAAGTAATTTGAATTTGCTAAGGTGTTGCAAGTGTTAACCAATACCCCGCTGTTGCATGAATAACATTAAGCATAGCAGCAGCGTCTTTTTCCCTGGTGTTGGCGCAGTATTAGCGCACCCCGGCTTCGGCTGGGGTCATTTTTTTGTATCAACGCTGTTTTTCAGCAACCCACTCGCGCAGTACCTGCACATCGTGTTGCCATTCACGCTTCAGTTCTTCGACCCATTCGCCCACGTTGTCCCACCATGCCGGTAGTTCAGGGCTTTGAATCTGCTTTGCCACCTGCTGAAGATGCTGTAACCCAACCGAGCCTGCTGCACCCTTGATTTTATGCCCTTCCTCAGCAATGCCTTTTTGGTCACGCGCCATCATGTTGGAATCCAGCACCTCAAGATAACCCGGCATCATCTGTTCAAACATAGTCAGGCTTTGCGTAATCAGCTTCGGCCCCACCAGATCCAGATATTGTTCGAGCATAGGAACATCCAGTATTGCATCGGTTTTACTGTTATTCATGAACCTGGCCGGCTGCGCATCGCTCTCAGACTGATAGTCCCAAAACTTTTTAATGATGGCCGTTAACGCGGGCACGGCAAGGGGCTTACTGAGCACGTCGTCCATGCCAGCGTCGAAGTACTCTTTTTTGTCTTTCAGCACGTTGGCCGTTAACGCCACCAACGGCGGCAGGTTTGCGTCTGGATGTTGCTGACGGATGGCGCGTGACACATCCATCCCGGTCATGTCCGGCAGCTGGATATCTAACAGCACCAGATCAAACTCAAGCGGATCAAACATCTCCAGTGCCGCCTTGCCAGTCATCGCCACTTCTACGCTGCATCCGAGTTTTTCCAGTACCGAGCGTGCAACAACGACATTCAGCTCAATATCTTCCACCAGCAGGACGTGCAAAGCAGGGAGCGGAAGCGGGTCGTCCACGCCTTCATCTTCCACTTCTTCTGCAATGCGTGGCGCTTTTATCACAACGGTAAAGCAGGAGCCCTGCCCCGGTGCGCTGTTTACGCTGATATCCCCGCCCATGGCCTGTGCCAGGCGGCGTGACACTGCCAGACCAATACCGGTTCCGGTCGCCGGCTTCCCGCCGTGTTGATCGGTAACCTGATAATACATCGCAAAAATTTTATCCTGCTCTTCCTGCCGAATCCCCTGCCCTGAGTCCTGAACCTCAAAGCGCAGCGTTTCATCCTGCTCGTACGCGACGCGTACGACGATCTCTCCCTGCTGGGTGAATTTCACCGCGTTACCAATCAGATTCCACAGAATCTGCCGCAGGCGCGTGCCATCAGTCGAGATCTTATGCGGCAGCGGGAGTTGTGGCGCCATGACAAACTTCAACCCTTTAGGCTGAGCCAGCAGGCCTGAGAGGTTTTCCAGATCGGCCAGGAAACTGGTGAAGTCGACCGGCTGGTTATCCAGCTGAACCTTGCGGCGTTCGATCTTATCGACTTCAATGACGTCATTGAAAATGTTGCCCAACGTAATCGCGGAAACGTGGATCGTTTTCAGGTACTTAAGCTGCTCCTGGTTCAGATCGGTATCCAGCAAGATGCGACTGAGCCCGACAATGCCGTTAAGCGGCGTACGAAGCTCGTGGCTGATCGTTGAGATAAAGGTGGTCTTCTCGCGGCTGGCACTCTCCAGCGCGTCCTGATAGCGTTTACGCTCGGTAATATCGCGTCCGAAGCCCATCAGCCCACTGCGCTTACCCACGCGGTCATAATAGGGCACTTTGCGGATCTCAAAACAGGCTTTACGGCCATCGGGATACTGCAGCCACTGCTCATAGGTCAGCGAGACGTTATGCCGGAAGACTTTTTCGTCTGTCTCCAGCACCTTGGTGGCCGTATCGTTGTCATAGATGTCGCGAGGCGTCAGACCAATAAGCTGTTTTTCGCTTTTGCCGGTTAACAGCTCCATGGCCCGGTTACAGCCCGAAAACTGTTTGTCGATATTGCGGTAAAAGACCAGATCCGGTGAGGCATCCAGGAACGAACGCAGAAAGGAAGACTGTTGCTCCAGCTCAATTTGCGCCTGCTCGCGGCGCGCCACCTCTTCACGCAGCTTCGCCATCACCTGCTCACGTGCTTCCTCAGCTTTTTTACGATCGGCGATTTCATTATTAAGCTGTGAGATGTTCTCTTTCATCTGTTGATTTAGTTCGAGATCGCGCGTGCGCATCTCTTCCAGCTTATCCACCAGCCTTGCCAGACGCTGACGAGACTCTTCCAGCTGGTCAACCACCACAGAAAGGAAGTAGACCGCCCAGGGCGTGATTAAGAGGCCAAAAAAGACCGAACGCACCATATCGATACTTTCGACGTGGCCACGCAGTACCATGGTGACCGCCATCTGCACAATCATCGCCAGCACGACCAGCGCGGAGGCCAGCAGCAGCGAGAAACGTACCAGGCCAAGCTTGACCATTAAATCAACATAATATTGCGCCAGCAGGCGAATCTGTTTCATAAACACTCCCTGGATGAGAACAGCCACATGATAGCGTATTTATTTCGCTGTAGTCGCAGTGCATAAGGTAAGATCGCCGCGCGGATGCACTTATATGGTGCAAAACACGGTCTCTTCGCCGACGTTCAGCTCCTTAATGCTAAAACCCTTGACTAATTGTGCTAACTCAATGAATCTGTAAGGCCGCCTTTTTGCAAGGCGGGCTATTACTGCCTCTGCTTTTTCGCCAAATAACCTCCTGTTATCGCGACGCCATGCTTTTCATGCATACTCATTCATATAAATTGCAGTTTTAAGCAACCTGACGTGATTAATTTTGCTAATCATGATGCCCTTATTCATTCAAATTTGGTGCTATAAGAAAAACAGATACATCCTGTGCTTACACTGCCTGCAGCAGCATTTGATGCTGTTTAGTCCCTTATCGCCAGCATACTTCAGTGATTTCACGCCTTCTGCACAGTGATACAGTTCACATTTCATCCCCTATACCTGAATGGCAAACTGACACAGTTTAGACATAAAAAAATAATAAATTCATTTAGTTAAGGATACAAAGACGGGATTAAACTGTGTCAGTATCACTATTTGACCTCGATTCGCTTTCCCGATAAGTTGGAATTCCGCTGAAAGCTTTCATGATGGATACGTGTCACGGCATATCTATGCAACATGACGCCCACATGGTTTGAGTCATCTCCTTTCGAGAACGGAAAAATCAAGCGCAACGCCTCAAGGGACCTTTCTCCTGGCGATGAAAAGTGCGTAAAACCCAATCGCGCAGGCTGTCAGGCGCGGAAATGAAAGAATTTGCGCTGGGAAGTGTGCAGTTGAACTCAGTGCCTGAAACAATGCAGGTAATGTCTAAAGCAGTTTTAAGGAGACCCTCAATGTCCAGTAAAAAACCTGATTCCTATGGCTTATATGACCCAGCAGCAGGAAGTGACAGCTGTGGTGTAGGTTTCATTACCCGTAAGGACGGCGAGCAGACTCATGAAATTCTGCGCATGGCGCACAGCGCACTCTGTACGGTTCCGCACCGTGGCGGTATGTCCGCCGAAGGCGTGGGCGATGGCGCCGGGGTTAACGTCGATCTTTCCCTGCATTTTTTCCGTAAAATTACCGGTCAGGCGCTTGAGGCCGGACGCTTTGGTGTAGGTAACTTCTTCGTGCCGAAAGACACGGAACTGCGCGCCAATGCCGAACGTTTAGTCGAAGAGACGCTAAATCGCTTTAATCTGCCGGTTATCCTGAAGCGTGAAATGCCGCTGGATAACAGCGTCACGCGCCCGGCTGCCATGCAGTTTCAGCTTCCCATTGTGCAGTGGATTTTTGCCGCACCTCAGGACATCAGCAATCAGATCGATTTCGAAAAACTGATTTATCGCGCCCTGCTGACGATCGAGGCACAAGCCTTTACCCAAACCGAATTTGGCGGGTTATATCCACTGTCATTGTCGTCGCGCACCCAGGTCTTTAAAGCGCGCCTGAATTCAAATGAAGTGATCCCTTACTTCAAAGATCTGACCGATCCCGATCATCACGTACGCGGACTGTTTTTCCATACTCGCTTCTCAACGAATACCGATCCGCACACCACCATGGCACAGCCTTTCCGGTTGATGGCCCACAACGGTGAGCTGAATACCGATCGTAAAAACCGCATCGCCGAATCTGCGTTGGCTTCCGCCCGTGGCAAAACCATTGTGCGTCCGAAAGGCCAGTCAGACAGTTCGCGACTGGATCAGAGCATTCACAGCCGCCTGATGGAAGACGATCTGGACCTGATCACCGCGGTGGTGTCGATGATGCCGCCTGCCTGGGAAAACGATACCGCGCTCTCCCCTGCCGTGCGTGACATGCTGGAATACTTTTCGCTTTATGAAGAGAAAAACGATGGCCCGGCCGCCTTAATTTTTGGTAACGGCGAGGTAATCGGTGCGCGTCTTGATCGCCTGGGGCTGCGCCCGCTGCGTTCAATCGAAACGGCGGAATACATCGGTGCCATGTCCGAAGCGGGACAAATTGCCTTTCCCCCTGAAAGCGTGCTGCGCCGTGGCCGTATTGAAGCCGGCGGCATGCTGTATTTTGACCATCGCGAAAAGCGCAGTTACACCACGCACCAGGCGCTGGAGAAGCTGGCTGCTGAAAAAGACTATGCGGCATTGCTCGGCAAGTCGCGTGTCGATTTACGAGAGCTGCCGGTTATTCCTGCTGAACAACAGGGTTCTCCCCTGCGCTATCGCGGCGATCTGAAAACCTATCAGCGCTTCGTGGCGTACTACTACAACCAGGAAAGCTTTAAGTTCATGATGGATCCGATGCTGAACACCGGCGCCGAGAAAATCTCTGCGATGGGTTACGGCAATGCGATTAACGGCCTCTCCGATCATGAAGGCGGCATGGCGCACTACTTCTCGCAGCGCTTTGCCCAGGTGACCAATCCACCACTGGACTCCATTCGCGAAGCGGATGGCATGACGCTGCGCGTGGCGCTGGGCGCTAAACCGCATCTGGGCCGCAGTAAAGGTCGGCAGATCATTGTGCCAACCCCGATTCTGACCCATCTGGACATGCTGCAGTTGCGCGAGCAGAACGTGGCCCCTTACGCTCGCTTCGAGATGCTTTACGAGCCGGTCACCGGCAAAGATCTGCTGAGCCGCACAGCGAACGCCAGCGCGCTGGAAAAAGCGATTGACGATCTGGCACAGCAGGTGGTGGATTTTGCCCGCTCAGAGGGCGGCATTGCCGTACTGACCGATCGCCATATCTCTTCTACCCAGGCCGCATTGCCCATGCTGCTGGTCATTTCTGCCGTTAACCAGCGTCTGGTACAGGAAGGTTTACGCCTGGATGTGTCGCTGGTGGTGGAGAGCGGACAGATCATCTCTTCTCACCATATTGCGGCTACGCTGGGCTTTGGCGCGTCAGCCGTTTATCCGCTCGGCGTGCAAATGCGTGCTGAGGAAAAATTTGGTGAAGGCGAAGAAGGCAACAAAGCCTTTAAACGCTACGCTAAAGCGGCCGAAAAAGCCCTGATGAAAACCATGGGTAAAGTGGGGCTGTGTACCGTTGAGAGCTACAGCAGCGGCGAGTTCTTCGAGCCTAACTTCCTGAATACCGATGACCCGGTACTGAGAAAGTATTTTCCAAACATTAAAACGCCTGTGGGCGGCGCGGGCTTCGCAACCATCGCTCAGATGGCGGTGGACTGGCATCAGAGCGCACTGAAAATTCAGGGCGAGTCCGAAGTGCCGCTGTTAGGCCTGTTTAAAGAACGTGCAGAGGGCGCAGGCCACTCTTACGGCACCATTGCCGTACGCACCTTTATTGATATGACGGAAGAGCCGATTCGCTTCGCGGACAAAGCGCGTGAAGAGGATAACTTTATTCGTCTGATGACGCTGGCCCGTCTGGACAATGCCTTTGGCATCAAGCCGGAGACGTTTAAAGACAGCAGCTTTGAGCGCATCCCGGATGAGGTGATGAATGATTTTGCCATTACGGCCGATTATCGTCAGTTCTCCAGCCTGATGTACGAAGAGCGCAAACGCCGCCCAGCCGCGCTGCGCGATATTCTGGCCTTCCCGGCAGATCTTACCCACATCGACAGTGAGGCCGAATTCCGGCGTAAGCTGGGTCGCTACTCGCTGACTAACAATGGTTTTGCCACCCGCGGCCTGGTCTGTGACGCCATTGAGGGCAGCCAGAATGCCTTTATGCTGCGTCTGACCGATGCCATTGCCGGACTGAAACCAGAAAGTGAACGCCTGCTCAACCTGTCACGTGCGCTGAAAGCCCGTTTTAACGACGAGATTGAAACCGCAGAAGTGGTTGCTGGCGGCCTGAAAGTCACCGCCAGCGGCAAAGCGGCGGACTACCTGTCACGCATTTTCACGGCGCTGCCGTCGCTGCCGTTGAGCGATATTCAGCCCGCGAGCGAAATTACCCGCACTTTCGCGTCTGGCGCGATGAGTCACGGTGCGCTGGTCGCACCGGCGCATGAAGCCGTTGCGCATGGCACCAACATGGTCGGAGGCATGAGTAACTGTGGAGAAGGCGGTGAGCACTACTCCCGTCACGGCACCATTCGCGCTTCACGTATCAAACAGCTGGCGTCAGGCCGCTTTGGCGTCTGGGCGGCCTACCTGGCCGATCCGATGCTGGAAGAGCTTGAGATCAAAATCGGCCAGGGCGCCAAGCCCGGTGAAGGCGGTCAGCTTCCGGCGGCAAAAGTTACCGTAGAGATCGCCGCCGCACGCGGCGGCACGCCAGGCGTTGAGCTGGTTTCTCCGCCGCCGCACCACGATACCTACTCTATCGAAGATCTGGCGCAGCTGATTCACGACTGTAAAGCGGCCCGCGTGCGCGTCATTGTGAAGCTGGTGTCATCTGAAGGTATTGGCACCATCGCCGTGGGCGTGGCGAAAGCCGGTGCTGACGTGATTAACGTTGCCGGTAACACGGGTGGTACGGGCGCCGCCTCGGTGACCAGCCTGAAATATACCGGTCGCGTTGCCGAAATCGGTATCGCCGAAGTTCACCAGGCCCTGTGTGCAAACGGCCTGCGCGACAAAGTTCTGCTGCGTTGCTCAGGCGCACAGCAAACCGGCAGCGACGTGGTGAAATCCGCTCTGCTGGGCGGCGACAGCTTTGAGTTTGGTACCACCGCGCTGATGATGCTGAAGTGCGTGATGGCGAAGAACTGTAACGTTAAATGCCCGGCGGGATTAACCACTAACGCCGAAGCCTTTGATGGCGACCCACGCCAGCTGGCACAGTACTTCCTGAACGTGGCGCATGAAGTGCGTGAGATTCTGGCGCGTATGGGCCTGCGCTCCCTGCGTGAAGCCCGTGGCCGCGCCGATCTGCTCCATCTGATGGATCACCCGTTGGAAGTCGGTAAGCTGGACCTGCGTGCCATGCTGACCGTGGTGCCCGAGCTGAAGATTGCTAAGCCAGTTTATCTGGAGAAAGATTTTGAACTGGATGACCGCTGGGTTGAAGAACTGAGCCAGCAACTGGTCGATCAGGGTAAAACCTCTCTGCAACTGGGTAAGGATGTTGTACTCAACAACCGCAATAAAAGCGTGGGCGGCCAGTTAGCTATCGATATTGAGCGCATGCTGAATCACACCCTGACGGCTGCACAGATTCAGGCAATGCCGGCCGTGCTACGTGACGATCGCGGTCGTCGCTATCTGGCACCTGCCAGCGTAGAAATCACCACGACCGGCTCTGCCGGTCAGTCCTTCGGGGCCTTCTGCAATGACGGCATGCTGATGAAACATCGTGGAACCTGTAACGATGGCGTCGGCAAAGGTCAGTGCGGCGGCGAACTGGTCGTGCTCTCACCGGGCGGCGGCGCGCAGGACAGCGATGGCAACGTTCTGATCGGTAACTTCGCTCTGTTTGGCGCCACCGGCGGCCGTCTGTTCGTTCAGGGCCAGGCCGGCGATCGCTTCGCGGTGCGTAACTCCGGTGCCACTGCGGTGGTGGAAGGCGTCGGTGACTTTTGCTGCGAATACATGACCAACGGCGCAGTGTTAAACCTGGGCACCTTTGGTAAAGGCTTCGGTAACGGCATGAGCGGCGGCTTTGCTTATCAGTACGATCCCTATGGTTCACTGGCGAGCCATGCGGCGGGCGACTCCGTTCTGTTTGGCTCAATCGCTGACCCGGATGAGCTGGCACAGATTCATAAGCAGGCGGTTCTCACCATGCTGAACTGGCACCTGGAGGCCACGCAGTCTCCGCGTGCCGCCTGGCTGCTGGAGCACTGGGAAACCGAATGTCAGCACTTTGTCTACGTTATGCCGCGTTCCCTGCTGCTTTACCAGGATGGCGGTGAAATTCTGAAGGCCAAGTCCCGCAAGGATCTGCTGGAAGAGCTGTCAACGGCGCTGGCAGGCCATCAGGTTGCCAAGTTTAAAGCCGCCTGGCGCGAAGGCAAGACCATTGCCGACGGCGCGGTTCCGGCTTATGGCGCGACAGATACGCAGGAAATGTTTGTTTTACTGAATAACTACACCGTACTGAGCTTTGCCCAGCAGTTGGCACTCAGCAAGCTGCCGAAAGGCACGCCGGTTGAAGACGCCGCCGTGGAAAAAGCCGTGCGGAATCTGCTGATGACCGAAGACTTTTCACTGGTGAGTAAGCTGCAACGCCATGCGCGAGCAGCGATTGAAAGCTATAGCGACAGCGAGTTGGCCAGCCTGATCGGTTCAAAACGCATGTCCGATTACAAAGCGGCACTGACGCAACGTAATATCCGCTCAATGGACAGCCTGGCCACTTACGGCTGGATCATGTATCAGGATGCCTGCAACCGTGACATTCTCGGTCGCCTGCCTGATTTTGAAGAGTTGTTTGCGCGTGCGGCGTTACCTGAAATTGCAGCGGCCGTGGGTAAACTGGCCTGACAGCAGGCTCAGTGAACAGAACTGTGTTTAATGATGATGACCCTGATTTGTTCGACGTGCCGGGCGCAGCGGCATCCTTATCCTCTCAGCAGCAGGCTGTTGCTGAGAGCACAGGAACCGCCCGCCATCGGCACAGCGAAGCATGACGGTTAAGAGCGGGATTGAGTAAAGGTATCCATGAAAATTCCATATATTCCTGAAGATGCACCTTTCAATGGTGATCAGAAATACTGGCTGGCGGGCTTCCTGGCCGGCCTGCACTCCCGTTTGTTGGTGCTGGAAGACAAACAGCAGCCGGCTGCGGGCAGCAGCGCTGCCGCGACCACCCAACTGCACATCCTTTATGGTTCTCAGACCGGTAATGCTGAGGCGCTGGCCCAGTCAGCGGCGAAGTCAGCCCGTGCCAAAGGTCTGGTGCCGGTCGTTCAGGCATTAGGCGATGTGGATCTCGACGTGTTCGCTACCATGCGGCACGTGCTGATTGTCACTTCGACCTATGGTGAAGGTGAAATGCCCGACAACGCCCAGCTGTTTTGGGACGCGATTTCCGCCAGCACCGCGCCACGTCTGGAGCAGATGCACTTCGCCGTGCTGGCCATTGGCGATACCGGCTATGACGGATTCTGTCAGGCAGGTAAGTTCCTGGATATGCGCCTGGAACAGCTTGGGGCAAAGCGCGTTGTTGACCGCATTGACTGCGATATCGATTACGAAGAGCCGTCAAATGAGTGGATTAACAGCACGATGCCCCAGTTTGCCAGCAGCGCAGGCAGCAGCGGCACGGTGCTGGAGAGCGCTCCGGAAGCGCCGGTTATTCCTGGCAGCAACAAATCGAATCCGTATGCGGCAGCCCTGATCACCAATAAACGCCTGTCGAGTGAGCAATCGGCAAAAGATATTCGCCACGTCGAGTTTGATCTCACCGACAGCGGCCTGAAGTATGAAGCCGGTGACGCACTTGGCGTGATTCCGGTCAACGAGCCGTCGCTGGTCAGCCTGCTGCTTACCCAGTTGAACGCCGATTACCAGACGCCGGTGCCGGGATTCGACAGGAGCCTGGGCGACCTGCTGACCTACCAGTTTGAAATTTCAGAGCCTTCACGCAAGCTGATCGAGTGGGTGGGCCAAAACACCACCAACCAGGAGCTGCGTCACGTGCTTCAGCACGACGACAAAGACGCGCTCGGTGTCTGGCTATGGGGCAAAGATACGCTGGATCTGCTCCAGCTCGAACTGACGCGTAGCCTGAGCGTACCCGAGTTCGTCGCCCTGCTGCGCCCGTTGCAGCATCGCGCCTACTCCATCTCGTCCAGCTCAAAAGCGCATCCGAATCAGGTTCACCTGACCATCGCCTCAGTGCGCTATCACAGCGGTGGCCGCAACCGCAGCGGCGTGTGCTCTACCTATCTGGCTGAGCGTGTACGCCGTGGTGAAAAGCCCGCGATCTTCATCTCACCCAACAAAGCCTTTCGCGTTCCGGCTAACGGCAACGCTCCGCTGATTATGGTCGGCCCCGGCACTGGTATCGCCCCGTTCCGCGCCTTTTTGCAGGAGCGTCAGGTAACAGGCGCTCAGGGTAAAAACTGGTTGTTCTTTGGCGATCAGCATCAGGAACACGACTTCATTTATCGCGAAGAACTGACGGCCTGGCAGGAAAGCGGGCTGCTCACGCGTCTCGATCTGGCGTTCTCACGCGATCAGGACAAGAAAATCTACGTGCAAAACCGGATGCTGGAACAGGGTGCAGAGCTCTATGCCTGGCTGCAGGAAGGCGGTCACTTTTACGTGTGTGGCGATGCATCACGCATGGCGAAAGACGTGGATAGCGCGCTGTATGAAATCGTACGTCAGTTTGGCGGGCTCTCCAGTGAACGGGCCGCTGACTACATCGATCAGTTGAAGAAAGAGAAACGCTACTTGCGCGACGTTTACTGATCGCTGCGGCAGAAAGTAAAAATCCGGGCAACCTGTGTTCCCGGATTTTTTTATGCCTGTGACCTGCTGGCAGACAGGCAAAAAAATACCCGTCAGGTGACGGGTATTCTGTGTTATTTCACCACGCGCAGTGCGGGACGGCCACCACGTGGCGGGGGATCGTCATCCGGTGAATTATCGTCATCGCTGGCATCATCAGGGCGGTCGCCGTCAATCACTGACATGACCGTCTCTTCCTGATTCTCAGCAAATTCCTGTGTGCCGCCTTCATAGGCCGGTTCAGGTTCAAACATCGTGCCTGCGCCGTTTTCACGCGCATAGATGGCGAGTATGGCCGCCATTGGGACATTCACCTGACGTGGAACGCCACCAAAACGTGCGTTAAACGAGACTTCGTCATTGCCCAGATCAAGGTTACCCACGGCACGCGGCGCAATGTTCAGTACGATCTGACCATCGCGGGCATATTCGAGTGGAACCTGAACGCCAGGCAGGTTGATGTCGACGACCAGATGCGGTGTGAGCTGGTTATCCAGTAACCAGTCATAAAAAGCACGCAGCAAATAAGGTCGGCGGGCTGTGAGTTGTGACATTTCCATACGTTAGCCCCGGGCTTGCAGGCGCATTTCACGTTCAGCTTCAGTCAGTGAAGCAAGGAAGGAGTCACGCTCAAATACGCGGTTCATGTAGCCTTTCAGCTCTTTAGAGCCCGACCCGAGCAGATCGATACCCATTGACGGTAAACGCCACAACAGCGGAGCCAGATAGCAGTCGACCAGGCTGAACTCGTCGCTCATAAAGAATGGCGTACGCCCAAACAGAGGAGCAATAGCCAGCAGCTCTTCACGCAGCTGCTTACGCGCCGCTTCAGCTTCCTGACCGCTACTGTTCTCAACCTTTCTCATCAGGCTGTACCAGTCTTGCTCAATACGGTGCATCATTAAACGGCTTTCGCCACGTGCAACCGGATAGACAGGCATCAATGGTGGGTGGGGAAAACGCTCATCCAGATATTCCATGATGATGCGTGATTCGTACAGCGTCAGTTCGCGATCTACCAGCGTCGGCACAGTGCGGTACGGATTGAGGTCAATCAGATCCTGCGGCAGGTTATCCATTTCGACCTGCTCGATCTCTACGCTGACACCTTTCTCGGCAAGCACGATACGTACCTGATGGCTAAAAATGTCAGTAGGACCAGAAAACAGCGTCATTACCGAACGTTTGTTGGCAGCGACAGCCATGAAAACCTCCCAGTTTGTTCACAAAAAGTTACTGCGAATGGCCAACCACACGGCGACTCACCTGCTCATAGAACTCGCTCGCAATCCGCGCTAACCCCCCCCGACTAATGCGAGGCGCATAACGCGCCAGCTTGCGGGCGCAAAGTGACACAGAGTTTACCAGATTTTAGGCAGCTTGTGGGTGGGGGAATGCATTTTTGCGGGTAAAATGCGAACAGTATTGTGGTTTTATACGACAGGATGACCTGAGAATAAAAATAAAAAACCCGCCGGAGCGGGTTTTTTGTGCCAACTGTGTCTGCCGAAGCAGCAACAATTAACGCTTGGAGAACTGAGGACGACGACGTGCTTTACGCAGGCCGACTTTCTTACGTTCAACCTGACGAGCATCACGGGTAACGAAGCCTGCTTTACGCAGTTCGCCACGCAGTGACTCATCATACTCCATCAGAGCGCGGGTGATACCATGACGGATCGCGCCTGCCTGACCAGAGATACCACCACCTTTAACGGTGATGTACAGGTCCAGTTTACCAACCATATCAACCAGTTCCAGAGGCTGACGCACGACCATGCGTGCAGTCTCGCGACCGAAATACTGCTCCAGAGAGCGTTGGTTGATTACGATGTTACCGCTACCCGGCTTGATGAAGACGCGTGCGGATGAGCTTTTGCGGCGACCAGTGCCGTAGTTTTGAGTTTCAGCCATTGCCTTTAATCCCGATTAAATGTCAAGAACTTGCGGTTGCTGTGCCGCATGGTTGTGCTCGTTACCTGCGTAAACTTTCAGTTTACGGTACATAGCACGACCCAGCGGGCCCTTCGGCAGCATGCCTTTAACCGCGATCTCAATCACGCGCTCAGGACGGCGAGCAATCATCTCTTCAAAGGTCGCCTGTTTGATACCACCGATGTGACCAGTGTGGTGATAGTAAATCTTGTCAGAACGCTTGTTGCCGGTTACAGCAACTTTCTCAGCGTTCAGAACGATGATGTAATCACCAGTATCAACGTGCGGAGTGTATTCCGCTTTATGCTTACCACGCAGACGGCGCGCCAGTTCAGTCGCCAGGCGACCCAAGGTTTTGCCAGTTGCGTCAACAACATACCAGTCACGTTGGACGGTTTCTGGTTTAGCTGTAAAAGTTTTCATCGAAAAGCTTACCCAAATTAAGTTACACGTTGGTGAAATCCCAAACGCTTAAGTAAACGAATGAGGCTCACACGACCATTTTGACCAGCAAGCCACCCCTTCGGATAGCGTTACCGGAACGCAGAGGATTTGGGAAAAAAATCCTGTGCTGTAACGTGGGGTCGCAAGATTATAGAGAAGTCGATTACAAAAATCGAACCCTATTTTCATTTATTACCTGGAATCTCAGGGTAAATGCGCCAGCCGCAGGTACTCTTCGCTCTGCATTTCCTGCAAACGGGACAGACAGCGCTGATATTCAAATTTCAGGCGCGTCCCCTGATAAATTTCGAACAAGGAGGTTTCTGCAGCGACAACCAGTTTGACATGGCGCTCGTAAAACTCATCCACCAACGCCAGAAAACGCCGCGCCTGATCTTCCGTCTTGTAGATCATGACCGGTACATCGAACAGCAGGACGCTGTGAAAGCGGCGTGACAGCTCAATATAATCATGCTGGCTGCGCCCTTCTCCACACAGGGTTTTAAAATCAATCGCAATCACCCCTTCTGCCACGCCCAGGGTCGGCATTTTACGGTGATTGATCTCCAGCACCGTTGCGCTGTCGCGTTTTTCGCCTGACAATGCCTGGAACATGCGGTCCATCTCGGCGTAGGTTTCCGGCCCCAGAGGAAACGTCCACAAATGCGCGGACGTCAGCGTACGCAGACGGTAATCAATGCCCGCATCGACATTCATTACCTCACAGTGCTGCTTAATCTGCTCGATGGCGGGCAGAAAACGGGCACGCTGCAGGCCGTTTTTGTACAAGTTATCAGGCGGAATATTCGAGGTCGCAACCAGGCTGATGCCGCGCGCAAACAGGGCTTCCATCAGCGTTCCCAGCAGCATGGCATCCGTGATGTCAGACACAAAAAACTCATCAAAACAGAGAATATCGGTTTCTGCTCTAAAGCGGTCGGCGATGATCAGCAACGGATCGCTGTGCCCCTGCAGTTCGGTCAGCTCTTCATGCACGCGCAGCATGAAACGGTGAAAGTGTAAGCGCAGTTTGCGGTCGCCAGGAATAGACTGAAAAAACAGATCCATTACCCAGGTTTTCCCCCGGCCAACACCGCCCCACATATACAAGCCACGGACGGGCGCTTTGGGCTGCGACTTTTCTTTTCCCATCAGCTTCGACAGACGACCTAACAGCCCCTTCGAGGGAAGTTCGGTGGTGTGCTGACGCGCGATCAGCCCTTGCTGGATAGCATCTAAGCGGGTAATCGCTTCACGCTGTACGTCGTCGGGCTTGAAATCGCCCTGTGATAGCGCTTGCTCATAGCGGGCAAGCGGAGATGAGGTTTGCATGGTTCGCTCAGTGTCCCTGAATTTTGTCTTATTCAAACGTCGTTTGTCGAAAAAAAGGCCGCTCTACACTAAGGCATGGCGCTCCAGAGTTCCACATCCATAAGATTAACGGGTATAGTGACTATTATTAAGTGGTGCAACGCCCTACGGAACAACGGAAATAACACGGGAGTCATTATGACCTGGGAATACGGGCTAATTGGTTTAGTGGTAGGTATTATTGTCGGCGCAGTCGCAATGCGTTTTGGCAACCGGAAGCTGCGTGAGCAGCGCAGCATGCAGTACGAACTGGATAAGACGAAAGCCGAGCTGGCAGATTATCGCGAAGAGCTGACCAACCACTTTGCGCAGAGCGCAGAGCTGCTGGATAACATGGCGCGTGATTACCGTCAGCTCTATCAGCACATGGCGAAAGGGTCCAACGACCTGCTGCCGAACATGCCCGGGGACAAAAACCCCTTTGCATGGCAACTGACCGAAGCCGAAGCGGATAACGATCAGGCACCGGTGCAAATGCCGCGTGACTACTCTGAAGGCGCCTCTGGCTTACTGCGTGGTGAACGCGCCGTCCGCGACTAAGCATGATCGGGCACAGTGACGCTGTGCCCGCTGTTTTTGCGAACCCCGGCCGCAAACGGCTGTCTCATTGATTTACTCCCCCCATTTTTGCAGCGAGAGCGTTGTAGCAATGAAAAAACAAGCACGACTGTTAAGCGCATTAGCCTTGAGTATTGGAATGAGTCTTGCCGCTGCGCCCGGCGCGATGGCGACGCTACCTGCACAGATTCAGAGCCAGCCGCTTCCCAGCCTGGCACCGATGCTGGAAAAAGTGTTACCTGCTGTGGTCAGCGTGCACGTTGAAGGCACCCAGTCTGATGCCCAGGCCCAGACACAGGATATTCCCGAGCCGCTTAAGCGTTTCTTTGGCCAGTTGCCCGGTGGCGCCCCAAGCCAGCCTCAACCCTTTGAGGGGCTGGGGTCCGGTGTCATCATTGATGCCGCCAAAGGCTATGTTCTGACCAATAACCACGTGGTCAACGGCGCGGATAAGATCAACGTCCAGCTCGGCGATGGCAGCGAATATGATGCCAAACTGATTGGTCACGATGAGCAGACCGACATTGCTCTGATCCAGATTCAGGGCGCGAAAAACCTGACGCAGATAAAAGTCGCCGATTCGGATCAGCTGAAAGTCGGTGATTTTGCCGTGGCCATCGGCAATCCTTTTGGCCTTGGTCAGACAGCGACCTCCGGAATTATTTCGGCACTGGGCCGCAGCGGCCTGAATCTCGAAGGGCTGGAAAACTTTATCCAGACCGATGCCGCCATTAACCGCGGTAACTCGGGCGGCGCGCTGGTTAATCTGAACGGCGAGCTGATCGGCATTAATACCGCCATTCTGGCCTCCAGTGGCGGCAATATCGGCATTGGCTTTGCGATTCCGAGCGATATGGCCATGAACCTGGCCGAGCAGTTGATTAAGTACGGCGAAGTCAAACGGGGTCAGTTGGGTATCAAAGGTACCGAGATGACCGCGGACATCGCAAAAGCGTTTAACGTTGACGCACAGCGCGGCGCGTTCGTTTCTGAAGTGCTGCCCCAGTCTGCGGCGCAAAAAGCTGGTATCAAGTCAGGCGATATCATTGTTTCGGTCAACGATAAACCGATTACCAGCTTCGCAGAACTGCGGGTGAAGATCGGCACGACGGCACCAGGTGAGAAAGTGAAGCTTGGCCTGCTACGTGAAGGTAAACCGGTGAGTGTTGATGTCACCCTTGAGCAAAGCGCCCAGACGACGGCCAGCGCACAGCTGCTTTCTCCAGCCCTGCAGGGCGCGACTCTGAGCGATGGTCAGACCAAAACCGGTGATAAAGGCGTGAAGATTGATGCCATCGAAAAAGGCACTCCGGCTGAACAGGTCGGCCTGCAAAAAGATGACGTGATCATTGGCGTCAACCGCACGCGAATTCAGAATATTGCCGAAATGCGCAAGGTGCTGGAAGCCAAACCGCCGGTGATGGCGCTGAATGTGGTTCGTGGTGAGGAAAGTATCTATCTGTTATTGAGATAAACCCCGCACGATGGCGGACACAAGCACGTGTGTGTCCGCCGCTCTCATGTTATTCTCCCCAACGTTCTCCCCTGACGTGATTTAACACCATGTTTCTTAAACTCTTGCGTTCAGTGGTGTTGGGACTGATTGTTGCGGGCATCTTGCTCGCAGCGCTGCCCGCACTGCGTTTGGGCGGTGCTGCCCTGTATAGTCAAAATGACAGTAACGATGAAACGCCCTTTGGCTTTAATCAAGGGGTGAGGCGTGCCGTGCCTGCCGTTGTGAATGTTTACAACCGCAGCGCGCATGGGAACAACAACCGCGGTATTACCACGCTGGGCTCTGGCGTGATTATGAATAACCGGGGTTATATCCTGACCAACAAGCACGTTATCAATAATGCCGATCAGATCATCGTCGCTCTACAGGATGGCCGTTTTTTTGAAGCCACGCTGGTGGGTTCAGATGCCATGACCGATTTGGCCGTGCTAAAAATTACCGCGTCAAACCTGCCGGTTATCCCGATTAATCCCAAACGCGTCGCACACATTGGCGATGTGGTGATGGCCATCGGCAACCCCTATAACCTGGGACAAACGGTCACACAGGGCATCATCAGCGCCACGGGCCGCGTTGGACTCAGCTCGTCAGGCCGCCAGAACTTCCTGCAAACGGATGCATCAATCAATCAGGGGAACTCCGGTGGTGCACTGATTAATTCGCTGGGCGAACTCATGGGCATCAATACCCTGACGTTCGATAAAAGCAGCGATGGCGAAACGCCCGAAGGCATTGGTTTTGCTATCCCCACCGCGCTGGCAACCAAGATAATGGATAAGCTCATCCGTGATGGTCGGGTCATTCGCGGCTATATCGGCATTACCGCCCGCGAAGTGCCGCCGCTTCACGGCCAGGGCAACAGTCTCGATCGGGTTCAGGGCATTATCGTCAGCGTGGTGACGCCGGGCGGCCCGGCTGAGAAAGCCGGTATCCAGGCCAATGATGTGCTGCTGAGCGTAGACGGTAAACCGGCGCTCTCCGCACAGGAAACCATGGACCAGGTTGCGGAAATTCGGCCCGGCTCGGTGGTGAATGTGCAGGTGCTGCGTAATGACAAGAAGCTGACCTTCCCGGTGACGATTCAGGAGTTTCCGGACAGCAGTCAGTAGCGGTGAACGCAAACAAGGCCCACTTGAGGCCTTGTTTATCAGCTTAAATGGCGCTGCGCCATTCTGTCAGCACGGCGTCAAGGGTCAGCAGCGGTCTACCGGAAACGCAATAACCTCCGACAGCGACTCTGCCTTCAGCGCCAGCATAATCAACCTGTCCACGCCCAGTGCAACGCCCGAACAGGCTGGCATGCCGTGCTCCAGCGCGGCCAGCAGGTAGTGATCAATCGGATGTTGCGGCAACCCTCGCGCCGCACGCCGACGATTATCCTGCTCAAAGCGTTGGCGCTGTTCACGGCTGTCGGTGAGTTCGCGGAAGCCATTCGCCAGCTCAATGCCCTTGTAATACACCTCAAACCGCTCTGCCACCCGATGATCTTCCGTGCTGATCTCCGCTAATGCCGCCTGGCTGGCCGGAAAGTGGTAGATAAAACACGGCTTGTCCTGACCAATCTTCGGTTCCACGCCCAGCATAAACAGCAGCATCAGCAAGGTATCGCGATCCTCTTCCCGACTGGCCAGCTCGCCCTCACCCAGCTTTTCCGCCGCCTCACGCAGCTGCGCTTTGTCGGCAGAAAGCGGGTCCAGCTCAAGGTGACGAATAAAGGCCTGCTGATAAGAGAGAGACTCCGCGCTGTCGCACTCCAGCACCTGCTGCAGCAGATCGTCGACCTCATTCATCAGGCGGTACATATCGTAATGGGGGCGATACCATTCCAGCATGGTGAATTCAGGGTTGTGGTAGCGCCCGGCCTCTTCGTTGCGAAAGCTGCGGCCCATTTGATAGATAGGGCCACTTCCGGCCGCCAGCAGGCGTTTCATGTGGTATTCCGGGCTGGTCATCAGCCAGAGATCGCGGCCTTCAGACAGGCCAGGGCCGACAAAGCGCGTCTGGAATGGCACCAGATGAATGTCGGTAATCGTGGCCTGACTCATCGCGGGCGTGTCGACTTCCAGTACGGCACGATCGGCGAAGAAACGACGCACTTCAGCAATAATGGCTGCGCGTTTAATTAAACTGGCAATCGAAGCGCCAGGTTGCCAGCTTGTCGTTTCACTCATGGTGACGGCTCCTGATACAAATAAGGGAGGGAAGTCTACTCGTAATGTCAGTGGCAAACAATCGTGGCGCAAGCCTGTCCAATAAACTGACCGGCTTCTATAATTAACAGGTTAAATAACAAAGGAATCTTTTTATGTCTCCATGGAAAACATTGGTCGCCAGCCTGAGTGCCTTCCTGTCCGTCGCCTGCACGACCACACCGCCAAAAAACGTTACCGTCGTTGAAAACTTCGACAGTCAGCGTTACCTCGGTCAGTGGTACGAGATAGCCCGGCTGGATCATGGCTTTGAACGCGGCCTCGAACAGGTTACGGCAAATTACAGCCCACGTGAGGATGGCGGCCTGAAAGTCGTTAATCGCGGCTATAACGTTAAAAAGCAGCGCTGGCAGGAGAGCGTGGGTAAAGCCTACTTCACCGGCGATAAACAGCGTGCGGCACTCAAGGTCTCGTTCTTTGGGCCCTTCTACGGTGGCTATAACGTGATAGCGCTGGATCCTGACTACCGTTACGCACTGGTATGCGGGCCTAACCGCCACTATCTGTGGATACTGTCACGGACGCCGCAGTTGGATGAAGGTGTGAAACAAAAGCTGGTGCAGCAGGCACGCCAGGCCGGTTTCCCGGTAGATGAGCTGATTTGGGTGAAACAGGGCTAGAGAAAGGCCGGTACGAAAAACGTTCGTACCGGTTTTACCGTTACTGCGCGCTACGCTGGATTGCATGGCCGCCCGCTTCAACGTCTTCGCCGACGCCGCGCGTGGTGTTGCAGCCAGAAAGCAGTGCAGAGAACATCATCACAGAGAAAATCGCAACAATACTTTTCTTCAACATATCCATATCCTTTTTGGTTGCATTATAGGTACAGCTTTTAAAGCATAGACTGATTATGCAACGTCGCGAGCCTGAGCCGCCGAAAAAAGGAAGGCAGGAATAACTTATTTAGCCGCGCGCGAGATTGCGCCGCCCAGGTGAGATACGTCTTCGCCAAAACCGTGGAAGGTGTTACAGCCGCTTAGTCCAGAAGCCACCAGCAACGCCAAGGCGATAAGTTTTGCTCGTTTTTTCATGGTGAACTCACTCAAAAAAAGGCGCATCACAGGATGCGCCTTTCAGGGTTATTTTACGCGTGACACGTATTCGCCAGAGCGGGTATCAACCTTCACCACCTCGCCAATCTGCACGAACAATGGCACTTTAATGACTGCACCCGTAGACAGCGTTGCTGGCTTACCGCCCGTACCGGCAGTATCACCTTTCAGGCCTGGGTCAGTTTCAATGACTTCCGCTTCAACAAAGTTTGGTGGCTGAACCGCAATCGGTTTATCGTTCCACAAGGTTACGATACACTCCGCGTTGTCCTGCAACCACTTCTGCACTTCATCCAGCACTTTTGCTTCAACCTGGTATTGCTCAAAAGATTCCGGGTGCATGAAGTAGTAGAAATCGCCGTCGTTGTAAGAGTACTGCAGCGTCATATCCTTCACGTCTGCGCCTTCGGCAGAATCCGTTGATTTGAAGGTTTTCTCAACGCGTGAACCGGTCAGCAGACGACGCATTTTTACACGTGCAAACGCCTGACCTTTACCCGGCTTAACGAACTCGCTTGATTCGATGGCATAAGGTTCGCCTTCGAACATGATTTTAAGACCGGGACGGAAATCGTTGCTAAGATAAGTCGCCATAAAGGCCCTCTGTAGATATTAACTGGTAATAGCCAAAAAAATGGCACACATTGTAACCCTAAATTCCCCTTCCAGAGAAGATTGGTTGCAGCAACTTGCTGATGTTGTCACTGATCCTCATGAATTACTGCAACTTTTAGCGCTCGACCATCATCCGGATCTGGCTGCTGGCGGCGACGCACGCCGACTTTTTGCCCTGCGCGTGCCGCGCGCCTTTATCCGGCGAATGAAAAAAGGCGATGCGCAGGATCCCCTTCTACTCCAGGTCCTGACCAGCCGTCAGGAGTTTGTCGACGCGCCAGGTTATAGCACCGATCCGCTGGACGAACAAAATAGCGTCGTGCCGGGATTACTGCATAAATATAAAAACCGTGCATTGCTGCTGGTCAAAGGCGGCTGCGCGGTGAACTGCCGCTACTGCTTCCGCCGTCATTTTCCCTATCAGGATAATCAGGGCAACAAGCGTAACTGGCAGGCCGCGCTGGATTATATTACCGCCCATCCTGAACTGGATGAGATCATCTTTTCGGGTGGCGATCCGTTAATGGCAAAAGATCATGAGCTGGCCTGGCTCATTGACGCGCTGGGCGCTATCCCGCATCTGAAACGGCTACGTATTCACAGTCGACTGCCGGTCGTGATTCCGGATCGCATTACCGAGGCGCTGTGTCAGACGCTGGCGGAAACGCGGCTTCAGGTCTTGATGGTCACCCACATCAACCACGCCCGTGAGATTGATGAGGCGCTTTGTGATGCCATGCTGCGCCTGAAACGTGCTGACGTGACGCTGCTTAATCAGAGCGTACTGCTGCGCGGCGTGAATGATGATGCACAAACCCTGGCGGCGCTGAGCAATGCGCTGTTTGATGCCGGCATTCTGCCCTACTACCTGCATGTGCTGGACAAAGTGCAGGGCGCAGCGCATTTCTTCGTTTCTGATGAAGAAGCCCGGGCGTTGATGCGTAGCCTGCTGCCGCGGGTGTCCGGTTATCTGGTGCCGAAGCTGGCACGTGAGATCGGCGGGGAACCCAGTAAAACCCCGCTGGATCTGCAACTTCGGCAGGAATAAATCACGGGCGGCACACAGCCCGGTAGCCGCAAGCCTCATTTCCGCCGAGCAGCGGGCTGCCAACCCGTTGCACTGGCGGCTAAAAGCCATTGATAAACGCTAAAAAAACGACCGGCACATTGGCCGGTCGTCTCAAAAAATGTTGCCTGTTCAGCGCAGGATCAGTTAGGGCATTTATAGACCTGGCCGGTCATCTTGCTGTCGAGTGGTGCAAAGGCTGAAAGCAGGTTTTGTGTAGGACTGGTTGCGCCATAAATGACGTTTCCGCCCATTTCGGCAGCACGGTTCCGCAGGTCGTTAGCTGCACCGCGCAGCGCGCTGGTTTCGCCACCGGCTCCGCTTAACCAGTTACTTTGCGAGCCGGTCAGGCTGCCCAGAAGCTGACATTGTTTGCCAGGCTGCTGATCGGTAAAGGTGACGCGCTGTCCAGCAGAAGTCAGGTCGGTTGAGCTGCTGCAGCCTGCAAGCAATAACGCACCAGCCGTAAGACCGAGCAAGAGGTTAATACGCATTATAATCCCCATTTATTATCATCAGTGTCGGATGGCAGCGTAGCAGAAAAACACGCATTTTTTCTGAACATTCATTGCCCTAATCCGTGCCAACGTAACCGTTGCGCCCCTACTTATACCCTTTCCTCTGCAAAAGAAAAACCCCCGACCGTTTCCGATCGGGGGTTCTTATGACGCAAGCGTCAGGGGCGATTACATCATGCCGCCCATACCGCCCATGCCACCCATACCGCCAGCGCCTGCACCTAAGTCTGGCGCATCGCCTTTCGGCAGGTCAGTGACCATACATTCGGTGGTGATCATCAGGCCAGCAACCGATGCCGCGTACTGCAGAGCAGAACGGGTCACTTTGGTTGGGTCCAGAATACCGAAGTCGATCATGTTGCCGTATTCTTCAGTCTGCGCGTTGTAACCGTAGTTACCGTCGCCTGCTTTCACGTTGTTCGCCACAACAGAAGGCTCTTCGCCGGCGTTAGAAACGATCTGACGCAGTGGAGATTCCATTGCGCGCAGCGCAACTTTGATACCCACGTTCTGGTCTTCGTTCTGACCACGCAGTTCGGTCAGCTGTGCTGCAACGCGAACCAGCGCCACACCACCACCTGCAACCACGCCTTCTTCAACCGCAGCACGGGTTGCGTGCAGGGCATCTTCAACGCGTGCTTTTTTCTCTTTCATTTCAACTTCAGTTGCTGCGCCCACTTTCAGAACGGCAACGCCGCCTGCCAGTTTCGCTACGCGCTCCTGCAGTTTTTCTTTGTCGTAGTCAGAGGTGGCTTCTTCAATCTGCTGACGAATCTGAGTGACACGACCCTGAATAGTGGTTTCTTCACCCACGCCATCGATGATGGTGGTGGTGTCTTTGTTGATCACGACACGCTTCGCCTGGCCCAGATCTTCCAGTGCTGCTTTTTCCAGCTCCATACCGATCTCTTCAGAGATCACGGTACCGCCGGTCAGGATAGCGATATCCTGCAGCATGGCTTTACGGCGGTCGCCGAAGCCCGGTGCTTTAACCGCAGCCACTTTCACGATGCCGCGCATGGTGTTCACCACCAGCGTCGCCAGCGCTTCGCCTTCTACGTCTTCCGCGATGATCAGCAGTGGTTTGCCTGCTTTCGCAACGGCTTCCAGCACTGGCAGCATTTCACGGATGTTAGAAATCTTCTTGTCAGCCAGCAGGATGAACGGGGTTTCCAGCTCAACGGCACCTGTTTCTGGCTTGTTGATGAAGTACGGAGACAGGTAGCCACGGTCGAACTGCATACCTTCAACCACGTCCAGCTCGTCCTGCAGGCCGGTGCCTTCTTCAACGGTGATGACGCCTTCTTTGCCCACTTTTTCCATCGCCTGAGCGATCAGGGTACCGACGGTTTCATCAGAGTTAGCAGAGATAGTCCCTACCTGAGCGATAGCTTTAGAGTCTGAGCAAGGAACAGACAGTTTTTTCAGCTCTTCAACCGCAGCGATGACCGCCTGGTCGATACCGCGCTTCAGATCCATCGGGTTCATGCCCGCTGCAACGGCTTTCAGGCCTTCGGTGATGATGGACTGCGCCAGCACGGTTGCCGTGGTGGTACCGTCGCCTGCCGCGTCGTTCGCTTTAGAGGCAACTTCTTTCACCATCTGTGCGCCCATGTTTTCGAACTTGTCTTCCAGCTCGATTTCACGCGCAACAGAAACACCATCTTTAGTGATGGTCGGTGCACCAAAAGATTTATCCAGAACCACGTTACGGCCTTTCGGGCCCAGGGTAACTTTTACTGCATCTGCCAGTACGTTCACGCCACGCAACATTTTTACGCGTGCGTCATTACCGAATTTTACGTCTTTAGCTGCCATTTCAAATTTCCCTTAAATTCGTTTCGTTCAGTGAATTACGCGTAAAACTTACGCTTCAACAATCGCCAGAATGTCGCTTTCAGAGATGATCAGGACTTCTTCGTTGTCGATTTTTTCAGTTTTGGCACCGTAGCCTTCGCTGAAGATCACGACGTCACCAACTTGTACGTCCAGCGGCTTCACTTCGCCACTCTCAAGGATACGGCCTTTGCCCACAGCCAGGACTTCACCACGCGTGGATTTGCCTGCTGCAGAACCGGTCAGCACAATGCCACCCGCTGACTTAGCTTCAACTTCTTTACGCTTCACGATGACACGATCGTGTAATGGACGAATTTTCATTTGATAGCTCTCCTTTGAGAAGTCCAATCATTCATTTTTGGGTTGAATACCGGGCTGTGTGGCTTCCGGCCTCGTGACCAGAGAGATAGGGCCGCGACCTGACACTTTCAAGGGGGCAACCCACAAATTTTTTTAGTCTGATGATGCAACTGATGACTTTTTAGACAAACCGCGCGGACGGGTCAGAAGACAAACAAAAAGCGCGACCTGATGTCGCGCTAAGAGGATGAGATTAACGATCTTTTGGATCGTCATGATGTTCAAGGCGATCGCTGTCTTTGCGTTCGAACTCGCCATCCATTGTATAACCGCTGTCCGGGCCTGCACCCGGCCCCCGCCAGACGCGCAGATGCGGCATCAGTTTTAAGGTCAGGTGTTTTTGCACCGGTGGCAGTAAGAGCAGCAGGCCCAGCATGTCGGTAAAGAAACCCGGCAGCAGCAGCAGGAAACCGGCAATGATCAGCGAAACGCTTTTCACCATTTCCTGCGCCGGACTTTCGTTACGAGCCAGCTTCTCCTGCATCAGCATAAAGTTTTTCATGCCCTGATTTTTTACCAAAGACACGCCGATGCAGGAGGTGAAAACCACCAGCAGCATGGTGAGCAGCACGCCAAGGACGTGTGCAACCTGAATGAAAAGCGAGATCTCAATCCAGGCCAGTACGAAAAAGATCACTAACGGTAACCAGCGCACCGGATTCTCCTGTGAGTCAGGCTGCCCGGCTGATGACCCGGCAGCGTAAAAATGATGGTAACAAGATACAGAGATGGTCATTCAGGCCGCCCATTTCAACCGTGCCAGGCAAATTTTTGCTGCAGGGTTAAATTTGTGAGCAATTTCACATATTGTTAACGTCATAAGGCCAGTAAGGTGATCTCTGTTCGCGCTTTAGGGCTGGGTCAGAATAGGATCGTGCTCACCCGCCTGAATACGGATAAAATAGCGGTTCTGGCGCTTCCCCACAAAACAAACACATCATCTGCGATGGTTAGCAGTGACAACAAGAAGGTTATCATGGCGAACAACATTCGTATCGAAGAAGACCTGTTAGGCATGCGCGAAGTTCCGGCGGATGCTTATTATGGCGTTCATACTTTGCGTGCGATTGAAAACTTTTACATCAGCAACAGCAAAATCAGTGATATTCCTGAGTTTGTGCGCGGCATGGTGATGGTAAAAAAAGCGGCGGCGATGGCCAATAAAGAGCTGCAGACGTTGCCGCGTGACATCGCCAATACCATTATTCAGGCCTGCGATGAAGTGCTGAACAAAGGTCGCTGCATGGATCAGTTCCCGGTCGATGTGTATCAAGGCGGCGCGGGCACCTCGGTCAACATGAATACCAATGAGGTGCTGGCCAATATTGGTCTGGAGCTGATGGGGCATCAGAAAGGCGAATACCAGTATCTGAATCCCAACGACCACGTGAATAAATGCCAGTCCACCAACGATGCTTACCCGACCGGCTTTCGCATCGCCGTTTACAGCTCGCTGTTGAAACTGCTCGACGGCATCAGCCAGTTAGCCGAAGGTTTCCAGCGTAAAGCTGACGAATTCCAGACGATTTTAAAAATGGGCCGTACTCAGCTACAGGATGCGGTGCCGATGACGCTGGGTCAGGAATTCCATGCGTTTAGCGTGCTGCTCAATGAAGAGACGAAAAGCATTTTGCGCACCGGCGAACTGCTGCTGGAGGTTAACCTGGGCGCGACCGCTATTGGTACTCGCCTGAATACGCCGGATGGCTACCAACACTTAGCCGTTCAGAAACTGGCAGAAGTCAGTAACCTGGCGGTGGTGCCAGCCGAAGATCTGATCGAGGCCACCTCCGACTGCGGCGCCTACGTTATGGTGCACTCTTCGCTGAAGCGTCTGGCCGTGAAGCTTTCTAAAATTTGTAACGACCTTCGCCTGCTCTCGTCGGGTCCGCGTGCCGGCCTGAACGAAATTAACCTGCCAGAATTGCAGGCCGGCTCCTCAATCATGCCTGCCAAAGTGAATCCGGTGGTGCCTGAGGTGGTAAACCAGGTGTGCTTCAAAGTGATTGGCAACGATACCACGGTCACCATGGCGTCCGAGGCCGGGCAGCTGCAGCTTAACGTTATGGAACCGGTGATTGGCCAGGCGCTGTTTGAGTCGGTCAGCATCCTGACTAACGCTTGCTACAACCTGCTGGAAAAATGCGTTAACGGCATCACAGCCAACAAAGCGGTCTGTGAAGCTTATGTGTTTAACTCCATTGGCATCGTCACTTACCTGAACCCCTACATTGGGCACCATAATGGCGATATCGTCGGTAAAATTTGTGCCGAAACCGGTAAAAGCGTTCGCGAAGTGGTGCTTGAGCGCGGCCTGCTCACCGAAAGCGAGCTGGACGATATTTTCTCTGTGCAAAATCTGATGTATCCGGTTTATAAAGCCAAACGTTACACCGACGAAAACGAACAGTAAGGCTTAATTGTACTTACTGATGTAAAAGGCACATCGTAATCAAAACGATGTGCCTTTTTGTTTGTTAAAAGGATGAGTTTGCTTACCGGCTAATCCTGTTTGAGGAAGTGACAGATGTTCCTGATTGAGCTGTTTATCGTGTTGATGGCGATCTGGCTGGGCGCACGCCTGGGCGGCATCGGCATAGGTTTCGCAGGCGGCACAGGCGTCCTGATCCTGACGCTGGGCTTTGGCATGAAGCCCGGTGCGATCCCTTTTGATGTGATCGAAATCATCATGGCCGTGATCGCCGCGATTGCCGCCATGCAGGTGGCGGGCGGCATGGATTATCTGGTCAGCCTTGCCGAGCGTTTGCTGCGTCGTCATCCACGTTATGTCACTTTCCTTGCGCCGCTGGTGACCTACATGATGACCCTGCTGGCGGGTACCGGCCACACCGCCTTCTCCACCTTGCCGGTCATTGCTGAAGTGGCGAAAGAGCAAGGCGTCCGGCCTTCCCGCCCGTTATCGATTGCGGTTGTCGCCTCTCAGGTCGCCATTACCGCCTCTCCCATTTCGGCAGCGGTGGTGTTCTTTGCCACGCTGCTGGAACCGCGCGGGGTGAGCTATATCATGCTGCTGGCGATTGCCATTCCGGCCACCATGGTGGGGCTGTTTCTTGCCGCCCTGGTGACCAATTTTCTGGGTAAAGAGCTAAAAGATGATGAGGTTTATCAGGCAAGGCTGGCGAAAGGTGAAGTGACGCTACGCGGCGAGACGGTTTATCAGACTCAACCCGGCGCTAAAAAATCGGTACTGCTGTTCCTGGCCGGTATTGCCGCCGTGGTGATTTACGCCACCGCCACCAGCGAAAGCGTCAACCTGATCGCTAACCCACCGCTGCCGCGCAATGAGGCGATCGTCGTGTTTATGCTCACTATTGCCACGCTGATCAGTCTGACCTGCAAAATTGATACCGGTGCTATCCTCAGCGCCAGCACATTCAAGTCTGGCATGAGCGCCTGCATCTGTGTGATGGGCGTGGCCTGGCTGGGCGACACCTTTGTAAAAGCCCATCTGGCTGATATCCAGATGCTGGCGGGCGATACCTTAAAAACCTATCCGTGGATGCTGGCGCTGGTGCTGTTCTTCTCTTCCATGCTGCTTTATTCCCAGGCCGCCACCGCCAAAGCCCTGCTGCCTGCCGCGTTAGCGCTTGGCGTAACGCCACTGACAGCCATCGCTTCATTTGCCGCCGTGTCTGCGCTGTTTGTGTTACCGACCTATCCCACCCTGTTAGCCGCCGTGGAGATGGACGATACGGGTTCGACCCGAATCGGTAAGTTTGTCTTCAACCATGCCTTTATTATTCCTGGCGTCCTTGCTATCACCTTGTCTGTCATGTTCGGCTTTATTTTTGGTGGGCTGTTACTGTAACTCCAGCCGGGCAGGGAACGTGCTACTATCGGCGTTATTTTCAACAGGATCGTTACGATGAACGCCGTTATCATCCTCTGTACTGCGCCAGACCAGGCCTGTGCGCAACAGCTTGCCGCACAGGCGCTGCAGGCCAGGCTGGCCGCCTGCGTCACCCTCTTGCCGGGTGTAACGTCATATTATGTCTGGCAGGGCCAACTGGCGCAGTCCAGCGAAGTTCAGATGTTACTCTAATGCGACACAGCCCATCAGCAGGCCTTGATCGAACTGCTTAAGCTCGCGCATCCTTACGATGTACCAGAACTGCTGGTACTTCCGGTTCAACATGGAGACAGTGAATACTTGTCATGGCTGCACGCATCTCTCGCTTAATCACACTGGTACTGGCGCTGTTTATCTGCCTGCAGGCGCAGGCTGCCTTATTTTCCCCCAAAACCACCAGCCGCTTTTTGCCCGTTGACCAGGCTTTTGCCTTTGATTTCGATCAGCAAGGCTCGCAGCTTAACCTGCACTGGAAAGTCAAAGAGGGCTATTACCTTTACCGCCAACAGATTAAGGTCGTGCCCCATGATGCACGTATTGCGCCGTTAGCCCTGCCTGCGGGCCAGCCGCATGAAGATGAATTTTTTGGTAAAAGCGAGATTTACCCGCAGGATCTCAGCGTGCCCATCATACTGCAGCAGGCCGCGAAAGGAGCGACCCTTAGCGTAAGTTATCAAGGCTGTGCCGCCGCCGGCTTCTGTTATCCACCGGAAACCCGCAGCATCCCCCTTTCCCCGGTAGCCGCCACAATGTCCCCGCCAGCCGTTGCGCCTGCCAGCGCCAACCCTCTGCCCTTTTCGCCGCTCTGGGCGCTGCTGATTGGCATCGGCGTGGCCTTCACGCCGTGCGTGTTGCCGATGTATCCGCTGATCTCTGGCATTATCCTTGGCGGTAAGCGTAACTATTCACCGGGCAGGCTGTTTGCGCTGGCCATGGTCTATGTGCAGGGAATGGCGCTCACTTATACCTTACTGGGCGTGATTGTGGCGGCGGCGGGCCTGCGCTTTCAGGCGGCGTTGCAGCATCCTTATGTGCTTATTGGCTTATCGGCGCTGTTTATCCTGTTAGCCCTGTCGATGTTTGGCCTGTTTTCGCTACAGCTTCCCGCCAGCGTGCAAACGCGTCTGGCACTGTGGAGCAATCGTCAGCAAGGCGGCTCACTGCCGGGCGTTTTCCTGATGGGCGCGCTGGCAGGCCTAATCTGCTCGCCCTGCACCACTGCGCCACTCAGCGCAATTCTGCTTTATATCGCGCAGAGCGGAAACCTGCTGGCCGGTGCCGGTACGCTTTGGCTGTATGCCGTCGGGATGGGACTGCCGCTGATTGCCGTTACCCTGTTTGGCAACCGCTTTCTCCCTAAAAGCGGTCCCTGGATGCAGACCGTCAAAGAAGGGTTTGGTTTTGTTATTCTCGCGCTGCCGGTCTTCCTGCTGGAGCGGATACTGGGCGATCTGTGGGGCATGCGTTTGTGGAGCCTTTTGGCCGTGGCATTCTTTGCCTGGGCATTCAGCGCGAGCTTACGCGCCAGCGGCGGCAAATGGCGCGTGATGCAAATTATGATGCTGGTCGCCGCCCTGATCAGCGCCCGCCCGTTGCAGGACTGGGCCTTTGGCAGCGGCGCGCCGCAGCAAAACATCGCGCACCTTCCCTTTCAGCCTGTTCAAACCCTTGAACAGGTAGACCAGGCCCTGCAGCAGGCTCAGGGCCGTATCACCATGGTGGATCTCTATGCGGACTGGTGCGTGGCCTGTAAAGAGTTTGAAAAATATACTTTTAGCGACAGCGCGGTACGTGACAACCTGAACAATGTGCAGCTGTTGCAGGCTAACGTCACGGCGAACACGGCCACCGATAATGCGCTGTTGCAGCATTTGCACGTGCTCGGGTTACCCACGATTTTGTTCTTTGATGCGACAGGAAAAGAGATCCCGGAATCGCGTATTACCGGCTTCCTGAAGGCGAATGATTTTCGCGCGCATTTGCAGAAATTGCATGAGTAAACAACACTGGAACCAGGACACAGTCTGCTGAACAAAACAGGCTTGCACACCAGAGGAGAACGATTTGCAACGTGAACAGATACTTGACCATGCGTTAAACGTACTGGAACAAAACGGTCTGGCGGCGACCTCATCGCTGGCAATCCTGGCCGATGATATGCAGCTCAGCCTGACACAGCTTGAACAGTTTTGGCCCGATCGTGACGCGCTGCTCTACGATGCACTGCAGTTTCACGCCCAGCAGATTGAACAGTGGCGCCATGACATTCTGCAGAACGACGCTCTGCGTCCTGATCAGAAGCTGATGGCACGCTATGAAGGATTAAACGAGCAGGTCAACAAGGGCCGCTTTCCCGGTTGCCTGTTTATCGCCGCCTGCAGTTTTTATCCCCAGCCCGATCAGCCCATCCATCAGTTGGCAGAAAAGCAGAAGCGCGCCTCATGGCAATTTACGCATACCATCTTAACCTCGCTTGGTCTGGATAACCCCAGTATGGTTGCCGATCAAATGGAACTGATACTGGAAGGCTGCCTGAGCAAACTGCTGGTTAAACGCAACGTGCAGGACGTTGATGTGGCGAAACGCCTGGCGGAAGACGTATTGAGTATCGCCCTCTGCCGTAAAAACGGCGCACTGGCCTGAGTTTCATCGTCTTTGACTGAAATTCAGGCAATCAGTCACGTTTTGCGTGGTTTTTTTATCAAAGCCGTTGACGGCCTGCGGCCTTTACGGTTTAATGCGCCCCGTTGCCCGAATAGCTCAGTCGGTAGAGCAGGGGATTGAAAATCCCCGTGTCCCTGGTTCGATTCCGGGTTCGGGCACCATATTATTGTCTTGGGATAGCTTAGTCAGTCCGGAGACATAAAAATCAGTACGTTAAATAAACCCGATGATATCACTGAATATCAACGGGTTTTTTTATATCTGGATTTTGGGGCATAACTGCAAGCTCGTGGGTTCGATAAACGCTGGAACCCCCATCAATACGCCATCCGCACTGCCACGCTGCTCAATGAACCTGACAAGCTGCAGCAACATCATTCAACGAACAGCGCTATGCTCTGGCAATCCATGCAAGCACGACACGCGTCGCCAGTAGGGTTATATTTCGGCGTGACAATCCCGGCAGCTGATTTTGCAGATGTGGGGGCGAAATGGCGATCGGTAAAGGCCCGCAAACAGTTTTATGCGGTTTAGCGAGGCGCGACGCTGATATCGGATCCGCCCTGCAAAACCCCATGAGGGAATAATGTGATCGCGGCCTGTCCGTTGATTAGCAGACAGGAATCCCTCACGGCGTGCAGCGAGTCGCTGATTTCAGGCTCTGATTTTTTCTGGTGGAAAAGGGAATTCATCGCTGTTTAGATAAATTTGTGCACAACCGACACGTCTTAAAGCGTAGTGTCAATCACCTGAGAACAGAGCCTGACATTTCTTTCAATGTGTGCCCGACGCATTACTGAAGATGGACGGGCGTACAGGGTATTTAATTCCCTGCCGGATACATTTAATTCAGCCAGACCGAAACTGGCTAGCCCTGATTATAACTGGATTAAACTCGGGGTCAGGATTAGACGTTAGGATATAATGATAAGGTTAAATCTGATTGAGGCGGCGCGGTGCCAGAGCGCTAACGACGAAATCCGTTCTACATCAATTATTCATAAAAAACGAAAGTCAGTCGTAAAGCATTGGCAATAAAAATTTAAAAAAGAGGGTGACATATAATCTCACCCTCTTTAACTTCCAGTTTTACATATACCAATTACTTACAACGTTGTTTTTATCAAACCAAACGGATAAATAATCACTATGTTGCTCAGTATTGCCAGTCAGTTTGCCGGATGCTTTTGTCATTGACTCAGAGGCACCTTGCGCACTCGAAGCCATTCCAACGGCGCTTGAGAGGGCACTCACGCCCGGAATATATCCTAAGACGCTTGACGCAGTACTTAAGTTTCCACCCTTTCTATAACGCCAGTTGACCGAACCATCTGAGGATGAACTTTGATCGTCAGGTACGCCATAAAGCGCCTTGACTTCAGCCTGTGTGGTTTTGTTGGCTATGATATGGGATGAAACATAAGTGCGGCTAAATTTATCCTCCCCACCCGATGTGCTACATCCTGTTAATACGAACATTATTGTGAAAAGAACCATGATGCTTTTCATTTTTTTCTCCATGAGTTGTGAACGACTGACCGCTTTATGGAATCGATAAAAAAGGTGAGTTAGCTTTTATTAATATTGAATGTCTTGAGTTTGAATAAACACCCGATTGCCCCTTTTAAAGGCTTCGCGTCAACAGGTATAGACGTGAGAAAATCACCGGCAGTACTTACAGAACATCCCGCGGTATCCATTGCTGAATCATCAAAACCCCATTTTAATCCACCTGACCACATACAGACCTCTTGTTTACCATTACTCCAGGCAGTACAGGGAATACCTTTATATTGCTTTTCTCCCGTTATTTTCCAACCGACAGACTGGGCATTCTGATGATTTTGAATGCGACTGTCGCTGTCGATAGCCTGATACATTCCTTCCTCTGCAGCATCTTTAACTTCGTTTTGGTCTGTGTGTTCTTCGAGTTTAATCATACAGGCATGTTGAGCATCCTCACCCTCAGCGCCCATCGTCCAGCTGACTTCCTTAGCAACCTGATGATGTCCATCAATAGATATCTCTACCTCTCCCTTACCCAGCCTGGCCTCATCTTGTGCTGAAAGCGCTTTGAAAGGCATACCGGAACCCTTGCAGGCATCAAGTTTCACTTGATAATTCTTGCGCGCAAGGTTTTCACCATTTGGCAACCACTCCCATTCAAGTACCACATACATTGTCGGGAGCGCCAGGGCACTACCCTCTGAATGAGAGGCTTTGTCACTGTTTTCTTTATAGTCGTCTTGATTATCTGTGGCAGATAATATTCCAGCAGACTGGGCATAAGCACCACCGCCAGAAAAAAAACAAAAAATAAAAGCGATAAGCGCTGAAAAGAGCGCCGCTATGCTTCTGTTAAAAACAGCGTTGCGTGTCTTTTTTACGAAGCATAATGGAATGTTTTTTTTGTTTTTTTTCATTTTTACCTTCAAGTAATTTTTACTATAAAGCTTCAATGAAAGTTAATATCAAATAAATCTGGCATGACAGATTTATTTGATATCAATATTATGACCAGGTAGCTTTAAAGCGTTGATTTTGATACCGGTGTGTTGGGAATCAACTTCGCACCTTCAGGTCTTTTCGGACAAACGCCAGAAGAATACCCTCTGGTTATTAGGCCATTTTCAACACGAAAACGCTGAAAGCAGGTGGCATATTGAGGAATAGAATGCCATATGGTTGAGTCGCTGCCATTTATTTGCCACCTGTACTGGTAAGCCAGTATGCTGCAACCCTTACTCAGGGTTCCGCTTTTTTTTGGTGGCCTCCATGACATAACAAGGTCATCTGCCGATTCCCCAACCTGTGATGCAGCGATATTCGAACTTGTCTGGTATCGTTGATTCATCATTAAATTACTCAGGGGCAATCCTGCACATCTATTTAGAGATTTTAGGGTTAACAACGCAGAAAGTCTTTTCATTTCCCTCTCCAGACAGAAGTGAAAGCTGTCAGGTGTGTCAGTGTAAAACTTTATTAAATGTTGCTAAATTGTAACCTTTCTATGCTTTTTTTACGGTTAATGCAAGCGCAAAAATTACAAAAAATTACATAGGCTGCTATTAATTCAAATTGGAATGATTGCCGATATCGTTACCCATTGTTTTTTTGATATTTTTTATTTAATAATATTTTAATGAATCGTTTGATACTTTTGCATCTCTTTCCAATTCGGCAAAACGCGTTTCATGCATTCGATTCAGAATTATTGATTTATATTCTGACTGTTCATTATTACAGAAAGAATCCGGACCTGACGTCTTTATCCCTGCGTGAAGCGGTGGGTGGGGATATCGAGGCGTAGTGCGAGACTGGAAACAGAATGGCCGCGATCAACGACCTGTTTCACTGCTTCGATTTTAAACGCTTCGGGATAACGCTTACCGCTCATGGACACCTCTCATTAAGTCATTTCAACTGACGCTGAGAGGGCGGTTAAACCCGTGGCGATTGACTGAAAATGGTTATCGATCCTTTAAAAGACATCAGGCCACACACTATCGCGGCTATTTTGGAATTCGTCTACAGTTCAGCTTACGACATCTGGAAAGAACGCGAGTCTGAAGCCACTTATTATGATGTTCTTGATGACGTTTTTTCTCTTATTGAAGAGGGGATAAATCACTCTTGTGTATCATAATCCATCAATCTCATGGGGTCGTTGCCCGATGCTGGCATTGATCAAAGCGATAAAACCCACCCAGCGTGCTCTTATTCCGCGTTTCAACTGGACGTGACGACCTGCCAGACGGGTTGTTATATCGCTCAAGGACACTGACTGAATTTGGGAAAATCACAGAGCGTTGGCTGACGGCATTCAACAGCCCGCGCTCTTATGCATGCCTTAACAAACTGACGCTGGAAAAACAGCGCCTGATGCTGACGATCCGGAAATCGCAAAACCAGGTAAAGTTAAAACAACAACATGCCCCGCCCTGCACCAGAAGGCTGGTAGTGAATAATGAAAACAGGCGACAGTTTGAATCTTAAAAAAAACGCAATCTGTAGAGCATATACAGCACCAGATAGGCCGCTCTGGCATTGACGTTCATGACATGATACTTCACTTTCTCGCTTCTGTTTAACAGCCCCAGGACATTCTCAGGATAACGCTTCTCTTTGATACGCTTGATGCTGTTACGCACCTCATTAATATTCAGCGTGGTGTAGTACATCGCGGTCACGATCTGCATATCCAGCGTCAGCTTACGTTTGGTTATTCCAGTAGAAAAGCGGGCCATATCGCCGTTTTTATACTTAACCAGCAGCCTTTGATATAAGTCGTTGAGGTAATGTTTACGATCCAGCAGCTCTTCATACAGTACGCGTTTCTTTGAAAGCGAGTTCTCTACATCATCATAGTGATAGGAGGCACTGTCGAAAACAAACAGGTTATCGATGTAGTAGAAATAGTTAAGATTAAACAGGAGATCTTCACTCATCGAAATGCCTTTAGTGAAGCGAATACTAAAATCATCGATAATTTTTTTTCTGTAACACTTGTTATGAAGATAACCAATATTATCGCTGAGCTCTATCTCGCCCAGGACGGCCGGAATCTCGGGTTGCGTAAAATAACCGTAAGTCGAAAGGTCGCCCACGCGATCGCACTTGAGGTTCCCTACCATCAGATCAACAGGTTGTGGAATGCCTGAGTAAAGGTGCTGATGAAATACAGCAAGGAAATCACTGTCAACCCAGTCGTCGGAATCGATAAAGATAACATAGTCACCCGATGCCGCTTCCAGTCCAGTATTGCGGGCGACGCTAACCCCGGCATTATCCTGAGTAATGACTTTAAAATTATTGTACTGTTTGAACTCCTCAAGGATCGCAGCGCAGTTATCTTTACTACCATCATTGACCAGAATGATTTCATAATTTTTAAATGTCTGGAGAAGAAGGCTTTGCAGCGTACGCATCACCGTTTTCTCGGCATTATAAACCGGTATTATTATACTGAATAAATATTTATCATTCATTTTAAAACCTCGTAACCAGCATACGTCATGGCACTATCGGACAGAGGAAAACTGGCGCTGTTTAGCCGCCTTCATTCCTTATCTCCCTGGAGAAAATGAGCTTTTTAATTATTTATAAATCCACGATCACAGTATAAAAGCGCTAAATTAAACTGACTATAAACAGGTATAATTCCGGCAACGAAGATCAGTAATTAACCTTAATCAAATACTGTAGATAAAATAATGAATGAAATAATAAAAGCATACGTACGCCTCCCGCAGGTTTGCAGGATTATAAAAATAATATTTATCTGAATCCTACAGATAATCTACGAGGAAATTAAATCTCAATGAATGTATTTCAATATGATGAAAGGTATTATTTCTCAAAAATAATAATACCTTTCATAAAAGCTTAACTTACCGGCCAGAAAACAGGGTACGGTTAATCAGGAACCATAATTTACCCGGCTGGATGAATATTTTATGAATATTCATCATCGGCTGACCACGGAAAAAATAATTAAGAACGGTGAAAGCCATAAACTCGGTAATGACAACGCTTATCGCCGCTCCGGTGATGCCAAACAGCGGCACCAACGTTACCGTCGTTGCCAGACACACGGCCAACACACAAAACGTTTTTTTGATCAGATAACGATAACCGTTGTACTTGATGATGAATCTGTCCATTACGCTGCTCAGCACACCGAACATGGCACCAACGCTTAACAGCACCATGGGCGCAATTGCTTCGGTGTAGGCCGCGCCATAGAAATGCGCAATAAACCACGGGCCGACAAGGATGATGCCAAGGATCACACCAAGTGAGACGGCAATGACCAGCAACTGCAGTTTTTGGGCCCGCACCACGGCCACGTCAGGATCGCGTTCGGCAAACAGAGCCGGATAGAAAGAAGCCAGCAGCGCATTAGGCAAAAACACCCACGCCACTGACAACGTCATCGCGACCGAAAAAATACCCGCCTCTTTCAGGCCTAAAAACCAAGAGACGCTGAGCTGATTCAGTCGGGTATAAATGGTAATCGCGATAACCGACATCACCAGCGAACGCCCGGCCTGAAGGATATAGCGGCTGTAACGGCGAATATGGCTCAGCCTGGGAAGCGGCGGTCGTACCTGAGAATGCCTGTGATACCAGCCAAACACGCAAATTTTAATGACGAAAGGAATAAAAGTCGCCAGTACAATCGGAATCGCCAGCAACTCAGGTTCGAGCTGGTAGTACGAAATTCCATAGCGAATGCCCAGACTGATGAGCAGACCGGTCAGATTCGCCATGACATTCAGCCTGGCATTCAACACCGCTTCGTTATAGATGTTAATCAGGTCGATAGCAGAAAACAGGCAGGCCAGCGCGGCGGCGCAGATAAAGACAAAAGCCTGAGCACTCATCTCCTCACGCATCACGATGATGCCAATCACAGACAACACGCAGTAGATGGCAAAGACCAGCATGACGGCGGGCACCATAAGCCGGATGCCAGAGCGGTGGTTCTGCGCAATGCGTTTGAGCAGAATGACGTCGCAGCCCATCATGGCAACCGACTGGATAAACTGGAATATCAGCATCGAAATTGCGATGACGCCGAACGTCACAGGCCCCACGTATTTCGCCACAAAAGAGGTGACGAACATCAGCCCAAAGACGGCAACCAGCTTCTCAATAATCATCCACAGGGAGTTTTGTAGCTTCTGTTTCACGACCGTGCCCTCAGCACATTCTGTGCGAAGTGACGCAGCCCCGATACCAGCCGCGGAGACAGAAAGAAAAAGGTGAAGTACAGGCTCCATGCATCCGGAATGACACCGGCGGCGCAATAAGCACGGTAATTTTGACGGTAGAGATCGATATATTGCTTAACAAACGCAGCGTTGAACTCCCTACTGTGCAGTGCTTTGTAAATGTGCGAAGCGGTCACCTTCAGGAACAAAAAGTAGTAAAAGCGTTCATGGGGGCGCAGCAGCAGCATTTTAATTCCTGCAAACGCCCGGACATAGGTGAAGTGTTTTTCTTTAAGATCCGAACGCGTGGCAGAGTTTCTTGATTCGACATAGTGATAAACCACACGACGGCTAAACACGACCTGCCCGTGGCGCGCAGCAGACAAATAACTGATGACAAACAACAGATCTTCAAAGTTAAAGATATCTTCACGGAAGCGCAACTGCTGCTGCTGCACGATGTCTCGGCGGAAAAACTTATCGCAAAGACCGTGCCTGGGCGTGTGATACAGCAGTTCACTTATCGCCTTATCCGCACTCATACAGCGCTGTGTGTCGTTTTCTGTTACCTCTGACAGAGGTTCCCCATCATGAGAAAACGTACGCGATTCGCCTACGGCTAAAATTGCATCGTCCTTCATGAGCATCAGCCAGGTATCAAGTACACGTGGGGGCAGGAAATCGTCAACATCAACGAAAGAAATAAAGGTACCCTTTGCGGCGTCCAGCCCACAGTTACGCGCTGAAGAAACCCCGCCATTAGGCTTATCGATGATCAATACACCAGGATAATTCTGGTATTCATTCAACAGTTCAAGTGAATTATCGCTGGATCCATCATTCACCAGAATCAGTTCACAGCGCTCAGCCTGTGGCTGCTTAAGAATACTCTTAACGCAGCGCGCAATAAATTCGGCGCCATTGTAAACGGGCACAATAAATGACACTAAAGGGCCCTGCTGATTATTAATCATATAACCTCTGGTGTGACAAATTTATTAAAATGAAATGCAGAGAGATGGCCAGTTAGTCCCAACTATTTTTTATTTGAACAATTTTTGGCTACTCTAAATCAGTCGTATGTAGGCACATCGTCAATTTTTGTATCAAAATGTTTTAAAGAACTCCAGTGATAAAAAAAACCAAAAAAAACAAAACAATAACAGATAAATTAGGAGTATTCTGTAATTTATAAAGGACCTGGAATACCGTCTGAAATGCACAAAGGATGGTATATTCCACTTTACACAAATGCGGATCGTTTTCGCAATAAGCCGGCTCTACAAACCGCCCCACAATGCGAAATCAGGACTCTCTTAATCGTAGTCTTACGGGGAGGAAGTGGGGATTCTGTCTCAGGAATAAGAATATCCTTATAATAGCCATCAAAATGCTAAAGGCGGCATAACTAAAAAAACAGCAAAGTCCACAACTAAATAAATATATAAAGCAGAAGACGCCATCGTGTTTAATTAACGTTTAACTTCATGCATCGATGTATTGAAGATATATCGCCACGCTAAATATTCACGCGGCTGATATATCGAATACTCTTTTTTGCTTAAACGGCCTGTTTTTTTAAACATCACATTTTGGCCGGTAGCCGTCATGCTCACACGGGCCTATGAGCACGCACTATGTATTGTACCTAAATCGAAACAGGCTGAGGGCCAATCAACTGCCGCGTGATTAAGGCTGTTGTCAGCGGGCACAGTGGTTTTCAGGATCGGGGCAACTGACAACGCCCTGGCGTCGGACCATCAGTACCATTGCGCCCATCACGCCAACAGCAACAGAGGCGAGTTCCGGGCACTGATTCGTCGCACGGCAAACGCCCTAACCTGTATGCTGATGTTTGGCGCATCCCTGGCAGCCCCCACAACCCACTGAGGTTGCCACGCTGGAAAAAGGCGTCACCTTCACGCGCGTGCTGAATCGCCGCAGCAGAACAAACACCACAGCGTTGACCATTACGACACCGATCAGGCAAAGCGCACTCACGCCAGGGTGGCTGCGGAAGCTGACGCTCTGATAAAACAGCGTGGCGACGGAATAGGCGACGTTTAAACCCCAAAAGAATGAAAACAGCATCCAGTTTCTTCCAGCCTCGCGGGCAATCGCCCCCATAACCGAGACGCAGGGCACGTAAAGCAGCACAAAAATTAAGTAGCTGTAAGCGGCAAAGCCGTTGCCAAACTTCGCACTCATCACGCCCATCTGCCTGGCATTTATTTCACTGTCTCCTTTGCTGGCCTCGATAGGATTTGCCAGCGCGCTCAGGCGAAACGCCGCTTGCAGACTGTTGCCGGTTTCTGTGAGTGCGTCGCCCAGCTCACCTAACAGATCAAAGTGCTGCGGATCAAAGGCACCGCTTTGCACATCTTCTCCGACATAGAGGCTGTTCAGCGTTCCAACCACCACTTCCTTTGCCATAATGCCGGTGACCAGGCCCACAGTGGCCTGCCAGTTATCCGGAGTGATCCCGATTGGCCGCAGTGCTGGCGTGACGACTTTGCTGGCTGAGGCCAGGGCGGACTGGTTGATATTGTCCACCGTCGATCCGTTAAACGAAAAGCTGCTGAGCAGACCGATAACCATGCTCACTAAAATGATGACCCGTCCGGCACGGATGATAAACATTTTCAGGCGCTGCCAGGTCTGGATCAGCAGGCTCTTGAGATGGGGACGATGATAGACGGGCAGCTCCATCACAAACGGAGACGCTTCTCCACGCAGCAGCGTATGTTTCAGGATCAACCCGGTGATAATCGCCACAGCAATGCCCAGCACGTAAAGGGAAAAGACCAGGCTGGCGCTGTAAGCCCCAAAAAACGTGGCGGCAAATACAGCAAAAATGGCCAGACGAGCGCCGCAGGACATGAAGGGCGCAATCAACACCGTAAGTAAGCGCTCACGGGGTGTGTCGAGCGTGCGGGCGCCCATAACGGATGGCACATTGCAGCCAAAGCCGACGATTAAGGGAACAAAGGATTTACCGGGCAGGCCCAGCGACTGCATCAGGCGATCGATAACAAATGCCGCACGCGCCATGTAACCGGAATCTTCCAGAAAAGAGAGAAACAGATACATAAGGCCAATCTGCGGCAGAATCGGTAGCACGGTATTGATTCCGGCACCGATTCCCTGTGCCAGAAACACCGTCACCCAGTCGGGAAAGTGAAAGTGAAAACCCAGCCATTGCGTGCCATGAATAAACAGCGCCACCGAACCGCTATCGAATAGTGGCTGGAGGGCGGCACCAATATTGATCGACAGAACAAACATCAGGTACATCACACCCAGAAAAACTGGAATACCTGCCCACCGGTTGAGCACGATGCTGTCCAGTCCTTCAGTCAGCGTGCCCGGCGCCGACTGCTGAATATTACTGACGGCGGCACAGAGCGTCGCAATGGCCTGATAACGGCTGTCGGCGATCACCATCGCTGGATCGCCGCCAGCCGCCTCAACAATCTCGGGCAAATGCGCTACGGCCGCAGGACAAACCTCACGGCTGTGAACATCGCCTTCCAGTAGCTGTAACGCCAGCCAGCGCTGTTTTTGCGTGCTGATCTCGCCGGGCATCATAGCGCGGAGCCGGGAAATCGCTGCTTCGATCCCGGACGGGTACACCACCGGCGGCGGCGCGATCTCTTTTTGCCAGCTATCAATGGCGTCTTTCAGCTTAGCGATGCCGTCAGCACGGGTAGAAGTCAGGGTGACAACCGGACAGCCCAGACGGGCTGAGAGTGCAGCGATATCAATGCGAATGTTATGGCTGGCCGCAATGTCCTGCATAGTCAGCGCCACAATGCAGGGAACCCCCAGTTCCAGTAACTGAAACGTCAGGAAAAGATGGCTCTCCAGGTTTGAACTGTCGATCACGTTCACAATCAGGTCGGCGTGATCGTCAAACAGGTATCGGCAGGCGATGCTTTCATCAACAGAGCCGTCCGCCGAACAGGTGGTGAGCGAGCGGGTGCCTGGCAAATCCACCAGTCGCACATCCGTTGTGGCGGTAAAAAACTGCCCTTCTTTACGTTCGACAGTGACGCCGGCCCAGTTGCCGACGCGCTGACGTGCGCCAGTAAGCTGGTTAAACAGCGTGGTTTTGCCGGTATTTGGGTTGCCAATCAGGCCTAGAGTCAATGTTTTCATCAGCGTATTTCTTCCAGCATGACGGACGCCAGGTCCTGCTGCCTGACCGCAAGGCTCACGCGACGCGTGCGGACCTGCACGGGATCGCCCAGCGGTGCGATCCGAACGACCTCAATCAGCGTGCCGGGTAACATGCCCATAGTTAATAATTTTTGCCGCCAGGCGGGATGAATAGAATGTTGGTATCCCCTGATGCGATAGGTTGTACCTGGTGTAATTTGCATGGCCTTATCCGTTCCGGTAACAGCAGAAAGGGATTATACAAATGATAACTATTCTTGTTTATTGATCTGGATGGGCAGAACCCCAGGAAAGCAGAAATGAATGGGGTGGTGGCGATCGGGATAAGCGGGCCTATTCAACAACGGGCCGTGGCCAGCGCAAGGCCGTGCGCTGGCCGGGTTTGTTACATGGCCGCCTGCCTGTCTGACTTAAATAAAATTAAACCTTGCTTAATACGTTCAACCTCTATAGTGTAGCGACATCGGTTTGGAACACAGACCTTATGAAAGCAGTTTTAGTAAAGCAGTCCTCAGTTCAAGCGTCATTCCCAGATGCCCTTCTTCATGAGCCTCCTCCTAAGTGCCCAATAAGTAAAATCTGCAAAACAGGCCATCTTCGTCACCTTGCGTGGCTCAAAATGAAAAGGACACATCTATGTCAACTAAAATGACTGGTTTAGTAAAATGGTTTAACGCTGATAAAGGCTTCGGCTTTATTTCTCCTCAGGACGGCAGCAAAGATGTATTCGTACATTTCTCTGCTATTCAGAGCAGCGATTTCAAAACATTAGATGAAGGCCAGAAAGTGGAGTTCTCAATCGAGAACGGCCCTAAAGGTCCTTCAGCTGGCAATGTTGTTGCTCTGTAACAGCTGATGCCCTCACGACCGCTTACGATAGCGATGATGGCAACAGCCTGAGCAGTTAAGTCGTTGTGAAAAGAACCCGCCTTGTGCGGGTTTTTTTATGCCTGTCATAAACTGCATTCGCCCTTGCTGCAGCCTTCCAGAATATTGTTCGCCCTCCATTGCGCCAGCACGCCTGACATCCGCTAACCTCTGCATCGCTTGCACGAATAACGCCAGTGGGAGAAAAGCGCCGGGCATCAGGTTTTTATTATTATTTCAAAGCGTTATTATATTCACGTGAAAATACAGGCATCGGGTGTGCAAAATAACGACGCATGGGCGCAAACCGTGGACCTTTTTATTATTCTCAGATCACAATAATGTATCTGATGGTACATTTTAGCCGCGCTGCCTTTTATCATTGAGACGATGTTCCCCAAGGGCTCGCTAACATTTTCTCTCTTCAGAAAAGCCGCTTTTATTTCTTAGTTATTGTCATAGATCACATTATTTATCGCGTCACTATTAAGCTAATCATTTTAATACCGATAAACCTGTATCACCTTTTACCGGGATTACTGCAATGCTTAAAAACCTTAAAATCACGACGGGTATTGTTGCCGTGTTATTTCTTTTTAGTGCGCTATTGACCATTACGGGCTTTCTTTTTTATTCCTCTGTCAGTCAGGCCGGGCGCAATTTCTCGCATACTGAACAACTTACGCTGCAGCAACAACAGTTGAGCGACAGTGTACAAACGCTGATTAAAACCCGCGTGACGATCAGCCGCGTGGCGATCCGCTTCCTTAAAAACCAGAAAGATCCGGCGTCACTGGCGTCTATTGCCAAACTGCTGGAGGTGGCAAAACAATCCGCCGATAAAGCTGATGAGTATTTCCAGGCTTATAAGACCGCACCCGCATTACCGGGTCAGCATGCTGAGGTGACAAAAAATGTCGAGGCGGCTTACAACAAGATGCACGAAACAATGCTCGCCTCAGTAGACTTCCTGAAAAATAATAACTATCAGGGTTACGGGAATCTTGATGCGCAGGAAGCTCAGGATAATCTGGATAAGGCTTATCAGACATGGCGCAGTGCGAACTACCAGTTAATGAAGCAGATAGCCGCTGAAAACGATAGCAACTACAGTAATATGCTGTGGACGTTGCTGATTATCGCGATCATTGCCCTTGTCACCGTTGCCACTGTTTGGGCCGGTCTGAGAACCCTGCTGCTGAAACCGCTGAGCATGGCGACGGATTACATGCGTGCTATCTCTGCCGGTGATCTGACTCAGGAGATCGCCAGTGAGAGTCAAAATGAAACCGGCAGACTGCTTCGCCAGCTCGAAGAGATGCGCAGTGCGCTGGTTGTCACCATCCGCTCTGTGGATGATGCCACGCAGTCAATTTTTACCGGCGCGGCAGAAGTTTCTGCCGGCAGTACCGATCTCTCCTCGCGCACCGAACAACAGGCCGCAGCCCTTGAGGAAACCGCAGCCAGCATGGAGCAGCTCACCTCAACGGTAAAACTGAACGCGGAAAATGCTCAGCAGGCCACCACCATGGCGAAAGATGCCTCCGTGATGGCCTCGCAGGGTGGGCAAATCGTCGCGAAGGTGATCGCCAACATTGAACAGATAAGTGAAAGCTCAAAACAGATCGCCAGCATTATTGGCATTATTGACAGCATCGCCTTCCAGACCAATATCCTGGCGCTTAACGCCGCAGTGGAAGCCGCGCGTGCGGGCGAGCAGGGACGTGGTTTTGCTGTGGTGGCCGGTGAAGTGCGGTCTCTGGCCGGTCGCAGCGCCAGCGCGGCCCAGGAAATCCGCACGCTGATTGACCAGTCCACCCAGCGCGTAAACAGTGGTTCGACGCACGCCTCAGAAGCAGGCGATGTGATGGGCAGCATTGTGAATTCCGTTAACAGCGTGACGCAGTTGATGGCAGAGATTGCCTCCGCCTCGGCCGAGCAGACGCGCGGCATTGAGCAGGTGAGTAAAGCGGTATCTGAAATGGACGGCGTCACGCAGCAAAACGCCGCGCTGGTTGAAGAGTCGGCCAGTGCCGCTGCATCGCTGGAGGATCAGGCAACGCAGTTACGCCAGTCGGTAGCGGTGTTTAACACAGGCAGAACCCCGGCCGCAGGTCAGAATGTGCTACGTAAACCATCGCTGAAGAAGCCTTTAGCGGAGAGCACTAGCGCTGGCCTGTCAGCGGAAAACTGGCAGTCCTTCTGATCGCTTAACCGCAGAGCAAGGTTCCGCTCTGCGGTTAAGCCTCTCATCAGATGATGGAGATGACGCCGCTGCGTTATCGCCAGTGGATAGCCGCACGTGCGTCATCTGAGATCCGGTGATGAGCGGAGCGCGTGCAGCGCCGCCCAGCTGGCGTCTTTGAGGCTGCCGTCTTTACCAAACAGCAGCGGCCCGGTCGCCAGCGCGTCCCCCGCCTTCGGTGTCGCAGCCGTGCGGTGCGGCGTATCCCAAACGCCCCACGTTAAAATGGCGGCAACGCCCGCCTCCAGAACCAGCGAAAGATAGCGTTTATACAGACCGGCAACCGCCATCGGTCGGCTCTCCATCGGCACGCTGCTGTCATCCACGTCCAGTTCGGTGATGTACACCTTCAGGCCAAGCGATTTCACGTCGTGAATAAATGCCGCCAGCCCCGGCCCAAAAGCGGGATGGGGACCGGCTTTGAGATGAGACTGGATGCCGAGCGCGCCAATCGGAATATGTCTGGACTGCAAGTCGCGCAGCATCGCCAGTACCGCCGCCCGTTTCCTTTGCCCACTCACATCGTCACTTTCCAGCCCGTAATCGTTGTAACAGATGACCGCATGGGGATCGGCCTGGTGCAGCGCCTCGCAGGCAATATCCATATAACGCGTACCAAGCCGCTGATACCAGAAACTGTTGCGCCATCCACCAGGTTGTCCGTCGGCGAGATTGATGATTTCGTTAGCCACGTCCCAACTGTGAATCTGCCCGCGGTAGCGGCCCGCAACGGTCGCTATATGCTGCCTCAAAACCTTCTCCAGCTCAGCCTCATCAGCAATAGCCTGTACCCAGTCCGGCAGGGCGCGGTGCCAGCAAAACGTATGCCCGCGAAGCCTTATCCCCTGCTCGCGGGCAAAGGCGGCGATCGCATCGGGCCCGGCGAAATCGTAGCGATCGCGCGCGGGATGGACGGCCATCCATTTCAGCGCATTTTCCGGCACGATAATGCTCGCCTGACTCGCCACAAACTGCCGATAGTGCGCATCGGATTGCAGACTGTCGGGCCTGACGGCAAAGCCAAACAGCCGATGACTTTGCGCCGCAACAGTTTTAAGGGCGGGAAAAGGTGGGATGGATGCCAGAACCGGCAACGGCAGCGCGCCCGCCAGCATCAGCGCCGCGCTGCTTTTCAGAAACCGGCGTCGGCATGACGAGGTTGAGGTAAAGACGGTATCGGTAAGACGTAGCGCCACGATGCCTCCGGATTCCAGTGGGCAATATTCCGGCCACGTTGGCCCGGCCCCTGCTTTTTTATAGCGCCAAACGACCTCGCCGTCTGCCGCGATTCTTTGCATTCTGGTTAAGATGGGTTTCAGACTGTAAAAAATGCAAGGTCAGGTTCCGTGCCGGGAAAAGATGGCCTTATCAGCTGGCATCGGCGGCGCCTGATGGCGGGCAAAACAGATGAAAAGACGTTCCCTTTCATCTGCCCTATACGGGCTAAATTCATCTCACCCTTCTCATCCGTCTCGGCACATTGCATTCGCCTGGCGCACGGGTTGATAAGCCGAATTAAATAACGAGGATTTTCCTTTGCTAAGCTGAAAGATATACCTTATTCGTTTAACCAAGGAGAATGCTATGACGCAGCTTAAAACCCGCCAGCTCGGCAACAGTGGTATCAACGTGCCGCTTCTGACTTTTGGCGGCAATGTGTTTGGCTGGACGGTAGACGAGAAAACCTCGTTTTCCCTACTTGATGCGCTGGTTGAAAAAGGTCTGTTCTTTATTGATACCGCAAACGTCTATTCCCGCTGGGCACCAGGCAATCAGGGTGGCGAGTCAGAAACCATCATCGGCAAATGGCTGAAGAAAAGCGGCAAACGCGACAAGATCGTGCTGGCGACAAAAGTCGGTATAGAGATGTCGCCAGAGAAAAAAGGGCTGAAACCCGCCTATATTCGCCAGGCCGTGGAGGATTCCCTGCGCCGCCTGCAAACGGATGTTATCGACCTCTATCAGGCACATCGGGACGACGAATCCACGCCGCTGGCCGATACGCTGGGCACTTTCGACGCACTGGTGAAAGAAGGAAAAGTGCGGGCGCTGGGTGCATCCAATTACAGCGCGCAGCGGTTGCAGGCGGCGCTGGATATCAGCAAGCAGCAGGGGCTGGCGCGCTATGAAACCCTGCAGCCGGAATACAACCTTTACGACCGCGAAGGTTATGAAAGTGAACTGGAGCAGGTCGCACGCGACAACCACCTTGGCGTGATCAATTACTATGCGCTGGCCAGCGGCTTTCTGAGCGGTAAATACAAGAAACCTCAGGATGCGGCGAAAAGTCAGCGCGGCCAGGGCATTGTGGATAAATACCTGAATGAACGCGGCTTGCGGATTGTTGAGGCGCTCGAAGACGTCGCCGCCTCGCATGATGCTTCGGCTACTCAGGTTGCACTGGCCTGGCTGATTGCCCGTCCGGGTATTACGGCACCTATCGTCAGCGCCACCTCCCTGCAACAGCTTGATGAACTGGTAAAGGCAACGGAACTGGCCTTAAGTAAGCAGGAGATTGAAGAACTCTCCCGCGCCAGCAAAGCCTGAGGCGAAAGGGATGCTCCGGCATCCCTTTTTTTACGCTGCCTCGCAATAAATGCCTTTTCTGTTAAAAACATATTCGTTCAGAGAGACCTGTCACACTTGCGTTAATTACTTATTATCTTGACGTTATATACGCACGGATTTGCAAAAATTGACATTTAGTCAGCATTATTCTCTGCCCTGTCAATTACTGTCATTCACACAAGAATAACGATTATGAATATGCAAAAAGCAGTGCAGTTTATGCCTCGCCTGGCCGCGGGCACCCTGATGTTTACGATGCTAAGCGCCTCCGCGCTGGCCGCCGATGCCTTCAGCTACGATTCACCTTATCTGTTTGGTGACTGGAACGGTTCGCGAACACAGCTGGAACAAGACGGCATTAAATTAGACGTTAATTACACCATGGAAAGCGCCGCTAATCTGGGCGGCGGCGCCGATACCCATACCTCGATGCGTTACAGCGATCAGTGGGCTTTCGGGGCCAATTTTGATCTGCAAAAACTCCTCGACTGGCAGGATACTCAGTTCCAGGTGACCATCACCGATCGTAATGGTCGCAACATCTCCGATCAGGTTGCCGACCGTCGCACCGGGATGCTCTCTTCGACACAGGAAGTCTACGGCCGCGGCCAGACCTGGCGACTGACGCAGTTCTGGTTAAGCAAAGGCCTGTTCGATAACACAGTGAATGTTAAAGCCGGCCGCGTCACCGTCGGAGAAGACTTCGATAATTTCGACAGCAAGTTTCAGAACCTGGCATTCGGCAGCGGTCAGGCCGGTAACTGGCGGGGCGATCGCTGGTTCAACTGGCCGGTATCCCAGTGGGGCGGACGGGTGAAGGTTAACTTTACCCCTGAGGTCTTTTTCCAGGTTGGTTTCTATAATCAGAACCGCGCGAACTACGACCGGGGCGACGGCTTCCGTCTTGATACCAGCAATTCTGAAGGCAATCTGGTGCCGGTCGAACTGGGCTGGAAACCGACTTTCGGACCGGAGAAGCTGCCGGGTAATTATCGCATCGGCTACTACTACTCGTCGGCAAATGGCGATAACTACGGCAGCTGGCGTGATGGCGCCTATCAGAGCAAAGACCATGCCTACGGCGGCTATGTGCTGTTACAGCAGCAGCTTACGGCACAAGGCGGTGATGCCAGCCGTGGCCTGGGCGTCAGCCTTCAGGCGGTCATGAACGATCATAAAACCTCTAAAACAGATAACTACCAGTCCATCAGCTTCACCTGGAAAGGGCCGTTTGATGCCCGTCCGCAGGATGAGATGGGTGTGGGGGCCGCGCGTATTCACGTTAACAGCGCCTATACCCGCTCGCTGCGTGAGCAGAACGATGCCAGCGGCCAGACTGACTTTACGAGTCCAACCTACCTGCCCATCCAGGAGGGGTCGGAATACAATTATGAGATTTACTACAACGCCCAGTTGACCAGGTGGCTGCAGTTGCGTCCTAACCTGCAATACGTTGTTGCGCCGGGCGCCGTCAGTGAGGTGAAAGATGCCTTTGTGGGTGGAATCAGCGCTAACGTGAACTTCTGATTCCGCCTTCATGCCAGCCGGGCAGGTGACCGCATCCGGCTGGCTGGTTTTATCGTGCACGTGGCAGCGCCCCGGCGTGCCGCGCTGGCTCACCTGGCCCCGTGCGAGTGACCTCCCCTTCCTCTGCCAGCAATATGCGCAATATTTTGCAAATCATGCCTCATGTGATGCGATATAACCGTATCACACGCGTTCAGACTGTCAGGAAAAAAATGAAAACCTACGTCAGCAAAGCTTTCTCAGCCGAAAAGGCCTGGGGCGCCCTCGACATTGCTAATTTTGAAGGCACAACCGTGCGCCTTCACTGGACAGACAGGCCTTACAAATGGCATATCAATGATGGCCAGGAAGTGTTTGCCGTTATGGATGGTTGCGTTGACATGCATTACAAGGAAGCGGGAGAAACGAAGACAATTCGTCTCGAAACGGGCGATATTTTCTATGCCAGTATCGGTACCGAGCATGTCGCCCATCCCCAGGGTGAAGCGCGAGTGCTGGTGATCGAAAAAGAAGGTTCAGTCTAATTCTGCTGGATTGCCCTTCTGCCCGTCGGGCTGAGGGCAATCCACCACACCTTCTACTAGGACCGTCGCCATGAATGCGTTAATCAGTCTTGAGGATCTGGGGCCACGCATCTGCATTATGGGGCCGTCTAACAGCGGAAAATCAACGCTTGCGACCGCGATCTCACATCACACCGCCCTGCCTGCCATTCATCTTGACCAACTTTATCACCTGCCCAATACCCACTGGCAGCCAAGAGAGAAGGCTGAGTTTTTGCATTTACATCATCAGGCTATTCACCGGGATTGTTGGGTAATGGACGGCAACTACACAGCCTGTCTTAACGAACGACTGGCGCGAGCAACCGGCTATATTCTGCTTGATGTCCCAATGCCCGTCAGCTTGCTGCGTTACGTCAGACGCTGTTACGCCAGTGCCAACCGGCCGGGCGCACTTGAGGGCAGTGTGGATAAGGTGAACTGGGCGATGATAAAGCACATCGCGTTGATAACGCCGGGAAACCGCAGACGCTATAAAACGCGCTACCCGCACATCGATCTGCCCAAATGCTTTTTGCAGGGCACAAAGGCGATTGATGAGGCTTACAGGCGCTGGAATTTGGCTGTGTAATCCGCGTATTCTTGTTCGGGATCGGTCGTGTCTGGCCCGGTTGTATGGTGGGAGGCGTTGCGCCTTACCGCGTCCGGTGCAGCCAACCGGGCCTCTGCTGGTGAAGCGCGATGTCCGGTCGTTTTTATTCTGATGACAATGCCCTTTCGCGACGCTAACAGGCAGGGAGACAGTGAAATGGAAATAATACTGGCAGAAGACAGCCACGTTCCGGCAATACAACAGATTTACGCCCATCACGTATTACAGGGCACGGGCAGTTTTGAAATCGTCCCGCCCGACGAGGCAGAGATAGCCAGCCGGCTGGAAAAACTTCGCGCCGCCGGGCTGCCCTGGTTCGTCGCCCTCAGTGAAGGACAGGTTTGTGGCTACTGTTATCTGGGCTTTTACCGGCCCCGTTATGCCTATCGTTTCACCCTGGAGGATTCCCTGTATATTGCGCCCGCGTTCCAGGGAAAAGGCATTGGCAAACGCCTGCTGGCCCATGCTATTCACTGGGCTGAGTCCCGCGGCTTTCGCCAGATGGTGGGAAACGTAGGTGACAGTGCCAATGTGGCCTCTATCGCCCTGCACCGTGCCGCCGGTTTTACCGTGACCGGCACATTAACGTCGGTGGGGTTCAAGCATGGCCGCTGGCTGGATACGGTGCTGATGCAGCGCACGCTCGGTGACGGAGACAGCACGCTCCCTGAAAACTAAGCCTGGCTCGGCAGGCCGGGCGTTTTCAGGCGGTGAAGCCCAGCTCTTCTGAAATGGCCTGCGCCGTGGCAACCACCTTCGCCATCAGATGCTTCGCGCCAATCTGCTGCAGCTTGGCCGTCGGCAGGGATACCGAAACCGCATAAGGGACACGCTGCTGAATATCGAACACCGGTGCCGCAATGCAGGTGACGCCCAGTTCATTTTCTTCGCGATCCATCGCGGTGCGCTGCTGAAGAATATCGTTGAGTTCCTGCTGCATCTCGGGCAGCGTGGTAATGGTATTTTTCGTCAGTTGCTCAATGCTGTCCTGATGGTTTTGCCAGTATTGCAGCAGGTACTCTTCGCTGCCCCAGGCCAGAAAAATTTTGCCCATGGCTGAACAGTAGAGCGGCATATGCTGACCGATGTAGGCGCGGGTGCGCATCATGCCCGTAGTAGGTTCTAACTTGTTGATCAAGACAACGTGATCGTCTTCGCGGCTGGAGAAGTTCACGGTTTCACCCACGTCCAGGTTGAGTTTTTCCAGATGTGGCCCTGCAACGTGAATAATATTGAGCGACGACAGCGCCTTCTGACCGACTGAAATAAACTTGGTGGTTAAGCGGTAACTCCCGGGCGAAGGTGCCTGGGTCACGTAACCGCTGCTGTGCAGCCCCTGCAACAGGCGATGTACGGTGCTTTTGTTCATTCCAGACAGTTCAGCAAGATGGGCTAGCGGGCAACCGTTAGGATAATTACTTAACAATTCTATTAACTGCAGGCCACGAAACAGGCTTTGTGTCCCTAAGGGTTTATCGCTCTTCGTTTCCTTTGCTTTATCCACTTTCACCGCCATCCACCGACCCTCTCCATTTCTCACTTCCTGAACGCGCTAACGCATGATGTTAACTCAAGGCTTACCGACAGGGAATCTTTAGCTTTTTAGTGTGGTCGGGCGCACGCTTCTCGTCGTGACAGAAGTGCGCTGTTCATCACAAATTCAAAACAATATTTTAACTTACTGTTTCTTATAGATAAATATCCACCCTCCTTCTTTGCTTTTCCCCGGCGTCAGGAATACTATTTTTTGGAATAGTATTTCACATATTGAAATTAGCAACGAGCGGTCGCCGCTCTTGCTGCCGATACTCACCAGGCGTCACGGGAGGCAGAAATGCAACCTCATCCGGATAAACCGGTTCTTACACTCAGCCATATCACCAAACGCTTTGGCGGCAACCCCGCGGTTAATGATGTGAGTCTGGACGTCTTCCCCGGCGAGGTGGTGGCGCTCTTGGGGGAAAACGGCGCAGGTAAATCCACCCTGATCAAAGTGCTGGCTGGCGTGTATACCAGCGATGAGGGCCAGATTACCTTTCAGGGAAACGTCACGGCATCCGCCGCCGCGTTGAAAACGGCAACCAGCCAGCCCATCGCGTTTATTCACCAGGACCTGGGGCTGATTGAGTGGATGACCGTGGCGGAAAATATGGCACTGGTGATGGGATTCAACCGCCGCTTTGGCCTGGTCAACTGGCGGGCGGTGCGTGAGCGGGCGCGTTCGGCGCTGGAGGAAGTCGGTATTCAGCTGGACCCCGATGCCCGCGTGTTTGAACTGTCGCGGACAGAGAAATCGCTGCTGGCCATCGCCCGTGCCGTCGCGGTCAACGCCGAAGTGCTGGTGCTGGATGAGCCCACCGCCTCGCTGCCCGCCAACGACGTGCGCCACCTGTTTGGCGTGATTGAACGCCTGAAAAGCCGCAACGTCGGCATGATTTACGTGACACATCGCCTGGATGAGGTGATCGAAATTGCCGACCGTATTTGCGTGATGCGAGACGGTAAACGCGTTGCGGAAGGCGTCACGGCAGATTACAAGCTTCACGATCTGGTGGAAATGATTGTGGGCGAGGCGCTGGAGAGTAACCAGCGCCTCGTGCTGCCCGAGGCGCGGCCGCCGGTGCTGTCGCTGAATCAGCTGTGCATTGACGAAGTCGGGCCGGTTTCTTTTAGCCTGCAGCCAGGCGAGATGCTGGCGCTGGCAGGACTGCGCGGAGCCGGTCAGGAAGAAATAGGCCGAATGCTGTTTGGCCTGAAGCAGGCCACCAGCGGACAGGTTATTTTTCGCGACAACCCCTGCCACCCACGCTCTCCCCGTGAGGCGATGGCAGCGGGCATCTCACTGGTTGCAGGCGACCGCACGGGCGAAAGTCTGGTGATGTCGATGAGCGTGCGTGAAAACCTGTTTATTAACCCCTGCGCCAGCGGTCATCGGCTGATATCGCACTATGGTCGCCGCGCCGAGGTAGGCGCCAGCTGGTGGAAAGTCCAGCTGTTCGACGTGCGTCCCAAAGACGTCAACCTGGATATCAGCGCCCTGTCCGGCGGCAACCAGCAGAAAGTGGTCATGGCCCGCTGGATGCACCTCAACGCGCCGCTACTGATTCTTGAAGATCCTACCGCTGGCGTGGATGTCGGCGCACGCGAAGAGATTTATCACCTGCTCAATAAAGCCCTCGCCGAAGGCGTGGCGGTGCTGGTGATTTCCAATGACCTTGAAGAAATTGCTCATATCTGCAACCGCGCGCTGGTGTTTAACCGGGGCCAGGTGGTGGGTGAGCTGAGAAATGAACAGGTTACGTTTGCAGGTTTACTGGAGCTGGCCTCGGCCAGTTCTGCTGCTCCATTAGCTACCGTCTGAACAGGCAGTCAGGAGAAACGAAATGTCTAAAACCTCGGTGAAGTCCACCGCGCTCGAACAACGGGTCAGCCTTGCTCAGCATGGCTTTGCGCCGTGGTCGATGCAGATCCTCACCCGCTACGGGCTACTGCTGTTATGCGTGCTGTTAGCGTTACTGTTTTCAGTTCTGTCCCCCACCTTCGCTTCGATGTTGACCGTGCAGGCGATTCTGTCCAGTAAGGCAAAAATTGCGCTGCTGGCGCTGGCGGCCACCTTGCCAATGATCGTTGGCAAAATTGACCTCAACGTCGGTTTTGGCATCGTGCTGTGGCACATCCTGGCCATTACGCTGCAGGTGGAATATGGCTTTTCCTGGCAGATGGCGGTGCTGACGGTGCTGGTGTTGTCGGCCCTGTATGGCCTGCTTAACGGCATCCTGGTCGCGCTGGCAGACATTGACAGCTTCGTCGCCACGCTGGGCTCCGGGACGGTGCTGTATGCCATTGCGCTGTGGCACTCCGGCGGCCGACAAATTGTGGGCGATTTACCGGATGCGTTCAGCGCGCTGCACAGCACGGAAATCCTTGGCATTCCGATTGGCGCATTCTATGTGCTGGGCCTGGCGCTGGCGTTATGGCTGGTCACCGAGCATACGCCGCTGGGAAGATGCATGTATGCCGTGGGCGGTAACCCCGTCGCGGCACGCCTCAACGGCATCGCCGTTAATAAGTACGTTATTGGATCCTTTATCGCCTCCAGCGTCATCACCGGCTTCAGCGGCGTGCTGATTGCCGCAGAACAGGGCGTCGGCCAGGCCAGCGTCGGGATGGATTACCTGCTGCCTGCCTTAGTGGGCGCCTTTCTGGGCAGCACCACCATTCGTCCGGGACGGGTTAACGTTTGGGGCACCGTAGTGGGCATCGCCATTCTGGCTATTGGTATCGCCGGTATTCAGCAGTTTGGTGGCGCCTTCTGGGTTGAACCCTTATTTAACGGTGCCACGCTGTTGCTGTCGATTACGCTTGCCGGCTACGCCCAGCGTCGCCGTATGTTGAACCAAAAAGCTGTCGTGCGCAGTCAGAGCACGCCAGCAACAACACCTGACCCACAGCAAAAAACCATCACACCAGGGAACTCATTATGAAAAATCCGGTATTTGGTATTTCTCTCGTTGCCATGCTGGTCGCCTCTCTGCCCGCTCATGCAGACAGCTACCTGGAACAGGCCACCGCGGCCGTCGCCAAAGCCACGTCCAGCGCCACCACCTGGGACGGCCCTACCACGGGGCCGAAACTCCAGGCGAACAAGAAACTGATTTTTATCGCCTCAGATATGAAAAATGGCGGTGTACAGGGGGTTCAGCAGGGGCTGAGCGAGGCGGCGAAAGTGGCGGGCTGGAAGCTGGATACGCTGGACGGTGCGGGATCGGTGAAAGATCAGCTTGCCGCGCTGAATCAGGCTATTGCCCAGCGCCCTGACGGCATCATTATTGGCGGCTGGAACCCCAACGTCGCCAAAATGCCGCTCAAAAAAGCGGTCCAGCAAAAGATAGTGCTGATGGCCTGGCATGCGGAGCCACAGCCAGGCCCGATTAAGCAGTACGGCATTACGGATAACATTACTTCTGACTCAAATGAGGTTGCCCGCCTGGCGGCACAGTACGCGGTGGTGAAATCAGGCGGTAAAGCTCAGGTCATCATCTTTACCGACTCGCTGTACAAAATCGCGCTGGATAAAGCCAATGCGATGAAGCAGGAAATTGAAAAGTGCAGCGAGTGTAAGGTCATCGACTTTATTGACACGCCGCTGGCCGATACCTCTAACCGTATGCCGTCGCTCACCTTCAGCTTGTTACAGAAGTACGGCGACCGCTGGCAGTACTCGCTGGCGATTAACGATCTCTATTTTGACTTCATGGCACCGGCGCTGAAAACCGCAGGCAAGGGGGGCAAAAACGCGCCATACAATATCTCTGCGGGCGACGGGTCTGTCTCGGCCTTCCAGCGTATTCGCAATGGTGAAAGCCAGTCGGCAACCGTGGCAGAACCGTTAAAACTGCACGGCTGGCAGTTGCTGGATGAGTTCAACCGCGCCTTCGCTGGCCAGCCGCCTTCCGGCTATGTCACGCCTGCGCACTTAATTACTCAGGAAAATATTAGCCGGGATGGCGGACCGCAAAATAACTACGACCCCGAAAACGGTTATCAGCAGCACTATAAAACCATTTGGGGCGTGAAGTAACGGAGGCCAGCAGCATGCAGGTAGAAAAACTGTGTTCCCCTGCCATCTGGGCCGAAGGCCCGGTATGGCTGCCGCAGCACGATGCGGTGGTATTCAGCGATGTCAAAGGCAACCGCATGTACTGCTGGCAGCGCAACGGTGAGCTCAGCATCTGGCGTCATCACGCTAACTATGCCAACGGTAATGCCCGGGATGGGCAGGGACGCGTAGTTAGCTGCGAACACGGCCGCCGGGCTATCAGCCGGACCGAACTGGATGGCACGGTCAACGTGTTGATCGACAAAGTAGAGGGCAAGCGCTTTAACTCGCCCAACGATCTGGCGATCCGCGCCGATGGCACCATCTGGTTTACCGATCCGCCTTACGGGATCGTTAACGATCACGAAGGCTATCTGGCCCCGAGTCAGGTGATTGGCTGCTATCTCTACTGCTTCGATCCCGCCTCCGGGCAGCTCAGTATTGCGGCCAGCGATCTGCAACGGCCTAACGGGCTGGCGTTTTCGCCCGACGAGAGCCTGCTGTATGTTGCCGATATGTCGGTGGTGGACTTTCCAACTCTGGGGCGCCACCAGCTCCGGGTCTATCAGGTTAAAGGACGCGAGCTGTCGCCCGGCCAGTTTTTTGCCGATGTCACGCCGGGCTTCCCGGACGGATTCTGTGTCGATTCTCACGGCGACATTTACTGTAGCTGCGCAGACGGCGTGATTATTTTTAACCCTGACGGAGAGCGCAAAGGCAAAATTCCGATCCCTGAAACGGTATCCAACTGCACATTGGGTGGGCCGGATAATAATGAACTCTATATCACCGCAAACACGTCGCTCTACCGGGTAAGGCTGCCCTAAGCCGTCTGCTCAGGCAGGGATGCCGCACGCGTCAATCAGGTCAGCCTCTCTTGGGCTGACCGGCCCGCCTGTGGGCAAAATCTGGCGAATAAGCCAGAGATCACAAAAGCCGACAATAAATATAAGATACTGATTTTTATTGATTAATTTTTCGGTCATTTCTTTGACTGGCCCGGCTTTTCCCCATAGCATTTAGTTGAAATGACATTCCACATTATGAAATAAAGCGGTAACGCTGGGAGTATCAGTCGTATGAGAATCAGCTATCAGCAGTTGTATGAGGAGTTTCTCCGCGTACTTACAGGTCGTAACGTGCCTCAGGATAAAGCCGAAGCCTGCGCGCGCATGTTTACCGAAACCAGTCTCAACGGCGTGTATTCCCACGGCGTAAACCGCTTCCCGCGGTTTATTCAGCAGCTGGATGCTGGCCATATCGTGCCCGAGGCGGAACCACAAAAAGTCCTGTCGCTGGGCGCGATCGAGCAGTGGGATGCGCAGCGCGCCATCGGCAACATCACCGCGCACGGGATGATGGATCGTGCTATGGCCCTGGCATCGGATCACGGTATTGGGCTGGTGGCACTGCGTAATGCCAATCACTGGATGCGTGGCGGCAGTTATGGCTGGCAGGCAGCCGAAAAGGGCTTTGTGGGCATTTGCTGGACGAACTCCATTGCCGTGATGCCGCCCTGGGGCGCGAAAAGCGGCGCTATCGGCACCAACCCGCTGATCATCGCCGTGCCAGGCGAGCCAATCACCATGGTGGATATGTCGATGTCGATGTTCTCCTACGGCATGCTGGAAGTGAACCGTCTGGCCGGTAAGAGCCTGCCGGTCGATGGCGGATTTGATGATGAAGGCAATTACACGCGCGATCCGGCCACTCTTGAGCAGAACCGTCGCATCTTACCCATGGGTTACTGGAAAGGCTCCGCGCTGTCGGTGGTGCTGGACATGCTGGCCACCCTGCTCTCCAACGGTGCCTCCGTCACCGAAGTGACACACGACAACGGCGATGAATTCGGCATCTCGCAGGTCTTTATCGCGATTGATGTTGACCGCCTTATCGACGGTGAAACCCGCCAGCACAAGCTCGACCGCATCCGGGCATCGATTATCAACGCTGAACGGGCCGACAGCGCGCAGGCCATTCGCCTGCCCGGCGATAAGTTTCCGCCGCTGCGGGCTGAAAATCAGCGACTTGGCATTCCGGTAGATGAGCGCGTCTGGGCGCGTATCCAGGCGCTGTAAGGAGGGAATCATGATCACCGGACACATCGCGAATACCGACCCGCGTCACTATCCTCCGGCGATCGCCAAAGCGATCGCCTGCCTGACCCGCTACGACCTGCTCACCCTGGCGGCGGGACGTTATCAGGACAGTGAAACCGGCTGGGTTATGCAGGTACTGGATCTGCACACCGTTCCGGCCGAGGAGAACTACCCGGAAGCACACCGCCTGCACATTGATGTGCAGTACCTGGTTACGGGCGAAGAAGTCATCGGCGTCGCAACGCAGCCTGTGGATTTCGCGGTGCATCAGCCTTACGACCCGGAGCGCGACATTATTTTTTACCAGCACGTGCCGCATGAGACCCAGGTGCGCATGCTGCCGGGCACCTTTGCCGTGTTTTTTCCGCAGGATATCCACCGCCCAAATTGCGCGGTGGGCACGCCAGGACCGATTCGCAAAGTGGTGGTCAAGATCCCCACCTGCGATCTGGCGTAAGCAAGGAGAAAGGCCATGAGTCTGACATCAACTGCCGTTAACCGTGAAAAGATCCCTGCCCTGCGCTGGTTACGGATCATTCCGCCTGTCCTGATCACCTGCATCATTTCCTATATGGATCGGGTTAATATTGCCTTTGCCATGCCGGGCGGAATGGACGCCGAACTGGGCATCAGCGCCTCAATGGCCGGTCTGGCGGGCGGCATTTTCTTCATTGGTTACCTGTTTTTGCAGGTGCCGGGCGGCAAGCTGGCCGTCTACGGTAACGGCAAACGCTTTATTGGCTGGTCGCTGCTGGCCTGGGCAGTCATTTCGATACTGACCGGCATGGCAACCAGTCAGTACCAGCTGCTGGCACTGCGCTTTGCGTTAGGGATCGCCGAAGGCGGCATGCTGCCGGTGGTGCTGACGATGATCGGCAACTGGTTCCCGGATGCCGAGCGCGGCCGCGCCAATGCCATTGTGATCATGTTTGTCCCGATCGCCGGGATCATTACCGCGCCGCTCTCCGGCTGGATCATTACCGGCTGGGACTGGCGCATGCTGTTTTATGTGGAAGGCGTGTTATCGCTGGTCGTCATGGCCCTGTGGCATTTCACCATCAGCAACCGGCCGCAGGAGGCGAAGTGGATTTCTCCGGCTGAAAAGCAGTATCTGATTACGACCCTGCACAACGAGCAACTGATGATCAAAGGGCAGAATGTGCGCAACGCTTCTCTGCTTAAGGTCATGCACGAGCCCGTGATGTGGCGGCTGATTCTGGTCAATTTCTTTTATCAGACCGGCATTTACGGCTACACCCTGTGGTTGCCCACCATTCTTAAAGAGCTGACCCACGGCAATGTCGAGCAGGTTGGTATGCTGGCCATACTGCCCTACGTCGGGGCGATCTTCGGCATGTTTCTGTTTTCTGTTCTTTCGGATGCAACCGGGCGGCGCAAGCTGTTTGTGGCGCTGCCACTGGCAGGTTTTGCGCTATGCATGGCGCTGTCGGTGTTGCTAAAAGCGCATATCTGGTGGTCCTACGCGGCGCTGGTGGGCTGTGGCGTGTTTATTCAGTCTGCAGCGGGCGTGTTCTGGAGTATTCCGCCGCGCCTGTTCAATGCCGAGGTCGCGGGCGGGGCACGCGGCCTGATCAACGCACTGGGCAACCTTGGCGGCTTCTGTGGGCCTTACATGGTCGGCGTGCTGATTGCGTTCTACAGCAAAGATGCCGGGGTTTACAGCCTTGCCATTTCGCTGGCGCTGGCTGCGCTGCTGGCAATGACCCTGCCTGCCCGCTGTGATTCTGCGAAACGGGAGGCGTTATGAAACGCTGGCTGGGACTGGACTGCGGCGGCACCTTTATTAAAGCCGGACTCTACGACAGGCAGGGCCGCGAGCTGGCCGTTGCGCGGCAAAACCTGCCGGTACAGGTACCAGAGCCGGGTTATGCCGAACGCGATATGACGCTGCTCTGGCAGCAGGCGGCAGCGGTCATTCGCGAAGTACTGACCCGCAGCGGTCAGGATGCCGCCGACGTCGCTGGATTAGGCATCTCTGCTCAGGGTAAAGGGCTGTTTCTGCTGGATAAAGATCGCAATCCGCTGGGAAATGGCATCTTATCCTCCGATCGTCGCGCCCTGAGCCTGGTGCAACAGTGGCAGCGGGAAGGCATGCCGCAAAAACTCTATCCTCTCACCCGACAGACGCTCTGGACCGGTCATCCGGTGTCGCTCCTGCGCTGGCTAAAGCAGCATCAGCCGCAGCGCTACGCCGCAATCGGCAGCGTACTGATGGCCCACGACTACCTGCGTTTCTGTCTGACCGGCGAGCTGGCCTGTGAAGAAACTAACATCTCTGAATCCAATCTGTACGACATGCAGGCGGCAGACTGGTCGCCCGCGCTGGCTGAGATGCTGGATATCAGCGAGATCGTGCCGGCGTTGCCCCCGATTGTGGCATCAACGCAGATTGCCGGCTATGTGACCGCGCAGGCTGCCGCCGCATGCGGTTTGCTGCCCGGCACGCCTGTGGTCGGGGGCCTGTTTGACGTGATGTCCACCGCGCTGTGTGCGGGACTGAATGACGCAACGCGCCTGAACGCGGTGATGGGCACCTGGTCGGTGACCAGCGGCATTACCGACTGCATTAGCGATGAAGCAGACTATCCCTACGTTTACGGTCGCTATGCCATTGAAGGCCAGTATCTTATCCACGAAGCCAGCCCGACATCGGCGGCAAACCTGGAGTGGTTCTGTGAGCAGTGGGGCATCCGCGACTACCAACAATTAAATCAGTGGGTCGAGGAGCTGGAGCCTGCCAGCAGCGCGCTGCTGTTTCTGCCTTTTCTGTACGGCACCAACGCCGGGACCGACCTGCACGGCAGTTTCTTTGGTCTGCAGGCGGGCCATACGCGTGCCCACCTGGTGCAGGCCATCTACGAAGGCGTGGTGTTCTCCCACCTGACGCATCTCAACCGCATTCTGCAACGCTTTCCTCAGGTCACTGCCCTGCGTCTGAGCGGCGGCCCTACGCGCTCCGCGCCCTGGATGCAGATGTTTGCCGATGCCAGCGGCCTGCGCGTTGAAGTGCCGCAGATCAGCGAAAGCGGCTGTCTGGGCGCGGCGCTGGTGGCGTTGACCGGCACCGGTGCTTACACCTCGCTGCAGCAGGCCCAGCAGGCCCTGGCGCCGGATATCGTCACCTGGCTACCGGACAGCACACGGCATGCCCGTTATCAGCAAAAGTATCAGCGTTATCAGCATCTGATCCGCGTCCTGAGTGACGCACAAGGAGCCCTCTTATGAGCCTGCCTTTACTCCAGCTGGCGCTGGATCATACCGCGCTGGATGCGGCGCTGGAGACCGCACAGCAGCTGCATCAGCATGTCGATATCATCGAAGCCGGTACGTTGCTGTGCCTGAGCTGCGGAGTCGAAGCCGTGCGCCGTCTGCGCCAGCAGCATCCGCAAAAGACCCTGGTGGCCGACTATAAAGTGGCGGATGCCGGCGGCACGCTGGCAGACATGGCCTTCACGGCGGGCGCAAGCTGGATGACGGTCATCTGTGCCGCACCGTTGGCGACGTTTGCCAGCGCGCTGGACGTGGCGCAGCAGCACCAGGGCGATATTCAAATCGAACTGTTTGGTCACTGGACGCTGGACGATGCCCGCCGCTGGCGGCAACTGGGTCTGAAACAGGCCATTTACCATCGGGGGCGGGATGCCCAGGCCAGCGGGCAGCAATGGAATCAGCATGACCTGGATACCATGAAAGCCCTGTCGGATTTGGGTTTTGCGCTCTCCATCACGGGCGGCATTACGCCTCAGGATCTTGCGCAATTTAAAGACGTTGACGTGAAAGCGTTTATCGCCGGGCGCGCCCTCAGCGATCCCGCCAGCGGCATTCAACGCGCAGCGGAATTCCATCAGGCCATTGCCAGCATTTGGGGAACAGTATGAAACGCCAGCATCCGTTAGGTATTTACGAGAAAGCCCTGCCCGCTAACCTCACCTGGCCTGAACGACTGGCGCTGGCAAAAGCCTGTGGCTTTGATTTTGTGGAAATGTCGGTAGACGAAACCGACGTGCGGCTGGAGCGCCTGACCTGGAGCAAAGAGCAGCGCCTGTCGCTGGTCAACGCCATGATTGAAACCGGCGTGACCATTCCCTCCATGTGCCTGTCGGCGCATCGCCGCTTTCCGTTTGGCAGTCACGATCCGGCGATCCGCCAGCGGGCAGACGATCTGATCGATCGCGCCATCCAACTGGCAAAGGACGTGGGGATCCGCACGATTCAGCTTGCCGGTTACGACGTCTATTACGAACCTCACGATGATGGCACCGTAGCGCGCTTTGCCGAAGGCTTGTCACGTGCGGTGCAACGCGCCGCCGCGGCGCAGGTGATGCTGGCGGTTGAGATCATGGATACCGAGTTTATGAACGCTATCAGCAAGTGGAAAGTCTGGGAGCAGCAGCAGGCTTCTCCATGGTTTTCCGTTTATCCGGACGTGGGCAATCTCAGCGCCTGGGGCAATGATGTCACCGCCGAACTGACCCTGGGTATTGATCGCATCGCCGCGATTCATTTGAAGGATACCCAACCCGTGACCGCAAGCTCGCCGGGCCAGTTTCGGGACGTCCCCTTTGGTCAGGGCTGCGTGGACTTTGTCGGCGTATTCCGCACGCTTAAGGCGCTGAACTATCGCGGATCGTTCCTGATTGAAATGTGGACGGAAAAAGCCGAGGAGCCGGTTGCCGAGATCGTGCAGGCCCGGCGCTGGATTGAACAGAAAATGCAGGAAGGAGGTTTAGTATGAGCATAGCCGCCATGAAAGAGCAGGTGCTGGCCGCCAACCTGGCGCTGCCGCGCCATCAGCTGGTGACCTTTACCTGGGGCAACGTCAGCGCTGTCGATCGCGCGCAGGGGCTGATGGCCATCAAACCCTCCGGCGTGGAGTACGACGGCATGACGGTGGACGACATCGTGGTCGTGGAACTGGAAAGCGGACGGGTGGTGGAAGGCAGTAAAAAACCCTCGTCGGATACCGCGACGCACCTGGCGCTCTACCGCGCCTTTGCGGATATTGGCGGCATTGTGCATACCCATTCGCGCCACGCCACCATCTGGGCGCAGGCCGGTCAGGACCTGCCCGCCTGGGGCACAACCCATGCCGACTACTTTTACGGGGCCATTCCCTGCACCCGGCTGATGACGGAGGCCGAAATAGCCCACGACTATGAACACAATACCGGCGAAGTGATTATTGAAACCTTCCGCACGCGCGGCATCAGCCCGACAGCTATTCCTGCCGTGCTGGTTAACGCGCACGGGCCCTTTGCCTGGGGAAAAGACGCCGATAATGCGGTCCACAATGCGGTGGTGCTGGAAGAGATCGCCTATATGGGCATTTTCTCCCGCCAGCTGACGCCCGGTATTACCCACATGCAACAGCCCTTACTGGACAAGCACTTTCTCAGAAAGCATGGAGCAAATGCCTATTACGGGCAGTAATCCACAGTGGTTATCTTACTCAGCAGGAGCGGTTAACTATGAACAGGTCGTTTCGTCTGACGTCCCCTGCCGACCGGCATTATGGTCCGGCGCTTTGGGCAGGGTTTTGGGGCGGCAACGTTGCCAGCTTCGTAAAATGGGGAACGGAGAATCCGTTTCCGCCCAGAACGCCTGACAGGGCGATTCCCCCTGCGGAGATGCTGCAGGATATGGGGATCAACGTCAGCAACCTGGTCTATCATTATTCCGGTCACGTGGTGAACTGGGGCATTGCCGGGGTTCACCACCTGTTCTCAATCGTCTTCGCCCTGCTCTACTGCGCCCTGGCCGAGATCCTCCCGGTCGTTACGCTGGGCCAGGGCGTAGCGTTTGCCCTGCTCATTACCCTGGGCTTTCACGGCGTGATCTTGCCGATGAACGGCTGGGCACCGCCCTTGTGGCACCTGCCGTTAGCGGAAATCGCCTCGGAGACGTTGGGGCATATTCTGTGGATGTGGACGATTGAGATCTTCCGGCGCGCCATGGGCGGGAGCGTCTTTCCGCGCGCGTCCGCGTAGTGCCTGTATCCCCTCAAGTCATCATATTTGTTTAAGAACCCTCTGAAATCCCAACGGCGCACTTCTGATCCTGTGCGCCTAACTCCGTCGATCGTCGCCATTTTTTCTGCAAAATTAGGCTATCAGGCAAAACCCTTTTTTCCTGGCTGCTAAATGGCGGTTGATAATCGTTAAGGCATTTTTACAATACGGCCTACGCTTAACCCTAACCGGCTCGTTCAGGCGAACGCCGTGATTGAGTAAACTGACAGGCCTGTAACGCTCATGAAAATCGTCTCAATCCAGTATCTGCGCGGCCTGGCTGCGCTACTTGTGGTGCTGGCGCACAACTCATCGCTGTTAGAAAGTCACTGGACCCGGCACATCCCCGGCGCGCTGGGCGTGGACGTATTCTTTATTATCAGCGGCTTCATCATGACTTTTATTACGCATCAGTTTAACGAAGCGCCGACGTCGTTCATGGTGAAACGCTTTTTCCGCATCTGGCCGGTCTTCTTTGTGGTTTGGCTGCTTTCGTTCGTGGTGGTTTATCACGACCGTTCGCTTCAGGATATGTCCTGTGCGCTCTACTTCTGCCTGCAGGATTACAGCAGCCCCGGGCCGACCTTTGGATTCAGCGCATTAGGTCCGCCGTGGACGCTTTCCTATGAGATCCTGTTCTACGCCGTGTTTACCGTGGCGATGTGCATAAACTATCGCTACCGTAGCTTCCTGTGTGCACTGATTTTCCTCGCCTCCAGCGTGGGCTTTCAGCTGTATTACAACGGCAGTTTTACCTTTTCCTCTCAGGTTTCGCCTGATATGGCGGTAACGCACTGGTGGCAGGCGTGGATCAAACTTATCAGCAATACCATCTGCATGGAGTTTATCTTAGGGATGATGCTGGCTGAATTAATCGTCAGACAAAAGCTCCCTGAGCTGAATCCTCAGATGCGCAGAATACTGCAGGTGGGGCTGGTACTGGCGTTTGCGACAGCGCTGATGATTGGGCCGCAGCCGTTTGGCCTGCATGGCGGTTTCTGGCTGGCGGCGGCCATTGTGAGCATCACGGTGATGCTGGGTTACCGCACGGAAAGTGGTCATAACCGCACGCTGATCTTCTTTGGCGATATCTCGTATTCGCTCTATCTCATCCACTATCCGATGATGATATTGCTGATGAACAGCCTGGCGGATAAAGCCTGGACGGACAATCTGATGATTTTCATCTTCTCCATTAGCATCAGTGTGGCGCTGGCCTCCGTGATGTTTTTCTGGATTGAAAAACCCGCCATTAAGGCAGGCAAACGCGTTGCCCGCTGGTTATCAACGCCGTTAACGCTGCACAGAAGTTCGTAACCCTTTAAAAGCAGCGGCCGCCCGGGCCACTGCTTCGCCACGATCAGAAGCTCTGCCAGTTATCTTCCTGCGCACCTGCACCTGCACCTGCCGCCGCAAGCTGTGGACGCTTCAGCACGGGTGCGGCCGTCACGGCGGCTAAAGGCGGCTTAGCGGCGACAACCTGAGCTGAACGGATGGTAAAGGCGGCCACCAGCTGTTGCAGCGTGGTGGACTGCTCCGTTAACGAACGCGCAGCGGCAGAAGCCTGCTCCACCAGTGCGGCGTTTTGTTGGGTTACGCTGTCCATCTGATTGACCGCTTCATGTACCTGACCAATGCCCTGCGACTGTTCGCTTGCCGCCACCGCAATCTCATCGACCAGATCGTTTACCTGACGCACGGCATCGTTCATCCGGCCCATATTTTGTCCGACTTCTTCAGCCTGAGCGGCACCGGTTTCAACGTAGCGCATGGAGGACTCGATCAGTGCTTTGATCTCACGGGCAGAAGAAGAAGAGCGCTGTGCCAGATTACGCACCTCTCCGGCGACCACGGCAAAACCGCGTCCCTGCTCACCGGCACGGGCGGCTTCAACGGCCGCATTCAGCGCCAGGATGTTGGTCTGGAAGGCAACGCCTTCAATCAATGCAATAATGTCGTTGATTTTCGCTGAACTGCTTTTGATATCGGACATGGTGCTCAGCATGGTTTTGACTTTGCCCGAGCTGTCTTCCGAGATTTCACGCGCATTTTTGGACAGCTGGCTGGCAAGGCGGGTATTTTCAGCCGTCTGACGCACGGTTTCGCTCAGTTCAGACATACTGGCCGCCGTTTCCTCCAGCGACGCTGCCTGCTCTTCGGTACGCGCCGAGAGATCGTCGTTGCCGGCTGAAATCTGGGATGAGGCAGAGCCGACAGAGTGGGATGCCTGTTCAACGGACGACAACGACTGCGCCACATTGCTGACCAGGTGATTATAAGCGCTGGCCGTTAAGCCAATTTCGTCGCGACGCGACTCATCTGCGCGCAGCGTCAGATCGAGGCGTTCGCTGGCGCTTTCCATGGTGGCACGAATCGCGTTGAGCTGACGACGGATGCTGAAGATGGTTTTCACCGAAAACGCGCCAAGCAGCAGGATAATCAGCAGCGAACCGCCGGACATGCCCCACAAGGTTTGTTGATAAACCTGATTGTTTTGCTGGCTGTAGGTTTTGCCAATGTCCACATTCAGCTGCAGCTGTCGCTTTAACCCCGCTATCAGATCGCGAACAGACTGGCCCACACCACTGTCTCCCTGGATCGCGCCCAACGCGATGGCATCATTTTGTGCCCGTGACCCGGCAAAAAAGGTCGGCAGCCTGGCTTCCGCTTCTTTTATCTCCGCAAAGGCTTTTTCGCTCAGGGCCTTGTCTTCAGCACTGGAAAGGTCGTGATCAAAGTAATACTGGTTTTGCTTTTTCAGATCCGCAATCACGCCAGCGATATCTTTCTCAAACTGGGCCTGCTTGCGTTGATCGGTCGCACTTTGATGGCGATAAAGCAGCAGTGTCAGGGCATTGCTGCTATCGACAAGCTTATTAAGATCGGTAATAGAAGGAATTGTATTTCTCTGCACGTAATCGAAGCGTGATTGAAATCCTGTTACCACCGTGATCGCCACCATAGCCAGAACAGCCAGTGAGGCGGCAAGGAGGGAGAAGGTCAGGAAAAGTCGCTGTGTAATGGTCATTTTTTGTTCCGCCTGGTCGTTAAAACGAAAATGCTTTGTGCATTAAATGTACGTACATAAAGACTATCGGCATGTACCTGACAAAACTGAGCGTATTCGTTTAGGTATTGTTTACATTATGTAACGGCACAGCGTGTTTAGCGGCGACAGGAGGAAAAAGTGAGATTGAGTGAGGCTTGCCCGGCGTCACACCGGGCAAGAATGAAGACTTAAAACAGTACCGAATAGTTCAGCCCAAAGGTGCGACCCCGGCCTTTGTACTGATACAGCGACGGCGAGCCATAGGTCGGGCTGTAGAACAGCGGCGCACGCTGTCCCCACACCGTGGTGTAGTCGCGATCCAGCAGGTTCTCGACGCTAAAGCTCAGCTTGCCCACCGGCAACTGGTAGCTGCCGATAAAATCAACGGTGGTATAACCGTCAATTTTGTTGCCGCCGTTATCGGTCAGGTCAAACGACTGCGTGCTTTGCAGGCGCAGGCTCCAGGGATCCGGCGACCAGCCAACATAGGCGGTGGCTTTCGATGGACTGGCATAAATGACATCCCACTTCTTCCAGCCGCCATCTTTTTTGGTTTCAGACTTGACCAGGTTGAAGTTGACGCCGGTGCTCCAGTTGGTATCGGGGATAAAGTAATCCACCGCACCTTCCACGCCATAAATACGGCGCTTGTCATCGTCCACGTTAATGGTCATATCGCTGCGGTTGACCGAAATCGATTTGTCTGACAGCGAATAGTAGGCTGCTAACTGCGTGCGCAGGTCATTACCGGTGTAACGCCAGCCCAGCTCGTAAGAATCGACTTTGATGCCCTGAAGCTTCGACTGATCGACATTAACGCTGTTCAACAACTGGTAGTTGCCGTTTTGCAGACGATAGGTGCCGTTGCCGTAATACTTGCCCGGATCCGGCAGTTCAACGCCTTGCGAGAAGTTGAACCATGCCTGCTGCCGCTCGGTGATATGCATCAGGATACCGGCGTTGTACAGGACGTTGTCGTAATCCGTTGAGCCGCCTGGAATCGCATCGGCCGAACGCGCCGTGCCATTAGCAATCGCCTGCTGCTGGGCATAGCCGACAAAGTCGTCCACCTTGTTTTCGGTGTACTGATAACGTACGCCGCCACTCAAGGTGAAGGTATCGTTGATGTCGTAGCTGGACTGCAGGAAAGCCGCCAGGTTAGTAATGTCATAACCCGGATAGCGTCCGGTGGTGTAAATGCTCTGGTTGTTCAGGCCACCCGAGGCGGCCGACTGTGCCAGATCAAAGAACATCTGATTGGAACTAAAACGTTCATGATCGGCATCAACACCGTAGGTCAGCTGCAGGTTGTCGAGCGGTTTACTGGTGATTGCCAGCTTGCCGCCGTACTGATCAGTATCCTGTTTAGAGGAAGAGAGGCTGGTCACCCGCCCGCCGGACACCGTTGGGAAGGGATAAAACGCCAGAGATTCATCACGGTAGTAGACCTGACCCACCAGCTCCTGACCCAGGAAATCGGTATTAGAGTACTGCAGACTGACCAGGTGGCGCTCGGTGCCGGGAATACGGTCTGAGTTCAGTCCTTTACTGGTGTAGGCGTTACCGTTACCGGTTACCGCCGAAAAGTTTCGGCCAAGATAGAGGCCATAATCGTCATCGCCCTGGCTCTTGTAGTATTGCGTCACCAGCTGCAACTGCTGGTGATCGTCAATCTCAAGCGTGCCGGTGCCCATCACATCCAGACGATCGGAGTATTGCAGGCCCGTCTGGGTGTTATCGAGCAGAACAGAATCGCCGTTGCCGTCATACCAGCCGCCAAACTTCTGGTAGGCCACCGACAACCGTCCGGACGCGCGATCGTTCCCCCCAGAAATCGCGCCCGCCACGCGCTCATCGTGATCTTTACTGTTGTTAAACCCGGTTTTGGTGCCGGTTTCAAACTCAAACTGGGTGCCCGGCTGGCCTTTTTTGGTGACGATATTGATCAGGCCACCGGTGCTGCCCCCGCCGTACAGCGAGGTTGAACCGGAGATCACCTCGATGTGATCGATGTTAAAGGGATCGATCGAATCCAGCTGGCGGCTGTCTGTGCGCGAAGAATTCAGGCGAACGCCGTCCACCAGCACCACAATCGCGCGGCCGCGCATGTTCATGCCGTAGTTGGTTCGGCCCTGGCTACTGACGTCCAGGCCCGGCACCAGCTGCGCCAGCGCATCTTTAAACTCTTTGCCGCCCTGGACTTGTTGCTCCAGTTCGGCCCCCTCAATCACCCAGGTGGTTTGAGCCATTTCTGCCACCGTACGGTGCGTACGGCTGGCCGAAACCACCATGTCATTTTCACTGGTTTGCTGTGCGACCGCGGGCGCCATCATGGCTAACAGCAGCGGATTAAGCAGCCAGATATTCTTGTTTTTAGTCTTCATTATCGTTCCTGCGTGCGAGGTTAAGGCTTACCCCAAGGACTCGGTATAGTTTTTAGTGGACGCAGCGCCGTGCTGCGGTTTTTCCCGGCTGACGCTGCGCCACTGGATCAGGGCGGGCGGCGTGCTGAGATCGAACAAATCGCGCCCCAGTGCGCGATTCAGAATACGGGCGGATCGCCATGCCATCAGGCTGAGCTGAGGCTCCGCGATACCGTGGGTTTGCATACTGGCGTTCACCGCAAAGATGTTATTTTCTTTTGGCCCGTTCCACTCAAGCGTGAAGTCCTCACGCACGCTGAACGTGCACTCATCTTTCATGGTCAGGCGGCTCATCAGGGGGGAGAGCAGTTCTGGCAGCGCAGGCCGGTAGCCGGTGGCGAAAATCACCACATCGCATTCGATAAGGTCGTAGCCCTGGTCAAGCTGATGCTGCAACTGAAGCTGCCAGCCCTGGTGATGACTGTTGAGTTCAATGACCGAGCGGCTCGGCAGCAGGTGCGCATTGCGCGGCTGACGCTGCACTTCAAAGCGATGATACAGCTCGCGATAAATCGTCAGCAGGGAATCTGCCGTGATGCCGTCCGAGGTCATCTTCTGTTCAGCCAGCATTTTCTGTCGGGCAGCCTCGTTCAGACCGACAAAGCTGGAAACGTATTCTGGCGTGAAGTACTCGTTGGCAAAAGCGGCCTCATCCAGGGCGTTAAAATTGTTGCGGCGCGACACCCAACTGACCTCAGCCGGTTCGCCCCATTCACCCCGGAAGGCGTTGAGGAACAGATCGGCACCACTCTGACCGCCGCCAATCACCGCCACACGCTTGCCGCGCAGGTCGGGTTTACGCAGGCTCATTTCGCTGGCGTGGAAACAGGTGGCGCTGATGCGGTTTACGCAGGGCGGCAGGTAGGGCTGCTTGCCAATGCCCAGACAGATGTTGCGGGCATAGCTTTCCCCACCGTTGCTGTGAATCACAAAGCGTTTATTGGCCTCATCAAAATCGATGCGTTCCACCGTGTGATTAAAGCGCAGGTTGTTCATGCCCTCGGCAGCCCAACGCAGATAGTCGGAAAACTCATCGCGCGAGACGGTACGTAACTCGGTGGTCATAAAGCGGTAAAACTTTTTACGCTTCACCAGATAGTTCACAAAGCTGAACGGGCTGGTGGGCGCGACCGCGGAGACCAGATCTTTTAAAAACGAGGTCTGCATATGGCAGTCAGGCACCAGCATACCGGGATGCCAGGCAAAATCCGGCCGGCTGTCTAAAAACTGGCTGGTAAAGCCTTCAGCTTCGTGTGCCAGCGCCGCGATACTCAGGTTAAACGGGCCAATGCCAACGCCAATAAAATCAACAGTGTTTGTCATGATTCAGTCCTTGGTAACCAGCCACAGCGGGTTTTGCAGATTTTCCAGGTAATTGGGCAACATACGGCTTCCGCCGTCCTGATCGGGCCAGGTGAGTTTTACCGGGTTCAGCACGACACGAATGATTTGTGGCTTGAAGAGTGAGAAAAGCGCAAAACGCGCCGACAGTTGCGGATGGTCCTGCATATAGTCGCTCAACACTGCGGCAAGCAGTTGGTAAAAACGTCGTTCCGGAACGCCAAGGCGCGCCATTAACGGCGAAATAAAACGCAGGACCGTGACAAAATGGCCAGTCTGCAAATCATGAATCAAATAGTCAGCACTCAGGCGTGCCGTCACATCGCGGACGTCCTGAGGCAGAGAGTCCATCTCCGGAAAATCGTCCTTTACCAGACGCATATCGCCCTGAAAATCTTTCAGCAATACGCGCTGGGGTACGCCGTCTTTCATCGCCAGCGTAATATTTTGCCCGTGTGCGATCAGCGCCACGCCATAACGGCACAGCAGGTGATACAGCGGCACCACGGCCACGCGGAACATCTGACTTAACCAGGCCTCGGCGCTCAGGCCCGAGCGGGCAATGTAGGCGCCGATAAGCGGCTGGTTGTTTTCATCGCACTCCATCAGCGTGGCCATCAGAATTGGCGTTTCGTCCGCGTGCAGCCAGCGCGACGGATTTTCACGCCAGATCACGCCCAGCATTTCCTGGTAGCGATAGGGGGCTTCGGGCAACGCGCCGTAGCCGCGATGGGAAACATAACCGGCGGCCGGCTCGCCCAGGATCACCGCCCCGCTCTGCTGCAGCGTCGTGTCGGTGGCAAAGACGTTTTGTAGCCAGCGGGAGGCCAGCGGGCCCGCCGCGATATATTTGCCCGGAATACCGCGATAGCAGGAGGTGTTGTAAATGGTAAGCGGCAGTTTGATATCCAGCCCGCCCTGACGGCTGGCGTTGGTCAAGGTGCGCAGTGACTGTTGCGCCAGCCAGCGATCGCCAAATTCACCCAGCGACAGCATATTGCCCGTGGCCAGATCCGCGACAAAATCGAGCGCGATTTTTTGCTGCCACTGCCAGGGATGCACCGGCAAAGGCAGCCAGCTGTCGTCCAGCCCCTGCGCCTGCCAGGCCTCGGTGAAACGCGTATATTCGGCTCTGTCCATCGCGGCCTGCAACAACTGCTGGATGTCCAGCTCGCTGTCGCAGCGCCAGACCATATGATCACGCTTTACCGCCAGCCAGTGCAGGCGGAAGGTATTCATATATTCGGGTGCGTAGCGCGCCAGCGCCTCTTGTCCCCATCCGCGACGGCCTTTATTAAAGGCAAACTTGGGATGGCCGCTGAGCAGGCACTGCAGGCGGTCGGCATCCATATCAATCAGCGCATCGGCACTCATGCCCTGACGTGCCTGCATAAGCTGAAGATCGCCGCGCAGCGTGGCATAGAGATCCTGCATATGTTCCGCCACCGTGGCATCACTCATCGACAGCACCGGCTGTAGCTGGCACAGCAGCGTCTGGGCCAGTACCGGCTCATCCGCACAGCGCAGGCTTTGTGCATCTATCCATAACCAGCCCCAGATGCCCCGCTCGGCGGTGAACTGCCATTCGGCACCCGGCAGACTGATGCAGTAACGGTTGTCGCCCTGCGGCTGAGCCTGAAAGACCTGCTCGTACTCCAGCTCGGCCAGCATTTTTGCCACCAACTGACGGTTAACGGTTTCCCATGCGTGCGAATTCATCACAGGCCCACCTCGCTGAAGAAACGGGCGCGCTGGGTCATCACCAGGCGAGAGCGCTTGTGCGGAAAGTCGAACTCTTTCACGCTGGTATAGCCCGCGGGTTCAAGGTGACGAAACAGGCGCTGATTATCCGCCCGTGGTTCCAGCACCAGGCGCTGAGTTTGCGGATTATCCAGCAGCAGATAGTGGCTGATGCCGCGCAGCCAGCTCTGCACAAAGTGCGGCCCGCGCCACTGCGGCTCCCCCACCAGCAGATGCAAACCGCGATCGTACGGCTGCCAGCTGTAGTGCCGTCCGATACGATCTTCCGCCGCCCAGTAAATTTCAAAGTAGCTGAAGGGCTCGTCATCAAAACAGCCAATCAGCGGAAAGGCATAGCTGCTGCCGAGCTGGCGTTCAAGATAGGCGGTCTGAGTGGCCAGCGATCCGCTCTGCTCCCAGAAGTAATCCACGCGCGGATCGTTCATCCAGCGGGTAAACGCTTCGGCATCCCGGGCAGGATCGGCCACGCGGAAGCTCAGCGTGCGCCGTACGCGCGGATCGTAACGGCGATACACTTCGCCATCAGGTCGCGCTGGGCGCCGGGGAAAATAGATCTCACGTTCGGCATCAAATACCATCTCGCCGGAGGCCTGCTGACGAGGCGCAGACAACCACAGCGGCAGTTGCCAGAACGTCTCGCGGTGGACGATATCGCTTTTCAGGGCCGCAAACAGCGCCAGCGCCTGAGGCTCTTCACGCCACTCTGCGAAGGGCAGCACCACGGCAGAAAGCTGCGGGGCAGCGATAAACATCTGATCCAGCGCGTCACGCAGCCAGCCTTCGGGCAGTGGACCGGCAAAATGCAGCACCGCACTGTTGTCCTGTCCCCAACCCAGATTCAGGGTTTTTCCTGACTTTTCGCAACGCAGGCCGTGGCCGCTGTGAACAATCGTTGCCTGAGACATTTAGCGCTCCTGAGACAGCAGTGGGTTGATGAAGTCGAAGTAGATCACCGACGGATCGACGATGGTGTTTTCATTGTGATCGTGCAGGTAACAGAAGAAGTTGCCCTTGACGTTCCAGTGCGGGCTTTCCAGCACGTAATCCAGGCAGCCCTTGTGCGTGACCTCGTTACGTAGCGCACTTAACGCATCGCGTACCCGCGCCATCAAATGGGTTTCACTGTCCATGCCCGCCGCGCCCAGTGCCGCCGTGACGGCAAAGGTAGAATTCACTAACAGGTAATAGGGGAAGTAGCGCAGCAGCTGCTCGCGACTAAAGACGTTTTCCGCCTGCGCTTCGCCAATCATGTCCAGCCAGCCTGCGGCGTGAGGCATAAAGGCGCTGCCCTGGCAGTCGCGATAAATCAGGCCAACCGGCAGGTCCTGCTCCATTTCCACCAGGATATTTTGCTGATGGGCTAACAGCACCAGGCCGTAATCGGCTTCGGCGGTGAACAGGGGCTTCAGCACCTGCTGGCAGTAGGCGTCGACCCAGGCATACGCAGCCTGTTTTTCGCTGATGTGCAGTCGCTGGCTCAGGCGCTTTACTGCGGCAGACAGCAGTGAGTCGCCGCCGTCCGGCGCGGACTGCGTCAGGGAAACCAGCACGTTGGTCTGGCTCTGCGGCCTGTCGACAATCAGGTTTTCACGCAGTGCGAACAGGCTCTCTTCCATAATCGTGCCCTGCGCATCGCGCAGTCCGGCCCAGCCATCTTCCTGCATCACGCGAAACGCCGGGAAGCGTGCCTGCATGTCCTGCCAGCGGTCGGTCTGCGCCAGACGCGCCAACCGCATGCCGCGTTTGACCTCTTTGACCGACAGGGTGCGGACGGAGTTTGTCAGCCGCACGCTCAGGGAAAACTTGATCATGTCGCGGCTGGTCGCGCAGTACAGCGAACGCGATGAGGTGGTGGGCAGCCAGGGCGCACCGGCTTCACCCAGGTCAGTAACCAGGCCTTTTTCCACCAGTTGCTGACACCAGGTCTGCTGGAGCAGATAGTCCGCCTGCCAGGGATGGAGCGGGAACAGCCATTGCCGATCGGTTAGCGCATGCAGTAACTGCGGCGCGTTTTCTGCCGCAAAGCGCGTCAGGCGCTGCTGCAACGTCAGCTGCAGGCTGTCACCCGCCAGATGGTCTTTATCCACCGCAAACCAGCGTAACGGAAAATGTGGCGCAAAATCAGGCAGGTAACGTTCGGCCTGCTGCTGCGTAAAAGGTTCATGTGATTTGGGTGCCGGATGGAAGGCGTGCCCGACCAGCAGGGCCTGCTCTGCTTCGGCAAAGTTCAGGGCTTTCTCACGCAGGCTTCGCCAGTCGTGGCGGGCAGCCGTTGCCTCAGCGGTATGCGCATGGCTTTCCATCACGCGCTGGTAAAACGCCTCACAGCCGGGAGCGGGCAGCTGTTGCTGATGTTGCAGTTTATCGACAATCAGTCTGGCAACGGTGGCGAACGTCACCGTCTCGCTGCCACGGTGAGTGACCAGCCGGGCCGGGAAGGCAAAACGGTGATGCTGGGTAGGAGAAAAGTAAGCCACCTTAAAGTGTAGGGCCTTCTCTTCCGCCAACGGAATCACTAACTCGGCGGGTTCACCCTGGCTGAGTCGCCAGTCCTTGGTTTCACGGATCAGGGAATTCAGGAAGCACTGTGCGGCCACATCCCAGGATCCATTGTGCGTCGATTGAATCATTATCAAACAATTTCCAGGCGTTATGATAATGCGAATTCTGCCGATAACAGTTCTCATTATCAACGACAATTGTTAGAATTGGCGGAATAAATTTTACAAATACATACAACAAAGATACGGGTTAGCAACATTGTGACATCTCTTGAACTGACCGCTACGCCACAAAAAGCCTTACCTAACTGGCCTTTAGCATTAAGCGCCGGACTGCTGGGCGTCGGACAGAATGGTTTGCTGGTGGCTATCCCGATGCTGGTTGCGCAGACCAGTTTAAGTCTTTCGGTCTGGGCGGGATTGTTAACGCTCGGCTCTATGCTGTTTTTGCCCTCATCGCCGTGGTGGGGAAAACAGATTGCGCGTCTCGGCAGCAAACCGGTCGTGCTTTGGTCACTGGCCGGTTATGGCGCAAGTTTTTTGCTACTCGCTATGGGCTGCGCACTTCTTTCCACGCGGGCGGTCAGTGCTCCGATTGGATTAGGTATATTAATTATTGCCCGGGTGATTTATGGCCTGATGGTATCGGCGATGGTTCCGGCGTGCCAGGTCTGGGCGCTAAACCGTGCCGGTGAAGGCAAGCGCATGACGGCGCTGGCGACCATCAGCTCCGGTCTGAGCTGCGGCAGGCTGTTTGGCCCGCTGTGCGCTGCCGGAATGTTAGTTATTCATCCGATGGCACCGCTGGTGTTACTGGTCGTTGCGCCGTTGCTGGCGCTGGCTATGTTGTTGCCGTTGCGCGGTACCGAGCCACAGCCTGCGGTGGCGCGCAGGAATGCCCGCCTGCGCATCGATTGTCTGCCCTATCTGCTGTGCGCTCTGCTGCTGGCGGCCACGGTGAGCCTGATGCAGTTGGGCTTATCCCCGGCACTGGCCAGACAGTTTACCGGTGATACCGCCGCAATCAGCCATCAGGTTGCCTGGCTGCTGAGCGTGGCGGCCATCGCCTCACTGGGCGCCCAGTTTATGGTACTGCGACCCCAGTTACTGACGCCGCTTGCGCTGTTGCTGAGCGCAGGGCTGTTGATGTCTCTGGGTCTGGCGATGATGCTGAGCACACCGCTCTGGCTGTTTTACACCGGCTGTGCCCTGCTTTCGTTTGGTGCTGCACTGGGTACGCCGGCTTATCAGCTGCTGCTAAATGACAGGCTGGCAGACGGTGCCGGTGCCGGCTGGATAGCCACCAGCCATACCTTAGGCTACGGATTGTGCGCGCTGCTGGTTCCCCTGGTGTCGCAGTCACAGGGCGCAACGGCGCTGATCGCTGCCGCATTCAGCGCTGCCCTGCTGTTCGTGGCGATGTCAGGTGTGATCTGGCGTGCACGTCGCCGCTCAACCTTATCGGCTCATTAACCAAAAGGAACGACGATGGCTGAAGCCCATAGCTACCGCCTGTTTGACGTAAAACTGGCACGCAAGCGTCATCTTTCTCCCTCAATGCTGAGCCTGGTGTTCAACGGGCCTGACGTGGCGCAGATGAAGTCTGACGCGCCCGATCAGCGGATCAAAATTTTGCTGCCGGCGGAAGATGGCAGCATGCCTGCGCTTCCCAATGATGGCGAGTGGTACCAGACCATTCTGTCGCTGCCAAAAGAGAAGCGTCCGCTGTTGCGCACCTATACGCTGCGTCATCTCGATCCTGAGCGCCAGGAGTTGACGATTGAGTTTGTCAGCCACGGTACGGAAGGCCCGGCATCGGCCTGGGCAATCAATGCTGAACCGGGTGACGGCCTGGTGATCGTTGCGCCCAATGCGGCCTGTGAATCTGACAGCGGCGGATATGAATGGACGCCACCGGATGCGCTGCGTAATGCGTTACTGATTGCCGATGAAACCGCATTACCCGCGGCGAAAGGCATTCTGGAAAGACTGTCCAGACAGGAAAATCCGCCTCGGGTTCAGGCCTTTTTTGAAGTCCCGGATGCGGAAGATTGCGTCGATCTGCACGCCTATACCTTTGCCGACATCGTCTGGTTGCCGCGAAAACCTGCATTTGCTTCACACGGGGAATGCCTGGTTGAGGCAATAAAATCCCGGGTTAACGTTCCCGATGGCGGCCGCCAGCAGGACGTGCAGGAAGAGGCAGAAGGCGAATTGCTGTGGGACCGTGCTCAGGGCCGCAATACGGAATTTTACGGTTGGGTAGCGGCCGAATCGACCGTGGTGAAGCTATTACGCCGCCACCTGATAGGGGAGCGCGGCGTCGATCGCGACGCGATTAACTTTATGGCTTACTGGGCCAAAAAGCGGGCACACTAAACATCGCCTTAGGGTTGGCGCATTCAGGGAAAAAAGGATGATTTCTGGACGTTGTTTATGCGGAACGGTCGTTTTCAAGCTGGCTCAACAACCCAGCCATTTTTACCGCTGTCACTGTTCGCTTTGCCGCCGTCAGACCGGTACCGGCCATAACCTGGCCACGCTGGTTCATGCCGATCAGTTTAGCTGGCTGGCCGGTGAAGCCGATATCAGCAGTTGGCGTCGCCCGCAGGGATACCGTAATGACTTCTGCAGGCACTGTGGCTCGACGGTGCCGAACCTGTTGCGCGGCCGCCCCCTGATCTGGCTACCGATTGGGCTGTTAGATGAAGACCTCGCGTTGCAGTGTGCAGCCGATTATTGCCTTGAGGATGCAATGTCCTGGGACGTTAAGGAGGTAAAAAACGGATATCCGCACGCGCCAGATTCGCTGGATGCCCTGCTCCTTGCGTTGAACGGTGACAAATAGCCCCTGAAGACGCGTTCCTCATCGCGATCCCTCTGTCACGAACGGGTGGCGTTTTTCAGCAGATCGAGCAGGGTAACAATTTGTGGATCCAGCGTCAGGATATCTTTCTTAATCAGTAAGTGCAGCGGGGTGGCACGACGAACGCCGTGCTGTAAAGGCAATATTTTTAGTGTTCCCTGCGCCAGTTCATGTTCGATGCGCTCGAAGGGGATCCAGCCATAACCCACCTGGTGCACCACCGCCTCTACCGCCGCCTCAATAGTCGAAAACGACCAGTAATCGCCATTGCTGCTCTCATCCTGCACGGTGAAATGTTCCCGGTCGGCAATGCGAATCAGCGGATACTGTGCCAACCGTTCTTCATCCAGGATGCCGCCATGCTGATGCAAGGGATGGTCGCAGTGCGCCACGGCGACGAAATCCACATTCATCAACCACTCTCCCCGCCCGGCCATATCCTGGCGCTGGGTCACCACCATCACGTCGGCCTCGGCGTAATCGGTGTTGGTTTCCAGCACCTCGGTCAGGTTGATCTGAGTATGAGGATGGCATTGCTGAAACGCCTTAAGGACGGAAAACAGTCGGCGACGCGGAAAGATGCTGTCAACCACCAGATCCAGCTTTGTTCTGACGCCGCTGCGTATTGATCCCGCAAACGCCTCCAGTGAATGAAAAGCTTTCAGTAGCGGGCGCACCTGCGCCAGCAGCAACTCGCCTGCGGGCGTCAGCACCGCCTTGCGCCCCTCTGCATGTAACAGCGTAATCCCTATGCGCTGCTGCAACATAGCAAGGTTATAGCTGACGGATGACTGACTGCGGTTGGTCAGACTCGCCGCTCTGGCAAAACTGCCCTCTCGCACCACCTTGTCCAACAGGCTCCACTGCTCCAGTGTGGTTTTATGCATAACCCATCCAATTTTTGAATCAATTTCATCATAAATTAGCGTTTTTAATTCACAAAGTGAATGGGTAAGCTGGTTTCAACCACAGAGGAGAACAAATAATGAGCAAATTCGACAAACACAATCTTGACGGTTTCATCGGTAAACATCTGGTTTATACCTATGACAATGGCTGGAATTACGAGCTGTATATTAAAAACGAAGACACCGTCGATTACCGTATTCATAGCGGCATGGTGGGCAACCGCTGGGTGAAAGACCAGCATGTCTATATTGTCTGCGTCGGTGAAGACATCTATAAAGTGTCCTGGACTGAACCGACCGGCACCAGTGTCAGCCTGATTGCCAACCTGGGCGACAAGCTGTTTCATGGCACCATCTTCTTCCCGCGCTGGGTCATGAATAATCCTGAACGCACCGTCTGCTTCCAGAACGATCATCTGGACGAAATGGCGCAGTACCGCGATGCCGGCCCGACTTATCCAATAGAAGTCATTGATGAGTTCGCGACTATCACCTTTGTCCACGATGCGGGAAAAAATAACGATGACGTGATAGCCTGCGCGGCGAGTGAATTACCTGCCAATTTCCCTGAAAATTTGAAAAAATAATTAGCTATTAAAAGGGGAACCCCTCTTTTTTTTTTAAAAAAAGACGCACACAGCAATTTCGAATTTATCAGAGCCGCTATTTTTCTTTTTTTAGAAACCATCGTCGACGACATATTTTCTTTCACTCATCACATTTATCCGATCCTCACGCTGTTTTATTCTGAGCCATTCGTTTTTCGCCCGTCGCGATAACAACCTGAGGCCCAGAATGAAAATCATTTTGCATGTACCTGATAAAAATCGCATTGCTCACGCCCTGGCTAATGCTGGCAATCTGCTTAAAGAAGAGGATTTTGACGGGGATATCGCCATCGTTTTTAATGGCGACGCGGCAGGTGATGTGACTGGCAGGACGATTTCAGATGCCCTTAAGAATGCGCCGAGCGTGACGCTGTTACTCTGCAATAACGCCCTCCGGGCACAAAATATTGACGTCAGCATGCTGCCATCCCACTTTCGCGTCGTGCCCGCCGCCATAACCTACATTATTGAACAGCAGTCGCGGGGCGCTTTATACGTTCGCCCCTGAACGGCCTTCACTACAGGGGTTTACTTTTGGCCAACCACTCAATACCGCGCAGCATACCAGCCCAATAAAAGCGCGGTAAAAACCAGGCCTTTAGCCACCATGCTGCGCGGCTGGGACGGGCTGAATGGAGCGGAAAGGTCGGCAGCAGGCGGTTGCCATAACCAAACTCAGCCAGCACGACTTTGCCTTTCTCCACGGTGAGCGGACACGAACCGTAGCCATCGTAACGCGTTTGCGGGATCGCCCCGTTAACGACCTGCCTCAGGTTTTCGGCCACGACCACGATCTGTTTACGCGCCGCTGCGGCCGTCTTGGCGTTCGGCGTTGAGCAGCAATCGCCCAAAGCAAAAATATCGGGCCAGCGGCTGTGCTGCAGCGTTTCTTTATCGACATCACACCAGCCTGCAGCATCCGCCAGACCGCTTTCGGCAATAAAGTCTGGCGCAGCCTGAGGCGGGACAACATGGAGCATATCGAACGGCAGGGTGACGTCACGCGTGCTGCCGTCGGGATCGGTGAGAGTAAACGTCGCCTGCTTATTGATTCCATCAACGGCAGTAAGCGTATGTCCAAAATTGACCTGCGCCTGATATTTCTCCAGATAGGCCTTCAGCGGCGGAACAAATTCGGGCACGCCAAAAACGACCTGACCTGCCAGGCAGAACTGAATGTTGATCTGTGCCAGACGGTCCCGTCGCAGCCAGTAATCGGCGGAGAGATAGAGCGCCTTCTGCGGCGCACCCGCGCACTTTATCGGCATCCCTGGCTGGGTAAAAATGGCTTTTCCCTGCTTCAGGTTTTGCACCAGTTCCCATGTATAGCGCGCCAAATCGTATCGGTAGTTTGACGTTACGCCGTTGCGGCCCAGGGTTTCACTCAGGCCCTTGATTTTATCCCAACGAAGCATCAGACCGCTGGCGATAATAAGATAGTCGTAACCTATTTTTTGGGCTGTCGCTGTTTCAATATATTTCAGATCAGGTGAAACATGCGTCACGGCATCTTGAATCCAGTTCACGCCCGACGGAATAACGTCACTCATGCGTTTTCGGGTTTTTTCAGCGGAAAATAATCCGGCACCCACCAGTGTCCAGGCAGGTTGATAATCATGTTCTTCCTTTGGCTCAATTAGCGTTATTTTGATGTTTTTAATGCGTTTCTTAATACTTGCGATGACGCCAATTCCAGCTGAGCCACCACCAATAACAACAAGATGCGGGTGATGGGGATTATTTTTATCATTCATGCAGGCCTCCCTTTCATTTAACCGTAGTGGATAGCAGCACAGATATAAAGCAAATCAATAGACTTTAAAGTTATAAAAAAAACCTATTATAACATTTAGCTATATGATATAGCAAAAAGAAATAATGAGTTGACAGTCATTTTTACGACCTCTTTAATAGCGTAAAAATAACGCCAGGAATGAAAATGATCATTCAGGAATTCACCCATTTTTCAGCCCTCACGGTGAGCCTGTTAATTGTAACAGGCATCGCCGTAGGCTTTTTTCTGGCGCTGACCGGCGGCGGCGGATCGGTCATGTGCGTGCCGCTGCTGCTGTATCTGGTGAAGGTACCCGACACGCATCGGGTCATCGGCACCAGCGCCATTGCGGTGGCGGTCAGCGCCCTGATCAATCTGTTTGCCCATAGTCGTAAAGGCAATGTCAGATGGGCAACGGGTGCGAGAATTTCTCTTGTGGCGGTCTGCGGCGCACTGCTCGGAGCCGAACTGGGAAAAATCGTCAGTGGACAATACCTGCTACTGCCGTTTTCCCTTTTGATGTTCAGCGTGGCGCTGATGATGCTGAGAAAACAGTCTCCTTTGCCCGGTGCCTCCGCGCCAGACAGGCACTTTGCCCCCGCTATCGTCTGGGGAAGCGTACTGCTGCTGGGCATACTGGCCGGATTTATGGGCATCGGAGGAGGATTTTTAGTGGTGCCCGCGCTTGTCTGGTTGTTCCGCTTACCCATGGTGGAGGCGATAGCAACCTCGCTGATGGTGGTGTTCGCCATGGGGATCTCGACCAGCGCAAGCTATGCCCTGGCGGGCAAAGTCTCTGTGGTGATGACAATCTACCTCATTGCTGGCGGCCTGCTGGGCGGCTTAGTCGGTGTCGCGGTGGCCAGCCGGCTGAAACACAATGCGCGCGCGATCAATGCCGTCTTTTCAGCCATGTTGATCGTGATGGCCTGCTACATGTTGCTTAAAAATCTCTGAATAAACGGGAACAGGTTATGAATATCCGCCATTTTAATGCGCAAATCGCGTTTTCCGATGCACCACTTGCAGAGGATTTCAGCCAGTTGCACCAGTTGGGCTTTGACGTTGTGGTTAATAATCGGCCTGATGAGGAAGAAGGCCCCTTTCTGCCTCATCAGCAGGAAAAGGCGCTGGCTGAGCAACTGGGCATGGACTACGTCTACATGCCCTTCACCTTTGACACGCTGAGCTGGGAAGACGTTGAGGCTTTTCATCGTCGGGTTAAACGCGGTGCAAAAATCTTTGCACACTGTCGGAGTGGTGCGCGATCGCTTAGCCTGTTTTTACTGCATGAGTTACGCGAAGGCCGGATAGATGAGGCCGAATTTCGGGCTACCTGCCAACAGTTTGGTGCCGATGCCGATAAGCCCCTGGCCTGGTATGCAAACAGGCTGCGCCATCCGCCTCAGGCAGAGGTGTACCATTTCTATGAACCGGAGAGCGGAAGCCTGCAATATGTGATTGCTGACGGACAAACCCGGCGCTGCGCCATCATCGATCCGGTGCTGGACTTTGATCGCCGCTCGGGAGCGGTATCCTTTCAGCAGGCCCAACGCATACTGGATTTTATTCAGCAAAAAAACTGGCAGGTTGCGTGGGTTCTGGATACCCATCCTCATGCCGACCACTTCTCTGCCGCCGCCTGGCTGGCCGGGAAAACCGGTGCGCCTACCGGCATCGGTGAAAAGGTCACTGAGGTGCAAAGGCTGTGGCAAACTCTCTATAACCTGCCCGGTCTGACGCCAGCTGAGAAAATCTGGGACACCTTATTCAGGGACGGCGAGGTGTTTTACATCGGCAATCTGCGGGGTGAAGTCATTTTATCTCCCGGCCACACGCTGGCGTCGGTGACCTATCACATCGCCGACTGTGCTTTTATCCACGACACGTTTTTTATGCCCGACAGCGGCACAGCGCGGGCTGATTTCCCCGGCGGCAGCGCTGCCGTATTATGGGACAGCCTGCAACGCATTCTGCAGTTACCTGACGACACACGTTTATTTACCGGTCATGATTATCGCCCTGACGGGCGCGACGTGCAGTTTGAAAGCACGGTACGTGAGCAGCGGGAAAACAATCCGTGGGTGGTTGATCAACATCAACAGGATTTTATTGCCCGGCGGCAGCAGCGTGATGCCACGCTCCCGCTTCCTGAACTGATGCTGATGGCACTGCAGGTCAATATCAACGGCGGACGGTTACCTGAACCCGAGAGCGATGGCGAGCGCTATCTGAAAATCCCGCTAAACCGCTTTTAACGCATGACGTAAGCACTGCACTGGGAAGGGGGGATAATGCATATTGACCTGATTCATTTTACGCCGCTGCAAAGCCTGGTGGGCGGGCTGCTGATTGGCGCGGCGGCGGGCATGCTGGTGCTGTTTTGTGGCCGCATAGCCGGTATCAGCGGCATTCTGGGCGGTCTGCTTAAACGCCGCTCATCAGACAAGCCCTGGCGGCTGGCCTTTATTGCGGGTCTGGTCCTGTCGCCGCTGGTGTTCCAGCTGTTCAGCGCCCTGCCCGCCATTGAAACTGAAGCGTCATGGGGACGTCTGGTACTCGCCGGCGTGCTGGTGGGATTGGGTGTTCGCCTGGGCTCGGGCTGCACTAGCGGTCACGGCGTATGTGGATTATCGCGGCTGTCACTGCGCTCACTGGTGGCGACGCTGGTCTTTATGTTAACCGCCATGCTGACCGTTGGCGTGATGGGCCACGGGTGAATATCAGGAGGAACAATGGCCGTTTTATTTTCTCTGCTTAGTGGGCTGTTATTTGGCACGGGCTTAATCGTCAGCGGCATGGCGAACCCGGCCAAGGTTCTGGGTTTTCTGAACATTACCCGCGCCTGGGATCCCTCTCTGGCGCTGGTGATGGGCGGCGCGATTACCGTCGGGCTGGTGGCCTTCTGGCTGGCCTCCCGACGTGAGCGTCCGGTCTTTGGCGAAACCTTTCATCTGCCCGGCCAGCGCGCGCTGGATAAAAAACTGATCGCAGGGGCTATGCTGTTCGGGATTGGCTGGGGGCTGGCAGGCATCTGCCCCGGTCCGGCGCTGGTGCTGCTCGGCGGCGGAGTGCTTAAGGGCTCAGTGTTCCTGATCGCCATGCTGGCAGGCATGCTGCTCTTTGAGTGGCTCGACAGCCGCACCGCCTCACTTTCATCACGACGTTAAGAGACAGGGATTAATGAAAACGTTCAGGATACTGGTTTCCGCACTGCTGTTGAGCAGCACGACCCAGGCGGCTACGCTGCCCGCCCCCGTCCAGCAAATTGAAAAGCAGGGCGTGGAAATCATCAAACCCTTTAAGGCACCCGGCGGGGTTCAGGGCTGGCTGGGTCAATATCAGGGAACCGGCGTCACCATTTACCTGACGCCAGATGGTCAGCATGCGATTTCGGGCTATATGTATGACGCGCAGGGCAATAACCTCAGCGAAAAAATCATCAATGATGAAATTTATTTGCCCGCCGGACGTGCCATGTGGAAGCAACTGCAGGCCATGCCGGGCATCAAGGAGGGAAGCGCTGAAGCCCGCTGTCAGGTCGTGGTCTTTGCCGATCCGTTCTGCCCCTACTGCCGGACCTTCTGGCAGCAGGTGCAGCCGCTGGTACAAAATAACTCGCTCAGCATCAAAACCCAGCTTGTCGGCATTCTTAAGCCCGAGAGCGGACGCTACGCGTCTGCCATTCTCGCGGCGGCCGATCCTGCTAAAGCCTGGCAGGATTTCGAACGCTCGCAGGGTAAAAATAAGCCGGCCTTCCCAGACAGCACGCCGCGCGCGCTGTTTGATCAGATTCAGCATAACCAGGCGCAGATGCAGGCGTTAGGGGCCAACGGCACGCCCGCTATCTACTACCTGAATCATGAACAAAAGCTGCAACAGATTGTTGGCCTGCCTGATAAACAGCAGATGGCCGATCTGGCCGCCTGTCGGTAAGCGGCGTTAACGCGCCAGAGATGAACGGTAGCGCAGCCTGGCGGGCAAGATAATCTGTCTGTCCGCCGGTTCATGCCCCTGGATCATTTGGCTAATCACGGAAAAGCACTCCTGCGCCAGGCGCGGTACGTTCTGTTCTACGGTATCGATATGCAGTGACAGCGAATCATACAGGTAGTGATCGTCGAAACTGGCTATGTGAATATCACTCTCCAGCAGATGGTGCTGGCTCATATAGCGCAGCACCCCTTCCAGCAAACCGCAGGCGGCGGTAAACAGCGCCTTAGGTGGCCTGCCAAGACGGGCACACAGGGCCGCAAACATTTCATAGCCGCTGCTGGGATGGTAGTTGCCCTGAATAATCCATTCCGGCCGGGGACTTACTCCCGCCCGCTCCAGCCCCTGCATAAAGCCGGCCAGACGATCTTTGGTCGGCGACAGTCGTGGCTGCCCGCCCAGGAAATAGACCTCATCGGGATGAGCACGCGCCAGGCGCTCTACCAGCTCGGCGGTCGGCGTAATCGAATCGGTGATCACCAGCGGCAAACTGCTGTTATTCACGTGGCGGTCAAACAGCACGACCGGCAGCTGTTCACTCAGCTTCAGATAGTCGCTGTCGCTCTGCTGGCTTGAGGCGACGATCAGGCCATCAACCTGACGCGAGACCAGGTTGTTAACCACCAGCGTTTCCTGGCTGGCATTTTCATCGGTACAGGAGATCAGCAGCTGTAGCCCGGCTTCACGGCAAAGGTTCTCTAGCGCGTGAGAGAAAACGGCGAAACCGTAGTTGGTGATCTCCGGCACCACCAGCCCTAACGTATGGCTGCGGTTTTCGCGCAGCAGACGGGCATGGATACTGGGTAGATAATGGTGCTGTTGCGCAAGAGACATCACGCGTTCGCGCGTCTCTTCTGCCACGCGCAGCTCTTTACCGCGCCCGTTGAGCACCAGGCTGGCCGTGGCTTTTGACACCCCGGCCAGCGCAGCGATATCACTGATGGTCACGCGCTTTGTTTTTTTCACGTCGGTGCTTCGTTCAAGGAAACAAGGGCTTATTCTACCATGCAGGATCGTAACGACCAGTAGCAGGCAGTGACTTCTGCGCTGCCACTCAGGCGTAAACGGGCAGGATGCTGCGGGAAGTAGCGGCTACTCATCACGCCTTCGCCGTCATTGATAAAAATCTCGACGCTGGAGTGATCGCACAGAATATGCAGTTTGCGCGCGCTACCGCACCAGTGACGATAAAGCCATTCGCCGTTTTCCAGACTGCGGCGTGCCAGACAAAGCGTCTCCTGATGCCAGCTCAGCCGGAGCGTATCAGCAAAGTCCAGCGTGATATCGCCGCCGGACGTCAGCACCAGCTCAAGACGTCGGGCCGCCATCTCCGGTGCGCCATCCGCAGGCCCGCGATAGCGTTGCTCGTCCAGCCGCAGCGCCTGCAGCTCGGCCACCGGCTGCTGATAAAGCCGCCCGTCCCGCTCGGTCAGCTCACGTATACAGGTCATCTGATGAATCCAGCCAAACGCCACGGTAGGCTGGCGCATTTCTTCGCCGTCCGGCACGCCCATCCAGCCCACCAGCAGCCTGCGCCCGTCCTGGGTTAACGTGGTTTGCGGGGCATAAAACTCAAAGCCGGCATCCAGTTCATTAAAGGCACCGTGCGAGTAATGCGCGTTCTCATAGTCGAGCGTACCGCTGAGCCATGCGCAGGGATGGGTATTCAGATAGCGCTTCTCTTCCCGGGGAATGCCCTGCGGGCAGCAGATCAGAAACGTCGAGGCTCCCAGGGTAAACATGTCAGGGCATTCCCACATATAGCCCGCCGCGCCTAATCCGCCCAGGCCACTTCCCGCTATTTCGCCCAGGTTCTCCCAGTGGCGCAGATCGCTGGCGCGCAGTAACAGGACTTTGCCCTGTAACTGCGCGTCCTGCGCGCCCAGCACCATGTACCAGTACCCGCCATGCCGCCAGACTTTGGGGTCACGGACATGACCGGTGTAGCCTTCAGGCAGCGGGATAACCGGCCCCAGCTTGTCGAATCCGCCCTCACCGTTCTGCACGGCCAGGCACTGCCAGGCGGTACGTGAGCCGCCCTCAAATTTAACATTCCCCGTGTAACATAGGGTTAGCTCGCCATTGTTGTCCACCGCACTGCCGGAATAGCATCCGCTGCGGTCATACTCTTCATCGGGCAACAGCGCGACCGGCTCGTGTTCCCAGTGCAGTAAATCCGCTGAACGCCAGTGGCCCCAGCATTTGTGCTTGTGCTCGCAGGCCAGGGCATTCCACTGATAGAACAGATGGTACTGTCCGTTGAAGTGGATAAAGCCATTGGGATCGTTAAGCAGCCCGGTAACTGGCGCCAGGTGCCAGCCCGGATAGTGGCTGTCCTCCCGCGCCCTGGGCTGGCCTTTCATTACCGCCTTAAGCATGGCGGGGAGCAGGTTTTTCAGGGCCATTATTCAGAATCCGTTTTGTACTTGAGCAGGAAAGCGATGACAAAGGCGACACTAAAGGCGATCACCATACCAATAATATAATTCAGCAGCGAACTGGCCTGAACAATGGCCATGCCGGGTAAGCCAGTCAGCCCCACTGCGGTCATATAGACCTTAACGGAAACCACCCAGGCACCGCCGATGGCACCACCGATCAGTCCGGCAATAAACGGCTTCATAAAGCGCAGGTTGATACCAAAGATGGCGGCTTCGGTAATGCCCAGCAGGGCCGAAAAGGCTGAAGGCAAGGTAATGGCTTTGATTTTAGGATCCTTGGTTTTAAACCACACCGCCAGACAGGCACCGCCCTGCGCCACGTTGGCCATCGCCCAAATCGGCAACAGGAAATTGACGCCGATTGAAGGATTACCCAGCAAGCCCGCTTCAATGGCGTGGAAACTGTGATGCACGCCAGTAATCACGATAACGGAGTACAACCCGCCAAACAGTAATCCGGCCAGCCAGCCAGCATGAGCAATCAACGTGCTGAGCACGAAGGAGATGCCATCACCCAAGGCACGCCCCGCCGGACCAATAATCAGCAGCGCCACAAAGCCAGAAATAATTACGGTCAGGAACGGCGTCAGAATCAGGTCGAGCGCGTCAGGGATGATGCGCCGTAACTGTTTTTCCAGCAGGCTCATAAACCACACGGCCAGCAACACCGGAAACACCGTGCCCTGGTAGCCGATCATCGCGACTTCAATCCCAAAGAAGTTCATGGTGTGGAACCCGGACGCCACGCCCCAGGCATTGGTCAGCGCCGGATGGGTCAGGATGCCGCCCAGCGTCGCCCCCAAAAACGGGTTACCGCCAAACTCACGTGCTGCCGTAAAGCCGATCAGGATCGGCAGAATAATAAACGCCGCCGAACTGCACATATCCAGCATGATATACAGGGCATTTTCCGGGTTCACCCAGCCATAAGTTTTGACCATGCCCAGCAGGCCCATGAGCAGGCCGGACGCGACAATGGCCGGAATAATCGGCACGAAAATATTCGAGAGCAAACGGGCGATGCGCTGGAAAGGATTGAGCTTGCGGGCCGCGATATCGGCGGCTTCAGATTTACTCGATTCACTGATCCCGGCTTCGGCGACAAAGGCGGCGTAGACTTTGTTGACCACCCCGGTGCCAAAAATCACCTGCAGCTGTCCGGCATTACGGAAACAGCCTTTTACCCCGTCGATTTTACCGATCGCGCTGGTATCCGCTTTGGCGTCATCGACCAGCACCAGCCGGAGCCGGGTCGCGCAGTGCGCCGCGCTGGCAATATTCTCTTTGCCCCCCAGCAACGGCAGTAATGCACGGGAGATTTGTACGAAATCCATAAAAAACCTCTGTTTTATCATGTAATAGTGTCGGCCCGGCTGAAACGGCCCCGCAGGGCCGACTGATCAGAACCAGGTTTCCATTTGTACGCCGAAGTTCCACTCACCGCCCGCTTCAAAGCCGCTGCTGCCAAAGGCATCGCCGCGCGCGTAGTTATCCAGTCGGTGGTCCCAGTCCATCCAGGTGGCAAAAAGGCGAATTTCCGGACGTTTGAGGAATTCACCCACGTTGCTGGCCTTCAGCGTAGGCGCAACGGTCAGTTTGTAGAAATTACCGTTGACCGCACTGCGCTGATTAAAGCCCTCTGGCCGCAGATCCATATACTGATAGGTAGCTTCGTACTGCATTTCAAAGTTCTCGGTCAGCCCCTGAATCAGGCGCATGTTGGCGGTGGCCCACTGATAGCTGTCGCCCTTGACGTAACGATCCTTACTGCTTTGCGCCAGCACCGCCGGGGCGATATGCCAGCCGCCGCCCAGCGGGGTAATCCCGTAGCTGGCCAGCCGCCAGGTATCGGCATCCGGTAACAGTGCCCCGTCTGAACCGATAGCTTTTACCTCTGCACCTAAGCCGTGACCGTACAGCACGGCCGTTTTCGCTGAACCTTCGCGCAGGCCATAGAAGCTGTCGTTATGCAGCCCCACCAGCGCATGTAACCCGGTATTCGCGGCATCGCCCTTCACCTTCAGGCCGTTCACATCCAGCCGGTCGTCGTTATCTTTCGCCCGCATGCCGCTCAGCATCAGCTGGAATGGGCCGTAAAAGTTGTTAGCCGTCAGAATATAGTTCTGTGCGGTGTTGTCGTTGTTCTCGATATCGCCAAAGGTTCGTCCGTAAAGCGACAGGTTGCTGTGGGCCTGATCGCTCCACTTCATGTCGTAAATACCTGCTCCGGTACCGGCGAGAAACACCACATCGGAGTCGATCCAGTGGATATCGAAATTATCCCGGTCAAAGCGTTTACCCGCCCAGACGGTCGTGTCTTTGAACGCGCCGGTAAAGGTTGGGAGCTGGCCCAGCTCGACAAAAGCCTGACGCAGATTGAGGTCGCTGCTGGATGCCGTCCAGTCGTTATAGGTGCGCTGACCGTCGGCCAGCATCGCCTTGAAGCGGGTCGTTGCACCGTTTTCCAGCGTTTGTTTATGTTCCAGATTCAGCTCTACATAGGTATCAGGTTCGTTACCTAAGCGGCCGACGTGCCCGCCGGTTTCCCCGGCAGGCGTCACGGTCGGGCCGCCCTGAGTTTTGGTCGCCGAGCTGTTCATCAGTAGCCCGGAACGGGCATATCCGTGAAATTCGAAGCCGTCTTCACTGCTCGCTTTCTGCTCCAGCTTCGCCGTGCGCTGTTCAACCTGCGTCGCGGTGGCCTGGCTTTTCTGCTGTGCGCGGGCAAGCTGCTGCGCCTGTTTTTCTGCGGCTTCTGCGCGATTCTCTGCCGCATTCGCCCGCTGCTCCGCGGCCTGTAACCGCTGCTCCAGTGCCGCCAGCCGTGCTTCAATACTGCTCATGCTTGGTTCTGCTGCCAGAACCGGCCCCGCGCTCAGTAGCAGCCCAACGGTTACGGCAAGTGCCTTTTTATTCATCGTTTTACATCCCAGAAAAGGTAAGGGTAGTGATGCTGTCTTTTGCTAAACCGTTTTAGTTTTCGGATGATATTCATCGATGTATTTTCAGGCAAAGTAATTTGCTAAACCGATTTTATGAATGTGAGACAGTTCGCAAAACGAAGCGGCGACGAGGCGAAAAGGGGGAATGACGTGATGAAAAAAACGCGGTCGGCAAGCAGACAACCGGATGCGTCATGACGCCTGTCCGGTTGTCTTGAGGAAGGGATCAGGCAGCCTGACGACGTAACAGCGTCAGCGGTCCCGGCCCGCTCAGAGTGAAAACGGAGATCAACGTAAAGGCCATCGCAATAGAGCCTAGCACCAGATAGGCGCCATGGAAGCCAATACTTTCATACATGTTACCCGCCAGAACCGACATGAATATCATCGCTAACTGTTTGAAGAAGCAGAAGCACACCAGATAAATGGTGGCGGAGAAGCGCACTTCAAACTGGCTGGTGATGTATTTAAAGCAGCCGACAATCAGGAAAGGGATTTCAAACATGTGCAGCGTTTTAAGAATCACCACTTCCACTGCCGTGGTGGCAAAGGAGGAACCGATAATACGCACGGACATGATCATGCCTGCCAGCAGCAGAGCGTTCTTGCCGCCAATGCGGTTAACGATCAGCGGAGCAAAAAACATGATGGACGCGTTCAGTAATTCACCCAGGGTGGTCACATAGCCAAATACCCGCGTACCCTGTTCGCCTGTGGCAAAGAATGAGGTAAAGAAGTTAGCAAACTGCTGGTCGAACACGTCATAGGTACAGGACACGCCGACGACATACAGGGATAAAAACCACAGTTTTGGCTGCCTGAACAACTCCAGCGCCAGCTTCAGGCTGAACGCCGAGTGATTCGCTCCCACCGCCTGCGCAACCGTCGCGGATGACGATGTGCTGGTACGGGAGAAGAACAGCAGCAGCGCCAGAATCACGGCACAGCCCGACCCCAGCCAGAACACAAACTGGTTATTGATGGTGAACATGATCCCGACGATGGAGGCGCACAAGGCCCATCCTACACAGCCAAACATGCGCGCCCGGCCAAATTCAAAATTGCTGCGGCGGCTGACTTTCTCAATGTACGCTTCAATCGCGGGTGCCCCGGCGTTGTAGATAAAACCCAGGTAAATACCGCCAACAATCGAGCCCGCCAGAATATTCACCTGTAATAGCGGCCCAAAAACGTAAATAAAGAAAGGTGCGAACATCACCAGCATACCGGTGATAACCCACAGCAGGTGTTTGCGCAGGCCGAGCTTATCGGACAACAGGCCAAACAGCGGCTGAAACAGCAGAGAAAACAACGAAATACTGGCAAAAATAATGCCAGTATCCCCTTTGCTGATATGGTTAATATCATGCAACCAGATGGGGAAGAACGGGAAATAGGCACCCATGATGAAAAAGTAAAAGAAGAAGAAAAAACCAAACAGCCAAAAATTCGTGTTTTTTAAATAGTACATATTGGACGTCCTTACGCGAGAGTCAGGCAGGCGCGAGCCTGCCCGCTCATTATTTTTGTTGCCCCCAGATAAACTGGTAGCTGTAACGTCCTGCACTGAGCAGGAATTCCGGTGATACCGACGGGCTCCAGGAATCGTCTCCGCCGACGCCCATGTGGAAGCCATCAATATTGAGCCACGTGCCCGCCTCAGGCCGTAACAGGTGGCGATGGCAGGTTTCCATCAGCTGTGTCTGGCTGTAGCGACTGATGTTGAACTGGAAATCGCCACGCCACTGGTGCGCACCATAGTTGAGTTCACGCGTGCCGCAGCGCAGGCCGTTTTCAGTGGGGAAAACATACGGAGTGTACATTTCACTCAGCGGTAAATCCCAGCGGTCGAAGCAGGCAGAGGTCAGGCGATCCGGGTAATTTTCATGCGGCCCCAGGCCTAACCAGTTCACTCGCTCGACGATCTGGGTGAGCTGACAGCTCATACCGATGCGTGCCGGATAAGGCGTGCCGCTCGCAATCTCCACGTTGACCGTCACCGCCATCTCGCCAAATCCATCAATACGGTACACTTTACGGCTAATAAACAGCGTTTTGCCTTGGAACTGCCAGGCATGGACGGTGTTGATCACGACGGCGTCGGAGAGCGCTTCGGCGGTGCACTGCAGGGTAGTGACCTCAGACTGATAGTGCCCCGCCGCTTTCCAGCGCTCGACCCAGGCATTAGGGTCGATGCGCGTGACTTCGCTGACGCCGATATCGTTATCCAGCGGCGCACGGGTAAACTGATCGCGCAGCGGCGACAGGAGCTGCGGCTGATCGTCGATCCAGTACTGCGTGAGCACGCCCTGCTGACGGCTGAATGCCCAGCGCTGGTTGTTCACCGCCACGCTGAAGGTGTCTTCGCCGCGGCTGAGCTGTGGCGCACTCGCCGCCTGAGGCGGCAGGGCCACATTCAGGATCGCCTCCAGTGGCCACTGCTGCCAGGCGCTGATATGACCGGCTTCTGACCAGGCCGTCGGCTGAGGCTGTTCCACCCGCACCGTCAGCCAGAGCTGGCCTGAAGATTGAGGCAGCGGCACCTCCGGGAGTGCGATCTGCTGGCGGCCCTGTGGCGCGATATCCAGCGTGACTTCACCGGCGGCCAGCAGGTTGCCATCCTGAGCCACCGACCAGTGCAGGATTTCATTATCACTGTGGCGGAACAGGTATTCGCTGGTCACTTCCAGCGTGCGCTCGCTGCCCGGTAGCAGCCTGAACTGGAAGAACTGCTGCGCATGGCGGGCTTCGTAGAGCGAGGGATGGGGCGTCCGGTCGGCAAAGACCAGCCCGTTCATGCAGAACTGGCGATCATTAGGCGTATCACCAAAGTCGCCACCGTAGGCAGCCCAGGGTTCGCCGTTATCGTCATATTTTATGAGCGACTGATCGACCCAGTCCCAGACAAAACCGCCCTGCAGGCGAGGATACTGACGAAATGCCTGCCAGTATTTTGCGTAGCCACCAAGGCTGTTTCCCATGGCATGAGCATATTCACAGAGAATAAGCGGACGCTGCTCGCCTGGCATAGACAGCCATTTTTTAATGGACCATTTCGGCACGGCCGGGAAAGGTTGATCCTCATCGACCCGCGCATACATCGGACAGATAATATCGGTCGCTGCGGTATTGGCCCCGCCACCTTCGTACTGGACCGGGCGGGAAGGATCTTCACTTTTCAGCCAGCGGTAGAGCGCATCATGGTTAGCACCGTGGCCCGATTCGTTACCCAGTGACCAGATAATAATGCAGGGGTGATTACGATCGCGCTGCACCATGCGCGTGACGCGCTGGCTCATGGCGGGAAGCCAGACGGGATCGTCGCTCAGGCGATTCATCGGCACCATGCCGTGCGTTTCGATGTTGGCTTCATCCACGACGTACAAGCCGTAGTGGTCACACAGGCTATACCACAGGGGATCGTTAGGGTAATGGGAGCAGCGCACCGCGTTGAAGTTATTCTGCTTCATCAGCAAAATATCCTGCACCATAGTGTCACGATCCATCACCTGACCGCGTTCAGGATGATGCTCGTGGCGGTTGGTGCCGCGGATGAGCAGTGGCTGACCGTTGAGCAGCAGCAGGCCATTTTCGATGCTGACGTGCCGGAATCCCACGTCGCAGGCCTCCGCCTCAATCAGCGTACCGTCCGTCCGGTGTAACTGCACAACCGCCCGGTAGAGATGCGGCGTTTCCGCACTCCACAGCGCAGGGTTGGCAACGTTGATGCACAGCGTTGTCCGATCGTTCCACGCGCCGCGCTCGTCAATAATCGCGCTGCCCAAGGGCGACGTCGCTTCTCCGGTTAGCGTGTCACCCGCGAAGAGCTGCACGCTGACCCGTAAATCTTCATCCAGTGCTCCAGCAACCCGCACCTCAGCTTCCAGCCGCGCACGACTGAAATCGTCATTGAAATGCGTACGAATGCGCAGATCGCGAAGATGGCTGGCAGGCTTATGCAGCAGGGAAACATCGCGGAAAATACCACTCATGCGCCACATATCCTGATCTTCCAGATAGCTGCCATCGCTCCAGCGCAACACCATCACCGCCAGGCGATTTTCACCTTCGCGCAGAAATTCGCTCAGATCAAATTCAGACGGCAAGCGGCTGTCCTGCCCGTAGCCCACCCAGCGTCCGTTGCACCAGAGATAGAAGGCTGAATTCACGCCGTCAAAAATAATTCGGGTTTGTCCATGTTGCAGCCAGTCTGCATCCACATTAAATGTGAGCGAATAACATCCCGTAGGATTTTCAGCCGGAACGCGCGGGGGATCAACCGGAATGGGATAGGTAACATTGGTGTAAATCGGAACATCATAGCCCTGCATTTGCCAGACTGACGGCACGGTAATCGTCGCTGCCGCCTGCAAATCCTGGGTGCGCCAGCTATCCGGCACCGCCTCGGGCGCAGGGAAAAAGGCAAACGTCCATTCGCCGCTCAGGCTTTTTCGCTGCGCCGATGGCGCGTTGTTATGGGCCGCCTCAGCGCTGCGCCAGCTGTAAAACGGCGGATGGGCTTCCAGCCGGTTATGTTCGCTGACGCCGGGGTTTTCCCAGTCGCGCCGGGCGAGTACGGCCGCTAATGAATCTCTGTCCAGGGTCATGGCAGTCTCCTGCATAAAATTGTTATCCGCTCACATTAAGATGACATTACGAGGCCGGAATGGGGATGTAAAGCAACGAAGGGCGAATGAGTGAACTGCCTCACAGCAAAGCGGGATCGGCAGTGAGATTTATGAGCGGGGTCGCTGTCTTGCCGGCCCCGGTCAGGATGCGCGAACGGGGAGCGCTGACAACGGGCGGATGGCCGCGGGAACAGATCAATGCGCGAAAAGGCTCGGCATGATGGGGCAACAGTAAAACCTGCGTTGCGGTGACAGACAAAGCCCGACCACGCTTTATGCCGGCAGGCGGTTCACCCTGAGCGGCCGGGTCATCAGCGTGGACAGGGGCTGATCGCTCTGCCCGACCTGAGGTAACGGGCGCTGTCCCCTTTAGTGATGACAGGCCCGCTGGATGAGCGGCCGACCCCGTTCGGGGCTGCACCCGCTGACTGACCGGACACAGGCGAGGGTTGCCGGTCAGTGCATCGTGGCGTTATCGGGATATCATCCTTCAATTTGGTGACGATAAGGCAACGCGGTCATCGCCCCTTTTGCCGTCGTCGCCAGCGCCCCACACTGCTGTGCGCTGCTGAGTCGTGCCGCCAGCTCGGCCTCAGTAGCGGGCATCCCCTTTTCCGCCAGCCCCCATAGCAGCCCGGCGACAAACGCATCCCCTGCGCCGGTGGTGTCCACGCTCACCACAGGCAGCGTGGGATAGTGATAATGTTTACCCTGATGCCAGACTTTCACTCCGGCCTTGCCCTGGGTGACCATCAGCAGGCTAATCGCAAAGCGTTCCGCCAGCGCCTGCATGCTGTCAGCGTGTTGCGCAGCCGGCGTCAGAAAAGCCAGCTCTTCCTCAGACAGCTTGACCACATCGGCCAGCTGTAACGCCCGGTTCACACAGTCCCGCAGTTGGGCATCGTCGTGCCACAGATCGTGACGAATATTGGGATCAAAGCTCACAAAGCCACCGGCATCGCTGATCTGCTGCATGGCAGAAAAGGTGGTGGAGCGCGAAGGTTCTGCCGCCAGGGCAATTGAGCAGCAGTGAAGCCATTCACCTTGCTCAAACCTGGGGAGATCGCCTTGTTCCAGAAACAGATCTGCACTGGGGCGCACCATAAAGGTAAAAGTCCGCTCACCTTCCTGATCCAGCGCCACCACCACCGTTGAGGTGCGCTGGGCGCTGTCCAGCGTCATATAGCGGGTATCAACCTGTTCAGTCGCCAGCGTGTGCTGCATAAAGTGACCAAAAGGATCGTCCCCAACCCGGCCAATAAACCCGCTGCGGCCCTGTAAGCGGGCAATGCCCACCGCCACATTGGCGGGCGCCCCGCCTGCACACTGTATTAAATGCCCCGGCCCGTCCGGAAGCAGGTCCACCACGGCATCACCCAGACACCAGACTCGTGCTGACATACCTCTCTCCTACGCAGATAAAGCTAAATTTTACTAAACCGTTTTAGCTTAGCATTGCTCAGGCGTCATAAATGTGATTTGTGTGGGGAAAATCTCTTCGCACTGGCGGTAAAGCTGTCTTGAGCGCTGTAGTAAAGCGATACAAAGTCACCGCCACCAGGGTTAAACCAGCGCGCTGGCAACTGCTACACTCGTGAAAACTCCAAACACAAAAAGGCGAACCTCATCATGTCTGAACAACACTATCAGCCCGCTAAAGTCTGGAAGTGGGACCCGGAAGCGAAAGGTAATGGTGCCAAAACTAACCGCCCTACCGCTGGCCCAACCCATGAAAAAGCCCTGCCGGTTGGTAAGCATCCGCTGCAGCTTTACTCTCTGGGCACGCCTAACGGCCAGAAAGTCACTATTCTGCTGGAAGAGTTGCTGGCGCTGAACGTGAACGATGCAGAGTACGATGCCTGGTTAATCAATATTGGTGAAGGCGATCAGTTCAGCAGCGGTTTTGTTGAGATCAACCCCAACTCCAAAATCCCGGCACTGTGCGATCATTCAGCCACACCACCGATTCGCGTATTTGAATCCGGTAACATCCTGCTCTATCTGGCGGAAAAATACGGTTATTTCCTGCCGAAAGATCCGGCCAAACGCACCGAAACGCTGAACTGGCTGTTCTGGCTGCAAGGCTCTGCCCCTTACCTTGGCGGCGGCTTTGGTCACTTCTATCATTACGCGCCAGAAAAGATTGAATACGCCATCAACCGCTTCTCACTGGAAGCCAAACGTCAGTTTGACGTGCTGGACCGTCAGCTTGCCGATAACCGTTATCTGGCGGGTGACGATTACACCATCGCCGATATCGCCACCTGGCCGTGGTACGGCAGCATGGTGCTGTATAACCAGTACAATGCGGCAGAATTCCTCGATCTTCAGTCCTACAAAAATGTGGTGCGCTGGGCCGAAGAGATCGCCCTGCGTCCGGCCGTTATGCGCGGCCGCAAGGTAAACCGTGTGATGGGCGAACCCGCCGATCAGCTGCGCGAGCGCCATGACGCATCGGATTTTGATACGCAAACCCAAGACAAGCAAGCCTGAGGAGAAAAACGTTGAGCGCTTACGTCGTATTTATTCGTGACAACACCCTGGATCAGGATGAAATGGTGACTTACGCCGATAAAGCCGGCAAAGCCCATGGCAACCATCCCATCAAGCCATTAGCCTTTTACGGCGATCTGGAAACCCTGGAAGGCCCCGAGGCGGAAGGTGTGGTGATTATTGAATTTCCGAGCACCGACGCCGCCCATGCCTGGTATGACAGCCCGGAATATCAGGAGGCGAAACAGCACCGCCTGAAGGGCGCGACTTATCGCGTACTGTTGGTAAAAGGCGTCGATTAATCGCTTTGCGGGCATGCCCGCCATTGCCCCGCAGTCCATCTGGCCTGCGGGGCACTCGCGCCCATCGACGCGGCTGATACGGCATGCTCGCGACCCGGGCAATAACGCCCGTGTTTTCTCCGCCAGAACCGCCTCATGATGGCTTCTGCCTGCTTCGCCTAGCTAAAACGAAACAGTGAGATGGCCTGTTGTAACGTGCTGGCCTGCTGACGCTGGTGCTGCGCCACCTGTAGCGTTTCGGTCACGTGTTTGACGTTATGATTCACGCTGTCATCAATACTGTTAATGCTGTGCTGAATCTGTTCGATGCTCTGATTTTGCTGCACGCTCATCTCCGACAGCTCGTTCACCAGCTGTGAAAGGCTGTCGATACTGACGTGAATCGCCTGCATGGTCTGGGCGGCCTGATCAACCTGCGCGGTGCCCTGCTCGGCGCTGGAACTGGACACATCCATGAGCTGGCGAATCTCACGGGCGGCATTTTCACACCGCAATGCCAGGCTGCGCACTTCGTTGGCCACCACGGCAAAACCCCGGCCTTCCTGACCCGCGCGGGCGGCTTCTACTGAGGCATTCAGGGACAAAATCGTCGTCTGGAACGCAATGCCGTCAATCAGTTCAAGAATGGTTTTAACCCGGCCAGACTCCACGTTAATCTGCGCCATGGAGGCCATCGCCCGCTGAATATTCTGTTGACCTTTATTCGCTACCTGGCGGGTTTCATGAGCCAGATCGCAGGCCGTTTGCGCCTTATCCTTCGCCTGACTGGCGGCAACGCTGATTTGTGACATCGCGGTGGTCGCCACCTCCAGCGCCTGAGCCTGTTCATCGGTGCGCTGCGACAGGGCGGCGTTACGCGACAGCATGCTGTCGGCCTCCTGCAGCAGTTCAGCGACGCCGTGGCTGACCTGGTTCAACGTACCGCGCATCGTGCTCAGCGTCTGGCTAAAGGTTTTGGCGAATGGCGTTTCACTCTGTTGATTTTCCACCGACAGCGTCAGGCAACCTGGTTCACGGTTGATGCGGGCAGCCAGTTGCGCGACCTCACTTGAAGCGCGGAGATCGGCGGCCATCTGCCGGGCGATAAGCACCAGCATCGCGGTCTGTACCACCACAAACAGCGCGTGGAAAAGCACCATATCCAGACCGGGATGGTGAAAGACCACGATGCCAAACAGATCGTGTTCCTGCAGATAGTTAAACAGGAGATGATGAACGGCGCCTGTCGCGGCGGCCACCAGCAAGGGTCGGCTGTCGCGATAGACCAGCAATACCGACAGCAAGACAAACACCGAAAAGTGGAACTCGGTTTCGCCCTGGCCCAGTTGAATCAGCAAACCCGCAAAGCCGATGAGCGTGAAGGCCAACCATAAGCGCGAAAATAGCGTGCCGTTTGCCAGCCATCCCACCAGCGTGGCGACCAGTGCCAGCCCGGTGCCGACCGTTATCGCCAGCCAGGTTGACTGGTACAGGCTTCCGACGATGGCTGAAATCACCACCATGATCCAACACAGCATGACAACCAGCCTGTCTGCCTGTTTTGCAATACGTTGAGGGGAAACGCCATCCCCGGAGCGTGTTAAATCTGTATTCATCGCCAGGCATCCACCAGAGGTTAAACCGCGCCTCAGACCAGAGGCGTGCTCACAGTCGATCTACGCAACGGGCGCAGACACATAAGATCGGTATCGACGCTGCCGGAAAATACTTTAATAGTGATAATGATTTACAGAAAAGTTGCGTGGGACATCACAGATGAGTTAACGCGCTATCGCTTTGAAGCCTTTCCTGTAGAAAGGTCACAAACGCCATGAGGCGCGAGGGCTGCTGTCGCTGCGCCTGCCAGACTGCGAAGATATCGCCGTCCGGTGACCGCCATTCGGGCAACACATGCCGCAGCTCCCCGGCTGCAATGCTGTGTTTTGCATCCCACCAGGAGCGCAGCAGGATGCCATGACCATCCAGCGCCATGCGCATCGCCACCTCGCCATCGTTCGTGACCAGGTTCCCGCGGACTTTCTGACTCAGGCTCTCCGCATCGCCGACAAAACGCCACAGGGCGAAATCGCTGTCATGCTGCCTCAGTAAAATGCAGTTATGCTGCGCCAGCGCCCGGATGCTGTCCGGCAACCCGTGTTTGGCGGCGTAGGCGGGCGAGCAGCAAAGTACACGCGGGTTGTGCACCAGTTTCCGGGCGACCAGCCGTGAGTCTGGCGGTTCGCCGACGCGAATGTCGATGTCCACATGGGCATCAAGAAAATTCAGCGGCTGACTGCTGAGCTGCAGGGAAAGCGCCAGATGAGGATGCAGGGCAGCAAAGGCAGACACGCAGGGCGCGATATGGCGGCGGCCAAAACCAAACGAGGCATTAATATTCAGCGTGCCGCGCAGCTCGGCCGTTTCCCCGCTCACCGCGTCTTCCAGCGCCACCAACTGCTCCAGCAACGGGCGAGCCCCTTCCAGGTATCGACGACCTTCGGGCGTCAGTTCCAGCTTGCGCGTGGTGCGGCGCAGCAACTGAACCCCCAGCCGCTGCTCCAGCAGGCTCAGGCGTTTGCTGACGGCCGCCAGAGAAAGCCCCAGCGCCCGCGCGGCCGCCGTCAGGCTGCCCAATGACGCCACGCGCAGGAAAAACGCCAGATCGTCACTTGACGTCCGAGATTCTCTACTTTGATTCAACATGGGATTAACTTTAAGGCCAATTGTTTACCTCAGGTGGAGAGTTATACTGCGCTAACGCCCGGTGATAAATCAAGCTGCATCAAGACAGCATACGGAAACCTGACCGACTCACCCTACCAACCTCAGAGGTGCCCAGTGACAGAGAAGATCCATCGTATTGCCGTGATTCCCGGCGACGGCATTGGCAAAGAAGTGATGCCAGAAGGCGTGCGCGTGATGAACGTGGCGGCAGAGAAGTTCAACATTCCACTGCGCTGGGAGTGGTTCGATTATGCCAGCGCAGAATACTGGCAACAGCATGGCAAAATGCTGCCGGACGACTGGTTTGCTGAGCTGAAAACGTTCGATGCGATTTATTTTGGCGCGGTTGGCTGGCCTGATGTGGTGCCGGATCATGTTTCGCTTTGGGGATCGCTGTTGCAGTTTCGCCGTGAGTTTGATCAGTACGTGAACCTGCGTCCGGTACGCCTGATGCCCGGCGTGAAAGCACCGTTAGCCAACCGTAAGCCGGGCGATATCGATTTCTACGTGGTGCGGGAAAACACCGAAGGCGAGTATTCCAGCGTGGGCGGCACCATGTTCCCCGGCACCGAGCGGGAAGTGGTCATTCAGGAAACGGTCATGACCCGCGTGGGCGTCGATCGCATTCTGAAGTTTGCCTTCGAACTGGCCCAGCGTCGGCCCAAAAAACACCTGACCTCTGCCACTAAATCGAACGGTATCGCGATTACCATGCCCTACTGGGATAACCGCGTTCAGGCGATGGGTGAGCACTATCCCGAGATCAAGGTGGATAAATATCATATTGATATTCTTACCGCCAATTTTGTGTTGCATCCCGACTGGTTTGATGTGGTGGTTGCCAGCAATTTGTTTGGCGATATCCTGTCGGATCTCGGCCCTGCCTGCACCGGCACCATTGGCATCGCGCCGTCTGCCAATATCAATCCGGAAGGCAAATTCCCCAGCTTGTTTGAACCGGTGCACGGCTCGGCGCCCGATATCGCCGGTAAAAATATCGCCAACCCGATCGGCCAGATTTGGTGTGGTGCCATGATGCTGGAGCATCTCGGCTACAAGGAAGCCGGTGATGCCGTGCTGAACGCCATTGAGCGTACCCTGGCCGCCGGTGAACATTTAACCCGCGACCTGGGCGGCAGCGCGGATACGCAGCAGTTGGGTGCCGCTATCGCGGCGGCGCTGTAACTTAGTCTGCCAGCAGTACAACGCTGTCCGGATGCCAGCCTGACGGCAGCGGCTCAGGCCGCTGAATCGTCAGGTTGTTCAATTGCAGGTTCTCAACGCCGCGCGCAAACAGTCCCGGCAGCCCACCGGGATAGCGCTCAACGCCGTAAGCCTCGCCAGTGGTTTTATCCAGCCGGTAAGCATTATCCAGCCCCATCCCGGTGGGGGAATCGGGATTACAGGGCGGCCGCACATCGTACTGTCCCTGCACGCCCTGCGCGACAGTTTGCCGCAGATGGAGTTGATTGAGTGAAATATCACGGATCCAGCCTGGCTGGGCAGCATGCAGGTTGATCGCGCCCTCTGCCACACCGCTGAGCTGACTGAACTGGACTTGCTCCACGATCCCCGGCAGCACCGCCGGATCACGGGTCCGTACGGAGATAAAAATGGGATCGGCTTTGCCCCAGTGGCAGGCGGCAACATGATGGCAGCTAAAGGCGATCGTGCTGAAGAGGACGCGCCGTATCGCCCCACCATCCCGTGACACAATGCCGATGCCGCGGTTGGAATCAAACAGGGTGCAGCCTGAAACGGTAATGTCTTCAATATCGTCCCAGGTTTCAGTGCCGATCTTCAAGGCGCAGCTGTCGCTGCGCAGCAGGCAGTTGCTCACCGCGATTCGTCGCGCCGGACGACGCAGGCCAGCGGGCTTGAAGGTGGTTTTGATGCAAATCGCATCATCTGCCGCGCTGAAATAGCTGTTGCTGATAAAAACCGCCTCGCAGCTGTCAATGTCCAGAGCGTCGGTGTTGGGCAGCGTCATGGCGTTATCAATGGTCAGACGTTCGATATGCACATGGCGGCAGCTGACAAGGTGCACCGTCCACATCGGTGCGCGGATCAGGCTGATGTCCTGCAACCTGACCTGCTCGCAATCCTCAAACACGATCATGCGTGGCCTGTCTGCTTTTGGGACCCGGTAGCCCTGTTCGTCAGGCTCCGCCGCAAACCACGCTTCGGCGTCTCCCTCAATATGGCCCTGACCAGTAATTGTCAGGTTACGCTGCCCCAGCGCATACAGCAGGACGTTATGCGATTTCTCGGCACAGCTCAGCGCTTTCCACTGTTGGTAGTCCGCCAGATGTCGGCTGGCAACCAGCACTGCGCCGGCTTCAAGGTGCAGCTCAAAATCGGAAGGAAGGTTCAGGCAGCCGCTGCGATAACGCCCCGGCGGCAGCGTAAGTCGCCCACCGCCCGCCGCCGCAATCTGGTCAATCGCCTGTTGCAGGATGCGTGTATCAGGGGTTTCGCCGTCTGCGACGGGATGAAAATCGCCAAGGGAAAGATGCATCGTCCGGCCTTAGTGAATGAGAGATGAACCGGTGCGCTTACTTCACCGCACCTTCCGTTACGCCGCTGATAAACTTGCGCTGGAAAAACAGGAAAACCACGATAAGCGGCATGATAACGATCATCGCGCCAGCCATCAGCACCGGGATATCAATGGTGTTCTTATTCTGGAAAAACATCATGCCAATGGGCAAGGTTCGCAGCTCATCTTTGTTGACCAAAATCAACGGAATAAGGAATTCGTTCCACGTCCAGATAAACAACAGCAGGGCCAGCGTGGAGATCGTGGGCCAGATGGCCGGAACTAAAATCCCCCACAGGATTTTAATGCGAGGCGCGCCATCCATCACCGCCGCCTCGACTAACTCTTTAGGCACCTGCTGGAAAGCGCTGGCAATCATCAGGGTAGTAAACGGCAGCGACAGCGCAACCTGCGGCAGAATCAGGGCCAGATAGGTGTTGGTCAGCCCCATCCAGTGCAGTTCATGATAGAGCGGAATAATAAAGGCTTCACTCGGCAGCACCATGCCCAGCGCCAGCATGGCCGCCACCACTTTCTTGCCCGGAATTTTCAGTAAGGCAAAGCCAAATCCGGCCAGAATACCCAGTAAAATACTGCTCAGCACCACCGGAAACACCACCAGCACCGAGTTCATAAAGTAAACGTTAAAGTGTCCCTGCTGCCAGGCGGTGATGTAGTTTTTGACATTCAGTGAGGCGGGTAAATGAAACACGCCCTGAAACAGCTCCATCTGCGTTTTAAACGAGGTCATCAACGCCATTAAAAACGGCATGATGGTCATCAGCGCCACAATCCAGATCAGCGCACGAGAAATGATCGGTGTGCTTTTCATCAGTAACGTTCCTTCAATGCCAGATGGATCAGATAGTTAAGTCCTAACACAATGACCATACTGAATACGGCAACCGATGAGGCATAGCCGAAGTAATGCAGATCAAAGCCCTGCTTGTACATAAAGATATTGGTCACCATGGTGGAGGTGCCAGGGCCGCCCTGCGTCATTACGTACACCAGATCGAACGCCTTCAGACTGGCGATGACCGTCAGCAACAGCGCGATGCGCAGCTCCGGACGCAGTCCCGGCAGCGTAATGCGCATAAACTTCTGGCGGCGCGAGGAGCCATCCAGGTCCGCCGCTTCAAGCAGGGACGGATCCATTCGCTGCAGTCCCGCCATAAACAGCACCAGACAGAAACCAAAAAAGTACCAGGTGGCGACCATGCCGACGGCCGGCAGTGCCCAGGTAAAATCCCCGAGCCAGGACATCGCCAACTGCGGCAATCCGATGGCACGCAGGACCTGATCGATGGGGCCAAAGGCCGGGTTGTACAGCCAGCGCCACACTACGCCGAGAACCGCCATCGGCATGATATAAGGTAGAAAGAACAGGATGCGCAGTACGCTGCGCTCGGTGTTGTTTCGGGTTTCATACAGAAAGCTGCACAGCAGCAGCCCCACGCCAATCGGCAGGAGAGTATAAAACAGCATCAGAATGGCGTTATTGCCAAGGGCAATCCAGAAGACCGGATCGCTGAACATACGCAGGTAGTTACTGATGCCCGCGAAAACTGGCCGCGAGGTGCCATCCCACTCGGTAAAGCTGATTCCCAACGACGCGAGCAGCGGTAACAGCAGAAACAGGCCATAAACCAGGACTGCGGGAAGAAGATAGAGAAAATTACGCCAACTGCTTTGATTCAACATAACCGTACTCGTCGTAGTCAGAGCGACATTCAGGCCCGGCAGGTTCGCTGCCGGGCAACCGGCTTAGTGTTTCAGGGTTTTCATGTAACGCTGATAGTTGTTATCGAAGTTAATCACCATCTGCTCAGCCGTCTGTCGGCCCGCCAGCAGCAGCTGAACGTTTTGATTCAGTTCGGCGTTCATGGTCGGGGTTGCCCAGTCGACATAATGGCCCAGACCGTCGTAGGCATTCAGGTTCAGCCACACCTGCCAGGCTTCGCCTAACAGCGGATTATCCGCCGGGATTTTTGCGTCTTTATTGGTACTGGCCGGCAGGAAGCCAACGTTCAGCCAGCGGTTTGCCATGCTGTCCGACACCATATAGTTAATAAATTTGGCGGCGGCATCCTGCTGGGCTTTGGTTTTCGCCATGCTGGTCATCGAGAAGGCCAGATCGGTTCCGCCGACCATCAACGGCTGCTTAACGCCGTCACCGGCTGGCATCCCGGTGAAGTGAATATCTTTGTTGTCTTTAAACTGGCCCAGATACCAGGTTCCGCTCACCAGGAACGCAGACTGACCGTTCTGGAATAACGTGGCGGCATCATCATGACCAATGCCCTGATAGCCCGGGAACAGATAACCTTTGTCCGCCCAGCCTTTCATCATGGTGGCCGCTTTTTTCAGCTTGTCATCTTTGAACGTGCCGCCCACGTCGTAAATCAAATCATCCAGTTTTTTGCGGTCGCTGCTTTCAATTTGCGCTTCCCACAGCGTACTGAGTAACTGCTGCCCCATGTTGCCGTCTAATAAACCCAGCATCATTGGCGGCGTGCCCTGCTGCTTGAGTTTTGCCATTGCGGCGTCAAGCTCGCTCAGGGTTTTCGGTACCGCAATACCGGCCTTATCCAGCAGCGCCTTGTTATAATAGAGGCCAACCATTTCACCGAGGCTGGCCACGCCGTACAGCTTGCCGCTGCCAAACTGGCCGCTGTCAGACCAGCGGTTACGCTTGAGAATGGAGTCCGGGAATTTTTGGGTCCAGCCGTATTCGGCCGCATAGCTATCCAGCGGCAGCAGCAGTTTGTCTTTGACCAGCGATCCCATATCGCCGCCGCCCTGATTCACCTGGGCAATCTGCGGACCTTCACCTGCGGTCAGGGCCAACTTAAGAGGAATGCGCGTGTCTTCAAAGGAGTGCACGGACCGGTTGATAACGATACCGGGGTTTTGCTGGGAAAAGTCTTTAATACCTTCATCGACGGCCGCCGTTTGCTGAGGATAACTGTAGATATCCCATTCATTCAGGGTAACGGTGCTGTCGGCATGCGCAACGCTGCCCATCAGCAAGCCCGCCGCCAACAGGCTACGAACCGAAGTGCGAAAACGGAACGAACGAACTGAGGAATCAGACATCATGCTCACTTTCTCCAATACAGGATGGGCATCCTTTCTTCACAGGGTCTGCAATCCCGCAGACTGTCGCCGCATAAATCACCTTCTCACTCATAGTTACTTTAATAAAAAAATAAAGTCAAACATCCCACCTTGGGAATTGCCAGGTTGTGAGCCTGCGCAAAAAAACACGCTGACAGGGCAACGCTCAGCATAAGTGGAGAGAAATCCGCACAAATCTGGCGCGTTATCGGTGTCCGTTCGCCGCGGGCCAGCACGATAAACCAGCCTAAAAATGGCGTAATAACTTGCTGATAAAAAATATGAAAATCATATGACGCTCACATTTTTAACTTTTTATTTCCTCTGACGATTGCCGCCAGCCGGTTCACCGCCTGCGACAGAAGCCCACAGGGACTGGCCTGGTCAGCTAATAAGATCCGAGCGGAGGCGACTTCAGGATAGCGGGGCAATTATTCCATCTTGAAAACTAAGTCAGCTTTCATTACCGTGAGGTTGTTCAACTACTGACCTGTGAGAGATGACGATGGCGAATCAAGGTGTCATTCGTCCGGCCACCGAGTCGGACTATTCAGCGCTTTACCGCATCTGTCTGGAAACCGCCAATGCCGGTAAGGATGCCCGTAACCACTATTCCGATCCCGAGTATCCTGGACAGCGCTTTGCGGTGCCCTACGCCCGCTTTGCACCGGATTTTGCCTTTGTGCTGGACGTGGAAGGCGAAGTGATGGGCTATGTTGTCGCTACGCCCGATACCCGCGCCTTTGAAGCGCAGCTTGAGCAGCACTGGTGGCCTCAGCTTCAGGAAAAATACCGTGACCGCACGCCCAGCGCCCCCTATGACAGCAAAATTCTCGACAGCATCCGTCAGCCTGAACGTGCCGATGCGCAGCTGGTGACACAGTGGCCCGCGCATTTACATATCAATCTGCTGCCGCCGGTGCAGCAAGGCGGCTGGGGCCGCAGGATGATTGCACAGGAACTGGCTGCGCTACGCCAGGCCGGCGTGAAAGGCGTTCACCTTGGCGTCAGCCTGCAAAATGAACAGGTGTGCGCGTTCTATCAACGCATGGGATTCAGCCACATCCTGCGCAGCAACGCCATATATATGGGCCAGTTACTTTAAGTGAGAGAGTTTATGACCAGCCTGCGCTTACAGAACGTTAAGAAGTCCTATGACCATATCGATGTGATTCACGGCGTCGATCTCAGGGTAAACAGCGGCGAATTTGTGGTGTTCGTTGGGCCATCCGGCTGCGGTAAATCTACCCTGCTACGGATGATCGCCGGGCTGGAAGAAATTACTGACGGCACATTGCTGATTGACGATAAAGACATGACCCGTCAGCCCGCAACCGAACGCGGCATCGCCATGGTGTTTCAGTCTTATGCGCTTTATCCCAACATGACGGTGCGCGGTAATCTGGCCTATCCGCTTGAGGTGATGAAAAAGCCGAAAGCCGAGATAGCCCAGGCAATTGAACAAACCGCCGCGCGCTTGCACCTGACCGAACTGCTGGATCGCCTGCCACGGGCGCTTTCCGGGGGCCAGCGTCAGCGCGTGGCCATTGGCCGCGCCATTATTCGCCATCCGCGCATCTTCCTGTTTGATGAGCCGCTCTCCAACCTGGATGCCGAGCTGCGTCTGCAAATGCGCATCGAGATTGCCCGCCTGCACGCCTCGCTGGGCAACACCATGATTTATGTGACCCACGATCAGTCGGAGGCGATGACGCTTGCCGATCGTATCGTGGTGCTGCGCAAAGGACGGATTGAACAGGTTGGCGCGCCGTTAGCGTTGTACAGCGACCCAGACAACCTGTTTGTGGCCGGTTTTATCGGCTCGCCGAAGATGAATTTCCTCCAAGCCGAAGTCACCGCCACGGGTCAGGGTGAGGTGCAGTTACGCGTGCCGGATTTGAAGATAACGCAGCTGGTGCTAAAGATTGCGGCGCCCTGCCGCGAGGGCCAGCGCGTCACCCTGGGCATTCGTCCCGAGCACATGCAGCCCGCCGCGGAAACGCCAGCCGAACGTCAGTTCAGCGGCACGCTCTCCTTTGCCGAAATGCTCGGCCACACCAATTATCTTTACCTTGATTTAGGCATTGAACAGATGCTGGTTGTTGAGGCGCGCGAGGCGCAACGGCGTGATTTAGGCGTGGAGGTCAGGCTGGGTTTATCGGCAGACCACTGCCTGCTGTTTGATGAGCAGGGGCAGCGTCTGCGTTAAACAGGATGGCGCTGCGGCGCCGTCAGGTCACGGGTTCTTCATCCGCCTGGGCAGCCAGCAGATCGAGCAGCATATTCACGGCAAAGCCTGCCGCGCCCAGCGCCCACATGCGGTTTGATTCTGTCAGAAACTGCAGCGGTGTCATCTGTGGCGTCAGCTTCAGACGATAGGCCTGAAAGCTCTGGGTAATGTGGTCCAGCAGAATACGTGAAGCCATGTGCGGTTCCATCGCTAGGAACACGACGTCAGGATCGTACGCCACCGACAGATTGGCCAGGGAAATTCCCAGTTCACGTCCCGCCTCTTCCAGTGCGCTCAGCACCTCGGCCGTGGGCCGCTGATCGAGCGCCTGCAACGTTAGCGGACCGCCCGCTTCATCCTGCTGGACACGTTGCAGGATTGCCCGGGACGAGGCCACATCCTCGAGCAGACGCAGCGAGCCATCGCCGACCAGGCCGTTACCGATCTCGCCCGCTTTGCCATGTCGCCCGCGATACAGTCGGCGGTTAAGAATAATGCCTGCGCCAATGCCTTTACCGTAAGTCGCAATAACCGCTGACTGCGCGTTGCCCAGTTGGCCAAACACCAGGGTGGCCATCGCCATCGCATTGGCATCGTTTTCGATAAATACCGGCAGGGAAAAGCGTGTTTCCAGCATCTGCGCGATAGGGACATTCTCCCAGTCGAGCACTTTCGAACGAATACAGTAGCCGTTTTCGGCATCGACTAAACCGGATAAGGCCAGGCCAATCGCGCCAACCTGTTTTTCTTCCACGCCGCGTAGAAATTTAGCCAGCGCATCGCCCAGCTGTCGTGGCGTGATGGCGCCGGAAGGCATCTGCTGTTCTCCCAGCAGATTGCCGCTGAGGTCGGTCATTACGATCAGGTTACGTTCGGCGTTAAGCTGAATGCCAATGACGCTGGCGCGATCGGGATTCAGCCCCAGCAAGGTTTTAGGCCGCCCCATTGATACGCGGCGCAGCCCCAGTTCCTGCACGATGCCCTGCGCCAGCAGTCGGTTGGTCGCCTGGGAGACGGTAGACATGCTGAGTCCGCTTCGGACCTTGAGGTCAGACTGGCTGACAGGCGCATGTTCCACGATCAGTCTCAGAATGCGCGCGGTAACGTTTGGAGCAATCATAGCGTCCTCAGATTTGCCCGGGCCATCATTAATGCCCCGTCCAGAGCATCGTGTTGCGCAGCGACCAGCCGGGCCTGACTCTCCGCGCTCAGCCAGGGCTGAATCGGTGTGGCCAGCCCGCCCATGAGGGCGACGCATCCCTGACTGATGGTAGAGAGACGGCTGACCATTAAGCCAATATCGCTTGCAGTCTGCTGCAGGAGATCCACGGCATGACGATCGTCCGCGTGCGCGGCGGCGAATACATCAGGCACCACGCGCGCCCAGTCGGCGGGCATCGCTTCTCGCGTCCACATCAACATGGTTTCCGGGCTGTGGTTAAACTGTGCCATCAGGCCGTGGGTAAAGTCTGTGCTGTCAACAATGGCTTCATGGGCCAGTAATGCCAGCCGCAGCGCGCGTCGCCCCAGCTCAGCGCCGGAGCCGTGATCGGACAGCGCGAATCCCCAGCCGCCCAGCAGCGTAAACCGCTCGCCATCCCAGGCTGCGCCCTGGCTACCGGTGCCAATAATAAAAACCGCACCGGGTGCCGCCGCATGGGCGCCGGCGCAGGCGATCTCAACATCGCTGACCACCTGCACGGTCGCGCAGGCAGGCTGCCATTGCGTCAGGCGCGCCTTAACCGAGGCCACATTCGCACCGGCTAATCCTGCCACCAGCGAGGTCTGCGCCAGCGCCTTTGGCGTCAGCCCTGCCTGAGACAGCACGGCTGCCATGAGCTGCTCAACGCAGTTCAGAGCCGCATCAAACTGTGACCAGACGTTGGCAGGGCCGCCCACCGCCTGAGCCAGCACGTTGCCATTCGCGTCGGTCAACCGCGCGCGACACTGCGTACCGCCGCCATCAATACCAAGGAGATAGTGTGATTGCACGCGCTTCCTCCCGCCGTAAACGCATCTCGATTCTGTAATCTGCGAACGATAGGTGAAAAAAACTTAAATCGCAATAACAAATAAATATAGGCAAAAAACAATAACTATTTATTATTTAAAATCAATGAAATATCCAAAAATACGTATGCAAATCACACAACGTGTTATTGACATTAGTTTTTCTGTCGTAATAAGTTGGTAGCCAGTCTTTCCATCATTGCGTCCCGTCAGCGGCGTACTCACCGTTGTCAGAATTCAGGATCAGGGGTTTACCATGAAAGTAGGCATTATTGGTCTCGGCTTTCGTCTTTCTCATGTCGTTAAAGAGTTTCACAAGGCTGATACCGAATTTTCGCTGGTAGGTTATTACGATCCAGCACCGGCCGGTTTGCCGAATCTGCACAGTTTCGGCATCGATCCCGGCAAAGCGTTCGATTCCGTTGAGGCGCTGCTGCAACAGGGTGGTTTTGATTTGCTGCTGGTGGGCTCGCCTAACTTTATGCATCTTGAGCATGTCACACAGGCGCTTGCAGCAGGCTATACTGTGTTTACTGAAAAGCCTGTCGTGATTAACGAAGAACAAACGATGGCGATGGCAAAACTGGTTCAGCAGTATGGCGAAGACCGTATTCTGGTAGGGCTGGTGCTGCGTTACTCGCCGCTCTATCACGATCTGCTGGCAGCACGTGACGATCGTCGCCTGGGTGAAATCACCTCGATTGAAGCGACAGAACATATTAAGCCTTATCATGGCGCGTTCTTCCAGCGCGACTGGCGCAGGCTCGAAAAGTATGCCGGTCCTTATATTCTGGAAAAATGCTGTCACGACATCGATCTCTACCAGGGATTAATGCAGGAGCGCCCCCTTCGGGTAGCCAGCTTTGGCGGACGCAAGTCGTTCACGCCTCAGCATGCACCACAAGGTGCGATCACCGAGCAGTCTGAGATTTATCACACTAAGCCCAGCGGCTGGTCGAGTACCGACGCGGTGTTTAGCAGCGATGCCGATATTGTCGATTACCAGACCGCCCTGATTGAGTACGCCAGCGGCGCAACGCTGTCTTTTCACGCTAACCTCAACGTCCCGGACGAATTCCGCCGGTTCTGCGTGATAGGCACTGACGGCATGGCTGAAGGCGATTTTGTCCGTAACTATTTTCGCGTGCACAACGCACGCACCGGCGAAAAAGAAGTGGAAACCGCCTACAGCGGCAACGCCTATGACGGTCATTACGGTGCCGATGCCTTAATGGCGGAAGAGATCGTTAAGCACGTCAAGCAGGGAACGCCGCTAAAAGTTTCTGTTGTTGACGCACTGGAAGCCGGCCTGACGGCCATTAAGATTGATGAAGCGCGCAAAACCCGCAGCGTCATCGATCTGACCGAAAGCTGGACACGTTTTGACGCCAACCTGGGAAAAACGGGAACGCACTAGTTCCCTCCTGATAGCTCACTCCCCCGAGCCCATCAGGTTAAACATAGCTCGACGACTGGTACCCTACTTAAACCGGCCTCAGGCCGGTTTTTTTATTCCTCCACACCTGTACTTCTCCTGCCCTGCGGGCAAGCGTCGCGCGGCATCAGGCGTTTCCGCCTGCGTTTTTTCATGAGGATTGACCTGTGCGGATGATTATTAAAAAAAACCGCCTGCTCTGCTGATAACTTAACTCAGGATAAGATAAAGCAGTAAACGAAGCGGCCGTTGTGACATCAGAACGACACTTTCTGCTGATAATCAGATGACGTTTATTACGCGTTTTACAAAACAACGTGCAGGGTGAATTAACGCTTTCGACGAGTAGTCACGCCAGAAAAGACCATTTAACGTTATCATTAGAGTGCATATAAATTTAAATAACGGATAACAAAAAAGTGCTGATTAATATATAAAAAACGTGTGTTGCCAGGAGAATCGCGTATATTAATCGCCGTACTTCCCTCTCGTTATGCAAAAAATAAAATTCACAGCAAACGTTAAATAGTTTCGATGAGATAATGAAAAATAGCGGATATAACCCTTATATTACTGAGCCTATTCATCACGTCACGAGTCAGGTGGCCGGTATTTGTTACCACCTCCCGAATTCGGACTGCACACAACCGACGAAAAGGATACTTAACGATGACAACATTATTTCATTGCACAACCATCTTGCAACTGAAGAAGCATTAATCATTATCCCCCTGTGTGATGCACAGTTAAAAGAATGGATTCAGCATCCCGAACGTTATTTACACCTACAGGATGCGCGGGTGCGTATTGGTATTAATTATCGCAACCTCAGGGCCCATCAGGAAAAATTACTGGAATTAATTAACGCTTATCGTTTCTGGCTTTTTGACTTTGCACCGCCTGGCGCAGACTGGCATTTAGTCGAATCCTTTCCTTTTTCCGCCATTGTCTTAAGTTATTCATTCTTTAATGACAACTATCGGAAATTTACATTTCCTTTTTTTCTTGAGTCATTAAAAGGGAAAGGCGCCGAGATTATCGTGCGCGGTTACGAACCGACGTTATCAGCAGAACAACTCGCGGCACTTAACATTAGCGGCTGGCAATTACAACGCGCGTCTGGCGATCTCATTCCCTTTACACTTTAACCTTTCTTATCTCCTGGCACTATTGAATCATATCGGCAAGCCCCATTAACACCCTCTAAAGTATTGCCTTAGATGCGTTGTTAAGAGCTTTAAGCCAAAAAAATCAAAACTCATACCAATTTTGCTATAACATTTAACAGATATGGATCATCACGCTTCAGGGAAGAGCGAAATAAGAATGCCTTTCATCTTTTGTACTTTATGACTGACAACAATCTATCTGATTGTTTTCCTGAGTTTTCTGGCAACGAAATGAGGTCAACATTATGGGGAAAAACTCCTCATCCTTTAGCGTGGTCCGTTTTTTAACGGTGCTGTTCGCCGTGCTAACGGGTGCGTTCATGTTAATTGGTGGTATCTGGCTGGCCACGATCGGTGGTTCCTGGTACTACATCATCGGCGGTGCAGCCATGCTGCTTACCGCTTTCCTGCTGTGGCGACGTAACAGCGCTGCCCTGGTTGTCTATGCGCTCTTACTGCTGGCTACGCTGGCCTGGGGCGTTTGGGAAGTCGGCACCGACTTCTGGGCACTGGCACCGCGTACCGACGTACTGGTGATCTTTGGCGTCTGGCTGGTGTTGCCCTTTGTCTATCGCGGCTTATACCAGCCGGGTAAAGGCGCACTGGGTGCCATGGGCGTAGCGCTGGTTGCCAGTGCAGCGGTGTTAACCTATTCCGTCTTTAATGATCCGCAAGTGGTTAACGGTGCATTACCGGCAACAGCGGATAATGCGCCTCAGGCACAGCCGTTGAGCAATATTGCTGATGGCGACTGGCCGGCCTATGCGCGCGATCAGCAAGGGACGCGCTTCTCGCCGCTCAAGCAGATCAACCACGACAATGTGAAAGAACTGCAGGTTGCCTGGCAATTCCAGACCGGTGATATGAAACGCCCAAGCGATCCGGGCGAAATTACCGATGAAGTGACGCCAATCAAGATTCGCGACACGCTGTATCTTTGCACGCCACATCAGATTTTATTTGCTCTGGATGCGGCCACCGGCAAGCAAAAGTGGAAGTTTGATCCCGGCCTGAAAACCAACCCAACCTTCCAGCACGTGACCTGTCGTGGTGTGTCATACCACGAATTCCCTGCAGCGAAGGATGCGTCCAATACCCAGCCTGCGCTGTGCTCGCGTCGTATCTACCTGCCAGTCAATGACGGGCGTTTGTTCGCGCTGGATGCGGAAACCGGTGAACGCTGCCCGGCCTTTGGTAACAACGGTGAGCTGGATCTGCAGCACAAGCAGCCGGTCACAACGCCAGGCATGTATGAGCCAACCTCGCCACCGGTGATTACTGACACTACCATTGTGATGGCTGGCGCGGTAACCGATAACTTTTCAACCCGTGAACCTTCAGGCGCCATCCGTGGCTTTGATGTGAACACCGGTAAACTGTTGTGGGTGTTCGATCCGGGCGCGAAAGATCCTAACGCGATTCCGGCGGATGAACACACGTTCACCATGAACTCGCCTAACTCGTGGGCACCTGCGGTTTACGATCCGAAGCTGGATATCGTTTACCTGCCAATGGGGGTGACCACGCCGGATATCTGGGGCGGCAACCGCACACCTGAGCAGGAACGTTATGCCAGCAGCGTGCTGGCGCTGAACGCGACGACCGGTAAGCTGGTGTGGTCATATCAGACTGTGCATCACGATCTGTGGGATATGGACCTGCCTTCGCAGCCGACGCTGGCGGATATTACCGATAAAGACGGTAATACCGTGCCGGTTATCTATGCCCCTGCCAAAACCGGGAACATCTTTGTTCTGGATCGCCGCACAGGTAAAACTGTGGTTCCGGCCCCGGAAACCCCTGTTCCGCAGGGCGCAGCTAAGGGCGACCATGTCTCAGCTACACAGCCTTACTCTGAACTGACCTTCCGTCCGAAACAGAACCTGACGGATAAGGACATGTGGGGCGCGACGATGTATGACCAACTGGTGTGCCGCGTGATTTTCAAACGTCTGCGCTACGAAGGTCCATTTACGCCACCTTCTGAGCAGGGCACCCTGGTCTTCCCGGGCAACCTGGGCATGTTTGAATGGGGCGGCATTTCCGTTGATCCGCATCGTCAGATTGCGATTGCTAACCCAATGGCGCTGCCGTTCGTGTCTAAGCTGATCCCACGCGGTCCGGGTAATCCGGAAGAGCCACCAAAAGGCGCAACGGGCGGTTCAGGTACTGAAACCGGTATTCAGCCGCAGTACGGCGTGCCGTATGGCGTTGAACTGAATCCGTTCCTGTCACCTTTTGGTCTGCCGTGTAAACAACCTGCATGGGGTTATGTTTCTGCTGTTGACCTGAAAACCAACGAAGTGGTGTGGAAACAACGTATTGGTACCGTTCGTGACAGCTCACCTGTACCGCTGCCCTTTAAAATGGGTATGCCAATGCTGGGCGGACCGGTTGCCACCGCAGGCAAAGTGTTCTTTATTGGCGCAACGGCTGATAACTACCTGCGTGCTTACAGCACCGACACCGGTGAACTCTTGTGGCAGGCGCGCCTGCCAGCCGGTGGTCAGGCAACGCCAATGACTTATGAAGTTAACGGCAAGCAATACGTTGTGATTGCTGCCGGTGGCCATGGTTCATTCGGCACCAAGCTGGGCGATTACGTGATTGCCTATGCGCTGCCCGACCAGAAGTAATTAACACCTGAACAGAGGCGGACTCCGGTCCGCCTTTTTTTATGCCTGCTATCTGCCCTGCGCTTTTGCGCGTGGGGAGCGCCAGCTTAACCAGGCGCACAGCCCCATGACCATGCAGGTGGCCAGAAATACAGGCCGCATTCCCCACGCGCCACCGATCACCCCACCAAAAAGGGGACCACTGACCTGGCCGATATACTGCGCCGACGTCGAATAGCCGAGCATGCGCCCCACCTGCACGGCGGGAACGTTGTGACGGATAATGGCGGTAATGCAGGGCATCAGACCGCCCAGCGACATGCCCATCAGGAAACGTAACGGCAGCAGCTGCCAGGCATCGGTAATAAAAGCCTGAGGGATCAGTAACAGCGCGCAGCCAAACAGGCCAGCGCTCAGGACCCGCCAGTGCCCCACGCGGTCGGCCAGCTTGCCGACAAAGGGTGCTGAAAGAATACTGCCCAGCGCGGCTGCGGCCATCACCAGGCCGGACATCAGGATGATGGCATGCTCCTGATGTAAAAACTGGCCGATATACAGCGTGATGACAGGCTCTATCGACATATTGGCAAACACCAGCAGCATGGCCATTAACCACATCAGCCTGACTATCGCCCGGTCAAAGGGAGCAGCAGCCTCGCCCGGCTGAGGACAAACGCTCTCCACCTTCTTGCGCGCCACGGCTGGCTCCTTCAGCAAAAAGGTGGTCGCCAGGAATGCCACAAAAATGACCGCCCCCGTCAGCCAGAACGTAGCCCGAATGCCGATCAGCGGCGGGAGTACACCGCCCAGTAAGGGGCCTATAACATTACCGGCCATCATGCCGGATGCCAGCACGCCTAACGCCCATCCGGTATGCGCTTTAGGGGTTTGCGCAGCAATCAGAATGGTGGAGCCGGAAGAATAGCCCCCGAGTAATCCCGCCAGTAAACGCAGCGCCACCAGCTGCCACACAGCGGTTGCCATGCCGATCAGTGCCATGGCGAGGGCCATTCCCAGGCTCGCCCGGATCAGCATCAGCTTACGGCCGTAGCGATCGCCCAGCCTGCCCCACAGCGGCGCGGTTAACGCGGCGCTGAGAAAGGTTGCGCCATAGGCCACGCCGGACCAGCGCGCAATGGCCGCCGGGTGCTGTACGCCCAGCTGTTGAACATACAAGGGTAAAAAAGGCAGCAGCAAGGTCATGGCGACCAGGGTCGTAAACGAGCCAAAGACGCAAACCCATAAGTTACGTTTCCAGTGGTGGAATACAGGTGCCTCAGACGTGATTTCCATGCGATATCCCCATCGTGTTTAGGGACTCAGGCTAACAATGGTGACGAGACAACAACAGTCGGCGCGCGATATTTGCTGACTGGCCTGTTTTGTTGCTGTACTGCAACAATCAGTGCGCGCCCAGTTGGTCGATCAGCGTATCGCACAGCAGGTTGATGGGAGAGGCCGATGCGATGTCCTGATGCCTCAGCAGGTAGCTCTGTGAGCGATCCATCTGCCACTCCGGCAGCACCTGGACAATTTTCCCCTGCGTCAGCGCCTCCTGCACCATATAGGAAGGCAGATAGGCGATGCCGTTGCCCGCCAGTGCAGCGTTCAGCAGCGCCATACTGTTATTGGCCCGAAAGCGGCTACGCACGTCTACCGCCAGACGCAGCTTATCGCGACGAAAAGGCAGTGCCGCCGTGTGCGCCGGGCCGTGAAACATCAAAAGATCATGGCGGGGTAACAGGCGCGGATGCGAAATGGCAGGATGCTGCGCCAGGTAGTCAGGGGCGGCGTACAGGCCCCAGTGGATGTCGCTCAAAACACGAAAGTTGCCCTGGCGGGGCGCATGAGCACGGATAACTATCGCGATGTCTACCCCGTCGCCAAGGGTCTCATCGTTGTTATCCGTAAGGCTGAGATCGACATTGATGTGCAGATGACCGCGCAGAAACCGATTCAGCAGCGGCACGATGCACTGGCAGCCATAGGTGACGGGCGCCTGTAAGCGGACATTACCGGCAGGATTTTGGTGAGCCTGCTGCACAAAATCTTCGGCCCGGTGCATTTCGTCCAGCATACGCACGCAAAAGGGATAGTAAGCCTGGCCGAGTTCCGTCAGCGTCATCCGGCGAGTCGTACGCTGGAGCAGCCGAATGCCCAGCCGCTGTTCCAGCCCGGCAATTTCCCGGCTGATATGGGACTTTGACACGCCGAGTACGCGTGCGGCTTCCGTAAAGCTTTTGAGTTCCACCACGCGCGCAAACAACATCATGGCGATCAGGTTATCGCTGTTAGTCATCGGATTCCTGGGACAAATCGGCCTGCTGAAGGTTATTGCACAGCCACGACGCCGTGCCTCAGGCAGTCAGAATAAAGCAACGGAAGGAAAGCGGACAGCGTGGGAGCAGGAAAAAGGACGCGAGGCAGCCCTGGCGATGCATGGACATTCCCACAAGTTCGCGGATGGGAATGTCCATACAGAGACTAACTTGCCATGGCATAAGGGAATAATAAACGATCTGGCTCTACCCGGCGCTGACGGCGCAGTTGACCCGGCGTGACCATAAAATAGTTTTTAAACGTTCGTGTGTAGGCCTGTTGGGTATCAAACCCATAGCTCATTGCCACCTGTAAAATCGCTTCGTTGCTGTTAAGCAGCGTCAGGGCCGACTCGGTCAGACGGCGCTGACGGATATACTCGGCCAGTGAGAAGCCGGTATGCTGGCGAAATAACCGTTGCAGGTGCCAACGGGAATAGCCCGCGCGGCGAGCAACTTCGTCCAGATGCAGATCGTGTCCTAAATTGCTTTCTATCCATTCCAGCAAACTACGAATAAACTCGCGCTGATTCATGGTGTTCTCCTGGTTAAAGCAGATGTGCAGGGAACACACTGTAGCGCGTTAAATTTATCCCTTAATTAGCGAAAAATTAGCGCAGAATTAGCAAAGCGGTAAAATCGCCTCTTTAGGTACAGGCATCCGGCGCGCCCCGGCCTTTTAGCAGGCTGAGCGCCCCAATAATTCTGCGCTAATAATCCAGCGCTACACTGTTGCCATTTTTCGGGAGGGCATCATCCATGCGCGTTTTGTTGGTCGAAGATGATGAAATGATCGGCGCGAATTTGCAGCAGGCGCTGGAAGCGGCAGGCTGGTCAGTTGACTGGGTACGCGATGGCGTGTATGCGCAAAACGCCTGGAGCGAAGGCGGCTACAGCTGCGTCCTGCTTGATCTTGGCTTACCCCGGGACGACGGATTGCAGGTGCTGAGACGGGCACGCGGGCGCGGGGATGCCACACCGGTCTTGATCCTTACCGCCCGCGATACGGTCGCTCAGCGCGTACAGGGCCTGGATTATGGTGCGGATGACTACCTGCTTAAGCCTTTTGATCTTCAGGAGGTGATGGCCCGCATGCGTGCGATTACCCGGCGCCATCACGGTTCCGCCGATTCGGTGCTGGGCAGCGGGGATGTTCAACTGGATATGCTGACGCGCGAAGTCCTGTACAAAGGGCAACGTGAACAGTTAACCGCCCGGGAATATGCCCTGCTCTATGCGCTGCTGGAGCGGCCCGGTGCCATCCTGTCACGCGAGCAGTTAGAGAACCGCATCTATGGCTGGGGCGAAGAAGTCAGCAGCAATGCAGTAGACGTATTAATCCACGGCATGCGGCGCAAGCTGGATAATGATGTGATCCGCAACGTGCGCGGACTGGGTTGGCGAGTACCGGCAATATGAAAATCTTTATGCGATCGTTACGGAATAAATTACTCAGTACGTTACTGGTCATTCATTTGCTGATGATTGGCGGCGTGGCCTGGTATTTCTTTAGCTGCTACGGTGAAATGGTGGGCGTCATCAAGGATGAGCAGCTCGCCAAGCTGGCCGATGCCTGGTCAGTGAATCGCGAAATCCCTCCACTGATGCCGCTTATTGCGCCAGCGCACAAGATCAAAAGCGCCTTCGTCATTCAGCTATGGGATGCCAAAGGTCAGCTACGCTCCAGCTCCTGGCCTGAGTTGCACGCGCCGTTACAGGCCGAAAACGGCTACAAAGATGTGCAGATCGGCGGCTGCCACGACTGCGAATGGCGAATTTATACCCGCTCCGGCCAGCCCGGCAGCGAGATAAAGACCATTCAGGTGATGCTCAATCTCAGCTACATGAAAGAAATGATGGTGAGGCGGGCGCTGTCGGCGATTATTCCGCTGATTTTAATGATGCCGCTGTCATTACTGGTTATCTGGCTGGTCGTGCGCAAAATCACCCGGGATTTGCGCGTTGCCTCCCGGGAGATTGCCGCGCAGGATGCCCATCACCCACACAGCGTTTCACCGGGAAGCCTGCCTGATGAAATTCAGCCGCTGGTCGCCGCCTATAATTCGCTGCTGGATAAACTTCGTGCGGCCTGGTCTTCACAGCGCCAGTTTATGGAAGATGCCGCGCACGAATTGCGGACGCCGGTCACGGCGGTTACGTTGCAGTTGGAGAACCTGCGGCAGCATATTCAGCCTGGCGAGGCCAGCCGTCAGTTTGCACAACTGGAATCGGGCGTGACCCGCACCCGCCATCTGGTGACCCAATTGCTGAATATGTCACGCTGGGAAGATCAGTCGGTTGTCGCCAGCCTCGAAACTATCGCGCTGGAAGATGTGCTGAAAGAGAGCATTGAGCAGCTCATGGTGGTGGCAGATAAACGCGGTATCGACATTGGCTTTAGCGGCACCACGCACTACCAGTTGCAGGCCGGACGATCGGAGCTGCGAAGCCTGTTTGATAACCTGATTGGCAATGCCATGCTTCATACGCCTGAAGGCAGCCTGGTGGATGTCCTGCTGCACCGTGTTGACGGGCAAACCGTGGTAGATATCGTCGATAACGGCCCTGGCATGCCGGAGTCGTTTATTGAACGCGCGTTTGATCGCTTTGCCCGCGCCCCGGATGTTAAAGCCCAGGGGAGCGGGTTAGGCTTGTCTATTGTACGAAGCGTGGCACACAAACATCATATCCGCGTTGCCCTGTCCAATTGCCTGAATCCGCACGGTGTGCGTTGCGGTTTTCAGGTCCGCGTCACTTTTCCCTGATCCTCGCTGTTTGATTCGGAACCAGACAACGTAAACGGTTGCCTGGTTCCGTTCGCCTGAGACAATATTGTGACAAACATCACAATATTGATGAATTGTTATGCAACACATTTTGACAAATGTGACCAAAAGCTATTTTCTATCTCTCTGTTACAGGCACGCTACGCTAACTAAAACAGGCGGCCTGAGTACATTACTGCCCAACCTTTGGGATTGATTTCCAAACAGCGCGCAAACGATTGTCTTGCGCATAAAAACCAGTGGTCAAAATATAATGAAATTTAAAACGTTAATGGCAGGCGCCCTGCTGGCAGGTTCCTTAAACGGTGCAGTGCAGGCTGCTGACAATGCTCCCCAGTACGTTTCCGACTGGTGGCATCAGAGCGTAAACGTGGTGGGCAGTTACCATACTCGCTTCGGACCGCAGTTCAATAATGACGTCTATCTGGAATATGAAGCGTTTGCGAAAAAAGACTGGTTTGATTTTTACGGCTACGTTGATCTGCCGAACTTCTTTGGCGTGGGCAACAGCAATGCTAACGGCATTTTCGACCACGGTTCGCCGCTGTTCATGGAAATTGAGCCGCGTTTCTCCATTGATAAACTGACCGGCACCAGCCTGGCCTTTGGTCCGTTTAAAGAGTGGTACTTCGCGAACAACTATATCTACGATATGGGCCGCAACAGCGCCAACCGTCAGAATACCTGGTATATGGGCCTGGGCACCGACATCGATACGCACAGCGATATCGGTCTGTCGCTTAACGTCTATGCCAAATACCAGTGGGAAAACTACGGTGCAGCGAATGAAAACAGCTGGGATGGCTATCGCTTCAAAGTGAAATATTTTGTGCCAATCACCACTCTTTGGGGCGGTAACCTTGGCTACGTAGGCTTTACCAACTTCGACTGGGGTTCAGACTTACGCGAAAAGAGTGGCCCGATTCGCACCAGCAATTCAATCGCCTCCAGCCATATCCTGTCGCTGGGTTACGATCACTGGCACTTCTCGGCCGTCGCCCGTTATTTTCATAACGGCGGTCAGTGGGGAGCGGGTCAGGAGTTAGGATTTGGTGAAAGCGCGTCTGAAATCAAGTCCACAGGCTGGGGTTACTACCTGGTCGCTGGCTATAACTTCTGATTGCTGTCGCACCGCGAAAAGAGGTGGCGGCAAACGTTGAGGCCTTCCCATAGGGAAGGCCTCGCGTCTTTACAGACTGCAGCGTATTACGCGTCGGGTTTTACCACGTTGATGCGCCATGGAATATTGAATTTATCGATAAACATGGCGAAGCCGTTAGACCAGAACGTCTCCTGCCATGGCGTAGTGACTTTCCCGCCTGCAGACAGCTTTTCAAACCATGCCTTACCCTGCTCTGCATCATTGGTTGCCAGACTCACGGCATAGCCCGCGTGTTCTGAGGCCGGAGGCTGATGGGGATTGCCATCACTCATCATCAGCTCACCCTGACCAATGCGGAGGTGCGCATGCATAATTTTCTCAGGGGGCAACGGCGGAGCGGACCGATCGCCCACCTGTTCACCCTGCTCCGGCATATCGCCAAACGTCATTTTTTGCAGCAGTTTTCCACCCGTTGCCTGCAAATAGAATTCTATCGCTTCTTCACAGCGACCATAGAGAAACAAATAGGGACATACTTGCATTATTACCTCGATACCGGTGAGTAGAGACTTCCTTATAACGATGTAATAAGTGTAGACGACAGGTCAGGGTTGACGACGATAACCGGATAAAGATTCATCATTCGGATTATTTACCTGACGTAGGTCAGCCTTTTCTCTGTTGATTTTACAAATAAAACAGGACCAGACCTGACAACAATAAAAGCGTGATTTCCTGTCAGATATTATTGTCATGGCAATAATAACAAAGCATGACCGTCGAATGATGAAATAAAAGGCCAGTTTATAACGCGTTACGATACATCACCTCTTGCGCCGTGCTGTTTATCGCCAGCAGTCATCCTGTGCACGCGCCGATCGTTCGGGCTTTGTTAAATCTGTCTGGCCCTAAAACTCAGGTTATCTAACGTAAAGGGCGAAATAACCGAACCGGCAGAAAAGATCATCAGGTAATAATATTGAATCATCTGGTTCATTATTTCGCTCATCTTTTACCCACCTTATTGTTTATTAATTTCAGCACGTTCCCACTAAATATTTACCCTCCTGATGCCGATATATCAGTCCATAATCCCCTATTCAGGACTGCGTAATGTCGTTAAAAAAATCTTCACTACTGGTTTTGTCGTTCCTGTTAATTCTTTTTCTTATCAGCATATCGGTCAGCATCTGGTTACTGGCCCGGAGCAACGCGTCGTTAAATGCGGTTAATAAAGAAATCCGCGTAGTGTTATCAGTTATCGATCCTATCAACCACAGCCGAACGTTACGCGTCCGGCTGATGGAATACATGAAAGAAATTGAGAACGACGGCCCGCAGGGCGGCTATTCTCTGGACAGCGTGAAAAGCGTCGCGGCTAAAGCCGATGCTGCCTTTCAGGCTTATCTGAGTGCGCCACGCATTCCGGGTGAAGAGGCCGATGCAGACCGCTATCGTCAGGCCTATCTGGCTTATCGCGATCAGGGAATTCAACCCTTGATTGAAGCGGCCGAAGCCCGCGATCAGCAGCGCTTTAAAAATCAAATTGCCAACGTAGTCCGCCTCGACCGACAGTATGAAATCGTGCTGGATCAGGTGCTGGCCCAACACGAGGCTTATGCGAAGAAACTGAATACTGACGCCCAGGGCAACTTTTCATCCGGGATCACGCTGCTCATCGTGTTTGGCTTGTTATTCCTGGCCATCATCATTGCGATACTGATCTTTGTCAGACGCTATATCTTATCGCCGCTCAATAACGCAAAAGCGCACTGCAGCGAGATTGCGGCAGGCGTGCTCGATCACCCGGTGCCGGTCAAAATCGGCTCGAAGAGCGAAATTCAGCAACTGATGAGCTCGATGGAGCAAATGCGGACGTCTCTGACGGACATTATTATCCGGGTGCGCCACTCAACCCACGCGGTGTCCTGTGCTTCACAGGAAATTGCCAGCGGTAATATCGATCTGGCGTCCCGTACCGAGCAGCAAGCTGCGGCGCTAACGGAAACGGCGGCCAGCATGGAGCAGTTAGGGGCAACCGTTAAACAGAACACGGACAACGTGTTTGAAGCCTGCCGTCTGGCTAACGAAGCGGTACAGAACGCAGAAACCGGCGAGAAGGTTTCTCAGCAGGTTATCGTTTCAATGGCCAAAATTAATGAAAGTTCGAAGAAGATCGAGGATATTACCAGCGTTATTAACAGCATTGCTTTTCAAACCAATATTCTGGCGCTGAACGCCGCTGTCGAAGCAGCGCGCGCCGGTGAGCAAGGCCGGGGTTTTGCCGTTGTCGCCGGTGAAGTGCGTAATCTTGCGCAACGCAGCGCCGTGGCGGCGAAAGAAATTGAAGGACTGATTGCCGAATCGGTCGCGACGATTCGCGTGGGTTCTGATCAGGTCAGCCGCACGGGCGAGGCGATGAATGCGATTATTTCCTCGGTGAGCCGGGTGAACGAGCTGATGGACCACATTTCAACCGCGTCCGATGAGCAGCATCACGGTATCAGCCAGATTGAAAAGGCGGTCACTGAGATGGATGGTGTGACGCAGCAAAACGCCGCGCTGGTCCAGGAGTCGGCCGCCGCGGCTGCTTCGCTGGAAGAGCAGGCTCAGCACCTGACCCACTCCGTTTCTGCTTTCCGCCTGTCTGGCGTCTAAAACGGATTCCCGCTCGGGTGATCAGGCCTGAGCGGGAAACAGACTCTGTGCGGCGCGGCGTCAGCCTGTGAGTGCCTGGCCTTTACCGGCCCGCCAATCGTGGTGACGGCTGACCGCGCCTTTGTGCCCTGACCGGCTCTTGTGCCTTTACCTCGGCCGCCTGCCGTTCTGCCCAAAAAACCGTCCCAGTCAATACTGCAATATGCGTTGCTAAAAATTCATCATTATTCCTGTCGGCAAGAATCAGGTAATTGATTATTCTGCTGCTTCACGGCTCGCGAATGGGCAACGCTTTCAAAACACATCACGGCCTGTAGCGGGAATGGCAATCATCCTGACATGAGGTTCACCTTACATGACACCAGCCTTCATCACAGGGATAGCACCGACGGCGGCATCGTCGGCCAACACCAGCTTAGCTGAGCGCATTGATGCGCTACCTTCTTCTGTCGGTTTATGGCGCTTTATCTCGCTGCTGGCGCTGGGCGGGTTCTTTGAGCTTTACGATCTGTTTGAAACCGGGTATATCAGCACTGGCTTGCTGGCGGCCGGTATCTTCCACACGGGCAGTGCCGGGATACTGGGCATTACCGATCAGGCTGCGTTTGCTTCCGCTACCTTTCTGGGGCTGTTTGTTGGCGCCAGCCTGCTCACGCCCCTTGCCGACCGCTTTGGTCGTCGACTGACCTTTATCTGTGCCCTGGCCTGGTACGGCGTATTTTCACTGCTCATGGCTTTTCAGCACAGCGCGGAGATGGTGATCCTGTGCCGCTTTCTGGTGGGGATTGGGCTGGGCGTAGAATTGGTCACCATTGATACTTATTTGAGTGAATGGGTGCCCACTCACCTGCGTAACCGGGCTTTTGCCTTTTCATTTTTTATCCAGTTCCTGTCGGTGCCTGCCGTCGCGCTCATGTCGTGGTGGCTGATGCCGCAAAATATCCTTGGGCTGGAAGGCTGGCGCTGGGTGGTGATTGCCGGTGCGGTCTGTTCACTGGTGATCTGGTTTGTGCGCAAAAACCTGCCAGAGTCCGCGCGCTGGCTGGTGCAGCAGGGGCGCGTCGATGAGGCCCATCAGGTGATGGCGAAAATGGAAAAACGGTGCGGCATCGCCCCGGGCCTGCCGTTGACGAAGCCGTCCGTCTCAGACAAGAAACCGGAGAAGAGCCGCTTTCGGGAGATCTGGTCAGCCCGCTATCGCAAGCGCACGCTTATGTTGGTGGTCATGAACTTCTTTCAGGCGATTGGTTTTTATGGTTTTGGTAACTGGCTGCCGGCATTGCTGTCCGGTCAGGGAACGTCGATCACCCACAGCCTGCTGTATGCGTTTTTTATCACGCTTGCCTACCCGATTGGATCGCTGATTTGTGGCAGTTTTACCAGCCAGCTCGAAAACAAATGGCAAATCGTTCTCTCTTCGCTCATGACGGTGGTATTCGGTACGCTGTTTGCCCTGCAAACCAACCCGGTACTGCTGATTATTTGCGGTTTCCTGATCACCTTCTCGAATGCCTGGCTGACCTGCAGCTATCATGCCTATCAGACCGAGATTTTCCCCACGCACATCCGCGCACGGGCAGTAGGTTTCTGCTACTCGTTCAGCCGGTTATCAACCGCATTCAGCAGTCTTTTGATCGGTGTGATTTTGCAGTACGCCGGCACGCATGGCGTTATCGCGTTTATCGTGCTGAGTATGCTGATGGTGATGCTGTCGGTGGGCGTTTTCGGGCCTAAGACGCGCGGTATCAGGCTGGAACATATCTGAACATTCAGCCTTCCCCCTGCGGGGAAGGCTGAAACACTGAGGTCTACTTCCCTTCTAACACCTTGATATCTGCATTGCCCTGACGATCTTTGACCTCTTCACGCAGGGCAGCCACCTGCTTCGCCGTCACGTTATCCGCCGCATTGTTGCCCCAGCTGCGACGAATAAAGTTCACCACGTCTGCGACCTGCTGATCGTTCAGACGCCAGCCAAATGCCGGCATAGTGATGGTTGAAGGCGCGCCTTTTACTCCACGCAGTTCGCCACCAACCAGCACGATGTGAATCAGCGAGGTCGGATCGTCTGCCATCACCACAGGATTGCCCCGCAGCGCAGGATAGAAGCGTTTATAGCCGCTGCCATCGGTTTTATGGCAGGCTGCGCAGCTGTCCACATAGGTCGCGGCGCCCGTCTGACTGTCGTCGCCCTTCCATAAGGCTTTGGCCGTCGCGTCATCCACGCTAAACGCCACCTGATGCGGATCTTTGGCACCCAGCGACTTCAGATAGCGGGCGATGGCCGTGATGTCTTCATCCGTCAGGTGCTGCAGGCTGTGGTCGACAACGTCCACCATGCCGCCAAATGCCGCCGTGTGGTCGTTACGCCCATAGCGCAGGAACTGGCGCAGGTCATCTTCACTCCAGCGGCCCAGGCCATCGCGGTTATCTCCGCGCAGATTGCTTGCGGTCCAGCCGTCAACCGGCGCACTGCTGCCCGCCAGATAATCCGTTCCCCCGGCATTGGTTAACGCCTTTTCCTGCAGGGTAAAACTACGCGGCGTATGGCAGGCACCGCAGTGGCCCAGACCTTCTACCAGGTAACGGCCGCGCGCCAGCGTCGCATCCTCCTGCTCTGCAGGCTGGAACGCCTTTACATCCGGTGCAAACAGGTTGCGCCAGATCGCCAGCGGCCAGCGCATTGACAGGGGCCAGGGAATATCACTCTCTTTGTTGGCCTGACTGACCGGGGCAACTCCGTGCATGAAGTAGGCATACAGCGCCTGCATGTCTTCATCGCTGACCACGGCATAAGACGGATAAGGCATAGCGGGATAGAGCGTATCGCCGTTTTTCGCGATACCGTGCCGCACGGCTTTCTGAAAGTCGTCGTAGCTGTAGTCACCAATACCGGTCGATTTATCCGGCGTGATATTGGTGGAGTAGATCGTGCCAATCGGCGTGGCCATCGGCAATCCCCCTGCAAAGGGCTTGCCGCCTTCACTGCTGTGGCAGGCTACACAGTCGCCCGCGCGCGCCAGATATTCACCGCGTTTAACCCGATCGGCCGTGCTGTCATCCGCCAGGGCGGCGAAGGCGAGGCTGCCCAACACCAGGGCTAAAATACCGTTTTTCATCACCATCTTCCTTATGCCTGCACCAGGGGACCCGGATTCTTCAGATACTGTTCCCGAATCGCTTTCGCCGACCAGTAGGTCAGTGCGGCGACCATGCCGGTGGGGTTATATCCCAGCCCCTGCGGAAACGCTGAAGCGCCGGGAACGAAGACATTCGGCACATCCCAGCTTTGCAGATAACGGTTCACCGCACTGGTATTGGGATCTTCACCCATAATCGCGCCGCCGCTGATGTGGGTTGTCTGATACACGGTCGTGTCAAAATGCGTACCAGGCTTCTTCGCCCCGCCAATGATCATTTTAGGATTCATGGCTTCGGCGATTTTATGCATTTTCCCCACCATGAACTGCGCCATTTTGATGTCGTTGTCCTGCCAGTCGAACGTCATGCGCAGCAACGGCTGGCCGTAGGCATCTTTGTAGTTCGGGTCCAGGTCCAGATAGTTAGCGCGGTAAGACTGGTGCGCACCGTGAGCATCCATGGAAAGGTGGTGCGTGTAGGTGTCCGCCACGGCGGCTTTCCACTGACTGCCCCAGTTTGGCGTGCCGGTCGGCGTGGGGAGCCCCGAGATCGGTTTGGTGCCTGCCTGGTTCACCCAGAACGGCGACCCGCCAACAAAGCCGTGCGGACCATGATCGAAATTGTCGGCATTGAAATCATCCACGGCGACGCCTGCACCGCCAGCACCGATGAAGGGATTGGTGGTGGTGTTTTTATCGAACAGCGCTTTCAACGTCGACAGGTTTTGATAGGCGAAGTTGCGCCCTACCGTACCTTCGTTGGTGATCGGGTTGTAAGGTTTACCAATGCCGGACAACAGCATCAAATGGACGTTATGGAACTGAAAGGCAGACAGAATGACCAGATCCGCCGGTTGCACCTGCTCACGGCCCTGCGCATCGACATAGGTGACACCGGTCGCACGCTGCTTATCACCCGTGAGGTTGACGCGCAGCACGTAAGAATTGTTACGCAGCTCAAACTTTGGCTCCTGACGCAGCGCAGGCAAAATATTCACATTCGGCGATGCCTTGGAATACATATAACAGGCGTAGCCGCTGCAGTAGCCGCAGAAGTTGCACGGCCCCATCTGGGCGCCGTAAGTATTGGTATAGGGACCAGAGGTGTTCGCCGACGGCAGATCGTAAGGGTGATAACCTACGGACTCGGCGGCCTGGGCGAACAGCTGAGCCGACCAGGTACGCTTTTGCGCGGGCAGTGGAAAGTTGTCAGAGCGATCGGGCGCAAAGGGGTTACCGCCTTTGTCTTTGCCGACGACCTTGCCCTGAATACTCCAGGCACTACCGGAGGTGCCAAACACCTTTTCAGCTTTATCAAAAAACGGCTCCAGCTCCTGGTAGTCCACGCCAAAGTCCTGAATGGTCATGCCTTCAGGAATAAAGTTTTTACCGTAGCGCGCCTCATAGTGGCTACGCAGCTTCAGCTCTACGGGATCAACCCGAAAATGGACACCCGACCAGTGCAGCCCGGCGCCGCCGGTACCGGTACCGGGCAGGAAGGCCGCCAGTTGGCGGTAAGGCACGGCCGTTTGTGAGGCGTCGTGCCGAATGGTGACGGTGCTCTTAGACAGGTCCTGAAACAGCTTTTTGCGAACGTTGTAGGTCAGCTCATCAATCGACTGCGGGTAAGAACCATCCGGATAGGTATCACGATGTGGACCGCGCTCCAGCGCCAGCACGTTCAGACCTGCTTCGGTCAGCTCTTTGGCCATAATGGCGCCCGCCCAGCCAAAGCCGACAATCACGGCATCCACTTTCTTTAATTCATTTGCCATGCTCAGCTTCTCTCTCCACGAATCGACACTGACGGGAACGGATAGCGTTCACCGCGCTCTACCCAGTCCATAAAGTCGGCGCGTGCGCCAGGGAAGTTAATGAGCTTCCAGCCCACCATGCCCTGATTGCCGCCGTGGATGGGATCGCTAAAGAAGCCTTCGCGGGTGTTCTGCAATAAGTATGAGAAAAACACGTTGGCGGGCAGCTGACGGAAACCGGCTTTGCCGCTCTCCATGGCCTGTAATAATGCGTCCTGCTGCCCGGCGTCGAGTTGGGCAAACACCTTACCGTGCTGCTGCTGACTGTAATGATCGGCATCAGCCAGACCGAGACGGTAGATCTGTTGCGGCACCAGCGGCAGCTGATAGCCCATTTCTTTAGGGACGTCGGGATTGAAAGGCCCCTGCATATACCAGTTCGCTCCGGTGGCGTAAGGCGTATTCATCTGACGATCGATAAACTCAGGCACGCCTGCTTCCAGCGCGCCGGGGCCGCGTTCATCAGCAGGAATCAGGCGCGCAACGGCCGCCTTGATAAAGGCAAATTCCTCGGCGGTAAACCAGGTGGGCTGATAATCTCGGGCAGACTGGGGTGCGGCGGGCGCTGCCGCCTGAGCGGGCGCAGAAAATGCACCAAGTGCGCTACTGCCTACCGCCACTGCGGGCGCCAGGGTGATGGTCTTCAGCAAAAAATCCCTGCGTGAATGACCCTTTTTCTGGTCTGACATGACATTGCCTCATCACCGCATCAACTGCGGTACGAAAAAGAGAAGTGAGTGCGTTGTAGTGGTTTTTATCTGCGGATTTCGGGTACAACGAACTGTTACCGGTAACAGTAAATATAAGTGTAACACCATTGCCAATAAACATTTAGTTTAAGGAAACAAAAAAGCACAATTTCATTAACATATATTTTGTCGATGTCATGTTCAGAAACAACAGGCTACAGACAGATAGCCGTTTAAACGTTATAAAAGCGATTACACAACAGCGGAGTACCTATGTTTAAGTCTTTCTTCCCGCGACCGGGACTGTTTTTCAGCTCGGCCGCCCTTTGGAGTTTACTGGCGATTTTTGGCTGGTTTGGCTTTGCCAGCGATTTACCGGCCCATTTTTGGCCTGCTTTTCAGGCCGCCATCAAGCTGCCCTTGCCCACGACGGTAATGCGGTTTATTGCGCCGGGTGAGTTGTGGTTTTATGCCTATTACTGGCTGATGGTGGCAATTTTCGCGATAGCCTGGCGACTAACTGACAACCATCCGTGGCAACGTTGGTCGGTATGGGGTTCGGCACTGATTATTTTTGTCACCTGGTTTGGTGTGCAGGTTGGCGTTGCCGTAAACGCCTGGTATGGCCCTTTTTATGATTTGATCCAAAAAGCGCTGACGAAAGCCGGCTCGGTTCAAATCAACGAATTTTATGCTCAGGTGATGGCCTTTTTGGGCATTGCCTTAATTGCGGTCGTTATTGGCGTGATGAATGCTTTTTTCATCAGCCATTGGGTATTCCGCTGGCGTACCGCAATGAACAATTATTATATGCACCACTGGCAGCGCTTACGCCACGTTGAAGGCGCGGCTCAGCGTGTGCAGGAAGATACCATGCGTTTTGCCACAACGCTGGAAAGCTGGGGCGTGAACTTTATCCAGGCCATTATGACCCTGGTGGCCTTTCTGCCGGTGTTGATCGCCCTGTCACATCATGTCGAAAACATTCCGATTCTGGGGAATCTTCCTTACGCGCTGGTGATTGCTGCGGTTCTCTGGTCGCTGTTCGGTACCGGTCTGCTGGCGCTGGTCGGGATTAAGCTCCCCGGTCTCGAATTTCGTAATCAACGGGTTGAAGCTGCTTATCGTAAAGAGCTGGTTTACGGCGAAGACAACGCCGACCGTGCCACACCACCCACGGTAAAAGTGCTGTTCAACAACGTGCGGGTTAACTATTTCCGTCTGTATTTTCACTATCTCTACTTCAACATCAGCCGCATTCTTTATCTTCAGGTCGATAACGTCTTTGGACTGTTTCTGTTGTTCCCGTCCATTGTCGCCGGAACGATAACGCTGGGTTTGCTTAACCAGATAACCAACGTTTTCGATCAGGTCCGCAGCTCGTTCCAGTACCTGATCACCTCATGGTCGACGCTGGTTGAGCTGATGTCTATCTATAAACGTCTGCGCAGCTTTGAGCAGATTCTGGATGACGTGCCGCACGGTGAGATGATGCGTGACGCCTCTGAAGACGTGTCATAACCAGGCTCTTCGCCTGCGGCAGCCTCATGCCGCAGGCAAATTATCGCGAATCCAGAGTCATGAGTCGGTGCCTGCCAGGATTGTTGGCCGCGCTTCACGCAATCCAGACTGACAAGCAGAACCTGGCGACTTGCTGAGCGCAGCAGACCGGTAAACCGGTTACTGATGCGGTTTACGTCTTCCCCTTCTGCCCAGGCTCTGCTTCCCTTAGCCCGTGATGGACTTTGCCATCGGCTGTCGTCCGACCAGGCTTAGGTGGTCTTACCGTCTTGCTGTATCAGGGATCGTCCGAGGCCAGCCTGTCTTGCACCTGGCTATTAATGGCAGTAAATCGTCTCTCGCGTGAAATCGCGGCCGCAGCGGAGAAGCCTGCACGTTATCGCGCCCAAAAATCAGGCAAGCGTCTGCACAGCTTAGTGGCGAATAACAAAGGATTCTGATGGGGAACCAGGAAGGGAAAAGATGAAACGGCGGGCATCCACAAACGCCGCCAGGACGCCCATAGGCGTCCTGTCAGCACACAACTTCAAGCATTATTTCAGCAGTTCAGCGGTCATGTGCACGCCGTTATTGGTGTTAGCTTCGGTGATTTTATAGGAAGCACCAGCTTCTTGCGCCTGCGCAGCAATTTTCGCTTCGGTGCTGTCCAGAGTAGAACCGGTCGCTGTCACAGTTTGCGCGAAGCCTGCAACAGGAAGAACGGCAAGGGCGATAACAGCAGCAAAAGTTTTGATAGTTTTCATGATAAATTCCTCGGTCATTTTCAGTTTATTTAAGGCGTTTTGCCTTGTGTGAAAACATAATAGGCCGAATATTGATCAGAAAAAAGCAGAGGGTTTTGCTTAAGTTGTTCAATAAAACTGAAATTGAAAAGCACGTTTAGCCCTGTTAAGACACAAAAGGTTAAAAAACCAGGCAGAAATAAAAAGGCAGCATATATCGCTGCCATGAGTCACATTAACCGTGATGCCTGACGCGGGAAAAGATCGTTACTGCCGCCACCAGCATCAGCGCGCTACTGGCAAGGAAAACGCCGCCTGCGCCGCGTAAGTCAAACATCCAGCCTCCCGCCGCCGCGCCCACCGTAATCGCCAACTGAATGGTTGCCACCAGTAACCCACCGCCCGATTCAGCATCGTCTGGCACCGCACGTGAAATCCACGTAGACCAGCCCGTCGGCATCGAACCAAACGCCAGGCCCCAGATCGCGACACCGCCTGCAACCAGCCAGCCAGTATGGCCAAAACTCACCAGCATCAGGGCCGTCGCGCCCATCAGCAGGGCCATTCCGCTCAGCGTCAGTGATACGCTACGTGTCACCAGATAACCGGCCAGATACGTACCCACAAAGTTAGCGATGCCAAATGCCAGCAGCACCAGAGACAGCTGGCTGAGGTCAAGCCGCGCCACGCTTTCCAGAAATGGTCGCAGATAGGTGAAAAAAGCAAAGTGGGCAGTAAACATCATGATCACCGCCAGCATTCCCCAGCGCATGACATTTATCCGTAACAACGCCAGCACACCGCCGCTGCGCGCGTTGCCTTCGGCAGGCATGGCGGGAAGGGTGAAAAACTGCCAGAGCAGGGAAGTCGCGCCCAGGCCCGCCGTAAACAGGAAGATCGCTCGCCAGCCTACCAGCCCGCCCAGATAACTGCCCAGCGGGGTCGCAATAATGGTCGCCAGTGAGATACCACTAAACACGATGGAGAGTGCGCGAGGGACCTGATCGGCGGGCACCAGCCGCATGGTAATGGCGGTAGACAACGTCCAGAAGCCACCAATGGCCACCCCCAGCAGGACGCGCGCCAGCAAAATGACGGTCAGATTGGCGGCCAGTGCCACCATCAATGCGGAAACGATGAGCAGTAATGAGAAGGCCAGCATCACCACCCGGCGATCGATGCGTCGGACCAGGCTGCCTACCGTCAGACTGGTGAGAAGCGCAATCAGGGCCGTGACGGTCACTGTCTGTCCCGCCAGACCTTCCGAAACGTTCAGGCTGCGCGCTATCGGCGTCAGCAAACTAATAGGTAAAAACTCGGCGGTAATCAGGCTAAATACGCCAAACGACATCGCAAAGACGGCGCCCCACGCTGGCTGAGTGGGTATGGAAACCTCATCAGCCACTTCAGTGTTGAGACTCATGTTGCTTCTCCGGAAAAAAAAGTAGTGCTGAGCATAGAGGGGATGAGCAAGACGATCTATGATGGTTACACCGTCATTTTTGATAATTCGTCTGGATTTCTGTGATGAGCCGTTACGATGAGTTGACCAGTGAGTTGCTAATGGGCATGCGCCTGTATGGCGTTAACTACCAGCGCATTGCCGTCAGCGCCCCTTTTGGCCTGCGCTTTAATGATTCTCCGGGACGGGCCCAGTTTCATTTTGTCGGGCGCGGTACGCTGCTGGTGCGTGGCGCATCCGGCGCGCTTTTCACGCTGAACAGTGGCGATGCCCTGCTGATCCCTCACGGTAAGCCGCACAGCCTGCTCTCCAGTGAGGATGCCGACTGTCAGTGCATTGACGCGATGGCGAGCAAACCGATCTGTGACAGTATCTGTGCCATTACGGCACCGGCGGATGCCTGTGAAGATGACCACAGCGTCCTGTTATTCAGCGCCAGCATGGCATTTGAACTGGGCGGCATGCAGCCGCTGATCAACACGATGCCGGACGTCATGCTGGTCAGTACGCTGCTGTCACACTACCCGGAGATTCGCCCAATGCTGGAAGCGATGGAGCGTGAATCACGAACCCGACACGCGGGTCACGCCGGGATTCTTTCGCGTCTGGCGGATGTGGTTGCGGCCCTGGTGGTGCGTGGCTGGGTAGAAAATGGCTGTGGGCAAAGTAGCGGGCTGGTGCAGGCGATGCGCGATCCGCGCCTGAGTGAGGCCATTGCCGCCATGCACCGTTCTCCGGGCGAGAACTGGACGGTAGAACGTTTAGCGCGCGAAGCCGGTAGCTCACGCTCGGTATTTGCCGAACGCTTTCTTCATGCCACCGGTATGACGCCGCTGCGCTACCTGACCGAATTGCGCATGCGACTGGCGGTTAAACGCATCGCCGACCATGGTGAGGCGCTGGAAACGGTCGCTTTCGATTTGGGCTATGGTTCACTGGCCGCTTTTAGCCGGGCCTTTAAACGAATAATCGGCCAGTCACCCGGTGCGCTGCGTGCCGGCTATGCGGGCACGCAGGCGGTCGCGTCTTAGCGAAACACGCTGATCGCTTCAACCAGCCGGTTAGCCTGATGCGTCATGCGCCCTGAGGCTTCTGCGCTTTCCTGAACGCGGGCGGCGTTTTGATGGGTAATATCGTCCAGATCTTCCACCGCCGTGCTCACTTCACTCAACGCGGTGGACTGTTCTGCTGTCGCGGCGCTGATTTGGCCGATCAGTGACGTCACGTTCTGGACCTGCTGCACAATGTCCTGCATGGTGTGGCCTGCGGCACCCGCATGTTCGTTACCTGAATTGACCCGGCTGGCGCTGGTTTCAACCAGCGCTTTAATCTCGCTGGCGGCTTTTGCGCTGCGCTGTGCCAGGCTCCGCACCTCACCGGCCACCACAGCGAACCCTTTCCCCTGTTCACCCGCTCTGGCCGCCTCTACCGCCGCGTTCAGCGCCAGGATGTTGGTCTGGAAAGCAATGCTGTCGATAACGCTGGTGATACTGGCAATGCGCTGTGAGCTGTCAGCGATTTCTGCCATCATTCCCATCATCTCCTTCATGACCTCGCCGCCCTTGCTTGCCGCTTCACTGGTGTTAACAGAGAGCGAACTCACTTCCTGTGCGGTCTGCGTATTACTTTTTACCGTTGCGGTCATTTCGTTCATGGTCGCGGCCGTTTGCTGTACGTTGGCCGCCGCCTGCTCGGTGCGACGACTCAGTTCATTATTGCTACGGGCAATCGCATCACTGGCACTCAGCACATTAATGGCCTGGCCACTGACATCATCGACTAACCAGCGGAACATCAGCCCCAGCTGTCCAATGGCGCGTAGCGTCAGTCCTACCTCGTCGATGCGATCCATCTGCTCAACCTGATGGCTGGCACCGGTTGCCACACGCAGCGCCTGCCTGCACATGCGCTCGATGGGACGCGAGATCTGCTGTTCAAGCCACAGGCTGGCCAGCAACAGCAGGCAGGCCATACCGCCCGTAAAGCCCGCCAGCGCCAGTGGCGCAACGCCCAATGCCCAGACGCCCGCAACCGACAGCGGCAAGACAGCCAGTAACGCAGTGCGAATGCGCCAGCGGAGCGGCAACGTTTTTAATATCGATCCAAGACGACGCCAGCCGCTGCGTATAATCAGCCCTTTGTGAAACTGGCGGCCCCTTGCGCGTCCTTCGCGGAAATCGCGATACAGCGCTTCACACTGTTTAACCTCCTGCGCTGAGGGCTTGGTGCGAACGGACATATAGCCCTGGACCTTGCCGTCACGCACCACCGGAATGGCATTCGCCCGCACCCAGTAATGGTCTCCGTTTTTACGCCGGTTTTTAACCAGCGCGGTCCAGGGTTCACCCTGTTTTAAGGTGGCCCACATATCTGCAAAGGCTTCTGGTGGCATATCCGGATGGCGCACCATATTGTGCGGCTGCCCTTTTACCTCATCAGAGGTAAAACCACTGGCCTCAATAAAGGCGTCGTTGGCATAGGTGATATAGCTATTCAGGTCGGTCGTTGACATCAGTGTGGCATGATCGTCATAGACATATTCACGCTGGGAAACAGGTTGGTTATTGCGCATAGGAGTCCTTGCTCGTACCAGTCAGACTTACACCAGAAGTGTTAATGAGTGAGTGTTAAAAGGTAAAGATTACCTTTTTTTATGTTTTCGGCACTTGCGTAATGACTCTTTAGTGCTACGCGCAAATTTGTTGCATTTAAAAAGCCGCTTTAGGGCGGCTTTTGGTATTTATACCGCGATCATTCATTGCGAACGTAGCGGGTTGAGTACGCAGACTGGTAAGCCCGAGACAGTGTTAGGGACGTTTTGATGCAACAGATTCCCCATCCTTATTTTTTTACAGACCTGCCTAACAGGCTTTCTTCGTGTTTTATTTATCAATTCAGCGCAGGTCGACATTGCGGGTGCCGAACCACCACGTCAGTAAAAAGCCGCTAACCCAGGCGACAATCAATCCCACCAGATAGACAGCCATGCCGGCAAAAATCCCCTGATGCGACGTCATCAGCGGCAGCGTGACCAGCCCAGACGGGCCAAATACGGTATTCATGCCCACCGGCAGCCCCATCCATGCCACTAAGCCAATAAAGAATCCGCCGACCGCACCGCCACAGCAGGCGGTAATAAAAGGTTTGAGGCGCGGCAGCGTTACTCCGTAGATAAGCGGTTCCCCCACGCCCAGTAAGCCTGGCACGATAGCGCCTTTTATCTGGGCACGCAGCAGCGCGCCCTTTTCCGCTTTGCACCAGAGCGCCAGCGAGGCACCGACCTGACCGGCACCCGCCATGGCGAGAATCGGAAACAGTGAGTTAAATCCCTGGGTTTCCATCAGGGCAAAATAGACCGGGATAAATCCCTGATGAATGCCAAACATGACGGCGATCAGGAACAGTCCGGCCAGTAGCGCACAGCCAAACGGGTTGTTATTGAGGTGGATAAAGAGCCATGACATGCCCTTAAACAGCTCGCCGCCGACCGGCATAATCAGCAGGTATGTCAGCGCGCCCGTGATCAATAAGGTCAGCAGCGAGGTGAGAATCATATCCAGATTGTCTGGAATGATCGTGCGCAGCCGCCTTTCCAGCCAGCCACCAAACATGGCCGCCAGCAGCACCCCGATGATATTACCGCGCGGATCGATAGCCAGACCAAAAAAGCTGTCCATACCGCTGTAATAGCCGACTTTGGCATCCGGCACGTAGCCCAGAATAAACAGCGAGGCGATGATGGCCCCGTTTACGCCCGTGCCGCCAAAGGCTTTTTGCGCGTTGTAGCCAATCAGAATGCTGAGGAAGGTAAACAGCCCTTTGCCGAACACTTTCATATAGGCCACGCCCTGAATCAGCCAGCCTGGATGACCGCCAGGCGTGCTCAGGTGCAGGCTTTGCTCAATCAGGGTGGCAAACCCCAGCAGTAAACCTGCGGCAATAAAACCCGGAATGAGCGGCGTAAAAATGGTGGCGAAGCGTGCCAGGAACTGCTGCAGCGCGCCAGTCTGCCTGGCTTTTATCTGCTGTTTCTGTTCTGCCGCTACCTGGTGCAATACCGCGGCATCGCCCTGCGCCTGCGCCAGGATGGCCTGCATCCGTTCTGCCGCCGTCTGTGCCTTACCAGGACCGAGCACTATCTGCAACTGATCATCGCTGTCGATGACGCCCAGCACGCCGGGCAGGCGTTTCAGCCGGGCAATATCGGCCTGATTGTGTCTCAGCGTCAGTCGTAAACGCGTCATACAGTTGCCGCATACGACGATGTTCGCCGCGCCGCCCACTGCCTGCACGATATCGTGCAGAAGTGCATCGGTCATTTTTGCCATTAGCGCGCTCCCGAATCCTGTAATGCTTTGCGGATAAAGCCCTGGTGCTTAGCGAGCAGCGCGATCGCCTCATCGGCATTTAATCCTGCCAACACCATGAGGATGGCGGTTTTACAGTGTCCGCCACAGGCTGACAGCGCCGAGCGGGCGCTGGCTTCATCACAGTCAGTGGCCTGCATAACAATGTTAACCTGCCGCTGCACCAGCTTTTGGTTAGTGGCTTCAACATCCACCATCAGGTTGCCGTAAACCTTACCGCTACGAATCATCGCTCCGGTGGTGAGCATATTCAGCACCAGCTTCTGTGCGGTTCCGGCTTTCATGCGTGATGATCCCGTCACCACTTCAGGCCCCACTACTGGCGTCAGGGCGATATCGGCGACCTGAGCCATTTTGCTGTGTGGATTACAGGTCAGCGCTATCGTGGAGGCACCGCACTGCCGGGCATAGTCCAGCGCCCCCAATACGTAGGGCGTCCGTCCACTGGCAGCGATGCCGACCAGCACGTCGTGGCGGCTAAAGTGAATAGCCTTCAGATCCTGAGCGCCCTGTTCCATATTGTCTTCTGCGTTTTCTACCGCCTGCAAGATGGCCTGATGGCCCCCGGCAATCAGGCCAATAACCTGGTCACGTGGCGTTCCGAAGGTTGGTGGGCATTCACTTGCATCAAGAATACCTAAACGGCCGGATGTCCCGGCACCGCAGTAAATCAGACGTCCCCCTGCGCTGAACGCCGCGCAGATCGCCTCCACCGCGCGCGCAATCTCCGGCACGATCGCCTCCACGGCCAGAGCGACTTTTTTGTCTTCCTCGTTGATGACCCGCAGCATCGCCTCTGTGCTCATTTCATCAATATGCTGGCTGGCCGGATTGCGCCCTTCCGTGATCATCTGACTGAGATCGATTTTCACACTCGTCCTCCACAGGAATAATTTATTCTGGATATTTTTAACACAACGAATGAATAATTCATCCTCTGCCCACGTTTTTTTCTGCGGTGATAAAAACGGGGTAAAAAAAAGGCCCAACCACCGTTGAGCCTTTGTCTTGCTAACCCGCTGTTAACTGGCGGTTTGCGTCCGTAACTGTAATTCGTACGCTTTAGCCTGTTCTGTATCGAACTGGTTTTCCCAGCGCGCAATGACCAGCACTGCCAGAGCATTACCCACCACGTTGAGCGCGGTGCGGGCCATATCCATAATGCGGTCCACGCCCGCAATAAACGCCAGCCCTTCCAGCGGAATACCCACGCTGCCGAGCGTTGCCAACAGCACAACAAAGGATACGCCGGGCACGCCCGCAATGCCTTTGGAGGTGACCATCAGCGTCAGCACCAGAATAATTTCGTCCGTCAGCGACAGATCAATGCCATACAGCTGAGCAATAAAGATGGCGGCGATGCTCTGATACAGCGTTGATCCATCCAGGTTAAACGAATAGCCGGTCGGAACGACAAAGCTGGTAATCGCTTTGGGCGCGCCATAGGCTTCCATTTTCTCCATGATGCGCGGCAGCACGGTTTCTGAACTGGACGTTGAGTAAGACAGGATCAGCTCATCTTTTAAAATGCGCATCAGCGTCGTAATGCGTAGCTTGCAGAAACGCGCGACCGCTCCCAGCACCACAAAGGCAAAGAAGAGGATCGCCACATATACCAGCAGCACCAACTTCGCGAGCGGCCACAGCGACGCGAAGCCAAAGTTAGCAATCGTCACGGCGATCAACGCAAACACGCCCACGGGCGCGTAACGCATAATCATATGCGTCACTTTAAACATGGTTTCTGATACGCCACGGAACAGATTGACCAGCGGATCGCGCTGTTCTGACGATAGAGCGGACAGTCCCAGCCCAAAAAGTACCGAGAAAAAGATAATCGGCAGCATTTCACCCTTCGCCATGGAGGCAAAGATGTTCTGCGGGATCAGCGACAGGATGGTCGCCACCAGACTGTGGGTGCCTTCCTGCACCTGAGCGGTTGTGGCTTCATATTTAGAGATGTCCACCGTTGCCAGCGTAGACATATCAATGCCGGTGCCGGGCTTAAACACGTTGGCCAGGGTAATACCAACAACAATGGCAACGGTGGTAATCACTTCAAAGTACAAAATAGTTTTGAGACCAATGCGTCCCAGCTTTTTCGCATCCCCGACACCCGCAATGCCGACAATCAAGGATGAAATCACGATGGGCACGACAATCATCTTAATCAGATGAATAAAGATATCGCCCGCCGGGCTGAGAATATTATTGACTAACCATTCACGATCTTCTGGCTGATTATGCAACACGGCACCCACGATGATGCCAAGCACAAGTGCGATCAGAATCTGCCAGGCAAGGCTGATTTTAAAACCTTTCATAACGCGTAATTTCCTCAGTCAAAACCCGTTTCTCTCTACTGCGAAGGTGCAGAAGACAATACACACAGGGAAGTGAGCAAAAAGCCCGGTAAATTAGAGGGTGTTTATAGACGGCGTCCCGCATTGAAATGCGATGATTTCCATACCCATTTTCAGACGCGGTCTGAGTTGATACCTGATGATCAGGGGCGAGATAAGTACCATTTTCACTGTGGTAAATGCAACCCTTGGAGGCTTCGATTAAAACTTCACCATCTCTTAAGCATAAAATGCTGGCACAGGCGCAAATCCCTAACCTGCTGTTATGAAAAGTAAACCTTCGATAAGTTTTCGCATAGCTATTCAGGCAATGCTCAATGTCTGCGCGGTTCGTTCGCTGTTTTTTTAACCAGAGCCCTTCACAAAATGTTGCAACTTAAATCCCCATTTTTTGCAGGGAGTTAGGGTGATTTTATCCAATTCACGACGTTTTTATGTCAGCAAGGTTAACGCGTGATCTATGGCGCAAAAAAGAAACAAAACCCGTTGTCGGGCTTCACTTAACCATTGATTGACATATGATTAACATCTTCAAGGAGATTCGCCATGAGCCAACATCATATCTATCCTGTTCCAGAAAATATTGCAGCAAACGCGCTGATTACTGCCGAACAGTATCAGGCGATGTACCAGCAATCGGTTACCGATCCAGAAACATTCTGGGGGGAGCAAGGTAAAATCCTTGACTGGATAAAGCCTTACAGCAAAGTTAAAAACACGTCTTTTGCGCCTGGCAATATTTCCATTCGTTGGTATGAGGACGGCACGCTCAATCTGGCGGCGAACTGCCTGGATCGTCACCTGGCAACCCGGGGCGATCATCCTGCCATCATCTGGGAAGGTGATGATGCCAACGAAAGCAAAACAATAACCTTTCGTCAGCTTCACGCCGATGTCTGTCGCTTTGCCAACGTGCTGGAGCTGCTCGGGGTTAAAAAAGGCGATGTCGTCGCGATTTATATGCCAATGGTGCCGGAAGCCGCGGTCGCCATGCTGGCCTGCGCGCGCATTGGCGCCGTGCATTCGGTTATTTTTGGCGGCTTTTCACCGGAAGCGGTGGCAGGTCGCGTGATCGACTCCAGTGCAGCCTTAATTGTGACAGCCGATGAAGGCGTGCGCGCGGGGCGTACGATCCCACTGAAAAAAAATGTGGATGAAGCGTTAAAAAATCCCAACGTAAACAGCGTGAAAAACGTCGTGGTCTTTCAACGTACCGGCAAAGACGTCGGTTGGGTTGAAGGACGTGACAGGCACTGGCACGAGCTGATGCAGAACGCCAGTACCAACCACTCTGCGGCAGAAATGCAGGCAGAAGATCCGCTGTTTATCCTGTATACCTCAGGTTCAACCGGCAAGCCGAAAGGCGTGCTGCATACGACCGGCGGCTATCTGGTTTACGCCGCGACCACCTTTAAGTTTGTTTTTGACTACCATCAGGACGATATCTACTGGTGTACGGCTGACGTAGGCTGGGTTACCGGACACAGCTATCTGCTGTATGGCCCGCTGGCCTGCGGTGCCACGACGCTGATGTTTGAAGGCGTGCCTAACTGGCCGACGTCCGCCCGCATGGCGCAGGTGGTGGATAAGCATAAAGTCACCCTGCTCTACACCGCGCCCACGGCTATCCGCGCGCTGATGGCCGAAGGGGACAAGGCGATTGAAGGCACCGACCGTAGCAGCCTGCGTATTATGGGTTCGGTCGGTGAGCCGATTAATCCGGAAGCCTGGGAGTGGTATCACAAAAAAATCGGCAACAGCCAGTGTCCAATAGTGGATACCTGGTGGCAGACCGAAACCGGGGGGTTTATGATCACCCCGCTACCCGGCGCAACGCGGCTTAAGGCCGGTTCTGCGACCACGCCTTTCTTTGGCGTACAGCCCGCGCTGGTCGATAATGAGGGGCATCCTCAGGAAGGAGCCTGCGAAGGTAACCTGGTTATCACTGACTCCTGGCCAGGCCAGGCCCGAACGCTGTTCGGCGATCACGACCGTTTCGAACAAACCTATTTCTCTACCTTCAAAAATGCCTACTTTAGCGGTGACGGCGCGCGACGTGATGAGGACGGTTATTACTGGATCACCGGCCGCGTGGATGATGTGCTGAATGTGTCAGGGCATCGTCTGGGCACGGCAGAAATCGAATCGGCCCTGGTTTCCCACCCTAAAATTGCCGAAGCCGCTGTGGTGGGGATCCCGCACAGCATTAAGGGCCAGGCCATTTACGCCTATATCACCCTGAATCACGGCGAGGAGCCCTCACCAGAGCTTTATACCGACGTGCGTAACTGGGTACGCAAAGAAATTGGCCCGATCGCCACGCCCGATGTGCTGCACTGGACCGACTCTCTGCCAAAAACCCGCTCCGGTAAAATCATGCGCCGTATCCTGCGGAAAATCGCCGCGGGTGATACCAGTAATTTAGGCGATACGTCAACGCTGGCCGATCCTGGCGTCGTTGAGAAACTGCTTGAAGAGAAACAGTCCATCACCATGCCGTAACAACCCGGCGGAAAGCATCAGGCTTTCCGCCACCACTTCCCTACGTAGTGTGTTTCTGTAGTCACAAAAATATAACTCATTCACGCTTTTGCGTGAGGTCCACGCCTGCATGCTTCTGGAGATAATGTGATGAATGATGCCCTGCCCGAACAGGAAAGGATCTACCAACAAATTGAACGTAATCCTCGCTTTCAGGAATTGGTACACAAGCGCCAGTCCTTTGCCCTGCTGCTGTCGTTAATTATGCTGGTGCTGTATGTCGGCTTTATTCTGCTTATTGCTTTTGCCCCTGGCTGGCTGGGCACGCCTCTTCATGCCGGCACCAATGTGACACGCGGCATTCCGCTCGGCGTAGGGCTGATCGTCATCTCCTTTGTCCTAACCGGCGTGTACGTCTGGCGCGCAAACGGCGAGTTTGATCGTCTGACGAAGGCTATCCTCAGCGAGGTAAAACCATGATACGTCTTATGCTGTGGATGCTGGCAGCGCTGCTGCCATTTTCTGCTCTGGCCGCCGATGCCATTACGGGCGCGGTACAGAAACAGGCTGTTAACTATCAGGCGATCGTCATGTTTGTGATTTTCGTCGGCGCCACCTTGAGTATCACTTACTGGGCGTCGAAGCGAACGCGTTCGCGTAGCGATTACTACACCGCAGGCGGAAATATCACCGGCTTTCAGAATGGGCTGGCCATGGCAGGCGACTTCATGTCCGCCGCCTCTTTTCTGGGTATTTCGGCGCTGGTGTATACCTCGGGCTATGACGGCTTAATCTATTCGCTGGGCTTTCTGGTCGGCTGGCCGATGATTCTGTTTCTGATTGCAGAACGGCTGCGTAATCTGGGGCGCTATACCTTTGCCGATGTTGCCTCGTATCGCCTGAAGCAAAAACCCATACGCACCCTGTCAGCCTGCGGTTCACTGGTGGTGGTTGCGCTCTATCTGATTGCTCAGATGGTTGGGGCAGGTAAACTGATCCAGCTTCTGTTCGGCCTCAATTATCATATCGCCGTTATCCTGGTGGGGATCCTGATGGTGATGTACGTGCTGTTCGGCGGCATGCTGGCGACGACCTGGGTTCAGATCATCAAAGCCGTTCTGTTGCTGTTTGGTGCCTCATTCATGGCCATTATGGTAATGAAAAGCACCGGATTTAGCTTTAATACGCTGTTCACCGAAGCGATGGCTGTCCACCCGAAAGGCGCGGCCATTATGCAGCCCGGCGGGCTGGTTAAAGATCCCATTTCTGCCCTGTCGCTGGGGCTGGGGCTGATGTTTGGTACGGCGGGATTGCCGCATATTCTGATGCGCTTCTTTACCGTTGCCGACGCCAAAGAGGCACGTAAAAGCGTATTTTGGGCCACCGGTTTTATGGGGTACTTCTACTTTCTGACCTTTATTATCGGTTTCGGCGCCATACTGCTGGTCGGTGCCAACCCGGCCTTTAAAGATGCCTCCGGCGCGTTAATCGGCGGCACCAATATGGCGGCGGTACACCTGGCGAATGCGGTTGGCGGCAGCACCTTCCTGGGCTTTATTTCAGCCGTGGCATTCGCCACGATTCTGGCCGTGGTGGCTGGCTTGACGCTGGCGGGCGCTTCGGCGGTCTCTCACGATTTGTATGCCAGCGTTTACCGTAAGGGCCAGGCCAGCGAGCGCGACGAGCTGCGAGTGTCGAAAATTACGGTGCTGGTGCTCGGTGTTGTGGCGATAGCCCTGGGTATTCTGTTTGAAAAACAGAACATCGCGTTTATGGTCGGCCTGGCGTTCTCGATTGCGGCCAGCTGTAACTTTCCGATTATCCTGCTTTCCATGTACTGGTCTAAACTCACCACCCGCGGCGCGATGGTCGGCGGCTGGTTAGGGCTGATCACCGCCGTGGTGCTGATGATTCTTGGCCCTACCGTCTGGGTTCAGGTGTTGGGCCATGCTTCGCCGATCTATCCGTATGAATATCCGGCCCTGTTCTCTATTACTATCGCCTTTGTGGGCACCTGGCTGTTTTCGGTAACCGATCATTCGCAACAGGGCGCAGAAGAGCGTTCACGCTTCCGGGCGCAGTTTATTCGCTCCCAGACCGGTGCCGGTATTGAGCAAGGCAAAGCGCACTAATCCCTTTTCCCGGGCATAAAAAAAGGGCAGGGTCCGCGAGGTCCCTGCCCTTTTTCTCAGGCCACTATCAGAAGCGCAGTGATGCACCCACGTATGGACCATCGACCAGGACGTTGTCTTTACGACCGCCTTTATTATTCAGCTCGATATACTGATAACCCACGCGCAGGTTAAGCAGAGAGACTGGCGTAAAGCTCACACCGCCGCTCGCTTCCTGGTAGCTGTCAAGATGATCGGTAAGGCCTTCCGGCGCATAATAATACTGGCCGTACAGGCCCCACATGCTGTTGAAGTTGTACTGCGCGCTGCCGCCCAGCGCCACCGCAAATCCGTCTTTCCCGTCTTCAGGATGGGTAAAAATCGCCTTTGCGGTTGGCGCCAGTCGCAGATCGCCGAAATCGACGTTGTAGCCCAGGCCAGCGCCGTAAGTGCTGCCGTCATGATCGCTACGCAACCAGTTGCCGTTCAGGAACAGGCCTGGTGAGGTCGTGCCCAAACCGACATTCAGGTTGGTGCTGTGCTCGCCAACATCGACGCTGCCCTCGATGGCCTGCGCGGCGCCGCTCAGCATAATGAAGCTCAGAGCGCTTCCGGTAACAAGTTGCTTAAACATGATTCTCTCCATGATGGGTCAAATAATTCCGCATCAAGGGTAGCAGTCTGAAACGAGGTGACAACTAAATTTGGAAAGCTTTACGTAAAAAGAGATGTCATTTTGTGCCAAAACGGACAACGCGCTGTAAGTTAAGCGGAAAAGAGCGGATGACAGGCGCATTCAGGCCTGTCATCACCGGGCTCAGTGTGCCCACATCAGGTGCCCGATGAACGGTGCCAGTATGACGGTTACTACACCAGACAGCATCATCACCAGGCTAGATACCACGCCTTCCTGCTGCCCCAGTTGATAAGCGCGTGCCGTACCGGCACCGTGCGAAGCGGCACCGAATCCGGCCCCTTTCGCCACGCCCTGTTTGATGGCGATGCGCAGGAACAGCACATCCCCTACCGCCATGCCAAATACGCCTGTCACAACCACAAACAGCGCCACCAGATCGGGCTGCGCACCCATGGGTTTGGCCGCCGCCAGCGCAAAGGGCGTAGTAATGGAGCGCACGGCCAGACTTCGCTGAATAGTTTCCGGTAAATTCAGTAAGCGCGCCAGCCAGACGGAACTGCATACCGAGACTGTTGTGGCGGTTAACACACCGGCACTCAGCGATAACCAGTGGCGTTTAATCACCGCCAGATTTTCATAGACCGGCACCGCAAAGGCCAGCGTCGCGGGGCCCAACAGCCACAGTAGCCAGTGGCTTTCCGCAATATAGTTTTGCCAGCTGATATGGGTCAGCAGCAGCAGCGCCACCAGAATGAGCGGGGTCATGATCAGCGGCATCAGTAACAGTGTTGGCCAGCGGCGATACAGCCGTTTATTCAGGTAATAAATCAATAGCGTGACGGCCGCACACATCAGGCTGATAAACAGATTACGCATCGTCGCCGCCCTGCTTACGCGCGGCCCGCGCGACCTCGAAGCGGTACAGGCGATCCACCACCAGGGCGGTCGTTGCCAGCACCAGTAGCGTACTGACCGCAATCACCACAAAAATCCGCCATCCATCAATCTGCAACAGATCAGCGTAATTCACCACCGCCACCACTGCCGGGATAAAAAACAGCAGCATCTCTGCCAGCAGCCAGCTGGCACCGACTTTCACCCAGCGCAGCGGCAAAACGCGTAGCGCAATCAGCATTAACATCAGCAGCATGCCGACAATGTTGGCCGGCAGCGGCAGATGCAGCCAGTTCACCAGCTGCTCGCTGGCGACGAATACCGAGATAAACAGCGCCAGCTGTAGCGGTAAGCTGAGCCGTTGCAGCCTGTCGAGGTTAAGGCGCGGCAATGCCAGGGCCATCATTTTTCTCCCATATTGTTAATGCGCTCAGTATAGAATCACGAGGTACTGTGAAAAAAATGAATTAAAATTATTAAAATCATGCCAGAAAGGAATAGTTATGGACGTTCGTGCGTTGCGTTACTTTACCGAAGTGGTACGTCAGCAGAGTTTTACCCGGGCCGCGCAAAAGCTGTTTGTGACGCAGCCGACGATCAGCAAAATGGTGCGTCAGCTGGAAGAGGAGCTGGACTGCGCGCTACTGCTTCGCGATGGACGTCGCCTGCATCTCACGGACAGCGGACAAGCCGTTTATCAACGCGGACTGGCTATTTTGCAGGAGTTCCATCAGCTTGAGGCAGAGATAGGCGATATCAATCAGTTGAAAACCGGCAAGCTGCGGCTCGGTATTCCCCCAATGGTCGGCATGCAGATCGCCGGATCGGTTTCGGCGTTTCGTCGCCGGTATCCGGGCGTGGAACTCAGCATTGCTGAGTTTGGCGGCTTAACGGTTCAGGAGGCGGTGCTGGCAGGCACGCTGGATATTGCCCTGACGGCGCTCCCCGTTGATGCCGAGTTGCCCCTCGAAACCTTATCGCTGATGCAGCATCCGTTATGTGTCTTACTGCCCCGTCAGGAACCCTGGCTGCAACGCACCCAGCTCAGCCTGCGCGATTTGGCTCCGCATCCTTTGCTGATCTTTAATGAAGAGTTTTCGCTGAACCGCCAGTTAATGAAAGCTTTTCAGCGTCAGGAGATAACCCCTACCATTGCCGTGCGTAGCGGGCAGTGGGATTTTCTGGCCGCCATGGTGCAGGCCGGGATGGGGCTGGCAATTTTGCCGGAGCCGATATGCCAGCGGTTAGATAAACAGTCGTTACTGTGGCTGCCGCTGGAATCCGAGCTTCAGTGGCATCTGGGGCTGATCTGGCGGGAAGGCAGCTATCTGTCACGCAGCGCGCAGGCGTGGATTGCGTGTTGCCGCGAACACTGGCCCGATCAGGCGCCGCGCCTCTCCGTCTAGTGCAGCAGCCCGCCCGGCCGTCGCAGAACGCAGGTGACCGGGCGGGCGCGGCGCAACAGGGAGTTTACTCTTCTTTCTCGATCAGAAGCGCTTCCAGCAGGTCCAGATCGTGCAACAATTTTTGCATCGTTTCGTTGGATATCTGCTGGGTGGCACGCAGGTGATACACTTCGGCACGTTCGGCACGCAGTGCGTTCAAACGGAAGCGACGTTCCAGGTTCTCGGCAAACAGCGCGTGCTCAAGGTCGTTTTTCCCCTCCGCACGGCGACGCAGGTTGCCGATGACACGCAGGCTGACCTCTTTCAGCAGCTCAGGATCGATATTTTCGTCGGTTTCCTTTTCGAGCCGTGCCTCCATCTTTTGCAGACTCTCGATAGCCACACCGGCCATCACCGCTCTTGCATGCTGAAGTTCGTGCCGATGGGCACTCTTATCCATCGTCTCGACGCCGCGCAGCAGCACCGGCAGAACAATGACGCCAACCAGTAACGAGAACAGAATCACGCCGGTTGCGATAAACACCAGCTCATAGCGCGCCGGGAAAGGATTGCCGTTGCTCAGGAACAGGGGAATCGACAGGACACCCGCCAGGGTGATGGCCCCGCGCACGCCCGCAAAAGAGGCAATCAGCAGTTCGCGCAAAGAGTAGCTAGAGAAAACTAACGGCTTGTTTTTTAACAGGCGCTTGCTGAAACGCTGCATGATCCACAGCCAGCCGAAACGCACCACCATTAACGCCGCATAGACCAATGCGATATCTGCAAAGATCATCCAGATATCCACGTTGGGATCCGCGTTCGCCTGTTGAATGGAATTTTCCAGGATAGAGGGCAATTGCAGGCCCAGCATCAGGAACACCATGCCGTTAAACACAAACTCCAGCATGTGCCAGACGCTATTGGCGCGCAGTCGCATGGTCAGCGGGGCCTGACGGATAATACCGGAGCGCGTGATGGTCATCCCGGCCGCGACGGCGGCTAAAATGCCGGAAACGCCCAAGTGTTCTGCAATCAGATACGAGGCAAACGGCAGCAGCAGCAGCAGGACGATCTGTGTGGCGGCATCGTCCCCACCGCTCCAGCGGTTCAGGACACGCAGTGACTTACCGTAGAGCCAGCAGACCGCAACACCGGCAATTAAGCCGCCGACCGCCACTTTCAGGAATTCGACGCTGGCACCGCCCCAACTAAACACCATGGTGCCCATCGCCACCGCGACGGCAAATTTCAGTGAAACCAGGCCAGAGGCATCGTTCATCAAGGCTTCGCCCTGAAGTATTCCCATAATTTTCTTAGGAATGCGGCCTTCGCCGACAATGCCTGACAGCGCCACGGCATCGGTAGGTGATAACACTGCCGCCAGGGCGAAAGCAGGGATAAGAGGAATACCGGGAACCGTCCAGTAAATCAGATAGCCAATTCCGACGACGGTAATCAGCACCAGCACCAGCGCCAGGCCAAGAATTTCCCGCCCGTAATGCAGAAACTCGCTAACCGGCGTTTTCCAGCCGTCAGCAAATAACAGCGGCGGAATAAATAAGACGAGGAACAGTTCCGGATCAAAATCCACATGCAGGCCGAAGTTAGGCCAGGCCAGTAGCGCACCGACGGCGATCTGCACCAGCGGTAGCGGAATTTGAAAAGGCAAGATACGTGCGGCGACCCCGGAGAGCGACACCACCAGTGTCATAATTAAAATAGTAAAAAAGATTTCCATGCTTTCCTTAGGCGGTTGTTATCTTCGAATCAACTATAAGTTAAAAGTGTAAAACAAACTGGCCAGGGCAGGAAAAGCAAGCCGTGCTTAAAAGACCAAAAAGCGGATAATTCCGGACGCTCCGCTGAACGTCCGGTTTGACAGTCAGATCGCCCAGCCTCCGGCATAAAAGGCGACTAACGCGGCGGCAATCACGACAGTGCCCACGTTGAGCTTACGCCACTCGCCCGCAAACAGACGGCCCACCACCAGAGTGGCGAACCCCATCATAATGCCGGTAACGATGTTACAGGTCAGCACGATAATCACCGCCGTGAGCAGGCCGGACATGGCATCAACGAAGTCACCGAAATCGATCTTGGCCACGTTGCTCAGCATCAACAGGCCGACATACATCAACGCTGGCGCGGTGGCGTAAGCCGGCACCAGGTATGCGATCGGCGACATGAACAGAATGACCAGGAACAGGAGACCCACAACGATCGCCGTCAGGCCGGTTTTACCGCCCGCCGCCGTACCGGCGGCAGACTCAATGTAGACTGCCGCCGGCGAAGCACCGACAAGGCCAGCAAACAGGCTACTGACGGAATCCGTGGTCAGCGCCCGACCACCGTTGATGATCTGCCCGTCTTTATCCAGCAGATTGGCCTGGCCCGCAACCGCGCGGATCGTGCCGGTGGCATCAAAGACCGCCGTCATCACTAGCGCCAGCACGCTGGGCAGCACCGCAGGCTGCAAGGCGCCCATGATGTCCAGGCTAAAGAGCTGTGACTCACCCTGCGCATCACGCAGGCTGGGCAGGGCAAACAGTCCCTGCCAGAGCACGGCCGGGTCGAACACCAGCCCCAGAGCAGAAATCGCGATAACGGTCAGTAAAATACCGCCAGGCACGCGGCGTTTTTCCAGGCCAAAAATGGCGGCCAGCCCCAGCAATGACATCATGACGGGGAACGACGTAAACTGGCCCAGGGCAACGGGTAACCCTGAGGCCGGATTTCTGACGACCAGTCCCACGTTGTCTGCCGCAATCAGCAGCAAAAACAGACCAATGCCGACGCCCGTTCCGTGCGCAACCCCCATTGGCAGATTGCGTAAGATCCAGGCGCGAATCCCGGTGGTGGAAATCAGGGTAAAGAGCAGGCCCATCAGGAATACGGCACCCAGCGCCACGGGTACGCTAATGTGCTGACCCAGCACAAGGCTGAAAGCGGTAAACGCCGTCAGTGAGATAGCACAGCCAATTGCCATGGGTAAATTCGCCCACAGCCCCATGATGATCGATCCCACGCTCGCCACCAGACAGGTCGCAACGAACACCGCCGTGGGTGAAAATCCCGCCTTACTGAGCATGCCGGGCACCACGATCACTGAATAAACCATGGCGAGGAACGTAGTCAGCCCGGCGACAATTTCCTGTCGCACGCTGCTGCCACGGGCCGAGATGGCGAACCAGGCATCCAGCTTTCCACCGGACGGGCGTGATTCAATTGACATAGTTGAGCCTCAAAAATTGTTGTAGTGGGATCGTGCGGTAACGGCCCTGACGTCCCTGGAAACCTGTCATCGCCAGCGGGCAGCCGGCAAAAGGCAAACGTTTACTTCGCCGCACAGAACGGGACGTCACGCTGCCCCGTTTAAAGGGGGCAGATTATCCGGCGTTTAACCGCCGTTTTTCAACCGCTGAGTGAGGATTGGTGACTATAAAGATCAGGTTGATAACATCAGGAATGCTCTTGATACCATCATTTAACATTCTGTCCGTCAGGATAAGGCGTCAAAAACGAGAAGGCAGGCAAGAATGACGCCGGGCGGCGTCATCGGGCAACGTGCATCAGCCAGAAAGATTAATCTCACCGCCTTGTTGAACAGCGCGCTGCCAGGCCGCGCGCTGTTGCACGGTCGTTAACCATTTTTGCGTAGCGGGGGCATCTTTCAGTCCGGCGCGCTGGCTCAGCGCCAGAACAGGGAAACTCATCTGCACATCCGCAATGCTGAAGCGCTGACCCGCGAACCACGGCTGTGTTGAAAGGTGAGCTTCAATGACCTGCTTGTGCAATTTGAGTTGTTTGTCCAGCCAGGCTTTCTGAACGCCTTTGCCCAGCGCCGCGCCCACGGGGCGAAGCAACCAGGGCACCGGCGCGCTGCCAAGGCGGCCAAAAACCAGCTTCATCACCAGCAGCGGCATCAGTGAACCTTCCGCGTAGTGCAGCCAGTAACGCGCCTGTAGCTGCGCCTCTTCATCGGTGAGCTGCAGCCGCTTTTCGCTGTCGTATCTTTCTTCCAGATACTCAAGGATGGCACCGGACTCGGCCACCACGCGATTGCCATCGGTGATCACGGGCGACTTCCCTAACGGATGCACTTTTTTTAAAGCGTCCGGCGCCAGCATCGTGGGTTCGCGCTGGTAGCGCTTGACCTGGTAAGGCACTTCCAGCTCTTCCAGCATCCACAGCACCCGGTGAGAGCGCGATTGTTCAAGATGGTGAACGGTGATCATCATGGTTCCCTGTGAGTGAATATGCTGCAAGTATAGACGTCACCTTGTCTTATGCAGGGAACCATCCTGCTCAGGATCGAGCAGTACCGCGCCAGAGCCCTGCTGGCCCAGCAGGTCGCCAGGGTTGCGCAGCGGGCAGTCACGCATTGATAAACACCCACAGCCAATGCAGCCATCCAGATCGTTACGCAGGCGCGTCAGCGTTTCGATGCGCTTATCCAGTTCGTCGCGCCAGTGCTGCGTCAGATTGCCCCATTCCTGAGCAGACATCCGCTTATCTGCCGGCATGTTCTCAAGGCTGTCACTGACGCTGGCGAGCGGAATACCAATGCGCTGTGCAATTTTAATAATGGCCACCCGTCGCAGCACATCACGGCTGTAACGCCGCTGGTTTCCGCTATTACGGGTGCTGAAAATCAGCCCTTTGCTTTCATAAAAGTGCAGTGCAGAAACGGCAACGCCGCTTCGGCGCGCCACTTCGCCCGGTGTCAGAACGGGTTTTGGGTAATTGCGATCTTTTTTCATTTGGCACTTTACCTCAAGTTAACTTGAGGAATTATACTCTTTTCCCATCAGAACGACACCTTCCCTTATGATGTCATGCGCCAGCGAGCGGACCCGGTTTTATCGCCGAAAGCCTGTTAATTCCGCATGAACGCTAAGGGGAAATTCACCAGAAGGATGAGGCCATGATACAAGAAGAGATCATTCATTCACTGACGCACTGGATTGACCAAAACCTGGATAAGAGCCTGTCAATTGACGAAGTCGCCGCCAAATCAGGCTATTCGAAATGGCATCTGCAACGTATGTTCCGTAGCGTGACGAAACAGACGTTGGGTGGCTATATTCGCGAACGCCGCCTGACGCTGGCCGCTGAAGCGCTGCGACAAACGCAGCGGCCGGTGTTTGATATTGCGATGCAATATGGCTATGACTCGCAACAGACATTCTCACGCGTTTTTCGTCGCCAGTTTTCACAAACGCCCACGGCTTATCGCCACGCGATGCGCCGCCAGGCCATCCAGCGTCCGCGTTTGATGCGCTTTGACTGCAGCGACACGATGACCAGCTTTACCCAGCGGACAACGGGAGAATGCTGTCCAGTTAGCTGACGCGCTCCGTGCGCCTGCCCAGGCGCACGCCGCATTCAGTGCCCCAACCTTGTCGTAAGCGCCCTCTTTTTCTGCTGCCAGATCAGACAAATTTTGTACAAAAATCAGAAATCGGATGATATAGTGTGACCCACATCACATTATGACACTTGTTGCCGACGAAAGAGCCCGACCTGACAGACTTTTCCGCCGACGTGATGTTCGCAGACAGTCAGGCGTAATCTCCGATTTTGAGGTCAAAATTGATGGCGACTTTAACCACCAGTTTTCTTGTTATGCGCTGGGAATTGCTTAGCGCGATAATGATGTTTTTTGCCAGCACGCTAAAAACCCGTCTCCGCCAGGACAGTCATCACGTCATGGCGTTTCTCTGTGGCAGCGTAGGCGTTGGGATGTCGTGCTGGTTCGTGACCGGCTTGATGGGCATCACGTTGAGTATGGAAAACGTGCACCATTTCTTTAGCGTCTCTAAAGATGTCTTTATCGACGTGATGAGTCGAGCGCCCGCTAACTGGCAAATGCCCTGATAAACTCATAAAAAACCCCGCAAAGCGGGGTTTTTTATATTGCTGTGTAGCGTCAAATTTTCTTCAACATAACAGGAATGGCAACGTCCTGTATTTCTACGTCCGGCCTCTGCGTTCCGCGACGATCCTGAATCCACATTTCACCCATCATCTTATCCAGCCCGCGATCCAGACCCGTCACCATGCCTGCGCCTGGCGTGAACGTCAGCTCGCCAAAATAAATGTGTTCATCATGGATATACCAGTCAACACGGACATAGTCGAAGTCGCTGGCCAGCGTTTTGCTTAACGCCAGGGCCTGTTGTAACGATGGCATCACCGTCGAAACGTCCAGCCCGGTATCGCGAATTTTATGGAACGCCTCACTCAGGTTGTTCACATAAAAATTCATTGAGAGCTGAGGCTGACAGCGGTTGTAAATGACCTGAAGCACATACTCAAAGTTGCCATCGCGCTTATTAAACATGTGGAACTTGTAGTCAACCGGGGCACTTTTGCCATCACCGATGTATTGCTCAACCAGAATACGTGGCTTGATGTAGCGATAGTGAATCTCACGCGCTTCGTTGGCGAAGTCAGTCTTTAACCACGTGTAGCAGTTATGAATGATTTGCTGCTTCCGGAGTGCGTTAGGTTCCTCCAGCACGATCTCGACCATGTTTGACGCATGATTCGGTTTGATTACCGTTCCCTTCCAACGCGTCAGATTGTTCAACGTGGTGGGATCGGTCGTGTCATGAAGCAGCGGTATCAGATATTCATTGCCGATCTTCTCAGCAATAAACTCACGCACCGAAAACTTGTCAGAGAGGCGGGCATAGAGCTGATAGTCACCATGAATGAACTTGCGATACAGCACTTTTTCATTGAACACCTTGGGCTCACGCAGGTTGGGGAGCCTTCTGAACTTACGGAAATAATAAATCCGGTCCTGATAAGTCCAGGGCATCTTCTTGATGAAGTATTGCAAACTTCTTCTGAGCTCGTGTTTTAACTTGAGCATATTTGACCTCATTTGTAGGTTTTGTAGTTGAGTGAGGAAACCTGGATTTTTTGAATCACGCCGTGTTTAAAGAAATAATTCATGACGGTCAGGGACAGGAGCTCTGATAGAAAAACGCTCCATGCGGCTCCTGTAATGCCATAGCCCTGAATCAGCCACCAGGAAAGCGGCATACTGATGATCACCAGACAAATGATTTTCTTCAGTAAATAATCAAAGCCCCCTTCCTTTACCATGTAGCGATACGCGACGGTGCCCAGCGCCGAAAAGCTGGTCGCTATCGACAGCAGGGTGATGAGATTGCCTGACTGGGTAAACGCTGGGCCATACAGCGCGATGATTATCTGTTCACCGAACAGTGCGACGATCAGCAACATCAGCAAAGACACGGCCATCACGTAGCCATTGAGCCGCGCCGTCAGCCTGATCGCTTCCTCACCGCGCGCGCGAAAAATTTCGCTAAAACACGAGGTGATGAGTGCGACGGGAATAAAAATCCACGAGGCGGCGATGGTATTGGCTGCGGCAAACAAGCCAAGCTCCTGGGCCGATGCGATGCCAGCCAAAAACATCTGCGCGGCTTTTACCTGGACAGAGATAAAAATGCTGGAAATCGCCAGAGGCAATCCGGCATACATCAGGTAACGCAAATACAGCGTTCGCGTCTCGCGCGGCGGAAGCTGGTCCTGATGTGCCTGATAAAAGGTGTAACGTTTGATGGCGTAAGGCACCAGCGTGACCGTGATAACCGAAAGCGTTAGCCACAATGGATTGAGACGCAGCCAGGCAATGATAAAGCTCAGGACAAAACTCATCAGCATGCCAATCGCATTGGCCACGGTATTCAGCTTTGAAGCCAATCGTGCATTGTTGTAAACGCTAAAGGTGTCCTGTGTGACAAAAACAGACGCAACAAAAGAGGCCAGTGCAAATGCCAGGAAGTTCTCCTGCATGTTGTACCAAACCCAAATTAATACTGGCCCTGAGGTGAGAAGTAATAAACCCATGCGCAACGTGCGTGCGATGCGCATTAAACGTAAACCTTTGGCCGCATTTTTGCTGACACGTTTAAACAAAATTGTTTCAGTGCCAAAGAGGGCTATGGTTTGCACCATAGCAAATAATGACGTTGAAAATGCCATCTGACCAAATAGGGTCGGACCGAAGGATTTTGCCACATATGACGTCACGAAAATGACGCCAAAGACGGAGATAATCTTTTCAGACATCATCCAGGCGGCATTAGACATTACGCTCAATTTCATCGACTGTTCCTTAGTATTACTCTACATCTACCACTTCGGTGCCCATCCCTGGGACGAATTAATAAGCGCTTAAATTTCATAGCGAAATTATAAACATCGCGCCAGTCCGGCGCGAAAATGAGAATCCAGTCTTATTTTATCGGGAGAATTCAGGAGAATTCTGATTATATCTGGACCGAATACCCTCTACTGGAAACGATTTCAAATTGAAACCAATAATGTTTCCAAAAACCATCCTCCCTGAATAAAACAGGTCAGGCGGCTTTGAATATCAAATTTACAGTCATTTTTTATCTTTGGGATGCGATGAATTTATATCAAAAAACCCATACCAGGAAGGCGCGGCATCCCGATAAGAATAAAATAAGATTTATCCCATGATGATATTTATTCTAAATATCTTAATTTAACCCTCGCAATTTAACGTCCGTATTTAAATACGGCACTCAATGAAATCATACAGTACCAAAGGTTAATAAAGTAATTCTCATCCATTAATTGATAAGAAAGGTAAGAGCATTTATGAGAAAGTCACGATATAGCGAAGATCAAATCACAAATGCCATTAAAGCTTCTGAATCGGGCGTTAAGGTTAAAGAGATTTGTGAAGAGCTGGGCATCTCTGAGGCAACCTTCTACAGCTGGAAGAAGAAGTTCTCTGGGCTATCCTCGGAAGAAGGCAGAAAAATCAAAGAACTGGAAGAAAAAGTACAGTTTCTGACACGCGAACTGCAAGCGCTGAACGCGGATAAGGAAATGCTACAGAGCGTATTGAAGAATTTCTTCACCACCAACGAAAAACGTCAGGCGGTCAACTTCTTACAGAGCACTTTTGATGTAGGAACCCGGCGCAGCTGCCGTTTACTGGATATTAGCCGTAGCGTTTATCATTACCCTGCCGGTTCAGATAACCGCTAATAGTGAGACAACGGCTTTATAATGGCGACATCGCTGAGATTTGTTCTTACCAGAAGAGATGAAGAGCATTTAACAGGACATTTATGGTGGTGCGCTTCGCCCAGTCCGTAATTAATGAATGGATTTGCGGTTACGCTTCCTTTTTTGCGGTAAAATTGATTCACAACAGCAAAAGTCTCTCTATCTACGCCACTTTTATACGCCAAATCTCATTTCGGTGAGATTGGCGCCCCTCTTTTTTTCATTAGCCTCCCTAAAAGAATCGAATATCCACTGGCCTCTTTGTTCAGCAAGGGTAATGTTAAGTCGGTTTATAAAGTGCTTTTTTTAGCCACCTCTGGCCCTGGGAATTTTTTCCAATCTCGCCGCGATCGTTGTCAGCATAAAAAGATAAAAACAGGCCAGAATAATCTCAGATAAACAGTTTATTGATACTTATCACTTTCAGCAGCCAATAGCACATATCCTGTACTATTGATGCCCATCGTTAAACATTAAATAAAAGCGAAGCGGGATGAACGAGCGATTTAATTAGACACTGCTGAAGTAAAGGGTGGTTTTTTATAGGGATTTATCTTAACCAAACGGCAACGCTGCGTGCTGGTTACACATAAAATTTGGCGGCCAGCCTAAACATCAGGCTCACATTCTCCTCTTTTTAGGGCGAATGACGGTCGTGCCCCGGACAAAACTGTCTGTTTTTTGTTCAAAATGCACCCTGCAGCACGTGGTAACGCCCTACAGGGATCACATTTTTTTGCAGAGCGCGCGGCGCATATAACAGATAAAGGCCAGTTACAGGGTGAGAAAAGCGCGATTACCGCGTTATTTTGCCGTGCCTGAGTCAGGCATAATCCGAAAAAGCGTGAATATCACACTGGGTAATTATCAATTATCAGGGGCAAGGCTTATCGAATGTTGATGGCAGTACCGCGTGGCTGAGGTTTAAATCGCATCGTCCAGAACAGGCCAGAAGCCAGGCAAAAAAACAGCGACAAATGTGAATACAGGTTGCCCGTATTGAGTCCAGACCAATGTCCACAACGGCCCGGCGAGGATGGCAAAAACGGAGGGAGGCCTCATCAACAACAGCGATAAGCGCTGGCTGTGTTCCCTCACAGGAAAGGCGGCATGATTCACATCAGCGGAGCGAAGTGAGGCCCCAGTAGCAGGCCAGCTGACCACTGTTCAGCACACTCAAATCAGCGCCAGCAGTCGCCTCATAAACGCCTGCGTGGTTATGGGTTTATCTGTTTTTGATAGCGGCCCGGCGTGATGCCATAACGACGGGCCATTGCCAGGCCAGCTGCCCACTGTTCAGCACACTCAAATCAGCGCCAGCAGTCGCCTCATAAACGCCTGAGTGATTGTGGGTTTATCTGTTTTTGATAGCGGCCCGACGTGATGCCATAACGACGGGCCATTGCCAGGCCAGCTGACCACTGTTCAGCGCACATAAATCAGCGCCAGCAGTCGCCTCATAAACGCCTGAGTGATTGTGGGTTTATCTGTTTTTGATAGCGGCCCGGCGTGATGCCATAACGACGGGCAAACGCGCGCGTCAGATGAGCCTGATCCGTTAAGCCCACGGCGGCAGCCACGCTGGCAATGGCCTCACCCTGAGCCAGCTTCTGTTTGGCCTCATACAGTCGATAAGCCATTAACATTTGCTGAGGCGTAACGTGAAAACGATCGCGGAAGGCCCGTAAAAAGTGCCAGGGCGACAACGAGGCTAACGCGGCCAGCGTCTCCAGTCTGAGCGGTTCAGCCAGATTGGCGCGCAGGTAGTCGCGCACGTCATCGAAACGGTGTCGGGCTTCAGCTTTACGCGGTGAGGACATTCGCGCCAGCGGGCGCATATACAGCAGCAGTTCAGATAATAAACTGTCGCGTGCCAGTGCCGTATCGGCCTGCCACAGCGCCGAGAGGAGTTGCGATAAAGGTTGTGCCAGACGCACATCCGTTCTGAGCGCCTCATCAAACCACCAGCCGCGATCGCCACTGAGTTCGTCCATCAACTGCGGCTGAATATAAATCATCTGATAGCGCCAGCCGTCTTCGCAGGCCGATTCACCGGTATGCAGCTCATCGGGATTCATCATCACCAGCGAATGCGCGGGCGCGATGTACTGCGTACCGCGATAGCGAAAACGTTGTGCTCCCACCTCAATGGTGCCTATACCAAACGCTTCGTGCGTATGCGGCTCAAAGGCGTAATGAGAGATGTGCGCCTGATAAAGCTCCACACCTGGCAGGTCTGGCGATTGCTTAAACTGCGCGCGATCTTTTTCACCGGGAAATACGGCTGGAATGCCCTCCACCTCACCTCTCCTTATTCCTGCAACAAGGTCTTCTGCACCGCACCCAAACTGCAGATTGTTATCCTCTGTCGATTAGGTAACACTGCTTCACAGGCACACTCACCGGGAGCAATTATGCAGCGCGTAGTCATGGTCGTTGATATGCAAAATGGCGTGTTTGAATCGCCGCGTTTCGATCGCGCCGGGCGAGTGGCGCAGATCAACCGACTGATCAGACAGGCTGACATTACACTGTTTATTCAGCATCGCGAAGGGAACATGATTGAGGGCAGCCATGCTTTTGCACTGCTACCCGAAATTGAACAGCCCCAGAATGCGTATTACGTTACCAAAACCGCCTGCGACAGTTTCTGGCAGACAACCCTGGCTTCGCTGCTGAGCACCTTAGCTATCACTGACTTCGTAATTTGTGGCTGTGCCACCGACTACTGTGTTGATACCACGCTCAAAGTCGGAGCAGGCTTAGGGTATCGCATCACCGTGGCCGCCGACGCGCACACCACTGCCGACAGGACTTATGCCAACGCTGAGCAGTTAATTGGTCAGCATAATGAAGTCTGGGCAGCCCTTAGCATGCCCGGTAACGTGCCGCGCGTTGTCGATACCGCCACCCTGCTGGCCGAATGGCGCTGAGGCCTGTCCGCTCAACGTCGTTTGATCGGCACACGTCTTCTTAGCCGACTATCCTCAACGCTAAGGCTGTGATTAATGGTTTATTCTGGAGGCACCGTGCTCGACTCTTTTTCCTGGATCAATGAACCCACAAGGTGGCAGCATCAGAACGGTATCCTGCACGTGGTTACCGACGAAAAAACGGATTTCTGGCACCAAACCTGGTATGGATTTGAACGCTTTTCCGGGCATATCTTCGCCAGGGCGGTGCAGGAGGATTTTACTTTCCAGGTCAAGATTCGTGCCGACTTTACGACGCTGTACGATCAGGCCGGACTGATGCTGATGCGCGATGCACAGCACTGGTTGAAAGCGGGCATTGAATATAATGATGGTGCGCCCGCTATCGGCAGCGTCCTGACGCTTGGTCAGTCTGACTGGGCCACGGGCATCTTTCCCGGCGATGCGCGCGCATTCTGGTTGAGGCTGACGCGCAAAGGCGACAGCCTGAGACTGCAGTATTCAACCGACGGGCAATGCTGGCCGCTGCTGCGTTTGTGCCCCTTCCCGCCGGGCCGCGTTAACGTTGGCGTCATGTGCTGCACGCCAGAACGCGCTGGCCTGGCCGTTGCGTTTGAGGACATCTCACTGAGCCCGCCGCTGGATAAGGCGCTGCACGACCTGAGCTAAAAGCCAGGCTGTCACGGCGGCAAAATCAAGGCAGAAAAACAAAAAGCCCCGGTAAGGGGGCTTTTATAGGGTAGAAAAGCGACGCATCGTTGCAATCAGAACGGAATGTCGTCGTCGAAATCCATCGGTGGTTCATTGTTGTTGCTGGCAGGTGCGCTTGGCTGCTGCTGCGGGCGAGACTGCGCGCCACCGCTAAACTGGTTGTTGTTCGCCTGCTGCGGTTGCTGAGGCTGGCCCCAACCGTTGTTGTTGCCCTGGCCGCCGCCTGCTGCTGGCGCGTTACCGCCCTGCTGACGTCCACCCAGCATTTGCATGGTGCCGCCGACGTTAACCACGACTTCGGTGGTGTAACGTTCCTGGCCACCCTGATCCTGCCATTTACGGGTACGCAGCTGGCCTTCAATATAGACCTGAGAGCCTTTACGCAGGTATTCACCCGCCACTTCCGCCAGCTTGCCAAACAGCACAACACGGTGCCATTCGGTGATTTCTTTGTTTTCACCGGTCTGCTTATCGCGCCAGCTTTCCGACGTAGCCAGCGTAATGTTGGCGACAGCGCCACCATTTGGCATGTAACGTACTTCCGGATCCTGACCCAGATTCCCGACAAGAATCACTTTGTTAACGCCACGACTGGCCATGTTGCTGTCTCCCGATGAATTTTTACGTAAGTCTACGCGATCAATTCTAACACGTCCCGCGCCTGGTTTCCCACTTTAGAGCGGTGTTCCATTTTTATCATCCGTCTTAAAAAGGCAAAAAACTACTGGATATTTGTTCAGTCTATTTTTTGTGCCATAATGATGCGTTTCTTCTGGCCGTGTCGTAGGGCGCGGTGAGTGCTGCTAATCCGGGAAAGGTGAATGGATAAGATCGAAGTTCGTGGTGCCCGCACCCATAATTTGAAAAACATCAACCTGACGATTCCTCGCGACAAACTCATTGTGGTGACGGGCCTGTCAGGTTCCGGTAAGTCCTCTCTGGCGTTTGATACGCTGTATGCGGAAGGTCAGCGCCGCTATGTGGAGTCGCTCTCTGCCTATGCGCGCCAGTTTCTTTCTTTAATGGAGAAACCGGACGTCGATCATATCGAGGGGCTGTCACCGGCGATCTCCATTGAGCAAAAGTCCACCTCGCACAACCCGCGATCCACGGTGGGGACGATCACGGAGATTCACGACTATTTGCGTCTGCTGTTTGCCCGCGTGGGTGAACCGCGCTGTCCGGATCACGACGTGCCGCTGGCGGCACAGACGGTCAGCCAGATGGTCGATCAGGTGCTCGAGCAGCCTGAGGGCCGCCGCCTGATGCTGCTGGCGCCGGTCGTGAAAGATCGTAAAGGCGAACACACCAAAACGCTGGAGAATCTGGCGACGCAGGGCTATATCCGCGCCAGGATTGACGGCGAGGTGTGCGATCTTTCCGATCCGCCCAAGCTGGAACTGCAGAAAAAACACACCATCGAAGTCGTTATCGATCGCTTCAAAGTGCGTGAAGATCTGGCGACGCGCCTTGCCGAGTCGTTTGAAACCGCGCTTGAACTCTCTGGCGGTACGGCAATTGTTGCTGATATGGACGATGCTGATGCGGAAGAACTGCTGTTTTCGGCCAACTTTGCCTGTCCGATTTGTGGATACAGCATGAGTGAGCTGGAACCGCGCCTGTTCTCGTTCAATAACCCTGCCGGGGCCTGCCCAACCTGTGACGGTCTGGGCGTGCAGCAATATTTCGATCCCGATCGCGTGGTGCAAAATGCTGAGCTGTCGCTGGCCGGTGGCGCTATTCGCGGCTGGGATCGTCGTAATTTTTACTATTTCCAGATGCTGCGCTCACTGTCTGAACACCTTAATTTTGATATTGAAGCGCCATTCAGCAGCCTGCCAGATAACGTTCGCAACGTAATCCTGTATGGATCCGGCAAAGAGAACATTGAGTTTAAATATATTAACGATCGGGGTGATACCTCGATTCGCCGCCATCCGTTCGAAGGCGTGCTGAACAATATGGAGCGCCGTTATAAAGAGACGGAATCCTCCGCAGTACGCGAAGAGCTGGCGAAGTTTATTAGCAACCGGGCCTGCGCCAGCTGCGAAGGCACACGTCTGCGCCGCGAAGCGCGCCACGTGTATGTTGAAAACACGACGTTGCCCACTATTTCAGAGATGAGTATTGGGCACGCCATGTCATTTTTTGAAAACCTGAAACTGAGTGGCCAGCGGGCTAAAATCGCCGAGAAAGTGCTTAAAGAGATTGGCGATCGCCTGAGTTTTCTGGTCAACGTCGGCCTGAATTATCTGTCGATGTCGCGCTCTGCTGAAACGCTCTCCGGCGGTGAAGCTCAGCGTATTCGCCTGGCCAGTCAGATCGGTGCCGGCCTGGTCGGCGTTATGTACGTGCTGGATGAACCCTCCATTGGCCTGCATCAGCGTGATAACGAGCGCCTGCTTGGAACGCTGATTCACCTGCGCGATTTGGGTAACACCGTCATTGTGGTCGAGCATGACGAGGATGCGATTCGTGCCGCCGACCACGTTATTGATATCGGCCCTGGCGCCGGAGTGCACGGTGGTACGATTGTCGCGGAAGGAACCGTCGATCAGATTATGGCTGAAGAGGCCTCCCTGACCGGTCAGTTCCTCAGTGGGAAACGCGAAATCGCCTTGCCCGCTGAGCGGGTGAAAGGCGATCCGTCTAAGGTGTTGAAAATTACCGGCGCGCGGGGTAATAACCTTAAGGATGTCACCTTAACCCTGCCTGTCGGCCTGTTTACCTGTATTACCGGCGTATCCGGTTCAGGTAAATCGACGCTCATCAATGATACGCTGTTCCCGATTGCGCAGCGCGCCCTGAACGGCGCAACGATTGCCGAACCGGCACCGTACCGCGACGTAGCTGGACTGGAGCACTTCGATAAAGTTATCGATATCGACCAAAGCCCTATCGGCCGTACGCCGCGCTCCAACCCGGCCACTTATACCGGTATTTTCACGCCGGTACGTGAGCTGTTTGCCGGTGTCCCTGAGTCCCGCTCTCGCGGTTACAATCCCGGCCGTTTCAGCTTTAACGTCCGTGGCGGACGCTGTGAAGCCTGCCAGGGTGACGGCGTCATTAAAGTTGAGATGCACTTTCTGCCGGATATCTATGTGCCGTGCGATCAGTGCAAAGGCAAACGCTATAACCGTGAAACGCTGGAGATTAAATACAAAGGCAAAAGCATTCACGAAGTGCTGGAAATGACCATTGAAGAAGCCCGCGAGTTCTTTGATGCCGTTCCGGCGCTGGCGCGTAAGCTGCAAACGCTGATGGATGTAGGTTTATCCTATATCCGTCTGGGCCAGTCGGCGACGACACTCTCCGGTGGTGAAGCCCAGCGTGTGAAGCTGGCGCGTGAATTGTCGAAACGCGGTACCGGCCAGACGCTGTATATCCTGGATGAACCGACCACCGGGTTACACTTTGCCGATATTCAGCAGTTGCTGGAAGTTCTGCACCAGCTGCGCGATCAGGGCAACACGATTGTGGTGATTGAACACAATCTTGACGTGATTAAAACGGCGGACTGGATTGTCGATCTGGGCCCAGAGGGCGGCAGCGGCGGCGGCGAAATTCTGGTATCAGGTACGCCAGAAACCGTGGCGAACTGCGAGAAATCGCATACCGCGCGCTTCCTGAAGCCCTTGCTGGAAAAATAACAGAACGCCGCAACGGATAACGTTGCGGCGTTCTTTAAATGCACTCATACCTTCATTACGTCAGGCAAGCAAAGCGCGTTGGCGGGCGTTTCTGCCAGGCTCTGGCAAGCACATCAGGCAAAGCGTAAGAAGCAGCCCCCATCTGGCGAGCCCTGACACAAGACGAGACGCTGTATGACCATGCCCCTGATATCACAGGGATATGACAGTGGCTTTTAATTGCTAAAACGACCTGGCCTCTTCATCCAGCGTTTCGAGCAAAAATGTCACCGGCCGGTACCCGTCATTGCAACACACCACCGCTTTGCCCTGTCTGGACCAGTCATTCCAAAATAATGGCTCGCTGGTATGAGCCAGAGTAAACACGAACTTTTCCATACAACCCCAGGCGTCTTCACAGAGGGCATTGGGTTTGCGAAAGTCAGTAATAAATTTCTCGCCCTCTTGATGCTTAGGACATGTCTCCATTTTCGGATAGCCATCCGCTCAATTAGCGTTGGCTTCAACTCTACCGATAAAACCGTTATTTTTACTTTATGCATGCCCGCACCTTTAGCTCGTTCAGGTTCTCTGACGCGCCGGAAATCGCGACTGATTCCGCTGACTATCTACATGTCTGTCCGGCGCCACCATAAAACCATACTTTACGTAATGTTTTTTGACGCGATTTGACCTGCCGGCTCTTCTTCAATCGCCTGTCCGACAACATTCCAGCTTACGGCAACAGAACCTTTCCGGGGACGATAAGCAGCCTTAGTCGTCCAGATGAACGAACGCAATAACAGATACCAGTGAACTATCCTGCTCGTGTGTCCGGCCGTTGAGAACGCCGGGAATGGCAAGGGATGACCTCATCCTCTGTTTCCCACACGACCCTACTGAACGCCCCGGCAGCGACGTTCACATCGTTGGCCATTTTTCACGGACTGATGTTGTGATCTTCCGGCCAGGCAGGCGTAAATCAGGAGAAGGCCGATGGCACATCGCCATCGGCGGTAGCGCTGAGTAATGGTACAGCCGTTTTTCAGGCCACCTTTGAGCGGAGGCGTGACTGACAAGCAGCACGGCTCTGGCAGGCTTTTTTTGATCGCTGTTCTGTTTACCCTGAGAAATGCAGGATCAGGCAAGATTCAGACACGTATAGGCATATACGCTTTTCAATCCCCTGACTATCCTTAATCCGTTCCTCTTTGGTACGCCCCTGGCGTCACCTTCTTGCTGCGCGCTTTACGCTGCGGCGTTGATCAAAAAATCACGACACACCTTAACTGGAGACACCATGAACATTACCCATGCGTATGCTGCTCAGGATGCAAAATCCAAACTGGCACCGTTTGATTTCAAACCGCGTGAGCTTCGTGCTCATGACGTACAGCTTGAAGTGCTGTTCTGTGGCGTTTGTCACTCTGACTTGCATCAGGCACGCAATGAGTGGAAAAACACAATTTTCCCAGTGGTACCGGGACACGAGATTGTCGGTCGCGTTACCGCTGTTGGCCCTGAGACCCAAAAATACAAAGTGGGCGATTTGGTCGGCGTCGGCTGTCTGGTGGATTCCTGCCGTAGCTGTCCGAGCTGTCAGGAAGGGCTGGAGCAGTATTGTGAAAATGGCTTTGTCGGCACCTACAACGGTGAAGATCGCTTAACAGGGGCCATTACCTATGGCGGCTACTCCACCTCAATGGTGGTGGATGAAGACTTTGTACTGCGTATTCCTGCAAATCTTGAACTGGCAGGCGTGGCACCGCTGCTGTGTGCCGGCATTACGACCTATTCGCCGCTGCGCCACTGGAACGTAGGCCCCGGTAAAAAAGTTGGCATCGTCGGTCTGGGCGGCCTGGGTCATATGGGCGTGAAAATTGCGCATGCTATGGGCGCGCATGTCGTGCTGTTCACCACCTCTCCGTCTAAAATCGAAGACGGTAAACGCCTGGGCGCGGACGAAGTGGTGATCTCAAAAGATGCCGACCAGATGGCTCAGCATGCTAACAGCTTTGATTTTATCCTGAATACCGTCGCCGCCCAGCACGACCTCAACCCGTTTATCACCCTGCTGAAGCGCGACGGGAATATGACCCTGGTTGGCGCACCTGAGCACGACCACCCGGCACCACAGGTTTTCAATCTGATCTTTAAACGCCGCAGTATTGCCGGTTCACTGATTGGCGGCATTGCAGAAACCCAGGAAATGCTGGATTTCTGTGGCGAGCATGGCATTACCTCAGATATCGAGCTGATTGCGATGAATCAGATTAACGACGCCTACGAACGTATGCTGAAAAGCGACGTAAAATACCGCTTTGTTATTGATATCAATACGCTGCGTGATGAATCAGCGGCATAACCCTGCCGTTTGCCCTTTCCCGCCTCGGGAAAGGGCAGTTATCGTCCGGCATCAGCCTGCTGAAAAGAGGCGTCCACCAGATAATAGATTTGCGAATCTTTTAACGTGCCGTCCAGAAACAGCGTATTCCAGTGGGATTTATTCAGGTGTTCACTGGGGAACACATCGCTGTGCTCTTCCCGCATCAGCTCGGCCAGCGCAGGCGTCGACTTTAACGATACCGCTGGACGCCCTTTTACCTCGTGAACCATGGCAAACAGTACGCCGTTGCTTTTGATCTGCGTGGCCTTCCAGTCGCTGTGTACGCTCTGTTCGGCGCCAGGTTTGTTCATGCAATAGGTCAGTAACTCCGAATTATTCATTATCATTCCCCTTGTAAGGTGGCAACGATACGCCGGGCACCGCCGTGAATGCGATGCTCACCCAACCAAATCCCCTGCCAGGTGCCTAATACCAGCTGACCGCGCTGCACGGGCAATGTCAGCGATACGCCGAGACTGGACGATTTAATGTGCGCGGGCATATCGTCACGACCTTCATAGTCATGCTGATAAGGTGCGTCTTCCGGGACGTGGCGCATGAAATGCTGCTCCATATCACGTCGAACCGTAGGATCGCAGTTTTCATTCAACGTCAGTGAGGCTGAAGTATGTTGCAACAGCAAATGCACCAGTCCCGTTCTGATATCACGTAATCCCGTCAACTGCTGCACGATTTCGTCCGTGATCAGATGAAAACCACGAGATTTCGCGCTTAAGACCAACGTTTGTTGATGCCACATAATTTTTTCCCTGAATCTGTCAGACCATTTAAGTGTGCAGAATGTGGCGCAAAGGTAAACCCGAAGCCTGAAAATAAAAAAGCCGCCAGACAATGCTGGCGGCCAGAACCTGTGACGGCCGTAAATTACATGACCGCGGCGAACGCTTCTGCAACCTGGTGAACGTTTTTACTGTTGAGGCCAGCCACGCACATACGACCGCTGCCGACCAGATAAACACCAAACTCTTCGCGCAGACGATCCACCTGCTGCGCGCTCAGGCCGGTGTAGCTGAACATGCCGCGTTGCTTTAACAGGTAGTCGAAGCGCTTGCCCGGTAATGCCGTGCTCAGCACCTGTACCAGCGCCTGACGCATATCGATAATACGCAGACGCATCGCTTCCACTTCTGCCAGCCAGTTTGCCTTTAAAGCCGCGTCGTTCAGGACACGTGCCACAACCTGCGCACCAAAATTCGGCGGGCTGGAGTAGTTGCGACGCACGGTCGCTTTTAACTGACCCAGAACTCGGCTGGACTCTTCAGCGCTGTCGCACACGATGGACAACCCACCGACGCGTTCGCCGTAGAGCGAGAAAATTTTCGAGAAGGAGTTGCTGACCAGCGCAGGCAGGCCCGCGGCGGCAACCGCACGCATCGCGTAAGCATCCTCTTCCATTCCGGCACCGAAGCCCTGATAGGCGATATCGAGAAACGGGATCAGTTCCTGCGCTTTCAACACCGCGACGGTTTCGTCCCACTGAGCATTGGTCAGGTCGGCGCCGGTTGGGTTGTGGCAGCACGGATGCAACAGCACGATGCTCTGCTTTGGTAAGGTTTTCAGCGTGTTGAGGAAGGCATCGAAACGGACACCGTTAGTTTCAGGATCGTACCAGGGATAGGTCTTCACCTCAAAACCGGCACCGCTAAAAATAGCGACATGGTTTTCCCAGGTCGGATCGCTAACCCAGACGTTTGACTGCGGAAAATAGCGCTTGAGGAAATCCGCGCCCACTTTCAGCGCGCCCGAACCGCCTAATGTCTGGATGGATGCCACATGGCCCGCTTTTAGCACCGGATGATCGGCACCAAATAACAACGGGGCAATCGCGTTGCGGTAGGTACTCAATCCTTCCATTGGCAGATAAAGCGACGCCTGCTGCGGCTCGGCACGCAACTGTTCCTCAGCATCGGCCACGGCCTGTAGCTGAGGAATGATGCCTTGCTCGTTGTAATAAAGCCCAATACTCAGGTTCACTTTATGCTCGCGCGGGTCCTGTTTAAAGGCTTCCATCAGCGACAAAATAGGGTCGCCAGCATAGGCATCAACGTTTTGGAACACGGTGCAGATCTCCATGGTTGGTCTAGAAATAAAAGGGGCCACTAAACCCTGTACCGCCCGGGGCGATGGTTCATTGCGATAATCACATTAAGCACCACCGCACCGGCTACAGAAGCAAGCAACATTGGCAGGCTGACGACAAAAAGTGACGCCAGCACGACGCAGGTATCTACCGCCATTTGCAGTTTACCTGCGCGGATATCGAAACGATCCTGTAACCACAGCGCCAGAATATTGATTCCACCCAGGCTGGCTTTGTGACGAAACAACACTATAAACCCAATCCCCATGATGACGTTACCGAACAATGCCGCATAAAAAGGATTCAGCGCGGAAAAATGCATAAACAGCGGGTGCAGGTGGGTAAAAAGCGACACCAGTCCGACGGCACTGAACGTTTTCAGGGTAAATTCCCAGCCCATCCGTTTTACGGCCAGCCAGTAAAACGGGATGTTAATGAGAAAAAAGGCGCTGCCAAAAGACATGGGCGACAGGTAGCTGATTAAAAACGCGAGGCCTGCCATGCTGCCGGTCAGCGCGCCCGCCTGCTTCAGCATAATCACGCCGAACGACACCATTAACGTGCCGAGCAGAATTGCAAGCGCATCTTCAAGACGAGAGTGGGGAATATGAGCGGGTTGTACAATGTTATCCATGATGCTGTCTCAGTACGGGTAATGACGCACTGATGCAATAACTGCGCCAGCCGGGCTGCGCTGGCAACAGGTTGACAGAAGATCACCGTTCTCGCCCGTCCGGGCGGGGACTTTCGTGCAACACCGACTTATTTTATGCACAGATAGCGCAAAATCAGGCGGTTTATCGCGTTTAATCTGCACCAAAATGGCATATCATGCGCTTTTTTGGCGCACAGCCGGTTCCGCACTCATCATCATGCCATTCTCTTTCAGTCTGCCTAGCACGACCGACGTTTTGACATGGGAAACGCTCTGGTGCCCGGCTAAAAGCTGACTGATTAAGGCACTGAGCGAGGCTAAGTCAGCTACCGCGACTTTAAGCAGATAGTCGGCATCGCCGGTGGTTTTATAAGCATCAACAATGGCCTCTTCCCGTTCCACCATTTGATGAAAGCTCTCAACATAGTCTGCAGTATGGTTGATCAGGCGCACTTCGATTAGCCCAACCATGCCAAGACCGACGGCGTCGGGCGACAAACGCGCATGATAGCCAAGAATAAGGTTTGCCTGTTCAAGATTGATACGGCGGCGTGAGCATTGCGATGCAGAAAGACCCACTAAATCACTGAGTTCCTGATTAGTAAGGCGGCCATTGGATTGTAACAGAGTGAGGATTTTCAGATCGTAATCGTCTACATGAGTCATGCTGTTTCCATCGCGTAAAGTGTTGCTTTACTACAGATAACCCGATTATCTGCAGGCTTGTCCAACACTATTTCGCACGGCGGGGGCGGACATGCACAGATCGTGCATGTCCGCATGCAGCAGCATTACTCGTCGTCGTATTGCGGCCCAGCGTAGTTATCGAAACGCGACCACTGACCGTTAAAAGTGAGGCGAACGGTACCGATGGGGCCGTTACGCTGCTTACCCAGGATGATCTCGGCAATCCCTTTAAGATCGCTGTTTTCGTGGTAGACCTCATCGCGATAGATAAACATGATCAAGTCGGCATCCTGCTCGATCGATCCGGATTCACGCAGATCGGAGTTCACCGGGCGTTTATCTGCGCGCTGCTCCAGAGAGCGGTTTAACTGGGATAAGGCCACCACCGGCACATTCAGCTCTTTTGCCAGCGCTTTGAGTGAACGCGAAATCTCCGCGATTTCCAGCGTACGGTTATCTGACAGTGCCGGTACGCGCATCAGCTGCAGGTAGTCGATCATAATCAGGCTCAGTCCACCGTTCTCACGGTAGATACGACGCGCGCGCGAACGCACTTCGGTTGGCGTCAGGCCTGAAGAATCATCGATATACATATTCTTCTTTTCCAGCAGGATGCCCATGGTGCCTGAAATCCGCGCCCAGTCTTCATCGTCGAGCTGGCCGGTACGGATGCGCGTTTGATCCACGCGCGACAAGGAAGCCAGCATACGCATCATGATCTGCTCGCTGGGCATTTCCAGACTGAAAATCAGAACCGGCTTGTCCTGCAACATCGCGGCATTTTCGCACAGGTTCATGGCAAAGGTGGTTTTACCCATAGACGGACGGGCAGCCACAATAATCAGGTCTGACCGTTGAAGCCCGGCGGTTTTCTTATTCAGGTCCTGGTAGCCGGTATCCACTCCGGTGACACCATCATGCGGCGTCTGATACAGCGACTCAATGCGAGAAACGGTCGCTTCAAGAATCTGCTCGATGTTCTTTGGGCCGTCATCTTTATTGGCCCGGGCCTCTGCAATCTTAAATACGTTCGACTCAGCAAAATCCAGCAGATCTTCACTGCTGCGCCCTTGCGGATCGTAACCGGCATCGGCGATCTGATTTGCCACGGCGATCATTTCGCGCACCACGGCGCGTTCGCGCACGATATCGGCATAAGCGCCGATGTTCGCAGCACTGGGCGTATTTTTGGCCAGCTCAGCCAGATAGGCGAAACCGCCTGCCATTTCCAGTTCGCCCCGCGTTTCGAGCGATTCTGACAGGGTGATCAGATCGATTGGCTTACTGTTTTCCAGCAGGCGCTGCATCTCGGAAAAAATCAGACGGTGCGAGCGATTAAAGAAATCATTAGCCACGACGCGTTCGGACACATTGTCCCAGCGCTCGTTATCCAGCATTAACCCACCCAGTACCGACTGTTCCGCTTCCAGCGAATGCGGGGGCATTTTCACGCCTTCCAACTGGCGATCCTGCGTTTCGTTCGATTTGTTGGTGGGTTTATTTCCTGCCATAGTGAATGCATTACCGATCTTCTGTGGGGACGCGCAAGTATACCTCAGTTAAGGGGCGCGCCTCACCCTCATGATGAAACAATCACAGGAGTAAGAATGGCAAAGCGTATTCAGTTCAACGCACACGGCGGTCCCGAGGTCTTAAACTGGGTCGATTTTGAGCTTGCCGATCCCACCGAGCATGAAATCCAGGTAGAGAATCGCGCGATTGGCATTAACTATATTGATACCTACGTGCGCAGCGGTTTGTATCCAACGGGCCATTTTCCCTCGGGGCTGGGCACCGAGGCGGCCGGTGTCGTCACCCGCGTCGGTTCGGCCGTTACGCGCTTCACGCCCGGCGATCGCGTCGTATATTGCCAGGCGGCGCTGGGCGCTTACAGTGAACGCCACAATGTAGCTGAAGAGCGTCTGATGCTGTTACCAGACGCAATTAGCTTTGAGCAGGCAGCCGCCAGTTTCCTCAAAGGCCTGACCACACAGTATCTGCTTCGTCAGACCTACAAGGTAAAACCGGATGAAACGTTCCTGTTTCATGCGGCGGCCGGTGGGGTTGGGCTGATTGCCTGCCAGTGGGCGAAAGCGCTTGGCGCACACCTGATTGGCACCGTCGGCTCTTCAGAAAAAGCGGCGCGGGCAAAAAACGCCGGCGCCTGGGCCACCATTAACTACCAGCAAGAAGATATTGCCCAGCGCGTCATGGAACTGACCGCAGGCGAAAAGGTTGGCGTGGTATATGACTCCGTGGGTAAAGCGACCTGGGAGGCCTCGCTCGACTGTCTGCGCCGTCAGGGGCTGATGGTGAGCTTTGGTAATGCTTCGGGTCCGGTGACCAATATCGATCTCAGTATCCTAAACAAAAAGGGATCGTTGTTCGTGACCCGGCCCTCCCTGTTTGGTTACATCACCAATCGCCAGGAACTGGAGACAGCCAGCGCTGAGCTGTTTTCTTTGCTGGCCAGCGGTGCGATTAAGGTCGATGTGCCAGAACAGCAACAATTTGCCCTTAAAGACGCCAGTAAGGCACATCAGGTGCTGGAAAGCCGGGCCACGCACGGATCGAGCCTGTTAATTCCGTGAAATAAAAAGGGCTTCCCGCAGGAAGCCCTTCTTTTATTTTTCATTCGCACTGATGTAGGGGCAGAAGCGATGAACAGATTATGAAATCACGCGAGCCATCCTGACAGAAAATATAAGTAAAAAGTATGGTCCGCAGCCATTATCTTACCGGCAATCTCTTAACCTGTGATCTCGCCCACATTTAGTACCGGCCATCTCTTTCCAGTCGGCTGAAGCGGCGTTTGAGCCTGTTGCGTCGACGTGTGTCTTCATCAGTAAAAAAGCGGCGATAAAGCCACACCGCTGCCACCGCCAGTATGAGCCAGGGCAGAACGTGTACGATAAGCGCAAACACGCCACCGATAAACATCACCACCGTCGCGACGATCAGGGCAGCAATGACGCCTAACAGGGACACGCCGGTGAATAACAGCATCAGGAAAAAACCCAATACAAAAAGTATGTCCATTTTGGTGCTCCTCGTTATCAATAGATTATTTATTACAAGAAACGTGCCAAAGGTTAACTTTTTGATTTTAAATAAGATAACAGAATAGCCCCAGCCCAAGGATGATGAAATTCACCAAATTATGGTGTTAAAAAAACCAGCCTGATGGCTGGTTTGGCAGAACTAGGCTTCCTGAGGAATTTTGTCGGCGACCAACGCCAGCGCCGCCTCTAGCACGCGGACGTCAGCGCCAGGTTTGTGCGCATTTTCACTAAGATGACGACGCCACTGACGTGCACCAGGAATGCCCTGGAACAGGCCCAACATATGGCGCGTGACATGGCCGAGATAGGTGCCTTTCGACAGTTCTGCCTCGATATAAGGATACATCGCGCGCACCACCGCAACCGGATCGACAGCAGGACGGTCGCGGCCAAATAATTCACGATCCACCTGTGCGAGGATACCGGGGTTTTGATAGGCTTCGCGGCCCATCATGACGCCATCCAGGTGCTGAAGATGCGTTTTCGCTTCTCCAAGCGTTTTAACGCCGCCGTTAATCGCAATCGTTAACTGAGGGAAATCGCGTTTTAACTGGTAAACACGTGGGTAATCCAGCGGTGGGATCTCACGGTTCTCTTTCGGGCTGAGTCCGGAAAGCCAGGCTTTGCGGGCATGGATAATAAAGGTGTCACAACCACCGCGTTCGGCAACCGTGCCGATAAAGTCGGTAAGAAAAGCATAGCTGTCCTGATCGTCAATGCCGATGCGCGTTTTAACCGTTACCGGGATATCCACCACATCGCGCATCGCTTTGATGCCGTCAGCCACTAAGCCAGCTTCCGCCATCAGGCAGGCGCCAAAACGACCATTCTGTACCCGGTCTGACGGGCAACCGACATTGAGGTTCACCTCATCGTAACCGCGCTGCTCTGCCAGCGCCGCACACTGCGCCAGGGCTACGGGATCGCTGCCGCCCAACTGCAATGCGACCGGGTGCTCCTGCTCGTTGTATGCCAGATAATCGCCTTTGCCATGAATAATCGCGCCCGTTGTTACCATCTCGGTATACAGCAGCGTGTCAGCCGTAAGCTGGCGATGGAAATAGCGACAGTGACGGTCAGTCCAGTCGAGCATGGGGGCAATGGAGAAGCGTTGGGATGAAAAAGTATCGGTCATGAAGCGCAGTCGGTCCGGTGGTTAACAGTGATGATATTCTGCGCAAGGATAGCATAAGGGCGGGCGACAAGGTATCGCCCGCCCGTGAATGGCGGAGATTAGAAATTAAATCCGAGCTGAGCCATCGCGCCCCAGGTATTGTTTTGGCCTACCGAACCCGCCAGATCCAGGTGCACAGAATTATTGAATGGTGACAGGCCGAAACCGGCTGTGGCTACGTTCTCATCAGTCGAACGCATGTCCGCGCGGTAACCAGCACGTAACTGCAGCCAGTCCAGTACACGGTATTCCGCACCGACGCCAGCGTACTGGCTGTTTTCCTGCGATTTAAAACGGTGGGTTTCAGTGAGGTCAACATCGCCTGTCAGGGTAACGGGACCTTTATCCCAGGCTAAACCCGCGGTTACTAACGGCCGGATTTCGTAAGTATCGCGGTAGCCGTTCACTTCTTTCGTTTCCAGATCGCGGGAAACCAGGTTTTGTCCGGTCACGCCCAGCGTCCAGTTTTCAGCAAACACTGTCGCCATGCCGGCATCAATGTTGAAGCCACTTTCCGTGCTGCGGTAGCGGCCATCGCGTAAATCGTTTTTGTCGTAGTTATAGACGCTGGCGGAATAGTTATACAGCCAGGTTTTTTGCAGCTTGGGTGTAATGCCAATTGAAACCGGCTGACCGGCGATGGTGAATTCATGCGCAACGGCAATACCATAATCCGTATTCAGTGCAGCCAGCCCATTGGCACTGGAACCCAGTAAGTTTTGGATATTAGCCAGCCCAAAGGGACCGCCAGGAATACCTGCAAAGCTGCCATCAGCAACGCCCTGCAGTATGACAATGTCGCCCTCTTTTACGTTTGCGCGTACATGTGCTGTACCGTAAGCCTTAGTCACAAAAGCAAAAGGCAGGGTTTCGTTAGGGATGGTTACGGCGATCGCCACGCCCGCTGTGGCATTGGCTTTGTTACCGCGTAGGTCCCGGAGCGTATTCGCTAAGTCGCCTGACGCGGCCTGTATCTCAGGAATACGACGCAACAGCTCAAACCCCGATGCATTTTCGAACAGATCCTGATAGCGATTCACTGTGTCAGTGATGTTATCGATCTTATCGACCATCTTGTCTTTGTCGGTGATTTGCGCACCGGCACTGGGAATAATGATGCTGACATCGTCATCAGGTTTCGCTTTGGTCATCAAGGCCGGGTTGGCCAGAACGGCTGATCCGTAGGTCGACGACGCCACGCCTGTTCCACCCATGGCATCGTTACGGGCATCATACCAGGTTCCTGCGGCCAGCGCGGAAGATGAAAAAACCAGGGCATTGAACACTGCAGGAAAAACCAGAACGGAACGTGGTACGGTTAATTTTGCCATTTGCTTATCATCACCTGAAATATTGCCGTCAAAACATTAACGACTGAATAGTTTGTTAGCTCCATTGTGGAGGATTGCTAACGCTTTATTGCTGTGAATTCAGAGTAAATAGTGGCGCAATTCCGTGGATTGATTATTTTTCGATCCGATATGTGCAGTTACCGCCAGAAAAGCTTCAGGCAAATCCGGTCTGAGCCAGCACTTTATTAAGAACATTTAAACATTAGTGCTTAACTCAGTGAGATGTAAAGTAAAAGTAAAAAATATCTATAAACATTCTGAAATACACTGGTCTCAGGCGGGTTGTTGCCGGGGGAAAACAGGGGGGAAAAGCGGCCAAAAAGGCAGGCTTAGGGACTCCTGGCGAGGTTCAGCGTCAACATAATTATTGTGATAAGATAACATCACCTGTCCAGCGGAGAACTTTCATGTCAACCATGACGCCAGAGCAAATTATGACCCAGGCTGAGAAGCTGTGTTTACAGCGCGGTGTCCGCCTGACAACACAGCGAGCAGAAGTGCTGAGGTTGATGGCCGGACAGCCTGGCTCAATCAGTGCCTATGATCTGCTTGATCAGCTGCGGGTTAGCGAGCCACAGGCAAAACCGCCCACCGTTTATCGCGCGCTGGATTTCCTGCTGGAGCAGGGATTTATTCATCGGGTGGAGTCAAATAACAGCTACGTAATGTGCCATCACTTCGAAGCGCCTGCACACACGTCGGTTATGCTGGTGTGCGATCGCTGTGCTGGCGTGACCGAAAAGCAGGCTCAGGGCGCGGAGCAGATCATCGCCTCTTTGGCTGAGGAAGCCCATTTTATCCTCAGAAATAGCGTGATCGAAGCGCATGGTTTATGTGAGAACTGTGCTGAAGTTGAGGCGTGTGAACAGCATGAACATTGTGATCACGACCATCACACTGAAGGGAAAAAGCGCGGTAAGCGGAGCTAGTTTGCACATCCTTGTGCGGTGGCCGGCATGAGCGTACCGACCCGGGTAGGAGCGTCCCTGAAAAGCGTGATTACCAGCGGTAATCTTTGTTAGAACCTTCCCAGGCCGTTACTTCCTTCTCCGCTTCTTCTTTTGCGTAGCCGTAACGTTCCTGGATTTTACCGACCAGCTGATCGCGTTTACCTTCAATGACTTGCATGTCATCATCGGTCAGCTTGCCCCATTTCTCTTTCATTTTTCCTTTGAACTGTTTCCAGTTACCACTCGCTTCGTCTTTATTCATTGCAGACCTCCACGTTATCCTTCGGTTTCGCATTATCTTGCAGTTAAGCAAAATCACGATATAAAGCGCTGGTCATCAGCGCCATTCAAAGTTAATTGTAGTAGGTAATTTCAGGATTGCCGGAAAAAATGAAAATATTATGTATCCTGCGTCATAATTCCGGCTGAGCGGTCAGGCATTGAACCAGGTGCCATTACGCCAGTGCTTCCGCCAGACCAGCCACAAGGATAAGCCACGCAGGGCCAGGAAAACGGCGATAGCCAGCCACAAACCATGGTTGCCCAGCCAAGGCAGTGTCGTGAGCGTCAGGAAATAACCCAGCGCAGCCACTGCCATGCTGTTACGCATTTCTCTACCCCGCGTTGCGCCAATAAACATGCCATCCAGCAGATAGCACCAGACGCCGATCAGCGGTAACACCATCTGCCAAATCAGAAAACTATCGGCCGCCTCTTGCAGTGCACGAATAGAAGTCAGCAAAGTCACGATCTGATAGCCAAAAAAAGCATAGGCCAGCGAGAAAAACAGCGCCACTAACAGGGCCTGGCGACAGGCAGACAACCATACCTGCTGCAGTCGGCTACCGTCTTTTGCCCCGTGTGCTTCGCCAGCAAAGGCCTCGACGGCATAGGCAAAGCCGTCCAGGGCATAAGCGGTAAAAGTGATAAACATCAGAAGGATAGCATTTACCGCTACCACATCCGGGCCAATACGGGCACCCAGTACGGTCAGCGAGGCAAAGCAGAGCTGCAAGAGCAATGAGCGCAGTAAGATATCGCGGTTAAGGCGAAGAAGGCGGTGAATATCGCCACGCCAGCTGCGGGCGAGCATATCAAACCTGATACCACGGAGCCTTAATACGCGCCACACCATTGCCATACCGACCAGCAACGTCGCGTATTCTGCCAGCGCGGTGGCGGTGGCAGCACCGGCCACGCCCCAGTGCAGGCCCAGAACCAACCAAAGATCTAACAGGATATTGATGACATTCCCCACCACCAGCAGGATGACGGGTGCCCGGGCATACTGAACGCCCAGCAGCCAGCCCAGGATTACCATGTTAGCCAGCGTTGCGGGCGCGCTGAGCCAGCGAATATGAATAAACAGAGCAGCCTGTTCCAGCACCGACGGATCCCCACCGACAAAGCGGGTCGCCAATGCGGTGACGGGATAGCGGAGGAAGATAAACAGGATGCCGACCACCAGGGCGATGATCAGTGGCTGTGTCAGCGCACGCGCCAGCGCGGTCTTATCGCCCGCACCGAATGCCTGTGCCGTTAAGCCCGTAGTGCTCATGCGTAGAAAAAGCAGCAACATGAAGACAAAGCTGGTGACGGTCGTGCCGACGGCGACGCCGCCCAGATAGATCGGACTGTCGAGATGGCCAATAACGGCCGTATCGACCAGGCCGAGCAAAGGAACCGTAATATTTGACAGGATCATGGGCAGCGCTAACCGCCACAGTTTTTTATCGGTAGCCGTCAGAAAGCGCATTCGTGAATCCGTGCGATGAACCGCCGGGGTTTCAGGTCAACCCACAGCGGAAAAGTAAGGACAAGCAGGGGAATAGTAAGATTGACGAAAGCCGACAATCTTAACCGGTTTTACAGCCACTCACCGTTACGCACAATGCCCACGGCCAGACCTTCAACGGTCAGTGACTGGGCACGGGTGTCAACAACGATAGGCTCGAAATCATTGTTTTCAGGTAAGAGATGCACCACAGAACCCTGCTTTTTCCAGCGTTTTACCGTGACTTCGTCATCGATGCGCGCCACCACAACCTGACCATTGCGCACGTCCTGCGTTTTGTGTACGGCCAGCAGATCGCCATCCATGATGCCGATGTCTTTCATTGACATACCGCTTACGCGCAGCAGGAAATCCGCTGAAGGCTTGAACATGTCGGGATCCACTTTGTAATGCGTTTCAATGTGTTCCTGGGCCAGTAATGGCTCACCGGCGGCAACACGACCGATCAGCGGCAGGCCGTCTGATGGCTCTTCTTCCATTAACAAACGGATACCGCGGGACGCACCAGAGACAATTTCAATCACGCCTTTACGCGCCAGTGCTTTCAGGTGTTCTTCGGCCGCATTGGGCGAACGAAAACCGAGTTGTGCAGCAATTTCTGCACGCGTTGGCGGCATGCCTGTTTGATTAATGTGGTCGCGAATCAAGTCGTAGACCTGTTGCTGCCTGCTGGTTAATGCTTTCATCCCGCCCCCTGGTTGTTTATACAGTCGCTGTGAGTATATACAGGTATTGGTGAAATGGAAACCAAAACTCAGGTCAAAATCAGTTATTTGAGCCGAGATGGAACGCTTATCGCAAATGCGACCAAAGCAGCGTTCCCCAGACAAAAAGGGCCAGTAATATTGCGATAAAAACGGCAGCGGATCCCATGTCTTTTGCCCGCCCGGCAAGCGGATGACGCTCCTGGCCTGTGCGGTCTACCACGGCTTCTATCGCGCTGTTCAGGACTTCGACAATAATCACCAGCACGACAGAACCAATCATCAGGATGCGCGAAACAGTATCGACATCCAGCCAGCAGGCCAGGATAATCGCCACCACTGCGGCAACCGCTTCCTGACGAAAAGCGGCTTCGTGCTGCCAGGCAGCACGCAGACCTTGCCATGAATAGCCGGCTGCTTTCACAATACGGTTAAAGCCGGTGGCATTATTTGTCATAATAAAGGAACTCTTTTCAAAGGATTGACGTCAATATTGGGCAGCGCACAATTGTCGCTGTCACAGATTTTTGCTGCGCTTTCTGATAAGCTTGCGCCGCTTTGCTAACAAGAGGCTTCATATTGTCTATGTCAGGTTGGCGTATACTTTTTTATAAATTACTGAATTTACCCCTTTCGTTTCTGGTAAAGAGTAAGGCTATTCCGGCCGATCCCGTATCCGAACATGGGCTAGATCCTACCCGGCCTATTATGTATGTCCTGCCTTATGATTCAAAGGCCGATCTCCTCACTTTGCGTGCGCAGTGCATCCGGCACGATCTGCCCGATCCGCTCTCACCACTGGAGATTGACGGGGCCCTGTTGCCGCGCCATGTCTTTATTCACGACGGTCCGCGCGTGTTCCCCTATTTCGTGCCCAGCGTCGAGTCGGTAAAAATCTTCCACGAATATCTTGATCTGCACCGCAGTAATCCTGAGCTTGATATTCAGATGTTACCGGTTTCAGTTATGTTTGGTCGTGCACCTGGCCGGGAAGTGCAGGGTGAAGACAATCCACCGCATTTGCGCTTGCTTAACGGCGTACAAAAATTCTTTGCCGTGCTCTGGCATGGACGTGACAGTTTTGTGCGCTTCTCACCGACCGTCTCTCTGCGTCGTATGGCGACTGAGCACGGCACGGATAAATCCATCGCCCAGAAACTGGCCCGGGTTGCCCGTATCCACTTTGCCCGTCAGCGTCTGGCGGCTGTTGGCCCGCGCCTTCCCGCGCGCCAGGATTTGTTCAACCGCCTGCTGCAATCGAAGGCGATTGAAAAAGCGGTAGAAGACGAAGCACGCAGTAAAAAGATTTCCCATGAGAAAGCGCAGCAGAACGCCATCGAGATGATGGAAGAGATTGCCGCCAACTTCTCCTATGAAGCCATTCGCGTGACGGACCGGGTAATGGGCTGGCTCTGGAGCCGCCTCTATCAGGGTATCAATGTGAACGGCGGTGAGCGCGTGCGTCAGTTGGCGCAGGACGGACACGAGATCGTTTATGTGCCCTGCCACCGCAGCCACATGGATTACCTGCTGCTGTCTTACGTGCTGTATCACCAGGGGCTGGTACCGCCGCACATCGCCGCCGGTATTAACCTGAATTTCTGGCCTGCCGGGCCGATTTTCCGCCGTCTGGGTGCCTTCTTTATTCGCCGTACCTTTAAGGGCAACAAGCTCTACTCCACCGTTTTCCGCGAATATCTGGGCGAGCTTTTTACCCGCGGCTATTCCGTCGAGTACTTCGTTGAAGGCGGCCGTTCACGTACTGGCCGACTGCTGGATCCTAAAACCGGGACGTTATCCATGACGCTGCAGGCCATGTTGCGCGGCGGTACGCGCCCTATCACGTTAGTGCCTATTTACATCGGCTATGAACACGTCATGGAAGTGGGAACCTACGCGAAAGAACTGCGCGGTGCCGTTAAAGAGAAAGAAGGCTTTATGCAGATGGTGCGCGGCTTGCGCAAGCTGCGTAACCTCGGCCAGGGATACGTGAATTTTGGTGAGCCGCTGCCGCTGATAAATTATCTGAACAAGCGCGTTCCTGAATGGCGGGATTCTATCGATCCCATTGAAGCCCAACGCCCGGGTTGGTTAACCCCAACGGCGAATGATATCGCGGCCACCATCATGGTGCGAATCAATGAAGCCGGCGCGGCGAATGCCATGAACCTGTGCGTGACCGCCCTGCTTGCTTCACGTCAGCGCTCACTAACTCGCGAGCAGCTGATTGAGCAACTGGAGTGCTACACCCAGTTGCTGCGCAATGTGCCCTACTCACCGGATGCAACATTGCCAGACATGTCCGCCGAAGCCTTGCTGGACCATGCCCTTAGCATGAACAAGTTCGAGAGTGAGAAAGACAGTATTGGTGACATCATTATTCTGCCGCGCGAGCAGGCCGTGCTGATGACCTACTACCGTAATAACATTCATCATATGCTCGTGATGCCAGCGCTGATTGCGGCGATTGTGCAGCAGCACCGTAATCTGAGCGAAGCCGAACTGCTGCGTCAGGTCAGTCTGATTTACCCCATGCTGAAGAGCGAACTGTTCCTGCGCTGGAGCAATGACCAACTGCCGCAGTTGCTCACTGATTTGTGCCAGGAACTGACGCGTCAGGGGCTGATTACCATTGAAGCGGGCCTGCTGTCGTTCAATACCGCGCGTTACCGTACGCTTCAGCTGCTGGCCGCAGGTGTACGTGAGACGCTGCAGCGCTACGCCATTACTTTCTCCATCCTGAGTGCCAAGCCCACCATCAACCGTGGCACGCTGGAAAAAGAGAGTCGTACCCTGGCGCAGCGTCTGAGCGTGTTGCACGGCATCAACGCGCCGGAGTTCTTTGATAAAGCGGTGTTCTCCTCACTGGTGCTCACACTGCGTGATGAAGGCTATATCAGCGACAGTGGCGATGCAGACGTGGCGCAGACGCTGGCGACCTGGCATATCCTGGCTGAGCTGGTTACCAGCGATGTACGCATGACCATTGAGAGCGCTGTCGCGCACGATTAACGAGTCAGCGACAACGAAAAAGGCGACCATTGAGGTCGCCTTTTTTATCCGCGTGCTGGCATGGCGCAACTACCCGCTTTGACCCACTTTCCAATCCACAAGCTAGCTGTGATGTCCTGTCAATGGCGTTTAAAGAAGCTGTGAAAACGGCGGCGTATTCATTAGCACGCCCAGAAACAGAACCAGTCCTACGTAGTTGTTGTTCAGAAAAGCGCGGAAACAGGCCTGGCGATCGCGCTCTGCGATCAGCTTTTGCTGATATACAAACAGCCCGCCAGCCAGCAATAGTGTCCAGTAAAACGCCCCGTTCAGATCCAGAATCATCCCTACCCACGCCATGAGTACCAGCGTCGCCAACTGCAGCAAACCAATAATGAATTTGTCGTAGCGGCCAAACAGTATCGCCGTTGATTTAACGCCAATCTTCAGGTCATCATCGCGATCGACCATGGCATATTGCGTGTCATAAGCCACCGTCCAGCAAATGTTAGCCAGAAATACCAGCCAGCAGACAAGAGGTAAGGACTCACTAACTGCCGACCATGCCATGGGAATCGCCCAGCCAAACGCCGCGCCAAGCACCACCTGCGGCAAATGCGTATAGCGCTTCATAAACGGATAGACCCAGGCCAGTGCCAGGCCCACGACCGAGAGCATGATGGTCATCAGGTTCATGCTCAGCACCAGGGCAAAGGCAATCAGTCCTAACACCACAAATAAGTATTTGGCCTCTTTCGCGGTGACGGCACCGCTTGCCAGCGGCCGGTGCTTCGTGCGCTCGACATGACCATCGACCTTGCGATCGGCATAATCATTGATGACACAGCCTGCGGCGCGCATAACAAATACCCCGGCGACAAACACCGCCAGTATGTGTAGGGGCGGAACAGCCATCTTTGCCAACCACAGCGCCCACAATGTTGGCCACAGCAGCAGCAGAGCGCCAATCGGCTTATCAATGCGCATCAGACGGCTGTAAGCCTGCCATTTCGTCATGTTTTGTGTGTTCTGCACAGGTCAAACCCTTAACCTTGATCACGATAGAGCGGCGAAGCCGGTAAAAACAGTTCCGTTAACAGCAGCGGTTTCCCTGACAGTCGCAGGCGCGAGCGGCGTCCCCAGAGCGCATCAACGCGGCCAGGTTCAATGAAATCGCGGGTCAGCGTTGAGGACGAGAACAGGTAACGCCCCAGCGGGCGCGTACCGAGTTGCTGTAACATCGCTTCCGGGCCGTTGAGGGTACTTTCTGGCACCAGCGTGCGCCCTGCCAGCCAAGGTTCCTCATCCCCGTAGAGAATGACTTCTCGCAGCCAGAAACGCTGCTCGGCAGGGAGTAATGCCCCTTCATCGCCGAGTTCATCGGCGGAGATAAAGCCCTCACGTACAGGTTCCACCCTGACCTTCTGGCAATGCTGTTCAAAACGTCGCGTCATGGAATCCTCTTCCATTAGCCAGTCACGAAGCGGTTGCGTCAATGCGGCATCGTCCAGCGCTAGCCAGTTAAGTGAACGTAACGAACGGAGCGGGTCTTGCGTCATGGCACTTTCCCCTAAAAATTTTCAGAGAGGTAGTTTAGCGCAGAGCGATACGAGGAACACCCGTCCTGAATGCTGAGAACGTGATTACTCGCGTTTAAGCCGGTTACTGTTTGCCAGCCACAGCGTGATCACCAGCAGCAGGATGGCCGCAGAGTAGCACAGCGTATCAAAGGGATTTTTATGGTCGACGATGATCAGCCTGATGATGGCCGTAATCCCGATATAGACAAAATAGCGCAAGGGAAAATGGTAGCCCGACTGAAAGTACTTCACGATGAGTGCAATGAACTCAAAGTAGAGAAAATAAATCACAATGCCCTCAATTAGCAGGTAGGAGGACGCCTGCTCACCGGTGCTAAACAGCACATTGGCCAGATGTACCGTCTCCTTGCCCAAAAATACCATCAAAATGAAGGCCAGGATCAACAGCCCCGCGTTCAGCACCCACTGCATCAGGCGCGCAATCTTCTGTGCTGCAGGATTTTTATCACTCATGTCACGCCTCGAGAATCGAATGGAGTTCGGTTAGCGTTATCATGCTTTAGTGTGACCTAAATCACAATATAGCCGTCAGGCTTACCGCATCCGCTGCCCTCTCCGACACAACGTTGAGACGTGCCGTGTTCCCTGTCAGGCAGGGTGAATTCCGTCTCCCAAAGGCGGAATGACACAGCTGTACAGGCCGTTTTTTTATTGCTGTGTTGCTGCGGCTCACATCGGCCCGTTACGGCGGCTGATTTTCGCCGTGCCGCGGGTTGTTAAGCCTGTCATCCATTTTTCATATCTGCAGACTACATTGGCTCGGCTTTTGCGAACGACGGCGTCAGACAATGCTTTCACCGGCGTCTCTGGATGAAGGCGTTTACTGCCCTGAGCTGGCGCGTGGCTTCTGTCCTCTGGCAGTGAGCAGAGTCAGGTGGCCGCAAAAAACGCGATGCAGTACGCGAGACGTCACCAGAAAGCAGACGGCTCGCAATAAGTTAGTGTGCGCACACTATCAAAATAGATCCTTCGCAGGCGGTAATGAGACGTGAAATCAAAGCCTGTCACCGCGTCAGATAACCTCACAGTGATCCCTGAGGGCTCAGACGCGCAAATTCAGCGGCGCAGCAAGGAGAAAACATGAAAACGATTTTGGTGATTTTGGACGGCCTGAGTCACTACGTTGCTCAACATGCTATGGGTTACCTGCATGCGGAATGCGCCCAGGACAGAGGGCATTATTACAGCCTGACCTGCGAGCTACCCTCGCTGTCACGTCCGCTGTATGAATGTATTCTGACCGGCGTTGCGCCGGTGCAGAGTGGCATCATTCATAACGACGTTAACCGTATGAGCCGCGAACGCAGTGTGTTTCACTATGCGCGCGATGCCGGACTGACCACCGCCGCCGCCGCTTACCACTGGATAAGCGAGCTGTATAACCGCACCCCTTTCGTCCCGGCACGCGATCGCCACACTGAGGCCCCGACCCTGCCTGTTCAGTTTGGTCATTTTTACGTCGATGACAGCTATCCAGACTCGCACCTGTTTGAAGATGCCGAGAGTCTTCGGTTACGTTACAACCCGGATTTCCTGCTGATTCATCCGATGAATATCGATCATGCCGGACATCAGCATGGCCTGTCTTCTGCGCAGTACCGTAACCGCGCGCGCATGGCGGATGGCTATCTGTCGCAGTGGATGCCCGGCTGGCTAGCAGAAGGCTATCAGGTCGTCGTCACGGCCGACCACGGGATGAACGACGACCGGTCGCACGGTGGCATGCTGCCAGAAGAAACGACCGTTCCGCTGTTTGTGTTTGGCGAGGGATTCTCGCTAAGGCCCGGCCTGGCGCCTCAACAAACCGAGCTTTGTGGCACCCTGTGTTCACTGCTTGATGTGCCCCATGATAAGCCAGTCCATCATGCCCTGCTGGCGGGCTCAGCATACTGAAGCTGGCGCCCTTCCCCGTGCGGCGGAAGGGTTAAGAACATGAACGTCTTAAACCCGCTCCTGTGCTGACCTGCCAGGGTCAGCAACCGGGTATCACCCGCAGCCCTCTCCGGCCAGCCCCGCGCCCACTGAACGTCTCTGCCTGTGCGATGCGCTACCGCTGACCGTCCAATCGGCCTGAAAAGGCTCGCCCGGTAAACGAAGCGGTGCGCGCAGGCCGGATTTGTCCATGCAGATCGCCAGAGTAGTCTACATTTAGAGATGTCGACGTTGCGCAGGTTGTTTAAAACACTGAAAAAAATTGCACAGCGTCCGGCAATCACGTGATCAGATTGCGTTCTCCATCAGGCTGGCAATCTGAACCGCCTGAAGCCTGATGGTTAAGGAGCCACTATACGTGTTAACCCTGCTTAACTTACTCTCTGCCGTTGCGCTTCTGGTATGGGGCACGCACATTACCCGCTCCGGAATTATGCGCGTATACGGTGCCGATTTGCGCCGGGTGCTCAGCCGCAGTGTAGAAAAGAAACCCATGGCGTTCCTGGCCGGCATTGGCGTGACCATGCTGGTACAAAGCAGCAATGCCACCACGCTGCTGGTGACCTCATTTGTGGCCCAAAACCTGGTGAGCCTGACACCGGCATTGGTGGTGATATTGGGTGCTGACGTCGGGACAGCCATTATGGCGCGCGTCCTGACGTTTGATCTCTCCTGGCTTTCACCACTGTTTATCTTTTTTGGCGTAGTGTTTTTCATCAGCCGCAAACAAACCCGCGCAGGACAGCTTGGACGTACCAGCATTGGTCTGGGGCTTATCCTGCTGGCGCTGCAGTTGATTGTCGAAGCCGCCAGGCCAATCACCCAGGCCTCGGGCGTACAGGTGCTGTTTTCCAGCTTAACGGGTGATGTGATGCTGGATGCCTTGATCGGCGCGGTCTTTGCGATTATCAGCTACTCAAGCCTGGCAGCGGTGCTGATTACGGCCACCCTGACGGCAACGGGCGTGATCGCCTTTAAGGTGGCGTTGTGCCTGGTGATTGGCGCTAACCTCGGCAGTGGTTTACTGGCCGTCATCAACGGCAGTGGCTCCAACGCGGCGGGTAAACGCGTGGCGATGGGCAGCCTGCTGTTTAAGCTGATTGGCTGCGTATTGATTCTGCCCTTTGTCGATCCGGTTGCGGTATGGCTGGACAAGCTGCCGGTGAACGACGAAGAGCTGGTGATCTTCTTTCACGTTTTCTACAACCTGATTCGCTGCGTGGTGATGGTGCCGTTCGCCGATGCCATGGCGCGTCTGTGTTGCCGACTGATTGCTGACGATGCCGAAAGCGATACCACGCTGAAACCCAGGCACCTTGACAGCAGCGCGCTGGATACACCGGCACTGGCGTTGGTTAACGCGGCGCGCGAAGCGTTGCGCATGGGCGACGTGCTGGAGCAGATGCTGGACACGTTTCTGCAAGTGGTTCGTGGAGAAGCACGTGCGGAACGTCGCGTGCGGCGGCTGGATGATGACGTCGATGTGCTCTACACCGCCATCAAACTCTATCTGGCGCGCATGCCCAAAGAGGATTTATCAGAGCAGGATTCTCGCCGTTGGGGAGAAGTGATTGAAATGTCGCTAAACCTGGAAATGGCAGGCGATATCATTGAACGCATGAGCGGCGATGTCGCCGATAAGTCTCTTGCCGCGCGGCGGACCTTTTCGCCAGAAGGCATGAAAGAGCTTGAGTCACTCTACGAACAGCTGGTTGAAAACCTGCGGCTGAGCCTGTCGGTTTTCCTCTCGCACGACGTCACCAGCGCGAAGCGGTTGCGCCGAGCCAAACACCGTTTCCGCCTGAAAATACGCCGTTATTCCCATTCACACGTCAATCGCCTGCACCAGCAGAATGTGCAGAGCATTGAAACCAGCTCACTCCATCTGGGCCTGCTGGGTGATATGAAGCGGCTGAACTCCCTGTTCTGCGCAGTGGCCTACACGGTGCTGGAACAGCCGGATGACGAAAGGGACGGGGATTAATTTACAGGGGCCATCCGGCCCCGTGATATCGGTTGTACAGGCAAAAAACTACTTCTTTTTCTCAACAGGTTTACCCGACCAGTAACCCGCCAGCAGTGAACCGGACAGGTTATGCCAGACAGAGAACAGGGCGCCCGGCAGCGCTGCCAGAGGAGAAAAGTAAAGTTTGCCCAGCGTTGCGGCCAGTCCTGAGTTTTGCATACCGACCTCAAGCGCCAGCGTGCGGCAGGTGGACTCATCAAAGCCAAACAGTTTACCGCCCCAGTAGCCTCCCAGCAGACCAATGGCATTGTGCAGGATGACCGCTGCAATCACCATGACACCGACTGAGGCAATAAAGCCCTGGCTACCTGCCACTACGGCGCTGATGATCAGCAGAATACAGAGCATGGAAAAGGCTGGTAGATAGGGCTCGATCCGGCGCACCACGCTGTTCATGGTGTGATGAATAATCAGGCCTAACCCGATAGGGATCACGACGATCTTCACGATGCTCAGTAGCATCCCAGCGACATCAACCTGAATGTGCGTATCCACGTAAAAGCGCGTCAGCAGCGGCGTGGCAAACACGCCCACCAATGCTGACACCGACGAGATCGTCACCGACAGGGCCACATCGCCTTTAGCCAGATAGATCATTACGTTAGAAGCGGTTCCACTGGCAACGCTGCCCACCAGAATCATCCCCGCAGCGAGATCCGGCGGCATATGAAACAGCTTAGCCAGCGCCCAGGCGGCCAGCGGCATGACCAGATAGTGTAAGAAGGTGCCGGCAATAACCGGCGCCGGGCGCGTCAGCACGCGTTTAAAATCATCAATGTTCAGCGTTACGCCCATGCCAAACATAATCAGCATCAGCAGATAAGCGACCCATGGACCGATGCCAAGAAAGGTTGTGGGTGAATAGTAGGCAGCGACAGACAACAGAATTGCCCACAAAGGAAACAGACGAGTTAAGGTGGCAAGCATAAACAGATATCCTTATGAGCGAGTGAGGGACTACTGTGAAAGCACGCTGTGCCGCCTGGCGGCCTGTCGTGAAAAAGCCGGACAGAGCCCGGCTTTAACCCAGTGGCGGCTGAGCGCTTATTCAAACAAATTGTGATGCAGTGTACGCACTACGCTTTCAGCATCATTGCCCGGCACAAGGAAACAGAGATTGTAGCTGCTGGCACCGTAGCAGATCATCCGCAGGTTAAAAGGTTCGAGCACGCCGAAGACCTCTTTCCCTACGCCGCAGGCTTTCGACAATTCGTTGCCGATAATGGCCACCAGCGCCAGGTTTTCTTCCACTTCCACCCGACAGAGTGACGACAGCTCCGTCAGCAGCGCCTGGCTCAGCAGATTGTCGCCCGTTGAGGTTGATCCCGTGGTATCCAGCGTTAACGCCACGCTGACTTCCGACGTGGTGATCAGATCCACTGACACGTTGTGACGCACCAGAATATTGAACACTTCAGACAGGAAGCCCGGCGTGTGTAGCATATTCAGGCTGTGCAGGGTGACCAGGGTTTGCTTGCGGCGCAGCGCCAGCGCACGGAACAGCGGTGGATTCGCCGTCTCATTGCACACGCGCGTACCGCCCGCGGCAGGATCTTTACTGGAACCAACAAACACCGGAATGTCGCTACGCACCGCAGGCAGCAGCGTCGCAGGGTGCAGCACTTTGGCCCCAAAGGTGGCCATTTCAGCCGCTTCTTCAAAGGTGATCTCATCAATACGTTTTGCCGCAGGCACCACGCGCGGATCGGTGGTGTAGATCCCCGGCACGTCCGTCCAGATATCCACGCGCGAGGCTTTTAACGCTTCACCCAGCAAGGCAGCCGTGTAGTCACTGCCGCCGCGACCTAACGTGGTCGTGCGCCCTTTTTCTTCGCTGCCGATAAAGCCCTGGGTCACCACCAGTGACGCCGCAATACGCGGTTGCAGCTGCGCGCTAACCTGTTCAGCCAGTACGGCCACATTGGGCTCAGCACGGCCAAAACGGTCATTGGTGCGCATGACTTTGCGTACATCGAACCATTCCGCATTAACCTTGCGTTCACGCAGGATCTCAACGAACAGCAAGGTCGACATCAGTTCGCCGTGGCTGACCAGTTCGTCGGTTAAGGCGTTAGACGTGGCCAGCGCGGCCGCATCGGACAGCATGCCGATGTTATCAATGATGCGGTCGATTTCGTCGCGAATGACGTCCGGATTTTGCAGACGATCGATGATGGCGTATTGAATGCGGCGGATGTCATCGAGTTGCGCTGCACGCTGCGATGTCTCCTGGCCTTCGGCAAGAGAGACCAGCAGGTTTGTGATGCCTGCAGAGGCAGAGAGCACCACCAGCCGGGTATTGCTGTCCTGCAATACCACATCGGCGCTACGGTTCATGGCATCGAAATCGGCAACGCTGGTACCGCCAAATTTCGCTACATTCAGATTCAGAGACATTGTATGACCTCGTGTCAGGGTACGTTGCCCTCATCCGTTAACGGGTGAGAAACAGTAATTCAGCCTAAGCACAAGGAAAGAGCAGAAACGGGTAAGATCGAATAGACGAGTCACCCAGAAGCGCTCCACCTTGCAAAACGTCCGACTGTGGACGTTTCTGGTGACAACCCAGAGGATTCAGCCCCTGTAGCCGACAGTCAACACACCGTGTGTTTACCACCTCGGCGTCGCTCCCCCTGATGTGTTATCGCCGGATACGGTTCCTCCAACACACTGCCTGGGCGACGCGCCTCTTCTGGCTTGCGCACGGGTGCGCAAGTAGCGCGCATAGATTTATCGATTTCTGGCCCTGCTGTCAATGACCACTGTGGGACAATTTTTCATGCAGAGCGCACCGGATAACAAATTTTGCCCTAATGCAGCGACTACAGTGCTTAATGGCTTCAGCAACGCCACCACTTTCTGATGTGGCACAAGGTATGCGGTCTGCTAACAGGCCATACTTTTCAGCCTTTCCCCCATGGAATCAGGCTGAAATCTTGCCGCATTATTGACCGTAAAACAGCGTGTTTTCATCATGGTGCCTTTATGGCGCAGACAAAATTTTCCTTTCAGTTGCAACTGTGGTCATACTGAAATGCTAACCGGGTACGATGCGACCCCGATGGAATGACGGTTCTTAATATCAACAAGAGTGTTGCCATGAAAAATATCAATCCGACCCAAACCGCAGCCTGGAAAGCGCTGCAAGAGCACTATGAACAGATGAAAACGGCGAAAATTGCCGACCTGTTTGCCCAGGATGCCGATCGTTTTGCTAAATTCTCAGCCACCTTTGACGACCAGATGCTGGTGGATTTTTCGAAAAACCGCATTACTCAGGAAACCCTCGATAAGCTTCAGGCACTGGCAAAAGAGACCGATTTAAGCGGTGCGATTAAGTCTATGTTCTCGGGTGAGAAGATTAACCGCACTGAAGATCGCGCCGTGCTGCACGTCGCGCTGCGTAACCGCAGTAATACGCCGATTATCGTTGATGGCAAAGATGTCATGCCTGAAGTCAACGCCGTGCTGGAAAAAATGAAAGGCTTTTCCGAACGCATTATCGGCGGTGACTGGAAAGGCTATACCGGAAAACCCATTACGGACGTTGTTAACATCGGTATCGGTGGCTCTGACCTCGGTCCCTTCATGGTGACGGAAGCGCTGCGCCCGTATAAAAATCACCTGAACATGCATTTCGTGTCTAACGTCGATGGCACCCACATTGCCGAAACGCTAAAAGATCTGAGTCCTGAAACCACGCTGTTCCTGGTCGCCTCTAAAACCTTCACCACCCAGGAAACCATGACCAACGCCCACAGTGCGCGTGACTGGTTCCTGAAAACGGCCGGCGATCAACAGCACGTTGCGAAGCACTTTGCTGCGCTCTCCACTAATGCCAAAGCGGTAGGCGAATTTGGTATTGATACGGACAACATGTTCGAATTCTGGGACTGGGTAGGCGGTCGCTATTCACTCTGGTCAGCAATTGGTCTGTCAATTATCCTTTCTATTGGCTTCGATAATTTTGAGCAGCTGCTGAGCGGCGCGCACGCCATGGATAAGCACTTCTCAACCACGCCAGCGGAGCAGAATCTTCCGGTGCTGCTGGCGCTGATCGGGATCTGGTACAACAACTTCTTCGGTGCCGAAACAGAAGCCATCCTGCCGTACGACCAATATATGCATCGCTTCGCGGCCTATTTCCAACAGGGAAATATGGAATCGAACGGTAAATACGTTGACCGTGCAGGCCAGCCTGTTACCTATCAGACAGGCCCGATTATCTGGGGCGAACCGGGTACTAACGGCCAGCACGCGTTCTACCAGCTGATTCATCAGGGCACCAAACTGGTCCCGTGCGACTTTATCGCCCCTGCTGTGAGCCACAATGCGCTTGCCGATCACCATCCTAAACTGCTGTCTAACTTCTTTGCCCAGACCGAGGCCCTGGCCTTTGGTAAATCGCGTGATGTGGTTCAGAAAGAGTTCACCGACGCCGGAAAGTCTGCCGAGTCGGTCGCGCATATTGTGCCGTTTAAAGTGTTTGAAGGTAACCGGCCTACTAACTCTATTTTGTTACGCGAAATCACGCCGTTTAGCCTGGGTGCCCTGATTGCCCTGTATGAACATAAAATCTTCACCCAGGGTGCCATTCTGAACATCTTTACCTTCGATCAGTGGGGCGTTGAGCTGGGCAAACAACTGGCAAACCGTATTCTGCCAGAGCTCGAAAATGACAGTGATATTACCAGTCATGACAGCTCCACTAATGCCTTAATTAATCGCTACAAGCGTTGGCGTTAAATTTCCACAGGCACAAAAAGGCGGCTATTTAGTCGCCTTTTTTATTCTATGATGGAGAGTGCAACCCGCTTTTTATCTGAAAAGTCGATATACGGATTGGATAATTCTTAAAATAGGCTGAGGCAAATCCGAAGTTAGCCGGGGTTAAATCATGACAATCTTATTAAAAATGGCCCTAAAACGGCACGCAACTCATTCTTACCCGTTGTTTTATAATGTTATTTAATTTAACCACGCTTAAGGAAATTCCGATAATTCTTATTCCGTACCAAAGAATACTAAATAAGTAGAAACCGCTTTGCTTTCTCCGTCTTTGCAGACAAATATCCGGCTTTTCAACATAAACCCATGCCTTTAAAATAAGTTAACGCTGAATTTACTTAATTTAGCCCGTTTACGCCCTCACAGACTGACAGGTTTTTACATTACTGAACTCTGGTATTTTGTTGCCCTATACTGGACGCGCCCGTAATGGGTCTGTCCTTCGGCTTTGCGTCAACGGTTTATGCTGTTGTGCAAAAATGTCGGATAGCAATCCTTCATTCACTCAATGTAGGTGTTGTTATGAAAAAACGCATGATTGCCGGTCTGGCATTACTTTACGTAGCCGTCTCTTCCAGTGCGTTTGCCGCGCCGGAAGAAGCTGGTGCTGCAGCGGGCGCACAGGCGGGCACCATGTCCGCAGGTACGACGACCGCTGTAGGTATCGGCGTGCTCGGCGCGTTAGTAGGACTCGGTGTTGCCGCTTCTGGCGGTGGTGACGGGGCAAATACTGGTACAACAACCACAACCACAACGGGCACCACGCGTTGATGGGTACCCTGCTCATTCGGGCTGTAGCAAGGCTGCGAACGCGCATATCACGATTCGTTTGCGCAGGTAAATGAGTCGCTATCAGGATGCCACAGCGTCGGCGGCCTGAACGAGTAAGGGTATGGGAGCTTTAAACATAACCACACTTTCGTGTGGTTATTTTTACTTTGGCATCATTTATCAGGGACACATTGTGCGCCAACTTCCGCTGCTGCTCGTTTGCCTGCTGCTGCAGGCCTGTACACAAACGCAAAAAGGACTCGAACAGACCGTGATGATGGCCATTGAAGGGCCAGAAGATGTCACCGTCACGCCTCAGCAGATTGATAATCTGCCCTATGCCAGCCTGTATGCCCGAATCAATGATGGCCAGCGCATTTTTGTCGTGCTGGGTTATAACGAAAATGGCCAGCAAAAGTGGGTCACTCGCGATCAATCGATGCTGGTCACCGCACATGGCAGGCTGATCAAAACGCTGGGCCTGCCTGACAATCTGACAGACGTCAGCAATTTACAGCAGGATCCGCTGGCTAAAGGACTGCACCTCAGCAACGGCGACAGCTGGACGCGAATTGTTCAGTGGACCGTTCAGGGCAACGTCCATAGCGGAACCCTGAGCTCAACCTTCACGCGGGGCGATGACGAGGTGCTGGATATTGCGGGGAACCGCATTGCCTGCCGCGTCTGGCATGAGCAGCTTCATATCGACAGCCTGGATCGCGAGTGGCAAAACACGTTCTGGATCGACAACAGTAGCGGTCAGGTCGTGCAGTCCCGACAAATGCTGGCTGCCGATGCATTCCCTGTTGATATCACCATTCTGAAGCCGGCAAAATCATGAAAAACATAACACGCTTGTTGGCAGGAATGAGCCTGCTCACCACCCTGGCCGCTCAGGCCGCAGGTCAGGTTACCGTGCATGCCCCCCACGATACCCAGAGCGTACAGGTTAACCAGGTGGAAAACCTGGCACAGCTGGTGACTCAGCCCGCGCTGATGACACAGACTGACTGGCGACGCGCCGTTATTGCCGAGCGCGGGGCAACGGCAGTCGCGCAGCAGCAGTATCAGCAAACGCTGGCGCAGTTGCGCGCCTGGCGTGCCGACAGTAGCGGAGAGCAGGCTGCGGCCATTGATGCCGTTATTCGTCAGTTAAGCGGTATCCGGGTGACCGGGCGGCAGTTCACCTCCCTGGATCCCGACTGGATCCGTCTGCACACGATGGATAACCGCCGCCTGGAAGGCAGCTACGATCTCTACCTTACCCAGCCCAGCACCAGCGTCCTGTTGTTTGGCCCCATCGCGGGTGCCGGTGTCGTGAACTGGCAGCCAGGGAAATCCGTACGGGATTACCTGAGCGAGCACCCCCGCCTGGCTGGAGCAGAACGTAATATCGCGATTGTGATTGCGCCGGACGGCACGACGCGGGAAGCGCCTGTGGCCTACTGGAATCACCGCCACGTTGAACCCGAACCCGGCAGCATCATTATGACGGGCTTCTCGTCGTGGAGCCTGCCAGGCGCGTTTAAAGACCTGAATGATCGCCTTGTTTCTGTTCTGACTCACCGGATACCAGACTGATGAAAAAACGTTATCTTCTCAGCCTGTTGGCTGTTTCTGTGGCAAGCGCCTGTCAGGCCCATGCGGAAATGTATGCCGCGCCGGTAACGCCTTCGCAGTCTGATTTTGGCGGCGTGGGCCTGATGCAGGTGCCCACCGCGCGTATGGCGAAAGAGGGCGAATTTAGCCTGAACTTCCGCGATAATGATCAGTATCGCTACTATTCTGCTTCACTGCAGCTTTTTCCCTGGCTGGAAACAACCGTGCGTTATACCGATGTGCGCACCCGGCGTTACAGCGCGGTGGAAAGTTTCAGCGGCAACCAAAGCTATAAAGATAAAGCTTTCGACCTGAAGCTGCGCCTGTGGCAGGAAGGTTACTGGCTGCCGGAGGTCTCGTTTGGTACCCGCGATCTGGGCGGCACCGGCCTGTTCGACAGCGAGTACCTGGTCGCCACCAAAGCCTGGGGGCCGTTCGACTTTACGTTGGGTATGGGCTGGGGCTATCTGGGCAACAGCGGAACCGTGAAAAACCCCTTCTGTTCCTACAGCGACAGCTACTGTCAGCGTCCCGGGGTCGGTCAGGCGGGATCGATCAATGGCTCGCAGATGTTCCACGGCCCTTCGGCGGTATTTGGCGGGATAGAATACCAGACGCCCTGGCAGCCGCTGCGCCTGAAGGTGGAATACGAAGGTAACGATTACAAGGATGATTTCGCCGGACGCCTGCCGCAGCGCAGCAAGGTCAACGTCGGTGCAATCTACCGCGTCACTGACTGGGCCGATATCAATGCCAGCTATGAGCGCGGCAATACTTTTATGTTCGGCTTCACCATTCGCACCAACTTCAACGATATGCATCAGGATCATATCGACAGTCCGAAACCTGCGTACAACCCGAACCCGCAACCTAAGCTGCTGGAAACTACGGTGACAGGTAATCAGCTGTCTGAACTGAAGTACAACGCGGGCCTGGCTGGTCCAAAAATCCAGACCAAAGGCAGCACGCTTTACGTATCAGGCGAGCAAACCAAATACCGTGACACGCGTGAAGGTGTGGATCGCGCGAACCGCATCATCATGAATCATCTCCCAGACGGTATTGAGACCATAAACGTGACGGAGTCGCGTTACAACATGCCTCAGGTCACGACAGAAACCTCCGTTGCCAGCCTGCGCAACGAGCTGGGGGGTTATCCATTAGGGCATGAAAAGCCGTTACAACAGGTCCGCACAGATCCGGTTGATCCGGAGCCTACCGAGCAGGGCATGTTTATTCGCAAAGAGCGCCTGAGTTACAGCCTGTCGCCGGTACTTAACCAGTCTGTGGGCGGCCCGGAAAGTTTCTATCTGTACCAGGTTGGCGTGATGGGCAACGTCGATTACTGGCTCACCGATCACTTGCTGGTAGGCGGTAGCCTGTTTGCTAACGTTGCGAACAATTACGACAAATTTAACTACAACGGCGCACCTGCGGATTCCACGCTGCCACGCGTGCGTACGCACATTCGCGACTACGTTGAGAACAACGTTTACGTTAACGATCTGCAAGCCAACTACATGGATTATCTGGGTAATGGATTCTATGGCCAGGTCTACGGCGGCTATCTGGAAACCATGTATGGCGGCGTAGGCGGCGAAGTCCTTTATCGTCCGGTAGACAGCAACTGGGCCGTTGGCGTGGATGCTAACTATGTGCGCCAGCGCGACTGGGATGACATGATGAGATTCACCCGTTACGAAGCGCCTACCGGCAACCTTACCGGCTACTGGCGCCCCTGGTTTATGGAGAACGTCTTAGTGAAAGCCAGCGTCGGGCAGTATCTGGCGAAGGATAAAGGCGTCACGATTGATCTCTCTAAGCGCTTCGACAGTGGCGTGATGGTGGGCGTTTATGCGACAAAAACCAACGTATCATCGCAGCAGTATGGCGAAGGTGACTTTACTAAAGGCTTCTATATCTCCATCCCCATGGATCTGTTTACCGTTACGCCAACCCGTGGCCGTGCGCAGATTAACTGGGTACCGCTCACCCGTGATGGTGGCCAGATGCTGGGAAGGAAGTACCAGCTGTATGACATGACCTCGGACCGTGACGCCCGGTTTAACTAAAAAAGAGGCAGCCATCAGGCTGCCTTGTTTTTTTAGTCGGCGTCGTAACCCAGATTGGGGGCCAGCCAGCGCTCCACTTCGCTTACCGACATGCGCTTACGCGCCGCATAGTCCTCAACCTGATCGCGCTGAATCTGCGCCACGGCGAAGTAGCGGCTGTCAGGGTGGCTGAAGTACCAGCCTGATACCGAGGCGCCCGGCCACATGGCAAAAGACTCCGTGAGTTTCATACCCGCGTGCGTTTCCACATCCAGCAGCGCCCAGATAGTGGCTTTCTCAGTGTGTTCCGGACAGGCCGGATAGCCCGGCGCCGGGCGAATGCCCTGATAATTTTCGCGGATGAGCGCCTCATTACTGAGGTGCTCATCGGGAGCAAAACCCCAAATCGTTTTGCGTACCTGTTCGTGCAGATATTCGGCGAAGGCTTCAGCTAAGCGGTCCGCAATAGCTTTGACCATAATCTTGTTGTAGTCGTCCTGCTGCTTATCGTAAGCCTCGGCCAGCGCATCTTCTTCCAGCCCGCCCGTAACGGCAAAAGCCCCGATATAATCAGCTTTACCGCTGCTTTTCGGCGCCACAAAATCGGCCAGACAGTAGTTGGCAAAGTCAGTTTTTTCCGTTTGCTGCCGCAGATGATGGCTGATGTTCAGCAGCGTATCGCGCTGCTCATCCGCAAAGATATGAATATCGTCGCCCACGCGATTAGCCGGGAACAGGCCGACCACGCCGCGTGGCGTCAGCGCTTTTTCGTCACTCAGCTTATCCAGCATCGCGTTAGCATCGGCAAACAGTCGTTTCGCTTCATCGCCCACGACCTCATCCTCCAGGATGCGCGGGTATTTGCCAGCCAGCGACCAGGTCATAAAAAAGGGCGTCCAGTCGATGTAATTGCGCAGCACGTCAATGCCCGCGTCAACGCGCCTGACACCGACGTGCTTAGCTACGGGCGGTGTATAGCTGTCCCAGTCAATCTTCGTCGCGTTGTCGCGCGCAGCGCTGAGTGACACCGGCGGCGTGCGCGGTTTTTTACGCGCATGCTGAATACGCACGGTTTCATATTCTTTGCGGATGCGCGCAACGAAGTCATCCCTGAGCGTATCCGATAGCAGGGATGACACGACACCCACCGTGCGCGAGGCGTTTTGCACATAAACGGTGGGCCCGCTGTAGTGCTGTTCGATTTTCACGGCGGTATGGGCTTTAGACGTGGTGGCGCCACCAATCAACAGCGGCAGCGTAAATCCCTGACGCTCCATCTCTTTCGCCATGTTGACCATTTCATCCAGCGATGGCGTGATGAGCCCAGAAAGACCAATGATGTCAGCCTTCACTTCGCGCGCGGTCTTGAGGATTTTCTCGCCCGGCACCATCACGCCGAGGTCGATAATCTCATAGTTATTGCACTGCAGGACCACGCCAACAATGTTTTTGCCAATGTCGTGGACGTCGCCTTTGACCGTTGCCAGCACCACCTTGCCGTTACTGCGTCCGGCTTCTTTACTGGCCTGAATGTAGGGTTCAAGCCAGGCGACGGCCTGTTTCATCACGCGGGCCGATTTCACGACCTGCGGCAGGAACATTTTGCCTTCACCAAACAGATCCCCCACCACATTCATGCCGGACATCAGCGGCCCTTCAATCACGTCTATCGGGCGCGCGGCCTGTTGACGGGCTTCTTCCGTGTCCTGTTCAATAAACTCGGTGATGCCTTTGACCAGTGAGTATTCCAGCCGTTTCACCACGTCCCAGCCGCGCCATTCAGCCTGCTGCTTTTCATCCGCACTGTCGCTTTTATTGCGGCGGTATTTTTCCGCCAGCGCCAGTAATCGCTCAGTGCCGTCGGCGCGCCGGTTAAGGATCACGTCCTCAACGGACTCACGCAGTTCGTCAGACAGGTCGTCATAAATGGCCAACTGCCCGGCGTTCACGATTCCCATGTCCATACCGTTACGGATGGCGTAATAGAGAAACACCGCGTGAATCGCCTCACGAACCGGATCGTTGCCCCGGAACGAGAACGAAACGTTAGATACGCCACCCGAGATCATCGCATGGGGCAGTTCACGTTTAATGTCTTCGCAGGCCCCAATAAAATCCATCGCGTAGTTGTTGTGTTCGTCGATACCAGTCGCAACGGCAAAAATATTGGGATCGAAAATGATGTCCTCAGGCGGAAACCCCACCTGTTGCGTCAGGATCTGGTAGGCGCGGCGACAGATCTCAATCTTCCGCTCACGCGTATCGGCCTGCCCCACCTCATCGAAGGCCATCACCACCATGGCGGCCCCGTAGCGGCGGACAAGGCGGGCATGGTCGATAAATACGGCCTCACCTTCTTTCATTGAGACGGAGTTGACGATGCCTTTTCCCTGAATACACTGCAGCCCTTTCTCAATAACCTCCCATTTCGAGGAGTCGATCATAATGGGCACGCGGGCAATATCGGGCTCACCCGCAATCAGGTTGAGGAAACGCACCATCGCGGCTTCCGCGTCCAGCATTCCCTCATCCATATTGATATCAATAATCTGGGCACCGCTCTCAACCTGTTGTAACGCGACTTCCAGCGCCTCATGATATTTATCTTCTTTAATCAGGCGCTTAAATTTGGCAGAGCCGGTAACGTTGGTGCGTTCTCCCACGTTCACAAATAACGATTCTGCACTGATATTCAGCGGTTCAAGACCCGAAAGACGGCAGGCAACGGGCAGTTTGGGGCGCTGACGTGGCGCAACGCCTTCCACGGCCGCCGCCATGGCAGCGATGTGCTGTGGCGTGGTGCCGCAGCAGCCGCCAACAATGTTCAGAAAGCCGGCGTTGGCCCATTCCCCAATCTGTTGCGCCATCACTTCTGCATCAAGATCGTATTCGCCGAAGGCGTTGGGCAAACCGGCATTGGGATGGGCAGTGACATAGCCTTCGGCGATGCGTGACAGTTCAGCGACATACTGACGTAGTTCATCCGGCCCCAGTGCGCAGTTCAGACCAAAGGATAAGGATTCTGCATGGCGCAACGAATTATAAAAGGCTTCGGTAGTTTGTCCGGAAAGCGTGCGGCCTGAAGCATCGGTGATGGTGCCGGAGATCATCAACGGCAGCGCCACGCCAAGGGCTTCCATCTCTGCTTTCACCGCAAAGACAGCCGCTTTGGCGTTGAGCGTATCGAATACCGTTTCAATCATGATGATGTGGCAACCGCCTTCCACCAGCGCCCGGGTGGACTCACGATAGGCGTCCACCAACTGATTGAAGGTGATATTACGGAACGCCGGATCGTTAACATCGGGAGAGATCGAGCAGGTGCGGTTGGTGGGGCCCAGTACGCCCGCGACATAGCGCGGTTTATCTGGCGTTTTTGCCGTCCACGCATCTGCGCAGGTACGCGCCAGCTTCGCGGCCGCGAAGTTAATCTCTGCCGACAGGGCTTCCATCTGGTAGTCCGCCATCGCAATGGAGGTGGCATTAAAGGTATTGGTTTCGAGAATATCCGCACCGGCGGCCAGATACGCATCATGGATCTCGCGGATCACCTCTGGTTTGCTTAGCACCAGCAGATCGTTATTGCCTTTGAGATCGCAGGGCCAGTCAGCAAAACGGCTGCCACGAAAATCGTGTTCGTCCAGTTTATAGCTCTGGATCATGGTGCCCATTCCACCATCTAATACCATAATGCGGTGGGCAAGTTGCTGATGCAGCGCGTCGGTTAGATTGCTCACGGTTGTCTCATCCACGTCAATGCGCTGGTGAAATACCAGCCAGTCATTCTTGCATAAGGTCATGATGCCTCAAAGTAACCTTAGCGGAGATTTTCAGGGAAGTGATTATCAGGTCTGACCAGCATGTCAGCGTTTGCATTCAGGCAGATTAAAACGAAAATGGTTTCCACTATGTGAAAAGGAGAAACAGAATGGCAACGCCCGTCGCCGCGAAACGCGGAAAAAAACCCCGTGGCACCCCTGCCCCCTCAGCGCCCGCAGGCGGTCAGGTTCAGTCACTGACCCGTGGGTTAACGCTGCTGGAGTTGATCGCTAATTCACATGGCAGCGTCGCGCTTACCGAACTCGCGCAGCAGGCCGGGTTGCCTAACTCCACAACACATCGCTTGCTGACCACTATGCAGCAGCAGGGGTTTGTGCGCCAGGAAGGCGATTTAGGCTACTGGACCATGGGGGCACATGCGTTTGTGGTTGGCAGCAGTTTTTTACAGAGCCGGAACCTGCTGGCGCTGGTCCACCCGGTGCTACGTACGCTGATGGAAAACTCGGGTGAAACGGTCAATCTGGCGGTGCTGGACCTCAGCGATTTTCAGGCGGTGATTATCGATCAGGTACAGTGTACGCAACTGATGCGCATGTCTGCACCGATCGGCGGCAAACTGCCAATGCATGCATCGGGCGCTGGTAAAGCTTTTCTGGCGCATCTCAGCGACGAGCAGGTCACCGCTCTGCTGCATCAGAAAGGCCTGCATTACTACACGCCCAATACGCTGATGTCACCTCAGAGTCTGAAAACCAATCTGGCACAGATCCGGACTCGGGGATTTTCTTTCGATGACGAAGAACATGCGCTCGGTTTGCGTTGTGTGGCGGCCCCCATTTACGATGAGCACGGCGAGCCATTTGCGGCGCTTTCCATCTCTGGGCCTATTGCCCGCATGACGGACGACCGCATCACCGAACTGGGCGCGCTGGTCATCCGCGAAGCCCGTCAGGTCACCCTGGCGTACAGTGGCCGTTAAAGAAATGCCGCCCGCCCCACCCGATAACGCCAGCGCGCCCTTCATGCTTTCTCAACCGCAGCCTTTATAAGAAACAGCCTGTGGACTGGCCAGCGCCGCCCTAAAAGGGGGCGCCCGCCGTCAGTCCAACAATCAATTACGCAAGACCGCTATATACGGCATCGCGCAACATCACGGGGAACTGACCGTTTACCCCCTCCGGCGTCGTGTTTGTCATGGCTAGTACACAGAGTTCTTTTTGGCGATCAACAAACCAGGTATGGCCGTAAGCGCCGCTCCACGACAGCGTGCCCGCTGACTGAGGCGACCCGGCCGCATCGGGATCGGCAAGCAATGCCCAGCCCACACCAAATCCCCATCCCGGTCCCTGCGTGGCATATTTCGCGGCAACGTGTTCCTGCGTCATATAGTCAAAGCTGTCGCGCGTAATCAGCGGCGCGCCCTGCCGGCGGATCGTTTCCAGCAATTGCATGAAATCGGGGGCCGTCCCTGCCATTCCCCCACCTGCGCACGGCCAGGCATCGGGTTTGAGAATACGGTCAGGACAGAAAATGGCTGCGCCCTCACCAAAAGGTATTCGTTGATTCTCACCTATTGCCGTGGGCACCGGGCTGTCATCGGTGTACACCGTGGTTAAACGCGCCTCATCCCTGACGGTAAACAGCGTATCTTTCATCCCGAGCGGCTCCGTGACCGCATGGCTTACCAGATCCGGCAGACGCTTACCGGTTGCCCGCACCATGATTTCGCCCAAAACATCAATGCCCAGGGAATAACGCCAGCCGCTTCCCGGTTCAAACTGCAGCGGAGTGCCTGCCAGGCGTTGTAGATTCTCTTCGATGGATAATCCCGGTTGATAGTCGATCCCATCAGACACGTTCAGGGTGTGATAAAGGGAATCAGCCGGCGCGGAATAACGGTAACGTAAACCTGACATGTGACTCAGGAGATGTCGTACCAGGATGGTTGCAGGTTTCCCCTCTTCCAGGCAGGGACGGAAATTGGGAAGCCAGCGCGTAATGTCGTCATCCAGCGTCATGTACCCTTGTTCGATCAGGCGCATTGCCGTCAGGCTCACGATGGGTTTGGTCAGCGAGGCAAGGCGGAAAATCGCATCCAGCGCCATGCCTTTCTTCTGCTCTCTGTCAGCCAGACCCGCCGCTCGCTGATACATTAATTCGCCGGCTTGGGCTACCATCACCGTACAACCGACAATGCGCTGTGCATCAATCGCCTGATCGATAACCGCATCCATAGCGGCTTCAAGTTTTGCAGAGGATGGAACACGTCCTGATGTAAAATAAATCATTATCGATTCCTTGAATAATTTCAAAAAAAATAAAAAGCGTTATTTTCATTACTTTTATACATTACAAGAAGAATAGATTTTATATATTACCCACCACCTTATTTAACAAAAACCCCAAACAAGACCCACATCAAATAACATCCTTCTCACATAATAAAACATCCCATTCATTTAACTGGTCAACCAAAAGTTGACTTTGAGTCTAACTTATGGACATCCAGGGGATTTGTGATCGACCTCTTTTTTTTAAAAGAGCAGACTGATTACCATGCATTCGCACTACAAGCAAAAAATACACTGACAGATAATCAACATAGTCTTCACTGTGTTGACTTAACCACCGTCAACACTGGTTAACCAAAATAAATTTCATTTGACATTAAACATCAGAACGGGAATCAACCCACTTATTTTAAACATTAAAACCAACCAACAATAAAAAACAAAAGGAGGAACATTATTTAAACAAAGCGCCGATTCAATTTAACCGTTTTCTCCTATTACAAATTAACTAAAAAAAATTCTCTTCATCTTCACGATCGCATAACAACCTGAAGATGTTTTCTGACCGTTACGCTGAATTAATCAAGGGAACATTATGATGACAACAACAATACCGCCACGCAGGAAGGTGGGCACGGGCACCGCAATAGGCTATGGCATTACCGATATTTTTGGCGGTGGCTCCATGGCGCTAATTGGGACTTGGTTGCTTTTTTTCTATACGACATTTTGTGGTCTTTCGATGCTCGAGGCGAGCTCCATTTTTGCTATCGCCCGCATCATTGACGCTATTCTCAGCCCGATAATGGGCTATATCACCGATAAGTTTGGCAGCACCCGCCTCGGTAAACGTTTTGGCCGACGCCGCTTCTTTCTGCTCATCAGCGCCCCGCTGATGTTTATCTATGCGCTGGTCTGGGTCAGCGACATGAGCTACTGGTACTATCTTGGAACCTATCTCGCGGTAGAGTTACTGGTGGCGATGGTGTTGGTGCCCTGGGAAACCCTGGCGGCAGAGATGACCAACGATTTTGGCGAGAGAACCCGTATGGCGGCAATCCGCCTGACGTTTTCTCAGGTGGGCACCTTCCTCACCGCCTCAGTACCGGGCGTTATGATCCAGTATTTTGGTCAGGACTCTGCCCTGACATTCACCTACACCGGTATCCTGTTTTCATGCCTGTTTTTTATTGTGGTGCTGATTACCTGGTCCTGTACCTGGGAATCGAAAGACATGAATCCCGAAGAGTTTGAGCGACTTAACGCCGGGCCAAGTATTGGACTGATATCCCACCTGAAAAATATGTTTATCGAGCTGGCCACCACCTTCAAAATAAAAATATTCAGACAGCACTTGATTATCTATATTTCATCATTTACTGCGCTGGATATTTTCATAGCGGTGTTTGTTTATTTCGTCGTATATGGCCTGAGCCTGGATGCGGCAAACGCGTCAGCCTATCTTTCGATTGCCACCTCCGTATCCATTCCCGCGACGCTGCTTTTCATGTTTATGCTGGACAAGCTGAATATCAGGCCCGCCCTGGCCATGCGTATTTCTTATCTGTGTATTTTTGCTGTACTCGGTTATCTCATTTTGATGTATATCGGCCATAGCGCTGTGTCTTCCTGGTGGCTCACCACGCTGATATTTGTTCTGTTAGGTTTTGGCCGCGCAGGGCTTTATTTTATTCCCTGGAATATTTACAGCTTTATTCCTGATGTGGATGAAATGGTCACATGTCAACGGCGTGAAGGCGTCTTTGCTGGCGTGATGACGCTGATGCGCAAAAGTACCGTGGCCGTCGCAATTATGATAGTCGGTGCCGTACTGGAGCACAGTCATTTCGTCAAAGGGCAGTTAATTCAGCCAGAAAGTGCGCTGAATGCAATTACTGGTCTGCTGGTCTTTGGCTCCGGTGGTTTATTACTCATCAGCTTATATATGACCTTCAAATTTAAACTGACCCGTGAAACGCATCGGGTTCTGGTGAAAGAAATTGATCGTCTTAAGGCCGGCGGGAATAAAGCCGACTGTACACCCGAAACCAAAGTCGTGGTGAAGGCCCTGACCGGCTACGACTATGAACAGGTGTGGCAGCAGGATAATAACGCACGCCCTTAATTCAACCAAGCCAGTTCTTGAGTGGGTTGCACGTTACGCATGGCTGATCCCATCGGATAGCAGCCCGTTCTGCCTGCGCCTGAACGTAATGAAAATACTTAATACGCCAGGGATTCCTTTATGAACACACGTTTTTTTCGCTGCATGGCCATCGCTTTGCTGCTGTGTCCCTCGCTGCTGTACGCCGCAGCCATTAATGATAATGAAGACAGTTTAAGAATTCGTTTAAAGAATGATTTTCGACGTGCAGACAAGCCGAGTGCAGGTACCGGGCGTGATATCTACGCCTGGGTACAAGGCGGGCTCATTGATGTGAACACCCGCTACTATTCTGACTTTATTGGTATCAGCGCGGGTGCCTATTACGTATACAAACTGGGGGCGAAAGACGGCTGGAGCACCCGCTACTATCTGGATGGGCACGATAGCTTTGGCGTGGCAGTCGGCGCGGTCAAGCTTAAACCCGCCGATAATCTCTACTTAACCATTGGGCGGTTTGGTACCGACTATGGTTACGGCAGTCTCCCCTACCGCATTCCACTGATCGCCGATAATTCGTCCCGCACGATACAGACGATTTCTGAAGGCGTCCTGGCCCGTTTTGAGGCAACAGAAAACCTGGAATTCTGGTCAATGTGGCGTAAACGCGCCTTCTACTATGTCGATTCGGCAACCGGCGTACGTGATGAAGGGGTGATTGACAGCGCAACAGGTAAGTACCATCCCCGCCGGGGACGCGGCTATTTGGTGGGATCATGGCACGATGCGTCGTCACGCTATTCGTTGGGGGCGTCCTATCAGCAAGATGTCTCAACCCAGGTGCAGAGCATTTTTGAAAAAACGCATACCTTTTCCAACGACCATACACTGAAGTGGGAGCTTATGGGATTTTATGGTCAGGTAGAAGGGATGAGTAAGCCTCTTAGTTACCATCACGAGACCGCCTTAATTTCCGGACGCTTAACTTACTCTTTTGATAAGGCAAGATTGTTTGGCGCCGTGGGCAAACTGACCCATGATATCGATGGGCGCATTGTCTACACCGATATTGGCTATCCCGACTCTCTGAGCATCGACCGCAACAAGGAAAACATGTTATCCGCGCAGTTTGGCGGGCAGTATTTCTTTAATCAAAACGTCGGTGTCATGCTGGGGCCAGTTATCACCAGAGGTTACGAAGACAAGCAGCGTAATACTAAAATTAACGGGCTCGGACTCATGGGAGCGGTGATGTATAACGTTACCGATGGGCCATTCAAAGGACTGAATATGTACGTGGCTGCTGACCGTGCCAGAGAGAAGCGGCCCGGCAGCGCGCTGGGCGATAAACTTTATTACTGGGATGTGAAAACCGGCGTGCAATACGATTTTATGTTGAAGTAACGACGCATCCATTACGTCGCACAGGTGTTTCAAAAGTGGCATCGTATGATGTCACTTTTAATAAAAACCGCAATTAATTGTTAAATAAGGGATAAATCCCCTTTTCATCTGGTCAACCAGTTTATCTTAACGTGCGCAAAACCCTGTTACCTTACCCGTTGGGTGATATAGTTTTCGCCGGAACGGTATCTGACGGGAGCATAATTATGAGGTCTGTCTCTCAGCAGCGGCCCTATCAGCAAGTGGGTATAAAAATCCGGCAACTGATTCTGGAGACGCCTTACCGCTCGGGTCAGCGTTTGCCGCCAGAACGTGAAATTGCTGACATGCTCGACGTCAGCCGCACCGTGGTTCGCGAGGCGTTGATTATGCTGGAAATTGAAGGGCTAATCGAAGTCAGACGCGGTGCTGGTATTTATGTGGTGGAGCACAAAAATCCATTACGTATTGAAGAAGTGAACACGCATTTTTGCAACGATGCCGGCCCGTTTGAACAGCTTCAGGCACGACAGCTACTGGAAAGTAATATCGCCGAATTCGCCGCGCTTCAGGCCACGCGAGAAGATATCGTCAAAATGCGTCAGGCCCTGCTGTTAGAAGAGCGCGAACTGGCAAGCTGCTCGCTGGAAAACTCAGAGAGCGGTGACATGCATTTTCATCTTGCCATTGCCGAAGCAACGCATAACAGCATGCTGGTCGAACTGTTTCGCCAGTCATGGCAATGGCGTGAAAATAACCCTATGTGGATTCAGTTGCACAGTCACCTGGGCGATACGCTTTATCGTAAAGCATGGTTGATCGATCACCGACAGATTCTTGCTGCACTTATCAAGAAGGACGCACGCGCTGCAAAGCTGGCGATGTGGCAACATCTTGAAAACGTGAAACAGCGCCTGCTGGAATTTTCCAATGTTGATGACCTTGATTTCGATGGTTATCTGTTTGATTCATGGCCGCTGGCAAAAACGGACGGCTGAATGCCTGCAGTAGCAGGCACTCGTGACGACGTCGTCAACGTGCTGCCGTAACGGATGCAGAAACGCTGGGCATGCTGCCAGGCGATCACGTCCTCAATATGCCCCTGAGCGATGCGCTGCTGTTGTGCACGCCACCAGCTAGCCTCAAAAATTTCCGGATGCCGTTGTTGCAGTAGCGCGCCTGTGGCAGGCTCGCTGCATAATGCATAGCGGAAGGTTTCAGGAAATACGTCATCCGGCCCCACGCTGTACCAGGGCTCCGCACTGAGCTCATCTTCTTCATATCGCGCCTGAGGAACCTCACGAAAATTGAGTTCCTGCATAGGGCGGATTTCATCGTAATCATAAAACACGACGCGCCCGTGTCGGGTGATGCCAAAGTTTTTAAACAGCATGTCGCCGGGAAAGATGTTGGCGGCAGCCAGCTGTTTGATCGCATTGCCATACTCTTCAATGGCGTGCTGGCGTTGGTTTTCACTGGCCTGCGCCAGGTAAAGATTCAGGGGCTGCATCCGACGTTCCAGCCAGAGGTGGCTGATGATCAGGCGATCGCCCTCAATACGTATCTTTCCGGCAATCGTGTGTTGAAATTCCTCCAGTAGCGCGGGAGCGATACGCGCGAGCGGCAACGCAAACTGTTCAAAAGCCTGTGTATCGGCCATGCGCCCCACACGGTCGTGCTCTTTGACCTGCTGATAACAGGCCCTGACCTGCATTTCGGTGACCTCTTTTTGCGGTGCAAACCGATCTTTGATGACTTTAAATACCCGATCAAAGCCCGGTAATGTGAACACCAGCATCACCATGCCACGAATACCCGGTGCAATATCAAACGCGGCGTCGGTTTGCGCCAGCGCCTGGAGATATTCCCGATAGCTTTCCGTTTTGCCATGTTTTTGACAGCCGATAGCCATATAGCGCTCTGCCAGGGTTTTACCCGGCAATACAGGCTTGAGCCAGGCCACCAGCGCCGCCGGCAGCGGCGCATAGACCATGAAATAAGCGCGGGCAAAGCCAAACACGATGCTCGCGTCATTGACGTCCGTGAGGCAGGTATCAATCCACAGTTCGCCCTTATCGCTGCGCTGAATCGGCAACAGACAGGGAAATATGCCGTCGGGCAGGTGCAGCCGGGAGACAATCCAGGCGGTTTTGTTGCGAAAAAACAGCTCACTGCACACGTCCAGCCAGCCCTGCTCCAACTGGCCAGCGGAAAACTGCTCGCGCAAATGGCGGTGAATCCACGCTTCATCGCGCGCCCGATCCTGCCATGGCAGCGTTAAAGGCAGGTCGCGCAGTACCTGATGGAACAGCGCTTGCCAGCCCTGATGTGGCAGATAGGTCCGCGCCAGAGGGCGCGCAGGGGAAGTTTGCGTTGAGGCTGGCTGAGAGCTGAAAATAAACAGCCGTTTCGGCTGCAGTGCATTATGGCCATGCAACCGGCAGTACACCGAATTAAAGAAGCTCTCGGCAATTTCGTAGCGCGGATAGCCGGGCAACAGGGTTTCGTAATGGCTTTTAATCGTCAGCCAAAAGTCATCGTCCCAGTGTGCCGCCCCGTTCAGCACGCGCAGTTGATCGGCGACTAATGCCACGTGATGATCGTAAAGATGAATACGCGCCTTCATCGCCTGCTGTACCGCCTGCCATTCGGCCTGTTCAAAACGCTGTTGTGCGCCTGCGGTAATGTCGAGAAAACGACCATACTGCGCGTCAAAACCCTGCAGAATGGTGTGAGCAATCAGTGATTCGCGTGGCGGCATGATTCACTCCTGAAAAAGCCCGCCCGCAGATGCCGGGCGGGAAAGACACAGACTCAACTCAAAACTGATGCTCCTCGGTGGACCCTGTCAGGGCCGTCACCGATGACTTGCCGCCCTGAATCGTGTTGGTCACCTGATCGAAATAGCCTGTTCCGACCTCCTGCTGATGCGATGAAAAGCTGTAACCCCGTTCGCGCGCAGCAAACTCCGGCTGCTGAACTTTTTCCACATAGTGGCGCATGCCTTCGCCCTGAGCGTAAGCGTGCGCAAGATCGAACATGTTGAACCACATGCTGTGGATGCCCGCCAGCGTAATGAACTGAAAGCGATAGCCCATGTCACTGAGCGCCTGCTGGAAGGCCGCAATGGTTTTGTCATCCAGATTCTTTTTCCAGTTAAACGAAGGCGAACAGTTGTAAGCCAGCAGCTTGCCTGGATAGCGGGCGTGAATCGCATCGGCAAAACGCTGGGCCATGGCCAAATCCGGGGTGGAGGTTTCACACCAAAGGACATCGGCGTAAGGGGCGTAAGCCAGTCCACGGCTGATTGCCTGCTCAATGCCGGCGTTGGTGCGGAAAAAACCTTCCGCCGTGCGGTCGCCGCGTATAAATGGGCGGTCGTATTCGTCACAGTCAGACGTGATCAGGTCTGCGGCATCCGCATCGGTCCGCGCCAGCAGGATCGTGGGTACGCCCATGACATCGGCAGCCAGACGCGCCGCCACCAGCTTCTGTATCGCCTCCTGGGTTGGCACCAGCACCTTACCGCCCATATGACCGCATTTCTTCACCGCCGCCAGTTGATCTTCAAAGTGCACGGCCGCCGCGCCTGCGCTGATCAATGACTTCATCAGTTCAAACGCATTCAGCACGCCACCAAAGCCCGCTTCTGCATCGGCGACTATAGGCAGAAAATAGTCGATATAGCGGCTGTCCCCAGGTTCTGTGCCGTTAGCCCACTGAATCTGATCGGCGCGCTGGAATGTCTGATTAATACGGGTGACCACCTCAGGCACGGAGTTGACCGGATAAAGCGACTGATCCGGATACATTTGCCCTGCTACGTTGGCATCGGCAGCGACCTGCCAGCCAGACAGGTAGATCGCTTCTATACCGGCCTTTGCCTGTTGCAGAGCCTGACCGCCCGTTAATGCTCCCAGACTGTTGATATAGCCTTTTTTGGCGTCGCCATTGAGCAGCGACCAGAGCTTCACCGCCCCCCGCTCTGCCAGAGTACAGGCCGGCACAACAGAGCCCCGCAGGTTAATCACTTCCTCTGCGCTGTACGGGCGGGTAATGCCCTGCCAGCGCGCGTCCTGCCACTGTTTTTCAAGTTGCTGAATATGTTGAGTACGTGTCATGGCAACGGCTCCTTAAGTCAGGGAAGCAGGCGGTAGCCTGGCAGAGTCAGAAAGGAAACCAGTTCGTCCTGAGTTGTGATCTGCGCCATCAGGCGCGCCGCTTCCTCATAACGACCTGAACTGAATGTCTTATCGCCCAGATGCATCTGTAGCGTTTGCAGCTCATCGTTCAGCAGCTGCTGGAAGAGCGCGGCCGTGACCGGCTGTCCATCGAGCAGAGATTTCTGATGGCGGATCCATTGCCAGATTGAAGTCCGGGCAATTTCTGCAGTTGCGGCATCTTCCATCAGGCCATCGATGGGGACACAGCCATTGCCGCTAATCCAGGCTTCCAGATACTGCAACGCCACCCGAATATTGGCGCGCATGCCCGCTTCCGTTCGATCGCCTTCGCAGGGTGCCAGAAGCTGCTCTGCCGTTATCGGGCTGTCATCCTGCCGCAGAATGTTGAGCTGATTGGGGCGTTCACCCAGTACCTGGTTGAAGACTGACATCGCAGTGTCTGCCAGGCCGGGATGCGCGATCCAGGTACCGTCATGTCCGTTGTTGGCTTCACGCTGTTTATCTTCAGTGACGCGCTGCAGCACCCATTCATTGCGCGCGCTGTCCTTGCTGGGTATCAGTGCTGACATGCCGCCCATGGCAAAAGCACCGCGGCGATGGCAGGTTTGGATCAGCAGTCGTGAGTAAGCATCCAGAAAGGGCTGAGCCATGGTTACAGACTGCCGGTCGGGCAGAATCCGATCGGCATGTTCGCGCAGCGTTTTGATATAGCTGAAAATATAATCCCAGCGGCCGCAGTTCAGCCCCACGATATGATCCCGCAGATTCCACAGGATCTCGTTCATCTGGAATACCGCCGGTAGCGTTTCGATCAATACGGTGGCTTTTATGGTGCCGCGAGCCAGATCAAAACGATCCTCGGCAAAGCTAAAGATATCCCGCCACCACGCAACTTCCTGCCAGCTCTCAGTTTTAGGCAGATAAAAATAGGGGCCACTGCCTTTTACCAGTAAGGCTTCCGCGTTATGAAAAAAGTAGAGAGCAAAATCGAACAGACCACCGGGAATCGCATTGCCCTGCCAGCTAACATGTTTTTCAGACAGATGCAGTCCACGTACCCGGCACATCAATACCGCAGGATCGGCCCGTAGCTGATAGATTTTTCCGTTCTCGCTGGTATAGCGCAGCGTTCCCGCCACGGCTTCCCGTAAGGTTTGCTGTCCGTCAATGAGTTTTTCCCAGCAAGGTGCCAGCGAGTCCTCAAAGTCGGCCATAAACACCTTTACGTTAGCATTCAAGGCGTTAATCACCATTTTGCGATCGGGCGGACCGGTGATCTCAACGCGACGATCCTGTAAATCGGCCGGAATACCACGGATCGTCCACGCTCGCTCTCTTATGGAAACCGTTTCCATATCAAAGTCAGGTAACCCGCCGGAATCGTACTCTTTTTGCCGGACCTGACGTGCGGCTAACAATCTCTCACGCTGGGGTGCAAAACGCGTCACCAGTTCCTGCAGAAAAGCGATGGCGTCGGGAGTAAGCAACTGCTTTTCCGCATCGCTAAAGGGTTTACTGAAAAGTAATTCACTGTTGATAACCGAGTCTGTCATGTCTGCTCTCTCCTGTTTACAGGCGGATCAACATGGATGATCCACAGATAGGGTAATTATTGAGCTACAGGATCAGAGCATATTCATTTTAATTTTAAAATCAAAAACTATTTCCATTTTTAATAAATAAACAACTTATCATTATGATTAATAAATGATTTATTTTATTGTTTAACAGGTAATACTTTTCACTCACGTTTTACAGACGAAAAAAAACCGTGCTGCCAGCGGCTAACACGGTTCAGTTGTCGCTAAAAAAGGATTATTCCAGCGTGGGATTCATATGGCGCAGATCAAACGGCGTAATCTGGTAGACGTAATAATTCAGCCAGTTTGAAAACAGCAGGTTTCCATGGCTACGCCAGGTGGCGCGCGGTGTAAGCTGCGGATTATCCTGTGGGAAATAGTTATAGGGTACTTCAGGATTCAGCCCGGCTTCATAGTCGCGTTGAAACTCTCCCGCCAGCGTCAGTGCATCGTACTCCGGATGCCCGGTCACAAACGCCAGCCTTTTGTCTTTGCTCGCCATCAGATACGCGCCGGTTTGTTCCGATTCAGCAAATAATTCCAGATCGGTATAATCCGTGATGAGCTGCGTCGGGAAATCAGCGTAACGTGAATGGGGAGCGAGGAAATTATCGTCGAATCCCCGCGTCAGTAAGGAATGGGGATGCAGTATCTGATGCTCAAAGACGCCCGCCAGTTTAGTCTGCCGGGTCTGTTTAGGAATGCCATATAAAATGTTTAATGCCGCCTGGACGGCCCAACAGACAAACAGCGTTGAGGTAACATGATCTTTCGCCCACTCCAGCACCTGTTTTATCTGCGGCCAGTAAGCCACATCGTTAAATTCAACCAGGCCCAGCGGCGCACCTGTCACGATTAAGCCATCGTAGTTATCGTGCTGAATATCGTTAAAATTGCAGTAGAAGTTGTTGAGATGATCGCTGGGTGTATTCCGCGACTCCCGGCTGTCGATGCGCAGTAGCTGGATATCGATCTGCAGCGGTGAGTTAGAGAGTAAGCGCAGAAACTGGTTTTCTGTCTCAATCTTCTTGGGCATGAGATTAAGAACCAGCACTTTAAGCGGACGGATCTCCTGAACACTGGCACGTGACGACGTCATCACAAAGACGTTTTCGTTACGTAAAAAATTCACTGCCGGTAATTCGTCGGGGACCCTGATTGGCATAGCTTAATCACCTCTAGTAACCATATACACGTTTAGACATCCAGACAGCCAAAGATAACCAGTTAAAGGCTAAATGTCGAGTCTGCATATCAACAGGTGAAAAAGTTTCAAGGCGCGGGGCAGAGATGTGACATCTCGCTAAGCGCGCCCCTGCGGAAAAGAAATTGAAAGCCTGTTCTGTCACTGGCTGAGGGACAGAAAACCGTACTGGCGTAAAATTTGTTGCGCGGTATCGGAACTCAGGAATGCCGCGAGCGGCCTGGCAGCGGCGGACAGCGTGGCCCAGCCATATCGTGCCTGGACATTGTAAGTGGAAGAAATGTTAAAAACCCGAAGCTGGGAAAAACGAGCCAGGCGAGGCGCATAGCTGGCGTAGCCGATAAACAGCTCAGCATGGCCTGCACTGATAATCCACTGCGCCGCCAGGTCACCCGCAGGCACAGGCAAGCTGTCTGGTCCGCCAACCATCGCGATCGCTCTTTGCCTGAGTGCATCGCCACAACCGGGATGGCGCTGTTCGATATGGTCAAACAACTCCAGGGTGTAATCACCTGAGGGATCGCAAAGCGGCGTTGAGGTTCCCAGCCGCAAATCCTCACGGAGTAATAGCGACAGCCAGTCATCCTGTTCAATGACGCAATCACGTTTAGCCGTCAGGCAAAGCTTGTTATTTGTAAAATGGCCGGTATGATCTGCCAGGCCTTGTTGGCGCAGCTTTTCTGGATGCTGTAGGTTAGCCGACACAAACAGGTCGCATATTTCACCCTGTTCAATGCGCTGACGCAGCAGACCGGCTGGCCCATACTGAGTATTTGCGGTTAAGCCGGATTCGGCATGGAAGGCGGTCATGAGCATCTTCCACACGTCACGCAGGCTACCTGCTGCCAGAACCTGTAGATTTCTCATGGTATGACGTCCGGTAGAACCGTTGATACCAGCGATTAGCCTGCTGCTGCATATCGATGTCGCGGAATTTATCTGGGTAGAGTTTTTTCGCCATCCACAGTTCGCCTAACCCTATGGCCTCCGGCATGGGATAGCCCCATGCCTTGGCATACTCAGGCATCAGCCATACCCGGTGATGTTTCACTGCATCAATGGTTCGCCAAAGGGGATTCTGTTGAATCTCCTTTACCACCTGTGGATAGCGGTCCTGAACGAAGATGACCTGTGGGTTCCATACGACAACCTGCTCCATGCTGACCTGCCTGAATCCCTGAATCGACGAGGCCGCCACGTTAAGGGCACCGGCATGCGCCATCATCAGGCCGGTATATTTACCCGCTCCGTAGGTGGTCAGATCGGGATTAGCCATATAGGCGCGAACACGCTGCTGCTCGGGGATATTTTTGAGACGGTCGGTGACGATCTGACGACCGGCGAATGCCGCTGAGATTAACGCTTTGGCCTGCTGCTGCCTGTTGACGACTTCCCCAATCAGCGTAATCCCCTCTTTTATACCCAGGTCGTACGCCTGATCTTCGTTTTGCATATTGGGGTTGATCTCACCCTGCTGTCCGGCGTCGTCATGGCGCAATGAAATTGCCAGGACCGGAATACCCAATGCAGAGATTTGGTCAATCATCTCTTTTGGCGCATAGTTAGTGACAAATACCACCTGTGGATGCAGCGCAACCAGCTTTTCCAAATCCACGTGGGTCAAATCACCCAGCAGCGCTTTATGCGTCAGTTCAGGTACCAGCGTCGCGTAATTGTCCCCTAGCTGCTGCTTCCAGTTAGCGAGAATCCCTACGATTTTATCTGTCGCGTTTAACTGCACCAGGAGATTCAGCGTTTGATGCTGAAGCACGACCACACGATCAACCCGATCTGGAATCGTAACGGTGCGGCCAATTTGATCGGTCACAACACGGCTGGCGTAACTGTTTAAGGCGGTAAGCGTCACTATGCCTGCAAGCATCAGGCGCTTTAATGTTGTATTCAATAAGGTTTCCCCGAAGCGTAATGCAAGAGATTATATAGCGCTTATCTGTCGCAAGGTAGCCTCTTGATGCGCATACCTGACCGCTGCTGTGCTCCTTTATCCTGTTTCCGAATCGGCGTCACCGAAACACCAGAAAGGTAAAAAGAGAACGGATGCGCTAAAACCATCAAGGCTGCGGAACTGGCCTTTAACGGAATCATGTTGACAGCTGACAGCGGGATACAGCTTCGCCCAGGTGGACAGGGCTTTGTGAACGTGTTCAGGCTGTACAGGCGAAGGTCAGATAAATCACTGTGCGGACGACTTGACGGTTTTTTAGATTACGAGCTGGTCAGCGGGCATAACTGGAAAGTGCATCTCACTATGCGCTGTAAACAATCAGGCTGAAAGATATTCCAGTGTATAGTTATATTATTCCAGTATTAAATCCCTACAGATTTAACCTGCTGATATTCTCTTTTACATACTGAAAATAATGCTAGCAGGTTGATATTAATTAGAGCACAGGGCGTTAATTTTAAACTGCACATACTCTGCTAGTTTAATTTTAACGGAGCCAGACAGACTCCTTCATCAACTGAAATAAAGGGGTAATATTATGAAAATCAATAAAGTAACGTCAGCTGCTGCTGCCGTGGCATTTTCATTGATGTCTTTCGGTTGTTTTGCACAAACCGTCTCTGCCACCTCATTAACACTGGATGGCGCGGTCTCTAAAATTGCCAGACAGGCGAAACAACAAGGCGATCATTTTAGAGTTATCAGTGCAGACACCAATAATTATGCCCACGTAACCGCTGAATTATATAAATAATATCGGCGCTAAAAAAGCACGTGACCGGCTGTTTTTAAACGCATTCCGCGTTTTTAAAATAGCTGGTCTTTTTTTGTCTTTAATTAATGCTGCCCATCTTATCCAACTCAACCAGGCGATCTTCAACGATTTTAAGGCGTTTTCAAAGATGCCTACTGATAACAGCCTGTCTGCCGTGTACCAGATGACGTGCCTGTGTTTTACGTCGCTCCGCCACTGCACCCGTGCCTTGCTGCTGGTTCACCGTTGCCCGCTAAACGCCGGTAAAGGGATCGTCCGGTCCGGAACGGCGCAGAGATGAGGGGTTGTCTGCCAGATCGCAGACGTAAAAAAGCCCTGAACGTCAGTTCAGGGCTTCTTTACGTGTTTGATGCCTGGCAGTTCCCTACTCTCGCATGGGGAGACCCCACACTACCATCGGCGCTACGGCGTTTCACTTCTGAGTTCGGCATGGGGTCA